>NZ_LT800497.1:1888377-3159304 GCF_900166635.1 Oceanobacillus timonensis
CAACAAATATTGAGTTTATATGCGTTCATGAGAACGAAGCAGATTTCGTTTCTTTTGGAAGCAAAACGTAAGAAAAAAACATACCGTCAACGTATGATAGAATCATTTGAACAGGACCCTTTGGAATGTCCGTGTTGCCGTAAACAGATGGAGCTCATTGGAATATGGCATGCTGACTATGGGTGGATTTATCATTACATGGAGGATGTAGAGAAAGAAAGAAGGAGGAGATACGGAATTGACAAACCCAAAAGAGCCGGATAAATCAGATGAATTTTTTCCAGACTGGCTGGACGAAGAGGATCCTTTTGGCTTAAAAGAAGAAATGAAGATCATATTATTTCAATGTTTAGATTGCCATGGAACCGATGAAGTCCCGGAGTATATCATTGGTGAATTTAGTGTGGATAAAAATAATAGGGATGAAGTAGAACTTCATTGTCCGCATTGTAATGGCACTATGATTGAAGCGAAAAACGTCCCAAGTGATTAGCATCTACTTGGGACGTGATTTAGTCGCGTTAGCGATTTTGTTCTGATATTGTGAAATGTGTTCTATTATAGAAGATAATTAGAAAGTGAAAATGACTTTTCTTTGGCAGTAAATAAGAGGTTATAGATAGCAATGGAATAATTACTTCATAAAACATGAACAGGCATATATAATAAAAACATGCCTTACTTGTAAAAAGGAAAGGATTTTTATTCGATTTTTAATTGGGAGGAAGTACTCATGCAATGGAAAAAGCCTAGCAGTGAAGATTATACTGCTCTGATTCAATTATGGGAGAAATCTGTGTTAGCAACACATGATTTTTTGAAATCCAAAGATAGAGAAGAAATGAAAGCAGAAATTCCAACTTATTTCCCGCAACTAGATATGAAATCGTGGTACCATGATGATACATTGATTGGGTTTTCTGGTGTGAATGAAAGAAATTTGGAAATGTTGTTTTTAGACCCGGACCAAATAGGGAAGGGATTTGGCAGCATTATTATAAAGGATTTAATAGAAAAAGATGGCATTCAATTCGTAGATGTAAATAAGGACAATACATCAGCTACTGCTTTTTATTTGAAGCATCGATTTCAAGTGATTGGAGAATCCGAACAAGATGGGCAGGGAAGAGATTATGCCCTGCTGCATTTAGGTTTGGACGGAGTCACGGAATAAGTGAAACCCGTGTTATGGCAGACAATATCAAATGAAAGCAGATAGGTTACATAAAACCGCCCGTTTCGATCATCATGTGAAACAGGCGGTTTTATATAGGATGAAATAGATTGGTAACCGCATGATTATGCTGTAATACAGCTATTATCTTATGCGATTCGATGCTTTTTAACTGGTATAACCCGGTCAAAGCTGGCATGTTTTTCCCTGACTGTAATAAAGCAAAGGGCTCCAATCAGGCTAGGTATCGCAAATGCCATAAATGCATGCTGCGGGTCTAGATTTGTTGACAGTAAGAGGGCAATGGCTACTGGTGCCATAATGCCGCCGATTCGTCCAACGCCAACTGCGATACTTAACCCAGTTGTCCGAATTTCCCTCGGGTAAAACTCGGAAATATACGGATTTACTAAATTTTGTGTTCCAACGGTGCAGGCACCTGTTAATGTAATAATAAAGTATAACAACAGAGAATGTGTGGTAATACTCAATAAAACAAAACATAGTGAACCGATAAAAAACATCAGGATTAAGACAGAACGATGTCCGAGCCGGTTTACTAACATACCTCCAAAGATAGATCCTGAAATTTGTCCGACAGCAAGCATCAGGTTAAAAGATAAACTCGATGTTAAGCCATGTCCTGCGTCCACCATGACTTGCGGCAGCCAAGTTGTTAGTCCCGAAATTACCAGCATCGAGCACGTAACAGCAACCCAAAATGCCAACGTACTGGTTGTCCGATTATTGGAGAAAACCTTTTTAATGGGAACTTCCTTAGTGCTTTCCTTAAACGTTTCATATTCATAGTTATCGGATGCCTGATAGTTACCGCCAGGATGGACCTTATTTAGAATTTCCGCAATCTTATCTCCTCTTTTCTTGGAAAGGTAATAGGAAATTGATTCCGGAAACTGTTTTAGGAACCATGGCATCGCAAGAAGAGGTATAATACCAACCCAATATAATAATCTCCAGCTGACCATTTCCATTAAATACATTCCAATAAAGGAAGCGATAATAGCTCCTATGGAATAGCCGCAATACATAGCGGCAATCGTTAGCGCACGTTTCTTTACTGGAGAATATTCTCCCATCATTGCTACAAGGATTGGCATGATTCCGCCGAGCCCTAATGCTGCAATGATTCGCATCGTCATAAACAGGGTGGGATTTTGTGCAAAACCGGCTAAAAAGGTAAAAAGACTGAATAAGATTAAGCAGATAGCTATCGCTTTTTTACGTCCAATCAGATCGGAAATAGAACCTAGCAAAAATGTACCGACCATGGTGCTGATAAGCGTATAACTGCTTATTGCTCCAGCTTCCACTCTGCTGATATGAAAATCCTCCATCATTAATGGAAGTCCAATTCCATAGATGGCAACGTCAAAGCCATCAAAGCCAATGGCGAAAAAACACCAAAGAAAAATAAGCAGATGAAATTTATTAAATTTGCTGTTTCCTAATACTTGGGTTGTCTGGACTGTGCGCATGTTGTTAAAACGTCCTTTCGTTTTTATTTTCGATTTTTAAGGTTAAGAGCATCTTACCATGAAAGAACAGCTATCAGGTAATTGTAAAAATGTATCGTTTGCTATAGGAAATAACTATATAGGTGAGGGAGCGGGAGGGCATGGCTATGTATTTGCTTTCATGCAGCTGAAAAATGCGTTTGGATAAATACTGGGTTCCGAGACCGGACGTATGCGAGCAGATAAGAAGTATTCTGAAGTCCATTTGTTGATGGAAGTAGAAGTGAATAAGAGGAAAGACAAGATGATGATTGAATGGAAATGACGTGCAGCGTCTTGTTTCAGAACAAGAGAAGAATCCATTTTAGAAAAATAATCAGAATGAATTCTTCTCTTGAAAGTTCACTTTATTACATGCGCACAATGACTGCTCCGCCGCCGCTTCCTTGAACACATTTGGTATCTTCCTGCTGATGCAACGATTCCAGCAGTTGATTATTTTGTGTAATCAATTGGTTAAGCTGCTCTAATTGGCTCTTTAGATGATACATCATCTGCACCATATGTTGCATATCTGGTGAAGCACCATATGATGCATTGACTGGATAGGCTGAAAAGGCATCATATGACCCGTTTTCTGGTCTTTGGTTGACAGTAGCCGAAGCAAGGGGGCTGTATCCAGGTACCGTATTTGTTTCATACTTCGTTCCTTGCAATTGTTTCTCCTTGCCAGTGGAATCCTGTACACTGTTTCTGTTGACAGAAACAGAACCTTGGTAGGCACTTTGCTGGGTATGATTCTCCTGATGCTGTCGATAAGGCTGCCACCCCCAACCAGGCGAATAGGGTGGATTGTGAAAAGACATCCGTTAACCTCCTTTCATCCTACACCAGTCTATTCTTCTTTTCTCGCTATGTGTGCGGCTATCCGAAAAAGATAGATGCGCTCAGTTATACGGCAGTTTGCTTCGAATGTTCATCTCGTTGCTGTTATATGATGATATATGTTTATTTGAAAGCAAAAATCACCTGAACCTAATATGAGAAGAAACCCATATCAGGTTCAGGTGATTTTCAAGACAATCTATTCCGTTAACAACGGATAGTATCCTTCTTCATTATGCGTTTCAGTCCCAACTAAAGGAGGATTGAAAACGCAAACCATACGCATTTGTGTGCGTGCACGAAGCCGGTGCTTATCGTTTTCATTTAAAAGGTACATTGTTCCGGGCTTAATCTGGTATACATCCCCCGTTGATACCTTTTCAATTTCTCCCTCGCCTTCGATGCAGTAAACTGCTTCAATATGGTTTTTATACCAGAAGAAATTGTCTGTTCCTGCTTTGATGATGGTGTCGTTCATACTGAAGCCGACACCTTCCTTTTTTAAAATGAAGCGGCGACTTTCCCAATTTTCGGATTTTGTTTCTGCTTCTGTGCCAAGTAAGTCTTCCAGTGATTTTACAATCATTCCTTTATTCTCCTCTCTGCAATCGGTATTTCTTTTATATTTATTGTTTTAGGACATGTTTTATACTATCTTCCAGAATCTCTAATCCTTTTTCCAATCCTTCCTGATCAATAATCAATGGTGGCAGGAATTTTACCACTTCATCATCTGGACCAGAAGTTTCTACAATCAGCCCGCGATTGAATGCCTCCGCACAAATGTCTTCTGCCAATCCTTCTTTGTCGATGGCGATGCCTTGCATCAGACCTCTGCCTTTGGCTTCTCCGTTTAATTCCGGGTATTGGTCAATGAGTCGATTGATTTCTGATTTTAGAAATGCACCTTTTTCTTGTATAGCACGGGCAAATGCATCATTTTCCCAATTTTTCAGCGCTTCGGTTGCGGCGATAAAGGCCATATTGTTACCACGGAAAGTGCCATTATGCTCGCCAGGGCCCCATTGGTCATACTCTGATTTAATGAGCGTAATCGCCATTGGCAGACCGATGCCGCCAATCGATTTAGACAGGCAAACCACATCCGGTTTAATTCCAGCCGGTTCAAAGCTGAAGAAGGTACCAGTCCGTCCATTTCCAGCCTGTACATCATCTACAATCAGAAGGATGTCCCAGCGTCTGCATAGTTCTTCCACTTTTTTCAGCCAATCCATACGTGCAGCATTAATTCCGCCTTCACCCTGAACGGTTTCCAGAATAATTGCGGCAGGCAGTGCGACACCACTTCCGCTATCTTCTAAAAAGCGGTCCAGATAAGCAATCGAATCATGGTCCTCTACATAGTTGTCAAATGGCATCGAAACAGCGTGGTGCAACGGTACACCGGCACCATGACGTTTGAAGGAGTTTCCTGTCACAGACAGCGAGCCAATCGTCATTCCATGAAACGCATTGGTAAAGCTAATAACCGTTTCCCGGCCTGTTATCTTTCTGGCAATTTTCAGTGCGCTTTCCACTGTATTGGTGCCAGTAGGGCCGGGGAACATGATTTTATAATCCAGATTTCGTGGCTTGAGAATAACCTCATTAAAACGCTCCAGGAAATCTTGTCTAGGAATCGTAGCCATATCAAGGCTATGAATCACACCATCATTTTTAATATATTCAATTAATTTCTCCTGCATCGCATCATTGTTATGGCCATAATTCAATGTGCCTGCACCTGCGAAGAAATCAATATATTCTTTTCCATCTGTATCCCACAGCTTGTAGCCTTTTGATTTTTCAAAAACAGTCGGCCAGCCTCTGCTGTAGCTTCTTACTTCCGATTCTAAATTTTCAAACGTTTTCATTTTCGCATCATTTAATGTTGCTGTTGTCAATGAAATCATTCCTTTTAATTATTTATTTTCTGTCGCAATCGGCCCAATCGTAAATAGTAACTCATCTTCATGTTCTTCCTCTTCATCCGGAAAGTCTTCTGATATGAAATAATCACTGATGTGACAATCCGTATCAAGCTTTTTAGCAAGACCCTTAAATAAAGATTGGGAAGGTTGATTGGATGGAGAAACGGTTGCTTCTACATAATCAATCTCATTACAAGCTTCACGTTTTAATAATTGGCGCAGCATTTTCGTTGCTAATCCGTTACCTCGAGCAGAAGCATCTACAGCAACTTGCCAGATAAATAGTTTATTCGGATTATTCGGATTTTTATACCCGGAAATAAATCCGAGGGTATCTCCGTCTTTTTCTGCAACGATGGAGGTTTCTGAAAAGATATCACACCACATTAAATAGCTGTATGAAGAATTGAGGTCAAGCACCTTGGTATCTTTGATCAGTTCCCAAACGGCTGCTCCATCACCTTTTGCAGGTTCGCGAAAATAAAAATCATTTTCTTTTTCAATTGTTAATGTCGTGTCTTTTGTTGTGTTTGTATTAATGCTCTCACCTCCTGCGTGGATTTTTTACTTACCTATATAAGATTAACATAAGCAGAAATAACGTCAAAACGTATAAAGTGGTGAATAACGTGATTATTGATGATGAGAAGGGGTGAGTGTAAAATGATTGCCATTGGCTATAAATAGCTTTGAATATAATAGAAATAATCCGTTTTATACAATTATGAAGGAAAACAGATTAAAAAATAATAATGTTCTTCTTTAATTGGAAATTTTCATTTTCGGAAATGGACTGGATGTTACGTTAAATCATTGCGCTTACTCGTTCCATCGAAAGGCTTTTGTAATATTCCCGCTTTAAAATGAAGAAAACTTGTTATTACTAAGTGAGAGGCAGGGCAGCCAGTAACGGCCCAATTCGTTCCGGCCTGCAGGATGTAGGTGACAAAGGTATTGCTGCGCGACGTCACGAACTTAGCCTTTGTTCCTCTTCATTCAGTGGGGTGGAAAGATCCCCACTGAATGAAGTTTCACTTTATTTTTCATCCAGCTCTTTCATTTCAGAAAGTGTCACGGTTTCGTATCCATGTTCCGTTAGATAATCAAGAATAAGTGGAAGTGCCTTCACGGTTTCTTCTCTATTACCACCTGCATCATGGAAAAGAACAACATCTCCAGGAGATACATTGCTGATGACATCATCAGCAATCGATTGATAGTCTACGTCGCTCCAATCTTTTGTATCCTGATCCCAGGACCATAAAACAACGGATAGTTGGTTCTTTTTCGCTTTATCAACAATTGCATTATTATATTCACCGCCGACGGGCCGGAAAAGCTTTGGCCGGGTCCCTGTTATGGCGTATATGATATCTGAGGTTTCCTTCATTTCTTGATTAAGTCGAGATAACTTTGTGGTGTGGTCATAAGTATGATTACCAATTTCATGTCCTTCTGAAAATTGCCGGTAAAGAATATCTGGAAATTTTTCTGCATGAGCACCGAGGACAAAAAAAGTAGCTTTTGCCTCGTAATCCGCTAAAATATCGAGAACAGCTGGAGTATAAATCGAATGTGGGCCATCATCAAATGTCAGAGCGATCACTTTTTCCTCTGTTTCAGCATCCCAAAAGATATCTCCATCTTTTTCATAGTCGAATCTATCTTTTGCATGTATTGGATCTTGGGCTAATAAGAAAAAACAAACAGTTAGCAGTAAATAAGGGACGGTATGTTGTATTTTTTTCTTCATTTAACACCTCTAAATGCCAATCAATAAATTTATGGCTATAATCAATGATTCGTTGTTTTATTATTATTTGTTGGATGTGATTTTTTCATTCTGCAGGAATACTTGAAAAATTTGGGGGAGAAGGTTACGTTAACCTAAAAGAAATATTTTATAAAAGTAGCCGGAATAAAACGTATAACCTCCTATTTGTGCTTTTATTTTTTTCATTGGCAGCCAACTTATGTGAACGTATTGATAATAAAAAAATAAATATGATTCCTGATAATAATATAGGAACTTAAGGAACATTCGAAAGTGATTCAAATGAAAAATCATCCCTTCTTTAAAGTGCAAGAGACAATTTTTCATTTGAAATATTCTCTTTCAGTGATTTCTTACTTTAGAGCATCTTATACCTAATCGATTGTGCTAACTGGACTGAACAACTCGTAGGTACGGTTTTCTTCAGAGACTCCCCATTCTTTAAGCGCATCGTTTATGGCTTTTAAGAAGGGAAGAGGTCCGCAAAAATAAAAATCTTTCTTGTTATCAGATAAAACAGTTTTTAGCCAGTCCAAGTCAATAAAACCTTCTTTATCATAACGATTTTCTATTCGGTCTTGTTTAGTAGGGGCAGCATAGCATATAAAAGCATTTATATGCTTATGTTTTTTGGTTAATGCTTCTACATGCTCTCTCATTGCATGCACTTTGCTGTTTTCGGTTGCATGGATAAATGTGATTTCACGTTGAGGGTGACTTTCTGCCAAGGAATTGAACATACTCATTATTGGCGTTATACCTACTCCTCCACTAAGTAAAACAATCGGCTGCTTTTCCGTAGAAAGTGTGAAATCACCAGCAGGTGCGGCGATAGATAGTGTATCACCTACTGAAACATCATGATGAAGATAATTCGAAACAATCCCGGCTGGATAACCGTTTTGGGGACCTTCACGTTTGACACTAATCCTGAAATACAGATTATTAGGAGCATCTGACAAGCTATAGTGTCTCATATGAAAATATTTTTCACCTTTGATATCTGCCTGAATGGTAAGGTATTGACCGGGTTTATAAGCAGGGATACGTTTGCCGTCTTCAGGTTTTAAATAGAAAGAAGTAATCACTTCACTTTCTTTTACTTTTTGATCTACAAGGAAGGTGCGGAACCCGGTCCAACCGCCTGGTTGCTGCTCTGCCTGCTGATAAAGTTTTTTCTCAATATCAATAAAAATATCTGCAATGGCTTGATATGCTTCTTCCCAGGCTTCAATAACCTCATTTGTTGCTGCATCACCGAGAACGTCTTTCACAGCTTCAAGCAGCGTTTCCCCAACAATTGGATATTGTTCAGCCTGTACGCCTAATGCCCGGTGTTTTTCAGTCACTCTCCTTACCATTGTTTCGATAGCTTCTAAATTGTCAATATTGGCACCAGCTAAATACACACCGTAAGCCAATGCTCCCTGCTGAACACCGCTTTTTTGATTTGTTTGGTTAAACATGTTGTACAAATCAGGTACGCGGGAGAATAGCAATTCGTAAAATCTTTCACCAATTTCTTGACTATGCTCCTGCAATACTGGAGCAGTTGATTTCACTATCTTAATTGTGTTTTCTTCAAGCATTATATTACCCCTTTCAGGTTCCATGTTAATCGTTGTTAGTATATACTTATTAACGATTTTTAATAGCGCATCCAGGTACACTGCGACAAAAAAGATACCTGAATCAGGGATTTTTAGTCCGCGATGATTCAGGTATCTTAAAAATAAGGATCAACTATTTGCGATGACGGTTATTGCGTCGCTCGTTGTTACGATTATTATTTTCCTCGAAAGCATTTTCATCCATAAACTCATTCTCATTTGCAAACTCCACGTTACTGATTTCTTGATTGTGGCGGTCCTCATTATTGCGTTTTCTTCGTTCATTGCGGTCAAAACGACGTTTATTAGTATCCATTGAAAGCCCTCCCAGTATGCTTTATGAGAATAACATTTATTTTTGGAACTTTGCCTTAAACGAAAGCTGCCAGTACAAATGTCGCCCTCGAATTATATCTTATCCCGTTTTCCAAAAATCACTCGTTATTTTGAGAATCCATATTTTGTTATTTGAAAAAGTGCCGATTCAGGCTCTAATCTTGAGAAGACCCAAAGTAGTCCTGCCATTTGGTATGTTGCCTGCTTTGGACAATTTAACACGGAGAACGGTCCGTAAAATTCCCGCTGAGTGAAGTTTCGTTTTATTTTTAATTAGAGATTGTTTCATGGATCTTGTCATTGTAATATACACGTTAGGGGTAGGGATTAGAAAAATGCCGTTATCTAAAATGGCTGATACATTTAATTTTGATGATGTTCCGCTTCCTGTTGCGGTTCCTCTGAACATGTAAAACAATACAGGTTCCCTTGATCATGTACACCATCTAAGAAACCGTCTTTACAATAAATCGTCTTACCGCATTTTACACATGTCCCTATATATTCTTTCATTCGGATTCTCCTCATTTCTTCCTTTAACTAATTCCTTCATTTTCAAACATGAAATCCACTACTTTGTTTACGTGGATGTCCATGGTATCTAAAAGGGGAATGTCAAAATCTTCTTCAGAAAAAATCATTGGCAACTCTGTACAGCCGAGAATTAGGCTGTCAATCTGCTTCTGTTCAATCATCTCATCGACAATTTGCTTAAATGCTTTTTTTGTTTCAGGATTGACAATCCCATTTTCTAATTCATTGACAATTTTTTCGTGCAAGTATTGCTGGGTAACTTCTTCTGGAACATCAATACGTTTCCCATTTTCTTCAAATGGTGTTTTGAAAAAATCTCGTTCCATCGTAAACTTTGTGCCAAGGAGACCAATCTGCTCTACTCCCTGATTTTTAGCCTCTTCAACCGTTGCGTCTACGATACTTATCATTGGAACGTTCACCTGTTTTTGTACTTCGTCAAAAACAAGGTGCGGCGTATTTGCAGCAATAATCATGCCGTCTACTTCCAAGTGTTCCAGTTTGCGTGCAGCATTCCCAACGTACGTAATCAGATCATCTAAACGCCATTCCGTAATGTACCTGAAAATATGATACATATTAATACTGTTAATAAATATCTCTGGCAGTACCTGACGGGTCCCTTTCTTTTCTTGAAACCGCCTGATAATGGACTGATAATATTGAACCGTGGATTCTGGACCTAAACCACCAATAATCCCAATTTGTTTCATCATGTTCCTCCTTCTTTATATTAATTCCTAGTTATATTATAAGAATTACGAATCTAATTAACAATATAAAATCAAATACAGAATGAATTAGTTGCTAATATTTTGTGATTTTTGGGAACAGTAATATGTATACATTCATAAAAAAGCCCAATACTACTTTTTAACGTGAATAATAAATATAGGGAGGTTATGTGCTAATGCCCGATAAATCTAAAATGACTGCATCTGAACTCGGTGCTCTATGGATGACGTACCAGAAGAAAACATTGATTCTGCGATATTTGGAATACTTTATAGAAACAGCAGAGGATGAAAAGGCTCAAAATCTAATGGCAGGATTATGGGAGGCACTTCATCCCAAAGTCGAAGAAATGCAAATAATGATTCAAGCGGAAGGCGCAGCAGCTCCCAAAGGATTTACGCATGAAGATGTATACCTGGAAGCACCAAGGTTATATGAGAATGGTTTTGATATTATGTTTTGCCGGATATTAAAAAAGCTCAGTCTGTCTATGTATGCTCTCCATATAACCGTTTCTTACCGAGAAGATATTATTAAGCTTTATATGGATATCATTCATATTTCGCAGACCTATTATAATCATTTCACTCAATATTTACTGGAAGAAGGGCTGCTTCCTCGTCCAAACTACATCTCCATGCCAAAGTCGGTGGATTACATCACGGACAAGAATTATATGAAAGGAACAAACCTTTTGGGGAATAAACGAACTCTAAATACGGTTGAGTTTTCATATCTTTATCAAAGTATTGAAGTTAACATTACCGGTATGCAATTAATGGCAGGTTTCGCCCAATGTGCGAAGGATAAAGAGGTACAAAAATATTTTACAAAAGGGAAGGAACTTTCGAAAGAAATTTTAAATGAAACTGGAGAAATCCTTCTTCGGGATGACATCCAATCACCAGCTACCCCGGGAGGCACTGTGACAAGTTCCACAACTGCACCTTTTTCAGATAAACTCATGATGATGACAACCTTCTTTTTTTGTAACGTATCTCTTGGATCCCAAAGCTTTGGTGCTAATTTCAGTATGCGTAATGATTTGAATGCAAGTCTTGGGATAAAAGCTAAAGATATCTACCAATATGCAAGAGAAGGGTTAACCATTATGCTCAATAATGGCTGGATGGAAGAACCGCCAAAAATGGATGTTTGAATAACTAAATAGCATTACAGCAAGAAAAGAAACGGCAGCAGCTTCAAATGATGGCTGTTGATTTAGGTATTGATAATTTTGCAGCCACAGTCACGAACACTGGCAATAGAGTCGTTTTAGCGGAAGGCAAAACCGTCTTATACGTTAATCAACAACAAAGCCGGCTAAAATTTTACGTTGAGCAACCTACAATGAAAACATCCAAACGAAGATCCGTTTACATCTAAACGTTTGAAGAAAATCATCCAAAAAAGATTACTTCAAATCAAAGCCTGTTTATAAGGCCAGTTTTCAAATCATAAAACCTCTCTGGAAGTGGATATTGATTCCCTCATTAATTAATCAACATAAAGAGTCGGAACAACACACTAAGATGGATAAAGAAATGACCAATCTTTTACAGCCTGCTTATTCAGATGTACACATACAAAGCAGAAAAGCACGGAGTAACCGTGGTGTTGGCAGAAGAATCTTATACGTCAAAGGCAATCAAAGAAGAATTTAAACAACGAAAGGCAATCGAATCAAATAGTTAATTGAAGGGGCGGGCTCCATTTTGTAGGAGTCTGCCCTTTGAGTCTATTTAAACAGATAAGAATATATCTGATACATAAAATGAAACCAATTTTGATAAAGATAAAACTACAAAACAGGCAACAAAAAGAATTCTTATAATGGTTGCTTTGCTGACATCACACTGAATTCATTTTTTAACTACAATGAATAAATTCCTTCAAAAATAGACTTTACCGTAGCCAGTTCAAGTCTGGTATTTAAAACATCCTCTTCTTTCGCTGCTGCGATTAGGTTACTGATACTCTCATCCAGCCCCTCATACTCGTCTTCATCCCCAACTAACTGGATTTTCCATTTATCTTCTTTGTACATTTTCTTTAATTCCTCAGCTTGTGATGTTACCGTATCCCATTCAGACTGCCCAATTGTCTGTTCGAGTTCATCAATATGTTCAAAAAAATGGTCGCCTCCTACTTGATTGCTGCACCCGGGAAGGGTGATAAACAGCAGTACGAAAAAAATGATTACCTTCTTCATTTCTAATCCCTTCCTAATGTTATGCATGGTTATACATAGATTGCCCCATAATACGAATATATTATGTATTTTAGAAAGGTTGGGAATGAAATCATGCCAGAGATTGTATTGATCCTCATCCGATCGATAACGGCATTTTTTTATTATTCTTAATGGCGCGGATGATGGGAAAAAAGCAAATTTCACAGCTTACTTTTTTTGATTATTGTGTAGGAATTACTATCGGTTCCATAGCTGCTACGTTGTCAGTGGACCAAAACGTTAAAATTGTAAATGGATTAGTATCGTTAACGATTTGGGGATTTTTTCCGATTATGCTGGCTTATCTCGGATTGAAATCATTGGTTTTTTCAAGAATAACAGATGGGAAAGCTACCATCGTCATACGAAACGGCGAAGTGCTGGACAAGAATTTGAGAAAGAACCTGCTGACTATTAATGAATTATTAATGCTATTAAGAGAGAAGGGGGCATTTAACGTTTCGGATGTAGAAATGGCTGTTTGGGAGACAAATGGGGAGTTAAGTATTATGTTGAAAACAGATCAACAGCCGGCTACTCCGCAAACATTAGGCATCTCGATGGAGCAGGGGCATGGACCTGCGATCTTGATTATGGACGGAAAAATAATGAAAAAAAGCCTGGAGCATCTTGGTTATTCAAAAGAATGGCTTGCAGGTGAAATACAGAAGCAGGGGGCGGAAGATATTAAGGATGTTTTCCTAGCTCAAATGAATTCTCGCGGCAGTATCTATGTTGATTTGTATGAGGATTAATATACCAAAACTAAAATAGAAGAAAAACTGCTGTTAGCTGCATCGCTAAAAAAATACAAGCCGATTTGGAGGGATTTTCACTTCAGACAGAGAATCCAGAAGTTAAAGATTTATATGCCAGGCAGGCAACAGAAGTTCAAAAAGTGCTGAATACCACCCTGCCTTATTTAAAGTAAAAGAAGCGGAATATTTTTATTCAAATCCGGTTGCCAGATGGGTCGCTAATCCAGATATGCTTGTTTACGCTGCTTTAAAATGTGTTTTAATTGTTGTAAGAGAGTGGTTTTTCTATGTTGAATAGATAAAAGAAAAGGTATTACATATCTAATATAAATATATGTAATACCTTTTTGTCTTCTCCAATACATTCATTGTTCTTATATGCTGGTTCTATCGATAGGAAACTGTCATTCTACGTTAGGATAAAAAGGCTCATATACAGGTTTAGTATAATATGGCGGTCTAATCTTAATTGTTGGCGTCGTCCAACTATAGTTTAAATAATGCATTTCCAGCTTTTCTTCATTGTTTTCTAATAAGCGTTTAACGTGAGGGTAAAATTCAAATTCCAACTTATTGCCTCCTTCTGTAAAACTCTATGTTATTTAAGGGGCGGGTTTTACACATGCATGTGAAACGAAAGTGGTCTATATAATGCCATATTGCTTCACATCTGCATTCGCCTAATCATAGCCTATGAAAAGGAGGGGGAAATCGTTATGAAAAACCAAAATAATGACCGTGATCCATCATTATCAGAGGAAGAAGCGTTGAAACAAATTCGAGCGTACCACCAATGGTTTGAAGAAAATAAAATAGAAGATCCTTATCCGTATTACCCGATATACGGTAAAATTACCCAGTACGAAGAGGTGCCTCTTACACAACCGGAACAACGCCAGCTGGTTCAGCCGGGAGTCGAAAGATTAATGGTTCCAAAACCGATTATTGAGAATCCAAACTATAAAGGAAGCGGAAAATTAAAAGGGAAAGTCGCGCTGATAACGGGTGGAGACAGCGGAATGGGAGCTGCTGCGGCAATTGCTTTTGCGAAAGAAGGCGCTGACGTTGCGATTGCCTATTTAAATGAGCATGAAGATGCTAATCGGACAAAAAGAAGGATAGAGGAACTTGGGCAAGAATGTCTATTATTACCCGGAGATCTTCGTGAAAAAAAGCAGTGTGAACATATTGTTTTGGAAACGATTAAACATTTTAATAAATTGGATATATTATGTAATCATGTTGGCGTTCAATTTCAGCAAAATGATGTGACGGAAATTACCGATGAACAATTTGATCAAACTTTTAAAATGAATATTTATTCTCACTTTTATACAACGAGAGCAGCGCTGCCACATTTAAAAGCAGGAAGCTCCATTATTGGAACGTCCTCTGTAGTTACTTATGCGGGAGAACCTTTATTAATGGATTATGCAGCTACCAAAGGAGCCATTGTCGGATGGACACGTTCTTTAGCCAAAAACATTGCTAAACGTCAGATTCGCGTAAATGCGATTGCTCCAGGCCGAATTTGGACACCACTTATCCCGGCAAGCTTTTCTGCAGATGAAAACGCCTTGACTGGAGGGAATTTATTTGGCCGCATGGCTCAACCATTTGAAGTAGCACCGACTTTTGTTTATCTGGCATCGGATGATTCCAGACATGTTACGGGTCAGGTGCTTCATGTAGATGGAGGAGAATCAACTAATTCTTAAAAGTAGTTGATTCTGGTAAAAAGCCCGTAAAGATTCCCCGAACCATGAAGCCATCATATCTAAAATGAAGGCTTCATGGATATTCATTATTGATTGCCTTTTCCGCCCCAATCGTCCCGCTGTGGATTTTCAAATGGTTTATCTTGTTCCTGTTCATCCTGACCTGTACCACACCCGACCAGCAAACTGGCAGAAATAATGGAAGCAATCATACATAAAGTTATCTTTTTTAATTTCATTGCTATCACCTCAGTTAAGTAAAACGTACTTCACTTTATTGATTACCTTTTTCTTGAAACTTATTCTTAAAGGAAACTCTTCAAAAATACAATGATTATGAAAAATACGGACTCTCTACGAAACATGTGCGAAGTCATTATTTTTCATTTTTTTTGGTTTTTGCCCAGCCCTTTATGCTGAGAAAACGATATTGTAATGAATGTGTACAATCTAACGAATGAATAAAAACATAAATTATTTTATATCTAAATGAAGGGAGTGTTATTTATAACATGAAATAGACGTTGTTCTGATAAAGCCGATTCCTCTGAATGCAGCTTTACTAATAAAGAAGGGAGAGGGGCTTGAAGGATTTTGCCAGAATAACTAGCAATAACGATTCTAAATACTGGGACAAACACTATGATATAACTGCCATAGTAGATGGAGCACAACCTATCCCCGGCAAGTAAATATCAACGTAATAGGATACCATTAAATCTTCAGAATACGTCAAAATTCCACGCGTAGATACGCATATTACGGATTCCTTGCAAAGTAGTATCCCGATGGCGATAACAGCCAGTCCGGGATAGACTCCAAAAGGAATAAGTGACAAGGGATATTAGCTGTCAGTGAGGGGCAGTTGATTTCTCAATTATTTTGTGGGTCTTCTTGTTAGTAAAAAGGCGACTCCAAAAACATTAAGGAAAGGAATGAACAAGCTTGGCTAATTTAACAGAACGGCAAAGAAAGTTAGTGAATTTATTAAACCAGTTGTCTCAAAACGTAGTTACAGCTAATAGCGCCAATGATACCAGTAATGATAGCACGCTAAGTAATAATTTATCTCTGAATCTGCCCGGGTTCAGTTTAGACGCTAATAATAATTTAAATTTAGGTTTCGGTAATAGGGGGGGAGGCACACCAACGCCTCCAAGCACTCCGACAAGCATTAGAGAAGTCCTCCAGGGTTTAGTAAATGAACAAGTGCAGGTTACAACTCCTTTTGATACAATATCTGGAACACTGCTTACTGTCCAAGATGACTATGTTGTGATTATTGAAGCTTCTGGTGCTCAAGTGCTAGTCCAAATTGACAAAATTGAATTTGTCAGTAATTCGTAAAGGAGGAGTTTACATGTTTGAAGCAACGTTTGCTGCTGAATTAGCTAATCGGCTTGGATCAAGGGTCGAAGTAGCTACCGATAATAATTTGATTGAAGGTATTCTTTCAACAGTCACAGCAGATTTAGCCCTGGTTATCGATGTGACAAGCGGTTATGGAGATAATGTCAAATTATATATTTCAGTAGATGCGATTAACTTTGCCCGTTTTCCTGTAGCGGCGTAAAACAAATATGAATCATGGTGAATCATCCGTAACATGCTCATCTCAGACCAACAACACTTTTGCTGGGGGATAGTTAATCGCTCCTCCTAGCATGTTGGTCACAGCAGCGTTTTATAGGACATGAAGATGTTACCTTGCATTCGTTTCCATTTAGGAGGGAGAAAACGACCTTACTGTAGTGAGTTTTGTTTATAGATTTCCATTTTAAAAAAATAAAAGGATGAAAAATACCCTGGTGTTTGTTAGCCAGGGTATTTGGTTAGTCCAATAAGAACTGAATGGACGAAAGTAAAAATCTTTTAAGATAACGGAAAATTGTTGAATAGTTGATGAAACAGTGTTTTTGGGGAGGCAGGTATAAATGTGTTATATGTGTTTGGTAAATTTAAGAATCCTGTATAATACATAGATTTTTGATGGAAAAATAAAATATAACATCCACCAGTCTTTTTATTTTAACGATTTCAAAAATTCATTCCAGTCTGGACGGTTTGTTTTAGTGATACTTTCGTTATGCTCTCGTACATTATATACAGTAAAATCATGATATTGGAAACGATTGTTTTGGATTAATTGGTTTAACACACTAACGTCTTCATAAAGCATCCCATCTTCAAATGCAATTACCGGAAACCCTCCGACGCTTTTTAAAGCCGAGGCACGGTATATCCTTGGACCAAGAGGAAAACGATAGGAAAGCAAATCTCCTCTTCCGTTGATCATATTTCCTTTCGATATCCCTTTAAAGAGAACGTCTCCTGCTAATTGTTTCCACTTTCGGAGGTTACCATACAATACTGATACATCCTCAGGGAGACTTGCCAGAAGTCTTTTAATAACAGTAATAGCATCTGGGTCCAGCCAATCATCTGCATCAAGTTCTAATATAAAATCTGACGTAACATGTGGCAATAAATGGTTAAAAGCTATAGCCTTTCCTTCATTCTTTTTTTCAAAAACGCTTATACGTTTTCCATCCTCCCATTGTTTGAGTTTATTATAGGAGTTATCTGTTGATCCATCATCCATGATTAGTACTTGTTCTGGCATTTCGTTTTGGAAGAGGCAGGAAGCGACGGCCGTCTCTGCATACTGTTCCATGTTATAATTCGAAATCAAGATGGAAAGACTTGGGTGTGCTGTCTGAATTTTATTTAGCCGATACTTCTGCATAAATTTTTGCTTTTCCAGTGTGTTAGCAGAACGATTCTTTCTTGATTGCATCACCAGGTTTTCTCTACATAGCTTCTTTGAATTCGGTTTATTGGAGAGCCAGGCAGGAAAAAACGCTTCCTTAAACGGCAACTGGAAGGCTGATAAGAATTTTTGCTTTTTAAGAAAAGAAGTAGACACCAAGAATGGACGATGGACAGCAATATTTTGATTACGGTATAAAGTATTTATAAATGGTTCCGATTGAGAAAGATGAAGGGATTCCGTTTGAAGAGCGGGGGAAAGGTAATCTGTCTCTTGAAGAAATAATACATATGAACTGTTAACCATATGAATGGTATCATTCAATGTTTTCCCTAGATCATTCTCTTTCAATGCCATACATTGAATTTTCTTGAAGTTAATATCGTCCTGAATGATGCTTAAAGACATATCCTGTTCATGAAGTAATATAATAGAATGTAATCTGGAATTTATTTGTTTTAAAGATACTAAAGCTTTACGAAGTGCTGCTGGGTTAGAATAATGGACTAGGATTGCGGTTATATCTTTCAATAGAAAGCCTCCATTCATTTACATTATTCACTTTATATATATGAGATTTTTAAATTATTATCCCATTTGAATGGTCTGTTTGAAAGAGCAATTAGATCGCTTCATCGAATTTTAGAAGCTATCATATCTAAAATGAAGACTTCATGAGTATTAAATAATGATTACGATTTACGTTTTGGTTGTTCTGAGGATTCTTTGGGTGGGTCTGGTTTCTGCTTATTTATCTTTTAAATCAGCGTATCTGTCCCCCTTGATTATTGGTACTGAAAAACTTGCTCAGGAAGTGCTGTCTATAAAAGAATTTCAACAGATGGCAGAGCATTTGGGCCAATCCGTGCAAACTTATACGAAGCAAACCGAATTGAGTTAAAAGCAAAGAAAGAAAAAAGCTGTTTTTCGGGATAAAAGCAGTTCAAACAAGTCTTGAAAAAGTTAAAGATTTTATTGACTGTAAAGAAAAAAGGATTTCACATCAAAAATGAATGTGGAATCCTTTTTTCTTTATTTTTGGCTAACTATGCCCTAGCTTATTATAAAAATGTTTTGTAATTGGAAGATATAATCTTATTATCTGACTTACTGGAGATCCGTTACCCTAATAATTTAGCTTCGTTACATAATACACATTTATAATAATATAAATCCATCTTAAATATTGCAAAAATGCTATACATCGTTATAAATTTCTAAAATTCATGTTGTTGAAAAGTAGAAAGTAGTTCTGCTCATTTAGGATAGATTGTTGATGAATGTATTTTGGAGTTAAGTTCGCTGGTTTACGAACCAATTTACTGTGCTCGTAAGTCCATCATGGAACGAAACAGATGGGCGATAGCCAATTAACTTTTCAGCAAGTTGAATATCGGCCAGCGAATGTTTTACATCGCCCTGACGCTCAGCCATGTATGTTGGCGGGATATTTTTACCTAAAATGGTATTGATATATTTAACCAGCTCGTTTAAATCGGTACGTGATCCACTACCGATGTTTATAACTTCTCCTTGCAATTTAGGAGCTTCGGCTGCTAATAAATTTGCCAAAACAACGTTGTCAATATAGGTGAAGTCTCGAGACTGTGTCCCGTCACCATAAATTAATGGAGATTGATCATTTAAAATGGACGCAATAAATGCAGGGATAACTGCTGCATACTCAGAATAAGGGTCTTGACGAGGTCCAAAGACATTAAAATATCTAAGTGATATCGTTTCAAGACCATATAAATGATGAAAGACTTTACAGTAATGTTCTCCAGTATACTTACTGACGGCATAAGGAGACATGGGTCTTCCAGGCATATTTTCACGTTTAGGAAGTGTCTCATTAAATCCATATGCTGATGAGGATGCTGCATAAATGAACCGGTTTACGTTCGCTTCAACTGCTGCATGCAATAGTTGAAGCGTCCCATTTACATTCGCGTGATTTGTCTTAACGGGATCTATTATCGATTTGGGGACGGAGGGAATAGCCCCTTGATGAAATATAATATCAACATCTTTAACGGCTTCTTTGACAGTTTGGTTATTGGTAAAATCACCTTCAATGACATGAATATGATTCATCAACTCATGTATATTTTCCTTATTCCCAGTATGAAAGTTATCAAGTACCTTAACATTTTCTCCTCTTTCGATTAATTTACGAACAATATTTGAGCCTATAAAACCTCCGCCGCCAGTTACAAGATACGTTTTCACTGAAAAACCCCCTTTAATCATATTACGTTTATTTTATGTCGACTGATAGGGAGTGCTTGGACAATAACATAGAGTAAAGAAGTTGGGTGTTACGTTATGTGACTGTCTATTTCTGATTTACCATTGATCATTTGAAAATGAGGAACCAATTCAGCTCCCTTTTAAACAAGATAGGCGATGTTTTGGATGGATCCAAAACATCGCCTATTTACGCTGTAACTAGAGACTGGTAATCATCCGTGTAAACAATATCACTGCACATTGCAATTATTTTTTGTTCGTTTATTTTCCACGTATGATTTCGATACTTGCTTCTAATTATAGCGTGGTTATATCTATCTGTTGCAAAAATTTTATAACCTTTCCTTTTACATTCCCGTTGAAACTTTTTATCTGAACCAACTTTCTGTTTTGGAAAGCGTACATGGTGAAAGATACTCTTCTTGAATACCAATGTTGAATCAGCAACGTTGTCTGTCCATGTGCATTCTGTTAAAGATGGAAATAAGCAGAGAAGTTTACTTTCTTGAAAGTAGTAGTAGACGCTGCTTTTTCCGACAATATCTGCTTTTTTATGTCTTGTGAAAGCCGCCCAGGCGGATTGCAGATAGGAAGGAGCATAATAATCATCATCATCGAATTTTGCTATATGGTCATACCTTGCTTTTTGAACCGCAAAATTCTTACAATCACTAACTGTCATTTTTTCAGGCATTTGATAAACGGATACGTAAGGATATTTCTTTGCTTCCATTCTCCAAACATTAAGGTCCATGGTATCGTTGTTTAAGACGATGATCAGTTCCTTGTTTTTCATCGTCTGTATGGAATAGTTAAGGAAAATATTTTCCATCATCCTGTTTCTATTTGTACAAGTGATTACAGAAATCATTTGAATAATCCTTTCATACAGAATTAGCCATTCCCGCCGCCCAGGACAATAATCTGAGCTTTACCCTGTAAGCCCTTGGTAATATTTTTGGTATCATAAACGAGCTTTGAATGATGAATTATTTTTTCTAACTGCAAGTCAGAATGGTCTGCTAAAATGACAACAATGTCCATTTCGTTTAATACTTCGGGGGAGAGAGAGAGACTGTTATACATTTTATGGTTGATTTCAATATCTGGTACATGGGAATCATGATATATTACATCTGCACCGAGTTGTAAAAGACGTTGCATGATGCGAACAGGTGGAGAACTTCTTACATCGTTGGAATCTTTTTTGTAAGTGATACCACATAATAATATGTTGGCATCTTTCATTTCTTTATTTTTTTCAACTAAATTTACCACCTGGGTAATGATATAGGATGCAATATCATTGTTTGTGCTCTCAGCCAGGGATAGGAATTGGTTATGGAACCCGTGTTTTTGTCCAACCCAATACAAATACAAAGGATCGATTGGAATACAGTGTCCGCCAATCCCGGGGCCTGGGTAAAAGGGTTGGAACCCATACGGCTTTGAACTTGCAGAGGAAATAGCTTCCCATAAGTTAATATTTAATTTGTCACAAAGCATGGCCATTTCATTGATAAAAGAAATATTGATAAAACGGTAGCTGTTCTCTAAAAGTTTGGATAACTCTGCGACTTCAACAGAAGTTGCAGGTACGACTTTCTTAAATATACGATTATAAAAATCGGAAGCATATGTTAAGCATTCGGTCGTAATTCCACTTACTACTTTAGGTATTTCTTCTACTTTCATTGTTTTATTTCCTGGATCAATACGTTCAGGCGAGTAGGCCAAGTGAACGTCAGTTCCGATATGAAACTGGCTTTTTTCTAAAATTGGTTGAATAACATCACGGGTGGTTCCAGGATAGGTAGAACTCTCCAATATGACTAATTGTTTTTTTTGCAGTCTAGGATAAAGCTCTTCACTGACACCTTTTAAATAGCGTAAGTCAGGATTTTGGTTGCCTGTTAAGGGAGTTGGTACACAAATGACGATAATATTTAAAGATTCGATAGAAGTATAATCTGTTGCTAGTGTTAATTGACCTGATGATAAAGCTGACTTAATATCGGAATCTTTAATATCGGGAATATAACTAGCGTATTTTTGCAATCGGGCTATTTTATCCTTATCAATATCAATGCCTGTCACCTGATAACCTTTCTGCACAAATAATAAAGCCAAAGGGAGCCCTACATACCCTAAACCAATTACACCGATTTTTGTGGTTTCTGGTGCCGTATTATAAAAATTCAATTTGTATCTCCTTTCCGTATAAATGTTTATTGTTACTGTAATATCTCTTTATCATATTAAAGTTATTATTAATAGAAACGGCACTTGTCCAATAATTAAAAGAAGTAGTTATTTGATAGATACTTGCACCAAAGGGCTATATATAAAGTTTTTACCTATAAAGGCAACTATATCGGTTGTCTTTTTTTGAATAGACAACGATGGAAATCTTGTATATTTTGGAACACAAAAAAAGAGACAGCATAATTTGAAAAAAGGAGGGTTCAGCATGACCAGACATTTGTTGGTGTATGATTATAGCTGGTGGATTTTAGGACAAAAAGCAAAAATTATTCAACGATATCATCCGGATTTGCATATTATGTCAATACAAGAGCTGGAAAAGATAATCAAACAGAATGGTTCGGCTTATGTGAATTCTTCTTATGAAATAATTTCGACGCTTGGTTTGGGACTAGCGGATTGTCTTTTGCGCTTTGGTGTCAGGGTCGATTCTTCACAAGTAGGCTCGTATAATTATCTCGCGAAAAATCATCTTTCATATCGGGAATGGGATGGTTTTGTGAAACCTAATCGTTCTTTTCTAAAAAAAATGATGAAACTCGATCACTACGGTGTTATCAGTCCAAAACTGAAAGAAGAAACGGAGAAATTGTTCCCACACAAGAAAGTAAACTTCATTCGCCCCTTCGTAGATACTCAACGTTTTTACCCTCCCTCTAAGCGGCTGGCTGAAGCTAAATTTGTAGTTGGATGGGTAGGAAATAATCAAAGGAAAGTAAAGAATTATGATACACTGTATCGGCCTATTGAGAAAGCATTTAGGAAAGATTCACAAATCCAGTTTGTAGAAGCTTCGCGCTCCTCTCCCAAAACAGTTAAAGAAATGCCGCATTTTTATAAAGCGCTAGACTTGCTACTCATTACTTCTTCGAATGAAGGCGGACCTGCCCCGGCTTTGGAGGCGCTGGCAAGTGGTGTACCTGTGCTTTCGACAAATGTGGGTTATGTGAAACACATTGCCGGACAAGAAGGGAAATCGTTGGTGTTAAACAGCCTTCAACCAGCTCTTTTTGTTGAAAAAATCAACATGCTAAAAAAAGATAAGGAATTCCACAGAGCTTTGCAAAAAGAAGGAAGAGAACGCGTTTTGTCACGCTTTACGGTGGATAAGGCGATGGGGGAGTGGCTAGAAACATTATTTCACATCAAGCGTTGAAGACTCGCTTGCTTTTGGACCATAGGAAAAACAGCATTTCCCAAATTGGGAAAATCACCATTTATTATAGAGCGAGAAAGGATCGAAAAAATGAAACGAATGCCACTATGTATTTCTACTTTTGTCTTTGGAAGTTACAAAAAATATATTCCTTATTATATTTATAGCATACTGAAGAGTTATCCGGATTATTACGTCAAAATATTCCTGAGAGATACACTCTCTCCGCAGGAAAAGAAAAGCTTGCAACTAATCCGTAAGCATTTATCCAAGAACTTTGAAGTCAAGGAAAATTATTTTACGAATCAAAAATTTAACCGTTTATCCGGAAAAGCCATAAGATTTCTAGTCCCTTCTTATGAATTTAAAGATTTTGAAAATGTTTATATCGGAGACATCGATTTTTTGGTTGTGAATGAACATCCTTCCCTTTTGGATTCACATCTTGATCATTGCAATCAAATCAGCCTTCCATATAGCAACCAAATTCGTCCTGGATCAAAAAGATTAACCGGGCTGCATTTTTATCAAGTCGATGAATATTACAAAAAAATGGATCCGGCAATTCAGCACTATTTAGATGATCCGGACAAAATCGTGAAAGTGTTTCAAAACATAAAAAGGGATGAAGAATTTTTATATCAGATGGTCGAAAAGAATATCGGATTTCGTGATATTAAGAAATACCACTATCGCCCTCATCATGGTTTCCATTTAGGAATCTTGCGAAAAGGATCTGCTAGATTTAAAGATTATGTTAGAGAGGGGCCAAAAAACCCATTTCATCGCCTTCCTGAATACCCGGTTTTGCGAAAACAGCTTCTAGAGTACTACGATGACCCGCTATTCCAAAGTATAGAAAACACACTTCAAATCCAGGAAGTTCAGCTCTTACGAAAATTAATCGTACAAAATTGAAACGAAAAGAAGGTGGCGACCATCATGATCAACATAGGAATGGCTACCGTTCCTTCACGATTTAAACATTTAAAGAAAATTGTCCCTCCATTACTAAAGCAATGTGATACCATGTTTATTCATGTAAATGGATCGCAGCAATGTCCTGAATTTTTGAAAAAGGAACCAAAAATTAAGCTTTCCTTTTCCAATGTTAACAAGGGGGGACAAATGGCTTTTAAAGGAATACAGCAAACCCATGGTTATTATTTTTGTGTCGATGATGACCTAGTTTATCCTGAGGATTACGTTGAGAAAATGATAGAACTCATGAAAATGTATCAGAATCAGGTGATTGCTTGTGTTCATGGATCGAGTTTTGATCCGTTCGTTCCTGTCCACAAAGTATTCAAAAATAAAAAGAAGCCTTATCTCTCTTATAAAGGATTGGATAAGAACCGCCCTGTTATGATTCCCGGTGTTGGTACATCCTGTATGCATACAGATGTTTTTGCAGTGACACCAGGCGAATTTAAGCAAAAGAATATGAGAGATGCGGTTGTCTCATGCAAAGCAGCAAAAGCAGGAATCCCAATCATTGCAATTAAAAGAAGGGAGAATTGGATTCAAAAAATCCCTGTGAAAACAGAAATCAACAAAAATAAAGCTTATGATGATCATATTGATGCATTATTCTCGAAGCATATTGCGTATTTCCAGGAAGGAGCCGTTGATTTAGGTGAGGAGGAAACGTGATTTTTCCCTCAAACTTGTTTAAAAGGAGAAGAAGAATATCATGAAAATACTTCTGGTTCCAGGAGGCCCTGGATGGGCTTTTGATCATCGGGCAAAAGATCTGTTATCACTCCGTTTTTCAGAGGTCCAATTCAAATTGAAATATGTCAACAAGGTTAAAACAGCTGACCAGTTTGCTTACGATGTCATCTACCCCATGTCTATAAACATTGCAAAAAAGTTACATGAAAAAACAGGTATACCTTATAAACAAATGGCTACAGGGATTACTTCTGTTCGGGTAATGGAGAAATATATGCTGGAAGGAAAGAAAATACCTCCCTTTATCCATGAGTTCCGCGGAATAAATACAGCATCAGATGAAATCGTACAGCAATTTAAAGACGAATTGTCTATTTTTAAAACAAGAGTCGGAATTAATGAAAAACAATTTAAGCCGTCAACTACGAAAAAGAATACAGAAGAATTTGTTGTTGGCTGGGTGGGAAGAAACGACCAAAGCGATTATCGAAAATTAAAAGGTTATGATATCGTTTTAGATGCATTAGAAGATTTACCTGTTACTTTTCAATTCAGAACTTATAAAGATAAAGTTCCAAGAGAAGAGATGGTAAATTTTTATCAAGGCCTTGACTGCTTTATTTGTTCCAGTTCCTCTGAACACATTCCATTGCCTGTATTGGAAGCCGCTTCCTGCGGCATTCCAGTTATTTCAACGAAAGTAGGCATTGTTCCTGAATTAATCACAAATAAAAAGAATGGGCTTATCGTTTCTAGAAATGCAGCTGCATTTAGGAATGCTGTAAAAAAGCTGATCAACAATCCTGAAATGAAAATGAATATGTCAAAAAATAGTAGAGAAACAATATTATCCGCCTGGACATTGGAAAAATGTAAAAGTGATTGGGAACGTTTTTTCTTATCTTTAAAATAAACAAGCAAAAAGTTGTATGGAGGGAGGCTTTCTTTTATTTGATGAAGACCTGCCTCTCAAATTAAACGGCCGCCTGCTATTCAGGTGGCCGTTTAATTTGCCCCAATACGCTTAAAACATATGATGGTTTCTATTCTGTGTATCAGCCAGCCGGTACAGGGTATTCTACAATTGGTGTTACACAGAAAGTAACAGTCTGGTGTGATGGAATGAATGAAAAAGGCTTAGCGACGGAGTATACGTTTATTCGTCGTAAGCGGCTCAAGGATGGATTTATCTGTAACTTGATTGGGAGACTTATTTTAGAAACTTGTGCAAATATAGAGGGAGATGTTTCTTTCTTAAAGAATATTCCACATTATGGCTTGTTCAGCTATGTACTAAAGGATACGAATCAGACGAAAGCAGCTTTTGTCGAAGCTTCACGGAAAAATATTGAGGTGAGGAGTGGAGCAGCTTATACGAACCATTATCAAATAATGAAAAAAGAAAATCACCATTATATAAAGGAATCCAAAAGACGTTTAGAAGTTATGGAAAAGCCAATCATGTTCTTACAACGGGGAAGACAGCTTTGCATTTATTAAATGGTACCAAAAGTTGTTTTCATATTGCTTTCTCTTTGGAATGAAATATAGCTCAATCACTAATCATGAAAGAACCGAAGATTTACCGGCAATTGACCGGAAGTACCTTCGGATTTGCATGTGGTAAAAGTAATATTTCCATTTAAGTGCCTTCCTTAGTTAACTACTTAATTTAACAATCGTTAAAGAGCGATTCATGTAACCCAAAAGATCGGGATAGTCCGTCCTGATAATTGCTCCTACTTCGTCCCCTGCTGTTAAGGGAGCTTGAACCACATACGTCGAACTGCTTCTATTGGCTATTTTAAAAAAAGTAGTCGTATCGCCAAAAATGGGTGTACCATTGACGGTAATAAGAGCATCTAAAAATGGCTCTGATGGTTCAGGGTCGGTTGTGGCTTCAGCATTAATTGATACCGTTATCTGATAAACGCCGCTTTCTCCTACCACTAATTCATTTCCGGATGGACTAACTGTAATGCCTGATAAAGGCCCTGCAACATTAAATGGTACAGTTTCAAAATCTTCCCCTGGTGTTTCTACACTACTTCCTCTTAAAGATCCGTAAGCCAAATCAACTTCTCCAGTAGGTCCAGTAGATCCAGTAGATCCAGTTGCGCCGGTATCGCCAGTAGGTCCGGTTGCGCCAGTTGCGCCGGTATCGCCAGTAGGTCCGGTTGCCCCAGTTACGCCAGCTTCTCCAGCAGGACCGGTTGCGCCAGTTGCGCCGGCTTCTCCAGCAGGACCGGTTGCGCCAGTTGCGCCGGCTTCTCCAGTAGGTCCGGTTGCGCCAGTCGCGCCAGCTTCTCCAGTAGGTCCCGTTGCCCCAGTTACGCCAGCTTCTCCAGCAGGTCCCGTTGCGCCAGTTGCGCCAGCTTCTCCGGTAGGCCCAGTAGGTCCAGTTACACCGGCTTCTCCAGCAGGTCCCGTTGCGCCAGTCGCGCCGGCTTCTCCGGCAGGCCCGGTTGCTCCAGTCATTCCAGTTACCCCAGTGAGTCCTGTTGCACCAGTCGCGCCAGTCATTCCAGTTGCCCCAGTGAGTCCCGTTGCACCAGTCGCGCCAGTCATTCCGGTTGCCCCAGTAGGGCCAGTTGCTCCCGGCGGGCATATATTGCTAGGGTCACAGCGACATTGTTGTTTGTAAAATACTCCTTTACACCGATTACAGAACTCATAGTAATCACATTCATTATGATAATAGCTACAATCATTTTCTCGACTATGATTATTGCCCTGATTGCAACATTCACAGCCGCCAGTTAGATACTTTCGTTTATGATACCCTTTATATTTCGACACGTAACATCCTCCTAATAGAAAGAATTCTTCGTTCTTACATTCTATTAAGAGTCCTACAATACAGTAACGGCATATACCCTCCACGCTTTGCTCAAGAAAATAAAATGTAGGATTATCTGATACAGAAAAAAGCATTTTATCCAATGCTTTTTAAGCCGGTTGTCAATTTTGTATTCATTAAATAACCAATCATTTCACAGGTAGGATAATTCTGATTCAGCGTAATGCACTCAAGGCACAACAGCAAATGGGAAATACTATCAATATTCTTCTGGAGTTTGCTACCTAGTAAATCTAACCAAACCTTGGAATGTAAAAATAATTGATCAAGTATCTGCACAGGAACATTACATTCCCCTATAGAATATTCATATGCATAGAGAGTCCATAGTAGGAGAGTGGAATGATGGTTAGTATTAGCCTTTGTATGATTGTAAAGAATGAAGAAGATGTTATTGGACGTTGCCTGGGTTCAGTGAAGAACCTGGTTGACGAAATCAATATTATTGACACTGGATCGACGGATCAAACGAAAAATATTGTAATGGACTATACAAACCGAATATATGATTTTAAGTGGGTAGATGATTTTGCAGCGGCAAGAAATTTTGCTTTGGAACACGCGACAAAAGATTATATTTTTTGGCTTGATGCTGATGATGTATTGCTAGAAAAGGATCAGGAAAAATTAGCAAGTCTTAAAAATAATCTTGATTCAGAAATAGACGTAGTCACCATGGATTACCACCTTGCATTTGACGAATATAAAAATGTGACATTTAGCGTAAGACGTAACCGCCTTGTGAAAAGAGAAAGAAACTTCCGCTGGATTGGGGCTGTTCACGAATACCTGGAAGTTGGGGGCAATATATTCACCAGTAATATAGCTGTGACCCACCATAAATTACACCATGATTCAGATAGAAATCTGCAAATCTATGAAAACCGATTAGCAAAAGGGGAGGAATTTACCCCGCGCGATTTATTTTACTTTGCAAATGAGTTAACTGATCATCGTATGTTTGAACGGGCAGTCTATTTTTATGAGCAATTCCTGGCAACAGGGCAAGGGTGGTTGGAAGACAACATAGCTGCTTGCGGAAAACTGGCGGATTGTTATTCAGAATTGGGTCAACCGAAAAATGAGCTGCAATCCGTGTTCAGGTCATTTTCATACGATCGTCCCCGTGCAGAATTCTGCTGCCGGTTGGGCTATTATTTTTTACAAAAAAATGATTTTCCAACCGCAATATTTTGGTATGACATCGCAGCAGAAACAGACCAATCTAAAGATGGAATGGGATTTGTTAATATTTCTTGTTCGACGTGGCTTCCTCATTTACAACTTTGTGTTTGTTATGATCGATTGGGGGATTACGAGTCTGCCTATTACCATAATGAAATTGCCCGGAAATATCGCCCGAAAGATAAGAATGTTCTACACAACAAGCAGTATTTGGAGGAAACATTGCAGAGGAGTGGTAAAGGTGATTACCAATAACGTTATAACTTCTTTTGCAATTTTACCAATAATATTTGATTGATTGTTATCTCTTATCCCCCATCTTGAAATAGTCGTCCAGAATCTATCAATTTCTTGGAGTCAACACCATTATATTCTGCTGGTCGTCATACGATTTGACAACGCTGGGATAGAGCCCCTTACGTCTGAGAAATAACATCTAGACAACCCATTATATTAATGGCTGCAGGCTACAGAAAATGGTGTATGTCTAATGGAACTAACTGCAATCGTTCTTTTATTATGCGGTATTGTATTAAATATCATTTCATTATAAGTACATGCTTTTCAAGACGCTTCTGTTTGATTAGTGTCCGCTCAAAAAGAATCAGATTATTTCCTAATCAAATGTGTTTCATTTGCCGGTGATATTTAGTACGCTAAGAATGATATAGGAAATACAAGGGGGTTCTTATGAAAAGGGTCAGTACAAATGTTATTCAATTTCGAGGTACGCATTATGAATTTGGCTACCATCAAGGTACTTTAGTAAAAAATCATATCTTAATAAAAAATCGTGAAAATCAATGGAAGGTAAGAACGCCGTTATTTTCGATTAATATCCAAGAAACAAAAAGGATTTTTCAAGAAATCGCACCGGCAATTTGGGAAGAATTATTAGGCTTTGCAGAAGCGCTTGAATGGCCAATGGAAAGAGTTTTGCTTGAATTTGGAGGATATCGTGTGAAATTGAACCGTTCTGGATGTTCCATTTTAACGGGAAAGGATTATTTAATCCGTAATTATGATTATCATCCTAAAACTTATGACGGTTTTTTTTCGGCGTTTCAGCCTGCGGATACAGGCTATGCGGTGATAGGCGTTACGCAGAAAGTAACGGGACGTTGTGACGGAATGAATGAAAAAGGTTTAGCAATGGGGTATACCTTTATGCATCGCAAACGTCCAAAAGACGGTTTTGTCTGCTATATGATTGGAAGAATGATTTTAGAAACATGTGCCGATATAGACGAAGCTGTTTCGTTACTAAAGCAAATCCCGCATCGTGGTTCATTTAGTTATGTATTATTTGATCATAAACATACGGAAGCAACTATCGTAGAAGCTTCGCCAAGAAATGTCGAAGTTAGAAAGGGAACAGCATGTACAAATCATTTTCAAATAATGAAGGAGGAAAACCGCCATTATTTGAAGGATTCGAAAAGACGTTTAGAAATGATGGAAAACCATCAATCAAGTTTGCTAAATAAAGAAGAAGCATTTCAACTGTTAAACGGAACAGAAAACGGTGTATTTTCTAAACTATATGGTCAGTGGGCAGGTACGATACATACTTCTGCATATTTCCCATCAACATTAGAAGCATGGCTTGCTCTGGGCGGTGATCAGCAGCCTGTTATATTTGACTTTGCTTCATGGTTAAAAGGGAATGATTTTCCCATATCTGCCGTCACAGGAACGATTGACACAGATATTCCATTCGTACATATGGAAAAAGCAGATTGGTTTAAAGAAGCGTCTAAAAAGTAAGCAATTTTGTCGGATGAATAAAATAAGAAGGGATGTCATTTTGGGCAAAACTTCTTATTTTATTAAAATAATATCATTAAACCTAGTTGACAACTCAGTTTAATATGCTTTATGATTAATTAATATTTCGAAAATAGAATGAAAGTTTCTAAAAAAATGATTAAACGGAGGGTTTTGAAATGGGAGACACAAAAGATAAAATCATTGATTCGATTCATGCACAATTGGAACAGTCCTTTGAAGAAGTGCAAGGCTGGAGAAGATACATGCACCAGCACCCGGAATTATCCTTTCAAGAAGTACATACAGCAGCATATATTGAAGAAAAATTAAAAAGTTTTGGGCTTGAGGTGCAGAAAAATATTGGTGGTAATGGTCTCATAAGTGTTTTAGAAGGCAGTGAGCCCGGAAAGAAAATTGCATTGCGTGCGGACTTTGATGCATTGCCAATTGAAGATGAGAAGGAAACACCTTATAAATCTACAAAACCTGGAGTCATGCATGCGTGCGGACATGATGGACATACGGCAGCTTTACTTGGAGTGGCGAAAGTGATCAGTCAACATAAAGAAAAACTAAAAGGAAGTATTGTATTTGTCTTTCAACCAGCGGAAGAAACACCGCCAGGCGGAGCAAAATTTATGATTGAAGAAGGTATTTTGGATGATGTGGATTATGTATTTGGTGCACATCTGGCTTCGGATATTCCGCTTGGAAAGGCAGCAGTCGGAGAAGGACGCCGGATGGCGGCGGTAGATAAGTTTGCAATTGATATTAAAGGCCGGGGCGGCCATGGTGCCCGTCCGCATGAATCGACGGATACCCTTGTCATCGGAACCAGTGTCGTAGAGGCTTTGCAGAAAATTGTGAGCCGTCAAATCGATCCTTTGCAATCAGCAGTCGTCACTATTGGTGTTTTTCAAGCGGGAAATGCGTTTAATGTGATACCGGATACAGTCAGAATTGAAGGAACAGTTCGAACCTTTGAGCCTGAGGTACGGGATAAAGTAGAAAACGAGATTCGTTCTATTCTTGATGGGATTACAACGGCTTTCCATGCAACTTATGAGTTAGACTTTTTAAGGGGATATCCTGCACTGTTTAATCATAAAGCAGAAACAGACGTTGCCAGAGAGTTATTTAAAGAAACATTTGATGAAGAGAATGTCGTAGAATTAGCTACGGTAATGGGAGCAGAGGACTTTTCTTATTTCTTGGAAGAGAAACCGGGAACGTATTTTCGAATTGGTTCAAGAAATGAGGATGAAGCTACGCATTACCCACATCATCATCCACGGTTTGACATTGATGAACGAGCATTAGTAAATATAGAAAAGGCATTTGCATCTATCATTCACCATTATTTATTTTAAGATAAAATGCCTGGATGAAAAGGCGAATATAACTTTTTAAAAGGGGATATACAGGATGAACAAACGCTTTCGTTTTATTATAATTTCGATTTTCTCCGTATTTTGGCTGGCTGCATGCGGAAGTCAGGAAGAATCTGCTGACGGAACTGAAAATACGGAACCAGAAGGAGAACCGGTAGAAGGAGGAACATTAAACGTTGCTTACCCTTCGGAGCCGGATACGCTCGATTGGATGGCAACCAGTGCTACGCCAACGAGAGATATTGCCTGGCATATTTTTGAACCGCTGCTGGGACCGGATAGTGACTATCAAGTACAGCCAGTTGTAGCAGAAGATTTCACAGTTAGTGAAGATGAAACGCTTTATACTATCACTTTAAGAGACGATGTGACCTTTCATGATGGTTCCGATGTAACTGCAGAAGATGTGGTTGCTTCACTGGACAGATGGAGAACGGTTTCTTCCGTAGGGCAAGAATCAGATAAATACATAGATTCTGTCACCATCGTGGATGATCAAACGATTGAAATTCAATTGACGGAAGTATACAACGCTTTTTTATCTGATATGAGTGCACCTAAAAGTGCTTTGATGATTATTCCAGAAGAAATTGCTGAAGAAGCAGGGGAGCAGCCGTTAACGCCGGAACAGTTGGTAGGAACAGGTCCTTACCAATTTGATGAATGGAACCGGGGAAGCGACATTCTCTTATCGAAATATGAAGATTATTCACCGCGGGAAGAAGAAGACCTTGGCGGGTTAGCAGGTCAAAAAAACGCCTACTTTGATGCATTAAATTTTGAGATTGTGAAAGATCCGCAAGTTGCCATTAATGGTATTAAAACAGATTTATATGACTACGCCTTGAGTATACCGAATGATTTATATGATGTTGCAGAGTCTGACCCTTCCATTGATTCTGTCAGCTATATTAATGGTTACTCAACGATTACGCCGGATAAATCAGAAGCACCATTTGATGATATTCAAGTAAGAGAAGCTTTAAATCTGGCATTAGATAAAGAAGCAATGGCGGAGGCAACGTACGGAAATAGTGATTTTTATTCCTTTGACGGAGCGTTGTTTGATCCGGAACAGACACAGCTTTATTCAGAGGAAGGAACGGAAGAATATTTAAACTATGACCCGGAACGGGCTAAGGAATTATTAGAGGAATCCGATTATAATGGCGAGACGTTAAAAGTATTACATTCTAATGATTCGGAAATTTATAAGCGAATCTCCCAAGTGATGCAACAGCAGTTAGAAGAAGTTGGATTTTCCATTGAACTTGTTCCGCTGGAATGGGCAACGTACTTAGAGCAATGGAGCGATCCATCTAATTGGGATTTGGTTGTTGTTGGATGGTCAACAAGGTTCTCTCCAAATGAACTTGGTCAGCTTGTTAATGATACAAACAGCAGCGGCTGGTATGACAGTGAACGTTGGCGAGACTTAGTAGATGACTGGGCTGTCGCTTCAGATGACGATGAGAGAGCAGATATATTATCGGAAATGAATCAAACAGTTTGGGATGAACTTCCGTTTATTAAAGTGGCTAATGAAACACGGCTTGATATTAAAGGAGAACAGGTTCAATTAGAGGAAAATTGGGTTGGACCGAAATTCTGGGGATCCTGGAAGAATCAATAGAAAATGTTGAAGAAGCCATGTTCTTTGTCTATATTGACGTGGCTTCTTTCCTATTCTTAGAATCATTTTTTACTTAAATAAATTATATGTTGCCGGTAGTATCCGTTTAAAAGGAGCAGAACGGTAAAACAGCAAATGAGGTGAATACGGTTTGTTACAATATACCATACGTCGGCTGATATCTATTATTCCAGTTTTGCTGATTGTCAGTATTATAGTTTTTATGATTGTTCATTTAACTCCAGGTAATCCGGCTTACCTGATTCTTGGGGAAGACAGCTCGGAGGAGGCAGTCCAACAGCTGGAAGAACAATTGGGATTAAACCAGCCGGCAGTCATGCAGTTTTTTGACTGGGGTACGAATGTACTTACAGGAGATTTAGGAGAATCTGTGTATTCTTCCGAACCAGTTCTATCTATTATATTGGACAGAATTGGTCCAACCTTCAGTGTGATGGTGATTTCCATGATTTTTACGCTAGTTATTGCTATCCCTGTAGCGATTTTCGTTGTCTGGAAGCGACAAACGGTATTAGACCCATTATTTATTTCCGCATCTTTGTTAGGAGCTTCCATTCCGGAATTCTGGTTTGCTATGCTGCTGGTTCTGGGATTGGGTGTCAGCATACCGATTTTTCCGGTTGCAGGATATATCCCGATTGCAGAAGGGTTTATACCATGGCTGCACCATTTAATATTGCCGGCATTTGTGCTGGCGACTGTGGAAATAGGTTTAATTTCCAGAATGTTACGAGATGGAATGTTGGAAGCGGTAAATCAAGATTATACCAAAACAGCGCGTGCGAAAGGCATTAAAGAAAGCATGGTGCTGATGAAACATGTTTTTTCGAATGCATTAATCCCGACAACTACGGTGATTGGTGTGACGATAGCAGGGTTATTAGGCGGCACTGTCATTATTGAAACGATATTTACAATACCGGGAATTGGACAGCTGCTGATTGACTCTATCCATCGGAGAGATTATCCCGTCATTCAAGGGGTTGTTTTATTCATTGCTGTAGTCTACGTGATTATCAATTTACTCGTTGATTTGCTTTATGGATTGCTTGATCCACGAATCCGATATGATTAAAGGAGTTACGGATACTTTCAAACATGTATGTATATAGAAAAAAGGGGATATCTCTATGCTGAAGAAAAAAAGAAATGTAATTGCTTTTTCCACCTTGGCAATTTTAACCATCGCAACGATAACAGCTAATTATTGGCTCCCTGTTTCTCCAGGTTTTATAGATGCCACGCAGCGATTGCTTTCTCCGTCCGGAGCTCATTGGTTTGGTACGGATCACTTTGGAAGAGATGTATTTGCATTAACCGTGGTAGCGGCAAGAGTCTCTTTAACAGTTGGTGTGACAGTGGCTGTATTAGCAACGGTTTTAGGGACAATAACCGGACTGATAGCAGGTTATTATAAAAAAGCTGATTTTATTATTATGCGCGTTATTGACGGAATGCTGGCTTTTCCTTCTTTGCTTCTGGCGTTGGCACTGGTTGCAGCGTTGGGAGGGAGTGTGACCAATATCATTATTGCGTTAACCTTTTCCTTTTGGCCGGTGATGACAAGAATTGTGCGTTCGGCAGTATTACAAATTAATGCTGTGCAATACATTGAAGCAGCAAAAACTTCCGGGGTCAGTGATCCGGTGATTCTATCCAAATATGTATTGCCAAATGTCCTGTCTCCGATTATCGTGCAGGGTACGTTTATTTTTGCCAAAGCCATTCTTGCTGAAGCTGCGCTAAGTTTCTTGGGAGTTGGTGTAGAACCTTCCACGCCAACTTGGGGAAATATGCTGCAAGAATCGCAAATATATATTTCTACAGCTCCTTGGATTTCGATTTTTCCAGGACTGGCCATTGTCGTTACCGTCCTTGCTTTAAACATGCTTGGTGATGGGATGCGTGATGCATTTGATCCACATGCAAAAAGGACGAAAAAAAGGAAAAAACGGATGACGGAAGCAAAAATGGCTTCTTAAGAAAGGAGCGGTATGTAATGCTTGAAGTAAAAAATCTAAAAAGCTACATTGATACAGAAGGCGGAATAGTGAAAGCAGTAGACGATGTTTCTTTCCAGATTCAAGCGGGGGAAACCGTATGTATTGTAGGAGAGTCAGGAAGCGGGAAAAGTGTTTTAGCACATTCTATCATGCAGTTAAACCCTTCTCCTCCTGTTTTCTATCCTGAAGGAGAAATTTCGTTTGAAGAAAAAAATATACTTGATATGAGTGAAAAAGAAATTCGCAAAATGAGAGGTCATGACATCGCGATGATTTTTCAAGACCCGATGTCCAGTTTGAATCCTGTTTTCAAGATTGGAGATCAATTAATCGAAGCGATTCGGTCTCACGAAAAAAAATCTAAAAAAGATGCAAAAAAGCGTGCATTAGAGTTATTGACCGACGTTGGTATACCTGATCCGGAAAGGAGATTGCAAGATTATCCACATCAGTTTTCCGGAGGGATGCGTCAGCGTGTTTTAATTGCAATCGCGCTGGCAGGTCGCCCAAAAGTTTTAATTGCTGATGAACCTACGACAGCGCTTGATGTAACCATACAGGCTCAAATTTTGGAATTAATGCGGACGATTCAAAAAAAGTATGGAACCGCCATTATTCTAATCACGCATGATCTGGGTGTGGTTGCACAGGTTGCAGACAGAGTACTTGTGATGTATGCAGGCAGGATTGTAGAAGAAGGAAGCGTGTCAGATATATTCTATCGCTCTACTATGCCATATACATGGTCTTTATTACGGTCCATGCCACGCATTGATACGGAATCATCCGGCCGGTTAATACCAATTCAAGGACAGCCCAGCAATTTGATTGAACGGCCACAAGGCTGTCATTTTCATCCAAGATGTCCATTTGCGAAAGAGGCATGTTTAGAAATAGACCCTTCCTTAACAGAACGCGGAGAAGGGCATTGGGCTGCATGTATCTTATCAGAAGGAGAATTCAATCAAGCGAAACAGGAATTGGAAGAAAATGCGCAGAAAGGAGCTGTCAAATAATGTCTGAGCCGTTACTGGAATTAAATGATGTAAAAATGTATTTTCCAATAAAAGAAAAATTATTAAAGAAGCCAACCAAACATGTGAAAGCAGTTAATGGTGTCAGTTTAACTGTGCAACGAGGGGAAACCTTAGGAATTGTAGGCGAATCAGGATGCGGGAAAAGTACATTGGCACGAACAATCGTAGGCCTTTTGGAGCCGACATCTGGTGATATTTACTTTGAAGGGGAAAGTATCCCGGGGTACAATAGAAAGCAGATGCATGCATTACGCAAAGATATCCAAATCGTATATCAAGACCCTTACACCAGTTTAAATCCACGAATGAAAACCGGCGAAATTATTGCAGCACCGCTAAAAGCATTTAAAATGACAGAGAATTTACAAGAACGGGTTGATGAATTATTGGAACTTGTCGGTTTAAAGAAAGAAGATGCAGATAAATTTCCGCATCAATTTTCCGGTGGTCAACGTCAGCGGATTGGTATTGCCAGGGCGTTGGCATTAAAACCAAAGTTATTAATTCTGGATGAACCGGTAAGTGCATTGGATGTATCTGTGCAGGCTCAAGTAATCAATTTGCTGGAAGATTTGCAGGAAGAGCTGGGACTGACATATGTATTTATTGCGCATGACCTTTCGGTGATTAAACATATCGCCGATAAAGTTGCTGTTATGTATCTTGGAAAAGTAATGGAATTAACGGACAGTGACACGCTGTATCATCATGCGGAGCATCCATATACCAATGCGCTGTTGTCCGCCATTCCGTTGCCTGATCCGGAAAAAGAAAGACAACGTCAACGCATCACGCTCCAAGGAGATCTACCGTCTCCTGCCAATCCGCCATCGGGTTGTATCTTCCATACGAGATGCCCGATTGCTCAAGCGTCTTGTAAACAAGCTGTTCCTGAACTGGAAGAGAAGGATAGGAAGAATCATCGAGTTGCTTGTTTTTACCCGCAAGAAACCAAAGAAATGGTTCTTAACCAATAACAAAATACGAAGCAGAAAGGAACTTACGAATGAGTAGACCAAAAATTTCACAAATGGACGCTTATATGATTGAAACATTGCGTACAAATAACGTAACAAATGAGGAAATGATTCAGGCTGTCAAAGAAAAAGATGTGTCAAAATGGCAGAAATTAAACGAGAAATTTGATTTTGAACAGTTAATTACATTGGCGGAGAAAGATTTTGCATCTTTTGAACAAGTGATTCATGAAGGTTACGCGGTTAAATTCGTGACAGTTGGCGGATTGGAAAGGTTATTGAGGTTGAAGTTTGGGAAGGAACCTGAGAAAGATTATCAGAAGCAGCAAACGGGAGCTGTGAGCTTAAATATAGATGCGTCTTCTTTGGAAGAGTTAAAGCAGATGCTTTCTCTGAATTGGAAAGTAGAGGAGGATGAGAGCGGCGTTTCTATATTGTTGAAAGAGCAGAAGGATTTTGGGTAATCGTTCTCTGAATCATTTTAGTTAACGCAGTGGGAGAAGCATAAAAACGCTCACTGCGTTAAGTTTCGTTTTATCTGAAATGAGTTTGGAATGTATAAGTATTACAAAGGTCGACATCGCAAGTATCGATGACGACCTTTGCTTTCTAGTGGATTTTTTCACCATGGAATCTATTTCTTTCATACTACTAAACGCTTAAGCACTTACGCCCTCCTCTTCTACTTTCTTTTTCTTATTTGCAATCAAAGTAACTGCAAAAGACAGCGCAAATGAAGCAAGCATGGCAATAACAAAGCCCAAAGGATGATCCGATAAAAATGGTGTAGTAAATGTTGGTACATAAGCTGTTCCGCGAATGTCAAACAGACCGACTAGTGCGCCGCCGACTCCAGCTGATAGAATGGCACCGGTAAAAACAATTTTATTAGAGAACATGAACGGATAAGCCGCTTCCACAAATGTTCCGAATCCCATATTAATCAAGAACCCTGGAGTTGCAGCTGCTGCTTCCCCTTTCTCTCTTGGAGCAACCATGTTTGCTAAGTTGATTCCAGCAGATACCATAACTAAACCAACCATATCGATGGCTCCTAAGAAACTTACTCCTGTTTGTTCCATTTCCAATAATACGATGGGCAGAATAGCTGCATGATATATCCCGCCTAAAATGGCTGGCCAAATGAGCAGACCACCTAATAGTCCAGCCAGAATAGGGTTAAATGCAATGGCTGACTCGATTGCAATTTTAATTCCATCGCCGATAAACAATGCAACGGGTGCGAATAAAAAGTAGACTAATAACCCTGCGAGTAAACCGGCTAATCCTCCCGTGACGATATTGACGGTTGTCATCGGGAATTTCCAGCGAATGCACTTTTGAAAGAAATAATGTACGAAAACCCCGGCTAAAATACCGCCGATAAGACCGCCGATAATGCCGCCATCTACGGATAATACGCCGGCTACAACACCAGCAACAATTGATACTTCATCTAAATTAGATACTTGTTTTGCTGCAATTGCTGCAATAATAATCGGTAGTGCTCCAATCATCACATCAAAAATATCTTGCAGACCGCTGAATATTGGAATCTTACTTAGTGCGAGAACGAGTGCCATCGCTATAAAGCCTGGTAACGCAGAAACCATGATGCCGCGAATATTAATATTTTTCCAAATGCTTCCGCTGTTTTCCGTATCCATTTTATTGGCAGTACCAATAATTGGTTTATATTTCACATCCCAATAGGTTGCAAGGGAGGTAATGAACGAGATTGCTCGTGTTCGATTAGTGGTCCCCGTCGTTCCTGATTGAGCAATAACATTGGCACCTTTTGTACTGATGGTTGCCATCGATGTTCCACCTGTTCCAACGATAGGAATGTTCTTTTCAACGGCTGCGTCAATGGTTTGTTGATTCGCGCTCTTTGCATCTGCGCTCATAACGATTAACCCATCGACTGTTTGATTACGTATCAGAGCAGCTATTTGCTCGTCGATCGTTTTTGCTTGTTCATTTATTTTTTCTAATGTATTGGTAGCAGTTTGTGTTATCTGTTCTTCTTCATCCATACGAAACAGGCTTGTTTTTGAGTCCGCTTTTGCCTGATCCATGGAAACTTCCGTAGCAATAAATTGAATGGCAGCAATGTTAAAATCTGCGGCATGACATTGATTTTTAATCTCATCTAATAATTTCCTTGGATTTTTCCCTCCTAAATTAAACAAGTTGCCGCCCGAGCTACCAATGATAGCAATATTTTTCAAGATAATTCCCCCACGTAGTTAGTTTCAGTATGATAAAATTTTAACGTATTAATAGTTTATCATACTAAAGCGTTAAAGTCTTTCGGAATTAATCATAAAATAATGGGTTGGCCTGGGTCGTTTTTTGAATATGCACTTATATTCGAATCTGTTCTTATTTTACTTTGTATTTCCCTTTTGATATAATCATCCATTATTAGGAAGCAATAAAGGAGAGATTAGGTTGGCTTGGGTAGAAAACATAAATTGGGAGCAATTCCTATTAGACACCGGAATGACCATCTTAAAACTGGTTGTAACCTTGCTTGTTTTTTGGATTGTCCGTGCGGTTGGAAAAAAATTGATTAAGAAATCTTTTACAAAAGCGCAGGTTAGTCGAAAAATGTCTGCCGGCAGAACGAAAACATTACAATCTCTGTCAATAAGCGTGTATTCATATGTTTTAATATTTATTACGCTAGTGATTATTCTGGGCATATTTAACATTAACGCAGCAGGACTGATTGCCGGAGCAGGTGTTGTAGGCCTGGCAATCGGGTTTGGTGCACAAGGTTTGGTCAGCGATGTTGTTACTGGATTTTTCCTTCTTTTAGAAAAGCAGGTGGATGTCGGTGATTATGTGACTGTTGCCGGATTTGATGGTGTTGTAGAGGATGTCGGTTTGCGTACGATGCAAATCCGCAGCTTTGATGGGACATTAAATTATGTGCCAAACAGAGAAATCGGTTCGTTAAGTAATCACTCCCGCGGAAGTATGGAGGCGTTAGTAGATATTGCCATCCCATACGCAGATAATATTGATGAAGCGGTGAATACGATTCAAGCAGCATGTGATGCTATCAAGGAAGACAATCCGAAAATCGTAGAAGGCCCGGATGTACTGGGTGTACAGACCTTTGGTTCTGCAGAAATTACTTTACGTGTGATTGCTAAAACAGAGGCAATGGCACAGTGGAAAGTAGAACGTGATTTGCGGAAAGCGATTAAAGAAGCACTGGATGCAAAACAGGAAGATCCTGAAAATACGTATGCTGAAAGATTACAGGAGTAGTTAGAACAAAAGGTGAAGATGATGATTTGAATAGGATTTAAAGAAGAGGGGCGCTGGGTTTCGGTGCCCTTTTTATTTGCTGTATAAAGAGGGGTATGTTGTAAAACAATTTTTTCTGTACCAAAGTATCATTTCTTCCATTTTCTGACCCTATATCAGCGTATATCCTGTATAATGGCAGGGAGACAAACGAATAAGTTTGACTTCGTAATGAGTACAAATAAACAATGGATTCCCACTAAACTATAACATCCGTTTTTTTAGGGCTTTTCATTGAATGAACATAGATAAATAAGAATTAATTTACCATACAAATAGCAGGAGTGATTTGGTTGAAAAGTATTTTTCGAAAAGATGAGCGTGAAGCAAATTTATTGGAACGAAGTAAAGCAGAACACGTGGTTTTAGAAAATCTGCATCAAACAGATTTGGCGTTGCAACTGCAAATATCAAAAATAACGAAACAAGATTTGGCTATTGCTAAATTATTAAAGCCGATAATCAAAGATAATATCAACATCATTATCGATGCTTTCTATGATAATTTAGCCCTTTCTCCAAAATTAATGAGAATTATTGAAAATAACAGTTCCATTCACCGTTTAAAACAAACATTGCAAACCCATATGATTGAAATGTTTTCCGGCGAAGTAAATCAAGCATTTATTGATAAGCGTCGAAGGATTGCCAGGGTGCATGTACATATTGGTCTGGAGCCTAAATGGTATATTGCCTCCTTTCAAGAGCTTTTCTTTCAAATATCCAAGTTACTATCCGATACATATAAGGACAGGGAAAATTTTTTGAGTGCTGTTCAGGTAACGAATAAGTTATTAAATTTTGAACAGCAGATTGTTTTAGAAGCGTATGAAGCAGATATCGCTGAAAAAAGAAATGCGATGGATGACAAAAACCGGAATCTGATTACTTCCATGAAGGAAACGGCAGAACGGTTGAACACCCTATCTGTGGAAACGAATCAGGCTGTAGCAAAAATGGTAGAGCAGGCAGATCGAATTCGTCACATTTCCAAACAAGGAGAAGAGGTTGCAGCGACGACAAGTGCTTCTGCGCAACAGGGAGTAGAACAGACACAGAGCACGAATGCGGGCATGTCGCACTTGGATAATCATATGACACGTGTTATGGAAAGGTTAGAACAGCTGACGAATAGTGCGGAGGAAATAAAATCGGTGATTTCCATTGTAGAATCGATTGCAGGACAGACGAATTTGTTAGCTTTGAATGCGTCTATTGAAGCAGCCAGAGTCGGAGAACAGGGAAAAGGTTTTGCTGTGGTAGCGGATGAAGTGCGCAAACTTGCAGAGCAATCTCAAAATGCTGTTGCAGAAGTAAGCAACCTGATTCTAGAGACAAATGAACAGGTTTCAAACAGCCATGAAGCTATCAAAGAAACACAAGAGGAAGTCAAAAAAGTCCGTGAACAAACAGCGGATACAGAAGCCATCCTAAGCCGGGTTTCTGAATCCATGACACTTATCTCAGAGAATAGCAGCAACATTCAGCAGTCCCTGGAAGAAAATCAGCAGAGTATCCATGAAATAGAATCCTCCATGCGGGAGATTGAGAACTGTTCATTGGAATTCCATACGATAGAAGATTAGTATGACCTTATCGCAGCAAAAAAATAATGGAATGAGGCGCAGGAAATGAGACAATCCTATTTTTATTTAAAACTGGAAACACATGAACTTCCCATGGCTTATAAAAAGGAGAAACGCCGCGTACGGGTGCTATTACCAAAGGATTATGGAAAAGAAGAAAATCGGCATTATCCTGTTGTTTATATGCATGATGGGCAGAATGTCTTTTACAGCAGTGAAGCATTCAGCGGTTACTCCTGGAAAGTTATTCCTGCGATCAAGCGGAATCCGGATCTCCCGAAAATGATTGTTGTTGGTATCGACAACGGAGAACAGGATCGTATCCATGAATATACGCCCTGGAAAATCACGGAAAGTCCGCTGCCGGAAGATATTGAGCTTGGCGGGAGAGGTACGGAATTTGCGGAATTTATAATGAAAATTGTTAAGCCCTTTGTTGATGAAAACTATCGGACCAAATCGGATAAATATCATACGGCTATGATTGGCAGTTCCTTAGGTGGAAATATTTCTGCATTTATGGGAATCGAATACAAGAACCAAATTGGCTGCCTGGGTATTTTCTCGCTTGCAAACTGGATTACCAGCCAAGCATTTGATCATTATATAGAAAGAGAAACATTAGATCCGGAACAGCGTATCTATATCCAAGTCGGAACAGAAGAAGGGGATGATACGGATCGGAAATTAATGTATGGGAATATGAAGCAGGCGTATATCGATTGTTCCCTGAAATATTATCAGCAGCTGATCAAAGGCCATGTTCCTATTGAACAAATTGATTTAAATATTTTTTCGGATGAGGAACATAATGAAGTATTCTGGTCGAAACATCTTCCGGAATGTTTGCGTTTTTTAAGTGCCGATTGGTCATGAATAGTATATGTTGCAGATGGAAAGAAGCATCTGTCAGAAGTATTTAGAAATAGAGCTGGCATTTTCGCCGGCTTTATTGTTTTTGGTTTCTTCCTGGCAGTTGTTTCTTTTCAAAAGGGAAAGGCGAATATCTTAAATGGACGTTTCACCTTTTTGGTAATTTTCGAAAATTTAGATTGATTTTTATAGAGATAAATGGTATTTTAACAGAAATCTAATGATTTTTGCCCAGTTTAGGAAAGGAGTTTTAAGATGAATTATATTCTAATTTCGCCATATTATCCCAAAAATTTTCAAAATTTTGCGTATCGATTGAAAGATGCAGGTGTGCATGTTTTCGGAATTGGAGAAGAGCCCTATGAGCAATTAGGCTCGAAATTACAGAAATCTTTAAGCGAATATTATCGTGTGAAAAGTTTAAAGAATCTGGATGAAGTAAAACGCGCTGTGGCATTTTTATTTTTTAAACATGGCCCTATTGACCGGATTGAATCGCATAATGAACATTGGTTAGAGCTTGATGCACAACTCCGGGAACAATTTCATGTGTATGGAAATAAACCAGCGGATTTAAAAAAGGTAAAATTGAAATCAGAAATGAAAAAACTGTTCCGAAAAGCCGGTGTTCCGGTAGTAGAGGGAAGTGTTGTTAAAAATAAACAGGAACTGACGGAAGCTGTAGCACAATTAGGTCTTCCGGTGATTGCAAAACCGGATAATGGTGTTGGCTCTGCCGCGACGTTTAAATTAAGCTCAGAGGAAGATGTACATCAATTTGAGGCAGAATGGGCGGAAAAAACTGCGTATTTCCTGGAACCTTATATTGAGGGAGGAAAACTTTGTACGTTTGATGGCTTAACGGATCAGGAAGGGAATATTGTTTTTCAGACAAGCTTCACATATAATGTGCCGACATTAGAGCTTGTTCAGGAGCAGCTGGATTTATTTTATGTCATCCAAAAAGAAATCGAACCCAAATTGGAGGCTTATGGAAAAGCCATCGTGAAAACGTTTGGCATGAAAGAACGTTTTTTCCATATTGAATTTTTCCAATTAGAAACTGGAGATTACGTCGCGCTGGAATATAATAATCGTCTGGCAGGAGGCTATACGATTGATATGTATAACTATGCTTATTCAATAGATTTATTTGCGCAATATGCAACGCTAGTGACAGGAGGGAAATTTAAGGAGCCAGATGTACCTAATCAGTTCTGTATCGGCGTGACACAACGTGATGCGTATCAGTATCAAAACGATACCAAGGCAATCCGTGACAAATTTGGTGATAAGGTAAAGTTTGCCGAGCGTATGCCGGAAGCGTTTGCCCACCTGCAGGGGAATCAATTTTATGCGATTAATGCAGAAACAGAAGATGAAGTGAACCAGATCACCCGTTTTGTACATGAACGAAAAAAATAGAAAAGTAGAGACAGGAGACGTCTATCATGCATATGGAACAATTAAGCCATTGGAGCGGAGAATTAGGCAGGGAGATGCCTCTAAATAGATATGGACACAGCGGTATGCCAATTGTTGTTTTTCCCTCATCCGGCGGATCGCACTTTGAATACAACGATTTTGGAATGATTGATGCATCCCAGGAATTTATAGAATCTGGAAAAGTACAGTTTTTTGCATTAGCCAGTATAGATAGTGAAAGCTGGCTGCATGACTCCAAGCCGGCGCACGACCGGGCATTGGCGCATGAGGCATATGACCGTTATGTGATTGGAGAAGCCATTCCTTTTATCAAACATCAGACAAATTGGTTTGATCCGATGATGGCAACTGGCTGCAGCATGGGTGCTTATCATGCGCTGAATTTTTTCTTGCGGCACCCGGATGTTTTTCAGACAACCGTTGCACTTAGCGGCGTGTATGATGCCCGTTTCTTTTTTGGAGATTATAGAGATGATCCGCTGGTATATGAAAATTCACCAAGTGATTATATCTGGAATCAGAATGATGGCTGGTTTATGGACCGTTACCGCTCTGCAAAAACCATTATCTGTACAGGGCTTGGCGACTGGGAACAGGACGGACTGCCTTCTTTCTATACATTGAAAGAAGCGTTTGCAGAGAAACAGATTCCCGCCTGGTTTGATGAGTGGGGAGATGATGTATCTCATGACTGGATCTGGTGGAGAAAACAGATGCCTTATTATCTGAAAAAACTATTTTCCTGAAGGGGAAACACCAGTATACTAAAGGTACTGGTGTTTTTAAATGATGGCTGGAATGAAGATTTCTGTCCGGAAAATAGAAGAAAGATAAAGAGGTCCAAAAATGAAGCATACGACAAAATCAAAGAGCAGAATTAAAAGAAGAATTATTTTCATCATCTTATTACTGATGATGCTATCCTTCATGATGAAAGTGTATTTTGATACCAACGTATTTAAAGTGAATAAAGAGCAGTTTTCCAGTACAAAGCTGGAGGCAGGTTCCGAATTAACGATATTGCAGATAACCGATGTACATAGTGGTTCATTTGGGGAAGATAATTCAGAGATACTGGAAAAGGTGAAGGACCTTGATGCCGACATCATTGTAATGACAGGTGATTTAATTGACCGGAAAACAAAAGATTTGGACATAGCTTTGCATCTTGCCGAAGCATTAGCGGAAGTCAACCCGGATACGTATTTTGTTACTGGCAATCATGAGCATGAAAACCCCGAAAAAGATGCATTCCTGACAGGATTAGAGAATAGAGGTGTTCAGATTCTGCGTAATGAAAATACAAAAGTGGAAAAAGCCGGACAGCTGTTTAACCTGGTTGGTGTGAATGATGTATCAACAGCACATGAAGATATGTCTTTGGCATTTGCAGGTGCAGATCCGCAGAATTATACCGTTTTACTTTCTCATGCACCATCCGTTGTTCAAAAATATCCGGATGTGAGAGCAGATCTCGTATTGAGCGGACATACGCACGGCGGACAGGTGAGAATGCCGTTTATTGGAGCATTGATTGCCCCTGATGAAGGGCTATTTCCCGAATTACAAGAAGGCGTATATCCATTAGGAACCGAACGTTATTTATATATTGACAGTGGTCTTGGAACGAGCGGACTGCCAATAAGATTTTTGAATCAGAGTCAGATAAGCCTGGTTACGATTCAGGGAGAAGGATAGAAGGAACAAGCAGCACCTTGTTGGGGGAAGGGGTGTTGCTTGTTTTAGTCAAATATAATATTAATATACGGTATGTTCCTTTAATAAATTTAGAGATTTTTTAGCACAAGTACAATAAAAAATATAATAAAACGTTTACAAAAATAAAAAATCATGCTACCATCTGTATATGTTGTATACAACGTATGTAAGAGGTGAAAATATGAGTTTTCCAATCGATAGATTACCTTCTTCTTCAAAAGGAGAAGAAGTAGCAAACTTAATTAGATTTGAAATTATTTCAGGAAAATTGAAGAAAGGGGACAAAATTTCTGAGAATTATATAGCTTCTACTTATGATACAAGTAGATCTCCTGCTAGGGAGGCATTACGTATTCTTCAAAACGAGGGCTTAATTACCCTAGAAAGGATGGGAGCAGTAATCCATGGTGTTACCAAAGAAGATTTAGAAGAAATTAATGATGTACGTTTCCTGTTAGAAGGATTCTGTATGAAAAAATGTGCAGAAGAGGCTGATGAATCACTTTTTGCTTTTCTTCATTTTTCAATAGAACAGATGAAAATTTCTGCAAAGCGAAATGACTTTATAGAATTTTCTATTCAAGATATTGCCTTTCATGAAGCAATTATTGAAGCAAGTCAACATAAGAGATTTATGTACGTATGGAAAAGTATAAAAAATATTGTAGTAACAGCTTTATTAATTGCAACTGAAAAAAGAATTAATATGGAAAAAGAAAAAGTAGATTTCCTAATCAAGAAGCATGCGGATATTGTAAAAGCTATGCAAGATAAGAAGATGACTGGTATTGATGAAACACTTAGTGTTCATTTTGAAGACACTAGAAAAACGGTATTAGGTATTCTCTTTAAATAAAGGTATTTGAAAGAAAGGGTTGAAATAAATGAAAGCAATTACTTATGCAGGTAAAGAGAAACTAATATTAGAAGAGAGAAATGTTCCTCAGATTAATGTTGGGGAGGCATTAGTCAAAGTAAATTATGGAGGTATATGTGGAACAGACATGATGATTTATGCGGGCGTTCATCCACGGGCACAATCTGGCTTAGTAATGGGACATGAATTTTCTGGTGAAATTAGTGAGATTAAAGGACAATCATCATTTGAAAAAGGTGATAGAGTGGCTATTAATCCTATTAGATATTGTGGTGAATGTGAGCCTTGTAAATCAGGAAACTATCATATCTGTGAGAATTTAAAGTATATTGGCATAGACTTAGATGGAGGATTTGCAGAATATGCTAAAATCCCCATTGAAAATTTACACATTCTTTCTAATCACGTGAGGGAAGACGAGGCAGCTGTAATAGAACCTTTAGCAGTAGCTATACACACAGTTAGAAGATCAAAATTTAAAGTAGGTGATGTAGTTACTATATTGGGTGCTGGGCCAATTGGAATTTTAATTGGAATTATCGCTAAGCTTGCTGGTGCAGCGAAGGTCATTATTTCTGACATCAGTAGTTATCGTTTAGAAGTTGCAGCATCCTATGGTCTTCATACCGTTAATTCGACGGAAAAGGACTTAATTGAAGAAGTAAAATCAATAACAAAAGGAATTGGCTCCGATGTCGTTTTTGAAGCTGCTGGAAACCAAATTACTGCAGATCAAATGATATCTGCGATTAAGACTCAAGGCGAAATTATGGTAGTAAGTGTATTTAAAAATTCGCCAACGATTGACTTAGCAAAAATGCACTTTAGAGAATTATCTCTATCTACAACGAGATGTTTTTCACCAAGGGATTTTGAAGCAGCAATTCAATTTATAGAAGAAGGGAGAATAAATATTGAGGGGCTGATAAGTCATCGTTTACCAGTGGAATCTTTTGAAGAAGGATTTCAGTTAGTAAAGAAATCTGCAGAATCATTGAAGGTTTTATTCAAATTGTAAAGGAGGAACGACTATTGAGTATCAATATTAATTTGGAAAATAAAGTAGCAATTGTAACAGGGGCAACAAGAGGCATTGGGAAAGCTATAGCCATTGGGCTGGCTGAAGCAGGTGCTGATATTGCACTGGTGCAACGGTCCAAGGATACAGCTGTTCAAGAAGAAATTAAAGCGTTGGGAAGAAACTGTGAAATTATCGAGTGTGATTTAAGTGATTTAAAACGAGTAAGAGAAGTGGTTTCTGAAGTTAACGAGAAAATGAATTCAGTAGATATCTTAGTAAATAGTGCAGGAATTCAACGAAGATATCCAGCAGTAGAATTTCCAGAAAATGAGTGGGATGCAGTAATTGATGTCAATTTAAAATCTGTATGGATTCTTTGTCAAGAGGCTGGAAAGGTCATGACAGTTCATAAAAGTGGGAAGATTATAAATATAGCTTCTTTAGTTTCGTTTCAAGGTGGAATTTTAGTTCCTGCTTATACTGCAGCAAAAGGAGCAGTTGGTCAATTGACGAAAGAATTAGCTAATGAATGGTCTTCATTAGGAGTAAATGTGAATGCACTTGTACCGGGTTATTTTGCAACTGAAATGAATACAGCACTTATTAATGACTCTGATCGGAGTAAACAAATTTTAGATAGAATACCTGCTGGAAGATGGGGAGATCCAAGTGATATGAAAGGAGCAGCGGTATTTTTAGCGTCATCTTTAGCTGATTACATTCATGGGCATTTACTGGCAGTTGATGGTGGTTGGCTAGGCCGATAGACAACAAAGAAATGGGGGAAATGATTGATGAGCAAACTTGAGATTAAAGATGTAAAGGTATTTATTACAGCACCAAATAATATTAATTTGGTGGTAGTAAAAATAATCACTAATAAAGAGGGGCTATATGGATTAGGATGTGCCACTTTTACACAAAAGGCGTTTACCGTTAAAAACGCTATCGAAAATTATTTAAAACCATTCCTAATTGGTAAGGACCCTGCTAATATTGAAGACATTTGGCAATCCGCAAATGTAAACGGTTACTGGAGGAATGGACCTGTAGTTAATAATGCTATTTCAGGAATTGATATGGCTTTATGGGATATTAAAGGGAAAATAGCTGATTTACCGGTTTATTCTTTGCTCGGTGGCAAGTCAAGAGATGGAATTGCTTTATATCGCCATGTTGATGGAGGGACTTTAGAAGAGGTCGAAGCAAACGTTAAAGTAGCGTTAGAAGAGGGATACCAGCATGTCCGCTGTCAATTGGGAATGTACGGTGGGGCAGGAACAAATGATACAGGCTTAATTTCTAAGAAGATGAAAAAAGCGGAAAATTTTGAATTAAAAAGGTCTCCTGAGAATAGAAGAGCTGGGGAATATTTTGATCCTGAATTTTATGCGAAAAATGTCGAAGCTTTATTTGAGCATTTACGCAATAATTTAGGTAATCATTTTGAAATCATTCATGATATTCACGAACGTATTCCACCAATTGAAGCCATTCGTTTAGCTAAAAAATTAGAAAAATATGATTTGTTTTATCTTGAAGATCCTTTTTCGCCTGAAAACGCTGATTGGTTAAAACTTTTACGCGAACAAGTATCTACGCCAATTGCAATGGGGGAATTATTTAGTCATCCTAATGATTGGAAAGAATTAATTATGAACAAACGTATTGATTTTATTAGAGCACATATTAGTGCAATCGGTGGGATAACACCAGCGAGAAAACTGGCTAATTTTGGTGAAATGTTTGGTGTGCGGACGGCTTGGCATGGTCCTGGTGACCTTTCACCAGTTGGAGTGTTGGCTAACTTCCATTTAGATTATGCAGTGAACAATTTTGGGATACAAGAGTGGACACCTATGAATGAGGCACTTAATCATGTATTTCCTAACGAATTAATAATAAAAGAAGGGTATGCGTATGTAGGGGAAGCGCCAGGTCTCGGTATAGATTTTAACGAAGAAATGGCAGCAGAATACCCCGCTCTTAATACATTGCCGGAGTGGACCTTAGCAAGGACACCAGATGGGACTTCGGTAAAGCCATAATTAAAGGGGAGAAAGAAATGAAAAACAAATTTTTAATTATAGGTATTTTATGTATAATTCTTTTACTAACTGCTTGCGGTTCTAAAAGTAGTGAAGCAGAGGACAATGAAGACTATACGTTGAGGATTGGAGTAACTCAGAATGATCAAAATGCAGAGTTTATTGGAGTTGAATCTTTTAAGGAAGGAGTAGAAGAAAGAACGAACGGAGAGGTTTCTGTTGAACTGTATCATAGTGACCAGCTGTCAAGTGTACCGGATTTAATTGAACAAGCAGCTATGGGGAATGGCGTTGGCACCATATCGGATGCGGCAATGCTGGGAGATATAAAAAAAGAATTTTATATTTTGCAATCTCCTTATATGTTTGATGATTATAGCCAAGTGGACGATTTGACAGAATCGGAACTCTATCAAGGATGGGTTGAGGATTTTACGGATGAAGGTATTCGCATCCTATCTTTTAATTTTTATCTGGGGGAAAGAAATTTAGCAACAACAGATGAGATTACATCTGCTGCGGATGTAAAAGGAAGTGTGATTCGGACAAGCGGGGCGCAGATTGTTGATGAAACAGTCTCAGAAATGGGAGGAGCGCCTAGTGGGATGCCTTGGTCAGAAGCGTATCCAGGTTTAGAGCAGGGAGTTATTAACGGTGTAGAAGCTCATAATTTAGCAATTTATGAATCAAGTATGTATGAAGTAATTGATTATATAGCCAAAACAAATCATTATCAGCTCGTTTCGGCATTAGTAGTTAGTGAAGATTGGTTTAATGATTTACCAGAAGAATATCAGGAAATTGTTTTAGAAGAAGCTGATAAAGGAGGAAAAGTAGCTTCAGAATTAGCGTTAGAGGAATCAGAAGAGTACGAAGAACAGATGAAAGAATATGGGGTTACTTTTCATGAAGTCAATCGTGAAGAATTTAAAGAATTAACAGAACCAGTGTATGATAACCTCGATATGATAGAGATTAGAGAGGAAGTACTTGAGGTGTTAGATCAATGATTATAGAGAAGATAAAAACTGGTTGGATAAAAACGGAAGAGAATGTGACGACATGGTTGCTGCTTATATTAGTAGGTTTGGTTTTTATGGAAGTGGTAGTACGAGCATTTGGCAATCCTACAACTTGGTCGGTAGGAATAGCTCAATTGATTTTTATTTGGGTTATTTTTCTTGGAGCTAACCAAGCTTTAAGAAAACATGCTCATGTAGGCATAGATGTAATAAACTACTTTTTATGGCCAAAACTAAGACTTTTAATTGAAATGATTATGAACATCTTGATGATATTCTTTTTACTTTATCTTATTTATTATGGAAGCGATATGGTTATATCGTCAACGAGTCGTCTTATTTCAGGTACGAATGTCCCTTATTGGACAGTTACTCTAGCTATTCCGGTTGGTAGTATTTTAATGCTATTAACTACAATAAGCCAAATTTTGGGGAAGTGGAGACAGATTCGAAGTAATAATGAATAGAGATATAGGATAAAGGAGTTAATCATATGACTATTATGTTAATTGTGTTTTTTGTTTTACTATTTTTAAATATGCCAGTTGCATTTGCAATAGGAATTTCAGGTATCTCTTACTTCTTTTTTGCAGAGATTCCTAACTCCCTAGCAGTTCAACAGTTTGCTACTGGCACTCAATCATTTCCGTTGTTAGCGGTTCCATTTTTTGTTTTAGCTGGTCATATATTAAATGCTTCAGGTATAACTAACAGATTGATAACATTTGCTAATGTTCTGACTGGACATATGATTGGAGGATTAGCACAAGCTTCTGTTTTGCTCAGTGCAATGATGGGTGGTATATCGGGATCTGCTACAGCAGATGCAGCTATGCAAAGCAGAATAATGACGAATGATATGTTACGAAGAGGATATTCAAAAGGTTTTTCAACAGGGTTAATTTCTGTTAGTTCGATTATTACAGCAACGTTTCCTCCAAGTATTGGGTTAATTTTATATGGTTTTATTGGAGGAGTATCAATTAACAAACTTTTTATTGGGGGAATTATACCAGGTATACTTTTAATAACAGTATTAATGATAAGTGTGTATTTTGTTGCTAAGAAAAATAATTACGACCAAAATAATGAATTTAATCCCCCAACAATGAAGGAAGTGATAATTAGTTTTAAAAATTGTATGTGGGCAATTTTATTTCCTATATTGTTGATTGTTGGAATTCGATTCGGTATATTTTCTGCTTCAGAAGGTGGAGCAGTAGCAGTTGTTTATGCGATAATTGTTGGTTTTATATTTCATAGAGAGTTAACTTGGAAAAAATTAAAAGTATGTTTAAAAGATGCGGTTACAGATAACAGTATGATTATGTTAATTATAGCATCTGCATCTATTTTTAGTTATGTTATTGCTTTTGAAAATTTCCCAAGAACAATGTCTCAATTTGTAACAGGCATTACTGAAAATCCACAGTTATTGTTTCTATTATTCTTATTATTTATATTTATGGCTGGACTGTTTATGGAAGCTACTGCAAATAATTTAATGTTAACACCGATATTTCTTCCAATTGTAGAAATGGCAGGAATTGACCCAGTTCATTTTGGAGTAGTAATGGTTATTCTGATTACATTTGGAGGTATGACACCGCCTTTAGGGGTTACAATGTTTGCTGTATTATCTATTACAAAGACCAGCGTTGTAGAATATACTAAAGGAGCTTTGCCTTTTATAATAACAGTACTTGCTATTATTGTTATTATAGCAATGTTTCCTAGCATCGTATTGTTTTTACCAGATTTACTATTGGGATCATAGATGAAAAGTACTTTATTATAAGAGTGGAAGGAACTTAGTCTATACCATTTATTGATGATTTTAGCGGAACTGCAATAAGACTAATGGGGATGAAATTGTAAACGTCATCATATTATCAATTAGTCTTAATCTTAATTGTTAGTGAAGAGTAGTTTGATCGTTTACCAGAAGAGAACTAGTAAATAGTCCTTCAAGAAGTAAGGCAAGCAGGAGAAACGTCTTCTGAAATAAGTATAGAATCTTCTAATGAGTATAATTGATGGAAGAAGTTGTATTGAATTTCATCAAGTGAATCGTGAGGAATTTAAAGAATTGACTAACATAGTGTATGAAATACTGCATTTATTAGAAATCAAGTATTAAGAAAATAAGTTGAATAAAAGATTTTAATAGGAGGAATTAGCTTGAAAATACTAACATCTGCTGAATTACCACAAGAAAATCAATCAAACCTAGAAAGAATGTTTCCAGAAGATCATTTTACTTTTTGTAATAACATGGAGGATGCAGAAGACCATCTCTTAGATACGGAGATATTAATAACTTATGGTAATGATTTAACCGAAGCAGTGATTCAAAAGGCTTCTAAGTTAAAATGGATAATGGTTATTGCTGCTGGAGTAGATAAACTTCCGTTTCAGGAATTAAAGAAAAGAGATATTTTGGTTACTAGTGCTAAAGGTATTCATAAAGCACCAATGTCTGAATACGTATTTTTTGTATTAATGTTAGTTTATAGAAAAGGAAAAGTGTTAATAGAAAATGAGAAAAACAAGGTTTGGACAAGAGATATTCAAATGGAAGAGATAACGAACAAAACAATGCTAATTGCAGGGACTGGTATATTAGGAAGAGAAATTGCAAAAATAGCAAAAGCTTTTCAGATGAAAACAATTGGAGTTTCAAAAAGTGGTAGACAAGTTGATTATTTTGATAAAAATATTACTTTTAAAGAAATGGATATGTATTTGAATGAGGCAGATTTTGTGATTTCTATACTTCCAAGTACTCCTGGAACTAAGGGATTCTTTCAGTATAAGCACTTCGAAACAATGCCTGAACATGGAGTGTTTGTTAATATCGGAAGAGGTGATGCGGTTAGTGGAGAGGTCGTTTTAAAAGCTATACACGAGAAAGAAATATTTCATGCTGTATTAGATGTGTTTGAAGAAGAGCCTCTTCCGAAAGATCATCCATTTTGGGAAGAAGAAAATATTACTGTGACTACTCATTTATCGGGAGTTTCTCCACATTATTTTGATAGAGCATTAGATATATTTTCTGATAACCTGGAAAAATACAAAAACGGCAAAAAAAATATATTGAATATTGTTGATGTAAAACAAGGCTATTAATATAGTTAAATGATTCAAGCTAAAATTCCTATTGTCTAAATTTTTAACAATAGGAATTTTTATATAAGTTGAATTTATGATTCTAACCTATGCTCTAACACAAAGCCGATCGATAATCGTATCCTTATACTGGTTGATATCATCAATAAATTCTCTGACCTTGAGCGCAATTTTTCGGACATCTGGAAAAAAGACATTGTTAATGACAGATTCTTTCAGCCATTTCCATAATCCTTCAATGAGGTTGAGCTCTGGACTATAGGGCGGTAAATACACAAGTTCCAGCCGGTCCTTGTTTTCATCCAAAAAAGGGCGGAGGAGTTTTGCGTGGTGAATCCGAGCATTGTCTAATATCATAACAATTTTACCGGCAGGGTAATGTTCGAGTGTCGCTGTTAAAAACTTTAGAAAAGCAGCTGCATCAAACTTTTCTTCTTCGATGCAGAATACTTCGCCGTTTTCATAGTTCAATGTGCCAACCAATTTTACACCCTTGTGTTGTCCGTGCGTCGGGATGATTCGCTGCTTTCCTTTTAAAAACCATGTGCGCTGTATCGCTTGGTAGTCTCGTATCATCGATTCATCTTCAAAGAGAATATGATGTATCTCTTCATTTACCAGTTTTTTTTAAAGCGGGAAAGGTTGTGTCTGTGAATTCTTTTTGTTTTTCTGGATCTGCTTTCTCAAGCGTATAAGTTGGACGGGTGTAGCTTAATCCAAGCGAATGTAAAAGACGTGACATCCCACGCAAACTATAGTCAATGTCCCATTCGTTTTTAACAAATTGCGTAATAAGAGATAATGTCCAATTATATCTGGCAGTAAAACCGACATCTGCCGGAACTTTAATAGAAACAGTTTCTAAAAGAATAGCTTGTTTTTCTTTTGATAGTTTGGAGGGCTTTCCTGGTGAATAACCTAGTTTCAAACCTTCAAGAGAGTTATTTCTGTACATGGACACATAAGCACCAACGGTTTCACGACGGCGGTGGATAATATTCGCAATCTCTTTCATCTTATAACCGCTTAGGTATAGGTACACAGCTTGATAGCGTTCATAGTGACGAGAATCAGTAGCAGTTTTCATCGCTTCTTTCAGTTCTTCTATCTGACTTTGAACGTTCATAGCTCTCAAATCCTTTCAAGGTATTTTATAATCTATACCCTATTTGAAGGAAGTTGGAACCTTTAATTCAACTTATATAGTTTGAATTTTATTAAAACCCTCCAAGTTAAATTCCATCCATCAAAATGATATAATTCTAACGGAGGGGTATTATCGTTTACATATAAGATAGATTAGTAGAGGGGGATTTTTTAATATGCATCATCTGCAACATACGAAAACATTCAAAAGTGTCGATGAAAGAAGAGAGGATTTCATCAAAGCTTATCCGGTTTGGAACAGAAATACGATTGCATCGCATATTCAAACAAGTGTGAAAGCCTATGCAAATCAGGCTTTTATGCATATTGACGGGAAAACTTATACCTATCAGGATGTATGGAATAAGGCTGTACAAATCGCAAAAGCTTTTATCCACAGCGGCGTAAAAAGGCGGGAGCATGTTGCTATTTTAATGGATAATGATGCAACTTATCCAGCTTTGATGATTGCGTCATCTATGGTGGGAGCCGTATTTCTCCCTTTGAATTCGATGTTGTCAAAAGAAGAATTAAAATATATTTTGATGCAATCGGATACCAATTACCTTTTTGTACATGATTCTGTAAAGGGGAAAAAGCACGCTCAGGCTGTACAGGAAATAGGGCAAGAGAAAGCTTTTCAAGAAAATGCTTCATTGAAAAAAGTAATTTGTATGCAAACAAAAGGAGATACGAATATTCCACCTTTTTTTATAAAATGGGAGGATTTTTTGCAAGGTGCTGAAAACGTGACGGAAGCGGAATGGATGAATCGATGGGAGGCTTCCCTTTATGCAGATGAAGTAGCTATTATTATGTATACTTCTGGTTCAACTGGAAGTCCGAAAGGTGTCATGCTTACCCATGACATGCTGCTTCGCTGTGCGTATAGTACGTGCTACAGCCGTGCGATTGAGAAGGGGCGGGTAACCTTTGCTCCTTTACCGTTCTATCATTGCTTTGCCATCGTAGAAGCGATACTTGCGATGTCTTTTGTCGGCGGTTCTTTTATTGCTGCGCTTGGCGCTTCTCCGTTAAAATCGCTGGAATTAATGGAAACGTATCATGCGAATGATTATTTATGTGTTCCGTCTACTCTTGTTCCATTATTAAATCATCCGCAAGTGGATACATTTGATTTATCTGCTTTATTTGCAATGTGGTGTGGTGCTGCGCCAGCGCCTGTTCCCGTGTGGAAAAAGGCTATGGAGACGCTTGGTCTGACGGAAATTGTTACTGGTTATGGACAGACAGAGGTTAGTTCTTCCGGTGTTACAACGGAAATAGGGGACGATTTAGAGACAATAGCTACCAGAGTCGGGCGTCCCAAATTGGCTGGGGCGAGCGGACGTTCCGAATTCACAGGTCATGCGACAGAATATAAAACAGTTGATCCGGAAAATGGACAAACGTTGGAAGCGGGGGCAATTGGAGAATTAACGGTTCGCGGGCCATCTGTGACAACAGGATATTATAACAAACCGGAAGAGACAGCGGCAGCGATTGATAAGGACGGCTGGCTGCGTACAGGTGATGTCGGCAGAGTGGATGAAAATGGCTATGTGCAGCTTTTGGGCCGCAGTAAAGAAATGTTTAAAGTTTCTGGGGAGTTAGTTGCCCCAAGAGAAGTGGAGACAGTAATCTCGGAGCATCCCGCAGTGTCCCAGGTAGGTGTTATTGGTGTTTCCGATTCTATGACAACGGAAATTGGGGCAGCTTTTATCGAAGTTTATGAAGGAGAATCCATAACCAGAAAAGAAATCGTTCAATGGTGTTCGGAAAAATTGGCACGTTTTAAAATACCGAGATATGTTTGGGTTATACAGACTGCAGATTGGCCACTTACCAGCACGGGGAAAATTCAAAAATTCCGTCTGCAGGAACTAGCAGAAGAAAAATTAAAACGTTCCAGAGAGTAGGGAATGAAAAAAACAGGAGGAAATGTAAATGACACAAGCGTGGCATCAGCACCGAATGCGTGTGCAATACAAAGATACAGATCAAATGGGAGTAGTCCATCACGGAAACTATATTACATGGTTTGAAGTAGCGCGGACAGAGTGGATGAGACATTTTAATTTGTCTTATCATGCCTTGGAAGAGCAAGGTTTGCTTTTACCGGTATTGGATGTGAATGCGACATATAAACGTTCTGCAAGATTTGATGATTTAGTCGTGTTATTTACACGTATCGAAGCATATTCACCGATTCGGTTGGTGTTTGAATATGAAGCGAGAAGAATCACACAAGCGGACTGGGAGGCAAATGGATTGGAAAGTGCTACAACAGAAGCACCTTATGGAGAATTATTGACGACAGGAAAAACAACCCATATGTGGGTGAATAAAGCCTGGAAACCTGTCAAACTGCGTAAGACACACCCGGAATTGTATGAACAATTGCAACAGATTGCTGAATAAATGAGAAAAGGAGCAGTGGAAAATGACGTATGATGTGATTATTATAGGGGCAGGTTCCATGGGGATGGCTGCCGGATATTATTTAACAGAGTCAGGGCAGAAAGTTGCCTTGATTGATGCTTATGACCCTCCGCATGAATCAGGTTCTCATCATGGGGGAACAAGGCTGATTCGCCATGCTTATGGAGAAGGCGGTAATTATGTCCCTTTGGCATTACACGCACAAAAATTATGGGAAGCATTGGATGAGAAAACAGAGGAGCGAATATTTGCCAAGACAGGTGTTCTTAATTTTGGTCCAAAAGGTAATACGTTTTTAGATACCGTTGAACAATCGGCAAAAGAATATCATCTGCCTTTGGAAGTCATGACAGCAGAAGAGATTAATGCACGCTGGCCGGGATTTCAATTAGATAAAGAATCGATTGGTTATTTTGAAAAAACCTCTGGCGTTGTGTTCAGTGAAAATGCGGTTCGGACATATCGGACATTAGCAGAAAAAAATGGAGCAGATTTATACACAAACAGCTATGTTCAAGCAATCGAAACAACAGCTGATGACGTAACTGTGCAATTAGAAAATGAAGAAGTAACCGGGAAGAAGTTGCTTATCACTGCTGGAAAAGGGACGAATCAAGTGGCAAAGCTGCTTGATATAACATTGCCGCTTACGCCAGTACGTAAGACATTTTCATGGTTTACAACAGCCGAAGAAGCGAACTATAAAGAAGGCGCTTTTCCCGGCTTTGGACACATTGGGAAGGACAGTACATATTATGGCTTCCCAAGTATCGATGGTGCGGGGTTAAAAATCGGCAGACATGACGGAGGACAGCCTTTAATTGACCCAGGAGAGCTGGATCCTTTTGGAACATTTCCGGAAGATGAGCAGGAGACGCTGGACTTTGCGCATGAGCATTTCTCGAAGGATATAGAATTAAAAGAAGGAAGGGTATGTACGTACACCAATACCCCTGATGAGGATTTTATTATTGATTACCTGCCGGGATATGCAAATGTTGTTGTTGCTTGCGGATTTTCCGGACATGGTTTTAAATTTGCAAGTGGTATTGGTGACAGTTTGGCTAGCATACTAATGGGGGAAGAACCGGCTGTTAGCTTGGAAGGTTTCCGGTTAAGCCGATTTGATGAATCATCATAAAAATGCATCTGCCGGGAAAAGGGTTGCTAAAGATATTGAATTATATTCCATAGCGGATATTTACTGTACTGGTTTTCTTCCTAGCAACATTAGGAGGGGAAGTTACTAGTCAATTAAAAAAGAGAGGGCGTCCTCTCTTTTTTGATTAACTAGCAACTTTGTTGTTGCTCGCATTATTTGGTTTGATTCTGAATGATAAAATCCCTGCAATAAGTAAAAATACAAAAGCGAAAATAAAAAATAATCCATTAGAGATAAAACCATAAATACTGATAACAAGAAGACCAACGCCGGCTGTTTTGCTAAACTTCCATGATACAAAACCTAAAATAATTGCCAGAAAGGATACCCAGAATACGGAAGCCCCGCTATCAGCCATAGCCTCTTCGCCAAAAATACTTCCACTAAACGTTACAATCAACCCGCTAACAACCCCGGCTAAACCTCCAAGGATGGATAAAACGGCAACCCATGTCTTCATATATCATTACCTCCTCTAACATTACGCAATGCAAATATACCATAATATACAAATGAAGGAAATATATGCAACTTATGTTTTCTATAATTTCTCTTTTTACAGAGTAAATAGACATGTGATAGAGAGGTGGTTCTCTTTTTTTACATTTTGTCTGGACGTTATTATTTGATTTTTGGTATGATAAAGAAACATCTTTTATTTCACAATAAAAAGATAGAAACGCAATGTGGCTTCTATTGCTTTCTTCTTTTAGAAATAACAGATTGAATTGTCTGAATTTTTGGTTGGAGAAGCCATGAACGAATGTATTTTTGGGAGGATTGGAAAGTGAAGATGTTAGAAAGAATCAGCGCCTTTGCAGGAAATACTTTTGCACTTTGGGTTATTTTGTTTGCGATAATCAGTTTTCTGTTTCCGGGCGCATTTACCTGGATTTCACCGCATGTAGGTATATTATTGGGAATTATCATGTTTGGTATGGGGTTAACACTTACGCCGAAAGATTTTAAGGATGTATTAAAAACTCCAAAAAGTGTACTTATTACTGTCATTGCGCAGTATATTATTATGTCGCTTATAGCATATGGTTTAGCTGTTGCTTTTCAATTGCCGCCAGAGATTGCCGTTGGCGTTATTCTGGTAGGGTGTTCACCAGGCGGAACAGCATCCAACGTTATTACTTACTTAGCAAAAGGAAATACAGCTTTGTCTGTATCAGCAACCACGGTATCTACCTTATTGGCACCAGTGTTAACGCCGGCGTTAACACTTTTATTAGCGAATCAGTGGATGCCTGTTTCCTTTAAAGATATGTTTATTGAAATATTGCAGGTTGTTCTTATCCCGATTATTTTAGGGTTTGTAATCCGTTTATTATTTAATAAACAAGTCGAGAAAAGTATTTCTGTACTTCCGCTTGTTTCGGTTGTAGGTATTGTTGCAGTTGCTACGGCAGTTGTTTCCGTCAATAAAGATGCGGTTGCCACATCGGGGCTGCTTATTTTTGGTGTTGTGATACTGCATAATTTATTAGGCTTATTATTAGGTTTTGTTATTGCCAGACTGTTTAAATTAAGTTTTTCGGATCAAAAGGCAGTCTCTATCGAGGTTGGTATGCAGAACTCGGGATTGGCCTCTACATTAGCATTAACCTTCTTTTCTGCTACGCCAATTGCCGCCGTACCAAGCGTTATCTTCAGTATTTGGCATAATATTTCCGGACCGGTTCTAGCGACTTTTTGGTCAAAATATGATGAGAAAAAAGAAAATATGTGAGAGTCTAGTCTTTAGAGAAAAAATAGGCTCGTTAGCTTGATTAGAAAAAGCCGTCTGTTTGTTGACGGCTTTTTCGTTAATTTTCAGACTGATTTAATGCGTTTAAGTCATGTTTGGATAATCGTTCTCCGAAAAAAGTTACTTTTCCTTCTGAGATAGCTCTTCGTTCAATTTGTCCATCTATAAATGCATTGCTTGGAATAATGGAAGGGACAGGATTTGTTATTTGTTTTCCTTCACTGTCGTAAAATAAATAACCTTCTTTTTCATCTAAAATAAACGAGTGAACTTTCATGTTCGGTGTGATAAGCAATGTTAATCTATCGGTGTCATTCCAGATTACTTTTACAACCATTTTCTTTTTTTGTTTATTTTCAACAAAAGCTTTCCACTCCAGAATAGAGATACTATCTTCCATATTGATACAGACCTCCAGCCTATGTGATTCATTGTCTCATCACAAATTATTGGTAAATTTTAGAACACATTGTTACAGGAACAGTTTAACAGATTCAACTGATTTGTGCTTAGAAAAGTTGTTTTTGGGTATATTTAAGCGAAAAAGAAAGGATTCTCGATGATTTAAGAGTTTAAAGAATGTAAACAATGGGTGAAGCGTTAAAATCAAAGAATTTGGTTTTATTTTCAGAAATATGAATGAATAAAGAATTTTGAATAAAAACAGATTTTTGGTATAATTTCATTTAAGGTACTTTATTTTTATTCATATCAACCAAAATAACGATTAGGGGGCAAATGAAGATGGGGAGTAAGAAAAGAATTTGGATTTTCATGCTGGTATTTATTTCATTCCTTTTTTTAGCTGCATGCGGCGGCGGAGATGACGCTTCAGGGGACGATGGGGAAGCAGAGGCAGAAAACGGTGGCTATGATTTGAATGATTCATACACGGTAGTAAGCGATAATTCGTTTGTACCATTTGAATTTATGGAAGATGGGGAGTTAGTTGGTTTTGATATTGAATTAATTACAGCAATTGCGGAAGAAGCGGGATTTGAAATTGATGGAGAAATCCAAACCACAAATTTCGATGGAATTATCCCGGGTTTACAAACGGGACAATTTGAAATTGCGGTAGCCGGCATAAGTATTACGGAAGAAAGAAAAGGTACCGTTGATTTCAGTGACCCTTATTATGAATCTGGTATTACTATTGCTGTTCCGGAGGATAATGAAGATATTAATAGTTTAGAAGACTTGGAAGGAAAAACGGTTGCAACACGATTAGGATCTACAAGCGCACAATTTTTGGAGGAAAACCTGGAAGATAAGACCCTTGATACGTATGAACAGCTGGATCAGGTATATATGTCCGTTGAAAATGGCAGTGCTGACGCAGCAGTATATGACCTGCCTAACGTAGAGTACTATATTGCAACAACTGGCGATGGATTAAAAGCAGTTGGAGAAACCTACCAGGCTGAAGATTACGGGATAGCGATATCAAAAGGAAATGAGGATTTAGTAGCTGCCATCAATGATGCACTGGCTACATTACACGAAAATGGAACATATGATGAGATTTATGATAAATGGTTTGATGAATCAGAATCATAAAATGAAACGCTATTCTGGAAGTTTTTTGATGCTCCGCTCTTCATGTTATAACAAGTAATCGAGTAACAATGTTTTCGATGGGCGATGACCGATGATTAAAATGATTTACTTGGTTGCAAAAAAATAAAGAAAGCTGAGACGAGCAACAAAATATAACCCAAAATCATTAGTGCAGTTAACTTGGCAGGGATAAAATAAGGAGCTGGCAATCTATGCACGGCTCCTTATTTTATTGCCTAGAGAGGTGAGGGAATGTTTGATTTTACACAGGTCATTGATTTTTTACCACAATTAGGTAAAGGTTTATATTATACATTATTAATTTCTATTATTGGCTTATTAATCGGGTTTGTTTTAGGAGCTATATTCGGTTTAGGAAGAATTTCCAAGAATAAGTTCTTTTTTATTATTGCGTCCATTTATGTGGAGGTTATCCGGGGTACGCCGGTGCTTGTGCAAGCCATATGGATTTTCTTCGCATTACCTATTATTACACAATATAATATGGATTCCATTACTGCCGGTATTGCCGTTATTGCAATAAACTCCGGAGCGTATATTGCAGAGATTGTTCGTGGCGCTGTTGATTCGATTGATAAAGGACAAATGGAAGCAGGACGTTCTTTAGGTTTAAATAAACATCAGGCAATGCGATATATTATCTGGCCGCAGGCTTTCAAGCGGATGATTCCGCCACTGGGGAATCAATTTATTATCAGTATTAAAGATACCTCTTTATTATCGGTTATTTTAGTGCCGGAATTAATGTTCCAAGGCAGGTATATTGCATCGAATTATTTTAACGCGGTGGAAATTTATACAACTGTTGCTTTATTTTACTTAATAATTAATTTTAGCCTATCCTTATTACTGCGTTATACAGAAAGAAGGTTGAATTATTAATGATAACAGTGCAGGATTTACACAAAAGTTTTGGAGATAATGAGGTTTTAAAAGGAATTCATTGTGACGTGGAAGAAAAAGAAGTCGTTTGTGTGATTGGTCCCAGCGGATCTGGTAAAAGTACATTTTTACGATGCCTCAATTTATTAGAGGAGATTACAAGTGGAGATGTGATTGTCGATGGCTATCATATAAAAGATAAGGCGACAGATATTAATATGATTCGTACCGAAGTAGGGATGGTATTTCAGCAATTTAACCTGTTTCCGCATAAAACCGTTATCCAAAATGTCATGCTTGCACCTCAAAAGGTTCGTAAGCTATCTGAAAAAGAAGCAAGACAGCGGGGAGAAGCTTTATTAGAAAAGGTAGGGCTGGCCGAAAAAGCTCATCAGTATCCATCCCAATTATCAGGAGGACAGCAACAACGTGTAGCAATCGCACGTGCACTTGCAATGGAACCGAAGATGATGCTTTTTGATGAACCAACCTCTGCACTTGATCCGGAGCTTGTCGGTGAAGTTTTAGAGGTAATGAAACAGTTGGCCAAAGAAGGTATGACAATGGTTGTTGTAACACATGAAATGGGATTCGCTCGTGAAGTTGCGGATAGGGTGTTATTTATGGATGAAGGTATTATTATGGAAGAAAATACCCCGGATGTCATCTTCAACAATCCTGCTTCTGAACGAACCAAAGACTTTTTAAATAAAGTTCTATAATTATCATACAATGCAAATAGAAGGCAGGTTTACAGTCCATAAACATCTATCAACCTGCTTTCTATTTATTTCAAAAAAACGTATACTGGTTTTAATGGAGTGGAGTGATTATTGGCAAGAAAGAAGGGTAATGGATTTGAACAGGTTGTTTCGATGGCTATTATTTTTAATCGGAATATTTATTTTCAGCGGTGGTATTGCGTTGACAGTGAATATGCAGCATTTAGGTGTGCATCCGTGGGATGTTTTAAATGTAGCTATGTTTGACAGGTTTGGATTTACGGTAGGGACATGGAATATTATCATTTCCTTTATTCTGATAGGTATTTGTTTTATTTTAGACCGGAGCTATATAAAAGTGGGCACATTTTTGAATGCATTATTAGTAGGATCATTTGTAGATTTTTATCATTGGACAGGAATTCTTCCGACAGCAACAGACAGCTGGCCGGATATTCTTTTTATGTTGATTGGCATTTGTATCATGGGTTTTGGCGGAGGGGTGTATAATGCAGCGGGGATTGGCTCAGGCCCGCGTGACGGTTTTATGCTCTCGCTCGCAGATAAATTTGCAGCGCCTATTGGCAGAGTAAGGATTATAACGGAATGCAGTGTGCTGGTGCTGGGATTAATTATTAGCGGACCGGTTTTTATTTTTACATTTGTTTTTACCTTTATTCAAAGTCCTATATTCCAGGCTACTTATTTAAAGTTCGGAAAATTCGTACTAAAAATCACATATAAGCAACAACGAAAGGAGAATAAAACAGAAGCTTCTTCATGATGAAAGATAGATGAAGGACCGTTTCTTTAACGAACAGATGAAACGGTCCTTTTGTAAATCTATATCAGCTGATCCAATAAGTTTGCGATACTTTCCTGGTTTTCAGTAAAGCCCTGCAGCCATAACCAGGTAAAGAAGCCTGTCAGGAGAACGAGAATAATAATTATTATAACGGCATATGATCCCTTCAAATGGGCCACCTCTTTTCATTGCGCTTTAAGAAAGAAATACAATAGGAAATAAAGTATACGTGTAATGAAAGTAATCTGCGCTTTTTCATGAGTAAAGCTGTCAATTTTTCTTTATTGGAAGTCTCATATATCTTCTGATTGTCTGGCTGATTTTTCGTTATTTGATTGCTGATAAGACATCATAATGTTCCAGTTGAATATCTAGCTTATCATGTAAAGCTAATTTTGCAAGCTGCTGACCCAGAAAAGGGCCCATTGTTAGTCCGGAGGAACCTAATCCATTTGCAAGCAAAACATTGGCATATCCTGGAAGTTCGCCAATAATCGGTAAGAAACCGGGAGTATACGGGCGGAAGCCGACCCGGGTTTCTAATACAGTAGCTTCTGCTAAATCGGGTGCAATCGCCAGCCCCTGATGTAAAATTTCATGAGAGGCGGCTGCAGTAACCCGATAATCAAAGTTGGTTCGATCTTCGTGAGTGGAGCCGATAACAAAACGATGATCATCCTGTGTGAGTATATATTTCGTACCTGGCGGCATCACAACGGGCCAGTCTGCTGTTTCTAATCCCGGCATTTCCAAATGCATGATTTGGGCGCGCTGGAAGGAGACATCGAGTGGAACATCTAATGCTGCTGCTGTTTCTTTCATCCAGGCACCGTTTGCTAAAATAACTTTTTCTGCCTCTATGACTTCATTGTTGCATGTGATGCCAGTTACTGTATCCCCGTTCACATGTAATGCAGCATCCCCTGATAAAAGCACAGCTCCATTTGCCTTGGCTGCATTTTTTAAGGATTGTAATAATTTTCTTCCATCCACTCGTGCAGCACCGCTGATAAAAACAGCTTGATAGTCCTTATCCAGCATAGGGAAACGCTGCTGTGTTTCCTCAGCACTTAGCCGGATGATACCCCCGATTTCCGGAGCATCTTCCCGTCGTTTATACGCTCTTTCTTCCATCCCGTCCAACTTGCTCGCATCCGTATGCAGGCTGAGTGCTCCAACTTGTTTATACCCTGTGTCCAGTTGACCAAGCTTTTCTAACTCTGTTACCAGAGATGGATATATACGCGCGCCGTTTTTAGCAAGGTGATACCATTTTTTATTGCGGCGCTGGGAAATCCATGGGCATATAATTCCGGCAGCGGCATCGGTTGCCTGCCCTTTATCTTGCCGGTCAATCAGAATGACCTCAGCTCCTTGCTGTGTGAGGTAAAAGGCGGTACTGGCACCTAAAATGCCGCCGCCTATAATGACATAAGGTTTACTCATTTTTATCCTTGGCAATAACCTGGTGCATGGTTTTGATTTTGCCGAGAAGTTCAGCCTCACGGAAAGATAGCATAATCAGTAAATCACCTTGTGTTTCGACACTGCCGAATGGGACTTTAAAGGTTACGTTGGACTTCCAGAACAATTCGTTAAATTCATTGATGCGTTGCTGTTGCAGTTCCAAATCTTTTAATAGTTCTTCCAAGCTCGGGGCTTTTTCCTCCCAATCTTGCGGGCTTATGCCGGAACTGAAAAGGTCAGCATAACTTGCCGGGATATTTTCTGATTTAGTGGGGTAACGGAATAAAAATTTTTCCATTGTTACGAGCGCATGACCTAAATGCCAGCGAATTGTTGTATCAAAATAGTCTGCTTGAACGTCGATAACCTCATCATTAAGTTCAGATGCGTATGTCAATAAAGCAGTACGAGTTAAATTAAATTGTTTTCTTGTCATTTCATTTATCCCTCCAATAAGACTCATTATAATCTAATAATGATTATTTTTACAGTATTTCGAGACAGATTGAAAAAATTAGCAAGGAAATTTGAAAGAAATAAGATTAGGACTGGAGCATAGAAGGTTAAATATGATAATCTATATATGGATAGTTTGTCGAGGGAGGAATAGAGAGATGTCAAAAACACTTATTTTCGGACATAAAAGTCCAGATACCGATACGATCAGTTCCGCTTTAGCGTATGCGGATTTAAAAACGAAATTGGGAGAAGAAGTAAGCCCGGTTCGTTTAGGCGAAGTAAATGGCGAAACGCAATATGCTCTGAATCAATTTGGTGTGGAAGCTCCAGCACTTGTACAAGAACTGGAGGATGGTGCAGAAGTTATTTTAGTAGACCATAATGAATTTCAGCAAAGTGCGGATAATATTGAAAATGCTGTTATCCGAGAAGTGATTGACCATCACCGGGTATCTAATTTCCAAACGAAAGAACCGCTTTATTTCCGTGCTGAGCCAGTCGGCTGTACAGCGACCATCTTAAATAAGATGTATAAAGAAAATGATATCGAATTGGATAAAAGTATTGCCGGATTGTTATTATCTGCGATTATTTCTGATTCATTATTGTTAAAATCACCAACTTGTACAGCGGAAGATGAAAAAGCTGCGCGGGAATTAGCTGATAAAGCAGGCGTAGACTTAGAAGAATATGGCTTGGAAATGCTAAAAGCAGGTGCAGATATCAGTGATAAATCTGTAAAAGAATTGATTTCCATGGATGCCAAAGAATTTGCGATGGGCGATGCGAAGGTAGAAATTGCACAAGTAAATGCTGTGGATGTCAGCGAGATTTATCAGCTTCAGGATGAATTAGTTCGCGAGCTGACAGCAACGGTGAATGAAAAAGGATTGGATTTATTCCTATTTGTTGCAACAGATATTTTAAATAATGATTCCGAAGTATTGGCAGTCGGACCAGCAAAAGCAAATGTAGAAAAAGCATTTAATGTTACGTTGGATGAAAATGATCGTGCTGTCTTAAAAGGTGTTGTTTCTCGTAAAAAACAAATTGTGACAGCTTTAACAGAGCAGTTTTAATATATAAATTAGTAAAGGAAATCCCGCTGTCTTCGCATGACAGCGGGATTTCCTTTACTAGCTAGTCGTTTCAATCGGATGTTTCTATATAAAAAAGGATATAAAAAAAGCTGACCAACTATGGTCAGCTTTTTAATATCTGCTTATTAGCCTTCTTTAACAACGTTAGCAGCTTGAGGTCCGCGGTTACCTTCTTCGATATCAAAAGTAACTGTTTGACCTTCTTCTAAAGTTTTGAATCCTTCGCCTTGGATTGCAGAGAAGTGTACGAATACGTCGTCTCCACCTTCTACTTCGATGAAACCGAAGCCTTTTTCAGCGTTAAACCATTTTACAGAACCTGTGTTCATTCTTTTACCTCCACGTGCAATTGTTGCACTGTTTATTACTATTTAGTTCAAAGTTAAATCTCAAGACGAAAGATCAATACTTTTGTTGTATCCCATCCTGTATTTCGACCGAATCTAAATAATTAATTACATTATAGCATCTACAAAAAGAAATGCCAAGCTTTTCAGGAAAAAAGTTTCTAAACCACTTGTTCCTCTCCAGTTCAGCTACGGTTATTTCCCTTAAATAACTGTAAAGGAGGGATTTCCACTCATTATAAAAATTTAAAAGAAATTGGGTGGCTGCCATATTCGACTTGTACGTTTATCACATATGTTAGATAGAGAGCAGAAAAAGGGAGGGAGCAACGATGCAAAGGAAAGGTCAATTTAATCACCGGCATCCGAATGAAAAGACAATTGTTCATCCGACAAAGCACCAGTATGTCCATACCTCATCCGAATCGGTTGTTCATCATATTCACCCCATACACACAACGTATGTGAATCATCCTGTGCAAAGACATCCACATCATCAACCGTATGGAGGAAGGGGATTTATAGGCAGGCCACAAGCTGGTCCACGCCCGCCTTTTCCTCCTGGGCCAAATAATATGCCGGGACAGATGCCGCCTGGACCTGTGGGAGAAGGAAGAAATCATCCCGGTTTCCGACCGCATAGAAGACCAGGGATGTGGTAATACAGCAAAAGGCAGTGAGGGCTGCCTTTTGCTCTGGCGGGACATGCTTTCAAAACAAGGATTCCTGCGTTAAAATAACATATATTAAAGATAAAAGATAAAGAAAGTATTTAAATCGTAAAATGGGAAGCCAAGAAAGGATATGACAGTGAAAATATTACATGTAACAGGCTATAAACCGACAGAATTAGGTATTTTTAAAGAAAATGATTCCAGGATTGTGTTTATTAAAGCAGCTTTAGAAAAAAGATTGCGGGGATTTATCGAAGAAGGGATAGAATGGGTTATTATTTCTGGACAAATGGGAATTGAACTGTGGGCAGCAGAGGTAATCATGGATTTAAAAGAGGAATACGATGTGCAAATCGGTGTTTTCCCGCCATTTGAAAATCAGGATCAGCGCTGGCCGGACCCCATTAAGGAAAAATATGAAGCATTAATGATGACCGCCGATTTTTTCAAACCGCTTTATAAGGGGGAATACCAGGGTGCGTATCAATTTCGGGCAAAAGATTTGTGGCTGATTGACAAAAGTGATGCCGCTTTACTTCTTGTCGACGATGAATATCCCGGAAGTGTGAATTATTTTTATAATGCTACAAAACGAACATCTAAGGAATACCCTATTTTTACGATTACGCCGCAAGATTTAGAAGATATTGTTCAGGAATTGCAAATGCAGGATCCGGATTACTGGGATGAGCCGGATAATTATTGAATGGTACAAACCTTCTGCGACATAGGATGGTATGAAGGAGGATGTTCGCAATGTATTATACTTATGGACCGCCTAATTATGGGTATAGAATGCCTGACCGTCAAAACAATCAGCAGCAAGGTACTATAACCGTTACCGGTGTCGGAACAGTTATTGTTTCACCGAGTATTGCCCGTATTCAGTTGGTTGTTTCCACCACTAACAGTTCGTTGGCAGCAGCGCAGACTGAAAACGCAGAACGAATGAATCAGGTTCTGGATATTTTACAGCAAATTGGTATTCCAAGAGAACAAATTCAAACAACCAGTTTTTCTGCAAGGCCCTTTTATAATTATGAGGACGGCAATCAGATGTTACAAGGCTATGAAGTACGGAATGAAATTACTGTTGTTACCGATGATATGGACGGAATCGGGGAAATGATTGATCGTGTTACGAAAAATGGCGTCAATGAAGTACTGTCGATTGAGTTTTCTGTAGAAAATCCGGAAAATTTTTATTTGGAAGCCTTAAGCTTTGCGCTAACGGATGCCAAAAGAAAGGCAGAAAGTTTGGTGGAACAGCTGGGGGCTAATGCTAATTTAAATCCAGTTCCATTAAAAATAAACGAACAGACGGCTTCACCAGGAGTCGGTCCGGCACAAGTTTTCAAAATGGTATCTACCCCAATCGAACCTGGGAATCAAGCAGTGGAAGCGCGGTTAGAGGTTGTGTATCAGGTTTAAGTGGTACGACAGAATATGGTACGCAATGGATTTATCAGTCAGATTAAAACCTGTTATCATTTGTATTATATTCTCAGTATGGAAGTATGAGTGATTACATTTGATTTGGTTTGATAGTAAATCTTTGCTGATTATTTCGTTATCAAGTTGGTGATGCGTCACTTTGTTGTTAAAAGCAAACGCACGATAATCCATTTCTATATGGTTTATCGTGCGTTTGCTAGTCATGTGTCCACATTTATTAAGGCAGATTTTGAATCTTTTTCTCCTGTTGAGCAAACTTACTTAGCAGAAAATTAGTCGTTTCCTGCGTCTCGGACAGTTCTACTTTAACGCCATCTACTTTCTTATCCAGATTATCGAACCGTTTGTCCATATCCTCGAACCGTTGATCCATTTTGTCAAAACGCTTGTCCATATCCTCGAATCGCCGATCCATCTTTTCAAAGCGTTTATCGATATCTTCAAAGCGTTGATCGATCTTCTCGAAACGTTTATCGATATCTTCAAAGCGTTGATCGATCTTCTCGAAACGTTTATCGATATCTTCAAAGCGTTGATCGATCTTTTCGAAGCGTTTATCGATATCTTCAAAGCGTTGATCCATTTTCTCGAAGCGTTGATCAATATCTTCAAAGCGTTGATCGATCTTTTCAAAACGTTTTTCCATTCCATCAAAGCGTTGGTCGATTTTTTGAGAGTAATCCGAAAGCATGGTGGATATCTGCTTTAGAATTTCTGAATTTTCCATGGTAAAACCTCCTTCAATGATTGACTGCATGTAACCGTAGAATTCCAAATCGTGGCTGACTATGAAGAATGAAATGATGGAGATGCATGATAGGGAGTCTGTGTGAGGAGTATTTCTCTGGTTACATGTATACAACTATTATATATGATGATGGGGCTATTGAGAAGTAGAATATTTAAAAGAATAAACGATGCAAATTATGTCCGGAATGTTTCATCCAGAACGTATTATTGTAACTGAAAATTGGATGATATCAAGACATATAAAGTGAAATGTTAATATCTCTTCGGCTATACAAAATCATAGAAGATTTACATTCAAGTAAAAAGGGAAAAATATAAAATGGCATATCATCGAAAAAATTAGAACATTTTATAAAGATTTGCTATACTGAAATGCATAAAAAGAATGGGAGAAATGAACATGGCGACTGCATTACTAACCAGAATCAACGAACGACTTCCGCAATTTTCCAAAACAGAGAAAAAAATCTCTACGTACATATTACATCATGCGGAACTGATTCCAAATATGACTACGAAGGAATTGGCAGAAAAGGCAGATGTCAGTGAAGCAAGTGTCATTCGTTTCGCTAAGACAATAGGGGTCGGGAGCTTTAAAACTTTTAAACTTTCATTAGCGCAGGAATTAGCTGTCAATGAAGAATATATTACTGATTTTTCCATTCTGCAGAAAAAGGATTCACCATATGAATTGTTTCAAAAGGTAGTTCATGTAAATAAAAATGCCATTGAGCTGATTATGGAATCGCTGGATCGAAAAGAATTGAATGAAGCAGTGTCAGTATTGAAAAATGCCCGGAAAATGGTATTTTATGGGGTGGGCGGTTCGTCCATTGCTGCGATGGATGCGTTATATAAATTCACCAAACTCGGATATCAAGTGGAGTTTAACTTGGATTTTCATTATATGCTTTCAAAAATCCCTCATTTTAACGAGGAAGATGTATTTGTAGCGATTAGTATGTCTGGACAGACGAAAGATGTGTTAGATTTGGCACGATTGTCTCAGAAAAAAGGTGCGAAAGTGATTGCAATAACCAATATGAATAAATCACCATTATATAAAGAAGCGGATATCTGTTTAGCGACACCGAATGTGGAACAGGATTTCCGAATCGGAAGCATCACTTCAAGAATGACGCAGTTAACCATTGTGGACAGTTTATATATCAGTATTTTTAATATTATCGGCGAAAATGTGCTAGACGAATATCAAGAAGCCAGAGAGCAAGTGGTAAAATTAAGGAGGTAATTCTTTTTTTTGTAAAAATGAAATTAAATTTCATTTATTAATAAAATATTATTGACTTTTAATTTCAAAAAGAATTAAAATAGAATTATAAGATAGAGGAGGATGATGGAATGCTGGATAAACTATCTACAGAAGCACGAAATCAACATACGATGCATTTAGACCAAATGTCCATTACGGATATGTTATGCATGATGAATCAAGAAGATGAACAAGTTTTAACGGCTATTAAGAATCAACTTCCACAAATTGAAAAAGCTGTGCGATATGCTATTGCATCATTTAAGAATAAGGGGAGACTTATTTATGTTGGGGCTGGAACAAGTGGCAGGTTAGGCGTTTTAGATGCTGTAGAATGTGTTCCTACATTCGGTACCTCGTCAGAAATGGTACAGGGGATTATTGCGGGCGGAATGAAAGCGCTTTATGAGGCGGCTGAAGGAGCGGAAGATAATCCTGAACTTGGAGAGGAAGACCTTAGAAACATACAGCTGTCTAAGAAAGATACGGTCATAGGAATTGCAGCAAGCGGACGTACGCCATATGTTATTGGAGCTTTACAATATGCAGAATCTATTAAAGCGAATACCGTGAGTATATCCTGTAATAAAGATGCTGTCATGAGCCAGTACAGTTCTGTAGCGATTGAACTTCAAACAGGACCTGAAGTGCTGACTGGTTCTACCAGGTTAAAGTCTGGAACGGCTCAGAAAATAGTCTTGAATATGATTTCTACCGCAGCGATGGTTGGAATTGGAAAAGTATATCAAAATTTTATGGTCGATCTGAAACCGACAAATGAAAAATTAGTAGAAAGATCTAAACGAAACATTATGGAAATGACTGGAGTTGATTATGAAACTGCCACATCCTATTTTGAAAGATCAAATCACCAGGTGAAGGTTGCGATTGTTATGATTTTATTACAATGTTCCTGCGAAGCTGCTGAAAACAGGCTTGAAAAAGCGAACGGGTTTGTCCGAAATGCGTTAGCTGACTAACAAGGAGGAATGAACGATGAAAAAAGAGCAGAGGATGGCCACAGATATTTTAGCGTGTGTTGGCGGGGAGAAGAATATCAGGCGAATTGCTCACTGTATGACACGTCTGCGTTTATCTTTAAAGGATGATTCGAAGACAGATTTGCAAGCCTTAAAAAAGGTGGACGGCGTCATGGGGGTCGTGGAGGATGAAACGCTGCAAATCGTTATCGGGCCGGGTACAGTAAATAAAGTCGCTACAGAGATGAGCCAGCTGACAGGACTTGGCATTGGCGAAGAGTCAAATGCGGAGGAAGATGATTTAACGTTTGAAGAAAAGGCAGCGCTGGACAAAGAAAAAATAAAAGCGAAGAACCGGACGCCATTTAAAAACTTTTTACGTAAGCTTGGAAATATTTTCATTCCTTTAATTCCTGGACTTGTTGCATCAGGTGTTATTAACGGTGCGGCAAACTTTGCAGTTAACGCAGGGGTGGATCAGGAACAAACATGGATGCAGATATTACTCTTGTTTGGCGGCGTTATTTTTGCTTCTTTAGGAATATTAGTTGGTTGGAATACAGCAAAGGAATTTGGAGGAACGCCCGTATTAGGTGCTATTGCTGGAATGATTTTATTTAGTCCGCAGCTGGAAACGATAACCATTTTCGGTGAAGAATTAACACCAGGAAGGGGCGGCTTGTTTGGCGTTATTTTTGCCGCTTGGCTCATGACATTTATAGAAAAACATGTGCGTAAAGTAATGTGGAACGCAGTAGATATTATTTTCACTCCCTTAATTACAGTGTTGGTAGTTGGATTTATTTCATTATTTGCTATTATGCCGGTAGCGGGTTTATTATCAGATGGTATTACAAAAGGGTTGATTGCTTTAATAGATACTGGCGGCGTCATTGCAGGAGCGGTGCTGGCAGGGTTCTTCCTGCCATTGGTTACAGTTGGTTTGCATCATGGTTTAACGCCGATTCACCTGGAATTAATCAATTCATTTAATGAAACAGCATTATTAACGATTCTGGCGATGGGTGGAGCCGGGCAAGTCGGTGCGGCGATTGCGATTTATATAAAAACAAAGAATACACATTTAAAAAATATTATTAAAGGGGCTGCTCCTGTAGGGTTCCTGGGTATCGGTGAACCGTTAATGTATGGCGTCACCTTGCCGCTGGGAAGACCATTTTTAACCGCTTGTTTAGGCGCTTCTGTTGGAGGAGCTTTTCAGGCAGTAATGAATACGGCGGCTGCAGGGATTGGCGTTTCTGGCTTATCACTGATTCCGTTAATAACCAATGGGCAATATATAAGTTATTTTATAGGGCTTGTTATTTCATATGTGTTTGGTTTCTTATTCACATATGCGTTCGGCTTTAAAGATAGTATGGCAGACGGCATTTAGCAGGGGACTATTCAGTCTCCTGTTTCTTCTTATAGGAAAGGTGGAGGAACGATTTATGTTAGGAATTTCTATTTATCTGGGGAACACGCCCATAGAAGAACAGCTTCCCTATATTCGAAAAATGAAGGAAAGTGGATTCCAGTCCATCTTTACTTCATTGCATATTCCAGAAGATGACCAGACAGTATATAAAGAGCAGCTCCAGGCTCTTGGAAAAGCAGCCAGTGAATTAGATATGGAGCTGATGGCAGATATATCACCGAATTCTCTGCAAGCATTAGGTTTTCATTGGGAGAATGCAGACCAATTGTTAAACTGGGGGCTTTCCGGTCTGCGAATCGATTATGGTGTTGATGAGCAGACAATGATTGATTTATCACATAAAATGCGGATTGCGTTAAATGCCAGTACGATCAATGTCGATTCCTTAAATCAAATGAAAGCAAATGGTCTTCAAGTGGAAGCGGTGGAAGCATGGCATAATTATTACCCACGACCGGAAACGGGGTTGGGATTGGTTGATTTTATCGAAAAAAACATGGCATTAACTGCAACAGGTTTAACCGTGATGGCATTTATTCCCGGGGATAAACAGCTAAGAGGCCCGTTGTTCGAAAAGTTACCGACTTTAGAGCGGCACCGTCAATTTTCTCCTTTTGCTGCTTTTTTGCAATTGGAAAAGCTGGCCGGGCTGGATAAAGTGATAGTTGGAGACATTGAAATAAGTGATGCTGCATTGGAGCAATTTCGTGCTTATGAACAGCGGGAAATTTTAATTCGGGCTGTTCCTGATAGATCGGCAGACGCTGAAATGCTGCGTAAAGCAGCAACTGCACTGACTAATCGGGCAGATAATGCAAGAGATTGTGTCCGCGCCGTTGAATCAAGAGGATATGCATCATTTGGAAAAGTTACGATTCCAGCCTGTAACACAATCAAGCGTCCTGCCGGATCAATCACTGTTGATAATGAAAAATATATGCGCTATCAAGGGGAAATTCAAGTGACATTACATGATTTGCCGGCAGATGAAAGAGTAAATGTACTTGGGCAGGTTATTGCGGAAGACGTACCATTATTAGACTGGATTAAAGGAAATCAGCAATTTCGAATTAAATGGGTGTAAAAATATCCCTGTGTAAAACGGTTGTTTGTATCGTCTCTATGTATGAAATAAGGGAGTGCTGATTCCAATGTTGTCAGGTTAGTATGACCGCTACGGAAAAACACTCCGCTTTCCGTGGGCTTGAGCTCAGCCTCCTCGAAAAAAGAAGATCACTTTTTTCTGCGGGGTCTTCACACTGGGACTGCGCTTACTCGTCCCACCGAAGACATTTGCGCATTCCCAGTCGAGTAAGCGGGAATTCAGTTCTATAACTTCTGACTGAATTCCTCTACTCCTCCCAGAACCGTGCGAGCGGTATTACCGCACACGGCTCCTCCTATCAACCTTCACAGAATATAGCTAATGTGATTTCGCAGGCTATATATATTTACTCTAATTTCCGGACTGACAAGCGGATACTTTTGTAAGAACCGTTGAAACTTCTCCCAACTGAATGATTTCTTCTGGCTTCGTCGATTCATCCACTTGAATAAAAGTTGTTTCACTTTGTCGTAAAAGTTCCTTACTTCATATATATTGTCCGTGATACAATAGTAGTTGTAATAGCCTTGGAGCGCTAAATTGAGTCGCTCCATAATTAATCGGATATCCATCGTTCGATGCTTCTGAAGCCACTCCTTGTGCCTTTTAAGTTTTGCTTTCACTTTCTTGCTGCTGCTTTTACGCTTCACTCGGAACCTTCCGTTCCGGCTTCTGCTGCAGTAGTGCGTGAAACCCAGAAAATCAAAGGTAGGTGGCTTCCCTTTCTTTTTACGCTTACAGTCCTCTTCAGCGAAACGGCCAAACGGAATAATAGTAGTCTTCTCTTCCGCCATCTCTAGGCGGAATTTGTTTAACCGTTTTCTAAGCTTGTGGTAAAAGGCTTCTGCATCGCTTTTGTGTTGAAAGCAACATACGAAATCATCCGCATATCGAACCATGTATGACTGGCCTCTGCTTTCTTTGCGTATCTTCTTCTCAAACCATAAATCAAGAACGTAATGCAGGTATATATTCCCAAGAATTGGCGAAATGATGCCACCTTGCGGAGTGCCTCCCTCTGTCCGATAATACTTTCCTTCCTCCATATAGCCGCCTTTTAGAAAGCGACCAATAATTCGAAGGAAGCTTGGGTCATTAATACGGTGCTCCAGAAAGGTCATCATCCATTTATGGTCTACATTGTCAAAGAAGCCTTTGATGTCTACATCTACTACATAACTGGTATATCGCTTTTCAATATACACGTTTAGCGTCTTTAACGCATCATGACAGTTTCTTTTCGGACGAAATCCAAAGGAGCTGTCGAGAAAGTCATTCTCGTAAATAGCGTTTAATATCTTGGCCATACCTCTTTGAACGATTTTATCTTCATGTTCCGGGATACCTAAGGGTCTTTTCTTCTTTGTACCGGGTTTGTCAATATACGTTCTTCTTACCGGCACTGGTCGATACTTCTTCCCTTTCATGCGCAATACTAAGTCTTTGATATTATCGTCCAAATTGGCTCCATATTCTCCTTTGGTTACCTCATTGATACCTGTAGCCTTTTTATTTGGAAGTTCCTTATGGCATTGTTTCAGATTTTCTTCATTGAGAAGATGTGCTAAAGATGTAAAGACCATATCCTTATTTTCTTTCGCTAATTCTGCTATCCTTCGCAGTTCAGTTTCCATTCATTCTCCACCTCCGTGTGTGGTTGATGTGTCCCCTTGAAGGGCATTGATAAGTGGTGGCCTTTCCTCCATCAGCGTTACCCGACTTCATTGGTACTATGCCACCATCCGACTACCTTTAGGCTTCTGGCTACCTCACTTTATTATCGCTTGTTCACCATTACCTTCCTGCTAATTTGTTGGAAAGACCGTAAAGGTTCTCCCGAGTTGCCGTGATATATCTATGTGTAACGTGCCAAGGTCATCGACTCCGAGGAAGCTAGTGTTTTCTTGCCTTTTGTCGTAAACACCAGTGTTGTCTTCTAAGCTCCTGAACTTATCGACCTTCCTATCTCTTCACGGAATTTCGAAGCTCTATCCCTTCAACCGCTCTTGGTTTTCCGCCCATTACCTCACTGTCTACGCTTAAAAGCTTGTGTTACCACAAGCCCTCCAAGACTCGCTACGAGTGAATGGCTAGTTCTTTCTCGACGGGAATCCCACCCGCTATATATCACGACCTATGCTCGGTCGCTCCAGGAGTCTCCGTGTTTTTCCTCCGCTGGTTAGTTTTATTGCTCTATGCTTGTAGCAACTATCATTTTTTGAAAATTTATTAACCTGACAACATTGGTGCTGATTCACATGCTGTATCAGCAAACCCTTATTTCACACCAACTTCTAACGAAGCAACAGGATTCATTCCCGCCCTCATTTTGAAATTCTGACGGAATTCTGAAGATATAGCATATTTATTCACCTTTAAAGAAAAATGTGGAATAATAAAGATAGGCTAAAGGAAAAGTGGGGATGCTTAATGGATATACATATTGCAAGGATGACACAAAAATATGCTGTGGAGGCGCTTTGCTGGAAGTATGAAAAGCCTTATGATTTTTATAATAATGTATTAACAACAAGTGCGATTGTGGAATTGCTTGGTGGCAGTTACTATGCCATTGTAGATTCATCTTACAAGTTAATCGGGTTCTTTTGTACTGGCCGGTCAGCCAAAGTGCCAGCCGGCGAGAGAAATGCTGCATATATAGAAGATTGTGTTGATCTAGGCCTAGGAATGAATCCTGCCTTGACCGGGAAAGGGAAGGGAGATTTGTTTTTAAAAAGAATTCTTCATTTCATTGAACAGGAGCATAAAGGAAAACCAATCCGGCTTACTGTTGCTTCCTTTAACAAACGTGCCATTCGTTTATATGAAAAAAATGGTTTTATCAAAGAACACCAATTTTATTATAAGGAAATAGAATTTATAACGATGAAGCGTCATCCCTCATCTATATAGAAAAAACGTACATTTATGATATTCATAGTTATTTGCGCAGGACAAATCCGCTTCTTTTCATAAGATATATTATGCATTGGAAAGGAGGGAGTCCGAATGAGTCAAGATAACTGTCAATGTAGCCGTTGCCGCAATTCGAACCGGGATGAGGATGTACGTGTTCATCCGACAAGGCATGAGGTTCGTCATCACAATAGCGTAAGAACAGTTAAAAATATTCACCCAACAGAAATCAAAAATGTGCATCGTACCACTGTCCGTAATGAAAATTATTTTCCAGTCAGAGAATCCAATGTGAACGAAACGGTTGTTGAGAATTACGATTGTGGCAGCGACGTAAACGATTCAAGTAATTGCCGCAGAGTAGGCGGTTCGAACAATTGCGGTGGTGGAAATAACCATCATCACTCAGATAATTGCAACAAATGTTCCGAAGACCGTTCATGCAAAAGAAAACGTTCCTGCTGTTCAGGCAGAAATCGTAACTGGTTCTTCTAAAAATGTAGCATGTTCAGAGCGGGAGCACATTCGTTTCTCCTGCAAATAATCATGTGATAAACCATAACTCTTATTAAGAATGTATTCTTCAATAGGCATCAGAATGCCTGTTGTTGAAATACTTCTTAATAAGAGTATTTTTTTGTATCAGAAAGGCTTCTTTTACAAACATATTTCTTGCTATAGGTAAACCGGTATGGTAATAATATTACATGTGTTTAAAAACATACAAGTATTTGTGATAAACATAACATATAATCGAAGAAATATTGGAGGTATACGAATGAAAGTTGCAGCAATGATTGGAAGCAATCGTGCAGATTCCTACAACAAACAACTTGTTGAATATATGAAGGATCGCTATCAGGAAAATGTGGATATCGATATTTTACCGATAGAGAAGTTACCTTTTTTTAATCAGGATGAAGAATTAGATCCGCCGGAGATTGTTAAAGAGATCCGTCAGCGCATTAAAGAAAGTGATGCTATTTTATTTGCTACTCCTGAATACAATGGTTCTATTTCGGGTATGTTAAAAAATGCAATTGACTGGTTTTCGCGCGTAGATTTAGTCATGGTAAATAAACCCGGAATGGTCGTTGGTGCTTCTATGGGAGCTCTTGGTACGGTTAAAGCACAATTGCAGCTTCGCCAGATTTTAAATTCCCGCGGAGTTGGTGTATTAACACTGCCGGGAAATGAAGTATTAATTGGTTCCGTTCAGAACAAAATGGATGAGCAAGGGAAATTGACAGATGAACAAACAATTGATTTTCTGGATTCCGTTGTTCATAACTTTGTCCATTGGTGTAATACAGTACTGAAATAATGCGATGCCGGTGATTTGTATAGTCACCGGTTTTGTATGTCTTTATGAATTATCATCCTCTTTATTTGAAGAAAGACGTATTGGAACATGGTAAATGGGGTAATAAGAAAAGTACATATTTTAATAATATGGAAAGAAGGGTTGGAAATGGATGAACAGCATGAATCGTCACTAGAAACAACAAAAAGCAGCCGGGTTCCGATTCTGGTTGTTTTATTATCTGGAGCTTTTGTTGCTATTTTAAACCAGACGTTATTAGGGACAGCATTGCCGCATATCATGTCGGATTTAGATATTAATGCAAATACGGTCCAGTGGCTGCAATCAGCATTTATGCTGGTAAATGGAATTATGATTCCAATCACGGCTTTTTTAATAGGAACGTTTACGACACGCACCCTGTTTTTAACAGCCATGTCTCTTTTCACAGCAGGTACCGTTATCTGCGGTTTTGCTCCTGAATTTTTCTCTTTGTTATTAGGACGTGTTCTGCAGGCGGCAGGTGCCGGAATCATGATGCCGTTGATGCAGACGATTTTAATTTTAATTTATCCAAAGGAAAAACGAGGCAGTGCAATGGGGATGTTTGGTTTAGTTATTTCCTTTGCACCAGCAATCGGACCGACATTATCCGGTTATATTGTAGAAAACTTTCCTTGGAGAACACTATTTTTCATGGTGTTGCCAATTGCTATTCTAAACATCATTATTGCTTACTTTTTACTTAAAAATGTAACGGAACGGACCTTCCCTGAGTTGGATAAACTGTCCATTTTACTATCAACAATTGGTTTTGGCGGTATTCTGTATGGATTTAGTACTGCTGGAAATGCAGGATGGTTAAGCTACCAGGTGATTGGTTCGCTGGTAATCGGCGGAATCATGCTGGCCTGGTTTATTACAAGACAGATGAATTTAAAAACACCAATCCTGGAATTTAGGGTATTTAAGTATCGAATCTTTACGATTACTACCGTATTGGGCATGGTTACTTTTATGACAATGATTGGAGCTGCAGTTATTTTACCATTGTATATGCAGCAGATGCTGGGATTCAGCGCCTTTCATTCCGGTCTGGCACTCCTCGCAGGGGCAGTTGTACAAGGGTTGATGAACCCTATTACGGGCCGGCTTTTTGACCGGTACGGAGCAAGGTATTTGGCGATGATCGGTCTGGCTTTCATCGTTATTACGACATTAATGCTAAGTACACTGACGCCGGAAACAAGCTTTGTATTTATCGCAACCGTACATGGTTTCCGAATGTTAGGGGTTGCCATGGCAATGATGCCTGTCACAACAGCCGGACTTAATGTACTGCCTGAAAAGTATATTTCACATGGTACAGCTGTTAATAATACGTTAAGACAGGTTTCAGGAGCAATCGGTACTGCATTGCCGATTACAATTATGTCGACAGCTTCTATTCCTGAACAGGGTGTGGAAGGGATGGTACATGGGGTCAATATTTCCTTCTTGGTAACTGGAATAATTGCTATTGTCGGGTTTGTCATGACTTTCTTTATTCGGGATAGAGGTAATTAATTGACCGAAACTTAATAGGTGGTAACGGACGCTCTGAACTTTACCACAACAAAAAACCTTAGAGCCCAAAGGGTTCTAAGGTTTTTTACTATACGCTGAATACTTCTACTTTTTTGCTGTCTGTTTTATTATAAGCACCGTGCATAACAGGACCTACATATTCATTTAGTTTCCAGCCGTTTGCAATGGCAGCTGCTACAAAGGTTTTTGCTGCTTTTACTGCATCATGCACGTTTTCACCGTGAGCTAAATTGGCTGTGATGGCTGCTGCGAAGGTACAGCCTGCTCCGTGGTTATACGTTGTTTCTACTTTTTCACTTTCTAATAGGTCAAAGTCCGCGCCATCATAGAATAAATCAACTGCTTTGTCATGCTCCAGTTGTTTTCCGCCTTTAACGACAACATTTTTTGCGCCTAAGGCATGAATTTTTTTCGCTGCTTCTTTCATTTGCTCAATGGTTTTAATTGGAGCCATTTGTGCTAATTGGGCAGCTTCGAACAAGTTAGGTGTCACCACTAACGAACGAGGCAGTAATTCTTCGCGCATGGCATCGGTATTTTCCGGCTGAAGCACTTCATCTTCGCCTTTACATACCATAACCGGATCCAGCACATATTTATCAATCTGAAATTCATCAATTTTTCTGGCTCCTAAATTGATAATATCTACAGAACCGAGCATGCCGGATTTCATGGCATCTACGCCGACGGAAAGAATCGTGTTCAATTGTTTTTCCACGACATCGACATCTATTGGAGTGACATCATGACTCCAGCCTTCTGGATGCATTGTTACAATAGAAGTTAAGGCAGTCATGCCGTATACATCATGTTCTTGAAACGTTTTTAAATCTGCTGCAATTCCAGCGCCACCGCTGGAATCAGAACCGGCAAGCGTTAATGCTTTTTTCATTGTCATTGGTTTTTCCTCCTTCAACACAACATAGTCCGTCATCATCACAAACGCTGTGTGCCTGCATTTCTTTATAATTTCTCTTGTAGTTAGGATAATCCTTTATGGCCTAATTGTAAAGCAATGCACTATCATCTATCGTTTCTGCTTATTGATTAATAAATGAATCTGTTGCGTTTATTTGGCCTTTTATTTTGGTCGCATGTAATTTTTCTCCCTGCAGCCACTTTCTAAAAGAGAAAATAAAGGGCTGGCGGTCGCCGCCCAGTGCAATCCACGCAGAAAGTTCACTAGGGACATAAAGTGCGGTATGAAGCGTTCCTGCCCATGCACCATATTTTTCAGAAAAAATCCCTTGTTCCACATCGTTTAACATGCGAAATGCTTCATAGGGAGAGTGAACCTCCTGTTGTTTGATTTCTATTTTCTCCAGTCTTTCCATTGATTCATCAGAACGGTATCTGTTTTCTTCTGTTAATGCATGAAAATGGTTGGTGCAGCTGTGACCTTCCCGTACGGAGAAAGAGCGGGGGGAAACTTCTACAATGCGTGATTTTCCGGAGGGATCTAATAAGACATAGTTGAACGTATTCCGGTGCGGTAAATCCTGTAGTAATTGAACGGCTTCTTCCACAGTAGCACAGTTTTCCAAAATGAGTCTGCCGATCATATTACAGACAAAGCCGTCACCTGATTTTTTACGATTGACGAAATTATAGCCCATTGTCAATCCTTTCTCGTTGATTCCGTCTGTACGTCCGGTAATCTGCATCGATGGGCCGGCGCTGGCGTACCCTATGTCTGAAGGTGCATATAGGACATAACGTCCTTCATAGGAATCTGGAGCATTATCATAATTCCGTACCAGAAAATCATTTTTTGTATGAATCGAACAGCCGCTGCGTCCATATTCGTAATAGTATCCGCCAAATTCGCGTATCGCATCATTCCATGACATCCCTAACCCATCGCTTAATCCTTGTATCTCTTCCCAAATGGCAGGGGAAAACGTTTGGAATACAGCTTTTACTTCCGCTTCATCAACCAGAAAATTTCTCCAGCGTTTGTTCAAGAGTGCTTTCCGGTGTGTGCGTATCGGAGAATTTTTTAGTTTTTCCGCTTGAAAAAGCCCGAATTGATAATGGCTCCCGCGGAATTGTATAATATCAGTATGAACAGATTTCATCATTGTTCTCCATTTCTTTCAGATTTGCACTGTTAGTGTATCTTGTTAAAAAAGATTTGAAAAGGAATCCGCTTGATGAAGCAGAGGAGCTGTAAAATGGTAGAAAAGATAAGCTATATCGAACTATATCAAAAATTATTCCATTATTATGGTCCACAGGGGTGGTGGCCCGCAGATTCTGATTTACAGATGTTAATTAGTGCGATTTTAGTGCAACGAACAAATTGGAAGAATGTTGCATTCGCTTTAGAGAACTTAGGAAAAGATGTCACAGTCGGAGAGTTACTCCGGATGGAAGAAGATGAATTGGCGGAAAAAATACGTCCCAGTGGGTTTTACCGGATGAAGGCGCGGAAGGTGAAAGCCTGGCTGCACTGGTTTCAAAAATATGATTTTCAAATAGATCGAGTGAAGGAAATGGACAGGGAAACATTGCGTAAAGAATTGTTAACTGTCTATGGAATCGGAGAGGAAACAGCTGATGCGATGATGCTGTATGCTTTTGATAAACCTGGATTTATGGCAGATAACTACGCAATGAGGCTCTTTCGGCGGATTGGTTATTCTGTTCCGAAAACGTATGAAGCTTTTAAAAAAGAGGTAGAAGCGGCTTTTCCTTATGATTTAGAAATGCATCAGGAGTTTCACGCATTAATTGTAGAGCATGGAAAACAATATTGTAAGAAGACACCATTATGTGCGGCTTGTCCGCTTCTTCCTTTTTGCAGGACAGGGAGAGAAAAAACAGCTCCATCATAAAATGCGTGAAACACTTTTTACCACATGGAACAACAAGGGCAGCCAATGACGATTCACTGCCCATGATTTTCCAGCTGATCTATTTTTTGCTGTAACCGTGTAATTTGCTGCTGCATTTCAATAAGTTGCCGATTCGTCACAGGTGTATCTTCTTCAAAAGCGGCTTCTTCTTCTTCTATATCTTGATAATATAAAATGGTTGAGCCTACGATAGCCACGATACTTCCCAATGTAGCAACTACTTCGCCATAATAAACTAATTTATCTCCAAGGTCTTTTTCGTTTGTATTTGTGTTTGATTGTGGGCTAAGGAAGAAATTAGACATGGTATAACACCCCTATACGTCATTTTATTCTTATCTCATGTACATGGGACAGTAGTGTATAGGTTAATATATGTGATTTTCCCAAAAACTCTACTATACAATGTTCAAACAATGTTCAATACATGAAGGCATCGTGTGCTGTATGTTAAGCGATGCACAGGATCGTGTTGTATAATGAAATAGAAAGTATGCCGTAAGAAATGGCGACGTTTGAAAGGTGGTGGTCTGTTGTTAAAGGAATTTATGAAAACTTTTCGTAGCAGGATGGTTTGGATGGGGATAGTCTCTCTCGCGATGGCATTCGCCATTGTAGGGCAGAGTTATTTCGTTGTAACTATCATCCAGGAGTTGTTTCTGGATCATGCGGCATTTTTATCCATTATTCCTGCAATCTTTCTATTGATCAGTATGCTGTTATTACGAACGATTTTTCAATATATTATCAAGGAATCCGGAATCAAAATGGCACAGACTGCGAAAATTTCCATGCGGGAAAAGCTGCTTCGTCATTTTACCAGCCAACCGATGACAGAAGCTGATAAGGGACAGTCCGGTCAGAAAACAAGTTTGTTTATGGATACCGTGGATGAAATAGACGGTTATTTTAGCCAGTATCTTCCGCAAGTCATTCAATCTGTTGGTATTGTTCTAATTGTCTGGATCGCTATTTTTATCCTTAATTGGACAAGCGGATTGATTATTCTTGTTTCCGCACCATTTATTCCAATTTTTATGATGATTATCGGGGTGAAGACCAAGGACAAGTCGAAAGAACAACTGTCGGAATTAGCTGCTTTTTCAGGAACGTTTCTCGATACGCTGCAAGGTCTGCCGACGGTGAAAATATTTGGCCAATCAGCTGCACAGCGAGATAAAATTGATCAAGACAGCACGAAGTTCCGGGATGCAACGATGGGGATATTAAAGGTGGCATTTACGAATTCCTTAGCTTTGGAATTTATTGCGATGCTGAGTATTGGTCTGATTGCGTTAGAAATTGCCATTCGGATGATTATTTTTCAAAATCTCAGCTTTTTTACCGGCTTTTTTGTCTTACTTCTTGCTCCCGAATTGTTCAATCAATTAAAACAGCTCGGATCAGCCTTTCATTCTGGCCGCGCGAGTATGGGAGCCGCCTCAAGAGTGGAAGATACGTTACAGGAAGAGACTGCTCCGGTTTCTTGGGGACAGGAGCCGTTGGAAGAGTGTACCATACCGGAATTACAGCTTGACCAGGCCATTTTTCATTATGAAGAAGGTGATTTCCAGCTGGAAGCATCTTCCATGCGCATTTCCGCCTGTGACCAAGTGGCGATTATCGGAAAAACGGGTGCAGGGAAATCAACGTTGCTTTATGTGCTTGCCGGTTTTTTGCCTGTGCAAGAAGGAGAATTTTTGATTAATGGCATCCCACAAGATAGAGTACAAAAAACAGATTGGTTCGGGAAAATAGGGTATTTATCGCAGCAGCCTTATATATTTTCAGGAACAGTACGGGAAAATATATTACTCGGTTCTCCGGAAGAGCAGCGTGACAAAACGATACAGGAAGTTGCTGCCCAAGCTGGAATCCAGGACTGGATTGCAGCCTTGCCGGAAGGACTGGATACCGCTATTGGTGAAGGCGGAAGAGGTCTATCCGGGGGCGAAAAGCAGCGGATTGCGATTGCCCGGACCCTGCTCAAAAAGCCGCAAATCCTCTTTTTTGATGAGCCGACGACCGGATTGGATATTCAGACGGAGCATATTTTGCAACAATCTTTAGATGCCTTAAAACATCAGGCAACAATTATAACTGTTGCGCACCGCCTGCATACCATCCGAAATGCTGACAAAATATTTCTGATGGACGAAGGGAAAATAGCAGGAGAGGGGACGCATGAGGAGCTTTATCGACATCATCCAATGTATCAGCAAATGCTAAACACGCAGCAGGGGGGACAGGAATCATGAAAGATCTCAGTCTGGTTATGAAAATGATGCTGAAAGAAAAAAAGGATATTCTTCTCTCTATCTTTTTTGGTTTTCTTGCCGGGGTGACAGCTGTTTCCTTGTTCGCGGCTAGCGGATATTTAATTTCACAAGCTGCTTTTGCACCGCCGATTTACACGTTAATGGTTCTGGTAGCCAGTGTGAAGCTGCTCGGAATTACGTCAGCTGTCAGCAGGTATGGGGAACGTTATTTTTCCCATCGCGGCACCTTTACAATCCTCAAAAATATTCGTTTGAAAGTATATGACCGGATCGAGCCGTTAGCAAACCGGATATTACAAAAATACCGGAGCGGAGATATTTTAGCCCGGATTGTCGGCGATGTGGAGAGCTTGCAGCATTTCTTTTTACGTGTGTTCTATCCGCCGGTTGTATTGGCAGCTGTTTTTATAGCTACTATTTTCTTTACGTTGTATCTGTCTGTTGGTGTTGCGCTGACGATGATTGCTGGTACTGTTGTGGTGCTTTTTATTTTTCCATCTCTTTTTTATCTGTTTCAGAAAAAAACGGCAATATCGATGCGCGAAAAAAGAGGTGCATTGTCCTCTACATTTACAGATTATCTATACGGTTTCCGAGAATTGACTATTTTTCAGCAGGCTGAAAGCAAAAAACAACAGGTAAATCGGGATATGCACCAATATGAAGAGATGAAAGCAAAAGAAAATCGGCAGCTTGCTATCCGGGAAGCAATCGTTATATTCTTTTCCTTTTTCATTGCTGTGATTATCCTGGTGCAGGCAGGCTTTTATGTGGCAGAAGGGAATCTGGCAGGAACGCTGTTGGCAATGCTGTTTATGATTGCCATTACAGTATTTGAAGACGCGCCTTCCATGGCTGTACTTCCTGCGCATTTAGAAGAAAGTAAAGCTTCTTCTCAACGTCTGATGGACGTTTGGGAAAATGAAACACAAGCCGAAGCAGCTGTACATGAACTCGACACAGATGTCCCGATACATGTTGATTTTAAGGATGTTTCCATTCATTATCCAAATGAAAGAAAAGCGGCCGTGCAACACGCCACCTTTCAAATAAAGCCTGGCAAAAATATTGCTATTGTTGGTCCAAGCGGTTCAGGAAAATCAACATTGATGCAGGCGTTGCTTACTTTTGCGCCAATACAATCTGGTCACATTTTCGTAAATGGGAAAGAATTAAGCACCATTGTTCCAGACAGTTTATGGAGACAAATGAATGTATCCCTGCAGCACAATCACTTTTTTTATGGCAGTATGTATGAGAATTTACAGTTTGCGAATAAAGAAGCAACAACAGAAGCATGCCGGACAGCTTTGGATAAAGTCCAATTAGGTCATTTTTCTTTGGAAGATCAAGTGTTGGAAAAAGGGACGAACTTATCCGGCGGAGAAAAACAACGTCTGGCATTAGCACGTCTATTTCTTCGGGATGCTTCCATTTGGCTGCTGGATGAGCCGACTTCTTCTTTAGATGCAATTACGGAGCAGCAAATCATGGATGAAATTGAGCAAGCCACAACATACCAGACCGTTGTCACCATCAGACATCGTTTAACAGGGTTAGAAAAGATGGATCAGATTATTGTGATGAACCATGGTGACATTGTAGAGCAGGGTACTTATACGGAGTTGATGAAAAAAGAGCAAGGATATTTTAAGGCTATGAAAGAACTGGAAAATCAGCAGTTAGCTTTTTAACAAATGAAAATCCCGCACATTGCTGAAAGTAACACAGCAATGTGCGGGATTTTTCTATCTATCCTTTGCTGCAGCGACAAATGCAAAAACAATTGCTGCAATCAGGACAATAAAAGGAGCGATAAAAATCAGAAATTGATTGAACATATCATCACTTCTTTCCTTTAATATAGTTTTTATCAAACAAGAACAGCTTGAGTAATAAATAAAGTGACGGAACAAGCAATGCCATCCCTAAGATAAAGACCACAATCAGTGATATAGCCATTGCCGGGTTGGTAAACCCTTCATGGATGCTGATATGCGGATACAACAGATACGGATAGTGGGCGATACCGTAACCGAAGAAAGCAAAAGCAAATTGCCCGGTCAGAAACCAGAATGCAGTTCCGTAATTGCGGCGTTTCCAAATCAGTACAACTGTAAATATCCATAGAATAAAGGAAATGGCGAACATCCACCATAGACTCAACAGGTTTTCAAAATGGGTTTCATTATGGAAATACAGTTCCACAATGATTCCTGAAGCAGCAATAATCAAAGGAATAGACCAGCCTAATGCATATTTCCGCATTAAGTCTGTTGCGTCCTTATCTCCTGTTTCATTAGCATACCAGGTTAAGAACACGGCGGATATATAGAGAACAGCGACAAGACTCAATACGACAATCGACCAGGTTAACGGACTGAAGAACAATGCACTGTAATCTAAGACTGGATTTCCATTTTCCATAAAGACAAAGCCGCCTTCTGAAATGGTAAGCACAATGGATAAAGAAGCAGGTATCAGCAGTCCGGATAAGCCATACATAATGGCATACCCTTTATGTCCCTGCTTTCCATAGGATTCAAATGCATAATAAGAACCACGGATGGCTAATAAAACTAAAGCCAGACTGCCCGGAACCAGCAGGATTGTTCCAAAGTAGTACGCCGTCTCCGGAAAGAAACCGACGATCCCGACAAAGAAAAATACAAAGAATACATTGGTAACCTCCCAAACAGGAGACAGATACCGCTGAATGATTTTAGAGAGAATATGCTGTTTTCCGGTAACGATACTATAGGCATTGAAAAAGCCTGCTCCGTAATCAATGGACCCAACAATAATGTAACCAAATAAAAATAACCAGAGAACAGAAATACCGACGATTTCCATTATCATGATGGATCACCACCTTGCATGCGTTCTAAGTCCTTATCGACCGGGTTTTTCCGGAACATATGCGTTAATACGACAACCGTACCGACCCCGAGGATGAAATAAAGAACTGCGAATAACACAAACATCCAGCCGACATAGTCACTGGTTGTAGCGCCTTCTTCAATCGTCATCAGCCCTCTTAAAATCCAAGGCTGACGGCCTACTTCGGCCATCCACCAGCCCGCTTCAATGGCCAGGAAGGAAAGCGGTCCGCCTGCAACAATAAGCCAGCGATACCATGTTTTTTCAACAAAAGCCCATTTTCTCCGCATTCCAAACCAATAAAGCAGCGATAAGCCAATCATAAACATACCGATGGTCACCATCGTGTCAAAGAAATAATGGATAACAAGCGGTGGCTGCTCGTCTGCAGGAAATTCTTCCAGTCCCGTTACTTCCGAGCCCGGGAATCCATGTGCTAAGATGCTCAAAGCATAAGGAACGTGCAAGGCATATTGCGGTTCATTATTATCATCCAGAGCACCCCACATCACAAGTGGTGCTTCTGTTGATGTCTCAAAGTGCCATTCCGCAGCAGCCAGCTTTTCCGGTTGGTATTCTGCTAAGTATTTACCAGATAAATCACCGATTAAAGCTGTTGCAACTGCAAAGATTAAACCAATCTTCATGGCCATATGCAGTGATTTTTTATGATATTCCTGATTTTTCTTCTGAAGCAATCGGAATGCTGCAATCGCTGCAAACATAAAGGCAATCGTCATATAAGCGGTAGACAGTACATGGGCAACTTTTGTCGGCATCGATAAGGTAAACATGGCAAGCAGCGGATTGGCGTTGACCAGGTCTCCTCCAACAATATCGAAGCCTGCCGGACTGTTCATAAATGAATTCACGACAGTGATAAAATATGCCGACATTCCGCCGCCGACAGCTACTGGAATTAATAAAAGCAAATGCTTTTTCGGATTGTCAAAACGATCCCAGGTATATAAATAAATTCCTAAGAAAATCGCTTCAAAGAAAAAGGCGAAAACTTCCATAAATAGCGGCATAGCAATGATGTTCCCCGCTAATTCCATAAAGCTTGGCCATAACAGGGATAATTGAAGCCCAATAGCTGTCCCTGTTACAACGCCGACAGCAACCGTAACGACAAATCCTTTTGCCCAGCGCCTAGCCATCAACAAATAATGCGGATCATTGTTTTTGATGCCGATCCACTGTGCGATCATAATCATTAGCGGAACACCGACACCAATGGTGGCATAAATAATATGAAATGATAATGTCAACAGCGTAAGCATTCTACTGGCAAATGCCGGATCTTCAAATAACGTCATAGGTCAGCCTCCTTTACGCATTTTTTAATCTGCCTATATTTTTAACATTCCCTTTGACCAGATAATTAATCTGATGGAAGAGAAAATTCATATTGCTGCAACGTATCTTCCTTATCATATGTTTTTTCAACAAAAGTCAGATTATGATCATAATCGATAAGTAAAATCGTCGATGCTCTGGTTCCATAATCCGGTGTGTCAATGAAAATAGAAGATAGTGCTTTTTCTAAATCCTTATCAACTCCTGTCTGTGGTAAATAATGATTATCTGCCTGTGTCTTATCTTTTAACAGCGGCCATAAATCTTCTGTTCTTAGGTCTGTATGAGACTGCAGATAATTAGCCAGACCGCTTTTTGAACGCTCAACCTTTGGCCAAGGTGTGTTCAATGTGTCGTTACTTAATCCATGTATTCCAGCTTCTATCTGAATGCCCTGATTATACACATTATTATAGTGATACAGGGAATCTTTGTCACCGAAAAGAAGGTTATATCCTGCATAGTTATGACGATTTTTTGAAAGCTGATGTAAAAACGCTTCATTGCCATTATTCTGTAACAAAAAATGTACCGGTAATTCCCCGCGGGAAAATTTCTTTGCTTCCGGGAGAGAAGGGTCACGGAAATTAGTTACTGCTGCAAATTTTCCCTGTTTTGAAACGGCCAGCCATGTTCCGGACTGCAGTAAATCTCTTCCGCCCAGTATATCGGGTTTGTCCTTCCAAAATGTGGCTGGGAGTGTTGGCCTCCGGTAAAATTCATCCCGATTGCTCAGTAAAATAAATTTATATTTTGGATGTTGTTGATAAGCAAAAGTAATTAAACACATAGTATGTAACATCCTCCTTCTGATGATGTTGATTCACTTTTTGAAAGTGGCGCTAATACGATTTTTAAAGTATATTTGTTGTCTCCAGTATACTTTTCTGATATTTTAGAATCAATATGCATGTTTTTGAAAAGAAGACAGCATTACCGGTTGACAAAGTGAAGATTTCTGACGATAATAAATATCAATCATATTGAATCTTAGAACGTTATGGAAGGACTAGTAAGTAAGCTATCACAATGTCAGAGATGGAATCAGAGGATAGACTGTAAATAGGAAAAGCTGTTTTCTTGTTTGCATTTATCCAGAGCTGGAAGATTCCTCATTGCTGATTTACTGAACCTGCCTTCATCAGTCTTATGCAAACATAAGCGTTTTCCAGACGTTATCTTGGAAAAAGTGAAATGCGATTTTTAACATCGTATTTAAGTTGTGGTGGTACCGCGGAAGTAAACTCTTTCGTCCCTTCGTTTTAGGAGGGATGAGGGAGTTTTTTTATTGATGGGGAAATGTTGTTAGAGCGGGAAAGGAGGAATAACGATGGCAGCAAAGCGTATTGTCGTAAAAATAGGGAGCAGTTCGTTAACCAATACACACGGAGAAATTGATAAAGAGCAGCTGGAAGATCATGTGCACGCGCTGGCATTATTACATGAGCGTAATATGGAAGTTATCTTGGTTTCCTCCGGAGCAATAGCTGCGGGATTTAAACAATTAGGCTATTCTTCCAGACCAGTTACACAAAAAGGAAAACAAGCAGCTGCGGCAGTTGGACAGGGGCTGCTGATTCAGACCTATATGGAAAAATTAAAAGCATACGATATTACCGCTGCCCAAATTCTTCTTACCAGAAGTGATTTCTCTGACCAGGGAAGATATCGAAATGCGTATGCGACGATGGAAGAATTACTGGAGCGGCGGGTCATTCCGATTATTAATGAAAATGATACCATCGCGATTGACGAGCTCACGTTTGGAGATAATGATATGCTTTCCGCTTTAGTAGGCGGCTTCATTCATGCCGATCATTTAGTGCTGTTAACTGATATTAACGGGATATATGATAAAAATCCAAATAAACATCCTGACGCCGTCCGGTATGATCATTTAATGAAACTCAGTGAAGAATTAATTGAACAGACAGATGCAACAGGCTCCAAGGTAGGTACAGGCGGAATGAAATCCAAACTGATGGCTGCTAAGATGGCATCTTCTGTCGGAATTCCGGTATTTATCGGACGCGGTCACGGGAAAGAGAAGCTGGCTGCTATTTTAGACGGTCAAGGAGATGGCACCTATATTGATAGCGAAAGAAAAGTGCATCTGCCCGCGAATAAGCAGTGGATTTCGCTGCATTCGCATTTAGAAGGGCGTGTCGTTATTGACGGAGGAGCAGAAAATGCATTAATGCATCACGGCAGCAGTTTACTTTCTCCAGGCATTACCGCAGTAGAAGGTTATTTTGCCCGAGGGGATGTTGTGGAAGTCTACGGAAATTCCGGATTATTAGGGAGAGGACAAGTAAAATGTTCCTCTGAAGAATTAGAAGCTGTTATGAAATTACGTGAATCTACGTACATCCAGACAGTACCAACGATTGAAGTGATCCACCGTGACAAATGGGTATCATTTGCGACAATGAAAGGAGAATTAACATGAGTGAAGTCATTGAAAAAGGGAAACTTGCCAAGAAAGCCAGCTATCAAATCGGAACATGCACAACAAAAGAAAAGAATGAAGCATTAGCAAAAATTTCTGAAGGGTTAAGGGAAAATCAGAAAGCGATTCTTGCTGCCAATCAACTGGATATTCAGGCCGGCAAAGAAAAAGGGCTGTCTGCGTCTATTCTTGACCGGGTGGAATTAACGAAAGAACGGATTACAGATATTGCGGATGCTATTTTACAAGTGATTGATTTAACAGATCCAATTGGCGAAGTACTGGAAACCATTGAGAAGGATAACGGGCTCGTGATTAATAATACCCGGGTTCCCATCGGCGTTGTCGGTATGATTTATGAAGCAAGACCCAATGTCACCGTTGATGCAGCAGCACTTGCGGTGAAAACAGGGAATGCTATTATCTTGCGCGGCAGCTCCTCTGCGATTCATTCTAATTTAGCGATTGTCAAAGTCATTCATAAAGCGTTGGCAGATAGTGCCGTTATTCCGGATGCGATTCAGTTAATTGAAGATACGAGCAGGGAAACGGCAAGTGAATTATTCCGATTAAATGACTATTTGGATGTGCTTATTCCGCGTGGAGGAAAGACGCTTATTGATACTGTCGTCAGAGAATCACGTGTACCGGTAATTGAAACGGGCGCCGGTAATTGTCACGTTTATATCGATGACTCCGCAAATCTGGAAATGGCAAAAGCAATTACCTTAAATGCCAAACTGCAGCGTCCATCTGTTTGTAATGCGATTGAGTCGCTGTTGGTTCAGTCCGATTGGTTTGACAAATATGGAGAGGATATCATTGCTGCTTTAGTTGAAAAAGGTGTTACAGTCCATGGCGATGCCCAAGTAGTAGAAAAAGTGCCTTTTGTGCAAGAAGCAACTAACGCCGATTGGGGAACAGAGTATCTTGGCCTGGAAATCAGTGTGAAAATTGTTGCAGATGTTTATGAAGCAATCGACCATATTAATACGTATGGTACCAAACATTCGGAAGCCATTATTACCGAAACAGCTGATCATGCTGCAATTTTTAAGCAAAAAGTGGATGCAACAACTGTATACCATAATGCATCAACCCGCTTTACCGATGGCTTTGAGTTTGGTTTTGGAGCGGAAATCGGCATCAGCACACAAAAACTGCATGCAAGAGGTCCAATGGGCTTAAAAGCATTAACATCGAATAAATTTATTGTTTCCGGTGATGGACAGATACGAGAATAAATGAAATGCATCATGAAATAACAGATATTTTATTCAGGCTGTCGAGGGTCTCCCCCGGCAGCCTGAGCTGTTGTTTCATAACGGATTCTCCCCATGTAATCTTGTCCAGCTGATAGAGGATGTTCAAAAAGACCAATAAAAATGACACGGCGAATTTCTGCGTTGACCTGCTTTTTCCGATACTCACGTATTATAAAGCATACGCTCCGTTCGTAAAAAACAGGTCGCCTTGAACTTCTTGGTCCTATTTATCGGACTTTTTGAACACGCACTGATAAGTTTTGTTTTGCAAATACTTCAAATAGCGATAAAATAAAAGTGTAGATGTTTGCAGAAAAGAGAGGTCTGACATGTTAGAGCAAATGACAGATGATATTTACCGTCTCGTTGTCCGTTTCAAGGGAGCGATGGGAGAGGTGAACAGTTATCTTATTCAAGGAGATAACGGCTATACCGTTATTGATACAGGTATTCATGCACCTGAAACGAAAGCATTTTGGGAACGTGTATTGAGTCATTATAAAATAGAAAAGCTTGTGCTGACGCATACGCATGAGGATCATATCGGCTTAGCGCGGTGGTTTCAAGAAATATATGAAATTCCTGTGTATGTATCCCGGCGCGGCTATGAAGAAATGCGTAAAGGAAGAGATGCAAAAGCACGAAAAAATCGGATAAAACGTTTAATAAAAAAACACGGAGCGCCGCCAATTCCTATAAAAATAAAAGATGAATCTCCTATCTTTAAATTTGAACCGGACGGTTTTTTTGATGACAATGATGAAATAATGCTTGGTAACCGGTTGTACCAGACAATATGGACACCTGGCCACGCACCGGATCATTACTGTTTCTACCAGCCGGAAACAGAAGTGATGATTATCGGCGATCATGTGTTAAACCATCTTTCCCCGGTAATTGGGCTGTGGATGGGAGAAGAATATAATCCGCTAAAAGATTATTTGAAGGCATTGGATGGATTGAAAGACTATCAGGTTCGGCTGGCATTGCCTGGTCATGGTGATCGGATTGAAAATCTGGATGAACGGATAACCGATATATCCCGTCGTCACCAAAAACGGCTGGAGCAATTACTGGAATTGATGGCAGAAGATGAAATGACTGCTTTTAAATTAACGACAAAAGCATATGGACCAATGAAAAACACGGCTTTTGCAAGTCAGTTTATGGCTACCCTGACAAGATTGATTTATTTGGAAGAACAGTCAAAAGTGAAAGTGCAGACCAAAAAAGGGAAGAACTATTACGGACTTCCTGCAACAGATTTACAAGCTATTAGGAGCTGATAATAGATGAAGTTTGCAGCAATCGATTTTGAGACAGCCAATGAAAAAAGAAACAGTGCCTGTTCAATCGGCGTCGTCCGTTTTGATGAAAAGGAAATTTTTGATGAATATTATTCACTGATTAACCCGATGAGCGATTTCCGTCATATGAATATTCGTATTCATGGTATCAAAGAGGAAGATGTGCAAGATGCACCGACTTTTGAAGGCCTGTGGCCGACGTTGCATGAAAAACTGGAAGGACATGTGATTGTGGCGCATAATGCCAGCTTTGACATGAGTGTACTGCGACAGTCTTTATTAAAATATAATTTGGGGCACCCGGATTTTGCCTCCTTATGCACCGTGAAAATTTCACAGCGTGTGTGGCCGTATCTGGAAAATCACCGTCTGCATACTGTCGCCAATTATCATCATATTCCATTAATTCACCATCATGCATTAGAAGATGCAAAGGCATCGGCTCTTATATTGATGAAAGCATTGGAAGCTCAGCAGGACGGCGAAACGGAGCACTTTTTAGAAAGATGGCTCGCTCCCAAAAGAAATAAAAATAAAACCAACTTTAAAACGAAGTCAGGCAGGGGTCCAACGAAGCTTTATTTATGATAACAGGACTTAGCAATATCCGCATAGTTTATCTAATGGAACCCTGCATTTTGGAATGAAATAAAAGAATACAGCTGATACTTCTTCCGTGCTAAAAAAGAAAAAATTAGGCTGTCCATCCCATTGCCTTTTTTAGAAAAAAAGAGTAAGATATAAACTACAAGCTGCATTGTTCGTATCAATAAAAGTTTTAACCTCTAAAGTTGGAATAGGGAGTTTTACATCGAAATTGAAATGTCGAGCCGTCATAAAGGAATGGAAGACAGGAAGATTTCTGCGAACACCCACTTTGCGAAGTGGTGGTTAAAAACTTTTTATTGCATGATACGGCAAATGTGGCCTGTGTACATAATGGACTATTTAAAATCCCGATAACAGGAATTGTTATCGGGATTTATTGATTGTATAGGTACTTCTATTACGTGGAACGATGATGTGAAATATTTACTGACCGTTTGGCTAAAGTTCAATAAAAATAAATGTTTAGCTCTTTCTGGACCGGGAATTATAATAAGGGAAGATATATTCTTTGGTAAGAACAGGAAGGAGCTATGAAAATGGCAAGTCGATTTGATGAAAAAACAGTTATTGTTACAGGAGCAGCAAGCGGTATCGGAGAAGCTACTGCCAAAAAATTTGCTGAACAGGGGGCAAAGGTAGTGCTCTCTGATATGTCCGAAAAAGGAAAAGCGTTGTCAGATAAACTCAACCAACAAGGCCTGGAAACGACTTTTATTGAAGCAGATGTATCCAATGAAGAAGACGTAAAAAATTTGGTGAGTGAAACTGTTGCGAAGTATGGTCAATTGGATGTATTATTTGCGAACGCGGGAATTGGAACTGGTACCCCAATACATGAATTGTCATTTGAAGAATGGCAGAAGGTGATTGATGTTAATCTGTCAGGCGTATTTTTAACCAATAAATATGCCATCGAGCAAATGTTAAAACAGGAAAATGGCGGCGCAATCGTGAATAATGATTCGATTCATGGTTTTGTCGGGAAAGCTGGTGTTGGTGCTTATGCTGCGGCAAAAGGCGGTGTGAAGCTGCTGACTCAAACAGCTACGGCAGAATATGCAGCAAAAGGCATTCGAGTCAATAATGTGAACCCTGGTTACATTGATACTCCGTTATTAAAAGACGCACCAGATGAAATGAGACAAGACCTTGTAAGCCTTCACCCAATCGGCAGACTAGGAAAACCGGATGAAGTTGCCAACGCTGTGCTGTTTTTAGCTAGTGATGAAGCTTCTTTCATTACAGGATCAAGCTTGCTGGTCGACGGCGGATATACAAGTGTATAATTTGAAAAAAATCTCCCGATACAGGGAGATTTTTTCGTTGGCAGATAAAGGCGGGATGTGCAGCTTCGCCAATAAGAAAAACAAATACAAATAGATTAAAAAATACGATTTTTGCTTTTTGCTTCTTCCTGCTATGCTTGATATAAGCTTTCAATCCATAGGAGGAAGAGCAAACATGACATTTCAATTAGAAAAATTAGATCATATCCAGCTGTCTGCGCCAAAGGGTTCGGAGGAAATAGCGAAAAAGTTCTACCGAGATATTTTAGGTTTTGCAGAAGAAGAAAAACCGGAGTCGCTAAAGCCAAATGGAGGAGTCTGGTTTAGCAAGGGAGACATCGCGCTTCATATTGGAATCGAGGAGCCGTTTTCTCCTATGAAAAAAGCACATCCGGCTTTTGAAGTATCAGAAATCAACGCTTTGCAGACTTATTTAGAAAACGCGGGTATTTCGACAAAATGGGACAGTAAACTTTCGAATGCACAAAGGTTCTATGTCAAGGATCCTTTTGGGAACAGATTAGAATTTCTGGAATGGAAGGATAAATAAGAAGGATATTTTTTAATCGGAATTATTAGAAAGGTTTTAATTTTTTCCTTATGCTTGTTTTTATGCGTGTACGTGCTATACTATAGGCATTCTTTATTTTTAACCCAATACAAAATGAATATTTTTCATATAATCGCGGGGATAGGGCCTGCAAGTTTCTACCGGTTTACCGTAAATAAACTGACTATGGAAAAGTATATAAAAGCTTGTATGTTGTCTAAAAATAATACACGCTTGCTTGATTATTCGACAAAAGATCCGAAAATCTACTTTTCCAAAAGGGAGATTTTTCGGGTTTTTTTTACATTAGGAGGAATCATTCATGGATTTACTGAAAGAAAAAATTGTAGCAGAGGGAAAAGTATTATCAGATACAGTATTAAAGGTGGATGCCTTTTTAAATCATCAAATTGACCCTGTATTCATGCAGGAAATCGGAAAAGAATTCGCAAATCGATTCCGTGATAAAAAAATAACTAAAATTCTTACACTGGAATCATCCGGTATTGCACCTGCAACGATGGCAGGACTCGAACTCGGTGTCCCGGTCATTTTTGCAAGAAAACGGCAATCATTAACATTAACAGATAATCTGTTAACAGCAGAGGTTTACTCCTTTACAAAACAGACAACAAGCAAGATTTCTATTTCTCATGATTTTATTAAAGAAGAGGATAATGTGCTGGTTATTGATGATTTTCTGGCAAATGGGCAGGCAGCTCTTGGATTAATGGATATCGCTGAACAGGCAAAAGCGACAGTTGCCGGTATCGGTATCGTTATTGAAAAAGGATTTCAAAAAGGTGGACAAGCACTTCGGGATAAAGGGGTAAAGGTAGAATCATTAGCAATTATTGACTCTTTAGAAAACAAACAGGTGGCTTTTAAAGAGGAGGCCCGCCAACAATGAAAATGGCAGCATTGGGTTTTCAACACCTGTTAGCGATGTATGCCGGAGCGATTTTAGTACCGCTTATTGTCGGGGATGCTCTAGGGCTGAATTCGGAACAATTAACGTACTTGGTAGCCATCGATATTCTCATGTGTGGTGTGGCTACGCTGTTGCAGGTATTGAATAGTAAATTTATCGGTATCGGGCTGCCAGTTGTTTTAGGATGTACCTTTACCGCTGTTGCACCGATGATTGCTATCGGCGGACAGTACGGTATCACGGCCATTTATGGTGCGATTATGGTATCCGGATTATTTGTTTTCATCGTCAGTGGTTTTTTTGGGAAACTGGTTCGTTTTTTCCCGCCAGTTGTCACAGGATCGGTTGTAACAATTATCGGGATTACGTTAATTCCTGTAGCGATTAATAATTTAGGCGGCGGAGAAGGAGCTGCTGACTTCGGCTCTACTTCAAATATTGCCCTTGGTTTTGGAACATTATTGTTTATTATTTTAATGTATCGATTTACCACAGGATTTTTAAAATCCATCGCTATATTAATAGGTTTAGGTGCTGGAACGATTGCTGCTGCTTTGATGGGAAATGTTGATTTTTCCGCTGTTGCCGATGCTTCCTATTTCCATATGGTTCATCCATTTTATTTCGGAACACCGACTTTTGAATGGTCCGCTATTATTACAATGATTTTAGTGGCAATGGTGTCTTTAGTCGAATCAACAGGCGTTTATTTTGCTTTAGGAGATATTACTGATAAGGACTTAAAGGAAAAAGATTTATCCAGAGGATACCGGGCAGAAGGGTTAGCGATTTTTCTTGGAGGAATCTTTAATGCATTTCAATACACTGCCTTTTCTCAAAATGTCGGATTGATGCAAATGACGGGCGTGAAAAAACGCAGTGTTATTGTTATTACCGGGAGCATGCTCGTTGTATTAGGATTTGTTCCTAAAATTGCTGCTATAACAACCATTATTCCAACCTCTGTACTGGGTGGAGCGATGTTAGCTATGTTTGGTATGGTAGTTGCCCAAGGTATCAAAATGCTTGGTACGGTTATATCAGACTCTCCGGAGAACTCGATGATTATTGCTTGTTCCATTGGGATGGGGCTAGGTGTTACGGTTGTTCCGGATCTATTTGCCGTACTTCCGAATTCGCTGCAAATTTTAACCAGTAATGGTATTGTAGCAGGAAGTGTTACGGCGATTGTGTTAAATATTATATTTAATATGACCCCAAGACGTAAAAAGGAAAAACAAACTGCTCGAACAGGTGAACTGGCAAAAGAAGCATTATAAAAAATTGTAAACTGTCACACGAGTGGCAGTTTTTTCTTTGATTTCAAAGATTACTGGAATTCAAGCCTGGAGTAAGCTAAAATCAAAGTATACATTTTCATACAAATGGAAGGAGGAACCCAAGAGATGACAGATTTATCAACCAGTACACTTCTTTTCTATGGCCTTGTCATTTTAGCTGCACTGCTCGTTGGGGTCATTCAGTGGGTCAGAAGAAGATTTGAAGTGTTAGCTGTGACTGCTATTATTTTATCTCTTTTATTACCTCTTGTGAGTTTTTTATATAGTATAAACCGTCCGGAAGCGATGAATGAGATAGCTTATATATGGCAGCAGGCCAGAGAGAGACAAGGAATGGGTGTGTTTCTGTTATTAGGCCATTTGTACATCCTTTTCTGGGTCCTATTTGGTCCGGAATATAAACAGCTATATGCGTTTCTTGTTCCTAAGTTAAAAAGAATGATCCAATGGTTTAAGAACCGGAAACAGAAACGAGATAATAACAACATGAAAGAGGGGATTTAATGTTATCAGAGAAAGAGAGAATGCAGGCAGGAGAAATATATAACCCGGAAGATAGCGGATTAGTTAAGGATCGGCTGCACGTCCGGAAAATGATGCGTTATTATAATGGGCTGACAGAGGACGATACAGTGAGACGTACCAACTGTCTAAAAGAAATATTTGGTTCCACAGGAGAAACGCTGTTTATTGAACCTGATTTTCATTGTGACTATGGTTATAATATCCATGTTGGAGAGCATTTTTATGCAAATTTTAATTGTGTGATGTTAGATATTTGTCCAATACGAATTGGCGATAATTGTATGCTGGCGCCAGGGGTACATATTTATACAGCAACCCATCCGATCCATCCAGCAGAACGTAATTCCGGAAAAGAGTATGGGAAACCGGTAACGATTGGTAATAATGTCTGGGTTGGCGGTGGAGCTATTATCAATCCCGGTGTAACGATTGGAGATAATGCAGTTATTGCTTCAGGCTCTGTGGTGACGAAGAATGTACCTGCAAATGTCATTTACGGAGGGAATCCGGCTACATTTATTAAAACAGTCGAACTATAGGGTAGCATTCATCAGGGAGGGAGATTATGGATAAACTGCAATCATTTGCGCCGGTTATTGGTGCACATCCTAGAGTGCTTATTGTCGGTTCTATGCCAAGTAAAAAATCATTAGAAGAACAAGAATACTATGGAAACCCCCGCAACCATTTCTGGCCAATAATGTACCGTATTCTGAATGAAAAAGCAGCTGCAACCTACTCGGAAAAAATAGATTTGATCAAGAAACATCAGCTGGCATTATGGGATACAATCGGATATTGTTTCCGGAAGGGGAGTCTTGATATGCATATTGAAGAGGAAGAACCGAATGATATTGCCGGGCTTTTAAAAGAATACCCATCTATTCGATTGATTGCATGTAATGGAACAAAGGCATATCACAGTTTTAAGAAGTATATCTCTCCCATGCTGGAACAGGAAATAGATGTTCTTAAGCTTCCTTCTACCAGCCCGATTCCTGGAAAATATAATAAATCATTTGAAGAAAAGATAGAAGCTTGGGACGTGATTACCAACGATTTAGATGAACCAAAGTCTTAAATAAGAGGAGATAGAATGAAACAATTTTGGTTACAATTTATACTTTTCGCTATGTTATGGATTGGATTACTCTTATTTAATAGTACGTTTATCCCTTATCATTTCTTTTTGTTTGCAGTAAGCCTGGCATGTTTCTTTTTATTATCATTCCGCAAGAAACGGATCTACCTGTTTTTGGGAAATGTAATCATTGTTTTATGCGCTGGATTCTTTTTCGCAGAGAACATTTTATTTTCTATCGGCTTAATATGGTTTTTGCTATTATTAGCGGCCAGCCAATTACATACATTGGCATACTATTTACTATCTGTTGTTGCCATACTGGCCAGTATGCTTTTTTCTTTCATTCCGTTCACTTCCTACGAACTGCTTCTTGGGAGCGGATTTATTGTAATAGTTAGTTTCCTCCTCCATAAACAATGGATGAATGACCAGTATTATAAGCAATTATATGATGAATTAAGTCATTCCTACCGTCAATTGAAACGGTTGCAAGTGAATGCGGAAGAAAATGCAAGGATGGAGGAAAGAACGCGCATTGCCAGAGATATGCATGACTCTGTTGGGCATCATTTAACGGCTTTAATGATGCAAATGGAAATGTTATCAATTCAGCATCCAGATTTGGAGTTGAAACAGATGAAGGAATTAGCTAACAAAAGCCTGCAGGAAACAAGAGATGCTGTCCAAGCATTAAAAGTAGAGGAATCGGAAGGAATTGCTACTGTCGTTCATCTGATTCGAAAATTGGAAAGTGAGAGTCATTTACAAGTTCATTTTACAATGAAGAATGGTGTTTTATCCGTACCGATATCTAATGTCAAAAGTGTGATTCTTTATCGGGTTATCCAGGAAGGGATTACGAATGCGATGCGACACGCCAATAGTCGCGAAGTATTTGTAACATTAAGCAAATCTGCAGATGATGCGATTCGATTTGAAATTAGTAATAAGATACATGAAGTGAAAGCTTTTAAACCGGGATTTGGACTCTCCAATATGCGGAGCCGTGTAGAGGAATTAGAGGGGAAACTGGAAACGCATCAATTACCTGATAAATTTGTTTTATCAGGCAGAATTCCAGGCTGATACATATTGTGGAAGGAGATGATGATAGATGTTCCACGTTATGCTTGTGGAGGACCAGGAAATGGTGAGGCAAGGACTGCGTATGATTCTCGAGCAGGACGACAAGATTCGGATAAGTTGTGAAGCAAGTAACGGCATCGAGGCGATGGAGCAAATGTCTGCACATCGTGTTGATCTTATATTTATGGATATTCGTATGCCGGATATGAATGGCATCGAGGCAACAAGAAAAATAAAAGCGCAGTGGCCGAATATCCCGATACTTATTTTAACGACCTTTAATGACGATGCATACGCGCTTGAGGCATTGAATGAAGGAGCAAGCGGTTTTTTGTTGAAAACTTCTGACGGGAAAAAGCTTATCGAAGCCGTTTACAGTGTAATGAAGGGCGGACTGGTATTGCATGATGAGGTAACTGCGAAGGTGATGCCGAAATTGTTAAAGCAATCTAAGAAAACGAGTGCTCAATCAGAAATTGACCTTACCGAAAGAGAAAGGGCAATTACCAAACGAGTTGGACAGGGGAAAACCAATAAAGAAATCGCCACAGAGCTGTATCTATCTATCGGGACAGTTAAAAACCATATTTCTGTTATTTTGCAAAAGACAGATTTACGAGATCGGACGCAGCTTGCGATATATGCAGTGACGCATGATATAACGTAAGCGGGCGGCCTTGAAGCATTTGATTTGTTTAACGTAGTACAGCACTTCTGTAATAGACACTGTAAAAAGAAAGTTCAAATAGCGAATGTCAAGAAATTGTACGAATTCCCTGCTGAAGTCAGACGTTACATATTTTAAGATAGAGATAACCTAAAAAAAGTTTGGTGAAGAAGATATGATTGCAATATTTTTAGATGAATTTCATTTTTCAACACTATGGAATGGTGGAATCTTTTTATTTTGTGCATTTATTATTATTGGTTATTTTTTTATGATTCCTTCCCGGGGGAAGAGCGGTATACTGCATCCTATTTCTTTCCTCCTTGGCATGGTGGTTCTCTTTTTGGCGGCGGGAAGTCCGTTAAATATTATTGGCAGACTGACATTGCAAGCACATATGTATCAAATTGTCGGTTTATTATTTATTGCAGCACCCCTGCTCGTCATTGGCTGGCGGCCAAAATCCTGGATCAGCCAAAAAATTAGCTGGATAGAAAAGACGCTGACTTTTCTCCGGAAACCGGCAACAGCTATTATTTTGTTAACCGTCTTTTTTTACGGATATCATACACCATTGATGTTTGATATTGCCCGTGTTGAGTTATATTGGAATCATTTCTTTATGCTGGGGCTGTTTATGGCAGCGTTGAATTTCTGGTCTGCATTTTTCTATTATTGGCTGGAAAATCGGATCCGATGGTACGCCATGGCCATTCAAATTTCTGCTTTTTTACCATATTGCTTTTATGGACTTCTATCAAGTACAGGAATTTACCGGACTTATAAGGATCCTGCTGTCTTTTTGGAATCTTTAAGAGTCTGTATCCCGGTTGATTTACAGATGCCGGATGAGTTTTATGTCGGTTTCCTGCCTTTTGATCCGGTTTATGAACAGCAGATGGGGATTTTGATTTTCCTTTTCAGTATCGCTTTGATTTCCGTTATTACGCTGGTCTGGTCACAAAGGCAGTTTAAAAATAAAATAACATAACATATATAAAACAGCAGGGCTGAAAAGGCAGTTCTGCTGTTTTTGTGTGTCAAAAGCAGGAAGGGAGTATTAGCTGCAATGTTGTCAGGTTAGTATGACCGCTACGGAAAAACACTACGCTTTCCGCGGGCCCCGAGCTCACTCCTCCTCGGTAAAGGAGACTTAGCGATTGGCAAGCCGAAAGGCGCAGACAGAGCTAAAGTCGCTCTTATGCCCCGCGGGTGAAAAAAGAAGTTCGTTTTTTTCCTGCGGGGTCTTCCCACTGGGACTGGGACTGCGCTTACTCGTCCCATCGAAGGGCTTTTGCGCTTACTCGCCCCACCGAAGACATTTGCGCTTTCCCGCAGGAGTCTCCGTGTTTTTCCTCCGCTGGTTAGCGTTATTGCTCTATGCTTGTAGCAACTATCATTTTTTTGAAAATTTATTAACAAAATGACGGAAGTCACTATTTTACAGAATGATTTGTGACGGCAGGGAGTGTTGCGTCGTTTCAAGAAACGATAGAATAGAAGCAGATTCTCATGGGGAGGCATATTCATGCTGGAATTAGTAGATATTTCAAAGCGTTTTAAAAAAATAGAAGCTGTCAAATCACTAAACATGTTTATGGAACAAGGGGAAATTGTCGGTCTGCTCGGGCCGAATGGAGCGGGGAAATCAACAGCTATTTCCATACTGTCTACGTTGATTGAACCGACACAGGGAGATGTACGTTTTTTAAAAAAATCTGTTATCAAAAAACCGTCTCCTTTAAGAAAAGCAATCGGTGTTGTTCCACAGGAAATTGCGCTTTACTCGCAGTTATCCGCAGAGGAGAATTTACTTTTCTTTGGCAGGATTTACCGTTTGAAGGGGGAAGATTTAAAAAAACGTGTTAATGAAGTGTTAGAGCAAGTAGGGCTTTCTGAAAAACGGAAAACGCTAGTAGAAGCATTCTCAGGTGGTATGAAAAGACGATTGAATATTGGTGTAGCCATGCTGCATCAGCCACAAATACTGATTATGGATGAACCGACTGTCGGTATTGACCCGCAATCAAGAAGTTATATTTTGGAGACCGTCAAGCGCCTGAATAGAGAGCAGCAGATGACGGTAGTTTACACAAGTCACTACATGGAAGAAGTCGATTATTTGTGTGATCGGATTTATATTATGGATCAGGGGAATTTAATCGCTTCCGGGACCAAAGAGGAAATTAAGCAGATTCTTTCCTCGGAAAATACAATTTCGATGGAGTCTGACCATTGGAATGAGGCATTTATAACTAAGTTACAGGAACATGAATCAATTCATCATGTTTATGTGGAAGATAAAGAAATCATCCTTATTACACCGAAAGAAGTTAATCTGTTTTCTGAAATTATTTCAATGACGGAGAAATATGATATTGCATTACGTTCGCTGCATGTTAAATCGCCGACACTGGAAGATGTATTCCTGCACTTAACCGGAAGAGCATTACGCGATTAGGAGGGGAGTGTGTATGTTATTTCAATTCGTTAAAAAACAATTGCTCCTGCTTTGGCGTAATCCTGTTCAAATCTTTTTACTCTTGGGACTGCCAATCATCTTGATAGTTATTTTAAGTTTTGCGCTGGCAGGTTTTATGGAAGACAGCAATCCGCAGCTGGAATTAAAAGTAGCCTGGCTGGAACATGAAGAGGAAGCAGAGCAGGTCAATCAATTTATAGATGATATGGAAGCGCTTGGTGCACCAGCAGAGGCTTTTGATGATAGGGAAGACTTGGGTATGATATCGATGCTGCGAGAGGATATTTTTCAAGGGGAAGATTTGCGGGAAATGATTGAATTGGACATTATACAAGAAGATGAAAAAGCAGAAGTGCTGGCGGACAGTTCCTATTCTGGTTTAATCGAAGTACCGGCTCATTTCACTTATGATATGTTGCAGGTTATCTCAGGACAAAGCGGTGAGAAGCCGGAATTAATGTTACATGTCAATCAGGAAGACGGGATTTATTCCTCTGTCTTATCACAAATTTTGGAGCAGTTTGATGAAAGCCTGACAACACAAGCCTTTCTTCAGGAAAATGGTTTAGCTATAGATATAGCGGAAATGCAGGCCGCAACCAGTGTCGGGGAGCAAAAGCAAATGGAACAGCTGGATTCGATTTCCTCCCGTGATTATTATACGGTAGCGATGGCGGTTTTTAATGCATTATACGTTGCCTCAACCATTGGTTTATTGGCAACCAGAGAAAGACAGGATCAGATATTCGACCGTATGATTGTTGGAAATATTTCCAGATGGATGTATTTTTCTAGTATTTTAACGGCAGGAACAGTGATTGCTCTTATTCAGCTATTGTTTCTATTTTGCTTTTCTTATTTCGTTTTTCAAGTCACTTTTAATGACATGTTGGCATTCTTGATTACGACGGCCTCTTATGCAATTGCTGTCGGGGGAATCACGGTCTTTGTTACAGCCATCAGTTATCGTTTTAAAACAGATGCCATTGTTGGATTTTTTGCAGGGATTGTCACTTCTGTTTTAGCATTTATCGGGGGAAGCTTTTTCCCGATTGGCGAATTATCGGAAACCATGGCGCGCTTAGGTAATTTAACTCCAAACGGATCTGGTTTGACTGCCTATATCCAATTGCTCCGGGGAAGCGGACTGGAGGATGTCATGTCTTATCTCATTTATATGATTGCTTTTGGGGCTGTCATGATTGTTGTTGCTGCTATGAGCTTTCCAAAAAGGGGGTCTACACGATGAAAGCGATACTCTTAGCACGAATACGTGAATTTATACGTAATCCATCTACTTTTCTCCTTTTTACAGGCATGTCTATTTTATTTGCCTGGGTGATTTCTTCGATGAATGTTGGCGGCGGGGGTGGAGGTCTTCCGGTGCCGGTATATGCAGAAGAAGGAGCTGGTGAATATCAGCGTTCTCTTGAAGAACAGGAAGCTTTTCAGTTTTACACAGTGGATAAAAAAACATTAGAAGCGGAATTAAGAGAAGGAGAAGCCGATACGGGTGTTATCTTATCCGCCGATCAATTTGCTATTTTAGTAGGCGTAGAATCTCCGAATGCGGGTTTGATTCAACAAACGGTGCAGGAAGTATATACAACAGATATCCAGCAGGATGTCATCAAAGAGGCAGCAGACGCAGAAGGCATGGAGGCAGATCAAGTGGTTTCTTCTTACCAGGAAACGGTATCTGAAGGGACATTCGATTTGTCGGTAAGCAGTTTTGCGGGAGAGGAATCCTGGGAGTATGATGATGATGTACATCGTGTTGGCGGGTTTGCTCTATTTTTCGCGATTTATACAATCGCTTATGGCGTTGTGAAAATCCTGACAGAGAAGCGCCTGGGCGTCTGGGACCGGATGATTTTATCCCCTGTTAAGAAATCAGAAATGTATATTGCCAACTTGCTGTACAGTTTTATAGAGGGGTATCTGCAAATTTTGATTATCTTCATTGTCTTCTATTTTTGGAGGGGAATCACATTTAATGGCCGAATGATTGACATTTTACTGATGTTGATTCCGTATGCGTTAGCTATTGTGGCGATGTCTATTTTGATTACAGCGCTTGTTAAAAATGTCGAGCAGTTTAACGCAGCTATCAGCATTATTGCAGTCAGCATAGCCATGATTGGCGGAGCCTTTTGGCCGTTAGAAATTGTCAGCAATCCTGTTCTGTTATTTTTAGCGAATTTGAATCCAATCAAATATGGCTTGGATATTATTCAAGGAGCAGCGGTATATGGCTATTCCTTTACAGAACTCCTGCAGCCAATCAGTATATTGACATTGATGACAGTCTTATTTACCGGACTCGGTATTCATTTAATGGAAAGACGTCATATTTAAATAAACGTATTTAGACGTATAAGACTTTGTATGTTTGCAAAGCCTTATACGTTTATTTGTGTATTTAAAAAGGGCAATACATAATCAATTATTGAAATAAGTAATTAAAATATGATAATAACAGCTGAACTTTCGTACTTTAAAAGGTACTTCCATTCCATACAACTGTTGGCAAAAAGTAGGAGGTAAAGTGTAAGGCGACCGCTGCGGCGGACCGTTTTGCTTTCCTAGGGGCACGCTCTTCAGCTAACTTTTGCCAAGAAGATCGCTTGGCAAAAGTGGATCTTCAGATGGTGCTGATCCCTCAGGAGTCAAAACGGTCCTCCTCCGCTAGTAAGATATTCTATACGTGGAAAACAACTCACCAAATAAAAATTTGATTAGATAGAACATATTTTTCATAAAATGTTTACCCAAGTTTACTTTCTGTGCATAAAAGCTATACTCGATATGGATGATCCATGCTGTCATGATTTGAACTGCTAAACCAACCATTGGAAACACCAGAATGATTATTTTATCTCACTTCATCAGGGTGTTATTTCTTCCATGCGCTGTAGAATCCTATTAGAGCGCAGGCCAACCGCGGAGACTCCTAAGTGGTTTGCAGGCAAAAACCGTGGTTCCTGGGGCTGCGCTTGCTCGCCCCACCGAAGAGCTTTTGCGCTTAGTTGTCCCATCGAAATCATTTGTACGTCGGAAAGTGGAGTCGTTGGCTGGAGCGGATTGAAATCCCTAATTTTGAAGGTATCGTAGAGATGGCCGGGACCTATTTCCTGTACTCAGAAAAAGGACAAAGAAAAATGAAAAGTAGAAAGCCACGTAAACGTGGTGACTCTGCGAAGCAACGTAGTATAAGCAATGAACAAGTATGTGTATTGGTTGCAAGAGACAATGATAAAACCACCTTTTTCTCAGATATTAGGTATGGGTAGGTTAACGAAAGACCAATTAGACAAAGATATCGGGTATAGGCTTTCAAGTGAAAATATACTATGCACGGAATTTTGGCGTGCATTTAAAATGTGGTAATCGGATAGTAGTGTGGGATACATTAATATGCACTTATCACGTTCCGTCATATAAATGGAGCTACTATATATTCAGTCTCTTGGATTGTCTTTAAAAATAGCCTTTTGGTGGATTAACCATTTGACAGCTTATTTCAAGGTTTTGAATTTTTATTAATAAATTGGAAATCTATATTCAGGTGAAAAGACTTGGAAGTTAGATTGAAAGATCACTCCTTTTGTTAATTTCAGTGTATGGTAATGTTTATTATGTATGCTGACACTTATTTTGTATATCAAAAGTTTATGCTAAGACTAGCATTACTATTTGGAGCTTAAATAGGATAGTGTATAAAATTTACTTCTATACGGTTGCTTTAATGTGTATTTAGTTATATTATTCTTATAATAAACACTTTAGATACTTAAAATGTTTATATAACTAAATGGAATGAGGGATTTTATGCTAGAAAAGCGAATGAATGGGATTTTTCATACATTAGATCAGATAAACTACGCATTGTTACATCACTACGATGAAGTACTTGAACATAAATTAACACCGAAGCAGTCCTTAATTATTGAGCATGTCCAGCAGCATAATACATTAACAGTCAGTGAATTGGCTGAAAAGATGAATGTGAGTGCAAGTGCAGTTAGCCAGTTGTTAAGTAAATTAGAGAAAGAGCATTATATCGAGCGGTCCATTAATCCTGACTCAAGACGTGAAATCGTGGTAACACTTGGCTTAAAAGGTAAAGAACTTTATGAATTATATGCAAAAGTAGATGAGCAAATTGTGTCAACATACTATGCTAAGCTAGATGACGAAGTAATTAGTCAATTAGAACAGGCAGTGAACAAGATTTATAAGGTCATTTTGGAAGAACAAATGAAAGCAAAAGGAGAGTAGACCCCATGAATTGGATTTATTTAGCCATTGTGCTTTCCATTTGTATACCAGGCATTTATTTTATGTATCAGTCGGAAAAAATACATATAAAAGAGGATGATGTGACAGATGGGCAACGATTAATTGCACATGGCTTAACAGCACTTATATTTTCAGCGATGGGTGCTTATTTTGTCCCTAAGATTCATGTTGTTCAACAAATAGAAATTAGTCAAATTTTATTATATGGTTTAGGTCTAGGTGTTATCTGTTCTCTTAGCCATTTGTTGTTTTATTATATGTATTTAGTGCCAAGATTGACAAAAACAGATTATATGGAAATTGAAACGCATTATGTAAATACAGGTATTTTAAGTCGTGTATTTTATGGTGGAGTTATAGAAGAAGTTATGTTTCGATGGGGCTTACTTAGCTTATTTATTTGGTTGTTTCAATTAATGAGTATAGGGGATTGTCTTAGTACATTATTTGCAATTTCCATTTCATGTATCTTATTTGCCTTTGTTCATTTACCGTCTATTAAACTTGTTGTCTCACAACCAAAACCTCTTCTGTATGTGTATACGATTGTTGCTAACATTTGGGTTGGTATTTTCGCTGGGGTAGCCTTCATTCAAGGAGGGTTACTAGCAGCTATAATTGTCCACATGCTTTTTCATTTAATATGGTGGCCAATTCAAAAGCGTAAATATGTTAAGTTACATAGTAAATAAATGTATAACTTGATTATTAAAGGGAATTTGAATTTAGTACAGAATTCAGAAATTTATGATACACTAAGGTTAACTAAATTTGCTGTATAAACACTGTTTCTTCTTTAACTAACGGGGACGTCAGAAAAACACTATAGAAGAATTGGATTCTTTTAAATACCAGCGAAAAGGGATTAGACACATGTTTAAAATGATTGATATCCTTTTAAAAAATAAACCTAATAAAAATATATAAAAATCGCATTTGAAATCATTATGAAATTACTAATTAGAACTTCCAGAAAAATGGGAGTTCTAATTTTTACTTTATATCAACAATAGACTTTAACATAGCCAAAATTTAAAATATATCAAACTACCAGGCATCTTCCCATAACTTGGATGATGCGTGACTGTTTTTTTCTAGTATAATGAATAAAAAGACTGCTAGACAGAAAAGAGGGTCAAAAGGTGAAGAAAAGGAAAAAATGGATTTGGATTATTTCCGGAGTAGTGGTGATACTCCTTATTATAAACTTTGCAGCAGCGATTTTCTTTTATAATCTCGCTATTGAACGTAATGTAAAAGATTTTTTAAACGATAACGATGATTTGGAAGTGGAAGCAGAAACCATGGACGTATTATTAGATGGCGATTGGCGCGACTGGTCGGATGAACAGCCATTTGAAACATGGCATCAGACTTCTTATGACGGACTTGATTTACAAGGATATTATCTGGAAGCGGAACAGCCTACGAATAAAGTGGTTATCTTTGCTCATGGTTATTTGGGGCGCGGAAAAGATATGGCTTTATATGGGCAGCATTATTATGAGGATTTAGGGTATAACATTTTTACGGCAGATATGCGCGGACATGGAGAGAGTGAGGGGGATTATATCGGTTTTGGCTGGCATGATCGTTTAGATTTGCTCGATTGGGTGGATAAAATCATTGAACGTGTTGGTGAGGATGCTGAAATCGTGTTGCATGGGGTTTCCATGGGAGGATCCTCTGTTTTAATGGCGAGCGGGGAGGAATTACCGCCAAATGTAAAAGCTGTTGTAGCAGATGCATCCTATACAGATGTGAATGAATTGTTTTCTTATCAAATTGACCGGATGTTCCATTTGCCTTCTTTTCCGTTTATTCCGTCTACGAGTCTGGTTACGCAGATTCGTGCCGGCTACGGGCTGAAGGAAGCCTCTGCTTTAGATCAAGTTGCTAAAGCAGAAGTACCTATATTATATATTCATGGAAAAGAGGATGTCTTTGTACCAACAGAAATGACAAAGGAACTCTATGAAAATACCAACAGCGAAAAAGAGCTGCTGCTTGTAGATGAAGCAAGTCATGGAGAATCGTTTGTGAAGGATGAGGAATTATATAAGGAAACATTGGATGGTTTTCTGGAACGATTTGTGAAGTAAAATAAAGTGCATAATTGGATACCTGCCGGGTAAAGTGCATATATAAAAAAGGCGTTGGTTCGTTAGCTATTTATAGCGAACCAACGCCTTTTTTTATACATTTATTATACAAAAAAATAAATAATCTAAAGAAATTTAATTAATATTTATAAATTCCCTTGCATAAACATACATAAAAATTTATAATAATGAATAATTCATTTTTCAGATAAGGGAGAGAGTGTTTTGAAGAAAGCAGCAATTATTGGCGGAACAGGATATGGGGCAATTGAACTTATCCGGCTTCTCCAAGCACATACAGAAATAAAGATTACAAAAATTATATCCCAATCACAGGCGGGAGAGGATTTAGCAGCAACTTATCCGCATCTGACCGGTATGATCACAACGGAAATGGAATCGCTAGATATCGAGGAGTTAGAAAAAGAGATTGATATATTATTTCTGGCAACCCCGGCCGGTGTCGCTAAAAATATCATTCCTTCTTTTCAAGATACTTCTGTTCAGTGCATCGATTTATCCGGTGACTTTCGGCTTTCGCAGGAGGAATATAGTGAATGGTACGGTAAAGAGCCTGCTGATGCCGCTGTTTTAGAAAAGGCCGTGTTTGGACTCAGTGATATTTTTACAGAGGACATTAAAACAGCGTCGATTATTTCCAATCCAGGCTGTTTTCCGACCGCTGCTTTATCTGCATTAATTCCTCTTATTGACGGAGATAAAATTCAGACAGAAGGTATTCGTATTGATGCAAAAACGGGGATTTCTGGAGCGGGGAAAGGGTTAAGTGAAAAAGCTCATTTCTCTTCCGCAAATGAAAATGTGGTTCCTTATAAAATTGGACAGCATCAGCATATTCCGGAGATAGAGCGTTATGCGTCCAGGTTCACGGATAAAGACGTGAAGGTATCTTTTACAACACATCTCATTCCGATGACCAGAGGTTTACTGTGTACGGTGTATGCAGATATGAAACAAGAAGAAACAACCGCTTCTATTTTAGAATATTTGCAGACTTATTACCGGGAAAAAGCCTTTGTTCGTATTTTACCAGAAGGACAGTTTCCGGCGACAAAAGGAGTAACAGGCAGTAATTACTGTGATATCGGGGTACATGTAGATGAACGGACGAACAGCATTGTTATTGCATCAGCGATTGATAATTTAGTAAAAGGAGCAGCTGGGCAGGCAATTCATAATGCCAATCTGATGAACGGCTGGGAAGAAACAATGGGATTAGAATTTATTCCGATATTTCCATAAACAGGGGAGGAAAACACATGGAACATACATTATCGAAGGCATTTAAAATAGTGGAAAATGCACATATTGATCAACCAAAAGGGTTTACAGCAGGAGGTATACACGCTGGTCTGCGTAAATCCAAGCTTGACTTCGGCTGGATTTATTCCGAAGTTCCGGCAAATGCAGCAGGTATTTATACGATGAATACGTTCCAGGCTGCTCCGCTTGAAATTACAAAAGAAGCATTAAAAGATTCCGATCAGCTGCAAGCAGTGGTGGTGAATTCAGCAAATGCAAACTCATATACCGGAGAACAAGGTTACCAGGATGCAGTGCAAATGCAGCAGTTGACTGCGGGGAAAATAGGGGTTGATCCTTCCTTGGTTGCAGTTGCTTCGACCGGTGTTATTGGCGAGATGATGCCGATGCATTTGATTAAAGAAGCAATCACACGGATTGGTGAAAGTGAAGCAGCAGATGATTTCGAACATGCGATTTTAACTACGGATACCAAAACAAAACATATTGCCGTGGAAGTGGAAATAGACGGAAAAACTGTCACCATCGCCGGTGCTGCGAAGGGATCCGGAATGATTCATCCCAATATGGCAACGATGCTGTCCTTTATGACAACGGATGCGAAGGTCGATACTGCCAGCCTGCAACAAGGGTTAAAGCAAACGGCCGATCAGTCATTTAATCGTATTACTGTAGATGGCGATTGCAGTACCAATGATATGGTGCTGATATTAGCCAATGGCATGCAAGATAATGAAACGCTTCATCCTGAGCATCACGAATGGGAGCAATTTATGCAAGCATGGCAATATGTCAGCCGTGAACTTGCAAAAATGATTGCCAAGGATGGAGAAGGAGCGACCAAATTGGTTGAAGTACAGGTGGAAGGAGCTGCCTCCGAGCAGGATGCAGCCGGGCTGGCGAAAGCGGTGATCGGTTCCAGTCTGGTAAAAACAGCTATTTATGGAGAAGATGCCAATTGGGGAAGAATTATCAGTGCATTAGGAACATGCGGTATTCCTTTTGATAAAAACGGCTTATCCCTATCTATCGGACCGGAACAGATTATCCGGGAAGGACAATTACTTTCCTTCCATGAACCAAATTGTGTCGAAGAATTAGTCAAAGATACAGTCCATCTCTTTATCAGCCTGAAAGAAGGTTCGGAAAAAGCAACCGTATGGGGCTGTGATTTAACCTATGATTATGTACAAATCAATGCATCCTATCGAACGTGAGGTGTTTTTATGACAAAAGTAGTGTTTAAGGTAGGCGGAAGTATTTTGAAGGAACTCCCAAAATCCTTTTATGAGCTGCTGATTGACTTGAAAGAAAAAAAGATTTGTGAACCTGTGATTGTTCATGGCGGCGGACCGGAAATTAATCAGGCGCTGGAACAGATGAATATTGAAAGTACCTTTGTCGATGGATTGCGTGTTACCACGGAAGAAGTGTTAGAAGTTGCTCAAATGGTGATGAGCGGAACCATTAATAAGCGTATTGTCGGTCTATTTCAAAATCAAAACGGGAAAGCAATTGGATTAAGCGGAGTGGATGGCAAGCTGTTGCAGGCAAGGCCGATTTTAAACGGGAAGCTGGGCTTTGTCGGAGAGGTTACTAAAGTAGAAACATCCTGGATTGATATGATTCTGAAATCGGGAGGTATTCCAGTAATTTCGCCGATAGCATCCGGAGAAGGGGACACCCGCTTAAATATTAATGGCGACACAGCTGCCGGAGCTGTGGCTGAAGCGTTGGGATGTAAACTCGTTCTCATCAGTAATATTCCCGGCGTGATGGAAACAATTAATCAAAAAGAAATCCTCCATCATCATTTGACGCGAACAGATGCAGAAGCACTGATTGATTCCGGTGTCATTTATGGCGGTATGATTCCAAAAGTACGCTCTGCATTGGCAAGTTTACAAGGCGGTGTAGAGGAATCCGTTATTTTAAACGGTTTGGAGCCGAATGATATATTGAAATATTTAGACGGAGAAAAAGTAGGAACTATTTTAAAGGAAAAGGAGTTTGAGCATGTCTGATTTAAATACTGCAACGACATCATCAGCATTAATGAAAACTTACCAGCGTCTGCCGCTTACCATATTGAAAGGAAAAGGAAGTTATGTATGGGATGATCAGGACGTAAAATATCTTGACTATACAGCTGGAATTGCAACATGCAGCTTGGGGCATGTGCCCGACCAGGTACAGGCAAAATTAGTAGAACAACTAGATGATTTATGGCATGTTTCTAATTTATATCAGATTCCGCAGCAAGAAGCATTAGCTGAAAAGATCGTTTCTGTAAGCTGTTTTGATCAGGTGTTTTTCTGTAATAGTGGAGCGGAAGCAAATGAAGCGGCGATTAAATTGGCCAAAAAATATGCTAAAGATCATCAAAAGCCGGAAAGAACGGAAATTGTTACTTTTTCCAATTCGTTTCATGGAAGAACAGGATCTACGATGGCGGCAACAGCACAAACAAAAATTCATAACGGTTTTACGCCGATAACTCCTGGTTTTACTTATCTGCCATTTAATCAGATGGCAGCTATCGAACAGATAGATACAGAAAAAACAGCAGGTGTATTATTGGAACTTGTACAGGGAGAAGGGGGCGTTCACCCGGCAGACGCAGCATGGGTTAAAGCGCTATATACTTATTGTAAGGAAGCAGATATTTTATTTATGGTCGATGAGATTCAGACGGGAATCGGCAGGACCGGCTCTCTCTTTGCGTATGAGCAATATGATATCGAACCGGATGCCATAACATTGGCTAAAGGGTTAGGCTCCGGTTTTCCGATTGGCGCGTTAGCAGCAAAAGACAAAGCTGCAGACAGTTTTTCACCAGGAACTCATGGCAGTACCTTTGGCGGAAATCCGTTGGCAGCAACTGCAGGACTGGCTACATTGGATCACATTGCAGATACAGCCTTTTTACAAGATGTTCAGGAAAAAAGTGTACTGCTGACAGACGCATTAAATGAGCTGGTTGAAAACAATACATTGGTTACAGAAATAAGAGGCAAAGGATTTTTGATCGGGATGGAAGTAACCAATAAAGCGGCTGTCTGGGTTGAAAAATTAAGAGAAAAGCAGATTCTGGTCTTAACAGCAGGAGAGCATGTTGTACGTATTCTGCCTCCATTAACAACAGATAAAGAGGAGTTATTCACTTTTATTGGTGTGATAACAGCTATCGCAGCAAATTTAGAGAAGAAGGGAGAATAATATATGCCATTACATCCAGGGATAAAGAAAGTGCTTGTGATCGGTTCGGGACCGATTGTTATCGGGCAAGCGGCAGAGTTTGATTACGCCGGGACACAAGCCTGTCTTGCTTTAAAAGAAGAAGGGCTAGACGTCGTTCTTATCAATAACAATCCTGCAACGATTATGACAGACGAAACGATTGCCGATCAGGTTTATTTAGAACCATTAGAAGTGGAAGCGATTGAAAAAATTATTGAAAAAGAAAAGCCGGATGGTCTGATCGGAACCTTAGGAGGGCAAACAGGGTTAAATCTATCCTTGGAACTGTATGATAAAGGAATTCTGGAAAAATACGGTGTGACACTGCTCGGTACATCCATTGCTTCGATCCAAAAGGGCGAAGATAGAGAAAAATTCAGAGATTTGATGATTTCCATTCAGGAGCCCATTTCTGAATCGCAAATTGTAACAAATATAGAGGAGGGTTTGCAGTTTGCGGAGAAAATCGGTTATCCTGTGATTCTTCGCCCGGCATATACATTAGGCGGAGAAGGTGGAGGGTTTGCCAATAATGAGGAAGCATTTCGCGAGCTGTTAGCAAAAGGTCTTCACTTAAGTCCGATTACGCAGGTGCTTGTAGAACGCAGTATTAAAGGCTGGAAGGAAATTGAATATGAAGTCATGCGTGATGAAAATGACGCTTGCCAAATTATTTGTGATATGGAGAATGTGGATCCTGTTGGTGTGCATACCGGTGATTCTATTGTGGTCGCCCCAACACAGACATTAACAGCCGAACAGAGCCAAATTTTGCGTGATGCATCCATAAAAATTATTCGTGCATTGGAAGTAGTAGGGGGCTGTAATATTCAATTTGCCTTGCATCCGGACACGAATGAATATTGTATTATCGAGGTTAATCCCCGTGTCAGCCGTTCGTCTGCTTTGGCTTCCAAAGCAACAGGCTATCCAATTGCCAGAGTGGCAGCAAAATGTGCAGTAGGTTATCAGCTGGATGAATTAGTCGATCCTGTCAGCGGAGCAACCTATCTTCATTTTACACCGGACTTGGATTATACCGTGGTAAAAATACCGCGTTTTCCATTTGATAAGTTTTCCGAAGCTGACCGTACTCTTGGCACCCAGATGAAGGCAACTGGAGAGGTTATGTCGTTAGAGAAAACGTTCGAAGGGGCATTAAATAAAGCAGTTCGTTCCTTGGAAATGAATGTACAATCTCTGCGTTGGCCGGTATTTGCAGAAAAGTCGGATGATGCGTTAATGGCATTACTTGAAGAGCCGAATGATTTACGTCTTTTTGCTATCGGAGAAGCTTTCTGGCGTCAATACACTGTTGCTGAGATAGCGGAGCGGACATTGATTCAACCTTATTTCTTGGAAAAGATAGCGGCGGTCATTCAGGTGGAAAAAGAAGTGGCAGCAACCGGCTGGGAGAATATCACGGAAGAAAAGATTTTACAGGCAAAGCAATATAATATCAGTGATGTTCAGTTAGCAAAACTTCTTCATATCGAACCAGCTGTACTTCGTCAATTTTATCAAAACCACGGGCTGGCGCCGCATTATCGTTTTGTGGATACATGCCCGGGTACCTCAGGTCAAAATTCAACTTATTTTTATTCTACCTGGTCAGGCGGCAATCAAGTACATCCGGCATCGAATAAGAAAAAAGCGCTGGTTATCGGATCTGGTCCAATTCGTATCGGACAGGGTGTAGAATTTGACTACTGTTCTGTCCATGCTGTACAGGCGTTGCAGAAAGCCGGTTATGAAGCGGTTATGATTAATAATAATCCGGAAACGGTAAGTACGGACTATACGGTGGCAGATCGTCTTTATTTTGAACCGCTCGCTCTGGAAGATGTTCTCCATGTTATAGAGAAAGAAAATATCCAAGATGTGCTTGTTCAATTTGGCGGTCAGACAGCGATTAATCTGATGGAGCAGTTACAAGAAGCAGGTGTTTCTATTTTGGGTACAACGCCTGAAAATATGGATAAAATGGAAGATCGGGAGCAATTTTATGCTTTTCTGGAGCAATTAAATATTGCCCATATTCAAGGAGAAATTGTCCATGATACGGAACAAGCAAAAGAAGCGGCACATCAGTTAGGTTTTCCGGTTTTGATTCGTCCATCTTATGTCATTGGCGGGCAATCCATGTTTGTCTGTTACAACAAAGAGGAACTTATCAGTAATGTTCAAAGAGTGCAGATAGATACGTATGACCAGTGCTGGCCGTTATTGATGGATTCTTACATGCCGGGATTAGAATGTGAAGTAGATGTAGTCAGTGACGGGGAAAATGTAGTTATTCCAGGCATCTTTGAACATATCGAAAAAGCAGGCGTTCATTCCGGAGACAGTACGAGTGTGTTTCCAGCTATTACCTTAACAGAACAGCAAAAAGCACAAGTCTATCAAATCTCTAAAAAGATTGCCAAAGAGCTTCCGATTATCGGAATGATGAATATCCAGTTCGTTCTTTATGAAGAAGCAGTGTACGTTCTGGAAGTAAATCCAAGATCTTCCCGGACGGTTCCCGTAATGAGTAAGGTAACCGGTATTCCACTGGTTTCTTTAGCAGTAAATGCGCAATTAGGCAAATCTCTGCAGGCCTTTATGAAAGAATTCGCCTTGTACCAGGAGCCGGAATATTACACCGTGAAAGCACCAGTTTTTTCTAAAAACAAATTAAAAGGTGTTGATCATATTTTAGGCCCGGAAATGAAATCCACCGGAGAAGCCATTGGAATGGATGTGACATTGGAAAAGGCGATAAAAAAAGCGGTTATACCGTCTCCGCATAAGACGAATAACACGAAAAAATGGTTTGTATCGATAAGCGATCATCATAAGGGAGAAAGCGTCCCCTTGATGCGGGAAATTGCCAAAAAAGCAGAAATGATTGCTACTGAGGGAACAAGTACCTTTCTGAAGGAAAAAGAAATTCCTTCTACCCCCGTGAATCGAGAAATAAGTAACCTTAAAAAGCTGTTTTTACAAGATCCGCCGGGATATGTGATAAATGTTCCGAGCATTGGCAGGGATAAAGAACGATTTGGTTTCCAGCTGAGAGAGTTATGTACGCAATTGAATATCCCTTATTTCACCAGCTTGGAAACGGCAAAACTCGTCTGGCAATATCCGTATTTGGAGAATACAGATATACAATCGTTACAGGAATATGTAAAGACGTTGTATAAAGTGAGCAGTGTAACTTCATAAGTTCAATAAACATAGAGGCGGCAGAAATTGTCGCCTCTATGTTTGGGAATGATCAATCCCTTTCAATGAAAATTAAAATTTCCGTTGAAACATGGTGTACAGATACGCGTATTGGGAAAGAGAAAAATGTGGGATAACTATTATTTCAAATGAAGGCTGCATCGTGTAATATAAAAAGAAGCGCAGGAGGTGATGATAGTGAATTCACAGGAAATGTATTTTAAATCGCCGAAAGGAAAAAGTTTCGTATCGTTTATCTTTTCCTTGGCTTTTTTTACGCTAGGAATAGCATTATGCACTTATTTTTTTAAAGAAGGGAATACCGTTGACGGTTTTATCTTTGCTGTTTTCCCATTGATTTTTGGAGTGTCAACGTTGCTTATGTTTAAAATGCTGGTAACGTCCGATCCGTATATTACTTTGACAAAAGAAGAACTTATTGTGAAACATCCATTAAAACGCGCGATGCGTCTCAGATGGACATATATTAGAAGGTATGACATACGAAAGGTTAATCTCATCAGTTCTATAGTCATTTATTTAGATGACAATGAAGAATATAAAGCGCTGCGAAAACGTTCATTTGCAAACAGGCGAATTCGCGATCGATTATCAACGAACGCAATTGCCCAGACGCTACAAACAAATTTTTTACTAGGGCTGGTTAAGCGGAAGGAAAGAACAGAACTTTTGAAAGAACTTGACATACGTGCGTTCGGAGCTGAAACGGATGTGTTTGCACTTGAAAAAGAGCAAAATAGACAAATACTAGGAGAAAAAGCAGCGGAAATGGTGTCGCCGAAGAGCTTGTCTGATCAAAGGAAAGAAGAAGCGTTGCAGTTAGAACAATATAGCCAGATCAATAAGAAGTACATATTGAAAATTGTCGGAATCAGTTTCTTCATAACCATTGTTTTTTCCTTCCTTATGTATCAAGCAGAGGGGGATAATTTTTATAGTGAGTCTATGCCGGTAATGGTCATCGGGTTTATTTTGTATCCAATTGCAAGAATGATTTATGATATTGCCGGAGGATTCAAACTTAGTTTTAAGTTAAAAGGAAGTGCGGCGCCACATCTTGATAAACTGGAATTTTTTATTCATATTTTTCTTCTTTATATATTGAGTTTTATCGTTATTCCCCTGGGAGCTGTTTATTTGATTGTGCGGGCGGCATTTCGTGGGTTCCGGAACGAGGAATAAAAGAACTGCCATTTCATTTTCTTATCATTATCAAAAACAGCCACCGCATCGAAGGTGGCTGTTTTTGCCTTATACGTTTTTAATCAATTTGTCGGAGATTTTAGCGTCCTGTTCATATGCTTTTTGCAATGTACGGGTGATTTTTCCAGGTTCCCCATTACCAACGACAACACTATCAAGCTGAATAACCGGTAATACTTCCGATGTGCTGCTGGATAAGAACATTTCATCTGCGTGCTGAATATCTTCCATATGGAAAGCTTCTTCAATCAGCGGAATATTTTCGTCGTTCAGAAAACGCTCTACTGCCATACGTACACAGCCATGCAGAATGTTATTTGTAGCTGGATGCGTGTATACTTTCCCATCTTTGACTAAATAAATATTGGAAGAACTGCATTCTGTCACTACACCATCACGGTGGAGAATCGCTTCATAACAATTATTTTCTTTCGCGGTCTGTTTTGCTAAAACATTCGGCAACAGATTCAAACTTTTGATATAACAGTTTTCCCAACGGACATCACGTTGAGAAATCGTCTTCACACCGTTTTCCAGCAGGTTTTCATTTCTTGGTAAATCCTGAAGGTAAGCATAGATGTTAGGCGTGACTTCACTTGGAAAGGCATGATCACGAGGGGCAGAACCACGTGTGATTTGCAGATATACTTTTCCGTCGTTATTCATGTTGTTTTTTTCCAGTAGCTGGTATAACAGTGCCGTCATCTTTTCTTTATGGTAAGGAATGTTTATTTTGATGGCTTCGGCAGAACGATAGAGCCGATTGACGTGTTCTGTCAAGAGATAGTATTCTCCATTATAAATACGTATTACCTCATAAACCCCGTCACCAAACTGCAATCCCCTTTCTTCAAACGGGTAGTTAAGACTATCCTTATCAACAAATTCTGATTGGCTAAGAATAGTTGAATATAAAGACATTTAAAAAATCTCCTTTCGTCTTGGGAAACATCATAATAGTTTTAGTTTATTACGTAGTCAGAAGATTGTAAACAGATAAGGCGATAAAGTGAAACGTCAGGTATCGTAGAAGTGTATGTGCTGATAAGATAAGTTATTCATACTGCAATTCATTTTCTATTGATTTTTTATGAAAAAAATTAAATTTATTGTTGATTTTTATCGAATACGTTGCTATAATAAATTTTGTCGTTGAAAAACGAATACAAATCATGCGGGTGTAGTTTAGTGGTAAAACCTCAGCCTTCCAAGCTGATGATGAGGGTTCGATTCCCTTCACCCGCTCCATACATATGTGATAACGCAGTGTTTCGTACTTAGCCTACGAAGTGTTGCGTTTTTATTTTGCAAAATAATTGTTTCTGCTACTTTCACATAGTACCCTGTTCATAAAGGAGTTCAAACAGAACGGAGGAGTTATCATGAAACAGCTAAAAAATACGTTATCACAAATTGACCATAAAAGTTACAAAGCATACAAACAAATTGCCGGAAGTTATATGTATCCGCGTCATACGCTTTATATAGATTATGTACAAGGAGACCCATTTGCCAGCCCTTCTAAAATAAGAGTTGTTATTCCGGAAAAAGAGCGTGCCATCGCATCCGAATGGCTGGAAACAAAAGCACGTCGAATTGCTGTAGAAGATGCTTTTGCCAGAGTGGTCAGTAAAGCAGTACATCAAAATAACATACCTGTGAAAGGTTCCGGTAAAAGTGGCATGATTGCTTTTGACGGACCGGGTCAGGAGATACTGGAACGCACTGGTGTCCGTATTTCAGAGCAATCCATAACCGTTTGTTTATCAGTAGGTTTACCTGCTAATGGACGTACGATAAACGGAAAAGAAGCAATGAAGTTATTTGATCAAGTCGTTCCATCGTTAATCGAACACTCCATTTTTCAAATTCAGGATAGAACAATTCAGCAAGCTATCCAGTTAGCAGATCAACAGGAAACGATCTGGGAGAAAATGAAAGAAAACAATTGGGTCAGTTTTATTGCCAATGGCTCTATTTTGCCGAGAAAAAGCGGTGTCAGTGATTTACCGGCCAAGGGAGCGATAGCTTTCAGGAGCCCTGCAGAAGATGAAGTGGAGCTGGAACTTCCGCACGGCAAAACAATAAAAGGAATGGCGGTCAAACAGGGAGTCACTCTGATTACCGGCGGTGGTTATCATGGGAAAAGTACGCTGCTTCAAGCGATAGAGCGCGGTGTCTATCCGCATTGTAATGGAGATGGACGTGAATTTATTTGTACCGATCCGAGTGCTGTCAAAATACGAGCAGAGGATGGCAGAGAGATTTCGTCTGTGGATATCTCTCCTTTCATTTCCAATCTTCCTCATGGAAAAGATACAACTTCTTTTTCATCAAGTAATGCAAGCGGAAGTACGTCACAGGCGGCAAATGTGATGGAAGCATTAGAAATCGGAGCAGAAACATTATTGATTGATGAAGATACGAGTGCAACGAATTTTATGATCCGCGACGGTCGCATGCAAAAGCTGATTGATCCTGAAAATGAACCGATTACGCCATTTATTCACCGTATCACGCAGCTGGCGGAAGAAGCCGATAAATCGGTTATTTTGGTGACAGGCGGCTCCGGAGATTATTTTGCAGTGGCTGATAATGTGATTCTAATGGAGGAATATAAGCCGAAAAATGTAACAAAAAGAGCAAAAGAAATCATAAAGGAAGATCCAATTGCTCATAGTAATGTAGAACCGACGGATTTCATGAATGTGAAGAACCGGAAGTTATTAGCTTCTACATTTCCCAAACAAGCGGATCGAAAATTCAAGATTCAGGCGAAAGGACAATTTCAAATCTTATTTGGAAAAGAGCCGATTACTTTTGCTTATACAGAACAGTTAACAGACCCGTCCCAAACAAGAATGATTGCCGAAGTTATCCAATACCTTTATCGGAATAATGGGGAACAATATGCTTCCTTTTCGGATCTCATTCAACATATAGATGATAAAATGGATCAGGGATTGGAAAAACTGACGAAGAGCAATGGAAAACATCCTGGAGACTTGGCCAGACCAAGGAAAAATGAAATTGCAGCGGTACTGAATCGGATGCGTAAAGCTGTATTTTCCATGAAGTAAGCAATAAATATGGAATGCTGTTTTTAAACGTTTCGATTCCTATAAGTTTGTCAAGATTTCAGATAAAAGAAAGGGGGGGCGGTATGGTGAAAGTAGAAGAGCTAAAAAAAGATATTCAAGCATATGCAAAAACGATTGGTATCGATGAGATTGGTTTTACAACAGCTGACATTTTTACGGAACTAAAGGAAAGGCTGCGGCGCCAGCAAGAACTAAATTATCAATCGGGCTTTGAAAAAGGAAGCATTGAAGAAAGAACGGAACCGAAGAGGCTGCTTCCGGAAGCACAATCTATCATTTCCATTGCCGTCGCCTATCCTTCGCGGATGGAGCAGACACCAAGAGGGACAAAAGGAGACAGACGCGGTATCTTTGCCCGTGCATCGTGGGGGATTGATTACCATGTCGCTTTAAGAGAACGGCTGGATAAACTCGGGGAATATATTCGAGAAAGAGTGCCTGATGCGATTGTTAAGTCAATGGTAGATACAGGAGAATTAAGCGACCGGGCAGTGGCTGAACGTGCTGGTGTAGGTTTTAGCGGTAAGAATACATCTATTATTACGAAAGAACATGGATCGTTTGTTTATTTAGGAGAAATGCTGACCAATATTCCATTTATTCCTGATTCCCCGATAGAAGACGGCTGCGGGGATTGTACAATTTGTTTGGATGCCTGTCCTACAGGAGCTATTGTGCAAGGCGGTCAGCTGAATGCACAGCGTTGTATCGCGTTTTTGACACAAACAAAAGATTTTCTGCCGGAAGAATTTCGTAACAAAATAGGCAATCGCTTATACGGGTGTGATACTTGCCAGCAGGTATGCCCTTGGAATCGTGATAAAGATGCGCATTTTCACGAAGAATTAGAGCCCGATCCTGAACTGGTTAAACCAAGGCTCAGACCAATGCTCCATTTATCGAATCGCGAGTTTAAGGAAAAGTTTGGCCATATGTCAGGTTCTTGGCGCGGAAAAAAACCAATTCAACGTAATGTGATTTTGGCGTTGGGTCATTATAAAGAAAAAACAGCGGAAGAGGATTTAGTGGCTGTGATGAAGCACGATCCACGACCAGTTATCCGCGGTACTGCTGCATGGTCTTTAGGGAAAATAGGAACAGCTTCTGCGAGAGAAGCACTTGCTGACACATTGGAAAAAGAAGCGGATGAACAAGTGCAGTTTGAAATAGAAAATGCGCTCTCTGCAATGACGGTGAAATAAAAAACTGCTAGGATTAATACCGTTTCTGCGTCCTTATTCGCTTCCTCTGTCATAAGAAAATGCCCATGGAATGAAGTGACATTTAAAGCATAAGCTTTGACGAGGGGGCGATTTTTAATGGGCGATATCTCGACATATTGGCACCGTTTTTTCCATGGTAATAAAGAGGGGCAAGATTGGTGGCAGAAAAAGAAAGAACTCTGCAGGAAAAGAGAAGCGCAACTTGTAAAGATTAAAGGAAAAGGCCTTATCTTAAGTAAACAGTCCTATGACACAACGAACAGGACAGAATATGCGCTGCATCTGGAATATCTGCTGAAGCAGGGAGATTTTTTTTATAAGGAAGAACAGGTTATTCCATACCAATTTGTAAAAAGTGCAAATGGAAAAGAGCGGCATGAATATATCGAAAAACCATTTGTAGAGAAAAGCAGAAATCCTTTTCCGGTATTTAAGCAAGGTAACCAGAAAGAGCCTTACCGTGAAACAGAATACAACCGGCTGGAAGCAGTGAAATATGCAGAGCGGTGGTGGAACAGTTTTAATCCGGAATACCTCCGCTTTGAAGATGATTGTACAAATTATATTTCCCAATGCTTGCGGGCAGGGGGAGGCCCGATGTGGGGAGAACCGGTCCGGGAACAAGGCTGGTGGTATGGCAGTGATTCATGGAGTTTCAGCTGGTCTGTGGCACATTCTTTCCGCTGGTACTTAAGCGGATCGGAACGTGGAATAAGAGGAATAGAAGTTGAATCGCCAGAAGAATTGAACCCTGGTGATGTTATTTGCTATGATTTTGACGGAGACGGGGCATGGAATCATTCCACCATCGTGGTGCGAAAAGACGTAAATAACATGCCGCTGGTTAATGCTCATACGGATAACAGCCGCAACCGTTATTGGTCTTACGAAGATTCAACGGCCTGGACGCCGGAAATACAATATAAGTTTTTTCGCATTGAAATAAATTAGTGTATAATTGTTTTGTTTGCGATTAGATGATAGAGCAGGTTTTGTACTTAAGAAAAATAAAGGTTTTAAAGTGTGGAGTACAACGCATGCGATGTCATGGAATCGATACAAGTCACTCGCATTTTTAGCGGGCGGTTAATCCCCGCCTCATGGCATGATGCACTTAGACGACAAAGAAAAACTGCCGCTATATTAAAAAAGGAGCAGATGCAGGTTTTTTTAAGAATTTAACACTGAAGGAGAATGAATGGTGGGTTTACATGTAGTTTTATTTGAACCAGAAATACCTGCAAATACAGGGAATATTGGAAGAATGTGTTTAGCAACCGGAACAACGTTACATCTGATTCATCCGCTCGGATTTTCAACAGATGATAAAATGGTACGGCGCGCTGGATTGGATTATTGGGAGCACGTAGATGTAAGAGAATATCATTCTATCGAAGAATTGTATCAGACTTACCCAGAAGGAAACTTTTATTATATAGAAAATTTCGGTACAAAGTATTATACAGATTTTGATTTTTCACCTGTAGATACAGACCAATTTTTTGTGTTTGGGAAAGAATCAACAGGGATTCCCCGGGATCTGCTGGAAGGGAAGGAAGATAAATGCCTGCGGGTTCATATGAACGATCGCGTTCGTTCACTAAATCTGTCCAATACAGCTTCTATTATTATTTATGAAGTATTAAGGCAGCAGAAATTTCCTGGTTTGCATTAATCGTGTGTGTTCAAACAATTACAAAAAAGATGTCTCCGGAAAAGAGGCATCTTTTTTGTAATGTCATTTAATGCAACGTATTTAGAAATCATTAAGTACGTTGGTCTTCTTTTGGAACGCCTGGTTTTGATTCGTAACCGGCTGTGAAGCAAGAAACAAGAAAAGTCACAATAACGCCCATGATTAATGCTAAATTCATAAACGGATTCCTCCTTCTATGTAATAGTAATACCTGTTTGGAACATTCTCTGTAATTAACCCTTATTATAACGGAAAAATCGGATGTTGTGAACTATTCTTCTATTTTGTACATCCAAGCAAATATGTTACGTTGAAAAAAGGCGGTAAACCAATCCAAATCAGTTGCTTTATTATCAGAAAAATAAGAAAGCATAAGCTGTTTTGACTCTATTTTTTCTTTTATATAAAAAATGTCGAATTCTCCCCGGGAATCGGTGCCGAATCCTTGTAACTGCCTTGAAAATCATGTATATTAATTAATGTAAACAAAGTAAGATGATTATAACAAAATTGAACCGTTTTCAAAGACGGATTAGTAATGCAATGGGGGTATCAGTCGTGCCAGGAAATGAAGAGTCTGCAGAACAATTTTGGGGACAGTTTCACGGACCAAATGCGGGGTATTTAGAACAACAGTATGAACTATATAAAGAAGATCCGGAGCAAGTCGAATCTTCTATAAAATCATTGTTTGATACACATGGAGCACCTGACTGGTTGACGGGAGAAGAAACCGTTCGTCCTGCTAGCGGACAAACTACTTCTAATATGAATGTATCAGAAGATTTAGATGTGACTAAATTATCCTCAGCAACCAAACTTGTTGAGGCTATTCGACGTTACGGTCATACAGATGCTGATATTTATTCCGTCGGCGGGTATAAAAGTGCTCCGTCAAAAATGTTGGATTTGAAGCATCATCATTTAACAGAAGAAGATTTGCAAAAAATCCCTGCAACATGGATTTGGGAACGTAAAAAAGAAGGAATTGAAACAGGTTTAGATGTAATTAACCTGCTGAAAAAATATTACACGGGTACGATTACGTTTGAGTACGATCATGTGAATAATGATGAAGAACGTACCTGGTTGTTTGACCTGATTGAAGAAGGCGATGCAAGATTTGATTCGAATCAGGAAGACAGAGTGGATATTTTAAAACGTTTATATGAAGTAGAAGGTTTTGAAAAATTCCTTCAAAAAACGTTTGTTGGTCAAAAGCGTTTTTCCGTTGAAGGATTAGAATCTATGATTCCGATGATTGATTATCTTGTTAAATATGCAAATGAAGATAATATCGAACATGTGATGCTTGGAATGGCGCACCGGGGACGTTTAGCGGTACTCGCAAACGTATTAAAAAAACCATATGATAAGATTTTTTCCGAATTTAATTACACGAGAGATAAGGAATTAATGCCGTCAGAAGGTTCCAAAGCAATTACCTATGGCTGGACCGGAGACGTTAAATATCACTTAGGTGCAGAAAAAGAAGTCATACACGGAAGTAAGGTAAATACAAAAATAACGCTTGCACATAATCCGTCACATCTTGAATTTGTGAATCCGGTAGTAGAAGGTTTTGCCCGGGCGGCTCAGGATGAACGTGATGTAAGCGGTTATCCGACGCGGGATATTAACAAATCTATGCCGCTTGTTATTCATGGAGATGCCGCTTTCATCGGAGAAGGTGTTGTTGCAGAAACGTTGAATCTAAGCGGTTTACCGGGATATACAACGGGCGGTACAGTCCATCTGATTGCCAATAACCAGCTTGGTTATACAACGGATCGTGTTGACGGACGTTCAACCCGTTACGCAAGTGACTTGGCAAAAGGTTTTGAAATTCCGGTTATTCATGTCAGTGCTGATGATCCGATTTCCTGTATTTCTGCTGTTAAAATAGCTTGTGAGTATCGTAAAAAATTCCACAAAGATATTTTAATTGATTTAGTAGGTTACCGCCGTTATGGACATAATGAAATGGATGAGCCGAGAACGACGCAGCCGCAATTATACGGTGAAATTGATGAGCATCCTTCTGTGTCAACGCTGTTTGCGCGTGCGATGGAAGAGCGGAACCTGCTGGAATCCGGAGAATTTGATGAAATCAAGCAGGGAATTGATAAGAAGCTTTCCGACATTTATAAGGAAATGACAGAGAGTGAAATCGGAGAGCCTCAGCCAAAATCTATGCCGGAGATATTATCTAATAGATTAGATCAATTTGAAACAGCAGTAGATTTAGAGACTTTAAAGCAATTGAATAAAGAATTGCTGGAACGTCCGGAAGGGTTTAAAGGTTTCCGGAAAACAGAAAGAATCTTAAAACGCAGAGAAAATGCTTTAGAAGAAGGGAATAAAGCGGATTGGGGTACAGGAGAAGCTTTGGCATTTGCCTCTATATTAAAAGACGGCACACCAATTCGTTTGACGGGACAAGACACAGAGCGCGGAACCTTTGCGCATCGTCATGCTGTCCTGCACGATGTGGAAACAGGTGAAAAATATAGCCCGATGCACGGATTATCTGATGTAAAGGCCTCCTTCGATGTACGGAATAGCCCGTTATCAGAAATTGCTGTTCTAGGGTTTGAATACGGCTATAGTGTTTACTCACCAAGCACCTTGGTTATTTGGGAAGCTCAATTTGGTGATTTTGCGAATGCCGGACAAGTTATTATTGATCAGTTTATCGCTTCCGCGCGAGCCAAATGGGATGAAAAGTCCAATATGGTCTTATTGCTTCCTCATGGATATGAAGGACAAGGACCGGAGCATTCCAGTGCACGGTTAGAACGTTTCTTACAAATGGCTGCAGAAAATAACTGGATTATAGCGAATGTAACTTCATCTGCGCAGTTATTCCATCTGCTTCGTCGTCAGGCGGCAATGCGTTCCCGTCCGGAGGCGCGTCCATTGATATTGATGACACCGAAAAGCAGTCTGATCCGAGATTACAAGATGGCTTCCAGTGCAGAAGAGTTTACAAGTGGTAAATTTAAAACATTACGTGAACAGCCATACTTTGATACAGATCCGGAAAAAACAACACGCTTGTTATTAGGAAGCGGAAAAATTATGGTTGATATTGAAGGGGAAATGGAAGAAGCAGAAGAGAATTGTGATTGGATTCGCGCGCTGCGAGTAGAGCAAATCTACCCATTCCCGCAAAAAGCAATTCAAGAAGAAATCAAAAAGCTTCCGCACTTAAAAGAAATTGTATGGGTACAGGAAGAGCCAAAAAACATGGGAGCATGGGATTTTGTAGATGACCTTCTAAGAGAGCTTCTGGAAGACGATCAAAAATTACATGTTATCAGCAGACCGAAGCGTGCAGCACCAGCTGGAGGTATTCCTACTGTGCACCAAACAGCGCATAAATATATTATCGATCAAGCATTGAGTGAATTTGAAGGAGGAAAATAAAGTGCAAGATATTAAAATACCTGAACTGGCGGAATCTATCACGGAAGGAACGATAGCGGAATGGCTTGTCAAAGAAGGCGATAAGGTAGAAAAAGGCGACGCTATTGTAGAATTAGAGACGGATAAAGTAAATGTGGAAGTAAACGTAGAATTTACTGGTGTAATTACTGAAATCAGCAGTACAGAAGGTGAAGATGTTTCTGTCGGCGATACGATTGGGAAGCTGGATGAAAATGGAGAAGCTGGAGCATCTTCTGGCGGAGAAGAAAGTAAGGAAGCTGCTGCCGATAAAAAAGAGGAAGCATCTCCTAAAGAAGAACCTCAGCAGTCTTCTTCTCAGGAAAGCAAGCAAGAAACGGCATCTGAACAAAATAATGGGGATGTAATTGCTTCTCCGGCAGCCAGAAAACGTGCCCGCGAACTGGGAATTGATTTAAGTGAAGTCCAGTCGCGTGATCCGCTAGGCAGAGTACGTCCGGATGATGTAGAAGCACATAATAATGCACCGAAGCAAGACGCGGCGCCATCAAAACCGGCGAAGAAGGAAGAACCTAAAACGGAAAAAACAGAGTTTGATAAACCGGTAGAACGCGTTAAAATGACACGCCGCCGTCAAACAATCGCTAAAAATCTTGTGGAAGTACAGCATAATACGGCGATGTTAACAACATTTAATGAAGTAGATATGACAGCAGTCATGGAGCTTCGTAAGCAGCGGAAAGATAAATTTTTAGATAAAAATGGCGTGAAGTTAGGATTTATGTCTTTCTTTGCAAAAGCCGTTGTTGGCGCATTGAAAGAATTCCCGCTTCTTAATGCAGAGATTCAAGGCAATGAATTAGTGCTTAAGAAATTCTATGATATCGGTATTGCTGTTTCCACAGATGATGGTCTTGTGGTTCCGGTTGTTCGTGATGCCGATCGGAAAGACTTCGCAGGAATTGAACAAGACATCGTTGATTTAGGTACAAAAGCTCGTGATAATAAATTGTCCTTAAACGATTTACAAGGCGGCTCATTTACAATTACCAATGGTGGTACGTTTGGTTCCATGATGTCCACGCCAATTCTAAACGCGCCGCAAGTCGGTATTTTAGGGATGCATAATATTATCAAACGTCCAATGGCTATGCCTGATGATTCCATTGAAGTCCGTCCGATGATGTATATTGCTTTGTCTTATGACCATCGTATTGTTGATGGAAAAGAAGCAGTTCAATTCTTAGTTCGGATTAAAGAAATGCTTGAAGATCCATATGATTTATTACTGGAAGGTTAAGAGTTGAAAGAAAAAGCCTTGATACAACGCTCGTATCAAGGCTTTTTTCATCAAAAGTTATTTCATTTATTTTGATATTACGCGCTTATGGAAATAAAAATTAATTAATTTCCTGTATTGGAAATTATTTTAATAATTAATTCTTTTTGAGAGTATTGAAATTCTTTTCTATGTCGAATATGATTGTATTTGAAGGAACAACTTGTTTAAGTAGGGAAATGAGTAGGATGTTTATTTCCTGAAAATACATTTGTACATAAATGAATACTCATTCATTTGCAATGCAGTTTATTTTTCTGAAAATAAAAAAAGCGCTTTATAAGGAGGTAACAATTTGGACATTCTCTTAGGGATTCTGGCAATTATTATTACATTTGGTTTAGCGTTCCTCATGTCAAACGATAAGAAAAGAATTAACTTTAAAGGTGTCGGTGTCATGCTGGTTTTACAGTTACTGATTACCTGGTTTATGTTTTCAACAAACATGGGACAACAAATTATTACAGGGATAGCAAGCGCCTTTAATAAGTTAATTGAATTTGGTCAAGAAGGAATCGGTTTTGTCGTGAATGGATTTGTATTGGATGAGGGAGGCGTATTTTTCTTTAACGTCCTTCTGTTAATCATCTTTTTCTCCACTTTGCTTTCCGTATTAACTTATTTAAAGATTCTTCCGCTAATTATTAAATATATTGGTGCAGCGATTTCAAAAATTACCGGATTACCGAGAATTGAATCATTTAACGGCGTCAACAGTATTTTCTTTGGTCAGTCTGAAGCATTGATTGCTATTCGTTCTCAGTTTCATCATTTAACAGAAAATCGTCTTTATATTATCAGTGCATCTGCTATGAGTTCGGTCTCTGCGTCCATTGTTGGTTCATATATGCTGATGCTTCCGGAAGAATATATTTTAGTGGCGTTGCCATTAAATATGCTCAGCTGTTTAATGATTTCAACGATTATCGCACCAGTTCATGTTCCTAAAGAAGAAGATAAAGTAGATATTAAGGATGTCAGCAGTGACAAAAGTATTTTTGAAGCAATGGGAAATGGTGCACTGGAAGGTGGAAAGATTGCTCTAATTGTAGCCGCAATGTTAATGGCTTTCATCGCATCATTGGAACTTGTAAACTGGGTTATCCAATTGATATTTGCAGGAGTTACAATAGAAGAAATTCTTGGTTATATCTTTTATCCGATTGGAATCCTGATGGGGATTGCTCCCGGGGAAGTATTGGAAGCCGGTAGTATCATGGGTACCAAAATTGTTACCAATGAATTTGTAGCCATGTCGTTGTTCGAGCCTTTAACCGAACAGCTTTCTGAAAAAACAGTCGGTATTGTAACAGTATTCTTAACAAGCTTTGCTAATTTCTCATCGATCGGTATTATTGCAGGTACGGTGAAAGGAATTGATAGTGCCAAAGCTGTGATTGTTTCCAAATTTGGCATGAAGTTGCTGGCAGGTTCGATTTTAGTATCCATCCTTTCCGCAACAATTGCTGGTTTATTCTTATAAAATAACGTAAAAGCACCATGAATCATTCAAGTTGATTCATGGTGCTTTTTAGTATACGGATAAGCCATTTCTAGCTGCTTGTTACCTGATTATTTCGCTTAACTTTACGTTGAATGTATTGTAAACGTAGCAGGAGAGCAAGAGCGCCTGCGCTCAAACCGACAATAATGCCAATCCAGTAGCCGAAAGCCTCTAAATTGGTATAGTTTGCAAATAAAAATCCAACCGGCAGACCGATAATCCAATAAGAGATTAATGCAAGAACAAGGGTTACATTTACATCTTTATATCCTCTTAAAGCACCTTGAATCGGGGCACCGATAGCATCTGCAAGCTGATAAAAAATCGCAAACAGAATAAATTGTTTGGTTAATGCAATCACTTCCGGATTGGTGTGATATAAACGTGCAACGGTTCCATCAAATAGGAATAAAATAATCCCGATAAAAACAGCGATTATAATGCCGCCCATGATTCCAAGATAAGTGTAAGAACGGGCATCTTGAAAACGTTTAGCACCTACTTCAAATCCGACAGCAATCGTCAGAGCCATCCCGACACTTAATGGGAGCATATATAACAACCCTGCAAAGTTCATTGCTGCTTGGTGGGCAGCGATTGTGTTGGTATCATAGTTACTCATCATCATCGTGACAACTGAAAAAATACTTGTTTCAAAAAACATAGCAAGTCCGATGGGCATCCCAATTTTTAATTGACTGATCCAATAAGAAAGTTTTGGTTTCACAAACACTTTAAAGACTCGATAGGTTTTAAAAGGAGCAACCCGATGTATCATATATATAGAAATAATGCTGACAATCCAATATGTAACGCTTGTCGCGATACCTGCTCCAATTCCGCCAAACGCCGGTATTCCTAACTTGCCAAAAATAAAGATATAGTTCAAGAATGCATTGATTGGCAAGGATATTAAGATAATAATCATGGAAGCTCGTGTTTGCCCCAATCCATCCATAAAACTCCGGATAGTGTGGAAAAGGAATAAAGGGATAATCCCTGTAGCCAGTGAAACTAAGTAATATTTTGCAATATAATGTACATCTTGCTCCAAACTCATGAGCTGTAATACCGGCTCTAAAACAAAAAAGCCGCCAATGAGAATAAGGCAGGACAAACCAATAGATAGATACATTCCCTGTTGGATTACTTGCGGAATGTCTTCTTTCTTTTTGGCGCCGATAAGTTGGGCAATAATTGGCGTAATCGCAAGAACCACACCATTAACCGCCGTCAAAATAGGTACCCAAAGGCTGGACCCAATTGCAACACCAGCTAAATCAACGGCACTTGATTGGCCCGACATCACGGTATCAAAAAAATTCATCAAATTCATGCTGACTTGTGTTACAAGAATCGGCAGCATGATGATAATAAAGAGCTTGATTTTCTGTCTTCGATTGCTTGTTTCGTACATCTTTCATCTTCCTGACATTTAGTAATTCTTTTTTTCGTTAAATTAATAGGTGCAATGGTAATTATACGCTGATATAATGATTTGGGAAAGGATGAATTGGTCCATGGAGAAACGAAATAAAAAACGTATTGTATTTACTGGCGGTGGGACTGCCGGTCATGTCATTGTTAATTTAGCACTTATACCATATTATCAGGAACAGGGTTATAATGTGGATTACATTGGTTCCTATGAAGGCATCGAAAGAAATTTGATTGAAAAATTGGATGGCGTAACCTATCATTCGGTATCAACTGGAAAACTGCGCCGTTACATGTCCAAAGAAAACTTTAAAGATCCATTTAAAGTTTTAAAAGGAACGATGCAAGCTTTTCGTATTTTAGGAAAAGGGAAAAAACCAGCGGCGGTTTTTTCAAAAGGTGGATTTGTATCTGTACCGGTTGTTGCAGCAGCAAAATTGAGAGGGATTCCATCTGTTATTCACGAGTCTGATTTCACTCCTGGTTTGGCGAATAAGCTTTCCATCCCATTTACAAAAAAAGTTCTGGCGACATTCCCGGAAACAATGAAGTATCTGCCGGAAAAGAAGGCAGCTTACGTTGGTGCGGTGATTCGTGATGAATTATTTACAGGAGATAAAAAGGCTGGATTAGCGTATGCGCAAATTTCAGGGGAAAAGCCTGTTCTATTAATTATGGGCGGAAGCGGCGGATCGGAAAAAATCAATGCAACAATCCGTGAGGCATTAGATGACTTATTAAAAGAATTTGAAATTATTCATATCTGTGGAAGCGGAAAAGTAGATGCTTCCCTTCGTATGCCGGGATATGCGCAGTTTGAATATGTGCATGAGGAATTAAAAGATATTTTTGCGGCAACCGATTTTGTGGTATCCCGTGCCGGTTCCAACGCGATATTTGAATTTTTGGCTTTACAAAAACCGATGCTGTTAATTCCACTTTCTCGTGGTGCAAGCAGAGGGGATCAGATTATTAATGCCAATTCTTTTAAAGAAAAAAATTATGCCAAAGTGGTTGAAGAAGAAACATTAACAACAGAAAAACTGATTCAGGAAGCGGGCGCATTAAAAAAAGCAGCACCTGTTATGCTGGATGAAATGAAAAAATATAAGAGTGAAGAATCGAAAAATAAAGTAATCGAAATCATTGCATCTATTCAAAAAAAATAATGTTCAAGCTAAGAAAAAGGACCTGCACAGCTCTATTAAAGGGTTGCAGGTCCTTTGTTTAGTATGGGAGTTAGTCTTCTCTGGTAACGACGTCTAATTTCCCTGTTTCCGGATCAATGACCAGCCCGTGAACTTTTATTTCATTGGGAAGCAGCGGGTGATTACGAATAATTCCTACGCTCTGAGTCACAGAGTCCTCAATTTTTTCAAAACCATGGAACTCTTTATGAAGGTTAATACCGGAATGCTCCAAGGTATGTAAGGTTTCTTCTGTTATTCCACGGTCGAGCATGGTTTGCTGTAATGCTTCTGTGTCTACATTGGACATTCCACAGCCGTGATGTCCGATAACAACAACTTCTTCTGCTTTTAAACTATAAATAGCTACTAATAAACTTTTCATAATACTATCAAAAGGCTTTCGGATAATAGCGCCGGCATTTTTAACCATTTTCACGTCCCCATTACGGATGTTTAATGCTTTAGGGAGTAATTCTACCAAGCGTGTGTCCATGCAAGTGAAAATAACCATTCGTTTATTCGGGAACTTGTCCGTTGTATAAGCCTCATAGCCTTTACTGTCTACAAATTTTTCATTGAAATCTAATAGTTGATCTAAATTCATCACTTTCATCTCCTTTAAATAAAAATAATAGCATTAAATGCAAAATATGAAAATAAATAAAATGGAGAAATTCGTTAAAAACTTAAAGAAAGGCTGCTTTTATGGATATTTGTTAAAATAAACACAGGATATGTTAATGAAGAAAGGGGGGGGGATGTTGAAAGATCAAGAGAACCATCAGGATAGAAAAAAACATATAGACGAAGATTTAATGGAAGATTTTGATGAAGAAGAAATAGATGAACTGGTGATGCAAGCAAAAGCAGATGCATTGGAAAGAGCGCGCACAGAGGAAAAGGAACCAAAACCGAAACGGCGATTCTCAAAGATGATTGCTATTCTGATTGCTGTTGCGATGGCTTTTTATGTTCTTTCCCTATTTCCGAGAGTGATTTCGGTTCCTGCTATTGATTTTCTTCAAGCATCCAGTCGCCTCTCCCAAGATGAACAAGTAGCAGCATATAAAGAAGCTGTCGTTGCGATTGAAACAAATGATGGAAAAGGAACAGGGTTTTCTATTTCTGAAGAAGGCACGATTTTAACCAATCAGCATGTTATTGAGGACGACCCGACAGTAACCGTGGCTTTTCCGGAAGAAGGTTTATTTCAAGGGGAGGTCGTTGAAGAAATGCCTGAGATAGATTTAGCAGTAGTAGAGGTAGAAGGAGAAAACCTCCCGTCGCTTCCATTGGATGAAACAGCTTCTGCAGAACATGGAGATTATATCCGTTTCATAGGTAACCCCTTATTTTTTAACGGAATTGCCAATGAGGGAACCATATTAAGTCCGCTGCAACTTTCCGGCTGGGACAAAGAAGTTATGATGATTAGGGCACCTGTATATCGCGGAAATAGCGGTAGTCCAGTTATAAATGAGGAAGGAAATGTCATTGGTGTGATTTTTGCAACATTGGACCATGAGGAATATGGAAATGTTGGCCTGTATGTACCTATTCGTTATTTTACAAATGAATAACAAATAAGATAGAGCCGTTTAATTTGCTGTTAAAAGGGTATGGAATAGTAAGACCTTTTTTAGGGGGGGTTTACATGTTTCTCAGTTCAACATTAACAAATTTAACGATACATGCGACAGATGGAGAAATAGGTAAAGTAAAAGATTTATATTTTAATGACAATTGGGAATTACGATTTATTATTGTGGATACAAGAAAATGGCTGCCAGGAAAGAAAGTCCTGTTACCTTATCATGTGCAAGAAGAAATTAATTTGGAAGAAGGCTATATAAAGGTAGCTAGAGATAAGGAAACCATCCGTGACAGCCCGAAAGCACCGATAGATGATAATGATTATATTTTTGCTTATCAAGAAGCTGTGTTAGATTATTTTGGCTGGAACAGCTATAAGGAAAATGCAGTATTAGATTCCGATCACGGTCCGGTAACAACCGGGAATGGCGAACTTGAAAATAAAAATGTGCCTCCAGAACCGGATTTGGCTGCACCGGAAAGCTCAAATGATAATTTAAGAAGTATGGATGAATTGATGACATTTAAAGTCCATGCAACTGACGGAAAAATTGGTATCATGGATAATGTTATTTTAACAAAGCAGGGAAAAATCCACTATCTTGTAGTAAACAGCAATGAAAGTTACGTGGAAAATAATTTATATTTATACCACACGAATCAGGTTACATCCGTAGATTGGTTTGAAAAAGATCTGTATATAGACGATTCTGTGGAAAGTTTAGAACAAGTGACGTCGTTAAAAAGTAATGAAGAAGTATTCCGTCATGTAAATCATGTATAAATAAGTTTATTAAAAATAAACAGCAGCGTTTGGCATTTCATCTTGACCATTGCAGAGGTAAGGATGGAATGCTTTTTATATAGCCTATTTGTTTTCTTCTCGTAATATTTTTTACAAAATCCTATCTTTTTCGGGTGTGTTTTACAAAAAACTATTTTTCGTCATATTAATTTAAATGAAATGTTATTCATTTGTGATAGTAACGTTGCCGGATATAGGGTAGTATTAACTGTAGAGACTAAAAAAGTCTGCATATATAACCAATAAAATGATTTTTATTGCTATGAAAAAAAGTTCATTGAAGTGAATGAACCTAACCAACAAGAACGACAAAAATGGAGATTATTTGATATGAAAATAATAAATACAACGACAGATTTTTTAAATATACATTTTAAACCCGAAAAAATAAATAGGATTTCGAATTATATAATGTTTGGGGGAGTTATGAAATGATGATGACGAAACAATTAACAGATACCCCTATTGAAGAAAAAATTGAAGCCATTCAGGAAGGTGATATCGTATTACAAAATGAAATCCTGCAAACATATAAGCCGTTTATTGCCAAATGTGTTTCGGAAGTTTGTAAACGATATATTGACCCTAAAAAGGATGATGAATTCAGTATTGGCTTAATGGCTTTTAATGATGCCATTTTCTCTTTTGAACCGGATAAAGGAAGTTCTTTTTTATCCTTTGCCAAACTTGTTGTGAAACGAAAAGTAATCGATTATATTCGTTATCATCAAAAGCGCCCGAATCTGTTATCTTTAGATGAAATCAACGAAGAAGAACAGATGGAAAATCCGCTTATTATTGCTGCGGCAAAAGAAAAACATCAAATAGAAGCGGAGAATGCCAAAAGACGGGAAGAAATCATGTTATTCCAAGAAAAATTAAATGCATACCGGCTGACGATGGAAGAGCTTACCAAGGCTTCTCCTAAACATAAAGATGCCAGGGAATCTGCTGTACAGGTAGCTTATGCTTTATACCAGGACAACCAGCTGAGCGCGTATGTTCAGCGCAAAAAGAAGCTGCCGATTAAAAAGTTATTAATGAAAGTAGAAGTAAGTAAAAAAACATTAGAGCGGAATCGCAAATTTATTATAGCTATCTTTATTGTGCTGAGCAGTGAATATGCTTATCTTAAGGACTACCTTAAGGATTACCTCAAGGATGTGAAAGAATGAAAAAAGGAATTGTGATGGAAATCCATCGCAAATATGCCATTTTACTTACGAAAGATGGCAGTTTTGAAAAGGGAATTATTTTAACAACATATGCGGATCAGGGAGATGAAGTTATTTTTCAGTCTGTATCGGAAAAAGCCGGATGGAAAAGCTATTGGGATAAAACGCCCTTAGCTGTAAGATTGTCAGCCATTGTTCTTCTGGCATTATTTATTTTCGGCTTTTCTCTGTTTTACGGGACGAATAACTCTGCAACGGACGCCTATGTTGCTATTGATATAAATCCCAGTATTGAATTAGAATTAAATGATGATTTTGTGGTTACAAATATCCATGCATTAAATGACTCTGCAGATCAGCTGATAGAAGAAGTAAGCAGTATCCAAAACCGGACTGTCAACTCCGTTTTAACAGACATTATTCGTGAAAGTGAAGACCAGGGTTTAGCAGCGGATAAAACGATGATTGTAGGCGTTAGTTGTCAAAATCAGGATGACAACCCAGATAGCTTAATCTCGCAAATCAATACTTACATAGAAACGCTTTCTGATTGGGATGTCGCAACGCTGGAGATTCCTGATGAAGTCCGAGAAATTGCACAAAACAATCATCAATCAATGAATGAAGTAATGGCGGCAGAATTGGAAAACCATTCTGTTGATATAGAACAAACGCATTTAGAAATCACAGACCCGGATGATCGTGCAATTATTGATTCTTTTTATGGTGAAGAAGCGTCTGACTCAGATGCGGGTCGTTCTATAGAACCAGAGAAAAAGCCGGTGGAGATGGAAGATAACGAATGAACGGATGAAGATTCTGATGAAAAAGAAAATCAACGGGTTGATTTAACTTAGATCATTTAAAGTAAGAAGGACAGACAGTTTCCTCCCTGTCCGAATGCAAACAGACATTTAAATAAATAACCGGATTGGAATGGAAGGGCTGTATGAGCAGATACAAGCCTGTTTTCGACTGGCATCTGCTTCATCAGCATGGGGCTTATTCTAATTCTAATTCATACATCCATGGACTGCTGATTTGCAAGGCATGTTCTAAATAATAGAGCAGTGTATCATGCGATTGATTGACATGTTTTTGGTTTGTGGAATGATGATAAGCATAAAGGAAGTACTCAATTTTTTTGGCGAGTAAATCATCATCTGTCCGTGACATTAATATGAATAAGTTATCCCACTGTCCCCATATGGTGTAGTATAATGCTTTATCGTAGTCAGGTATCAACAATTTCACTCCTTTATCAAGAAGGAATTTGGCAGGAATCGAAGGAGAATGACCAATTGCAGTGCAATGTGATGTTCCTTAAGTATAGCTTCTCCATTGTTACGTAAATATGTCTGCAACTTTCATGGTGTTATTTCCATAAATTAACGTATTCTTCATGCATAATCCTTTGACTGTTTATCCATAATAAAGGCAAACAGGTTAAGGAGGAATGAAAATGAAATTACGTTTGTTTACGGTTTTAACCGTTCTTATGATGGTCTTAGTTGCTTGTCAAAATACGGATAATAATGAGGATGCCAATCCGAATAACACGGATGGAAATGTAGAGCCGACACGTTATGAAGGTCAAAACATCAATGATGGTAACAGAGATGGTGACCGAAACCAAAATCGCGATCATATGTTAGAAAGAGATGCGGATCGTAATACAGATGCGGAATACAATGTATCCAAAGAAGCAGCTGAAAAAATTACGGATAAAATGGACAACATCGACCATGCGTATGTATTAACAACAGAAAATAATGCATATGTAGGAGCAAATTTGGATATCGATAATGACGATAATGCGAGAAATGACAGCAATATGGAAATCACGGATGACGTAAAAGATGAGATTGCAGATATTGTACGCTCTGTTGATTCATCCATTGACCATGTTTATGTCACATCGAATCCAGACTTCTTGGACTTAGCTGACAAATATGTCAATGATATGGATAATGGCAACCCGGTTGAAGGTTTCTTTGACCAAATCGGCAGCATGATTGATCGTGTTTTCCCGGATGCCAAATAAATGACGTTATATAACGCATATATTTTTCTTGAGGGTTGAGATTGCTCTCCCAGCAAAAAAAATTTTCTAAGGTCATTTGATGGAATCCAATTTCTTTCTGCTTTTTAGTGAGAAATTGGATTTTTATTTTGGTCAAAAGTTGAAAAGGAAAAAAATAGCATCCAACATGCTGTCAACGCACTCTGCTTTTCTTACATAATTTTTTCATGTATGATAAAAAAAGATACCATGCCAATCAAAGTATAAAGAGAAGGGGAGTTGAACAACATGGCTCAAAAAATGAATGTAGAAAGTTTTAATTTAGATCATACAAAAGTAAAGGCTCCTTATGTACGGCTTGTAGGCGTAACGGAAGGCGCACATGGCGATAAAGTGCATAAATATGATATCCGTTTTAATCAGCCTAACAAAGACCATATGGAAATGGATGGACTGCACTCTTTAGAGCATTTAATGGCGGAAAATATCCGTAATCACTCGGATGCTGTATTGGATATCGGCCCAATGGGATGCCAGACCGGTTTTTATCTTTCTTTAATGAATCAAGATAATTACGACGAAGTACTCGATATGGTGGAGAAAACATTAAAAGATGTATTAACGGCAACAGAAGTCCCTGCATGCAATGAAGTGCAATGTGGCTGGGCAGCAAATCACAGCCTGGAAGGGGCAAAAGAAATTGCTGAAGACATGCTAAAGTATAAAGATACATGGCATGAAGTATTTTAATAAAGCATTCCGGTGAGGAGCTGCATGTATCCAAGTTGAAGGAGGAATAAGCACTATGAGTGATAAGGCAATTGCTTATCTGAAAGACAATCACGACGCGCTATTACAAAAATTATATGACTTTTTAGCTATTCCAAGTGTAAGTACGGATCCAGCACATAAAGAAGATATTGGACGTGCTGCAGATTTTTTAACGGAATACTTAAACGAATTAGGATTTGAAAATGTAGAAAAAATGGAAACAAAAGGGCACCCGCTCATTTTTGCAGAATACACAAAAGCAGGCCCGGATGCTCCGACTGTTTTGCTTTATGGCCATTATGATGTGCAGCCGGTTGATCCGATTGAACAATGGGAAAGTCAGCCATTTCAGGCCGAAGTACGCGATGGAAGAATCTATGCCCGCGGTTCAAGTGACGATAAAGGACAAGTATTCATGCATCTTGCCGTTTTTGAAGCTTTCTTAAAAACGGAAGGAAAACTGCCGATGAATGTAAAGGTTTGTATTGAAGGAGAAGAAGAAATTGGCAGTGAAAACCTTTATGAGCTGCTGCAAGAAAAGAAAGATCAATTTGCAGCTGATTTTGCAGTTATTTCTGATTCCGGGATGGCTGAGAAAAATCAGCCGACTATTTTATATGGTTTAAAAGGTTTCACGGGGATCGAAATTACCTTAACTGGACCGGATCATGACCTTCATTCCGGTATGTATGGCGGTGCAGTTCGAAATCCTTTAATGGCGATGAGCCACTTGCTTGCATCCATGAAAGATGAGAATGAAGTCATCACAGTAGATGGTTTTTACGATGGAGTAGAGGACTTGACACCAGATGAAAGAGAGCTGATGGAAAAAGCTCCTGGGGAAGATTTTGTTCAAGCAACAAATATCCCGGAAACCGTCTCTGAAAAAGGATATACAGCAAAAGAACATACCATGGGCAGACCAACATTGGAAGTAAATGGACTGTATGGCGGTTATCAAGGAAAAGGAACAAAGACCATTATTCCTTCCACCGCAACGGCAAAACTTACTTCACGGCTTGTCCCTGGTCAAGATCCGCAAGATGTACAGGATAAATTAGTGAAACATGTCGAGAAATTTGCTCCGGCAGGCGTACATGTGGATATTACAAAAGAAAAGCTCTCTGCTAAAGCTTACAAGGTCGAACCGGATCATCCATTAATTAAAAAAGCTGCGAAAAGCTATACAAAAGCATTTGGAAAAGAAACGGTCTTTCTGAGAATGGGCGGATCCATTCCTGTTGTTGAATGGTTGGAGGCTGCGTACCAATATCCAATTGTACTGCTCGGTTTTGGTACACCAGAAGATCGTCTGCATTCGCCAAATGAAAGCTTTCCATTAGATAGCTTTGCAAAAGGAATGGAAACATTGGCTTATTATTGGACAGAGTTATAAAGTAAATTATCCTTTTAAGACAGATGAAAAAAGATCAGTTTCAAGGAGTAGGTGTTCATTGAGACTGATCTTTTTTTATTGATGGAACCAATGAAGTTATGTTGGGATATTTGTGACGTTTTTTCTAACACCACTTTCGTACTTTAAAAAGTAACCTCCATCGGAACAGGGGTTGATTGTTTCTTCCATACATCTATTGACAAAGATGAGAAGGTAACGTGTAAGATGACCGCTACGGAAAAATACTGCGCTTTCCGTGGGCTTGAGCTCAGCCTCCTCGGTAAAAAGAAGACCACTTTTTCCCTGCGGGGTCTTCCCACTACGCATTCCCACAGGAGTCTCCGTATTTTTCCTCCGCTAGCAGGATATTCGATGCGGTTGAAATGAATCAATAAAAAAGTTCGATCAGACAGAACAAATTTTTCGTGGTGCATGATAAATAAGAAAAAAGGGAATAGGGTAATATGTTTAAATCGGGAGAGGAGAAGTGTTTATGGAGACAGCAATCATTACAGGAGCATCAAAGGGCTTAGGAGCATCGGTTGCAAAGCTATTTTTAGAGTCAGGGATTAATGTAGTGGGTATTTCCCGCACAGATAATACCAAGCTATATGACTATGCCAAAGAAAATAATGCGCATTATTATTTCATTGCATGTGATTTATCCGAAAAAGATTCTATACAAACTGCATGTAACAATCTGGATGACTTTTTATTTAAAGAAAACGTATCGAAACTGTATGTCATTAATAATGCCGGATTAGTGGATCCGATTGATCGTGCCGAAAATATAGATATGGATGGATTAATGAAACAAATTCAAGTAAATACAGTTGCACCAATGTATTTAACCAATCATTTCTTAAAAAAAGCGACAGAGCATCATGTGCAGCTTCTTACCGCAATCGTAACTTCAGGGGCAGCTGAAAAGCCGAAATACGGATGGAGTGTTTATTGTTCTACTAAAGCCAGTATGAATATGTATACGAAAACCGTTGCGATGGAACAGGAGAAAACAGGGCATAAAGTGATTGCCTTCAGCCCGGGTGTGATGGATACAGGAATGCAGGAAATCATCCGTTCCAGTACACCAGGTGCATTTAAAGATGTAGAAAGTTTCCGTGCGTTAAAAGAAAATAATCAACTCAAGGACGCTGATATGATAGGTGGCGTTTTAATTGATATTTTAATGGATGACAACATTGAAAACGGGAAAATTTATGACGTGAAGGAATATCTTTAATACGTAAAAAGGACAAATAAAAAACGAAAACAAATGTATTTTCTTAAAAATATGGTCATTCGCCTTCCCAATCTGGATAAACGTGCATAAGTTAAAGTAGTCCAGATAGAGGAGGTTATACACATGGGTAAAGAATGTTGTGAGCATGATTGTAATCAAAGCTTTGGCTCAGCGGGCTTTGCGTTATTAGTTGTGTTATTTATTTTGTTAATTATTATTGGAACAGCATACTCAGGCAACAACCAAGGCTACAATGGTGGCTATTACTGTTAATGATGAAAAGAAAGAAGACGTACCCGGCAACGCGTATGATTGCCGGGTACGTCTTCTTTTTATTCATTCCCCTAATTTTTGCAGCGTTTTTAGCGTTACTTTTTTACGCAAATAGGTTTGTGTTAAAGCGGTAGCGATAAGAGTAACCATGAGCAGGATAAACAGTATCAGATAGACACCATTTATCTGCATATTCCAAAGTATTATCGTTATAATTCCAAAAAAAGCAACTTGGGCAAGAGAAATAAAAAACGGAATGAACCTTCCTTTAAATAATTCTTGCTCGTCGGTCCAATGTAGCTTCGGGTTTTGGACATCAACGATAAAATGAATCATTACAGATAACCAGTTATACAACAAGGAAATAGCAACCCAGCCGATGAAGATATGTATAGGAATATGGATATACATACCGACTCCGATGATAAGGACAAATGGCAGAAGCGCCATAAGATAAGCAACAAATAATTTTGCGTCAATCAAATGATGAAAAGGAATTGGCAAAAATAAATTTAATTTTCTGCTTGCTCCTTCTCTGGAAATAGCTGTAGAAGCTGTTACATTCATACTTAATATAAATACCGAAACCATAAATAAGATGAGAAATAGATTTTTTTCCGGGGCAGCCGGAACTAGTGCGGCCAGCTCATCTCCCATATCCAAAAATAGAATCACGGTTAGGAATACCGGGAAAAACAAAGATTGAATCACACACTGCATCAGAAAAGCAGGGGTACGAAAAATGACTTTGAGTTCCTTACGCATATACGTGATAAGACTTGAATGCTGTTTTGTCAGCTTTTGTGTTGCTTTCGCTGATAAATTCCCCTTACTGCCGGAGCTCATTCCGCGAACACCTTTCAAATAAAACCGTTGTCCTGCCCAGACAAATACTAACACACTGATTACAAATAAAAACAACAGAGCAATCAGATAAAAAAGACCGGACCAGCTAGCTGCAAGATGAAGACTGTTGGCGCCAAAGTAGGCGGGTGGAAAGATAAATGTAATCAATCGCATCAAGCCTTCCTGTTCCTGCATGTAGGTCATAAAGGTATCCATGAATGCAGCATTATCCATATTTAATCGCACAAGCACGTTAACGAGGATAACAAACAATAAAGAGCCAATTCCCATAAAGATTTTTGAACGGTCCTTATTTTTGGCAATATTAACATAGCGCATAATAAACATAAGAATAACAGCAACGAGACAAAATGGAATAATAGGAAAAATAATAAACAATATAAATCCATAGACATAAAATAAAAAGGATGCATCGTTCAAACTCCCATACATAAATAAAAAGGGAAGAAAGATAAATGCAGTCAGGAAATAATTATAAATTAATGGATTTGCCGCCTTCCCGACTAATAATTGATAAGGATGAACGGGCAACGGTATATAAGCCGAAATATCATCTGAAAAATAAAAAGCCGATAAAATCATGATGAATGATAAAAATAGCAAGATAACTGCAATAGAAAGAAGCGCCAACCCAAGAAGCATACTTTCCTGGTTTATCTCAGCCAGAAAGTTATAAGCGTAGGTGATCATGGAATTTAGCCCCTGCAGTACGATAATAGCAAATGGAATTAAAAAAATAGCAAGAATAATGTATACCCATGCATTACTTTGCTTCCCGGCAGAGGAATACTGCATTTTTAACATAATTCTAGTCAATGTCCATGTTTTACGCATCATTGGTCAGCTCCAAAAACACATTTTCAAGCGACTGGTCTGTATGATACTCAGATTGTAATTCCTCTATCGTACCGTAAAATAAAAGCCTGCCATGATTAATAATCGCTACTTCATCACAGAGCTGTTCTACAACCTCGAGGCCATGACTGGAAAAGAAAACCGTGTTCCCTCGATCTGCATGTTCCCGCATCATTTGTTTTAAGGCATAGGAAGATTTCGGGTCAAGACCGGTTAACGGTTCATCTAAAATCCAAATATCCGGATCATGCAATAGCACAGATGTAACCATTATTTTTTGGCGCATACCATGAGAGTAGCTTTGAATATAATTTCCGAGTGCGTGATCGATGGAAAACTGTTCCGTATAATATGCTATTCTTTCTTTTCGTACATCTTCAGGTACTTGATACATATCCGCAATGAAGTTTAGGTATTCCAGCCCTTTCAATCTCAGGAAAATATCGGAACGATCAGGCACAAAGCCGAAAACCTGTTTTGCTTGTAACGGATATTTTTCAATATCAATCCCATTTAAGGTAATGGTCCCGTCATCAATGGGCAGAATACCGGTCATCATATTAATCGTCGTAGATTTACCAGCACCATTGGGACCGAGAAAGCCGATAATTTTCCCATCAGGTATCACCAAGGATAGATCTTCAATAATTTTATGATTACCATCAAAGCTTTTATTAATTTCGGAAATTTCTATCATAACAAGACCTCCAATTCCATTTAAACGTTCAAACATATCTTTTTTAAAAAAAGATATGTTTATGATAACATGCGGTTTCTTTTTAATAAATTGTACTTTACCATTTTTACAGCGTAGCCCCATTTTTTGCTTGGCGTTTAGGCCGGATATGTTGGAATGTTTTCATTTCAATGGGTTAGAAAAAGTGTATACAACATCATAAGAAGGTGATTTACTGTCCGTTTCAGAATGGTTGTGTTAAAATTTACAATGGACTATGGGTGTGAAACATTGTTTAAATAATTGAATTGATTTCCTATATAGTATCGCGAATATAGAACAAGGAAAGGAAGTTGAGTGAATGATTACCAGAAAAAGTAAAAGAGAAGTACAACAAATGCAAGATGCGGCAGATTTGCTTGTCGCTACACATAAAGAAATTGCAAACCGGATTAAGCCGGGTGTAACGACGTTGGAATTAGATGCATTTGTGGAGAAGTTTTTGGAAGAGCATGGTGCAACACCGGAACAAAAAGGCTATAACGGTTATCCGTATGCAATTTGCGCTTCTCTAAATGATGAAATTTGCCATGGTTTTCCGACAGACAGACCATTAGAAGATGGAGATATCCTGACGGTCGATATGGTTGTTAACTTAGATGGAGGTTTAGCTGACTCTGCATGGACCTATGCTGTTGGGAATGTAGATGAAAAAGGACAGAAGTTGATTGAAGTAACCAAAGAAGCATTATATAAAGGAATTGCCCAGGCAAAACATGGTAACCGCCTTGGAGATATTGGCCACGCGATTCAGTCTTATGCTGAAGCAGAAGGATTTTCGGTTGTTCGTGATTTCACTGGTCATGGAATCGGACCTACGATTCATGAAGACCCGCATGTTCCCCATTATGGGTTGCCAAATAAAGGAACCCGTTTAAAGGAAGGCATGGTTATTACGATAGAGCCAATGATAAATGAAGGTGATTGGCACAGCAAAATGGATGATAACGGCTGGACAGCCAGAACGGTTGATAAAGGACGCTCTGCACAGTTTGAACATCAAATCGTTATCACAAAAGATGATGCAATCATTTTGACAGATCAAGATAAATAATGGATAAAGGCCCTGATGAATGAAAACACATCAAGGCCTTTTTTTCATCTTATTTTTTTGCAGTTCTGGCACCGAATATAATCGTAATTATTGGGCTTAACAGACAGAAAAATGCAAATGGCAAGTAAGTCAGGACAGGGACACCTAAGACGTCTGCGATAAATACGCCGCATACACTCCAAGGGACAAGCGGGTTAATCACTGTTCCTGCATCCTCTAACGTTCGGGATAAAGCTTTCTTTGTTAATCCTGCCCGTTCATAGATTTGCTGAAATGTTTCTCCGGTTAACAGAATGGATAAATATTGTTCGCCGATGAAAACATTCACACCAATTGCTGTAAAGGCGGTGGAAGTAATAATCGATCTGGTTCGTCTCAGTCTGGTTTGAAGTGCTTGTAAGATTACCGGAAAAATTCCTGTCACGAATAATAATCCGCCAAAACTTAAAGCGAGAAGCACAAGGGTAATCGTGAAAAACATCCCTTCCAGACCGCCTCTTGTAAGCAATTCATTAACAGGGTCAAAATCAGAACTTCCGATATATCCGCCGAACCAGATGCCTGGAATAGCTGTTAATGGAAATTGATTCACAACAATCGCAAAAATACTGGCAATGATACTGCTGATGGACATTGATAAGAAAGCAGAAATTTTAAAAACGGTACAAATGATTAAAACGATTAATGGAATCCAAGAACTCCAATGTATCAGGCCTGTAGCTTGTAATGCTTCCTGGTATTGTGCAATATTATTGCCTGCATGGGATTCATTGGGCGATAATATCGCAAAAATAATAAAAGATATAATAAATGCAGGGATCGTCGTTAAACTGATATGTTTAATATGCTCAAATAAATCAACCCCAACAATCGTGGAAGCAAGATTCGTTGTATCCGACAATGGTGACATTTTATCTCCGAAAAACGCTCCGGAAACAATTGCTCCGGCTGTTATAGCTATCGAAGCATCCATTGCACCAGCCATTCCTAATAATGCTACTCCAACTGTGGCTGTCGTGGTCAGGGAACTTCCTAAAGAAATCCCGATGATCCCTGTAATGGCAAAGACAACGGCATAGAACCAGGTCGTTGAAATAATAGACAATCCTGTCATCATCAGCACAGGGATCGTTCCACTGATTATCCAGCTGCTGATTAAAATACCGATAACAAAGAACAAGAATACTGCTCCCATAGCTGAACCGGCACCCAGAGCCATCGCGTCCTGCAGAGATGGATAACTGATTTTATTCCATAAACCATAGCCGATCAGAATGAAAATTCCGATAAGAATAGGTACGTGCGGTGCTGTTTCGAGACCAATCATAAACAAGCTGATAATCACTACAATCATGAAAAGAAAAATGATTGAACCAATTAATGAGGGATGATGTTTTGCCTTGATTGAATTCATTTATAATTCCTCCTTGACTTTTCCTATACTCTAATTCAATTAGAATAAAATACATTAGGTATTATCGTATCGTTTTACGCCAATAAAAAAACTCCGCCCCTAAATAGGGACGAAGTGCAGCTCCGCGTTACCACCCTTGTTGATGCACAGATAAGTGCATCCACTTGATTACAGCGACAAGTATTTATACAAAGCCTGTAATTCGAATCCATTATACACCAAGGTTTGCACCGGCCACCTTGTCTCTGACGTCCTGTTATATAATGGTCTACTGCGGACTTTTCCTGTCTAACGATAAGATTGTTAATAATGACTATACAATTAATTTACTCGTATTGTCAATAAGAGATTTTACGTATTTAAAGTTGGCGAATCGCCGTCTTCTCCATAAGGTTCAATATGGATTAACGCATGATTAATGCCATATTTTTGATAAAGGTAGTCCTCAATTTGTTCTGTAATGGCGTGACTGTGAGCGACCGTTAGTGTGGAATCCACTAAAATAGTGATATCTAAAAGCTCTTGGTTACCATGGATACGCCCTTTAATATCAATGACATCCCGTACATTTTTAAATGTGCGGATGTCTTCTTTCATTTCGTCTAATTTTTTATAATCAAAGCCATCCGTTAATGTGACAGTGGAATCTTTAAAAATATCCCAGGCTGTTTTACAAATGATAAATCCAACCAATATCGCGACAACCGGATCCAACCAGAATAGCCCGAATTGTGATCCAATAATCCCGATAAACACGCCAATACTGACAAAAGCGTCGGAACGATTATCCATTGCAGCGGCATAAAGCGCACTGCTGCCCACTTTTCTGGACAGTTTCAAATTATAATTGAAGACACCCAGCATGATAAGAGCGGCAAATAAGGCTACCCAAGCTGTCAGCATACCAGGTTGCTCATAATCAGCTGCATAAAGGGATTGGCTGGCAGTAAATATAACTTGCAGGCCAATAAACACCATAACAAAAGCGGCGAATAAAGAAGCAATACTCTCTGCCCGGTAATGTCCATAACGGTGAACGGAGTCAGCTGGCTTCCGGGCTATTTTTAATCCTACTAATACCGCAACGGAAGTAATAATATCTGTAAAGTTATTTAAACCATCTGCACGCAGCCCTTCCGAATTTCCGATAGACGCAATAAAAAGCTTCATAACGGCCAGAAATATATAGGCGACGATGCTCAGCCAAGCTCCTTTATCACCGGTTTTTAAATTTTCATCATGATTATTCATAGCTATCCCACCATGTCTTAAAAATGAAGATACATTGTGTAGACCAACATTTTTGTATAGTATTTGTTGTTTTTCAATACGTTATATAACCTTTCTGTATATAGTCTTGAAATTATTTCAAGTTAGCTTTTATAGTCTAACAAATCACCTGCTGGTGGGTCTAGAGAAACATAAGCGACCTCAGGAAGAGTTATTGAGATTTGTAAGCATCTTTTCCTTTAGGAAACATTACTAAACATCACCAAATATTTCAAAATACCTTATAGTTGAAATTTATAGAAAGTTTGTGCATAATGGATAAAAGGCTTTAAGGGGGAATCTTCCATGAAACAAGAAAAAGTCGTTTACCGCTTTTTTCAATATGTAGGCGAGCCGCTAACTGCACGAAAAGAATTAGCATTTGAAGACAAGCTGATTGCACAATTCGTATTAGATGAGCTTGTGTTTAACTGGAACAAATCTCACTTGGAAGAAAGAATCAATCATGCCATTGACACAAATAATCACACAGACTTTAAAGAATATAGTGAAGCTTATAAACAATATGTATGGGAAGATTAAAGAATATAACAAGGCATAGATCGTATAAATCAAATGCGGTCTATGCTTTTTTTATAAGTTTTGTTAAATTACGAAAAGAGATAGGATTTACTAAATAAATCCATTATAATGCAGTAAAGGAGGGGGATATGGTGGACGCAAAATCGAAAAAGAAAATACAGCGCAGTTGGATGATGTATGATTTTGGGAATTCTGCTTTTGCGACAACAATCATGGCTGCTGTACTTCCAGTATATTATTCATCAGTTGCTGCATCTGGATTGGAAGGGCATTTAGCGACAAGCTACTGGGGCTATTCGCAATCTATTTCGGTACTTATTGTAGCAATCCTGGCACCAATTCTAGGTGCAATCAGTGATTTTTCAGCAGCAAAGAAAAAGTTTCTCCGATTTTTTGCATTTATGGGTATTATTGCGAGTATTTTAATGATATTTATCAGTGAAGGAGATTATCTGCTTGCTTCCCTATTGTTTATTATAGGTTCAATTGGATTCTCTGGCGGGAATATATTCTATGATGGATTTTTGCCGGAAATCGCTGATAAGGAAGAGATAGATAAAGTATCTTCCGGCGGTTTCGCATACGGTTATATTGGCGGAGGAATTCTGCTGGCTGTGAATGTGATGATGATATTAAAACCATCGTGGTTCGGAATTGCCAATACAGAATGGGCAAGCCGTATTTCACTTGCATCAGTCGGGATCTGGTGGCTGGTATTTACGATTCCGCTGCTGAAAAATTTGAAAGAAGAGAAAAAAGAGAAGGAAGAGCGGACGAAATCATATATTTCCATCGGGTTCTCCAGAGTTGGCAACACTTTTCGGGAAATAAAACGGTTTAAGCAGCTGCTTATTTTCCTGCTGGCTTTTTGGCTTTATAATGATGGTATTTCAACAATTATCCGCATGGCAACGGTATACGGAAGTGAAATCGGTATCGGTCAAAATGATCTGATTGTTGCTTTATTAATTACCCAATTTGTCGGCATTCCGTTTACATTCTTTTTTGGGTGGCTGGCAACAAAAATAACAGCGAAAAAAGCGTTATTTATCACCTTATATGTGTATTTAGGCATTGTTATTATTGGCTATTTTATGAATACAGCACTTCATTTTTATATATTAGCTATTATTGTAGGGATGGTTCAGGGAGGAGCACAATCATTGAGCCGTTCCATTTTCGGACGAATGATTCCGACTGGCAAACACGCGGAGTTTTTTGGATTTTATGGTATTTCTTCCAAGTTCGCTGCTGTTATCGGCCCATTTATATTTGCGTTGATTGGCCAGTTGACGGGGAACAGTCGCTTAGGAATCCTTTCTCTTATTTTCTTCTTTATTATCGGAATAGTTCTTTTGAAATTTGTAGATATTGATAAAGGAATAGAAGAAGCGAAAAACGCTTCGAATAAAAAAGAGGAAGTCGATGTACGTCCGCAATAATAAAAAGCACATGCTGCCAAATTAGGCTGTAGCATGTGCTTTTTCCTTTACACAATAGGGACACTGAAACGGTTTCTATCCTGGTTTGCCAAGGGAGTTCCTGTATCGTATGATATGTTGCCGATTCTGCGGCTGAGCTGTTCATAAACAGATGCCCCGCCTTCATTCCAATAATCCGTAACAAGTGGAAGTAAACTGACGGCATCATTTAATGCATCATCGTATAATTCTGGAAAACTTTCCTGGTGCACCTCTCCAGTAGCTGCATGCAGCCAGGGGGTTTTATTTTCATTCAGATAATCGATAGATGCATCGATAGGCCGATGGGAATAAGAGCTGATAAAAGGCTTTAACATTTTATTTTTCCACCCGCTTGGATCCGCAAATAGTTTTTGGGCAGCCAGCATGTCCTGATAAGCGATTTGGATGTCCTGTATTTGAAAAGATAATCCGGGATAAAAGGTGCGGATACTTTCATCTAACAGGTGTAAAATAGATGCGGGCAACGTAGTGCCGACGTTTATTTCAGCATATGCCGGATGTTTCCAAAGCTCCATTTTACGAGTGCGGAAGGCCCACTTTGTATCGATGATGGTTTCCAGTTTTTGATGTTTGCTGCCTTGATAGCCAGCACGATAATGGATATAAGGGTGCGTATGGCGATCCAGTAAATGATGCGTGATAAAACCCATTACATAAGCCTTTGTTTCATCGGCTTGTTTCATGGCTTTTGTAATCAGATGCAAGAGAAAAGGCCCGCATTCTTTTGTATGTAAAGTGTTGCCGATTTCCTGTCCGGTTTTTTGATTTGAAAACCAGGGCCAAAATCGATAATAAAAGAAAGGATCAGGACCCTGTGCTCCCAGGAACAACGTATGTTTATATGGAGAACGATGTGTATCACAGGACAAAGAATTACAAACATCTTCTGCGAAAAAAATATGTGTCCAAATATTTGGCATGATGTATCCCTCGTTTCTTTCAAATTGAAATACGTGAAAAAGGAAGATATTGTCGGAAAAAGAACGATTACTGTATTATATCATGAAAAAGAAATCGAAAAAAAACAAAAAATTTGATACACTAGAAAGGGATTCAAGGAAAAGTTTCAAGGAGGAGTTAAGATGGATTATCGTATAGAAAAAGATACTATTGGGGAAATCAATGTACCGGCAGACAAATTTTGGGGAGCACAAACACAGCGCAGTAAGCAGAACTTCCCGATTGGTCAGGAAACCATGCCTGTCGAAATCATTAAAGCGTTTGCAATTCTGAAAAGAAGTACAGCGGTTGCTAACTTTGAATTGGGCTTAATGGAAGAAGAAAAAGCAGAAGCTATTAAGTATGCTGCAGACCAAGTATTAGCAGATAAATTAAACGAGCATTTTCCATTAGTCGTTTGGCAAACAGGAAGCGGTACACAATCCAATATGAATGTCAATGAAGTATTGGCGTATGTTGGAAATGAGTGGCTCAAAGACAAGGGCAGCGAATTAAAACTTCATCCCAATGATGATGTAAACAAGTCGCAGAGTTCTAATGATACATATCCTACTGCTATGCATGTAGCAGCTGTATTAAAGCTCGAAGACACTGTTCTTCCTGCAGTGAAGCAACTCGCAAATACACTGGAAGAAAAGCAGCAGAAGTTCGCTGACATTGTTAAAATCGGACGTACCCATTTGCAGGATGCAACGCCATTGACGTTAGGACAAGAAATCAGCGGCTGGCACCGCATGTTGGAGAAGTCCTATACCATGATTAAAGAAAGCAATGCGCATCTGCGTGAACTGGCTATTGGCGGAACAGCAGTAGGAACCGGTTTAAACGCTCATCCGGATTTTTCGGAAAAGGTATGTAAAGCTATTTCAGCATATACTGGAAAAACATTTATCTCTGCTGAAAATAAATTTCATGCATTGACGAGCCATGATGAAACGGTATATGCACATGGTGCTTTAAAAGGATTAGCAGCAGATATGATGAAGATTGCGAATGATGTACGCTGGTTAGCAAGCGGTCCACGCTGCGGAATTGGAGAAATTGCCATCCCGGCAAATGAACCAGGAAGTTCTATCATGCCTGGGAAAGTCAATCCGACACAGAGCGAAGCAGTGACCATGGTTGCTGCACAGGTAATGGGAAATGATGCCACGATTGGTTTTGCAGCGAGCCAAGGGAACTTTGAGTTAAATGTATTCAAGCCGGTGATTGCATATAATTTCTTGCAATCCAGCCAATTATTAGCGGACAGTATAATGTCCTTTGACGAACGTTGTGCTGCCGGAATTGAAGCAAACTTAGAAAATATCGAAAAGAACTTGCGGGATTCCTTGATGCTGGTAACGGCATTAAATCCGCATATTGGCTATGAAAATGCAGCCAAAATTGCCAAAACCGCATTTGCGGATAATGCTACGTTAAAAGATACAGCAGTTAAACTGGGATTATTAACAGCAGAACAATTTGATGCGTATGTCAAACCGGAAGAAATGACACATCCAAAATAAATAGAAAGAAATCAAAAACTGCCGGACAATCGAACCGGCAGTTTTTGATTAAAAAAGAAGAATATAAGAAAAAATGCAAACTTTTTGTTAAAAAATCCAAAAACGTGAAGCTGTACTTCTTGCTATGGTGTAACCGCTGCCAAAAACCGGTGATAGGGATGTGAATCCTGTTACTTCCCTTGCAATCTTTTGCAGGGTGCTATAAGCTAAACTTAAAGTCAAACGTTTATCTGTCGAATATTGTACTTCCCATTTTCAATAAATTATGTTACTTCCTCTCTCCATTATTTTTGAAGAGAGGTTTTAAATAGGGGGAAAAACAAGTTAGGAAATGGGTACATAGACAGTAAGGGGAGGATTATAATGAATCAGAAAGAAATGACCGTTGCAGATGCAATTGTAAAAGAACTTGTTAAAGCAAATGTAGATACAATATTTGGAATTGTCAGCATCCATAATATGCCTATTTATGAAGCATTGCTGGAAGAAGGTTCCATCCGAATAGCCACTGCTCGGGGAGAAAGCGGCGCGGTGAATATGGCAGATGCTTATGCACGAACAACGGGTAAATTAGGTGTTGTACTGACTAGTACAGGAGCAGGTGCCGGAAATGGAGCCGGATCCTTAACCGAAACGTGGAATGCAGGAACACCGCTGCTTCATATTACAGGCGAAGTAGATTCCGATTATATCGGAAAAGATTTACGCTATATTCATGAATGTAAAGATCAGCAAAAAATGATGGATGGTGCTAGTAAATCATCTTACTTATTGCGCTTGCCGCATCAGATTACACCATTTATGCGGGCGGCAATGAATGATGCACGGGAAGTTCCCAAAGGCCCGGTGACGATATCGATTCCAACGAATTTTCAAGCACAGATTATTCCAGATAACCAGCTGATTGAATCGAAAACAAAGCAACAAAATACAGAAGTAAGTATACCTGCAGACATAATAGAAGCCATTGCATCTGCTAAAAGACCAATTGTATGGACCGGCGACGGGATTATTCACGCTGGGGCTTCTGAAGCACTAACTACATTGGTTGAAAAAATCCAGCCGGCAGTGATTACAAGCGAATCCGGTAAAGGAGGCATGCCGGAGAATCATCCGCTTTGCATCGGAAATTTCGCCGCTACCCCACAAGTGACAGAGCTTCTTAAAAAATCGGATTTGCTTGTCAGTATCGGAGTCAGATTTCGGGAAACAGAAACGGCAGAAGGCACGCTTCCATTACCGGAAAACCATATTCATATTGATTTAAACCCATTTGCGTTTAACCGAAATTATGATACAAAGTACGGATTAATCGGCGATGCCAAAGCTGTCTTGCAAACCATTAATAACACACTGGCAGACAAAGAAACCCAGCCGGATAACGCGTATGTAGAAGAAGTAAAGACAACCCGGACAGCCGTCCGCAATGATTTACATGAAATGGTTCAGCCTTATGGAGAATTTGCCGATATCATGAACAAGCAATTACCGGAAAATACGATTTTAGTAACTGATGTAACAATGCATGGCTACATATGGGGAAATAAACTGGTCCAAATCCAGGAACCAGGTAATTATTTGCATATGACCGGCGGCGGAATTGGACAGGGCTTGCCTATGGCAGTTGGTGCCAAAGTTGCTCAGCCGGAAAAACCGGTTGTGTTGATAGCTGGTGATGGTGGTTTTATGGTGAACGCAGGAGAAATGATTTCGGCTGTCCAGGAAGATGCACCGATTATTGTTTTACTGTTTGATGATGGCGGCTATGGCATTCTGCAATATTATCAGGAAGCAGCGTATGGCCGGCAGACAGCTGTTCATTTACAGAACCCTGATTTTGCTATGATGGCAAAATCGATGGGATTTGAAGCGGAAAAAGCAACATCTGCCAGTGAATTTGATAACGTGTTGGCAAAGGCTCTTGCAAGTAACCAATCCTATATGATTGTTGTGGATACGAAGGCGATTGGTCATTTGGCATATGAAGATTCTCCGGAATATATCCGTTCATTTCGTCCACATCAATAGTCAGGATAACCGCTGCTAAAGTGAAATAAGGAGGCTTATGATATGACCAAACATTTGAAGTTGTATATAGATGGTGAATGGCTGGATTCGGTCAATCCTGATAGGCAAGAGGTAATCAATCCTGCCAATCAGGAAGTCATTGCGCAAGCGCCGCAAGCGACAAAAGAAGAAACCGAAAAGGCAATTCGTATCGCCAGAAGCACATTTGAAAGCGGGATATGGTCGGAACAGACGCCTGGAGAAAGAGCGGAAGTATTATACCAGATCGCCAATAAAATAGAAGCGCATGCTGAGGAATTGACCGAACTGGAAGTATTAAATAACGGAAAAACAATCAGAGAAGCAGAAGCCGACGTAGCTGATGCGTTGCACACATTCCGTTATTACGCTGGTCTGTTACAAAATCAGACAGATGAAACCTTTGAAGCGGAGAAGGATTTACAAACGATGATTGTCAAAGAACCAATGGGAGTAGCCGGTTTAATCGTTCCTTGGAATTTCCCGATTTTGATGAGTGTGTGGAAAATAGCTCCTGCTTTAGCTGCTGGGAATTCCATTATTTTAAAACCGGCAGAAATAACGCCGATGACTGCCGTGAAGCTGTATGAACTCTTCGAACAAACCGATTTGCCTAAAGGTGTTGCGCAGCTGGTGCTTGGAACAGGGGCTGTAGCGGGACAAACACTTTCCGAAAGTAAGGATGTAGATATCGTATCTTTTACAGGCAGCACAAAAGTAGGGCAGCAGATTATGCAGGCAGCAGCTGGTAATTTGAAAAAAGTTTCTTTGGAACTTGGCGGAAAATCACCGAACATTGTCTTTAATGATGCGGATATAGATTTGGCAGTTGATTATGGTTTATTTGGTATTTTTATGGGAGCGGGACAAGTCTGTACTTCAGGCAGTCGGCTGCTCATTCAAGAAGATATATATGAAACATTTGTGGAAAAGTTTATCGAAAAAGCGAAAGCCATCCGAGTTGGTCCTGGAAATGATAAAGCATCGGAAATGGGAGCTATTGTCAGCAACAAGCATATGGATAGTATTATGGAATATATACAGATTGGTAAAGAAGAGGGCGCACATTTAGTTTTAGGTGGCAAGCGTATCGAAAAAGATGGGTTAGAGAAAGGTTTCTTCATCGAACCGACTGTATTCACCAATGTAACAAGTGATATGCGTATTGTCCGGGAAGAAATATTCGGTCCGGTAATTGTGATTCAAACATTTAAAGATGAAGAGGAAGCTATCCATGTGGCTAATGATACGGATTATGGACTTGCCGGCGCGGTATTTTCCACTGATCAGGCCAAAGCTGTCCGTGTCATAAAGAAAGTACGTGCGGGGATTACCTGGGTGAATAACTATCACCTGTCCAGCGTGCAATCGCCGTGGGGAGGATACAAAACAAGTGGGATTGGAAGAAGTCTCGGAAAATACGGCCTGGATGAGTACCAGGAGACAAAACAAATCAATATTAGTATGAACCCGGAACGTTCTGACTGGTTTGATGGAGAAAAATAAATAAAGGAGAAGAGACATGTTAAAACCATATTTAGTTGTAGAATGGAATGATACGGAAACAGATGCACAAGGCTGGCTGGTTGTCCAGAATCTGAAAAAAGGATATTCCGGCGGAGGAACAAGAATGCATCCATCCGTAACAAAAGAAGAAGTGATTCGTCTGGCAGAAGCGATGGCCTATAAATATGTGGCCAGTGAATCGGAAACAACAGGCGGATGTAAAGCCGGCATTGCTTTTGATTTTAAATCACCTGAAGCACCCGGTGTATTAAAACGATTCCTGACAGCTATGATGCCATATATTGATAACGGCGTGTCCTTGGGGAATGATTTAGGAACAAAATATGAAGATATTCTGGAAATATTCCATGAATTTGGTATCGATATTCCACTGACTAAATCCATGAAGGAAAATCCGGTTGTGTTAAAAGGAATCAAGGATTATGATGATTTATTAACACAAAAGCTGGACGGACTTCTTTTAAATGATATTGTCACCGGCTATGGCGCTGCTTTTGCAACAGATGAAGCCTGGAAACGAATGAATGGAAAAGGCGGAGCAAAAGTTGTTATTCAAGGATTTGGCTGTGTCGGTGCCAGCTGTGCATTAAAATTACATCAACTGGGCTATAAAGTAGTTGGAATTTCAGATGCCAATTTATTGGTCACTTGTAAAGAAGGACTGGATATACCTTCTCTGATTGACCATAAAAATGAATATGGGGAGATGGATAAAGCCTATTTCGAGTCTAATTATCATGTAAGACCAAATAATGAATGGCTGGATGTCGATACAGATATTCTGATTCCTTGTGCGCTCGAAGATGTGATTCATGCAGGCAATGCGGATTCAGTGAATGCAAGTCTGATTGCGGAAGCAGCAAATATTCCAATTTCCGCTGAGGGAGATCAAATTGTCAAAGAAAAAGGTATTCATTTAGTAAATGACTATGTCGTCAATTTAGGGTCTGTCCGCGCTTATGACGCTGTGGTATTCGGCCTTGTAGATCCAACGCCGCAAGCAGTGATTGACGATATTGAACAGCTATGCCGAAAAAATGTGCAGCGTTTATTTATAGAATCAGAAAAACAGAACAGATATCAAAGAGACGTAGCAAATGAGCTTTTCCGTCCCGGGAAAAGCGACCTGTTAGAATATTAAAAGATAAAAAAAGGGCGCAGAGCAAGCTGCGTTCTGCATTTTAAAGTTTGCCATTGTTATTACCAATAATTAACTATCATAAGATCAGCAAAATTGCAGATGATAGGTGTACAGGAGGTGATAACTATGGCAAACAACAACTCAAACCAATTAGTAGTACCTGGAGTTCAACAAGCTCTTGATCAAATGAAATACGAAATTGCTCAAGAATTTGGTGTGAATCTTGGTGCAGATTCAACTTCCCGTGCAAACGGTTCTGTAGGCGGAGAAATCACAAAACGTCTTGTTCAAACTGCTCAACAACAAATGCATCATGGTCAATAATTTTATTAAACAAAATATTACTGGCTGAAAAGGGGAGCTTTTAAAAGCTCCCCTTTACCAATTTAGAAACAAGGCAAATATTAATGTATCCGCTGCTCATTGTCTTTGTCAAAGAAGTGGACCTTATTCATATCAAAGGAAAGTTCTATATCGTCACCGCCTTGTATATCGGTTCGGGAATCAACCCGTGCAACAAATTCCTGTCCATCGATACTGGAATAAAGAATGGACTCCGCTCCCATCAGCTCAGCAACTTCGATTTTTGCTGTAAGTTTCGAATCAGCGGATGCTTCTAAAAATACTAACTCATCATGGATATCTTCAGGACGCACGCCAATAACCAGCTCTTTCCCTTCATATCCTTGATTTTTTAAGGGGTTAAGCTTTGGTTGCGGAATGAGAAAGGAATTGTCGCCAATGGTAAATCTGTCTCCTTCCAATGTGCCTGTAAAGAAGTTCATCGATGGAGAACCGATAAAACCGCCGACAAATATGTTCTCCGGCAAATCATATACATCTTTCGGAGCACCAACCTGCTGAATCACACCGTCTTTCATAACAACTAATCTTGTCGCCATGGTCATCGCTTCTGTCTGGTCATGGGTTACATAAATGGTTGTGGTTTGAAGACGCTGGTGAAGCTTTTGAATTTCCGCGCGCATTTGCACACGCAATTTCGCATCTAAATTGGATAAAGGCTCATCCATTAAGAAAACTTTCGCATCCCGGACAATCGCACGTCCTAATGCCACACGCTGTCTTTGCCCGCCGGATAATGCTTTTGGTTTTCTATCTAAGTATGCTTCCAACCCTAAAATTTTCGCTGCTTGATCCACGCGCTCTTTGATTTCTTCCTTTTTGAATTTCCGCAGTTTCAGTCCGAATGCCATATTATCATATACATTCATATGCGGGTATAAGGCGTAGTTTTGAAATACCATTGCAATATCACGATCTTTTGGGGAAACATCATTCATTAATTTATCATCAATATATAATTCTCCCTCCGATATTTCTTCTAAACCGGCAATCATACGAAGGGTTGTTGATTTCCCGCAACCGGATGGACCAACAAATACAATAAATTCCTTATCTTGAATATGCAAGTTAAAATCCTCTACTGCCAAAACATCTTTCCCATATATCTTTTGAATATGGTCCAGTTTTAATTCTGCCATGTTTTTTCCTCCCTGATTTTCATGCAAGTATTTATTCGTGAAAGCGTTTTTAGTAACTGATTTCAGTTTACGGAAAAAACGGTGAAAATCATATGGTGGAGTTGCATAAAATTATGTATCGGCATTGTGCATGTTTGCTAAAATGGCTAAATAAACCGTGAAGGCCTTATCAAATTGCTTCATATCAATACCAGTACTTTCATAAAATTTATCAAGCCGGTACTGTAGACTGTTTCTGTGAATATATAGTTTCTTGGCCGTTTCAGAAACATTTAAATTACAATGGATAAACATGTGCATGGTTTCTAATGCTTCGGTATCCGTCCTGAATTCTTTTAATATCCATTCACTTAACTGGTGCTGCTGCTTTGGAAGAAGGTTACCGATAAGGCATAGCGGATATGCTTCGGTATAGTCCATCACAGCACGGTCTATTTTGGGAATGCTCATTGTCGCCATTTGTAAAAGCTGATCTGTATAATCAGCCAAGTCCTTATCATTTTCCAGGTAAGGGCCAATGAGGAAGGTGATTTTGACATATAATTCACTCATGAAGGTATCTGCAATATGATGATAGGAGATATCTTCTTCTAAGAAACTGTTTCCGTCTTCGATAATAAACCCTTGATTGGGGTGGTTCCATAAAATAGATACATTATCTTTAAAAAATGCCTGCAACGTTTTTTTGAAAATCGATGCATCAACCTGTCCTTTTTCGATTTGAAAGAATATAAAACGGTATCGTCCGTTTCTTCCCAGGTTTTGGTCTTTTCTATTCTGGATCCGTGTTTCCCATTCTTTTTCTTTTGGTGTTTTATCCGGCAATTCAACATGGTAAGGGGTAAGAAAAGTACTTAAAAGCATACCATCTTTTTCGGTTAATTCTTTTTTATCGATTCCAATTATTTTATTTTCAAATTGATACCAATAAAAATCAGGATCAATATGTGGCTGTATTTTGGAAAGTTCAATTAAACTGGGATACAGCTTTTTTAATCGTTGTAAATACAATACAGCTCCTCCTTTATTTAAATACAGAGTGACTTTTAAAAATCTCTTGACGTTATTTCTTATACATGTCGAATAGATATGGCTATACATACGCTTACAGCTTTGTTATAGTAGCAAGAGACGATTGAAGGAGGAATTTATTTAATGGCAAATTTACAAGAGCAAGCAAATCAATTAGAACAAGCACTACGTGAAAGCCAAGAATTTCAAGATTTAAAACAAGCTTACGAGGCAGTAATGGCTGATGAAGTTGCCAAACAAATGTTTGAAAACTTTCGTGAAACACAATTAAACCTCCAGGAAAAGCATATGCAAGGCTTGGATATTTCGGAAGAGGAAATTGAAAAAGCAAGACAAATTGTTGAAACAGTGCAACAGCATGAAGCAATTTCAAAACTCATGGAAGAGGAACAAAAACTAAACAATGTGATTAATGAAGTTTCTCAAACCATTACAAAACCATTAGAAGAACTTTATGGTGCAAATGAATAATGAACATGCAAAACCCCGGCGCTGCTTTATCTTGGCAGCAGCGGGGTTTTTTTAACGATGGAAAAGAACCAGTTTCGCAGTGGGACTGACACAACGATGCGTGTGTTCCAAGTATCCTTTTTCCGCAAGTTTAGCTGTTCCAATTTTCTTCGCTTCTCCATCCGCCGAAGCATCAAAATACTCATCAAGTAATTTCTCGCCATCTTTTGAAAATACCGTCAAATAGTACGCAACCATCTCACAGCCTCCTTCATCTGAAACCGTTTTATACGTTTATTGTAAAACAAGGAGAAGCATGCTGCAATGAAAATGGAGCATTGTTTATTTTCATTGCAGCATATATGATGAAGTAGGACAAATGAAAATACAGAAAGAATCATTGAAACTTTTTTTATAATGTCACGTATTAGAGTAGGAAGGGAGAGAAGTGTGTGCTGAAACTATCAAATGTAACCAAGCGTTTTGGAAACCATACGGCTGTAGACAATTTGTCTCTGGAAATCCCGGAAAGTGAAATGTTCGGCTTTTTAGGCGGAAACGGCGCAGGCAAAACAACGACATTTCGTATGATTCTTGGATTGCTTGACCAAACAGCAGGAGATATTACCTGGCAGGGAGGATCAATCTCTTATAATCAGAGCCATTTAATTGGTTATCTGCCGGAAGAAAGAGGTTTATACCCCAAATTAACCGTGAAAGAACAAATTATTTACTTAGGTCGGCTGCGGGGGATGAAAAAACAGGATATCCTTCAAAAACTGGATGCCTGGCTGGAGCGATTTAAAGTGCCAGAGTATCTGGATAAAAAAGTAGAGGAGTTATCCAAAGGAAATCAGCAGAAGATTCAGTTTATCTCTGCGGTGATTCATGAACCGAAGCTGCTTATACTGGATGAACCGTTTTCGGGATTAGATCCGGTAAATGTTGAATTGCTGAAGGAAGCGGTGCTCGATTTAAAAAATCAAGGAACATCGATTGTGTTTTCTTCTCACCAGATGGAGCATGTAGAAGAAATGTGTCAGCATATTTGTATTCTGCAAAAAGGAACGCCTGTTGTCCATGGATCATTACGGGAAATTAAGCAGGAGTTCGGAAAGAAGAATCTGAACATCCGCGGTGATTTTTCCATGGAATTCTTAAAGAATTATCATGGAGTGGTATCTTATAAGGAATTACCAGATGGATGTGCGTTACAGATTGAGGATGAACAGGCAGCGCAGGATATTTTTGCCGGACTACAAGGGAAAGGTTTTGTCCGGAAATTTGAAATAGAAGAGCCTTCATTAAATGATATCTTTATTGCAAAGGTAGGTGCTTCTTATGAATAAATTCTGGACCATTGTCGGTCATACTTATTTTTCAAGAGTGAAATCGAAATCATTTATTATTACGACCGTGATTACATTAGCTATTATTATCGGTATGGCAAATTTACCTTCTATCATTGATATGTTTTCCGGAGAGGATGAGTCCGATGACGTGCTGGTTATGGATGAATCCGGAACCTATGGGGATTATTTACTGGAAGAAGGGATTAGTGAAGGAACAGGAATTGCCTTTGAGAATTTTGAAGGAACCGAGGAAGAGGCAAAGGAAGCCGTTATCGATGAAGAATATGATGGTCTGCTTGTCGTAACTGCTGATGAAGATAACCTGCCTGAAGGGGAATATTATGCAAATCGCATTTCGGAAACAGGGGAACAAGTGCAGATTGAGCAGATATTACAGCAGTTGAAAGTAATGACAGGAACACAGGAAGCAGGAATTGATCAGCAGACGTTGGATACGATTTACGCTCCTGTGACTTTGCAAACGGAGCAGCTCGATGACAGTGCCCGGACAGCAGAAGAAATGAATCAGTCCAGAGGCCTTGTATATGCGATGCTTTTCATTTTATATATGACCGTTTTGATTTATGGGCAGATGATCGCCACTGATGTCGCAACAGAAAAATCTTCGCGTGTGATGGAACTGCTTATTTCCAGTGCTCCACCTATTATGCATATGTTCGCAAAAATTATCGGTATTGCCTTCTTAGGGCTGACGCAAATTATTATCCTGCTTGGGGGAGGGTATTTTGCGATTCAGGCAAATGAAGGTTCGATGGCCGGCGAATTTTTTGAAGTCATGGGGTTGACCAATAATGACCCGGTTATTTATATTTACGCAGTAGTGTTCTTTTTATTAGGCTATTTCTTATACGCAACGTTGGCAGCCATGCTTGGTTCGCTGGTAAGCAGAATAGAAGATGTTAATCAGCTGGTGACGCCGATGATTATGGTGATTGTTGTTGCATTTATCCTGGCTATGATGGGATTGAGTATGCCTGAATCAACACTGATTACAGTGACATCTTATATTCCATTCTTTACGCCGATGATTATGTTTTTACGTATCGGTATGCTCAATATTCCTTTCTGGGAAATTGGCTTATCGATTGCGATTCTGGTTGTAACCATTGCATTGCTTGCAGCATTAGCAGCACGTGTTTATAAAGGTGGCGTGTTAATGTATGGCAAATCAGGTTCAATCAAGGATATAAAACAGGCAATGAAGTTATCGAAAAAGGAATAGAACAGGTGCCGAAAGTCTCCATTGTTATTTAAAGATGGAGACTTTTCGGTTTAGACTCATCTATGCAAGGTTTTTTCTTTGACAAAAATACGGTCGGGTGGTATTTTAAAAATGTAACCAATAAGGAGGGATACGATGGATTCCTTACATGAACATACCGTAAAACCAAGAACAGATGCAGAAAAAAAAGCAATGACGAATCGATTAAAACGAATTGAAGGTCAAGTACGCGGCATCCAAAAAATGATTGATGAAGATCGATATTGTGTGGATGTTCTTGTCCAAATCAGTGCGATTAACTCCGCATTAAAACGAGTCGGATTTGAAGTGACGGAGCGCCATGTCAAACATTGTGTCAGCGACGCCGTGAAATCCGGAGAAGGCGAAGAAGCAATAGATGAACTGATGGACGTGCTAAATCAGATGACAAAATGATATATAATGTTAAAGTCTACACATCCGTGGTAGGCTTTTTCTATTTGTACGCTAAAATGATTCCGAATATAAGTTCAACACTAAAATCTATTGTTGATATTATTTTATAAATAAGTTAGTGAAACGAGTTAGCGAAGGAAAAACACGGAAAGCGTAGTGTTTTTCCGTAGCGGTTGCTAACATCAAAAATATAGTCATTTGTCAATCATAAATTTTGATGAAGAGTCAAAATATAAATAAAGATAAATGGAAGAGTTTTGTTGGGAAGAATCAGCGTGTATCAAAGATGATCTTTTTTGGAAGTGACTGCCTAACAGAACGTGCATTCTATTATCGCCTCTGTTAAAATAAGGGTATGATAAAAGCGGGAGGGAAGACAGTGAATTCTGCAGTTACTTTTATCCATGCAGCTGATTTGCATTTAGACAGTTTATTTAAAGGGCTCAGACATGTGCCGGAAAATATATTTAAAGAAATTCAAGAGAGTACATTTACTGCTCTGAACCATTTAGTGGACAGAGCAATCGAACATCAGGTGGACTTTTTATTATTAGCAGGGGACTTATATGATCATGAATCACAAAGTCTAAAATCACAAATAAGGCTGCGCCGTGCTTTTGAACGGCTGAAGGATGAACATATTGACGTATATCTATCTTATGGAAATCATGATTTTATCAAAGGAGATTCTTTTGACGTAGCGTATCCGGATAATGTACATATCTTTCCTGATGAAACGGTAACGTGTATTCCTTTTTATAAACATGGTAAAGCTGCTGCAGCGATATACGGTTTTAGCTATGAACATAGAGCAGTTTATGAAAATAAATCATCAGCATACATAACGACAACAGACGATGATTTTCCGTTTCATATTGCTATGCTGCACGGCAGTGTGGCGACAAATACAGAACATGATACCTATGCTCCTTTTCAAATAAAAGACTTGTTAAACAAAGGAATGGATTATTGGGCGTTGGGCCATATTCATAAACGGCAGCAACTCCATGAAAATCCGTCCATCATTTATCCCGGTAATATACAAGGGAGGCATCGGAAAGAGACGGGAGAAAAAGGTTGTTATTTGATTACTTTAAGCAAACATCAGACAAAGCAGACCTTTTTACCGCTTCAGGCAATCCGTTATGAAGAAGTGGAAGTGGATATCCGGGATGGTTTATCACCTTCCCAAGCAGAAAAAGCAATCATAGAGCGGCTCCCGGAATCTAGTGTTCCCAGCTTATTCTATTTGAAAATAGCAGCGAAAGAAACAGAAACATTCACACCGGACGAGGGACTTATCCAAGAGCTGGTCGAAGTAATCAATGAATCGCTGATGGAACGTTTCCCATGGCAATATATTTATCAGCATCAGATTGTTTTAGAAGAAGAATCAAGTCAACTGGCAGATGATTTCTTAACAGATATATTAGAAGAAGTGGATATGGATTTTATCCATGAAGGATTACAAGAAATCTATCGTCATAAGGATGCCCGAAAGTTTTTACCCGCTTTGTCGGATGAAGATGCACAGGATGTTAAAGCTGATGCATATAAGTTGCTGAATGACGTATTGCGAAAGGAGCGGTCAAAGTGAAAATAAAAGAAATAACCATTTACGGATTTGGCAGATGGATTGATCAGTCATTCTCCTTTTCAGATTCACATCTGATAACGCTTCTTGGTAATAATGAATCAGGTAAAACGACTTTGCATCAATTTATGATATATATGTTGTTTGGTATGACAAAAAAGCAATGCGATTTTTACCGTCCGAAAACAAGCAGTAAACTGGGCGGGAGGATGATTATCGAACATCCTCTTGAAGGTACGGTCAGGATAGAACGCCTGGACGCGACAGAGGTAAGATACTTTGATAACAAGGGAGAGGAAAAAGATGGAACCTGGTTTGGAGCGCTTCTGGGGAATGTGAATGCAGAAACGTTTCAATCCATTTATTCCTTTTCTGATCAGGATTTAACCGTAATGGAAGAAATGAATGAAGAAGATATGAGTGAACTGCTGCTGAGTGTTGGTCTAACAGGATCGGCAGCTATTTATAAAGCAGAGAAAAAACTACAGACAGAATTGCAAAAACGGTTCAGACCGTCTGGAACGAAACCGGTTATCAATGAAAAATTAAGGGAATTGCGCTCCAAAGATAAACAGGCAGAAGAAAAGAAGCAGCTGGAAAAATCATATAAAGAGCAAATAGAGAAACTGCATACATTGGAAAATAAACATACATTAAAAAAAGAACAGATTGCAGCGTTGGATGAACAGCTGGAAAAGAAAAAATTGCTCGACAATACACTTCCTATCCGAAAAGAAATCCTTCATATTTCTGAAGAATTGCAAGCATTGACAGATGTTCAAGACTTTCCCTTAGATCATCAAGAACAAATCAGGACAATCTATGCTGATATCAACCAGTTCGATAGAGAAATTCATTCCCATCAGGCTACCCTGGATACGTATACAGAAAAAAAACAAAATGTAGCAATCAATTCTCTTGGAAGTGAAGAAAAAGAGGAATTAACGCAGCTGCTAAATCAAAAAGCGGAAATAACTTTCATGATGGAACGCCGTAAAACGCTGGAACAGGATGATAATTATAAAGCACGCGAAATGACCGGAATGATTCAAGAAAAGCAGATTAATATAACAACAGAAGAATTGAAACAGCTGGAATTGCCTTTTTATCTGGAGAAGGAATGGGCAGCAATACGGAAAGAACAGGAACATCTGCAAGAAAGTACTGCTGATAACCAGCAACAGAAAGAAAAGCTGACACAAGAAAAATTACGCATCCAAGAGGAACAGAAAGATGTAGAAAAAGAACTGCTTGCTGACGTGCATGTAAAGGAATTAAACCAGCGGATGGAAGCTTACCAACAGAGAAATCATCAGGATGAAAAGCAGCAAAAAGGGATGTACCAGCTGCTGGAGCAAATGATTCGAGGGAAAAAGAAACAGCAGAAAATGGTTACTGTTACCGGAATCATAGTCGTTCTGGCGGTTCTGTTAGCTGGCTTGATTATAGACATGCCCTGGCTATTTTTATTAAGTTTGGCAGGCGGTATCGGCGTGTATTATATCCGCCGCATCCTGGAACAGCACATGACAAAGTTAAAGCAACAGCAGCAAGACTGGCAGATAGATTATTCGGGACAGGAAATGGATGTGACTGCAGCAGAATATGCGGAGGCACAAGAAATTTTAGAAGAACAGCAGCGGTTGCATCATAAACGCTCCACCTTACAGGATGCCTTTCAACAAACAATTCGTGAGCTGGAAACCACGGAAACATTACAATCTGATTTAGAAAAACGGCAACAGCGCTTAGAAGAAAAAATTGCACATCAAGAACTTCAGTTTCCATTTTTACAATCGATAGCTATTTTTTATTGGCAGGATGTCTACCATTTACTGCAAAAACTGCTTCAGCTATCCAATGAAAAACAGCAAATTCAAATAGAGTTAGATGAGGTAAAAGAGCACTTGGATCAGTTTTTTGCACAGGTTAAAGATTGGTTGGAACAGAATGGATTTTCCAGTGAACCCAGTCTGGAAGCTATGATGCGCACGTTAGAGGATATACAGCAGCAAGAACAGCAACAACAGTATGAGATGCAGCAGCTGGATCAGTTGATAAAAGATGTACAACATAAGCAATTGGCGCTCAAACAAAAAAAACATTATTACAGAGAAGAACAGGATCAGTTATTAAAAGCGGCTGGAGCGGCATCAGAAGAAGATTACTTTAAAAAACAGGAGAGAAAAGAACATTTTAATAAACTGTTCAACCGGCAAGAAGAACTAACAGAGAGAATGCAGATGATGCTTCCGGAAAAATGGCAGCAGGAATGGACCGAGGGATCCTTGGAAGCTGATCAGCCTTATAAAAATAAAAAAGAGCTGGAATTAGCATTAGCGGAGGAAGAAGAAGCATTAGAACAGTTAAAAAATCAACTGGCAGAGCAGAAATTACGTATTGAACAATTGGAATCGGCAGAAGATATTTCTTTGCAAATGCATGAACTGGCAATGGAGAAGGAAGAATTGCAAGATATGGTCAAAGCGTGGGCTGTGCAAAAAACCGCTTTACGGATGCTCCTTGCCGCCAAACATCAATACAAGGACAAATATTTGACCCTCGTGATAGAATCAGCACAAACTTATTTTAAAGAGATTACTGGAAACCAATATGATACAATATATGCAGCAACAGCAGAAAAACCTTTTCAGGTCGAAAATAGTAAAAATAAACAGCGATTTCACGTCGGAGAGCTTTCTAAAGGAACCAGAGACCAACTCTATATTTCTTTAAGATTTGCGATTAATGAGGTGATGGCTAAAACATCCGGATTACCATTTCTGATGGATGATGCGTTGGTTCATTTTGACAGGAAACGTACAGAGAGAATGCAACAGGTCTTAGAACGGTTGTCTGAAAATCAACAGGTAATTTTATTTACCTGCCATAGAGAATTTGCTGAAGCTGCTAACGGAGATATTATTCAACTTCATTCATGATAAGCTTGATTTGGAAGGAGAAATTAGATGAAAAAAGGAATTGCATATTTAACAGTCGGTGATAAATTTGAAGGGTTTTTATTAATTAATCAATCGACAAAAGGGACGACGAGTAACGGAAAACCATTTTTAACATTAATGCTTCGTGATGAATCTGGAGAGTTAGAAGCAAAGCTGTGGGATGCCACGAAAGAGGATGAGGAGAATCTCGTCGCTGAACAGATTATTCATGTGAATGGAGAAATTAATCAATTTCGTGGGAAAAATCAGTTGCGTATACATGCCATTCGCTTATCCCAACCTACAGACCAGGTGCATGTGAGCGATTTTGTCGGTAAAGCTCCATTGGGTAAAGAAGAACTTGGGTCAAAGTTAACAGAAGCTATTTTTGAAATGACAAATCCAACCCTGCAACGGATTGTAAGAGGGTTTGTAAAAAAGTATCAACATGATTTGCTTATTTATCCGGCTGCTGCGAAGAATCATCATGATGTAGCATCTGGACTTGCATATCATGTTGTCAGTATGCTGGGTATTGCTCGAAAACTGCATGAATTATATCCTTCCATTGATAGAGACTTACTCTATGCAGGTATTATTCTCCATGATATCGGGAAAATCAGAGAATTATCCGGCGTGGTGTCCACCACGTATACACTGGAAGGAAAGCTGCTGGGTCATATCACGATGATGACAGAAGAAATAGCGGAGATGGCAAAAGAACTGCAAGTCGAAGAAAAAGAAGAGGTGCTTATTTTACAGCACTTGATTCTAAGTCATCATGGCAAAGCAGAATGGGGCAGCCCGAAACCGCCGATGGTGAAAGAAGCAGAACTGTTGCATCTTATTGACTTAATTGATGCCAAAATGAATATGTTGGATAAAGCTTTAGATAAAGTCCAGCCGGGAGAATTTACAGAACGGCTTTTTGCCATGGATAATCGCTCTTTTTATAAACCTTCTTTTGAATAAGTGGTATCAAAATGAAGATCATGTCATTTTCTAAGAACTTGTTCATATATATTTAGTAAGGAGTGGACAAGGGGGATATAAGATGAGCTCGATTCCAATTTGGGTGTTTGCAGTGATTCTATTGATTTTATTTAGTGGATATATGGCGTTACGTGCATTTATGGCTGAAAAAAAGCTGGATAGACAGTTTATTGAAAGTGAAGGCAAGATCTACATGGAACGGATTCAGGAAGAACGGATGAAAAAAAGAGAACAGTGATAAAATGGATGAAAAAGCGTCCTGTCATTCTTATGCTCAGTATAAGAATGACAGGACGCTTTTTTTAGTGGGATTAGAGACTACATACCCATAATAAGTAGTTAAACGTTTTTCTGTATATTTGATTTTATAGTAAATAAAGTATGATCGAGTGGTGTCTTAAATAGTAATTATTGAAGAACAGAAGAATGGGGGTAAGCACCCTGCTCCAAGAATAGAGAAGAATTGAAACGTCTAAATAGGAGTCGGCGCAACCAGTATGCAGCTCTATTTTTAAAGGAGTATATAAGGTTGTTTCTATTAAGAAGACAAATAACCAGTCATTTCAAGTTGACATGTTTCCGCTTACAGCTTATAATTCAATAAAAAGGTAAAACGTTAAACCTAATAGGAAATTATTTTTCTTGATATATGAATTCCAATTATTAAGAAGAAATGAAATATACGGACGGAGGTGACTTAGCGAAATAACATAACAAATAGGAGAGAACAAGAAACAAACTCATTCAAATTTTATTTGATTTCGTAATCGTTTTCTCAACCAAGATAAAAGTGGAGCTAGATGCTTTGTGGCTGCATTTATGGAATGAAATGACGGTCTAATGACATTGTAGACAAGGTTGTTAACGCCTTCCATAAATAGTAACGATAAAATGAGGGCTTCTAAGAAGAACTGTCGGGGATGGAGGTTAAATAAAGTGAAGATAATTCGAAATGTAAGCGTTTTTGCAATTGTAGTATTAGCGATAGGGATTGTTGTTGCTTTCTTTACAACAAGCAATGCGATGACGGATGACACGATTACGATTCGTTTTGGGCATGACCAAGTAGAGTCGAATGAAAGGCATATAGCAATAATGCATTTTAAAGAACTGGTAGAAGAGAGATCCGATGGGCATATGGAAGTGCAGGTTTATCCGAATAACCAGTTAGGATCTGAGTCGGAAATGGTTGAAAGCGTAGCATTAAATGATTTACAGATGGTTGCTGCAGCGGCTTACAGCCAATATAGTCCGGAAATTAGTATGCTTGAACTTCCATATTTATTTGATGATTATGAACAAGCTTGGGATTCATTGGATGGGGAAGTAGGAGATATCGTAGCTGAACCGTTATTAGATGATAATTTAAGGATTATTTCGTACTTTGAAAATGGTTTTCGTCATATTACAGCCAATCATCCAATTGAAGAACCGGATGATTTAAAAGGAATAAAAATCCGAACGCCGGAGTTTCCTGTAAACGTGAATACGTTAGCTTCTTTTGGAGCAAATCCGACACCAATGTCTTTCGGAGAAGTGTATATGGGGTTGCAGCAAGGTACAATTGACGCGCAGGAAAATCCAGTTGCTAATACTTATGCAAATAAATTAAATGAAGTTCAAGATTATCTTATTATGACAGGTCATCAATATACACCCCTTCCTGTTGCGATTGGAGATGAATTTTGGCAGTCTCTGACACCCGAAGAACAAGACATTATTGAAGAGAGTGCTGTAGAGACAGCGCAATATCATCGTGATTTATTGCGGGAAAATGAAGCGAAAATGATAGAAGAATTAGAAGAACAAGGTATGACAGTGATTGAAAATCCGGATACAGAGGCTTTTGAAGAAGCAGGGGAAGCCGTTTATGAACAGTTTAGAAATGCTTATGGGGATGAACTCTTAGACCAGGTTTTGGATGAGATAGAATAAGGGGTGAGAAAAAACATGAAAGTGTTAAGATGGTTGGATGAGCATTTTGAAGAATATATTCTTGTTTTCTTAAGTGCTTTCACAGTAATTATCATATTTATGCAAGTGGTTATGAGATATATTTTTGGCAACTCGCTTGCTTGGTCTGAAGAAATTGCAAGATATGCTTTTATTTGGCTGATTTACATTGGAGTAAGTTATGGAGTGAAGCGGAATAAACATTTAGGGGTAGACGCATTATCGATGCTATTCCAGCGGAAAGGAAAGTTAATCATTGCAATGATTGCGAATATTTCTTTCCTCATCTTTGCAGTAGTGATGACGTATTTTGGAATTGATATTGTTGCGAGGGTATCCAGAACATCAGCGGCGTTACAAATCCCGTTATTTTGGGTGTATCTGGCTCCGGTTGTAGGTATGCTGTTAACCTCTATTCGATTACTGCAAAAAATGGTCTATGATATGAAAGACTATCGATCTATGAAGAAAAACGAAAATGTAAATAATCAGGATAGAAACGAATCCTTGGCAGGTCAGGAGGAGAAAACAGTATGACACCGTTTATTTTATTTGGCACATTCTTTTTATTTATGGCGTTAACTGTTCCTATCGGAATTGCGCTAGGCATTGCCGGCCTTGTTACTGCCATGTATTCGGCAAATATATCAGTTACTTTTCTATCACAGGGGTTAGTGACATCGACAGATAATTTTGCATTAATGGCGATTCCGTTCTTTATTCTTGCGGGAGAAATCATGGGAAAAGGCGGTATATCCAACCGTCTGTTTGATTTAGCAAATGTTTTTGTCGGCAGGTATACCGGCGGTTTTGCGATGGCAGCTGTTGTTACTTCCATGTTTTTTGCGGCTATTTCCGGATCAGGTCCAGCAACCGTAGCTGCAATCGGGGGTATTATGATTCCGGCGATGGTTGCGGAAGGCTATGATAAAAAATTTGCCACCGCTTTAATTGCAGCAGCAGGTTCATTAGGAATTATCCTGCCTCCAAGTATACCGATGGTTTTGTATGGTATTTCAGCCAATGAATCCATTGGGGATCTATTTCTGGGCGGGATTATTCCAGGTTTATTGATTGGCGGATTAATTCTATTATGGGCCTACATTTATTCGAAAAAGAAAGGCTATGCAGGAACTGGTGAATCGTTCAGTTTTAAAAAATTATTTCAGACGCTTAACCAAGCGAAATGGTCTTTACTGGTGCCGATCATTATCCTTGGTGGTATTTACGGCGGTATTTTCACACCTACAGAAGCTGCTGTTGTAGCTGTGGTCTATGCATTATTTGTAAGTATGTTCTTGCATAAATCAATCAAATTTAAAGATTTGCATGCCATCTTTAGAAATGCAGCATTAAGTTCGGTAGCGATTTTAATTATTATTGGAACAGCCAATGCATTTGGCACAATCTTGTCGATGGAAAGAATTCCACAGGCGTTTGCAGAAGGTTTCTTAACTGTTTCGCCTAATAGCATGGTTATTTTGCTAATGATTATTATCATGTTATTAATTATTGGCTGTTTTATTGATACTGCCGCAGCAGTTATTATATTTACACCGATTCTTTATCCGGTCGCACTTGAAATTGGCATGGATCCAATTCATTTTGGTGTTGTCATGATTGTTACTTTAGCAATTGGATTCATTACTCCGCCATTAGGAGTGAATTTATTTGTAGGATCCGGACTATCTGGTCTAAGTATGCCTGTGCTGGCCAAAGCGGTTATTCCATTCTTTTTTGTTATTTTGTTTGGTCTTCTTTTGATTGCTGCTATTCCGCAGCTAACAACGCTGTTCTTATAGTTTGGCACGTATAAAGAAATCGCTTTTACAGAGAAGTTGCAGGGAGGTATGGACGTACAACGAATGGAATGTACGATATCTTCTATAAAACTCGAAGGAGGAATAAAGATGTCATATACGATTGAATTGGGAACGAATGCACCAGATTTTTCACTTCTGGCGACAGACGGAAAAAATTATCGTTTAAACGATTTTGATTATGCAGAAATACTCGTTGTGTTTTTTACATGCAATCATTGTCCGTATGTGATTGGTTCGGATGAGGTAACAAGGGAAATCGCGGATACCTATAAGGATAAAGGCGTTTCTTTTGTAGGCATTAATTCCAACAGTGCAGAGACAAAAGAATTGGACGCTTATGAATATATGGTTGAAAGAATGGAAGAAAAACGTTTTCCATGGGTTTATCTCCGAGATGAAAATCAAGAAGTGGCCAAAGCATATGGAGCATTAAAAACGCCGCATTTCTTTGTTTTTGATAAGCAGCGCAAGCTTATTTATACAGGAAGGGGGATCAGTAATCCTAAAAATCCTGAAGAAGCATCGGTCAATGATCTGAAAAATGTATTGGAGGAAGTCGTATCAGGAAGAGAAATCACCGAGCCAATGACGAATCCTATCGGATGTAATATAAAATGGAATGGTAAAGATAAATATTGGATGCCTCCAGAAGCTTGTGATTTGATACCGAAAAATAGCTAATAAAAAACGAAATGGGTCGAAAAAACCAGCAAGACAGACTATTGGCAGTAGCTTAGGAGTTCATTTATGAAATGGTTAAACGTTAAAACATTTTATTGACATAGTTAAACCTTACGTATAGAATATAAACTATAAAAACGTTTAACCAAATTAAAATAGATAGGAGTAATGATAATGAGCGGAGATTTAAAAAAACCAGTTGTAGCTGTAACAATGGGAGATCCAGCAGGGATTGGACCGGAAATAACTGTAGACACGATGTTGGCTGAGAAGGTTTATGACGAATGTAATCCCTTCCTTATTGGCTCTGTAGATATTGTTAAAAGAGCTTTAGATATTAAAAATAGTGATTTTAAAGTGAATAAAATTGATTCTCCATCACAAGCTGCATTTACTTACGGTGTAATCGATGTTTTGGAGCCAAAAGAATATGATTGCTCACAAATTGAATTTGGGAAAGTGCAAAAATTGGCTGGAGAAATGTCCTATGGCTATGTAACAAAATCCATTGAATTAGGATTAAATAAAGAAGTTGATATTGTTTCTACAGCTCCTATCCATAAAGAAGCAATTAAGCTGGCAGGTTGTAAACATGAAGGACATACAGAAATATTCGGTGATTTAACAAATTCGGATTATGCATTAACTATGTTTAACTGCCATAACTTGAAAGTATTCTTTGTCAGCCGGCATAAAGCATTGGTTGAAGCTTGCCGTTATGCGACAAAAGATGTTGTTTTAGATACATTGCATCAAATTGATACAGAACTAAAAGGTATTGGATATGAGCATCCGGAAATTGCACTGGCAGCATTAAATCCGCATGCTTCAGATAATGGACTATTTGGTACAGAGGAAAAAGACCATTTAATTCCAGCGGTTGAAGCAGCCAAAGAACAAGGAATGAATGTAGTCGGCCCTGTACCGGCTGATTCTATATTCCATTTAGGATTACAAGGCAAATATGATGCTATTTTATCGCTTTATCATGATCAAGGCCATATTGCTTGTAAGACATATGATTTTGAAAAATCGATTACGATTACGTGGGGCCTGCCGTTTATGCGGAGTTCGGTAGACCATGGCACAGCATTTGACATCGCTGGAAAAGGCATTGCAGGGTCAGTAAGTATGATTGAGTCTACTTTAGTTCCTGTTCAATATTGGAAACAACAACAAAAAGCATTACAAGCATAATATATTACGTTATGATGTTCGAATTTACTCCATTTAAATAGAAATAAAACAGGGAGGGAGACTTTCCTGTTTTATTTCTATAAGGGGTTACTTCGTTCGTTTTCTAAAAAATGCAGTTATCAAAGCGAGGTGCACACATGTCCAAATTAGGTATCGTTGCTGATGATTTAACAGGTGCAACAACAGCAGGTGTCTTATTAGCAAGATCGAATATCCCTGTCGCTGCCTATTTTGATTCAGATAATTTATCTAAGGATAAAGAACAGGAAGCATTTATTTTAACAACAGATTCAAGGTCAATCAAAAAAGAAGAGGCAAAAGCAAGAGTTCAACAAGCTGTGATTCAATTAAAAGAAAACGGTGCCACCTATTTAGCTAAAAGAATTGATACAACATTAAGGGGAAATATAGGTGCTGAAGTAGAAGCCATGCTAGAAATGATGGATGACGATGCTATTGGTATTATGGTTCCAGCAATGCCGCAATCTAAACGGATTTTAGTAGGAGGATATTCGATTATTGATAATATCCCTTTATCACAAACTCCCGTAGCAAAGGATGTACGAACGCCTGTAGAAGAATCACATTGTCCTACCTTAATCAAAAATCAAACGGATTATCCTGTTGAAACCATTTCATTAAATACGATACTGGCCGGTAAAGCATCGCTGGAAAAACGGTTGCAAAAAGTCCGGGAGAGCGGTGCGAAAATCGTTATTGCCGATGCAGTGTCCTTGGAGCATATCGATGTAATCGCACAGGTTGTTTCAGGTTTAAAATGGAATGTACTGATGATTGATCCAGGGCCATTTACAGAGAGAATGGCTTATTATAATGGATTTACGATGAAGGAAGAAGCGTTAAACACCAGTGCTGTTTCTACGGAGCAACAAAAAGGGACTGTTCTTGCCGTTGCTGGCAGTGCTTCCTCTGTAACCAAAGAGCAGATTCATCATTTAGCCAAACAGGAAAATGTGATTCAAATCCCAGTCGCAGCAAAAGATTTAGTGTGTTCTAATGAAACTTCCTCTAAAGAAATCAGACGCGTTATTGATGTAGCGGTAAACCATTTAAAAGATACTTCTCCGCAGGCGCTAATTATCGAAACATCTGTAACAAATGAACGGGTGGATTTAAAGGCCGAGGAGAGAAGGAACGGTTTATCCCTTGGGGACGCTGCTGATAATATCAATAAAGCACTCGGCGAAATTACAAAGGGCATATTATTGCAGACATCTAAAGTGAAAGGGATATATATGACAGGCGGAGACACCATGGTTCATATTTTGAAAACACTGGAAGCAGTTGGAATTAAATTGCTGGACTATGTTATCCCACAGGCCGATTTAGGGATTGTTATCGGTGGTCATTCAGATGGGCTGGTTGTCGTTGGGAAAGGCGGTTTAACAGGATCTGTCCAGACAGCGGCAGATATTGTTGAACGAATTTGTAAAGAGGCAAGTGTTCGAGAGTTGATTGAGAATTGAATGCATTATTAGTAATCGGATGCATTTGTCCCACTGGAGATTATATTAAAAACATGTAAAAAACCATCAATCTGCTTGATGGTTTTTTACATGTTTGATTTTGTGCAATGAAAAGCTGTATGTAGATTATTCTCCTCCAAAAAAGCGGATAATCTCATTAACAGCGTCCTCGGCATCTTTTCCTTCTGCCCGTACAGTAGCTTCGACACCATTTCGCAGTTGCAGCGTCGCAAGACCCAAGATGCTTTTCGGGTTCACTTCATGGATTTGATTTCCAGATTGGTTTCGGATGAATACTTCACAATCATATTTTTGCAATAAGTAACTTAATTCAATAATGGTCTGTTCTTCACTAATATGAATAACGGTGCTTTTTTGAAATGATGATATAATAATCTCCTCCTAAAATGAATCCTACCTAAATTATATAGATAAAAAGCGCACATGAAAAGAAAAACGTTTAACTTAACAGCCGCAGGATTTTCTTTTTATCAAATAAGTAGGCACAATCACTTTGTTCATGTAATCTGGATTATTTATTTTATTTAAGAGCATATCAAAAGCTGTTCTCCCCATTGTCTCTGCAGAAGCGCTAATGGTTGTGATCGGACGGTTAATAATAGAAGCTGACGGAAAATCACCGAAACCAATCACTGCCATCTCATTAGGTATGGATACGTTCATCTCGTTCAATGCAGAAATAGCACCGATTGTCATGGAATCATTCAGAAGGAACATAGCAGTAATATCCGGCTGATTTGCAATCATTTTTTTAACTGCTTTCTCGGCACCCTGAACAGTCGATTCTCCATCAATAATTTGCTCCGGATCTAACGTTAATCCTTCTTGTTCCATAGCAGCTTTAAAACCTTTAATCCGGTTGAAGGTTGGTCCGATATCATCCATTGAATAAACAACCACCATGTTTTTATGTCCGTGTGCTAAAAAGTGTTTCGCTGCATCAAATCCGGCCTGGTAGTCATCCTGATAAACCATGGGCGTGTCCGAAAGCGCATCATGATATCTACTGATTAAAACGATAGGCAAATTCTTCATAATGTTATGTATATCATATGGAAATGGCTTGGAATAATTGGCAGCAGGGGAGAGAATAATACCATCCACCATCTGGGAACTGAACAATTTTAAAGTAGCTTCTTCATAATCCACATCTTCATTTGTATTCACAAAAAGCAGGTTATAATTCATTTCTTTTGCTCTAAGGGAAATAGCGTTTATATATTCTGTGACAAATGAGTCCGGAAAGCTTGGTATAATCAGACCGGCTGTTTTTGTAGTATTATTTCTCAAATTTTTTGCGGAATAGTTAGGTACATAATTATATTTATTGACGATGTCCATGACACGATTATACGTTTCTTCCGTGATTTTTTTACTGCCATTGATTACATGAGAAACGGTAGTTACAGATACACCAGCTTCTTTAGCTATCTCTTTCATTGTGATACGCATTTTTATTCACCTCTGAGAATACGTCGTTTAACAACAATTACGTTTAGTATGTTTTACGAAAATATGTACGTTCATTATAACATTGATACCTTCTGAATAGTATAGATGATTTTTGTTTGCAGAGAGAGGGGAGAGGGGTAACAGAACGAGAACCACACCATTTGTCTTGCATAACAAAAAACAATCGCATGCAAATCAAGCAGCGATTGTTTTTTGTATCAGATGATATTTACTTATTCTTCCACTGGGCTAGCAGGGTCAGCAGGTGCTTGGGGATCTTCTCCGCCGCCTTCAAATATATCCTCTAATCCTTCTGCTGAAACATCTACATCAGCATCTTCAATGAGGCTTTGGACTTTTTCCTGGATTTCTTGCTGATCAGCCTGCTGAAGAACTAATTCACTTCTTAATTCTTCTTTCAGTTCATCAAAATCACCAATAGACTCTTCTTTTTCACGAACATCATTCACTTTAATGATATGATAACCGAATTGAGACTCTACCGGATCACTGACGTCACCAGGTTCCATGTCGAATGCCACTTCTTCAAATTCTGGTACCATTTCTCCAGCAGAGAAATAACCAAGGTTACCGCCGTCTTCTGCACTTCCATCTGTAGAGTATTCAGAAGCTAAATCCTCAAATTCTTCGCCATCATCTAATTTTTCTTTGACTTCATTGGCTGTTTCTTCATCTTGAACGAGAATATGTTGTGCATCTATTTCTGTATTTTTTCTGTCATAGTAATCCTTCAATTCTTCATCTGTGATTTCCATATCTTCAGAAATAGCAGCTTCTTGAAGCATTCCTACATAAACGAGATCTCTCAGTTCTTCTTCATCTCCGAACTGCTGGTTGATCACTTCTTCAAATTGATCTTCCCCGAGTTCCTCTTTCATATTTTCAATTTCATCATCTACTTGCTCATCTGTTACTTCATAATTGTCTTCCAGCACTTTGATGGTAACAAGTTCTTCAAGTACAGCCTGACCATTTCGATCTTTTAATTCATCATAAAATTCTTCTTTGGTAACGTCGCCGGCATCGGTGGATGCAACTACTTCATCGTCGGAAGAACTACATGCAGCTAGTGCAAGTACACTGGCCGATATTGTTGCAGCTAATGTCCATTTTTTCATGTCTGATATACACTCCTACTCTTTCCAAATGTTACTTTTATTGTTTACCATGATTAATATATCATACTTTCTGCATTAAAATAATTATTTTCAATTTTTTACTTAAAAATCACATTAAACTGTCACATTTAAAACGCGTAGGTAAGAACAAACGAGCATGGCTACCAATATCATATTTGTAACCCGGTCCATTCTTTGTGATTTTTGCTTGGACATCTCCATTTTCGTGCTTAAAGCAGTAATCATGACGTTGAAGATAAGTAATACGAAAAAGCCAAAAATAATATAAAAGATAGCCATGTTTATATATACGCCCCTTTACAATAGTAATACTCCTATAACTCTATCAAAAACAAAACGTGTTGAACAGTGAAAAAGCTGATGAAACTCAAAATAAAGAAAGCTTTCACCAGCTGTAAACTGCCGGCAAAAGCTTTCTTTCTATGAATTGGCATTTGTGTTTTTCAGTTTTTCTTCTAGTTCACGAATACTGGACTCAATTTGTTCCAATGACTGATGAATATTTTCTTGTTGAGGTTCAACAGCGGTTTTCCAGTCTTCTACGGATTTTCGCATTTCTTCCGTCAGCTCTTTGACTAACACAGCGCCTTCTTTGGAAGTTCGGAGCAATTGCTCTTTAATACGTATACTGTCTTCTTTTAAGTTCATCAATAATTCTTTTAAATCGGAGGATTGTCTTATCACTCTTCCGCGAACATTCTTACCTGATTCAGGCGTGCTTAACAGTGCAATACCTGCACTGACAGATGCACCCACAATAAATCCCAGGGTTAATGATTTTTTCTTAGACATAGGAAACGCACTCCTTTCTTCTTTCACATATACCTTTTCCTTTTACCATATGTATTTAAACATTTCCTTTTACACAAATGATACATACATATTATAGGAAATGGAATCATTTTCTGCTAGTATAATGTATTTTAACTAACTATAGTTTAACACAAAATAGATAGGATATGATAAATATGCTTTTGGATAATAGAAAAAACATTCGTTCCAATTTGAAATGGAACGAATGTTTCGGAAGACGAAGAGAAGGGGGAGTAATCTTCTCACTTAGCTGGCTCCTCCTTCATCTTATACCGCAGCTACTTTACTTCGTTTCATAATACCCTCGACAATTGGATAGACGACAACCATGATAACGGTATTTAATACTGCTGCCGGCAGAACAACAGCTGCGAATAAAGCCGGAAAACCGCCTTCCATAAACCCGATAAGGAACAGGGCAACAGATAAAAAGATACTGCCGCTAATCAGTGTCCCTGCAAAAGTTAATACAGATGCAGCTACTTTTGTATTCAGATGCTTTCCTACCAGTAAAAATAGCAGGAAGAAAGCAACTGCTGTCAACGGTTTATCTATCATATTAGCGATTTGTCCTCCCGGAGCTGCTGTAGTTAATGCAGAAATCGCACCTGTTGCAAATGCGAGCAGAAGAACATAATTCCATTTTGGAAATAAAATAATTCCTAAAAACATCATTGCCAGCATCATATCAGGCTTTACTCCAAATAATAGCGGGGGCATTACAAAATGCAGTACGGTACCGATACTCACCAAAAGGGCAAGAATGGTTAAAATTTTTGTCTTCATTACTTAACTCTCCTCTGCTTTTCTAAACTCTGCTTTCCGTCTGTGCGCTCATCGCCAGACGCGAAAGTGTATCACCAGTATATCAAATGCTGGTTAAAATAAAAAGTACTGCCCGGATTTACGCTTGAATTTGTTCATGAATGGTTTTAGCCATCGCTTGTAAATCGTCGGACGTATAATCTTCCGTGTGCGTAATCCAGTTTGGCGTATAACCGTCCCCATCACCATAACGGGGGATCAAATGAACATGCAGATGGAATACAGATTGCTCTGCAGCTGCTTCATTGTTATTGAGCATATTCATTCCTAACGGTTGATACGCATCACGGATAGCGTTGGCAATGACCGGTACTCTGCTGAACAATTCTTTCGCTATTTCCGGCGGTGTTTCATAGATATTTTTCGTGTGTTCTTTGGGAATAACAAGGGTATGCCCTTTGGTTACTTGACTGATATCGAGGAAAGCATATACCTTTTCATCCTCATAAACCTTTGCTGATGGAATAACACCATCGATAATTTTGCAAAAAATACAATCTTCATGCTTCATATTTTGTTCCTCCTATCAATGAAAAATGGATGCTTACATCTATTGTATAGAGTTATAACGGGTAAAGTAAAGGAATCTATATTATTCTAGTTAAGGGAAGTGTGAAAAAGAATGCTGCTGTCATTTTAAAGCGGAAAATGCTATACCTTATCAAATGTTCCCATCATTTGCAGAACGGTTCATTTTGGAATCTTTTATGAATAATGATAAAATCAGATTAGTGAACAAAGGAGGTTAATAAGGTGAGTCCTTTATTACATATTGAAAACTTATACGGGGGATATACCCACAAGAATGTATTGCATGATATATCATTTGATTTAAATAAAGGAGAAATCGTCGGGCTGATCGGGTTAAACGGCGCCGGGAAGAGTACAACCATTAAGCATATCATTGGGTTGATGCAGCCAAAAAAAGGGGTGGTGCAAGTACAGGGGAAAAGTTTTCAGGATGATCCGGAAGCATATCGTAACCAGATGGCATATATACCGGAGATGCCCATCCTGTATGACGAGCTGACGCTGTATGAACACCTTCGTTTGACAGCGATGGCTTACGGCATTGAGGAAAAGGTATTTGAACAAAGGCTGCCGCAGCTTTTAAAAGCATTCCGGCTGGAAAAGAAACTAAAATGGTTCCCGGTACATTTTTCAAAAGGAATGCGGCAGAAGGTCATGATTATGTGTGCTTTTCTGATTGAACCGCCGCTTTATATCGTCGATGAGCCATTTGTTGGGCTGGACCCATTGGGTATCCAATCTTACCTGCAGACGATGGATTCGATGAAAAAACAGGGGGCAGGTGTCTTAATGTCCACCCATATTCTCGCGACAGCAGAAAGGTACTGTGATCGTTTTCTGATTATGCATGATGGAAAATTGCGTGCAGAAGGAACGTTAGAGGAATTGCGCAAAGATTTCCAGATGCCGGATGCAACGTTAGATGATTTGTATGTTCAGCTGACAAAGGAAGATAGCCATGTTTGATTCCCATGAACTCTATAAAAAACGCTTATCTTCTCATGTTACCAATTTAAGCAGGTATTTAAAATATATGTTTAACGGGCATATTGCCTTCGCTATGCTGTTTTTCGTTGCTGCGACAGCATATTATTACCAGCAATGGCTGGAACAGCTACCGCCGAATTTTCCGACCGGTATTATTATGGGAATCGTTTTAGGTTTGCTGATGAGTTATAATCCAATACGGACGCTGTTGCAAGAACCAGATCTCGTATTTCTTATTGCTGCCGAGCAGCGGATGGGACCGTATTTCCGAAATAGTATTATTTATAGTTTTATCATTCAAATGTATCTGGTTGTATTAGCAGCAGCTGCATTTGGTCCGTTATATTTTGCAAGCTTCAGCGGACGGACAGGTAGTGTCTATTTAGTGATGCTGCTGTTATTCCTTGTTTTAAAAGGAATGAATATGCTGACCAACTGGCATATGTTAAAAGTCCGGGAAAAAAGTTTACGTACCGTTGATTTAACCGCACGAACACTTCTTAATATCGTTATCGCGTATTTTATAATCGAAGGACATGCTGTATTTGCCATTATCAGTATTGTGCTGTTACTGCTCGTTATCGTGTATGATTTTACAGTAGCTGTTAAACAGCCGGGAATCTCTTGGGAGCTATTAATAGAAAAGGATCAAATGCGTCTGCAATCCTTTTACCGTATCGCCAATTTATTTGCGGATGTCCCGCATCTGAAAAATAAAGTGAAGAAAAGGGAGTGGCTGACCAGACCCATTATCAGCAGGGTTCCATTTGCACAGTCAGCGACCTATGATTACTTATATCAACTTTCCTTTCTACGCAGCGGGGACTACTTAGGAATGTATGTCCGGCTCGTTATCATAGGCGGTATTTTTATTTGGGTTATTCCAAATGGCTGGATAAAAATATTATTTGCGATTCTGTTTATTTATTTAAGTGTGTTTCAAATGATGGCTCTATACCATCATCACCGTACTCAAATGTGGCTGGATCTTTATCCGGTGAAACCAGACTTAAAACGAGCGGCAGTCATAGCAATTATCCGGAAGCTTGGTTATGTACAAACAATTGTTTTCACGCTTTTATTTCTTTTCCAGTTCGAGTGGCTGGGCAGTATCATTCTGTTCATTGGCGGTCTCGCTTTTGTCTGGGCATACGTCACATTCTATGTTCAGCCCAAATTGGGTAAAATGTAAAAATAAGCTGCCAGGAGGGATTTTTTCCATCTGGCAGCTTATTTTTTTAATTGTATTTTTTCTGATAGGCGATATAAATATTCGCGAAAGCTTTTGCGGCAGTAAGCAAGGCTCTTTCGTCGATATCAAATTTAGGATGGTGGTGCGGATAATCATTTCCTTCCAGATTCGCACCTGTGAGAAAGAAAGCACCCGGTTTTTCTAATAAGTAATAAGCAAAATCTTCGCCAACCATTAAAGGTTCTATTGTTGAAGCAACATCTACACCATCTATATCTTTGGTCGTTTCCAGAACCAGTTCTGACTGTTCCGGATGATTGATAACGGGCGGATACCCTTTAATATAGTTAAATTCATAAGAAGCTCCAAAGGAATCACAAATTCCTTTTAGAATTTGTTCCATTTCTTGAATGATTTTTTCCTGAACGGCGATATCAAAGTGTCTGACGGTCCCAATCAATTTAGACTGGTCTGCAATAATATTAAAAGCATTGCCTGCTTCAAAGATTCCGATAGAAATAACCGCAGATGCCAACGGATTTAAACGTCTGCTTACAATCTGCTGAAACTGTGACACCACTTCCGCCCCAATGACGATGGCGTCCTGTGTATCCTGCGGAATAGCACCGTGTCCACCTTTACCTTGCACTGTAATTTCAAAGCGGTCTGTACCGGCCATTAGAGCCTGAGGAGCAGAATAGATACTGCCAAGCGGTAACGGGGCCCACAGATGGGTGCCGAATACAGCGTCTACATCTTTTAAAGCACCAGCTTCAATAATGGGCTTTGCACCCCCGGGAGCATATTCTTCTGCATGCTGATGGATAAAAACAATCGTTCCTTCCAATTCATCCTGGAATTGCTGCATAACTTTTGCAAATGTAAGTAAGGTCGCTGTGTGTCCGTCATGGCCACAAGCATGCATGACACCTGCAACCTGTGATTTATAAGGAACATCTTTCTCATCTTGTATGGGGAGCGCATCAAAATCGGCACGGAAGGCAACCGTTTTACCGGGTTTTGCTCCTTTCAAGGTGGCTATAACACCATTTCCGCCCACATTTTTTTCATAAGGAATACCTAGGTCTTCATAGTAATTAGCAATGTATTTAGCTGTTTCTGTTTCCTGGAATGACAATTCCGGATGCTGATGCAAATATCTGCGGATGTCCACCATTTCTTCATATGTGTTATCAAGGCGTGAATGAATAGCTGATAACATTTGATCACCTCTTAAATTTTGTTAATACATGAAGAATAATCTGGTCATTCATGTTATTCTACATGTATTCTATCATATCATTTATGAAAGAACCTGTAGAATGAAATATTTCATTTCTCGAAATAATGTATCCGTACGTGAGAGAATTCAAAAACATAAGACGGGATAGGCAGGGAAAAACAAATGCATTCGTGGATTTTTTATTTTCGTTGGTGATCGTCTCAAAACTGTGTAGCCTCAAAGAGGGAGAAGAAAGGAAGATTGGATGAAAAATAAGTCAGCAGTTATTTTATGTTGTGTATGGTTTATTGCTTTTTTGCTAAGTGTTTTCTGGGTAATACAAATAAAGCTTGATATATTACCGTATATAGACCGATGGACAAGTGAAATTGTTCCGCTAGTTCATGGATCAGCTACCTATCAATTTTTTAGAATCATTACCGAATTGGGGTCTTCGAATGTATTGATACCCATTGCGATAGCGGCAGCTGCGATTTTTGTGTTGCTATACAGGCATTGGTATCCGGCACTGTTGCTTTTAGCAGGATCTTTATTTGCACATTTACTAAATGTGTTTATCAAACAGCTGGTAGCCAGGGAAAGACCGAGTATCTCTGTCGCATTAAATGCAGAGGGATTCAGTTTTCCATCCGGGCATAGTATGATTTCCATGGTTTGTTATGGACTGATTGCCTATCTGCTATGTAAAAAAATACGTTCAGAAAAATTAACATGGACGGTGCAAATCGTGTTTGGAACGCTTGTCTGTTTGATTGGAGTCAGCCGTTTTTTTATCAATGTACATTATATAACGGACGTTATCGCCGGATTCACGATCGGCTTTGCGGTTCTTTACGCATATATACGCTTGGATAAAAGAATACCGGATTGGAGGCAAAAATAAGATCTGCGTTACAATCGTTTCCGTTTATACGGATTGGTTATTGTTTTGAACGCATTAAAAGGTTGTTCGATGGGGAACAACCTTTGGAGTGAATGATATATTATTTTTCCTTCTCATGCATATGACCTGTGACAACAAACGGCCGCTCCATAAAGTAGCTCGGCTGTTTTGCTTGTTGGGAGTCATGTGCTTTTTTAAATTGATCGGAGTTTTTCCAGTTCTCAAAGTCAGCAAATGATTTCCATTGTGTTAATACAACATATTTACTTGTCTTTTCCTGACGAAGAAAACGCCATGCCTGAAAGCCATCCATTTTTTCAATACCGCTGTCATTGTGTTTCATACGGTATTCAAACGTGGAACTGCTGTCTTCCGATACCGGAAGATGATTCATGACCACATATCCTTGTTTGGATAATACGCCAACCGATTTTAATACCTCAAAAGATTGTCCGGCTGAAAAAATATTCTTAGAACTGTTTTCATAATAAGCAATGCCGCCATCATTACTGGCAATAAAGTAAAAATCAATCTCCGTATGTTTTTGCTCCAATTTTTCCAAAAAATCGATCGTTCCTCTTGACATAAACGCCTTCATCAAATTCCTCCTTCATTTGTCAACCTTTCTGAAACATCATCTTATATAATTAAATTGTACACAAATGCAAATAATATTGAAAACAATTTACATCTGTCGGATATTGGCGTAATTTAGGTGTGTCCATTCTTTATCAAAAGATAAGAATAACGTATAATAAAAGGGTATACGCTACTTGAGGTGAGCTTATGAGCACAGAAAAAAGAACGGAACAAAGAAATGAAAAAAGAAACGAAAGAAGAAAAAATCAAAAGAATTTGTTCCGGCAAAGAATAAAATGGCTGGGAATTGCTATTGCGGCCGTTTTTCTCCTGTTGTTAAGCGGTTATGGACTGCTTATTTTAGGTGGGAAAATGATTGCAAATGAAGATGATTTACAACTTGATTTGACAACGACGATTCGTACCGCAGATGGAGAAGAAATCAGAACATTATATAATGAAAACAGGGAGTATGTTTCGACAGAGCATATCCCCGACCATGTCTTGCAAGCATTTATTGCAGTAGAAGATCGCCGGTTTTATGAACATCAGGGGGTTGACCTGCAATCGATTGGACGGGCTGTGTACCGTGATATCATAGCAAGAAGTAAAGTAGAAGGCGGCAGTACGATTACACAGCAATTATCTAAAAACCTGTTTCTTTCAAATGATAAATCCTGGACCAGAAAAATAAAAGAAGTGATGGCATCTCTTTACCTGGAACGAACACATAGTAAGGAAGAAATATTGGAGCTGTATGTTAATCAGATTTATTTCGGAGAAGGTGTGTATGGACTCCAAAAAGCTTCCGAACACTTCTTCTCCAAAGATGTAGATGATTTAACTGTTTCCGAAGGGGCACTGCTCGCTGGGTTAATGAAAGCACCTAACGGCTATTCGCCTATCAATCATCCCGAAAAAGCAGCTGAACGGCGAAATGTCGTCTTAAATACCATGGAATCAGCTGGATTTATAGATGAAGAAACGCTTCAATCAGAACAGGAAAAAGGATTGGGAATCAATCAGACAGAAGACGAAAGAGGAGAAAATCCATGGGTCGACAGTTATGTGGATATAGCCATTAAAGAGGCGGCAGAAGAGCATGATTTAAGCGTTGACGAACTGCAAAGCGGAGGCTATGAAATTACCGTATATATGGACGACGATTATCAGCAGATTGCCTATCAGAACTTTCAGGAGGATGCTTTCTTTCCTGGTAATACAGACGGGACAGAAGGGGCTTTTGTCATGCTGGATAAGAATAATGGCCATATTGTAACTGCGATCGGCGGCCGTGAATATAATTTTGGTGACCTAAACCGGACAAACGTGGAGCGTCAGCCAGGGTCAACCTATAAACCAGTTGCCGTATATGGCCCGGCATTAATGCAGGGAGACACGTATAATCCGTATACGGTTATCCCGGATCAATATATGGATGAGTATGAAGTAACCAATGCTAGTGGAGAATATAAGAATAACATTACGATTTATCAAGCAATTGTTGAATCAACCAATACGTCTGCAGTCTGGCTGCTTGATGAAATTGGGATAGATAATTCGAAGTCCTATTTGGAAAAATTGGGCATGCCTATTGATGATAAAGGATTATCCATTGCATTGGGCGGGCTGGGGAAAGGTGTTACACCGCTGCAAATGGCGCAAAGTTACCAGAGCTTTGCCAACAATGGCGAGATGTCGAAAGCAACAGCAATTGCTGAAATAAAAGACCGTAATGGCGAAGTGATTTACGAGTCGGAAACTAATAATGAAGAAGTATTTACACCACAGGTTGCCTGGGATATGACAGAAATGCTGAAAGAAACCGTTCGCACAGGAACAGCAACGGCAGGATATTATGGCAAAGAACTGGCAGGAAAAACAGGAACAACGCAGCACCCTCTCGTTGATGGGGCGTCCAAAGATGCTTGGTTTGTAGGGTATTCACCGGATTACGTAACAGCAATGTGGATGGGTTATGACCAATCTGATGCGGAGCATTATTTAACAGGCGGAAGCTCTTATCCGACTTCATTAACCAAAAAAATATTGACGGATATAGATAATCAGTCTGGTTCAGCATTGACCGCTTCCTTTGAGAAACCGGATGATGTAGAAGCTTTACCGGACCCGATTGATTTACCGGAAATTGACAACGTGAATGCGAGCTATACTTTTGGCGGATTTGCCATGGTGAAAGGAAAGTTAACCTGGGAAGGTTCGACAGATGATCGTGTCATCTATCGTGTGTATAAAGAAGAAGAGGGCAATGATGAACTGGTAGGAGAAGTGGAAGGAGAAAATGAATTTATCGTTGACGATGTCTGGTTCCGCAACGAAACCTATTATGTTGTTCCGGTTGATCCTATAACCAGTATGGAAGGTTCTCGTTCTGCTTCTGTATCCTTTTTTTGATAGCGAGTAGACATGCTTGCTTTATAAGAAATATCTTCTTAGAATAATTATAAAATGAGACAATTTGATGACAAACAGTTCCCATCTCTATACAGATACGTGATAAATCGGTATAGTTGTAGGTGGAATAAGAATATAAGAGGATGAACGTTGCATGGCAAAAGAGAAAAACACAACAATTTTAGACGCTTATCGCGGAAAAAAAACAGACTATACACCAGCCTGGTTTATGCGCCAGGCTGGCAGATCACAACCGGAATACCGGGCGTTAAAAGAGAAATATTCCCTTTTTGAAATTACACATCAACCGGAGCTTTGTGCCTATGTTACCAGGCTTCCGGTCGAAAATTATGGCGTGGATGCGGCGATTCTTTATAAAGATATTATGACGCCGCTGCCTGCTATCGGAGTCGATGTGGAAATCAAAAGCGGGATTGGCCCGGTAATTGAACAGCCAATCCGGACGAAGCAGGATATCGAAAAACTTGGGGAGATTGATCCGGAAACGGACATTCCATATGTACTGGATACGATTCGTTTACTCGTGGAAGAACAGCTGGATGTCCCGTTAATCGGTTTTTCCGGCGCACCATTTACGTTGGCAAGCTATATGGTTGAAGGCGGACCTTCTAAAAATTACACCAAAACAAAAGCTTTGATGTACCGGGAGCCGGAAACCTGGTTTGCATTAATGGATAAATTAGCAAAAATGATTATTCGTTATGCAGAAGCGCAAATAAAAGCCGGCGCAAGTGCGATTCAGATTTTTGACTCCTGGGTCGGTGCGTTAAGTGCGGAAGATTATCGTTATTTTATTAAACCAGTGATGACAGATATTTTTGTTGCATTAAAAAAATACGATGTTCCGCTTATTACCTTTGGCGTAGGGGCAAGCCATTTGCTGCTTGAGTGGAATGACCTGCCTGTTGACGTGATTGGACTGGACTGGCGTACTTCCGTCAATGAAGCCAGAAAACGGGGTGTCACGAAAACACTGCAAGGGAACCTGGATCCTGCTATTCTACTCAGTGATTGGGAAACCATTGAAAAAAGAACGAAAGCGATTCTTGATCAGGGGATGCATACAGAAGGGTATGTATTTAATCTTGGTCATGGTGTGACACCTGATATTAAGCCGGAAACTTTAAAACGGCTGACAGAACTTGTTCACAGCTATTCAAAACAAAATTAAAAGAACGCAATTCCGAGTCCTTGTAATCGGATTTGGGGCAGTTCTTTCTGTCCTGAAAGCAGACGTATAAAACGTATACTTTCTAACTTTTGAACAACAAAATGTAACGAGGTGTATTGGAAATGGAAAAAAAGAAATTGGGATTATTAGTAATGGCATACGGTACGCCATATAAAGAAGAAGATATTGAACCGTATTATACAGATATTCGTCATGGAAGAAAGCCTGAGCCAGAGGCGCTGCAAGATTTAAAAGATCGTTATAAAGCGATTGGCGGTCTTTCTCCTTTAGCCAAAATAACCAAAGAGCAAACTGCTGCATTAGAAAGCAAACTGAATGAATTACAGGATGAATATGAGTTTAAAGCATACATTGGTTTAAAACATATTGCTCCATTTATTGAGGATGCAGTAGAAGAAATGGCGAAAGACGGCATAGAAGATGCGGTTTCCATTGTTTTAGCACCGCACTATTCTACATTCAGTGTGAAATCATATAATGAACGTGCGAACAGCACAGCTGAAAAACACGGTATAAACATTGAATCTGTACAAGATTGGTATACAGAACCAGGGTTTATTGACTTCTGGGCAAAAGGTGTGCAGCAAACTTTTGCGAAAATGCCTGCGGAAGAAAAAGAAAATGCAGTATTAATCGTGTCTGCTCACAGCCTGCCGGAGAAAATTCTTCAAAACGGCGATCCATATAAGCAGCAATTAGAGGAAACAGCACAATTAATTGCAGAAGCTGCAGATGTGAAAAATTATGCAGTAGGCTGGCAAAGTGAAGGAAACACACCAGATCCTTGGCTTGGACCGGATGTACAGGATTTAACTCGTGAATTGTATAACAAAGAAGGATACAAAGCGTTTATTTATACGCCTGTCGGCTTTGTAGCGGATCACCTTGAAGTGCTGTATGATAATGATTATGAATGTAAAGTTGTCTGTGATGAGATTGGAGCAAGCTATTACCGTCCGGAAATGCCAAATGCCAACCCGGAATTTATTGAAACGCTGGCAAATGTGGTATTAAAAAAAGTAAAGCGTGCTTCCTGATGGATAGAAAAAAAGTAGTTATTGTAGGCGGCGGTATAACAGGGTTATCTGCCGCCTATCATCTTCAAAAAAAAGTGAAAGCAGCAAAACTTCCAATCGATATCACATTGGTAGAAGGCTCAGACCGATTAGGCGGCCGCATTCATACAATCAAAAAAGATGGCTTTACGATTGAGAAAGGTCCCGATTCTCTATTAGCACGTAAGCCAGCAGCGATGGCGCTAGTGGAAGAATTAGGTATTTCAGATCAAGTAAGGAGAAATTCGACCGGACAGTCTTACATGCTGATTAAAAATAGCTTGCATAAAATGCCAAAGGGTGCTTATATGGGCGTTCCAAAAGAAGTAGGTCCACTTTTGCGTTCGAATTCCTTTACATTATCCGGAAAACTCCGTGGGTTAATGGATTTGATGAAACCGAAGAAGAAAAGTAAAGAAGATGAGTCCTTAGGACATTTTATGCGGCGTCGTTTCGGCGATCAAATCGTCGATAATCAGATTGATCCGCTATTATCAGGTATTCACTCCGGCGACCTTGATCAGATGAGTCTGCAGGCGATTTATCCTGTGTTTGGGGAAATGGAACAGGAATATGGCAGTGTGATGAAAGGCCTGAATAAAACAATGCCGAAGCCTGCTAAAAACAAAAAGGCGAAACCTTCTAAAGGCCAATTTTTCTCGTTCACCAATGGATTGCAGACGCTTGTTCATACGCTGGAAGCAAGCCTTGATTCTGTGGAAATTATCCGTGGGAATAAAGTAAATCATATGGAGAAAAAAGAAGCGGGCTATCATATCCTGCTGGACTCCGGCGATGTTTTAACAGCTGATTTTGTTTTATCCGCGGTTCCGCATACACAGGTTCCGGGCATGCTAAGCAAGCATCAGCCGCTGCAGAAATTATATGATATTCCAGCCACATCAACTGCCAATGTCGTTCTTGCTTTTGATGAAAAACAAATCAAACGTGATTTGGACGGCACCGGATTTTTAGTGACAAGAAACAGTAACTACCGGATTACCGCCTGCACATGGACCCATCGTAAATGGGAAGGAACGGCACCGGCAGGCAAAGCGTTATTACGCTGTTATGTTGGGAAACCTGGTGATCAGGACATTGTGAAAGCATCCGATCAAACACTCGTAGATACGGTATTAAAAGATTTAAATAAAGTCATGAAAGTAAAAGGGCAGCCTTTATTTTATGAGGTGACCCGATTTATTGATGCCAGACCGCAATATCATACAGGTCATTTGGAACTTGTCCGCCGCGTACGCGCTTATGTAGCTGATAATCTTCCAAACCTGGAATTAATAGGCAGCTCCTATGATGGCACCGGACTTCCGGATTGCATTGAACACGGTCAAAAAGGTGCTGCGCTGGCATTGGAAGCATTGACGTAAGAAAACACCCGGTTCGCTTTTTTGCGAATCGGGTGTTTTACTTATATTTCATATTTTTCGGTTAAATGATATGCACTTCTATCACTTATGAAAACAACCCTATTATAAATTCAATAGAATCCCCCAAAATCCCAAAAAAGAAAGATACACATATAATAATAGCAAAGTTACGCCGTTCTTCCTTCCATGTTTTTGGTTTTTTAGAAAACAGGTAATCACATATAACGACAACAACTGCTAATACAATGATACCGATATAATGCGTATACTCTTTATAAAAGTCGACCACAAAGTACCCTCCTGAGTAGTTAGTTATACACCATTTCTTGTTCATCCTGGAACAGCAAGGATTATATGCTTATACTTAGATGCGGAAGTTGAGTGAATATTAACACAGTTATTGTAATACCGTATAGATGGTATGAAGAAAAAAGGATCTATTTCTCCAAGGATTAATGAACAATTATAAATTTTCAGAGATACTAGCATTCTATCATTGTTTTTTTATGGAAATAACTACATAAATGATAGAATAAAGAAAATACATGCATTTTCCATAAAGAAGTATTCAAGACTGCATCGATAATTTTACTCCTGGTATGGATAAAAGAGAGGGGAGAAATAATGCTATATAAACCGGTGAATTCAAACATCATGCTTTCCTTACTAGAGGAAAATGATGCTGAAATCTTATTTGAACTGGTAACCGCTAACAAAGCTTTTTTAAGTAATTGGTTAAGGTTTCCATCAGTAACCAATCAAGTAGAAGATTCTAAATCGTTTATTAAAAAGTCCTTATTTCGTTTTGTAAATAAAGAAGGTTTTTGGGCAGGAATTTGGTATAAGGAAAGATTAGCCGGCTGCATTGGTTTCCTGTATTTTGACTGGAATGTAAAGAAAACAGAAATCGGATATTGGTTAGGCGAGGCATACACAAATAAAGGGATTATGACACAAACCTGTGCTGCGATGGTGAATTATGCATTTCATGAACTGGAACTAAATAAAGTGGAAATTAAAACAGCCGTAAAGAATATAAAAAGTGCAGCTATTCCCAAAAGACTGGGATTTAAGCATGAAGGAACAATCAGGGCAGATGAACGGATAAGAGATACTTTTCATGATCGGGAAGTGTATGGCGTATTAAGAGAAGAGTGGAGGCAGGTGTAATTACCAAACTTAGATGCAGTATTTCCATATTTTTATTTTAAAAAGCCAGACCGTAAATAAACGGCTGGCTAAGCGCTGCCTGTTTTTCATACATATATATAATCTACAATACGAGGGATGACCAGTTTTTGTAGAGAATCAGCATGGAGAATTATTAGAAGCGGTAATCAATTTTCTGATGAAGTGAAAGAAGAAGGCATTACGAAGCCAGCTCTTTCTTTTGAAATTATAAGTAAAGATTTCATTCAATTAAAACGACAGGTAAACACGAACAATAAAGAGTAGGAGTGGGTCAGGTGTGAAAAAAATATTGTTAATAATAACATTAATTTGCACATTACTATTATTTGCGTGTGAAAAGGATGAAGATAAAGTGACCTATCAACAAGGTTTTCCTTCCGAGAGCAGTCCGGCTTTAACTGAATTTTTGAGAAGTCATGTTCTTGGTTATGAGTCTATTTTTCTATTTGAAGAAGAGGACACGTTTATGTATGCTAATAGGAATATGGATGAAAGTGAAAGTACAATAGACTATTTTCAATATACATCACCAGAGTTTGATGAGTATGTAAACAAAATCTTCTCTACACAGGACTACGCAGGTGTTCTTCATGCGTTGTTTCTAAGGAATGATGCTATTCGTGATGAAAATATAAATGAAAAAGATGCGCGGTTACCGGAAGTAACGCTAGAAGAAGAGAATGTATTAAACATAAAAACAAGCCAGAATGAAAAGCGTTTCTCCATACCTGATAGTTTGGAGAAAGATATAGACGAAGAATTGCTAATGAACATATACCATACAAATGAAAATGGATTTATTTTACATTTGAAGAATGATACAACTAAAGAAATTTATTACTTCTTTGCTCTACATGATTTATCGAAAATGGACATTTTTCAAGATACAGCACTTGATAGTGCTATTGAGCAAGAGGAGTTAGTGCCTTATTATCCTTTATTAGAAAAGGTAAATGAGTCATTAAGTGTAGTTGATTACCATGTAGTCAATACAAAAACGCATGAACCATTTAAAACAAAAGAAGACGATACTTTTAGCGAGGATTACAAATACGTTTATTTGAATGGAGAAGTGGAACCGCTAACTGAAGGGACGCAAAGAATTCAAAAAGTAGAAAACTATTTTAGTGGAAATGATGAAAGTGATGTTGAATTTGAATTAAATTATGATGAAATTGACGAAGAGCTTCATTTAGAGTCCGTTGGCATTAGGTTAGCGAGTATTGTGTATTTTAATGAAAATTTTATTATTTTAAGTTTGGAATTTGCAGGAGCATTCACAGGAACAGCAGGTTCAACAAATGTGATTATTGATTTACAGGAAGATAAAGATAACCCAGCTTATTATTTAGTGGATTTGGGGTTGCTGTAAAACGTAGAAGAAGGAGTGATCAATATGTTACGCCAAGTTACAAAATTAATCCTTGTTATTATATGTCTTCTCTTTCTTGTTGCGTGTGAAAAAGAGGATAAAGTGAATTATCAACAAGGATTTCCTACCGAAACCTCTTTGGGGTTATCTAAATTTTTAGGGGACAATGTTATCGGTGGATCGGGTATTTTTTTATATGAAGAGGAAGAGACTTTTACATATACTAACCGAAATGGAAAGGAAGACGAAAGGAAATTAACTTATTTTCAATATACACTCCCTCAACTGGATAAATATATAGAACCGATGTTTTCTACAGAAAATCCAGATAAGGAGCTACATACATTATTTGAAAATAAAGAGTTGAACCTTCTAGAGGATGTTAATCAGAGTGAAGATACAAGACTTCCTGATATTACCATGGAAGAAGGAAATATATTAAATATAAAAACAAATGATAATGAAGCTACTTTTTCTGTCCCTGAAAATTTGGGAATAGACATCGAGGAAGAACTGATAATAAACATGGAGCAGGCAAATGAAGAAGGGTTTATTATCGGTTTGTCAAATAAGGAGACAGGAGATTATTATTATGTTTTTGTATTACAGGATTTATCGGAAATGGCTATTGTTCCATATACAGAACTTGGAGATGCAATTGAAAAAGAAGAACTTATTCCTTATTACCCTATATTAAAGAAGGTGAACGATACACTCAGCAAGTTAGACCGGAAAATCATTGACACAGAAAAGCATCAAGTCATGGAGATAGAAAAAGAACACCTTTTGAGTGAGGATAGTAATTATATTTATTTAAACGGAGAAGACAATCCATTAGAAGAAGGTAAGCAAAGAATTCAAAAAGTAGAAGATTACGCCAAAGGAACTGAGCAGAATGATGCTGAATTTGAATTGAATTATGATGAAATAGAAGATGAATTGAGTTTAGATTCAGTTGGGATTGGACGCTCAAAAATTGTGTATTTTAATGAAAATTTTATTGTTTTGCGCCTGAAATATAAAGGTGCAATTACAGGGTCAGCGGGTTCAACAAATGTGATTATTGATTTGCAGGAAGATAAAGAAAATCCAACTTATTATTTAGTGGATTTAGGAATGATTATATGAAAATTTAAAATCAACTAGGTCAATGAACGCCTTGTAGCTTCTCAAAAAGTTAAAATAACATTTATTAAAAAAGCCAGACCGGAAAATCAACCGGCTGGCTTCTGTATATTATCTTTTGTTATTCTGAAAAGCTATCTGCCAATTCATCAATTAAAGAACCAACATAATCAACCGCAATTTCAATATTTTGTGGATTAGACATATCAATGCCCGCATCTTTCATTAAGTCAAGCGGCTGCTTAGCACCGCCTGTTTTTAGTACGTTTAACCAGTCATCCACAGCTGGCTGGCCTTCTTCCCGGATTCGCTTCGCCATCGTGGTAGAAACGGTTAAGCCGGCAGAGTACGTATATGGATATAATCCCATATAGTAATGCGGCTGCCGCATCCATGTTAACCCGGCTCCATCATCAAATGTAACGGTATCTCCCCAGAAAGATTCCAATACATGGCGTTTTTCTCTGCATAATACATCCGCAGTTAAAGGAGTACCTTCTTCTGCTAATTCATAAACCCTGCGTTGAAAAGCGCCTTCCAATAGGTGGGTAACAAAATTATGATAATAGGTTCCTAACAGCTGGGTGATGATCCAGCGCTTCATTCGTGGATCATTCTGATTTTTATGCATTAAATGATCTGCCAGCAGCAATTCATTTAATGTGGATGGTGCTTCAATAAAGTAAGTGGACGGTCGCGTGTTAAATAGTGTCTGCTGTTTGCCGGCCAGATAGAAATGGCCTGCATGTCCTAATTCATGTGCCAGAATAAACGCATTACGCATTTTATCCGCCCAGGTTACAAGAATATACGGATGCACACCATAAGGGCTTGAGCAAAATGCCCCGCTTGCTTTACCGGTATTTTCAGCACGGTCTACCCAGCGTTCTGTTAATGCTTTTTTCATCCCTTCGATATATTCAGTGCCCATCACACTCAATGCACTTAAAATGGTTTCGGAAGCTTCTTCATAAGATGTGTCTGGGTTAAAGGAAGGATCCAATGGTGCTTTTAAGTCACAAAAACGTAATTCATCCAAACCGAGTTGTTCTTTCAGCAATCTGGCATATTTTTGCATATATGGTGCTAATTTCTCCTGAATCACATCCAATTGATTGTGATACATCTCTTTTGTAACTTGTTGTGGCGCTAATAGCATGTCGGTAACAGAATCATATTTTCTTAATTTTGAAAGCTGTACCTGTTTCGTCACTTCTGCCGCATAGGTCGCGGCATACGTATTTTTATATTGTTCGAATGTATTTACAAAAGCATCGTATGCATTCCGTCTCAGCACGGTGTCCTCAGAATACTCGTAGCTTTCTTCGTAGAGAGGCTCGCTCATCGGCAGGGTATTTCCCTTGCTATCTGTTACAGATTCAAATTGCATATCAGATTGCTTGCTGCGGGAAAAAACATTATAGGGAGCGTCTAAGACTTCGCCTAACGCAGAGAGTGTCTCCTCAACTTCAGGGGAAAGGACATGTTCTTTCTTCTCGAGAATGTCCATGACATATTGCTGGTAGGTCTCCAGTTCCGGTTCATCTTTTATAAACTGTGCTAGATCAGATGAAGAAAGTTCCAGCAGTTCTGTTTCAAAAAAGGAGATTTTCGATCCGATAGCCGCCAGTGCCGCACCGCTTTTTGCCGCTGCTTCTTGATTAGCGGGATCGCTTCCATCGGCACTGATTAATAAATTCGCATACACGGCAACACGAATCACTTTTTGCTGGTATGCCTCGGCAGTTTTTATTGCTTCCAACAAAGTATGTGCATTTTCAGAAAGTTTTCCTTTAAAAGCTGTGATTTGATCAGCTTCTTCCACCGCTTCCTTTAATGCCTTCTCCCAACTCGCTTTGTCCGGGAAAAGATCTGTTAAATCCCATGTTTGTTCCACGGGAACATCTATCCGATATGTCTCTGACATCATCCATCAATCCTCCTCAAATACTTGAAATATCGCTACATATAAAAGAAAATAAGATTATAGCAATACTTCATCAATTAATTCGATTATCTAATTAATTATAATACAAGGAATGAAATAAGGACAGGATTTGAGAATGAAAATCGATTCAGCGTTTCGAACACAAAAAAGAGAATAGCCACATAGAAGGCTATTCAGGAGAAGGATTTTAACTTATGGGATTCATCTTTTATTAAACAGGGCGGTTTCATTGCAGCCATTCATGGTGCTGATTGGCAAGTAGTATTAACGCCCTGGATAATCACAGTCATCACAAATGTTACCGTAACAATCTGCCTTTTCATGCATCATTGCATTTCCGCATTTAGCACATTTCTTTCTTGGCAAATTTTTAAAGAATTCGATAATTCCAGTCATTTCAATTCCTCCTTAAGTGTTAATTGATTTAAAAGTATTGTACTATAACAGATTATTAATGTCAACACTGTATTGATACAATTTTTGAAAAAATAATAAAGGAGCTGTTTTCTGATGAAATTAACCATTGTCGGCTTTTGGGGCGGTTATCCAAATAAAGATGGTGCCACTTCCAGTTATTTATTAGAAAAAGATAATTATAAATTGGTGATGGATATGGGGAGCGGAGCGCTATCCAAACTGCAAAAATATGTTTCTGTACCGGATATAGACGCTGTGATTTTATCCCATTATCACCATGATCATGTGGCGGATATAGGTGTATTACAATATGCTAAATTAACGGATTATTATGTACATCATCGTGAACAGAAGGTAAAAATATATGGGCATACAGAAGATGAAGAGGGGTACGCATCCCTGTCCCATCGCTATACAGAGGGAATACCTTATCAATCTGATGAGGTATTACAAGTCGGGCCTTTTGAAATTACTTTCTTAAGAACGGAGCATCCGGTCCCTTGCTTTGGAATGCGAATTACAGATGGTGACAAAACAATTGTTTATACAGCTGACACCAGCTATACAGAGGCATGGATTCCATTTGCTGAGGGTGCGGATGTCTTGATAACGGACTGCAATTATTTTAAAGGGCAGGATGGAACAGCTGCAGGACATATGAACAGTGAAGAAGCAGCGCATATTGCGCAAGCAGCTAATGTAGGACAACTGGTACTCAGCCACTTACCGCAATTTGGTGTACTAGAACAGTTGAGAGAAGAAGCAGCACAAATTTATACAGGTCCGATTGTATTAGCAGAAGAAGGCTATGTATGGAAATAACACATAGTAGAAGTATAAAAAGTCTATGATTCTTACCGGGGGACGCGTAATTGCTAGTTCCAACTACGACTCAGTGAATTGTAAAGCTGATGTCGTTTTCTGGTGGACGGTACTTATTCGTTTCTCCCCAACTATGTAGCAGCTGTTAAAGACGCAGGCTTCCTAGGTAGATATTTTGATTTACTATCATTTATACGTTAGAATAAAACTAGTGAAAAAAGGGAGGAATAAAGTTGAAATTTATTGATAATAAAGGGATTACAGACCCTCGGATTAACCTGGCAATTGAAGAGTATATTCTGGAGAATTTTGGTGAGAAAGATACATATCTATTATTTTATGTAAATGGCCCTTCCATTATTATTGGACGGAATCAAAATACGATTGAAGAAATTAATACAGACTATGTGGATGAAAAGGGAATTAAAGTGGTAAGACGTCTTTCCGGAGGCGGTGCTGTCTATCATGATGAACAAAATTTGAATTTCAGCTTTATCACAAAGGATGATGGCAATAGTTTTCAAAACTTTGCTAAATTTACCCAACCGGTAGTAGACGCACTAAATAACATTGGGGTTCCGGCAGAATTACAAGGTAGAAATGATTTAGCTGTAGAAGGAAGAAAAATCTCCGGTAATGCGATGTTTTCCACTCGCGGGCGTATGTTCAGTCACGGAACGTTAATGCTGGATTCTCAGTTGGAAGAGTTAACAAAAGCATTAAAAGTAAAAGATATTAAAATTGAATCCAAAGGAATTAAATCCATCCGCAGCCGTGTTGCAAATATTGCGGAGTATCTTGATAATCCGATATCCATGGACGAGTTTAAGGAATTAATTCTACGTTATATCTTTGAAGTGGAAGACGTGAAAGACGTACCGCAGTATGTATTAACGGATGAAGATTGGGAAAGAATCCATGCGATTTCCAAGAAACGATATCAGCAATGGGAATGGAACTATGGAAAATCACCATCATTTAACTATCAGGAATCCAAAAAGTTCCCTGGCGGACTTGTTGATGTCCGTTTAGATGTGAAAAAAGGGATAATTGAGAATTGTACCATCTATGGTGACTTCTTTGGCATGGGGAATATCAAAGAATTAGAAGATGCACTGACAGGCGTTCGCCACAATCGTGATGCTGTGAAAGAAGCCGTGGACAAGGTCGACGTATCCCACTATCTCGGACGAATTTCTGCAGATGAATTTTTAGAACTGCTTTATTAATTTTAAAAATATGTAATAAAGTGAAACTTCATTTTGGGAGCGTTAAAAACACTCTCAAAATGAAGTTTTTTAATGGGTCTAAATATGCATAATTAAAGGATAATTATCATCTGTTTATTTAAAATTATTTAAAATTTTAAAATAAATGTATCTTTTTGCTTACTTAACTGCTATAATAATTCTTAACTCATCTGCATCACTAGGGAAAAAGGAGGACTTACGCAATGGAAATGCGTGAAATTACGCCATATACCATGGCAATTTTATATGATAAAGATGATGATGGAAGAACGGTTACCAGAGTTTTAGAAGACGATACGGAATATGTGTTACAAGGAAAACCGACAAAAGTGATTGAATATGCATGTGCCTATTTCGGATCAGACTTAAAGGGGAGACAAAACGGAATAAAAAGTGTTTCCGGTTTTTATTATAAGACACCGATACCAATTGATCCGCGAAACAGAATGTATTTCTTTCCAACGAAATCCCCGTTGCAATCGAGTTGTTGCTGGATTTCGCATACGCATATAGATAATTCAAGAAAAATAGATAAAACATGTACGGAAATTTTATTTAAAAATGGGCGGAAGATCAGTTTAGACGTTTCCCACGGTACGATTATCAATCAAATACAACGGACAGCTCACATCCGCTATCTGATGGACGAACGGGGAAGACCATTTTAAGCGAAATAATGCATTACAATGTAAGGGCATTCAACAAATGTGCACCTTAGCTTTTTTCCTCTCATTTCCTTCCGAAGATACCGCAAACATAAAATCATACTACTACATGGAACGAAATCGGTTAATAATATAGTTACTGTATCAGAGTATATACCAGCATTTACAATGATGAAAACTTCTCAATTTATTTCAAAATGAACAAGATGCCCTAGTGATTGCTTGAGTTTGCAGCAGAGAAGTTTATACTTTTCAAAAAAACTGCAGTAGCATATAATCATCATAAGATTGTTGGAATTTTGAGGGAGACTGACCTTATGTATGTAATGAACATTACCTTTTCAAATTGGCAAGCTTTTTTAAAAGAAGAAGGCTGGGAAGAATTTATCCTTCAGCTTTTGGAGCAGTATGAAGGGCTCGGTCCTTTACCAGGTATTGCGCTGCCATTTTTTGAAGCATTTTTACCGTTTTTGCCGCTCATCGTATTTGTACTTGGAAATGCAGCTGCTTATGGATTATTGGAAGGTTTTTTGTATTCTTGGATTGGAGCCAGCATAGGTGCTATTCTTGTTTTTCTTCTTATACGCCGGCTGGGGAACACAAGACTATTGAAATGGATTCGGAATAACAAACAAGTGTCTAAGATAACAAATTGGGTAGAAAGACATGGGTTCGGCCCTTTGTTTTTATTGTTATGTTTCCCGTTTTCTCCTTCCGCCGTTATTAATGTGGTGGCAGGTCTGTCTAAAATCAGTATCTATCCATTTATATTGGCAGTATTTTTAGGGAAGACAGTGATGATTTTTTCCATATCTTATATTGGTTCCAGTATAATGGAATTTGCACAAAATCCGATACGGACAATTGTAGTAGGTATAGGGATCGTCATTTTCTGGATGTTCGGAAAATACTTAGAAAAAAGACTGCAAAAAAAAGCGGATAAGTATCATACATGATACAAGAAGAAGTAATGTGAATGAAGAAAACGTATATATAGCTGCTTGAAGGACAAGTAAATGCTGACTGATACACTGCAATCAAAGGTTAAATCTCTTCGCTTTGGGGTATGATATGAATAATAGACTAAAGCGAAGGAAGAATAACAGTGAAAAAATATAACTATGTAAGAGTTTCCGTAGTAGCTGTCCTGTTAATCGCTGTGTTTTTAATCATTCGAACGTTTTTGTTTGAAAACTATGTCGTTAATGGAAAATCTATGGAACCAACACTCTACGATGGTAATTTAATGATGGTGAATACATTCACCAGTGAAATACCAAATATTCACCGTTTTGATGTGATTGTATTTCATGCATCAGAAAAAAATGATTATGTAAAACGCGTTGTCGGACTCCCGGGAGAAACCGTCGAATATAAAGATGATAAGTTATATGTAAATGGGGAATACATCCCTGAAGAATTTCTGGAAGAAGAAAAGGAAAAAGGAGAAGCTGACCCATTAACAGAAGACTTTACACTGCTTCAGGCAACTGGCGAAAAAACAGTGCCCGAAGATGAATTATTTGTACTGGGAGATAATCGCGGAGACAGCCTGGACAGCAGATCTATCGGCTTTATACCGGTGGAGGAAGTGGTCGGCAAAGTAGATATTACGTATTGGCCCGTAAATCAATTATTTAAGCAGCCGCGTTGATAGCCTTTCCGGCTTTACGCCAACAGGTAAAAATAAATAACTATCATTAGGAACAAGCTTCTATTTTTGCTAAAATAAAAAATAGAAGCTTTTGTTCTTGGAGAAGATGAAAAATGATTTTTATAGGATATAAATACATATATGACGAGCAAAGGAGTGTGTATCCGATTGACAGTACGATTTATTTTAGGCAGATCCGGTACAGATAAAAGCGGTTGGATGATGAAGGATATAGAACAACGTCTGCAAAAGGATCCAATGGGGCCAGCTATTTTTTACATTGTTCCGGATCAAATGACCTTTCAGCTGGAAACAGCCTTATTCAGCCGGGAGCATTTAAGCGGAAGTATCCGGGCACAGGTTACCAGTTTTTCACGGCTGGCATGGCGCATACTGCAGGAAACAGGGGGCGGCTTAAAGCCCTTTATCAGTTCAGTTGGAACACAAATGATGCTGCGAAAAATCATTGCGGAAAAAAGCGGAGATTGGATGGCTTTTCAAAAAGCGATGAAAAAACAAGGCTTTTTGGATCAGCTGGAATCGGTGATTCAGGAGTTTAAACGATATGAAATTACACCTGATGCACTCCGGATACAGCAAAATCAATTGAACCAATTTGTGCATCAATCACCCTCAGAAACGGGTTTAGTCCGGAAACTGGATGATTTTATTTATATTTATGAACAGCTTCTCAAGCAGTTGCAGCATACTTACATGGATAATGAAGATAGATTACAAATATTAAAAGAAAAAATCCCGCAAGCGAGCACGTTGGAAGGTGCACATATTTATATTGATGGTTTCCATCGTTTTACACCACAGGAGATATCCGTCATTACTGCATTAATGAAGAAGTGTGCCCAAGTGCATATTGGCTTAACGGTGGATCCTGCCAACACGGATAATCCGGATGAGCTGGATATCTTTTATCAGACGAATCAAACCTATCAGCAACTATCTGCGGTTGCTGAAGATAACGGTATTTCCCTGGACCAATCCGTCCATTTAAATCCATTAAAGGATCAATTCAAAGATCGTCCCTACTTTGCACATTTGGAACAAAATTTTGATGTTCGGCCTTCACCGGAATATACAACTGATGCCTCGATTGAAATAGCGGAAGCAGTGCATCCCCGTGCAGAAGTTGAAGGGGTGGCCTCCAGAATTCTCTCGCTTGTCAGAGACGAAGGTTACCGTTACCGGGATATTTCTATTTTAGTAAGGCAATCGGATGTCTACGATGATTTAATTGAGACGATTTTCGGCGATTATGATATTCCGGTCTTTATCGACCAAAAACGTTCGATGCTTCACCATCCATTAATTGAATTAATCCGTTCGATGCTGGAAGCAATTGAAAATGGCTGGCGGTCGGATGCGATATTCCGTGTTTTGAAAACAGGTTTTATTCCTGCCAGTGATGAGGAATTTCCATTAACGAATGATGCAGTGGATCAATTAGAAAACTATACCATCGAATATGGGATTCGATACCGGAAGCAATGGCTAGCTGATAAACCATGGAAATATCAGCGTTTTCGCGGCTTTGATCAGGCAGCGCAGACAAGCTTTGAAAGCGAAATGCAGGAGGAAATCAATCGCTACCGGAATCAAATAACAGATGCACTCCGTTCGTTTGATGCCGATTTCCGAGCTGCTTCAAGTGTGAAAGAGCGTTGTGAAGCTATTTTTATATGGCTGGAGTCGCTTGGTGTTCCCGAAAAGCTGGAGGAAATGCAGGCTTCCTTTGATGAGCAGGGCATTCCTGAAAGAGGAAGGGAACAGCAGCAGGTATGGGATGCCGTCGTCCAACTGATGGAGGAAATGGTAGAAATAGCCGGAGACGAAGAACTGGATATGTCTACTTTTAATACATCCATCAATGCCGGTTTGGAAGCATTGGAATTTTCCCATGTTCCGCCGACAATGGATCACGTCTTAGTAGGAACGATTGACCGGTCACGGATGTCTGATGTCCGTTGCGCTTTTCTGCTTGGTGTTAATGAAGGAATATGGCCGATGAAGCCGCAAATTGACGGCATGATTGATGATGAAGAAAGAGATCTGCTGGAGCAAAACGGCTTGAAGCTTGCTGATAACGGACAACGGCAGCTGCTGGATGACTGGTTTTATATTTATTTATCTTTAACTGTAGCAAAGGATAAGTTGATGATCAGTTATCCAATCAGTGACGAGGAAGGGAAAGCAAAGGTGCCTTCGCAAGTTGTTCATCGAATCGAGGATTTGTTTCCAGCTTGTCAGGAACATGTATTATTTCAGGATGTGGAAGATGCCGCAGATACGACGCGATTTATTACAACAAAAACGAAAACGAGGTCCGCTCTGACAACACAATTGGCTAAATTCCAACGAGGCTATGATATGGATTCGGCCTGGTTTGCTGTTTATAACTGGTATGTGGAGAATCAGTCGAAACACAGCATGACTTATCGGATACTGCAGGGTCTGTTTTATAAAAATCAGCCGGAGCAATTAAAGAAAGAAACAGCTGAAGAGCTTTATCCAAAACAAATCAAGGCCAGTGTTAGCCGGCTGGAATCTTATTACCGGTGTTCTTACCAGCATTTTGCCCGTTACAGCTTGAATTTAAAGGAACGGGAGACGTATAAATTAGATGCGCCGGATATCGGGCAATTGTTTCATGAAGCATTACGCTTAATTACGGACTGGGTGCAGAATGAACAGAAAGATTTTAAGCAGCTTACGAAAGAAACATCTGCAAACTATGCACGCCGGGCGATTCAAAAATTATCTCCTGTCCTGCAGCATCAGATTTTACACAGTTCGAACCGTTACACCTTCATCCAGCAAAAATTGGAAGAAATCATTGCCAGAGCAGCATTCATATTAAGCGAACAGGCTAGACAGACGGACTTTAGTCCAATTGGTCTGGAACTCAGCTTTGGAGAGAAGGACAGTCCGCTGCCGCCGCTTGTATTGCCACTTGATAACGGGTATGAGCTGATGCTGCGCGGAAGGATTGACCGTGTTGACAAGGCAGAACTGCATCAGGATTTATATTTACGGATTATCGATTATAAATCCAGTTCCCGTGCTTTGGACTTGCTGGAGGTTTATTATGGTCTTGCGCTGCAAATGCTGACGTATTTGGATGTGGTGCTGACCCATTCTGAAAAATGGCTCGGGCAACAGGCAAATCCGGCAGGGGTACTGTATTTCCATGTGCATAATCCAATGATTAACCTGGATAATGAAACAACAGACAGTGATATCGAACAAGAAATCTTTAAATCTTATAAAATGAGAGGACTGCTCTTATCTGATGAGGAAATTGCCAAAATGATGGATGAATCCTTAGATATAGGGACCAGTAATATTATTCCGGCCGGACTGAAAAAAGACGGTACGTTTAACTCGCGTTCTAAAATCGCAGATGAAGATACTTTTGCGCAATTAAAAAATCATATTCATGGATTGCTGAAACAAGCAGGGCTTGATATGACCTCCGGCGGTGTGGAAATTAATCCGTTTCAAAAAAAAGATACAGAAGCATGTACGTATTGTCCGTTCCATGCTGTGTGTCAGTTTGATCCGGTTTTACAGGGGAACCATTATAGAAAAATAGAAAACTTGAAAGAAAAAGAAGTGATTAATCTGTTAAAAGGAGGGGAAATCCGTGGCTAAATGGACCGAAGAGCAGGAACGGGCGATTTATCAAAGCGGTTCCGATATTCTTGTTGCCGCCGCAGCCGGTTCCGGAAAAACAGCTGTGCTGGTGGAACGTATTATTCAAAAACTGTTAACAGAAGAAAATCCGATGAATATCGATGAGTTATTGGTTGTGACTTTTACCAACGCTGCTGCCCAGGAGATGCGGACAAGAGTCGGAGCTGCATTAGAAAAAGCATTAGCGGAAAAACCGGAATCGCTCCATTTAAAAAAACAGCTATCTTTATTACAACGCGCGTCTATTTCAACATTGCACTCCTTTTGCCTGGATATTGTACGGAAAAATGCTTATATGGTAGATTTAGACCCTTCTTTCCGAATTGCGGATGATATCGAGATGGATATGATTAAGCGGGAAGTTCTGGATGAGCTGCTGGAAGGCTGGTATGATGATGAAAATCCGGAGCAGGAGAAGTTTTTTGAAGTGGTAAACCGTTTCTCCAATGACCGCAGTGATAAAGATGTGGAAGAATTAATTTTACGAACAGCGAATTTTGCGGTACAGCATCCATCTCCAAAAAAGTGGCTGCATCAATTGACCGCCAATTATGAAATAGCAGAAGACTGGACAGAAGAGACGATTCCCTGGCTGCAAGGGGTTAAAGAAGAGATTGTTAACCAGTTGAATGCGATGAAACAGGAGAATGCTCTGGCGCTTACGCTGGCCCGGGAGCCAGATGGTCCATACCACTATCTGGAAGCTTTAGAAAAGGATACCGCGATGCTGGAAGCGGCTGCCGATAAATTAGTAGACTGGAATACCTTCCATGAATTTGTCCATGAAGGGAAGTTTGCAGCATTATCCAGGAAAAAAGTAGAGGATAACCCGGAAAAACGAGAACAGGTGAAATCCTTCCGTAATAAAGTCAAAGCTAGATGGGACAAAATGAAAGAAAAATGGTTTGCCCGGAGTCTGGATGCCCATATTGCAGATATGCAGGAAATGGCACCTGTACTGAAGCAGATGACCTCGATGGTAGAAAGCTATATGGATGCCTTCCAAAGCCGTAAAAAAGACCAGGCTATCGTTGATTTTAATGACTTGGAACATTATTGCCTGGACATTTTATCCGAAACGGATTCGGACGGTTATTTATCCCAGGCTTCTTCCATTGCTTTGCAGCTGCAAAAGCAGTATAAAGAAGTTCTCGTCGATGAATACCAGGATACAAACCTGGTGCAGGAGAGCATTCTGCAATTCGTCCGCAACCCGGAAGATGACGGAAATATGTTTATGGTAGGCGATGTGAAACAAAGTATATACGGATTCCGGCATGCGGAGCCTTCTTTGTTTATCGAAAAGTATAAACAATTTGCAGCAAAAAACCATCCGGCCGAACGCATTGATTTGAATCGGAATTTCCGGAGCCGTGATGATATCTTAACTGGCGCCAACTATTTATTCCGCCAGCTCTTTGATGAAGCGGTCGGTGACATTGCTTATGATGCGGATGCTGAACTGATTTACGGTAATCGTCTGTATGATGACTTTCCTTCTGATTCGGATCCAGAGCTGCTGCTGATTGATGAATCATCCCCGGAACAGCATTCCGTGGATGATGAAGAGGCAGAAGAAGATGTAGAAAAAGCACAACTGGAAGCACGTGCATATGCGCGGAAAATTCAGGAATGGATTGGTACCGGAGAAAGTGGCACGCCTATGCAGGTGGTGGACAAAGGAAAAGGCCAGAACCGTAACTTGATGTATCGTGATATTGTTATTTTAATGCGCTCTATGACATGGGCTCCTGTGATTATGGAGGAATTAAAAAAGCAGGGAATTCCTGCTTATGCCGAATTACGATCCGGTTATTTTGAAGCGATTGAAATCCGGGTTATGATCAGTTTGCTGAAAATCGTGGATAATCCGCGTCAGGATATCCCGCTGGCTTCTGTATTGCGTTCTCCTATTGTCGGGTTGAAAGAAAATGATTTGGCCTCCATCCGCCTGGCAAATCGCCATGGGAATTTTTATGATGCCCTGTTAGCGTACATGAAAAAAGAGGATACAGAGGTAACGGAGAAGTTAAACGCGTTTCAAACGATGCTGGAGCAGTTCAGACAATCTGCTCAGCAAGGAGCACTGTCCGAATTGATTTGGCAAATTTACAGAGAAACAGGCTATTATGATTTTGTCGGCGGCATCCCCGGCGGGAAGCAGCGTCAGGCCAATTTACGGGCGTTGTATGATCGAGCAAGAAGTTATGAAGAGACTTCTTTTCGCGGTTTATATCGGTTCCTGCGGTTTATTGAACGAATGGAAGAAGAACAAAAAGATTTAGGATCGGCACGTGCACTCAGTGAGCAGGAAGACGTTGTCCGGATTATGACGATTCATAAAAGTAAAGGATTAGAATTTCCTGCGGTTATTCTTGGCGGGATGAATAAATCATTTAATATGATGGATTTGAATCAGAAGTATCTTCTTCATAAAGATTTAGGGTTTGCCAGCAAGTTTATTGATCCGGAGAAGCGGATTCAATATCCCACCTTGTTTTATCATGCGATAAAGGAAAAAATAAGAAGAGAACAGTTATCCGAAGAAATTCGTTTATTGTACGTGGCCTTAACGCGGGCGGAGGAAAAATTGTTTATGGTGGCTACCGTTCCCTCTGCAGAGAAGTTGAAAGCGACATGGTCCTGGCTTACACATTATCCCGACTGGATATTACCGGCATATTTCCGGACGGGAGCCAAAACCTATTTGGAATGGGTTGGTCCTGCACTTATCCGTCACCAGCAAGGAGAAGCTTTGCGGAACGAAGAGATAGGGAATCAAGTTTTATCTGCGATTACCCAGGATTCATCCAGATGGGAAGCAAATATTCACTCGAGTCAAGACGTTGTTTCGTTTGAAAATCAGGTGCAGGAAAAACAGGAAGCCTTAAAAGCTCAAATCAGAAATTGGGAACAGATTGAACAGGAGGATAAAGAGGCAGCAGCTTGGGTAAACCGCCGTCTCTCTTACCAGTATCCGTACCAGGAAGCCATCCATACCCGTGCCAAACAATCGGTGACCGAGTTGAAACGTCAACAGGAACAAAAAGATACGTACAGTGATGAGCAAATGATTCCAAAATCCACTGCACGTCCGATTACGAAGAGACCGCGATTTATGCTGGAAGAAAAGAAATTAACACCGGCAGAGAAAGGGACAGCGCTTCATACGGTGATGCAGCACTTACCTTTAAAAGGCTCGCTGACGAATGAGCAAGTGGCGGAATTTATAGAAAAACTGGTGCAGGAAAAGAAGATGACCGCTCCGGAAGCGGAGAGTGTATCCACTGCTGATATTGTTTCATTTTTAGAGTCAGATATGGCGCAGCGCATTTATGATGCAAATCAAATTTTTAAAGAAGTTCCTTTCAGCTTGATGCTGCCGGCAGAAAAAGTGTATGCCAATTGGCAGAAAACGTCGGACGAAAAAGTACTCATTCAGGGGGTAATTGATTGTCTTATCCCTGCGGAAGATGGCTGGATTATTCTTGATTATAAAACAGACCATATAACAGAAACTGCGAAAGAGAAAGCAGAAGAGAAGCTGAGGAAACGGTATAAAACCCAGCTTGAACTTTACCGCTATGCTATTGAAGAAATCTGGAAGCAGCCTGTGAAGGAAACCTATCTCTATTTCTTTTCCAAAGGACTGCTTATCAAAGGGGAATCATAAGTGCAACCTTACCAAGTAAACAAGCGGCTGGAATGGATAGACGCAGCAAGAGGATTTGCGATTTTCGGGATATTTATGGTTAATATCGGGGCGTTTTCTGCTCCTTATTTTCTCTATGGGGGAGCAGAAGATGCCTGGCCTGCTGCTTTGGATCAGTTCAGCCTGATTTTTATTGATATTTTCTTTCAAGCAAGTTTTTATACATTATTTTCGATTCTTTTTGGCTTTGGTATTCAAATACAAAAGGATAGTTTAGAAAAAAAGCATATTTCTCCTTATGGTTTTTTTGGACGCAGATTAGGAGCATTAATCGTATTCGGATTGATTCATGCTTTTGCAATCTGGAGCGGAGATATTCTGTTAACATATGGAACAATCGGATTCTTGCTGCTGCTATTTTTATATAGTGAGGATAAGATTCTATTAGGCTGGGCGGTTGGTTTATTAGGAATTTCAACCGTTCTTTTAACAGGGATGCAGTTTGCGATGCGAGACTTTATCGACATGCATTTTACAGCGCAAATAAATCAGGCGTATCAAACCTATCGTTCCGGTGATTTTGCAGCGATATTCGCACAAAATGCGCAGGATTGGCAAATGTCCAACGGAATCAATGGTTTCATTATGTTTCCTTTTATCTTTCTTCCCTTGTTTTTATTCGGCATGTATTTGGCAAGAAAGAAATGGTTTCATGATCCAGTCCGGTTTACGCCTATATTGAAAAAAGTCTGGCTGATTTCTCTGCTTGGATTTATCGTATTTAAAATCGGGCCCTATGCGTTTGGCAACCCGTCCTGGTTTGCGCTCATGCAGGATAATATTGGCGGGACGGCATCGGCTGTGTTTTATCTGACATCCATCACCTTATTATGGCAAAAGCGACCGGCACAGAAGATGCTTCACTTGCTGGCACCAATCGGGAAAATGGCATTGTCTAATTATTTGCTGCAGTCGATTATTTCTGTTTGGCTGTTCTATGGTTTCGGTCTTGGTTTATATGGCGAAATACGTCCTATCCAGCAAATCGGTCTGGTTGTCGGGATTTTCTGCTTGCAGGTAGCGGGCAGCATGATTTGGCTTCGTTATTTTCGATTTGGACCGGTGGAATGGTTATGGCGGTCCATTACCTATAAAAAAGTGCAGCCGATTAAGCGGTAATCATGGCGATTTGTTGACAAAAAATCGTTAGAATGTCATCTTAGGGAAGAAAATGGTATCATTGTAAACGAATTATTCGTCATTTTTGTTACATGTAAAAGATGCGTAGAACCTGTATTTATAAAAAATGAAGGAGGGGACATAAATGACACATATGCATATTACATCGTGGGCGTTAGGGTTGATTCTTTTCATTGTTGCTCTTATCTTGTACAAGAAAAACAGTGACAAGCCTGCAACTATCATTCATATGATTTTACGTCTGGTGTATTTATTTATCATTTATACTGGTGGATCATTGACTTGGGATTATATTCAAGGCTTTGGTATGCCGGAGCTTGGAGAAGCCATTGTCAAAGCACTTGCCGGGTTATGGCTGGTTGTTCTGATGGAATTAATTCTGGTTTCCGTGAAAAAAGGAAAAGGTACGACAGGAAAGTGGGTTCAATTCGTAATCGCACTGATTATCGTGATTATTTTAGGATTCTTCCGTCTACCGATGGGCTTCTATTTCTAAAATAAAGAAACAAGTGCCATTCGTAGATGTAAAACAAACGTACAGAAAGTGCCTCGGTCCATTGGCTGAGGCACTTTATTTGATTGTCATGATTTTCATTGTTAATTGTGAACGCTTTTTTACATATTTTGATCAAGGTATGATTTTCGGGGAAAATAAGTGATAATAGAGATGAGAGTAAAATAAATAGGGCAGATTTTGTTTTCAATAGGGGGAAAGGGAATTCTATGTTTAAAAAAATAAGTATGGGAATTGCTGCTGTAATAAGCATGTTGATACTGCAAGCACCTGTGCACGCAGAGGATGAAGATATACATAATGACGTATTCTATCAAATACTCATTGACCGCTTTAATAATGGGGACACCAGTATAGATGAGGAAATAGATATCGATGATCCTTACCATTATCATGGCGGTGATTTTGAAGGTATCATAAATAAACTGGATGACTTGCAGGATATCGGCATTACGACGATTTCTGTATCACCGATGATGGAAAATAAGGAAAACGGGTATCATGGTTATTGGGTGAATGATTTTTATCAAATTAATCCGCAATTTGGAACGATGGATGATTTTCATCGGCTGGTATCCGAAGTGCATGACCGTGATATGAAAATAACCGTTGATTTTGTGTTTAACTATGCTGCGGATACGAACCCTTTAACAGAGGATACGGATAAAGAAGACTGGTGGCAGGGAACACCAGATTCAGATAATCCGTGGCTGTCCGATACTGTTCAGTTGGATTTAACCAATCCGGAAGCTGCAGCATACATGTTGGATGTTGCCTTGTATTGGCAGGAAGAAACAGAAGTAGACGGATTTAAACTCCAGGATGTAGACGTGGCGCCGCAGGCATTTATCGAGGAATTGACTGCTGCCCTAAAAGAAAACGATTCGGACTTTTATCTGATTGGGGATGCATCGGCTGCTGATACCGCTGAAACCGACCAGTTACTGGAAAATACGTCCTTGGACTTAATCAATAACCCGGAACTGAACCAGGTATTAAGCGAAACATTTGCAGATAGCGACAGAGATGTTTCTGCGCTTTATGAGACGTGGGAAGAACAGGGGGGACTGACTGATTTTTATAAACAAATCGACGGCCTCCAACAGGAGCGGTTTACCAATGCCTTCTCGGAACATCAACGTAATGCGGTAACGGCCTGGACACTGGCCTTAACTTATATGTATACCACACCGGGCGCGACCACGGTGACGCAGGGAACAGAGCTTCCAATGTACGGAATGGACGCAGAAGAATCACAGCGGCTTGTTCCTTTCAATAGCGGTGATGAAGATTTACAGGAATTTCATAAACGGATTGCTTCTCTGCATAATGAATTTCCTGCATTAAGGTTAGGGGATTTTGAATATGTTGGGTCGGAAGCGTCCATGCTGGTGTTCCGACGGAGTTATGAAGATGAAGTGATGTATGTAGCTATTAATAATGGAAGTGAATCCGCTTATATTGATACGGATAATATCGAATCCGGCATGCAGTTAACCGGGATTTTAGAGGATAATTTAGTTCGCGAAAACGAAGAAGGCAACTACCGGATCGGTATTCCAAGAGAATCTGTAGAAGTTTACATTTTAGAAGAGGATAAAGGGATTAATTGGCTGTTCATCGGCTTTATTGTGGTGGTCCTTCTGTTATTTGTCGTTGCCATTGTACGGTTAAAAAGAAAGCAGAAGGTGAGAGAACAGCAAGATAATAATAGTAGCAATCAGTGATAAGCTTGCTTTATAGGTGAATAAATACAGAACGAAGCATGTAAAAAGAAAATTTTCTATTTTCTTTTTACATGCTTTTTTAAGTCGTTTTATTTTATTGAATCCAAGTGTATAAATAAAAGTTTGTTGCTGTGTTTGACAATTTGTCAACACTCCTCGTATAGTAGAATAAGTATAAGAGAAATATCCGAAAATAGAAGGGTTTGAAGGCATAGTGAGCCAGAATATAGGAGATTACATCAAAGAGCAGCTGGAGAAAAAACATATTTCCATGCGGGTATTAAGTAAACAAACGAATATTAATGTTTCCACGATATCGCGAATTATTAACCATAAACGTAAACCGACCAATCAGCATTTAATGGAAATTTCCAAAGCATTGGATATCCCTTTTGAAACATTGCTGCATAAAACAGGACTGCCGGTAAAATCAACAGAAGACCAAGCCAGCGATATCCAGGATTCCATTGTGATGATTGACCATTTTTTAAAGCAATCCGATGAACAGTATGAATCCTTTTCAATGGACAAATTAAAAAAGAAATTACATGACTATGAGAAAGAGGCAGAAACAGAGGCGGGGCGCCGCCTGATTTTAGATGCATTCCAAGAGAAGAAAAAAAGCGCAGGAGACCAGGGCGCTTATATGAAACAGATATCAACTTTCTTTCATCGGTTCTTTCATAAAAAGGGAACACGCAAAGAATTGATATTAATGGGTGCTGCGTTAATTTATTTTATCAGCACAGCGGATGTTATCCCGGATTACCTTTTCCCGGTCGGCTATTTAGATGACGCAGTTGCGGTGCAGGTAGTCATGGGTTTTCTTTCCAATAAATATTAGTAATGAGGTTTTTCAGGTATGAAGCAAAAGAAATATCATTTGGATTTCAACATCATCACGATTTTATTTTTATTGTTTTTAATTAGTTTAATAGCTGTATACAGTGGTTCTGGCCAATATGCCCAGTCCCAACCCTATTATTTTGTGATTCGTCAAGTAATCTGGTATATTGTCGGTATTTTAATAATGCTGGGAGTCGTTTTCTTTGATTATGAACTTTTGGGAAAACAAGCATTTAGGCTATACGCAATTGGTGTTTTGTTACTGATAGGTGTTCATTTTTTTGGTGTTTTTCGGAACGGCTCCCAACGCTGGTTAAATTTAGGCGTTTTTGAGATCCAACCCTCTGAATTTATGAAAATATTTCTTATTATCTACTTAGCTGTCTTATTAGAGAGATATGGTAATCGAAAGTTATCTTTAAAAATGAGTATTCAATTAACAGTAAAAGTATTGGCAGCAACGTTTATCCCGTTTGTATTTATATTTTTGCAGCCGGATTTAGGATCAGCTTTGATTGTATTGGCGATTGCTTTTACGATGATCATTGTTTCCAGTATTTCGATTAAAGTGATTTTACCAATTCTTTTTGCGATTGTGACATCGATTTCCGGTTTGGTTTTTTTATACGCTTATAATGAAGCTATTTTCACGCGGTTATTTCAATCGCATCAGATGGATCGGATTTATGGATGGTTAAAGCCATCGGAGTATGCATCAGACTATGGATATCAGCTCCAGCAGGCAATCATGGGGATTGGTTCAGGACAATTAAACGGTGCCGGTTTTAACCAGGGGACGCAAATTCAAAACGGGAATGTCCCGGAAGCACATACAGACTTCGTATTTACCGTGATTGGAGAGGAATATGGGTTTATTGGTGCGAGTATGTTGATTTTGCTATATTTCCTGCTTTTATACCGTATTACAAAGGTTGCTTATGAGGCAGATAATTTATTTGGTGTCTATCTTTGTGTTGGTATCATTGGCATTCTTGCTTTCCAAGTCTTCCAAAATATTGCCATGACCATTGGATTGATGCCAATCACTGGTATTACGTTACCATTTATCAGTTACGGAGGAAGCTCGCTAATAACCAATATGATTATGATTGGTTTGGTAATCAGTGTACAGATTCGCTCTTCCAACGACCATTTATTTCGGAAAAAAGCAATTCGTGAGTAGGAAAAGAAGAAAGCTGAAAAATCACCCTAAAAGGTTTTTCAGCTTTCTTCTGTTGGTCGGATTGGTATCTTTTATTGGCAAAATCACACTTTTAATGAATTATGAACATTCATCTCCCCTTCCAAATGGAGTCTGTGATAAAATAGCGATACAGGTCAAACCAATTAGGCTATAAATACATATGATATGTTACATATAACATTATGTCATCAGGGTCAACGAGGAGAGGATTTGAATGAAGAAAAAAGTTGGTATTGTATTTGGAGGGAAATCATCCGAGCATGAAGTTTCCTTGCAATCAGCGAAAAATATTGTGGAAGCTATTGATGTAAATAAATATGACGTCTATCTGTTCGGAATTGATAAACAGGGGAATTGGCATGTGAATGATCGTTCGCATTATTTAATCAATGAAGAAGATCCAAGCTTGATTGCTTTAAATAAAACAGGTGAGGGTATTGCGATTGTCCCCGGGGCAGAGGAAAAGCAAATTATTCAGACGGATTCCGATGTCAGCATTGATCAGTTGGATGTTATCTTTCCTATTGTTCATGGGACGCTTGGGGAAGATGGCAGCCTGCAGGGAATGTTACGGATGGCCAATATTCCATTTGTCGGTTCCGGTGTTCTCGGCTCTGCCATTAGTATGGATAAAGATATCGCCAAGCGCTTACTGCTGGATGCAGGGTTAAATGTTGCCAGAGGCTACAGTTTCCGAAAAGCACAGCAAGATGACATATCCTATCAGGCTATTATTGCAGAATTAGGTACACCGTTATTTATTAAGCCGGCAAATCAAGGGTCTTCAGTCGGTGTACACAAAGTGGAAACGGAAGAAGCATTTTACAATGCGATACAGGATGCTTTTCTATATGACCATAAAGTGTTAGTAGAAGAGGCTGTTACAGGAAGGGAAATAGAATGTTCGGTTTTAGGCAATGATCATCCGATAGCATCCGTACCGGGCGAGATACTCCCAACCGTCGAATTTTACTCGTATGAAGCGAAATATATTGATGAATCAGGAGCAAATCTGGAAATCCCTGCCGTATTGGATGAAGACGTGGCAGCAAAAATTCAAAAAACGGCTGTTCAAGCTTTTGAAGCGTTGAATTGTGAAGGTTTAGCCAGAGTAGACGTATTTTTAAAAGAAGATAATACCGTTGTAATTAATGAAATTAATACGCTGCCGGGTTTTACAAAAATAAGTATGTATCCAAAACTTTGGGAAGAAAGCGGCATTACTTATTCGGAACTGATCGAGAAATTAATTGAACTGGCTATCGAACGGCATGAAAGAGACCGGCAATTAAAAAGTTCTATTTCAAATTAAAGTAGTAAAAGGATGATTGAATGTCTGGCAACAACGCAGAAGAAAACAGTGTCAAAACGTATTTTCAAAGCAATATACCGTCACTGGTTTTCCATTTTTTTCTAAGTATCTTTGCAATGATGATGGTGTTTTTCATTAATCAGCCGCAAGTTACATTTTATGGTATTTTAATCGTGTATATATTATTTGGATTGGCTTTGAAAAACCAAGGCAGCCTCTCTCTAAATATACAATCTGTCTCTTTGGTCTTTATTGTAAATTTGATAATGTTTACATTGATTCCGCTGATTGTAGCTGAGGTACTTATGTTTTATTCGTTGCCTTATCTTTATTTGGCTTTTATAAATGAACAGCTCATTTATTTAGCAATTATATTACCGTCTGTGTGTATGTTGATCGGGTTATATGTGAAAATATTGCTGGCACGTTTGAAAAAATAATGAACATGTAAAAATACAAAGAGGGGTTGTTGTGATAATTGGAAGTAACAGCTCCTCTTTGCAAATAAATCTGGATTACCCGTTAGGATATGGATAAGAATGGGTATACTATCCATATGAGCACATAAGAAGGGAGGGAGCTGATATTTTGAATAAACGTATTCGTCATATACAACGCTACCGCCAAATACTTATTGCCTTTTCCCGTAATGGTTTTGGTTATATCGTCAAAGAATTGGGACTGCAAAAGGTCGTTTCTTTACCGGAAAGAGTGCTAAAAGGGAAAAAGGAAATACATAGTAAGACAACAGGCGAACGAATTCGGCTTTTTCTGGAAGAGCTCGGACCGACTTTTGTTAAGCTGGGGCAAATTGCGAGTACCAGAAACGATTTGATTCCTCAAGACATTATTAAAGAGTTGGAGAAACTGCAGGACCAGGTCGGCCAAATTCCTTATGCGGACATTCAAGAAATTATCGAGAGGGAATTGGGAGAACCGATTCATACAGTTTTTAAAACGTTCAATCAGGAACCATTAGCAGCAGCATCGATTGGACAAGTCCATTATGCTGTTTTGCAGAACGGAGAAGAAGTGGCTGTGAAAGTGCAGCGCCCCAATATTGAGCAAAAAATTCATACGGATTTAGAGATTTTAATGAATTTTGCTTCACTCGCGGAAACACGTTTAGACTGGGCCAAGCAATATAAAATCACGGAAATCATTGAAGAATTCAAAACCTCGATTCTGGCTGAATTGGATTATACCTTGGAAGGTCGGAATGCGCATAAAATTGCGATGAATTTCAAGAATGATAAAGAAGGGGTCAAAGTCCCGGATGTGCATTGGGAATTTACGACAGAACGTGTCCTGACTATGGAATTTGTGAAGGGGATCAAACTGGACGAGAATGTACAACTCGTTCAGGAAGGCTATCAGCCCAAGATTATTGCTGAAAAATTAATTCATAATTTATTTGAGCAGATTTTACTGGATGGATTCTTTCATGCAGATCCGCATCCGGGAAATGTGATGGTGCTCCCTGGTCATCAATTATTATTTATGGATTTTGGAATGGTCGGCCGATTGACACCGCTGATGAAGGAGCATCTGACGGATATGATTATTGCATTAGCCCGTCAAAATACACATGCCATTGTGAAGGCCATCTACAGAATGGGTGTTGTACCTGATGAGGTTAACGATGACATGATGCGCGCAGATATTGAAGAGCTCCGGGATAAATATTACGATGTTCCGTTCAGTCAAGTCAGTTTGGGAGAAGCAGTAAATGATTTATTTAGTGTTGCCTCTAAACACCAAATCCGTATTCCGGCTGATTTGTCTTTAGTCGGGAAGACACTGATAACACTGGAAGGGACGGTGGAAAGATTAGATCCGGATATCAGTATTGTGAAAATCGCGCAACCGTTTGGGAAGCGATTGATTAAAGAGAAATACCGTCCGAAAAAAATTGCGGAGGAAGTCTATGAACAGGCGGACGATTATAAGGACATTATCTTAGATTTTCCAGAACATGTGAACGCTGTATACAAGCTGATACGTAAGGGAAAGGTTCCGTTGGAAATATCTGTTTCCAGAGTGGAAATGATTTTGAAGAAACTCGACAGAATCAGTAACCGCTTATCTTTTAGTATTGTTCTGTTATCTTTCAGTATTATCATGGTCGGCTTAATTATCGGTTCCTCCATTTCGGGAGAGTCATCCTATTTCTGGAGTTTTCCTGTTATTGAAATTGGTTTTGTCGTGGCGGTACTCATGTTTATATGGCTTATCTTTGCGATATTCCGATCGGGAAGGTTTTAAAGCATTAAAAAAGCTTATGTCTTTTGAACATAAGCTTTTTTTCAACCCTGTTATTAAAATACTTGATCGCCATTAAAAATAGAGTTTTTCACGACAACGTAGTCTACCGTGCGGATAGTATCTAAATGCGCGCCGCCCGCGTAAGAAATAGCAGATTGCAGATCCTGCTCCATTTCGGCCAATGTATCCTGAAGTGCGCCTTTATGTTCCACATACATTTTTTTGCCTTCTACGTTTTTCTTTTCTCCTTTTTGAAATTCAGAAGCAGAACCGAAATATTCTTTCAGTTTTTTGCCATCTTTTTCAACGGTTTCACCAGGAGATTCTTCATGTCCGGCAAATAAAGAGCCGATCATCACCATAGAAGCACCGAAACGTACGGATTTCGCAATATCTCCATGCGTGCGGATACCGCCGTCAGCGATAATTGGTTTAGTGGCAGCTTTGGCACACCAGCGCAATGCAGCTAATTGCCAGCCGCCTGTACCGAAACCAGTTTTAATTTTCGTAATACATACCTTCCCAGGGCCAATACCTACTTTTGTGGCATCGGCACCAGCATGTTCCAGTTCACGGACAGCTTCTGGTGTACCTACATTGCCGGCAATTAAAAAGCTGTCCGGTAAATGGGATTTAATATGTTTAATCATATTGATAACTGCTTCCGAATGACCATGGGCAATATCAATTGTGATATATTCCGGAACCAGATTGTCTGCGGCAAGATCTTCGACAAAGCGATATTCTTCTTCCTTCACGCCGACACTGATCGAAGCGATTAAGTCTCTTTCATGCATGGTTTGAATAAACTGAACACGCTTTTCAGGCTCAAAGCGGTGCATAATATAGAAATAATTATTTTCAGCTAAATACGTTGCAATATTTTCATCAATGATAGTCTGCATGTTTGCAGGAACCACCGGTAATTTAAATCTTCTTCCTCCAAACTCAATGGATGTATCACATTCTGAGCGGCTATCTACCACACATTTTGCGGGAACTAATTGGATATCTTCATAATCAAATACATTTTCCATTTAAAACACTCCTAAACACGAATAAAATTTGGACTACATCTTAAAAACATTCGCCTTTAGTAATTTAACCCAATGAGGGTGTTTTGTCAATGGATGACGCTTAAGTTATCGACAAAATAATTTGAAAAATGACGCTGATAGATTGCTTTATGGTCTCGTGAAAAGAGAGAGATGATGGGACACGCGTGATGTTTTGAAAGAGGATACAGGTGTTATACTTAAAGCTAATGATATCTAAAAACGTTGGAGGGAAAAGAAACAATGGCTATATTTTCTAAAGACGCATTAAAGGATAGACATGTTTTGATCACAGGAGCAACAGGAGGAATTGGAAAGGAAACTGCAAAAATAGTTGCGCAGATGGGTGCTAAAGTGACGATTACCGGACGGAATACGGACAAACTTGCAACTCTCAAACAGGAGCTTGAAAGTTTAACAGATACGTCAAACTTATTTATGCAAAAGGCGGATATAACAGATAATGAAGAAAGAACTCAATTAGTCAGCAGTTCCCGGGAAGCACTTGGTTTTATTTCCGATCTGGTCAATGCAGCAGGTATTGCCGGAAAAAAGACAGTAGATCAATTGGACGCAGCTGATATCCAATCAATGCTCGATGTGAACTACTTAGCAGCTTTTCGTTTAACAAAAGAAATATACAAGGAAATGCAGGAAAAGAAGCAGGGAAATATCGTCAACGTGGCTTCTTTATCCGGTTTACGTGGTACCTATGGAAATAGCGCTTATGCTTCTTCCAAATTTGCGATGATTGGCTGGACACAGTCCATGGCATTGGAAGCAATCGCATATCATATCCGTGTTAACGCCGTTTGTCCCGGTTTTGTCGATACAGAAATGGTGCAGGGATTATTTCAAGCAAATGCTGAAAAATCGAATCAATCCTATGAGCAGGTGAGAAAAGCAGCGGAGGAATCTTTGCCTTCTGAAAGAATCACAACTCCAGAGGAAGTAGGGAATACGATAGCTTACCTGCTGACGGACGCGGCTCGGAATATTGTTGGGGAATCAGTGAAAATTTCAGGTGGAGCTGTGATGCGGTGAGGAAAAGGAAGACGAATGGGGATAACTTGCATTCGTCTTTATTCAAACGGTATCCAAATACAAATTATATTGTTGGATAATTTTATGTTTATTCAGAAAAATGGTATACTATGGTTAGAAATGAAGTTCCTTTCGCGGAGGATTTCCGTGATAAGTCAATGCAGAGGTGGTATAGTTGAGTGGACAGAATTAATCACCCTCATGATAAATTGTTCAAAGAAACATTTGGAGATTTAGATGTAACAACGAACTTTATGCATCACTATTTACCAGAAGAAATCTTGGACATCATAAATATCGACACACTTGCACCACAAAATGGAAGCTTTATTGAATCAGAATTGAAGGATTCCTATTCGGATTTGTTATTTCATGTACAAATGGGAAATGAAGAAGGATATCTTTATTTTCTATTTGAGCATAAGAGTTATCCGGCAAAAGATATTACCTTTCAGCTTTTGGGGTATATGCTGCAAATTTGGGGGAATCATGTAAAGAAAGAGAAAGCTGAAACGTTACCGATTATCATCCCTATCCTTTTCTACCACGGAGAACAAAAATGGGAAGAAACGAAAAAAGTAAGTGATTGGATAGGCGGTTATCATCAGTTCCCTGAATCTATCCAGAAATATGTTCCCGATTATGATTTTATGTATTATAATTTTTCCTTCGAAGGTGGGGAAGAAGTAAAAGGCAAACCGAAGCTGCAGGCATATTTGGAGTTATCCAAGCATATTTTCATCAAAGATATGGAAACGTTTTTGGAAGTCATGATGACCGTGGATGAATTGTTGAACAAATATGACCCATCCTACTTTGACACAGTCATGATTTATATACTAAGTATCCGTGATAATTTGCCTGTGGAGACAGTAAAGGAGCGGTTGACTATCGAAGGGAGGAAACGATTTATGTCTATTGCTGAAAAGATTAGAAGTGAAGGTATGAAAGAAAACAGTATAAAAGTAGCCAAAAAGTTACTTCTCTTAAAAATGGATGAAAAACAAATTATGGAAGCAACGGATTTAACAGCGGAGGAAATAGAACAAATTAAGAAAGAATTATAGTTATTCAAAAACGGCAAGGAAAACTATCCTCACTTGCCGTTTTTCTTTATTTTTTCTCGAACCGCTATTAATTATGGATAAGTTTTCGTCTTTCATTAATACAACTCTTGAGAAATAATCAGGTGGTTTTAAGTTAATCATCTTTCTGCTCTTCACCGCATCACAATCCCAACTGAAATTTTTACCGCTTCTCCAAATATTCCAAGCGGTATCTGACAACAAAAATACGATCGTATTTTCCTTTCTTCCAGATTTGTAATTCTCTCAGAAGGCAACGTTACCTCCGCCGCTGTTCTCATCAACTTATAGGATGGATTTGTTTTCTATGCGTTTGCTTGTTTCTAATGTTATGAGCTGTGTCTAGCCAATCATCGTAATATAAAGTGAAATTCTTTACTTTTACTAATATTTGGTGTTTATTTCAAATAAAAACATTAAGTCAAAAATTAATTTTAAATGTAAGCGGGAAATAATAGACCGCATTCTATTATAACGGAACTACCTCTATACTTGGATTTAACAAGTAACAGGAGGTAGTTTTTTCATGAAGGAAAACCCGATTGTTCCCGTAACGATCCCAGCACCATCTTCCTCTACGCCTGTAAATCCAGTAGCGGAAGTTTCTTGTCATTCTCTACAGCTAACAATCTTTGAAGGTTGTCAGGAATCTTTGGCAGTAGCCTTGATAAAGGAGGTGTGCCGTCATGCTCGTTGACTTCTCCCAGATGAAAAATTGTTATTTAGTCTGTGGCTATACAGATCTTCGCAAAGGCATTGATGGTCTGGCTTCCGTAATCACCAGTCAATTTCAATTAGATATTTTAGATGAATCTGTTTTCTTATTCTGCGGGAGAAGAACGGATCGATTTAAAGCTCTCTGGTTTGATGGAGAAGGTTTTTATTTGCTTTATAAGCGATACGATCAGGGAAAGTTAACTTGGCCGCGTTCGCAAACCGACGTTGAAAAACTGACACCAAAACAAATCGAGTGGCTGTTTGACGGTTTTTCCATCTATCAAAAACAAAAAATTCAACCTGCCAAATTAGGTGTCCTCACTTAATCATGGGGGAGAGAAATTGTTTTTTAAATTTTTTCTTCCCTTTTTGATAAAGTGTGGTACGATAAAAGAAATTATTTGGACACAGGGGGTGAATACGTTGACAGAATTGGAAAAGAAGCTGATGAAACAAATCGAACATTTGACAATTCAAAATGAAAAACAAGCAAAACAAATTGAACAGCTGATTAACCAGCTGACCAATATGAATCGTCGACTATTTGGAACATCATCCGAAAAGAATTCTCAAGGTCAACTCTCCTTCTTCGAAGAAGACAATAATCCCCCTTTTAGCGAGGCAGAGCAACCTGCAGACAAAGCCGTTGAAATAGAGACCATCTCTTATCAGCGAAAAAAATATCAAGGGCAGCGGGCCGATATCACAAGAGACTTGCCTATCGTGGTGGAAGAACACACTCTTCCGTCCGATAGCCAGGTCTGTTCGTGCTGTGCCAGCCCATTAAAACATCTTGGGAAGCGAGAAGCTCGAACGGAGTTAGAGTTTATCCCAGCTCATTTAGTAAAACATGTACATTATGAACATGCTTATGAATGCTTAGCCTGTAAGAAAACCGGTCAGAATCACATTCTCCGACAAAAAGCACCGGAACCAGCCTTAGCTAAAAGTTTAGCTGGACCGAGCGTGTTAGCCTATAATCTCTATCAAAAGCTGGAGATGAGTATTCCTTATCATCGTCAGGAAAAAGAATGGGCAAGATATGGGTTGAAGGTTTCCCGGAGAACGTTGGCAAACTGGGCGATTCGAAGTTCCGAAGAATGGCTGGAGCCATTGTACCAACAAATGAGAGAAAAATTACTTCTAGAACCTGTGCTCTCCGCTGATGAAACGACCTATCAAATTTTACGCCGGGCAGACGAAAAGTCAGCTACAGCCGATGCGAGGATATGGTTATTTCGAACAGCGGAAGCTGCCAAACATCCCATTATTCTCTACCATTCTTCCGAGACACGCCGGTTTGAAGTAGCAGAAACCTTTCTCAAAGGATTTCAAGGACTTCTTCATTGTGATGGATATTCCGTCTATCAAAAATTAGAAGATGTGCAACTTCAAACGTGCTGGGCGCATGTTCGGAGAAAGTTTTTAGAGACCAATGATTCAAATGGACAAGGCGCCGTCGGCGTCCATTACTGTGACCAGCTTTTCAAGCTGGAAAGGCAATGGAAAGATTTATCTCCAGAGGAACGCCTGCAGCAACGCCAGCTGGAAAGCAAGCCGTTACTGAAGGAGTTTTGGGGATGGCTGGACGCTCTCGTTACAATGAAAGGTCCTTTACAAAAAGCTGTGGATTATACACAAAAGTTAAGGGATTCCCTTCAACGCTTTTTAACAGACGGACGCCTTTTCATTAGTAATAATCTCGCAGAACGTTCCATTCGGCCTGTCACCGTCGGACGTAAAAACTGGTATTTTTCAACCAGCGTAGCTGGAGCTCATGCGAATACCATTGGATACAGTGTTATCCAAACAGCTAAAGAAAATGGAATTGATCCGTTTGAATACTTAACCGTTTTATTTACGGAACTTCCCCAGCTTAATATTTTTCAAGACTCGGAACAATGGGAAAACTATTTTCCATGGAGTCCTTATATCCAAGCCAAGGTGAAGCCACTTTCAAAACATATAAAACGAGCATAATAGCCCTAATGGAGCTTCTTTACAAAAAGTTTACTCCTTTCAGGGCTATTTGTCATGGCGTCATATTATTTCCCGCTTACGTTTGAACCAGTTACGTATAACGTGGCAGATAACTTTACTAAATTTTTAAAGATACTTGAATAGCAACAAAGAGAGTATAAGAATATAGAGGTGCACATATGGTTTCAAGGTTACTGGCTGAAATTGAAAAAATTAAAAGCCAAGATGGTGAGACAATGAAGTTTCCTGCAAGTAATAAAGATATTCAATCCTTAAAAGAGTGGATTTCAAGGAATGTACGTGAAAACTTATGGATTAACGAATATGGAAGTTTTTTAGAAAAAGTAAATGGTTTAGAATTTAATGGATTAGTTATTTATAATGGAAAATCTAGTGATGAAAATAAGGGTTTTATTAAATCAAATGAAATTTGGAGAGATAGTGAATGGGATAATGATTACTTGTTTTTTGGAGATTCAAGTATTTCTTGGTACTGCATGGATAGCGAAAAGTGTGTATTCCTTGAATTAGATAAGCCAAGTGGAGATATTATAGAGGAATATAATAATTTTGAAGAAATGGTTACTGGAGCGATAAAGAGTGTGTTGTAAACATTAATCTTAACTGTAGATATTTTGGCAGAGTAGATATAAACACAACAGTGAGAACAGATTGACTAGCTTAATGCTTTTTTAGGTTTTGAATGAGTGCCCCTGCATGGATAAAAACTTGGTGGTGAAAGATCCATAAAAGGTTGGTAGGAGTTTTCAGCTAAAGGTAAAGCGGCTAACGCGAAGTAATATTGAAGGAAGCTGGACATAAACTTACTAAACTGAAAATCAGAAATTAGAATTATGAAATAATTGCAGATGATTTTGGTGACTTTTTATTAGACTTTATTATGAAAGAAATATAATATTATCAGCATTAAGTTGTAGGGAATACATAACGAGCTAAAAAGTGTGGATGTAATCTGTTGAGCGATGATAACTCTTATACGGAATAAATTCAAATAGCATAGGAAGTCGGAAAGATCAAAAATGGTAATGATGTTTATATTTTTATAGAAATAATATGCTATAATGAACTTGAATTTCCAGTTTAAGAGAAAAATAATGATGTATAAAAGGAAAATATCAAAATGAAATTTAAGAGTGAGTCAATAATCTCCCCCTTGCCAGATGATGCTTTGTTATCAAAAAAAGAAGGTAAGTGGAAAATAAATTTACCAGAGACGTATAAAGAATTTATAAAAAAATATAATGGCGGCATTCCCATAAAGGATTGTTTTAAGTGCAATAATCGTATGTATGTGATTGACAGGTTTTTAGGTATTTTAAAAATAACCGGCGACATTGATAATGAGTATTACGATATAGGAGTAGTTAAAACGCAATTAGATGATAGAATTGTTTTTGATGAAAATTTGGTAGGTACTGAACTGTTGCCAATAGCTGTTTTGTTTGCTGGTGACCACTAGCGTTGCATTAATTATGTCTAATAATACAAAATAATCCCAATTTTCGGTTTTTACTGTTTGAAGACATAAAAAAATCCTTTATAATGAATTGGTCAGGTGAATTTCTGTCCAAATCCAATATAAAGGAAGAACTTATGGACAAGCATACAATAAAAAATGCATTTGGTAAATGGATTGCACCAATAAATTGCAAAAAACTTTTTGAACAAGTGACAAATTACAAACAAGATACCTATACAAAAAAACTGACGACAGAAGCTTATTTGAAGGTAATGCTTTATGCACAATTACATGAAACAGAAGGGCTCCAGGCTCTAAGTGACGCGCTTTTAGATGCTGATTTCCAGAAAGCTGCGGGATTAAAAAGTATTAGCTCTTCCCAGCTTTCACGCAAAAATAATGAAATCGATCCTTCTATCTTAGCGACGCTATTTTTAGATTTGGTTTATCAGATCAAAAGCTATGAAAACAAAGCCATGAAAGGACTTCCCTTAAAAATCATTGATTCCAGCACGCTGCCTCTCAACTTGACCCGTTATAAGTGGGCAAAGTTCCGTAAAACCAAAGCAGGAGTCAAGTTACACTTGCGACTGGTTTTCATGGACAAGGATACAGTATATCCGGAAAAAGCTACAATAACATCGGCAAAGGAACATGACCGTAATCAACTGGAAGTGCTCGTAGATGATCAGGAAGCTATGTATGTCTTTGATCGTGGCTATATGGATTACGAACGTTTTGACCGTATGACAGATGATGGATACTTTTTCGTATCCAGGCTCAAGAAAAATTCAGTCACAAGAGAGGTTTGTGCTTTTTCTGTACCTCCTGAATCGAGCGTGCTATCTGATCAGATGGTTTATATTGGATCGATACAAAAACGCTGTGAAAATGTCTTTCGCCTCCTCGAAGTAATAGATACAAAAGGAAATCGATTACGATTAATTACCAATCGATTTGATTTAGAACCCGAGGAAATAAGCAATATCTATCGGTCACGTTGGGCGATTGAATTATTTTTCAAATGGCTGAAACAGCACGTCAAAATCAAGCATTTTTATGGCATGAGTGAAACAGCTTTACAAAACCAAATCTATCTAGCACTCATCACCTTTTGTTTACATGTACTTATTCAATTAGAGTCACAGAGTGACAAGAAATTACTCCGTATTGTCCGCTGGTTGAAGGCAGCTTTATGGAAGCCAGCTTATCTGTGGCTGCGTCGTTTTGAAAAGAAAACTGTCCCTTGATAAAGAGGGTGAACAGGTAATGACAGGAATATTGGTATAAATGTATATATTTTCCAAATGGATAGAATCCCCTTTATGAGGTCGTTGATTTTTTGGCAAAAATTATTGAGAAATACTTTACAGAATATTCATATTATATTTATGCAACGCTAGTGGCTGGTGACTTTATTTGTTTAGACTATCGTAATAGTGTTAAAGAGCCTATTGTATGCGTTTGGAATCACGAAGAATCTTCAGATTTAAATCCTGTAACGTATTTTGTAAGTAATAACTTTGAAGAATTTCTAAAAACTCTAACAGTATAGTTACTTCTTGGAAGCTATATATTGATTAAATACTTTTAAATCAGTCATACTTATTAAATTCATTTCAAGCACTTGATTGCACCTGAGCAACAAGTGCTTTTTGTAAGAAATTTATATTTTGATTGCAATAAAAATGCTAATGAAAATTTATAGATTATGGATGTATACTCTCAAGACGTGGGGAATGATTGTACGTTGAAATATGGCAAAAAGGATTGCAAAGGTGGTACATATTGAATGTCATATTCCAGTTGAAAGCAAAGATTTTTTCAAAATATACAACGGATAGAAATAATATTGATAAAAGGCAAATGGAAAGAGAGCAGCGGTATAATGTCAAGCACTGATTTTTAAAAACCTACTTCATTCGTGCCAATACAGCTAAAAAAGGCAATAGGAAACTAAACCCACCCTAATTTGTTTACATTTTATACCATATAAACAAATTAATAGGTGAAAGAAAAAGGGCGATAAAAATCTATTTATGATTTTGTGGCATCCCTCCTTCTGGATGATAAATTTGGTTGTTCTTCAGCAGATAAAAGATCAACCGCACAAGTTTTCGAGCTGTAAGCGCAAGGGCACGTTTGTTGGCAAATTCTTTTGGTTCTTCCCGCTTTTTCGCATAGTACTGGGCAAAAACAGGGTCATGCACCCGAACACTGTTTGCGGCCTCAAAGAGGTAGTACTTGAGATAGCGGTTCCCCGATTGAATCAGCCGGGTTCGATTGGCAGTAAAATCACCGGATTGCGACTGGTTCCAGGCAATTCCGCCGAATTTAGCCAGCTGCTGCTGTTTTTGGAATTGATGAATGTCTACTTCGGCCAGGATACCAGAAGCGAAAATCGGACCAATTCCCGGGACTGTATCCAGCGTTTGTGGGATGGTTTCTAAATGATCCATAATGGCTTTTTTCAAGACCTTTAATTCCTGCTGAATAGCGCGAATAACCCGGATACTGGATGCCATCGCTAAGTTGACCGAATCTGCCATGGAGTCAGATAGCCGATAAGAAGACCGTGCTGCCTTTTTTAAGGAACGGGCAACGGCTTCGGGATCATCGAATCGATTTTTTCCATGGTGCACCAAAAAGGTAATGAGCTCGTCCAATGAGATATCAACGAGTTCTTCAACGGAAGTAAACTCTTCCATGACGGCCATGGACGTTACGCCGAGCGTGTTTTGTTTAAACGGTCCAGCGATGGTATAGTCGCTGAACTTTAAATACAGGTTTGTCAGGAGAAAGTTGCTCTCCCGTGTTAAATCCTGCATCAAATGATATCGTGCACGTGTCAGTCGCTGTAGAGCCATTTGTGGCTCGCTCCACGTATAAGGATGCGGTAAATTACCTGCACGAAGTTTTGCGGCAATATACCAGGCATCCACCCGGTCGTTTTTGGGAGCATCGAGAAAATTCGCTTTTTTGAATTCTTTGATAAGGCTAGGATTCAATGCGTAAACCAATTTATCTGATACGCCAAAGTCCAGGTGCTGCTGCAAATAGATAGCCGTGTGCGTCGAATAGCTTCCGGTGTGTTCCAGACCGAATAAAACCTGTTCAAACCCATGTTTTTTGACGAGTTTGGAAATACGGTCTTTCAATTCTTGAATGCCGGGACGATTGTTGGTAATGGTAAATCGGCTCAGAGGCCGTTTCACTTCGTCCCGGGTTAAGCAACAGACGACGTTATGCTTACTGCTTACGTCAATTCCGACGAACAAGGGAGAAGTCATAGGAATCACCTCCTTTGGTTTATGATGATGTAGCGCCTACGATGCTGAGATGTCCCTGGGAAACCTATGAACGACAGCCTTGCGAGCTATTGGAATACACCGGGAGTCAGCAGTGCATGAGCCTCCTTCTGCTTTGCGGGAGGGCTAACTGACCGGGAAACAGTCAACGTGTAGGTCTATAACACAGGGCCAGGGCAACACTCTCTAATTGGAAGACACCCAAGTGTTAGCTTGGGGCAACAGGAGAAATCGGAACAATCCCTTGGTAGGAACGCTACCTATGGCTATTTTCCCAAAGACAGCTCAGCATCGTAAACACTTTTGTTTGAGGGCTACCGCACTGTCGCTTGCTTCTTTCTAATTCGCGGTATGCTTGCCAAGGCAAGCATACGCTCATTACGAAGCTGCGCCCTCCAACAATAAATAAAATGACTAACTATTATTATTTAATTTTCAAGGTACAAGTGATGCCTAAAATCTATTAATTATTAGGCTTAAACATAATATACAAGGAGAAATGATAAATGAATAAAGAGGAATTAATTCATTTTATTGATAAAAATATGGAAGTAAATGATTTTACTGGAGGAATAGATAAAAAGCAAATTGATGATGTTCAAGATGCTCTGAATTTAAAATTGCCAAAAAGTTATAAGTGGTTTTTATATCATTATGGATCTGGTGGTTTATATGGTGTAGATATTTTAGGGGTTGCTAAATCTAATATTGCTACTGTTGTTATTGAAACGGAGAGGTACAGGAAATTAGGAATGAGTAAGAATCTAATAGTTATTGAAAATATAGACGAATATGCTTATTGTTTAGATATAAGCAAAATAGAAAGTAACTACTGTCCAATAATAGCCTGGAATAAGCAAGGAGGACTTGATATTACAATACGGCAGAAAATTTTTATGAATTTTTTTCACAAAGGCTATTGGATGGAAAACAAGCTTGGGAAGAAGATTTCTAAGAGGAGACTAGTAGAGGGATGAAATCGCCTTATTAGCAGCGTATTTAAACAATTAAGTGGAGTAGGCGAATGTAATATAAAAATTAAGTTAGGAGAGTAATCACAATGACAGTTATTAACGATAAGCTGTTTGGAGAACTTGAATATATTAATAATTTTTGGCGCGGCAAAGTGACTATTAAAATGTTTAGCCTAGAAAAAGACATACTGTTAAGTGTTGATGCTCATGAAAATGCTGATTTTTCAATTACTCAGAAAAAAGCATTCCGTAATTTCATAATGAATGAAGTAGAAAAGGAAATTTACAAGTACTATAGAGAGAATGTTGAAGAATATAGAGAAATGTTAGGGGATGAACCACAAACAAATAAAATTTCTCCTAAAATTGATTCTTTATCAGGCTTGGCAGAATTAGTGAAACCTACAGAATTAATAGTAAGAAGAGTAAGGAAAAATGGTAAAAGAAGATTAGGGCTATTATGCGAGGTATCTTGGAGTGTGGAGGATGGATTGGGAGTAAAAATAGAAGATGAAATTGTAGAAGAAGTTGGATATCAAGATATAGTTCTATAAAGCACAAAAAGAGAATTTTTGACGGCAAAATAACGGGAATGACAATTTATAAATTCATTTTAATTTGATATTAGATAAGCAGGTGAAAAAAATGACGGGTAGAAGAATGATTGACAGGTGGGAAGATGATAATAAAATGTTTCTAGGTTTAAATATTAAAAATCGCGTACTTCCAACTGTATACGGAGGAATTATTGGAGATATAATGGGAGTCCCAGTTGAATTTAAACAAAGAGATACATTTTATATTAAAGGTATAACTGGATATGGAACCTATAACCAACCACCTGGAACGTGGTCTGATGATACTTCTTTAACATTATGTTTAATGGAAAACATCATGGAAGAAGGCGATTTAAACAGTTTAATGGAAAAATACTGTCTTTACAAAGATAAAGGATATTGGACCCCTTTTGGTGAAATGTTTGATATTGGCAGAACAACCATTGAAGCCATTAATAGATTTAAAAAAGGGATTTCACCAGAAAATTGTGGAGGCCAATCTGAATATGATAACGGTAATGGTGCCATTATGCGCATATCCCCTTTATCATTCATGTTGTATAATGAATTTAATTTTGTGAAAAAAGCTGAGATAATCAAAAAGTATACAGAAATGACTCATGCACATCCACGAGCTATAGTGGGCTCTATTATTTATATTGAATGTTTATTAAGACTTTACCATAATAATTCATTAGAAAAGTCCATAGGCGAAATTCATGATCTTTTCATTGAAAGTTTTGATAAAAATCATGTTTATCTACAAGAGTTAAAATATTTCAACCGTATATTTAATGAAAATTTCTTTAGAACGCCTGAGAATGAAATTTCATCAGATGGATATATAGTGCATACTTTAGAAGCTGCAATTTGGTGTTTAGGGAATTCAACGACTTATCGCGAGACAGTATTAAAGGCAGTAAACTTAGGTGAAGATACGGATACTGTGGCAGCAATAGCAGGAACATTAGCAGGAATGTATTATAAAATGGATGAAATCCCTAATGAATGGTTAGATAAAATAGTAAGGAAACAAGATATCGATACGTTCATAAACCAGTTTTATGCGTTTTGTGCTAATAAAGCGATTATTGAAGAATATGGAAGTCTCTAAATAATGATCTGAGAAATTACTAAAAACTAGCTTCAATTAGAAGTAATAGTTTCATAACCTTTACTTTCAAAAATTAAAAGAAAAGGCGTGTGAATATGAAAGAGAAAGAATTTGAAGATTATTTTACTGAATTACAAGCTGATATGATATCAATAGCTTTAGAGTATGTAAATAATGACGCTGACAAAATATACGTATATTGTTCCTATGAACCTGAAGTGTACTACTTTAATGTTTTTTACCAAATAAAAGGACAGATTGTACATAAACATGAATTAAATAATATTTTCAAAGACACATATGATACTTCTATTGAAAGACAGAAAGTTGTCATGAAAGTTGGAAGAGAAGACTTGGAAAAAATACTTGGCGCATGTGTGGAGTATAAAAGAGAAATGCCAACTGAAATGAAATTATTCTATGATGTCAATTTGAATAAACTACAGGGTGAATATAAATATAATCTCATTTATTCTCAAACAGATGATCTATTACCCAATGATATTTTTAACCGTTGGATGGAAGAGATTAAAAATTAAATACACTTCTTGGATTACTTTCTTGAAGATTATTATAAGGCAGATTGCTCCTGTGCACTGGCTAACAGTGTTCAAAGAAGATTTGAATCAGCAAATAAATTACATAATGAATTGATAGCTCTAACCGACGTAATACATTCTTTAGACGGCTTAATAATTGGACGAATTAAGGGTTTAGAGAGAGGAGCTTTGTTCCTTACTGAAAGATTAAAATTTAAGGAGGATATGATAATGGAAAAACAAGGATGGGTTTCTATTTGGGGAGGCGATATTAAAGATGTGGACTCTATTAGTGAATATGTAGATTTAACATATGATGAGGGCGGCGAATCTGTCCCTTCTCCATTTTTTGTTGATTTTAATATTGATTTGAATGAAACAGATGAGGATTTTATAGAAAAAGTGGTTTATAAGAATAGTAGTAGTGACCTTTCCAGATTATTAGAAGGATGTTCATTTGAAGAAATCATCATTCCAAAAATGGAAGAAAGCATAGACTTAAAAAAATCATACAATGCAATAATTCTAATTTATAATTTTGAATATAATAATGAAATTAATTCAATTGGTGCTTTTGACTTTATTACTTCCATCACCTATGAGTAAGAAAATCCTTAATAAACATGGAGCATTTACTTATTTGATGAATATCGAAATAGAAGTCCCTTTTTGAAGACTATTTCATATTAAGGAAAAAAGACTGGTTCAGCTAATTGGGATTAGAAGGTAGGTTGTTGAATGTTAAATAAACTATCTGAAGACTATTTTGCTTCATTAAGAGGTCCCCTTGAGTCAGGGAGACAAAGGCCCGAATCATTAAGTGCAATGCTAATTCTAGCTATTTTTCTGCAAGCATTATTCTTATTTTTGGAGTTCTATATTGGGAGGTACTCTAGTTTTCCTCATATACAGGATATTTTTAAGATACACTTATCAATATCCTGTATATTGGCAGTATTATCTATAATATATGTTATACCTTATATTCGAATAAGAAATCAAAAGTTCCAATATACGTTAAGTATTTTTGTATCTCAAAATCTTTTTGGTGTATCTGCCTATGTACTGTTGCTAACTATTTTAGGTACGGAAGAATCAAATGTAAATATTGGAAGGGGCTCATTACTGACATTTACGTATACCTCGTTGATACTTGCTTTCCTCATATTTACAGTAACTTTTATTCGATTTTTCATATTGTTAAGTAAGGGTTATTACAAGAAAGGTGCTAAAAAAGGCGAAACAAGACAAAAGTACGAGAAAAAAACGTATCTTCCCTTAGCTGTAATTAGCAGTGTTGGGTTGCTATTTATTACTCAATTTCTAATAAGGAACTATGGTTTAGAAAATATGGATGTATTGATTATGATCATGATAGCTATTGTCATATTTTACACCATGCTCTTTGTCCTTCCTGAACAGCTAGTCATACTATACTGTAAATACCGGTTTGACAGCTTTAATTATGATGAAGATGGAAATTTAAAACCAATGGGTAATGATAGAAAGGACACTTAATATACTTATGGAAAAGCAATCACTTATTTTTATGGGTTTCACTATGCGGCGTTGAAGTGGTTTCATTCAATTAGCAAATCCAGTAATTCTTTTTTCAGGAATGTTTTTTTGTGCATAACATTATTAACTGGTCCTTTGGCAGTTCCAGCAGGTAATACCACTGTAAGATTTAAAGAGGATAAATAAACAGCAAGTTAGGATTCATATTTGTAAATGATGGAATGTTTCTCTGGAAAATGGAGAATTGGGCCATAAGGATTTGCTACAGTACGCTATCTTTCAAAGGAATGGCGGAAAAGGTAGTTTTGCTAATTTTATGAGGAGGCGGAACCATTTGAGTTTAAACAAGTTAACAGAAAAAGATTTTGCAGTTTTAAGGGCACCATTTGAATCAAGGCGACAGAGTCCGCATTCATTTGGAAGTATTTTTATATTAAGTATTTTTTTACAAAGTCTTATGTTCTTTTTGGCTTATGTAGTTGTTGCTGATAAATCCAATTATCCGTTACAAAAAGAGATGTTTACCATACATTTGATAATTACAGTTATTATTATTTTAATATCTATTGTTTATGCAATTCCTGCTGTTTATATGAAGAAGCAAAAATCTCAATATGTAATTAGTGTAATAATATCCCAAAATTTGTTTGGAGCATTTCCATATGTTTTTACTCTCTTTATAGCCGGAAGAAGTAACTCTACAGAAAATTCCTTAATGATAATGACTCTTGTTACATTTGTAATAGGGTTATTCATATTCGTTTTTACTTGTGTCCGTTTTTACAACCTGTTACAAAAAGGCAATTATAGAAAGGATTCAAGAAAAGATAAACTTAGAGGGCGATTCGAAACACAATCTTATTTACCTTTCGCTATTATAGGGGGAGTAGGAATAGTATATATCATTCAGTATATTGCTAGAAATTTTTACTTTCTTCAACTGGATCTTATATTAATTGCAATTATTTGTTTGACTATTTTTTACACCATGCTCTTTGTCCTTCCTGAACAGCTAGTCATACTATACTGTAAATACCGGTTTGACAGCTTTAATTATGATGAAGATGGAAATTTAAAACCAATGGGGATGGATAGAAAAGAACGCAGGAATGAGGAATCGTCTAGGTCATATTGAGAGAATGGCAGATAGGACGAAAACAATACCTTCAAACTACGTACAAGATTTTGTGTTTACATAATAATTATAAAGTAAAGGTGATTTTCAATGAAAAAGAAAGAAACATCCGCGTTTTACAGTTTATATGGGACCATCATTGGGAGTATTATTATTGCATTTATTGTTTTCGGAATCAATGCAGGTTTTACAACATTATTTTGTTTTGTGTTACTTCCTATTCTCATTGTGTATCTTTCCTTTAAATTTTTACAACAGCTGTGGGCGTTCATTATATTATCAAGCATGATTATATTTGGTGTGCATTCCTTCATTGGAATGTGGCGTTTTACGATTACTTGTACGGTTTTCTTTGCGTTTATGATCATGGTAGATTATGTTATCAAAAATAAGAAAATAGCGGGCAAGGTGAACATGGCTATAATGATATTATTCTACATAACGATAATGATATTAATCAATCTTGATTCCATAGATAGATGGCTGAACACACCTGAAATAACTGAAGGAAATATGCAGGAAGCTGTTGAAATCATAGAAGATAGAGATGATGTATTAAGTGCTAGTATCGGCATGGATGAAGATCATTTTGATGAGGAAGCGTATATTGATATTTTCTTAGATGTTTCGGACAATCTTACAAGAGATCAAAAAAAAACTGTGGGGGAAGACAGCGCCAGGGTATTAGATACGGTGATGCAGGAAGAAAATGATTTGAATTCAAAGGATCTTTATTATTATTACGATGTTGAAATAAGCATTGGAATAAGTGACAGTTTAATTGGCGAAAAAGGCATCGATTCAGATGAAATAAAATGGCAAGCGCCGTTGGAGCAGTTGCGGTAAGGAAATTATTTTAGGCACGAAGGAATAGTTATTGGACATGCAAGGGGATGATTTGGTGTTTATCACACACCTCATTCTATAAAAAACATACGTAGAATGATGCGAGAGGGGGATCAAATCCCCCCTTCCCGCGGGACATATTCTTTTCTCACCAGTTAGAATTTCCTGCATAAACCGGCTATCCAAGAAACATCTACTCTTTTCGATACACCACTTCTCCATTAATAATTGTCATGTCAACGCTGGTATCCAGCAATTCATCCGCATTCTCCATCTGAAATGGATCAGCAGAGTAAACGGTCATATCTGCAAGTTTTCCTCGTGAAATCGTTCCTTTTACCTTTTCTTCATTCGTTGTATAAGCAGCATATTTGGTAAATAGATAAAAGGCTTCCTGCATGCTTAATTTTTGTTCCGGATACCAGCCGTTATGCGATTCTCCCGGAGCTTTTCGTGTAACGGCAGCATGAATGCCGAGCAACGGATTTAACGGCTCTACAGGCGCATCTGAACCGCCGCCGCAGATAACGCCGGCATCAAGCATGGTTTTCCAGGCATAAGCATCAGACATGCGTGCTCTCCCGAGGCGGTCGGTTACCCAAGGGTAATCGCTGGCAAGGAAGCGGGGCTGGATATCAACGATACGGCCAGGGTCAGCAAGGCGCTTGACCAGGCCTTGATTGATAACCTGTGCATGAATCAAGCGGTCTCTATAAGCTGCTTGTGGAAATTGATCCAGAATATCAAGAACATTTTCCAACGCCTGGTCGCCAATCGTATGGATAGCAACCGGCATTGCCAGTTCGCGGGCGCGTTTGACAATCGCATACAGCGTATCCTGCGTGAGTAATGCTTCTCCATATTGTCCCGGCCGGTCAGCGTATGCTTCTTTTAACAAAGCGGTTCTTCTGCCGAATGCACCGTCAGCAAATATTTTCACTGCTCCAATTTGCAGGGTGTTGTTGCCATAGCCGGCATACATTCCTTCCGCGTGCAAGTCTTCTAAAAATGGGTAATCAATCAATAGGTTGGTGCGCAATCCCATTCCTTCCTGATTCAATAATTCCTGATAGAGCTGATAGGTTTGCTGCAGTCCGCCCAGGTATGCCGGGTCATTGGAATGTACGCTTGTTAAACCGTATCCGATAGCGGAGGACATCGTTTGACGAAGCGCATTTTTCCAAGTCTGATAAGATTTCTCAGGAATTTGCGCTTTAAATAATGCAGATGCGGATTCCAAGACAAGACCGGTCGGATTGCCGTTTGCATCTGTTACAATATCACCGCCATCCGGCAGAGGTATCGTGCTGGAATAATGAATTTCTGCGAGTGCTTTGGAATTAACCACGGCAGCATGCTCGCATATTCTGGTAATAAAAAGCGGATGGTGCGGGGCGACTGCATCCAGCTCCTCTTTTGTCGGGAGTCCGCCATCTGTAAACAGATTTTCGTCCCATCCGGCTCCTAACAGCCAGGCGTCTTTTTCAAGTGTTTCGCCATGCTTTTTGATAAGATGTAAAAAATCTGCTTTTTTGGTTACGCCGGTGACATCTAAATCAATAAATTTCGTTGCCTGTAAGGAAAGATGGAGGTGTGTATCCGTTAAGCCTGGAGTCGCTGCTTTGCCGCCAAGGTCAATGACGTTATCGCTTTTCGCACGCCAAAATGCAAGCATCTGGCTGGTCGAACCCATATCGATAAAACGTCCGTCTTTAACTGCAACGGCCTCGACAATTGGCTGAGAAGCTTGAAATGTATGTATCACACCATTCGTATAAATAGTTATCATGGTAAGTCTCCTTATCTGCATGTTCATATATATGTAAAAGTAAAATGTTTGTACAAAATAGCTGGCAGTCCGTCAAACGGCTTTCTAATCAAGAGGACTATCTTTCTATCTTATCAAAATTATTTCTATCTTTACAGCAGACAGATTGACTTTTTCAGAAATTTTGTTATATACTTGGTTCAACAAAGTTGAATAAAAGGAAACTGAAGTGAATGGAAAAAGGAAAGCGGGTAAGAGCAGGTTTGGATTCATTATTTGCTTCAATATGTGATAGTTGAACTTTTCGATTTGATAGGAAACGAACGTTTAACGTTTATTTTCATAATTTGAAATGAAAACGCATTCAAATAAGGAGGGATATGCATGGGTGGATTGCCAAGTCATGTTTATTTGAAGGAAGTTGGACCAAGAGACGGATTGCAGAATGAATCGCAATGGATTTCTACCGATGACAAGGTTGCGTGGATTAATATGCTTTCTGAAACAGGTGTCCGGGAGATTGAATATTCTTCTTTTGTTCATCCGAAAATGATTCCCGCATTAAAGGATGCAAGGGAGGTAGGCAGACGGATCCGCCGTAAAAAAGGAGTCACATACTCTGCCTTGGTTCCGAATATGAAAGGGCTGGAGCATGCTTTGGAAGCAGGTATTGATGGTGCTTCTGTCTTTATGTCGGCCAGTGAAACGCATAATCTTAAAAATATAAATAAAAGCATTGATGAAACATACCCGGTATTGTCGGAGGTCATTCAAGAAGCCAAACATGCCGGGAAAGAGGTAACAGGTTATGTTTCAACGGTATTTGATTGTCCTTATGAAGGAAGGATTGCGGTGGAGGACGTGCTGCGTGTATGTGATCAGTTAATTGCAAGCGGGGTGGATTCCCTTTCCCTTGGAGATACCATCGGGACAGCGGTACCGACACAAGTGGAGGCATTACTGGAAGGGCTCACTCCTTATTTTCCAAAGGATAAATTGATTTTGCATTTTCATGATACCAGAGGGATGGCGATAGCAAATATCATGACGGCGCTTCACATGGGAATTACCCGTTTTGACAGTACAGTCGGCGGTTTGGGCGGCTGTCCATATGCACCGGGAGCAGCAGGAAATGTGGCGACAAATGATGTGCTATATTTATTAAATGGTTTGGGAATTGAAACAGGAATCAGTGAAAAAGGTATTCAAGAAGCAAGTATCTATATTCAAAATAAACTCGGTACAACATTGCCCAGCCGATCTGTAGCTTATTTAAAAAATGCTTGAAATAGCAGAAATCGCTAGAAAAGTCTTGTCACACAAACGGAAGACAAGGCTTTTTAGCATGGAGCGGGTGAGCAACGTTTTTGAAAAGGTAGATTGACTGCATTGGTTCAACTGGATTATGATAAAATATATTAACATTCTATTGAAATGAACCTTTGGCAGAGGAAGGAATGAGCGGCATCGAATTACATAAAATTGGCGAAAAAATTAAATATGCCAGACGAAGAGAAAATAAAACGCAGCAGGAAATTGCAGACGCTTCCAACATTTCCAAGAGTCTCCTTTCCAAAATAGAAAATGGACAAACAGCTTCCGCAATAGCTACCTTATCCCGGATTTGTGATGCATTGCATATACAGTTGTCATGGGTATTGGATGATAAAGAAGAGCAGGATATTGTCATTCAGAAGCAAAGCAATCGTCCGCAAAAAGTAGGCGATGAAAGCATGGGCTACTCCTACGAGGTATTGGCGAACCGCTCTAAATACAGCGGGATTGAACCGACGATTGTGCATGTTACCCCTAAATCGCTGAATCTGCGTGATGAAAGAACGTATACACATACACAAGATGAATTTATTTACGTTCTGGAAGGGGAGATTGAGTTATTATATGATGGGAAGAAGCAGCTGCTTCAAACAGGGGACAGTGCCTATTTCGCAGGCTCTAAGGAGCATTTATTTCTTCCGGTGAATGATCAGGAAGCAAAAGTGCTGACCTGTTTTATTGATCGGGTTTAAGCAAGGAGCGTTAATTTAGCCAGGTAAGCAAAATGATATACAGCCGTTTCATGAGTTGAATCACTTTTTTAAATGAAGTATAGATATATATAGCTACTGGGGAGGTTAATAATGCATCCATCTGAATGTCCGTTTTGCTATCCGTATCTAGTGGAAAATCAGCAGATTATTTTAGAAAATGAAAAAGCAATATGTTTACAATTAGAGGAAGCACAGCATTCAGGAAATGTACTTGAAGGCGCAGGGGTGATTGTAACCAAAGCACATCGCGTTTCCCCATTTGATTTAACAAATGAAGAATGGTTGGCAATAAAAGATCTTTTGCAGAAGGTGAAATATTTGATTGATGAAAAGCATGAACCTTCTGGATATAATATTGGCTGGAACAGCGGAGAAATTGCAGGACAGCATATTATGCATGCGCACATGCATGTATTGCCCCGTTATTCGGACGAAAAGATGAGAGGGAAGGGGATAAGGTACATATTTAAGCATCCTTCAAATACCCGGCCAGGAAATGTATAAAATGAATATAACGCTGCTTCTTTTTTTAAACAAGGATCAGAACCCACCAGCTGTATGGCGCTTAAGATGATTAACTACACAAAAAAGATTTTCTCTCCAATCAGAGAAAATCTTTTTTGTTGTTGATAATAAAAACACACTATTTTATGATGCAGTGCTAATACATTTTACAAAAAGGAATGTATTATGGAGCGAAATCCATTTGACCAGTAACCAATAAGAAAATCACGATAAGCCAGAATATAAATAAAGACGCGGAAAGGACTAGAGATATAATTGGGATAACCTTTTTCTCTGTCTTCTTGAAGATACCGATAATAGATAAAACGATACCTACAAATGTCAGGAAAAAGGTGATATAATCTCCCGCCAAATAGCCAATATTAGCAATTCTGGTTGGTGTTACGAAAACAATAAAAAAGCAGACAATGCCTATGATAAGAGAAATATAACTAAGAAGACCATGTTTTTTCAACTTATCAGGTTCGTTTTTCAAATAAACACCTCTTTTTTCACTCATCCTGCATTTCTATTATATCAGCTATCCGTATTTTCCTGCTTTGCTTTCGCTGCAGCGGTTTCTGAAACTGCTGGTGATACAGGTTCTTGATTATCTTCCCGGTTCATTTTCCCTTTTGATGCACCAGCGAGTAATTGCTGGATATCAATTCCGGAAGTTTCTTTTAAGTTCTCCTGTAATGTACTGATTAAATTGGTCGCATAGCCGGAGACTTTATTTGCTCCGCCATTCGAATCGTTGCTTCCTGTATCGACAACCGTAATCTTATCAATATTGGAGAGCGGGCTTGCCACTTCTTTCGCGTAATCCGGAAGCATTTTGATAACCATATCAAGAATCGCTGCTTCACCGTACTGTTCAAAGGCCTGTGCGACTTTTTCTTTCGCTTCTGCTTCTGCGAGACCTTTCAAGCGGATAACCTCTGCTTCAGATTCCCCTTGTGCCCGTTCTGCATCTGCTTTAGCCAGACCGTCCACACGAACTTTTTCAGCTTCTGCCTTGGCAGCTGTTTCGATACGATATTGGTTCGCATCTGCTGTATTCATTTCTCTCGTTTTCTCAGCAACGGCAGATTGTTCCACAGCATATCTGTCTGCATCGGCTTTTTTCTTCACTTCTGAATCATATTGTCTTTCCCGACGCAGAATTTCTTTTTCTTCCAGTTCGATTTGTTTCTGACGTTCGATAATTTGAATTTGCATTTCCTGCTCGGTTACTTCCTGTTTAGAGCGGGCTGTTTCAAAATCATAAGCCTGGTCCGCGCGTGCTTTTGCCGTATCTTGTTCACGGCGGTAATCGGAAGTTTTTAATTGATTGTCTTTTTCGGACTCGGCAATTTCTGTTGCCCGTTCTAACTCGGCACGTTTTGCATCTTTGGCCGCTTCCGCGCGTTTAATTCTTGTTTCTTTTTCCGCTTCTGCGGTAGCGATATCTGCATCGCGTTTCACTTGAGCAATACGTGGTCTTCCGAGTGATTCTAAGTATCCATTGGAATCTCTGACATCTTTAATGGTAAAAGATACGATAACTAATCCCATTTTAGCCAAGTCGTTTGAAGCCACTCGCTGCACTTCTTGAGAAAACTTGTCACGGTTTTTATAGATTTCTTCCACCGTCATGGAACCAAGGATAGAACGTAAATGACCTTCTAACACTTCTTTTGCTTCCATTTCCCGGTCGTTTTTGGATTTTCCAAGGAATTGTTCTGCTGCTGTAGCAATTTCACCGATAGATCCACCTATTTTTATAATTGCTGTACCATCTGCTAAAACAGGAACACCTTGTTCTGTGTAAACCTCCGGGGTAGTTACCTCCAACTTGCTGGATAATAGGCTGAGTGGCTCTCCTTGTTGAAAAACGGGAACGACAAACGCTCCGCCGCCACGGATAATTTTAATTTTATTCCCGGCTTCATCAACATGGACGTTTTTTCCACCCAAATAACTTCCTGTAACAATAAGCGCTTCATCCGGTCCTGCTGTGCGATACTTCGTCACGAATAAACCGACTAATGCCAACAGAAGCGCGGCTGCTACAATAATAACAATCCAAATTTCTGACATAATTTTCCTCCTAGCTTATTAATTTTTCAGGCTGTTACTATCTGCAGGCCAGATGATAACAACCTGAATACATCCACTTGCAATCTCTCTATTTGAATAAGAGGAAAGAAGTTTCATATATATGAAAAGCCAATCTATGATTAGCTAATCCAACGATTCATAAGGACTGACATAGAAAACCCCATCTTGAATGTCGATAATTAATACGCGCTCATTCTGGGAGATTGCTTCATTATCGAAGCCGACAGCCGGTTTTGAAATCACGCCGCTTTTCCATTGCACCATCACTTCTCCATAGCCATCTACAGGAATAGAAACAATCGCCGTTCCTACACTGCCGATTAAAGCCTCTTCTGTATATCCCAGAGATTCTTCAGCGGACCGGATTGGTACGAGAATAAATATATGCAGAAGAGTAACAAAAATAATACTTAAAATAGAAGAAATGATGAGAATGGCCAGACTGGACCAGTTCATAAACCATTCGAGAATATATCCCATGGCAGATAAAAAAATGAAAAACGAAAGAATAAGTACTGGATGCAGGAAAGGAATGGATTCAAAAATACCATCCAATAAATCTCCAAACAGCAGCACAACAACGGTTAAAATTGCTGCTATAATCAGTATCCATAAATATAAATCCTGGATAGCATAACCAAATAACGTCAATATGTACCCTCCTTTGCGTTTTTTCTATACTACTATGTACGTTGTATCTTTTGATTTGGTTTCACTTTTTAATGAATACTTAACTAATATAATAAACAAAAGGCCCTTTTATGAAAAGAGCCTTTTGTTTTTTGTTTTCTTTTTTATGTTAATTGAATGAATTTCATAATTGCTCTTTTTAAAAATACAAAGACGAACCGAATTTTCGAAAGTGTATTTTTAAAAACAAAATTATGCAGTTTGTTGTTGTTGAATAAGCTCAGCTTGGATGCGATCCGCAGCTAATTTGGAAGCATTATAAATCAAAGCGACCATATCAAAATGGACTTTCGCACGCTTTCCAGTACGATAACGAACATTGTTTAGCTGATAGAACTCTTTCAGATAAGCATTGACACGTTCTACTGCTGTCCGTTGTTTAAAAATCTTTTTCCAAGCTCTTGATCCGCGTGCAGGCGCAGTATAACGTCTTAAATCCGTAGTTATCTTGACTTTATACACTTTTTGACAGATACCTTCGTTCGCAAGTGGGCAGTCGCTGCATTCCTTTGGTCTGGTATATTTCAATGTTTCGTATTTTGGATCAAAGCTATCATATTTATAGGAATGTTCTCGAAAACAGGTTGGGGCAAAATTCTTATCAAACCCAATCATTTCGCCTTCATTGCGCTTATTATAGGCAATGACAGACTGTTGTCCCATGCGATGAATCTGTTCATAAATCGGCTCGAAATCGTAACCAGCATCTAGCGTATTATAATGAACAGTGGTAAGAGGAAGGCGCTGGTCCGTTCCCTTTAATAAGGCGATAGCGGCTTTTCCATCATTTAAGCTGCCAGATGAAAACAAGGATTGTAGAATATACTGGCTTGATGTACCAACTGCGAGATGTCCTTTGTAGCCAAACCAGTATTCATTTTTACCGTCTGCATTCTTTTTCACACCCCATTTGGGGGCTAGTGGTACTTCTGCACGCAAGATGTCTAACGGAACGTCTAACTGTGCTTCGATTTTCTTTTCATACAATGGCAGGTTTGCTTCCTTTTCTGCTTGTTCTTGAAGGTACTGTTCGCGTTCTTCTTTGGATTTACGCCCACGCTTTTTGGGCGCAGCTTCCGGTTTTTCTTCTTTTTGAACGGGTGCCTTATCTCGTGCTTCAAAATGGGTGGCATCAATGGCAATGACTTCATCGGCAATAAACCCTTCTGTGACAGCTGCCAGCGTTACGCTTTCGAAGGATTTTTCTAAAATATCTGATTCACTCAGTTTCGTTACGAGACGAGAATACGCAGCTTCTGATGGAATAGCGTCGGAAACCAGAAATCCGCAGTTCATTTTAAAGATAAAGTCATCATTGAGACGCTTGATTAAGTCTTTGATCGTTGGGATGCGTTCGATGTAGCGAATAAAAAAGGAAATAATCATCCCTGCATAATTTAGCTCAACAGGCGCTCCCAGCCGGGATTTCTTATTAATCGCATGATAAATAAGATCCAGATCAATCGCTGAAATAATCGCTTCATATTTTTGGGTAGGTTCCATGTCATATAATTCTTGGATGCCAAATAGGCTCGGTTGTCGTATAATGGTCATAAGAAGTACTCCTCCAGTCTTTTTATGGTTTTCTTGTCAACTACCATTATACAAGATTTGGGGAGGTACTTCTTTTTTCATGTCCTGAACTCATTGGGGCACAAGGGATAAGAATTATGAAATTCATTCAATTATCTAAAAGAACGAGCTGATTCATCAGCTGATCCAGTTCTTGGCTGCAGTTTACAGTTTCCTTGGCTCCTAAACCATTTTTTTGTGCTTGTTGTAACATTTCACTTCGCTTTTGAACAATAGACAGTACAATGGTTTCCCTGTTGTACGTATCAGGTTTTCTTTCATACTTCATGACATTTACGATGCACCTTTCTTAGTAATATTTGGCTGTGATTATTCATACAATAAAATCGGTTTATTAAAGTACCAAAAGAATTATCGCAAAAGGTGAAAAAAAATGAAATACATTCGACAAAACTAGAAAGAAAGTTACATTTTTCGACAACGATATTTTCCATTTAGGTATCAAGATTATATTTCTTTATTTTTTGATATAGTGTCACACGTGATATTCCAAGTTGTTTTGCTGCTTTTGATTTATTGCCGTGGCACCTTTCCAGTGCTTGTTCGATAGATATTTGTTCGATATTTTCTTTTTCCAGCGGCAGGGTTTCTGTTTGGGAGAAAACAGGATTGGAAAAGGAAGCAGGGAGAAAACTCCATACATCCTGTTTTGTTAACGTGGTGCCTTCATGTAAAATAATGATTCTCTCCATCAGGTTTCTGATTTCTCGGATGTTGCCCGGCCAGTGATATGCTCGTAATACATCCATTGTTTCTGCAGGAATCTTGGGGACAGAAGTCTGGTATTTCACAGCAAATTGCTTTAAAAACGTTTGGGCAAGTATATCGATATCTTTTTTTCGATCGCGCAAAGGCGGCATGGTTAATTGGATGACATTTAACCGGTAAAATAAATCTGATCGAAATTGATTCTCTTGCATTAATTTTTCTAAATCCTGATTAGTTGCAGCGATAAATCGGACATCAATTTGTTTTCCACCGGAGTCGCCAATACGATAGATGCGATTTTCCTGCAGGACACGCAACAGCTTGACTTGCATATCTAATGGAAGTTCACCGACTTCATCCAAAAACACCGTCCCGCCATCGGCCATTTCAATTTTTCCTGCTTTTCCGCCTTTTTCAGCACCTGTAAAGGACCCGCTCTCATATCCAAATAATTCGCTTTCAAACAATGCTTGCGGAATCGCGCCGCAATTGACGGGGGTAAAAGGGGCGTTTTTTCTATTACTGGCATCATGAATGGCACGAGCGCATACCTCTTTACCTGTACCACTTTCTCCAAGGATTAATGTGGTTGCATCTGTCGCAGCTGTTTTACTAGCCAACCGAATCATTTGATGAAGCGCTCGGCTATCTCCTTTTAATTTAGTGAAAGGAGAGTCGGATGAAGCAGGAGTCATTTTTTGTTTGAGTTCCTGCAGCTCTTGTGAAGTACTTTCCAGATTGTCATTTAGTTTAACAATGTGTGTAATATCACGTTCGATGGAAAGAACACCAACTAATTGATTTTCCTGATTGAAGACAGGAGAAGAATTGACAACCACATGCTTGTCTTTTCTTGGTCGGTGGTAGGCGTTTTTGACAGGTTTCATCGTGTTCAGTACTTTCATTACCATCAAATCATCATGTGAAAAAAAGGTAGTAATAGGCTGGTTAATAATTTGATCTCTGGCAATTTGATAGATTTGTTCGGCAGCGTTATTCCAATAGATTACTTTTTGATCCTTGTCAACAATGGTTATGGCGTCATCTTCTGATTGCAGTAATTCTTCAAAGAAATAGATTTCATTCATACGCTCACCTCAAAGTGTAAAGTAAATTGTAAACCCACTATACAGTATCTGTAAGTATTCTTTACACTATTGTAAATGGAATACGTAAATAAAAGCAACTGAAATTTTAAAAAACTGAAATCGCTTCCATTAGTAGTGAGCTTTGAGTGTGTTTTTTGATCTGCTGTTTTTAATTGGCATATTTTTTGCATGTAGTTTGATAAGGAACAGCATTAAATTATATATTAGGAGGTATTTTACATGGTATTACCATTTCAACATGAACCGTTTACAGACTTTAAGAAAGAAGAAAATAAGAAAGAGCTTGAGGCAGCTTTGCATTCTGTCCGTGCAGAATTAGGCAAAGATTATCCGCTTGTGATCAATGGAGAAAACATATATACAGAAGATAAATTGGTTGCGATTAATTCCGCTAAAAAGGAAGAAGTTGTCGGGAACGTATCCAAAGCAACAACGGAGCATGTAGAACAGGCTTTTGAGGCAGCAGTCGATGCTTTTGAAACATGGAGGAAAGTACCGGCAGTAGATCGCGCACATGTTTTATTCCGCGCTGCAGCCATCGTCCGGCGCCGGAAACATGAATTTTCTGCATGGTTGATTCAAGATGCCGGGAAACCGTGGAATCAGGCAGATGGAGATATTGCAGAAGGTATTGACTTTTTGGAATACTATGGCCGGCAGATGCTGGAGCTTGCTGAAGGAAAACATGTAGAAGATCGTTTTACAGAGAGTAATACCTATTTTTATAAAGCGATGGGACCAGGAGTGGTTATTCCGCCATGGAACTTTGCGTTTGCGATTGTGTGCGGGACAGTTGCAGCTCCAATTGTTGCTGGTAATCCTGTCTTATTAAAGCCTTCAGAAAACACACCGGTGATAGCTTATAAATTGGTAGAAGCATTCGAAGAGGCTGGGCTTCCAAAAGGTGTTTTAAATTTTGTGCCGGGGGATCCGAAAGAAATTGGAGATTATCTGGTTGACCATAAGGATACGCATTTTATTAACTTTACCGGATCAAGAGCAACGGGTGTCCGTATTTTCGAACGTGCAGCAAAAATCCAGGAAGGGCAGCAGCATCTGAAGCGTGTGATTGCTGAAATGGGTGGAAAGGATACGATTATTGTGGATGAAACAGCGGATTTAGATTTAGCTGCTGAATCCATTGTCCATTCGGCATTTGGTTTCTCCGGCCAAAAATGCTCTGCATGCTCCAGGGCTATTGTTCATGAGGATGTATACGACGAAGTCATTGAGAAATCCATCGACATTGCGAAAACATTAACAGTCGGCAATCCATCAGAAGAGAATGTGTATATGGCTTCTGTGATTAATCAGGCGCAATTTGATAAAATAAAAAACTATATTGAAATCGGAAAAGATGAGGGAGAGCTGGCTTTTGGAGGAGAAACCGATGATTCAAAAGGGTACTATGTCTATCCGACTATTTTCAAAGATCTTGATCCGAAAGCACGTCTGATGCAGGAAGAAATTTTTGGACCTGTTGTTGCCTTTGCAAAAGCAAAAGATTTTGATGAATTATTAGAGATTGCAAATAACACAGAATATGGTCTGACCGGCGCCGTCATTTCTACTAACCGTGCTCATTTAGAGCGCGCCCGGGAAGATTTTCATGTCGGCAACCTGTACTTTAACCGTGGCTGTACAGCAGCGATTGTCGGTTACCAGCCGTTCGGCGGCTTTAAAATGTCCGGCACTGATTCCAAAGCAGGGGGACCGGATTACCTGCAGCACTTTTTAGAGGCTAAAAATGTAACAGAACAGTTTTAATGACTGCAGGCTTCCTGTGAACAGAAATCTATTTTTCTGTTCACGGGAAGGTTTGATATATTCGCGAATGAAAGCGTTTTTTTGGCGGAAAAGGGGGAATAAATGATGACGAGTTTAACGAGAAATTTCTTTATCGGATTATCCAATAATGCTATTTTAAATAAAAGTGCAAAAAAATTTGGCGCCCGTTTTGGAGCAGACCGCTTCGTAGCTGGTACTGATTTTGATGCGATTATTCCTGTTGTGAGGGAGTTGAATCAAAAACAGATATCTTGTACAATGGACCATCTCGGCGAGTTTGTTATGGATAGAGCAGAAGCCACGTATGCGAAAGAAAAAATCATGCGTATGCTGGACCAAATCCATGAGGAAAAATTAGATTGCCATATTTCGATTAAGCTGACACAATTGGGGTTAGACATTGAGGAATCCTTCTGCATTGAAAATGTAGAACAGATTGTAGAAGTGGCTAATAGGTATGGCATTTTTGTGAACATTGATATGGAAAAGTATATCCATTATGATAAAACGTTGGCTATTTTGAAACAGCTTTGCAAAAAATATTCCAATGTTGGGACGGTTATACAGACATACTTATATGATGTCGAGAGAGATTTAGATGGGTTAGAAGATGTACGGCTGCGGATTGTAAAAGGAGCTTACAAAGAGGACCAGACGGTGGCATATGCTTCTAAGAAAGATATTGATGATAATTTCTTATGGATAGCTAAAAAACGATTGCTTAAGAATACGTTTACTTCAATTGCAACACATGATCACCATATTATTGAAACACTCAAGAAATTTGTGGATGACCACCATATTTCAAAAGATACATTTGAATTTCAAATGCTCTATGGTTTTCGGGTCGATATGCAGCATCAACTAATCAAAGAAGGTTACCGCTTCTGTACGTATATTCCATTTGGGGAAGATTGGTTCGGTTATTTTATGCGTCGCTTGGCAGAGAGGCCGCAGAACGTCAATCTTCTTGTAAAAGATGTTTTTTATACAGAAGATAATAAGATGAAGAAACAACCGCTAATCGCCGGGGCCGCAGCATTAACTTTACTCGTGTGTCTGGGAAAACGGAAAAAGAAAGCGTAGAAACATAAAAAAAGGTTTTTGGGTAGATAACATCATAGGTTGTGGCGAATGCAGTCTTTTTTCAACTTTCAACATACAAATAAAACTTCATTCCGTTGGGCGTTTTACGGACGGTTCACCGAGGTAAATGGGTCGATCCATCAAAGTGCAAAAAGCCAAGTTTCTTTAGAATACATTTTTACATGGACAGAGGAGAGGGAAGGATGTCAGAGACAACGTATCAAATTATTGCGATTATTTTATATTTTTTAGCAATGATCGCAATTGGAATTTATTCTTATCGTAAAACATCCAATTTAGATGATTATATGCTGGGCGGGAGAAGTTTAGGTCCAGTTACATCCGCATTGAGTGCAGGTGCGTCAGATATGTCCCAGTGGCTGCTGATGGGGCTTCCCGGCGCTATTTATGTATCCGGTCTTGCTGAAGGCTGGATGGCAATTGGTTTGGCGACAGGCGCCTGGCTGAACTGGCTGATTGTTGCTCCGCGGCTCCGGACGTATACGGAGGTTTCGAATAATTCGATTACGATTCCCAGTTATTTAGATAACCGCTTTAAAAATAACACCAAAGTTTTGCGTATCGTATCCGGCATTGTTATTTTAATTTATTTTACTTTTTATGTTTCTTCCGGAATGGTAGCAGGCGGTGTCTTTTTCCAGAGTGCATTTGGAGTGGATTATCATACTGGTTTGCTTACGGTAGCAGCGGTAACGATTGTATATACCTTTGTAGGCGGTTTTTTAGCTGTTAGTTTTACAGATGTGGTGCAAGGAACCATGATGTTTTTAGCACTTATTTTAGTACCGGCGCTGGCCATTATTTCATTAGGCGGTTTTGGCGATACGATAACCATTGTTCAGGATACGAATCCGGATATTTTAAGCTTTTTTGCCGCAGCTTCAGCCACCGGGATTATCTCCTCTTTAGCCTGGGGATTGGGCTATTTTGGACAGCCGCATATTATCGTTCGTTTTATGGCTCTGAAATCGGCGAAGGAAGCATCCACTGCACGTCGTGTCGGTATCGGCTGGATGGTTATCGCACTAATTGGTGCAGCTGCCACAGCGATTTCCGGATTTGCCTTCTTCCAGACAAATCCGGAGTTGACACTTTCTGATCCGGAAGCAATATTCATTGTTTTAGGGCAATACTTATTTCATCCGTTTATAGCCGGATTATTATTAGCTGCCGTGCTTGCTGCGATTATGAGTACAGTATCTTCGCAGCTTTTAGTCACTTCTTCCGCACTGGTGGAAGATATTTTCAAAGCGATACTTAACACAGATGCGAAAGACAAAACCTACGTGAATTTAGGGAGAATCGCTGTTTTGATTGTTTCCCTGATTGCCTTGGTTTTCGCCTGGCAGCAAAATGATACGATTCTGGGACTTGTATCTTTCGCGTGGGCAGGTTTTGGCGCAGCATTCGGTCCGGTTGTGCTGCTGTCTCTGTTCTGGAGAAAAACAACAGGAATCGGTGCGCTGTGGGGAATGATCGTTGGTGCGGTTGTTGTTTTCGCATGGGGCTATTCTCCACTGGCCGATTATCTGTATGAAATTGTTCCGGGCTTTGTACTAAACATGCTTGCCATCATTCTGATCAGTCTGAAAACGTATAAACCAAACAAAGACATTGAAGCAGAGTTCGATGAAACAGTGAGACGGTTGAAAGAGCAGTAATAAGAATGAAAAACAGGGTCGGGGGAAACTCCGGCTCTTTTTTATGAAGATAAGAAGGTTTTGCCAGATATAGTAAAAGCTTCTCTCCATAATCTCTTATGGAAAGAAGCTTCGTTTAATAGCTAGAGGGGACTTCTACTGTGAACTCGTCCCGTTGAAGAGCTTTTGTAAGACCCCCTTCATAGTGTTTCACTTTAGGAATATATCATAAGGCCGGAAAGGAGCATAACGCGTTTAATAATCAGCGATTTCTTTTTTCCTCTGCACTTTGAGTTCTGTTTGCTGTGATTCCAAGGAAGAAATCGTGGTTTCTATGCGGCTAATCTCTCCATGACAGGCAGTAATTTGTCTTTGGATATCCTCTATCCGCTGGCTCATTTGCTTGTTTGTTAAATGCATGAAGCTGTCTTGTAAGGTTTCATGCCGAAATTCGTTAACGTTTTTACTATTTTCCCCTGCAAATGTTTCCTTTGTAAATTCGGGCTGCAAATAGGCTTTTTTCATCGTATCTAATGCCGCTTTGGTTGCTGTTAATTCCTTTAAAGCCTCTTCCAGACGGCGTAACGTATCCTGTTTTTCTGTTAAATGGAATTGATTCGAGCCAAGAAGATGTTGAATGTTCATGAGCTCTGCATCCCTCGTTTGCAGTGTGGAATCCATCCGATCACCTCATTGTTTAATTTGTTTCTTTTGTCAGAAAAATGGATTTTTTAAACTGTATCTATTATACTGGAATACAGTAAAAAAATATAGGGTATTCCAGTCTTTCTATGTAAAAGATGCAAAGAAATGGAGGGAGCATAATGGGAGAGATTAAACTGGTTCGTTCTCAGGTAGAAGAGAAATACCAGCAGATTGCATCCACTGTCAGCCAGATAGACATTCAAGAAAGTCAATCAGTTGATATGATTGATACACAGAAAGAGATAGAGATGGCAGAAAAAATGCAAGATATTGCCGTGCAATGGCAAAAAATAATGGAATCTTATCAGCGTGTTGTTAACCAGCATCTTGGCTTAAGTGAGGAGGCGCTGGACAGCTTAGAAGAAAGAGAGAGGCAGGCAGCAAAAGGAATCGAGATGCTCAAGTAGGATAAAGGGGGGGATGACAACGGAAATGAAGCGTTTAAAAGCAGACCCGATTCATGAAGCAATTGAACAAACACAAACTTATATGGAAACAGTAGTTCATCAGATGCAAGCGATCCAAACAGCGCTGCAAGGCCTGGAGGATACCCAGGCAGATTTTAAAGGAGCAACAGCCTCAGCAATACGTTCCTTTTTCCGGGACGTCCATCTGCCTTTAGCGGTTTATCTCGAAGGGTGTGCAAGAGCTTACCAAGATGTTTTGAGAGAAGTGCAGGAAAGTCTGGATAACGTGGATTCATCCAATCAAGCTGTGCTGGATGAATCCTTTCTACAAGCATTTCAAGAAGATTTGCATCATGTACGTGAAAAAATAGCAGAATTAACTGCAGATGCTAATGATCAGCTTCGTTCTGTAATGGATATTGTAGAAGTGTCTACTGTATCGGATGAAAATTTTCAGTGGGGAGCCGATTATCTAGATAAAAAGGCAAATAGACTTACCGAAAGTATTCATGCATTTGATGCTGATGCAATAAAACAATTGACTTCTACTGAAGAAGACCTGAAGCGGGCAGAAAATTACATACAAGAAATCACAACAATGACCAGCAATCACCAGTTAATCCCGAGCAGCTATAAGCCCAATCAGGTCAACCAGCTTGACAGTCATCATCAGCTGCTGGCAGGCTTAAGTCAAAAGGTTATTTCCAAGGATTATTTCTTGGACTACTTCTTCTCGTTTGTCCATCCTATGAACATTGTGCAAGCAATGGCTGGTGTTCACCCTGCGTTTTTACTGTACCGCTCTGTGCAAGAGGTTGATCAGGAAAAAGAAGTAACCAGAGAATATCGCGACGTGCCTTGCAGCAAAAAAACACAAGCAGCTCCGAGGTGATGAGCCAGGATGAATGGGATCGAGAATATCTGACGCTAGGAAATGGAAATATTGTCCGGTCCTATACGACAAGTTCTGGTGTGAAGCAATACAAGTATGTGGATGAAATTCCTGAAGCCCGTGTGGAAGAGCCAGAGGAGGAAGAAGAAGAGGGGATTGGCGCCTATTTTGATAAAGCAGTGGACTATGCAAAGCAGGGTGCAGAGATAGTTTGGGATGGAGCTGAAGCAACTGCTGACTTTTTGTGGCTGGATGATGCTAGGACAATTGCAAATAAAGATGCTTCTATAGGAGATAAGATTTGGGCGGCATCATCCTTTGTGCCGATACCTGGTATGCAATTTTTATCAAAGACGAAGCGTGGAGCAAATCTTTTTACAAGTACAGGGAGTAGGAGTGGAAGAAGAGCTGATAATGGAGGCAGCAGTAATACAACTGCTGAATTGAATAATTTTAAAATAAATGATAATGCCAAAAATCATTTAGTAAATTCAGAAGGATTTGTCAGAAAAGGTGGAAAAGGAGTAGTGGGAGGACACAACATAGATTCATTTTACGGGGAGCTTCGTAAACAGGGATTCAATGTAGAAGATTGTATCATTAATAAAAAGTCTCATCCGTCTATAAAAGGAGTATATGAGATAGAATATCGTGTTCCTGCTTTAGACAGAGCAGGAAAAGTGATTCCTAATCAATATAAAGAAGTAAGGACTCCTAAAACTGTTTATGATCCAAAATATATATCGAACGATGATATATATAAATGGGGTATAGAGGCGTTAGAGAATGGAACAGTTAGCGGAAGAGAGATTATTGGAACGGCCACTAATGGTTTAGAGTTTAAAGGGTATATAAATAATGTTGGGGAAATTACTAATTTCTATCCAGTATTTTCAAAATAGAGGGGGCGAGTCTAAAATGTATACGTTAGTGACAGATAGTGCGGAGAAAGAGATGCTATTAAAAACTTACTCGGGTATGATAAACAAAACAAGTCTAGAGAAGTTTTTAAATAAGAATGGTTACGGTGATGATTTTATAAGAATACTTTTCAGAAATGATTTAGATGAATATGAAGATCAAGAAGAATTACAAGAAATAAAAGACAATCAAGTTGTGCTTCTAGCGGAGTATCCAGCTGCTCCAGTAGATGAAAAAGTTTATTTGGACTTTGAGGAATTATATCATTATTTGGTCCAAGTTGTTCAAGAAAAACATAAAGATGATGAAACACTTCAACGTTTACTTCTAGCTATAAAAAAAGAATTGAATGTATAGTAAATAGATTGTTTGCTAGATATGAATAAGATAAAAAGCCAATAGCAATAATGAAAACAGTCAACAGTGATGCAAAATGCAAGAGCTGTTGACTGTTTTATAGTATTGAAAAATGGCTTCCTGGACTACTTCTTCTCGTTTGTCCGTCCCATGAACATTGTGCAAGCAATGGCTGGTGTTCATCCTGCGTTTTTACTGTACCGCTCTGTACAAGAAGTAGATCAGGAAAAAGAAGTAACCAGAGATTACCGCGATCGAGCCTTGCAGCAAAAAAACACAAGCAGCTCCGAGGTGATGAGCCAGGATGAATGGGATCGAAACACAGCAGAAGTTGTGGAGACAACGTTTGTAGAAGATTATAAGGGAGAATGGGATGGAGAATATCTGACGCTGGGAAATGGAAATATTGTCCGGTCCTATACGACAAGTACTGGTGTGAAGCAATACGAGTATGTGGATAAAATCCCTGAAGCCCGTGTGGGGGAACCAGAGGAAGAAGAGGGGATTGGCGCCTATTTTGATAAAGCAGTGGACTATGCAAAGCAGGGTGCAGAGATAGTTTGGGATGGAGCTGAAGCAACTGCTGACTTTTTGTGGTTGGATGATGCAAGGACAGTTTTAGACGGAGATGCACCTATTACAGAGAGGATGATATCAGGAGTTTCGTTTATTCCTGTTGGGAAGATATTTACGAGTGTTAGGAAAGGTTATAAGCTAGGTGTAGATAGTACTACTGTAACTAACAAAAGAAGTAATTTATACAGAGGTGACAGTTTACTTTACTCTCCAACTAGACCAAACGGAATTGGTAAACCTCATATATCGAGTTCAGGTGGTTTAGTTCCAGCCAGTAAGGATGGTTTATATAAAGGGCGACAAGTGACTGTTACAGAGCATATACTTGGGGGTTACAGAAGAGGAGCTAAATCTAATAGTCCTTATACTAGTTTTACAAACAACAAAAATATGGTCGGAAATTATGGGGAAAATGCAATTGAACTAGATATATCAGCCTTGCGAAAAAATATACAGTCTGGAAAGGTAAAAGATGTTGCTATACTCTCTCCAAAACAAATTCAAAAGTTAATAGAGAGAGATGTTGTTTCTTCTGATTTTTGGAAGAATAGAGCAATTAACTGGTCTAAAAGGGATAATGAATATTTGATTAAAGGGGAAGTTCCTAGCCAATATATTAATATTTTGCCTAAGGAGTGAGAATTTTGAAACTATATTATTTAAAAGAGTTTTTAGGAGATATAGTAGATATTAATGTTGAAGGAATGTGGATTAATGCTAAGATTATCCCTTCAAAAAATATAGACAAATTCAAAGATTTTTTTTCAGCGATTGTCGATGAGGAAAATGAATTTGAAGAAACAAATTATAATGAAGAATGGTTAGATGATAACAATTGGTATATTATTGATAATGAAAATAGGAAAAAAGGTATTTATATACCTGCGATTTACCCCGATGGAGAAATTAGCTGGAGATGGAGATGATTTCAAGCTATTTTTCAAACGAAGAAATTTGTAATTTAGATATGGAACCTATGCAAAATGGTGTAGTTGATGAGAGGTGTGTTTATAGAATTAGTTCAAATGGATTGGGTTTTACTGGATTCATTGATAGAACTACAGGAGAAACAGCATACTTCTTTCTAATTGAATGAATTTCATAATTCTTATCCCTTGTGCCCCAATGAGTTCAGGACATGAAAAAAGAAGTACCTCCCCAAATCTTGTATAATGGTAGTTGACAAGAAAACCATAAAAAGACTGGAGGAGTACTTCTTATGACCATTATACGACAACCGAGCCTATTTGGCATCCAAGAATTATATGACATGGAACCTACCCAAAAATATGAAGCGATTATTTCAGCGATTGATCTGGATCTTATTTATCATGCGATTAATAAGAAATCCCGGCTGGGAGCGCCTGTTGAGCTAAATTATGCAGGGATGATTATTTCCTTTTTTATTCGCTACATCGAACGCATCCCAACGATCAAAGACTTAATCAAGCGTCTCAATGATGACTTTATCTTTAAAATGAACTGCGGATTTCTGGTTTCCGACGCTATTCCATCAGAAGCTGCGTATTCTCGTCTCGTAACGAAACTGAGTGAATCAGATATTTTAGAAAAATCCTTCGAAAGCGTAACGCTGGCAGCTGTCACAGAAGGGTTTATTGCCGATGAAGTCATTGCCATTGATGCCACCCATTTTGAAGCACGAGATAAGGCACCCGTTCAAAAAGAAGAAAAACCGGAAGCTGCGCCCAAAAAGCGTGGGCGTAAATCCAAAGAAGAACGCGAACAGTACCTTCAAGAACAAGCAGAAAAGGAAGCAAACCTGCCATTGTATGAAAAGAAAATCGAAGCACAGTTAGACGTTCCGTTAGACATCTTGCGTGCAGAAGTACCACTAGCCCCCAAATGGGGTGTGAAAAAGAATGCAGACGGTAAAAATGAATACTGGTTTGGCTACAAAGGACATCTCGCAGTTGGTACATCAAGCCAGTATATTCTACAATCCTTGTTTTCATCTGGCAGCTTAAATGATGGAAAAGCCGCTATCGCCTTATTAAAGGGAACGGACCAGCGCCTTCCTCTTACCACTGTTCATTATAATACGCTAGATGCTGGTTACGATTTCGAGCCGATTTATGAACAGATTCATCGCATGGGACAACAGTCTGTCATTGCCTATAATAAGCGCAATGAAGGCGAAATGATTGGGTTTGATAAGAATTTTGCCCCAACCTGTTTTCGAGAACATTCCTATAAATATGATAGCTTTGATCCAAAATACGAAACATTGAAATATACCAGACCAAAGGAATGCAGCGACTGCCCACTTGCGAACGAAGGTATCTGTCAAAAAGTGTATAAAGTCAAGATAACTACGGATTTAAGACGTTATACTGCGCCTGCACGCGGATCAAGAGCTTGGAAAAAGATTTTTAAACAACGGACAGCAGTAGAACGTGTCAATGCTTATCTGAAAGAGTTCTATCAGCTAAACAATGTTCGTTATCGTACTGGAAAGCGTGCGAAAGTCCATTTTGATATGGTCGCTTTGATTTATAATGCTTCCAAATTAGCTGCGGATCGCATCCAAGCTGAGCTTATTCAACAACAACAAACTGCATAATTTTGTTTTTAAAAATACACTTTCGAAAATTCGGTTCGTCTTTGTATTTTTAAAAAGAGCAATTATGAAATTCATTCAATTATGAAAAAATAAAAATGGAAGATAGATAAATGTATACATTAGTAACAGATAAAGAAGAAAAGAATTCATTAATTCATGGATATTTTATTTTGATAAGAAACCATATAGGAATGGCTATGGAAAGTTTTTTAAAAAAAGAAGGATTTAGGATAGATTCTATGGCAATTTTATATAAACAGAGTTTAGATGAATATGAAGATCAAGAAGAATTACAAGAAATAAAAGACAATCAAGTTGTGCTTCTAGCGGAGTATCCAGCTGCGTCGGTAAATGAAAAAGTTTATTTGGACTTTGAGGAATTATATCATTATTTGGTCCAAGTTATTCAAGAAAAACATAAAGATGATGAAACAATTCAACGTTTACTTCTAGCTATAAAAAAAGAATGGAATGTATAGTAAATAGGTTGTTTACTATATATGAATAAAATAAAAAGCCAGTAGCGATAATGAAAACAGTCAACAGTAATGCAAAATGCAAGAACTGCTGACTGTTTTATAGTATTGAAAAATGGCTTCCTGGACTACTTCTTATCATTTGTCCATCCCATGAATATTGTGCAAGCAATGGCCGGTGTTTATCCTGCATTTTTACTGTACCGCTTTGTGCAAGAGGTAGATCAGGAAAAAGAAGTAACCAGAGATTACCGTGACCGAGCCTTGCAGCAAAAAAACGCCAGCAGCTCTGAAGTGATGAGCCAGGATGAATGGAATCGAAACACAGCAGAGGTAGTGGAGACAACGTTTGTAGAAGATTACAAAGGGGAATGGGATGGAGAATATCTAACGCTGGAAAATGGAAATATTGTCCGGTCCTATACGACAAGGTCTGGTGTGAAGCAATATGAATATGTTGATAGGATTCCACTGCGCAATAGGTTAAAGTCGTCTAATGGGGAAGAAACCATAGAATGGAGAGACGGCTTCGAACCTATAAAACCAAAAGAAAGTAAAGCCGATGAAATCCTACAAGAAAATGTCAATAAGCAAGGAGAAGCTTATAAGGGTGTTTTTGATTTCTGGATAGGTGATGACCTCAACGCCATTATGGATGAGGATACGAATATATTTCAGAGAGCATTTTCAGCTGCTTCGGTTCTTCCACCCACAAGGTTGATTAAGAACTATGATCGTTTTTTTATGAAGAAAGGAAATGTGGAAGGGAAAAAGGATAAGGGTGGGAATAAGAAATCTAGAGAAGTTGAAGTTGTCGATGATTTATTAAAAAATAAAACATTAACTAGACAAACAGGTAAAGTTGATAATTATGAGTCATTCATTAAAGGTTACAATGCGGCTTTAGAAGACTTTAATAATTTACAGTTAGAAAACATAAAAAGTTATCCCAATGGTACGACAGTAGGAAGTTTCCCCGATGGAAAAGTGGTTAATGTAAGACCTTCCAGTACTAATGGCAATCCAACTATTGAATTTTTTGATCCATCTACCAAAAAAAGTATTAAAATTAGATATTAAGGAGCGTTTTTTATGGAAAAGTGGATACCATATGAAAAAATCAATATAGAATATGGATATGTAATAGAGGAAATAAAGTTTACGCATGGAGAACTATCCATTCATTTAGAGAAAAATTCTATGCGAAAGAAAATTCTTTTTTTAGATATTTATGGATATAAATATACAAATGAAAGCGGAATAATTGACAGATTGACTCACATACCTGCTGAAATATTGCAAGAAAATAAGATTTTCCTTGTAGAAGAATCAACGTATATAAATGAATATGAATACCAATCTTCTGGCACAAGACCAATGCATGATGCCCAACATTTTATTGTATTAGATGATATAGATAATATAGTGGAAATATTAGCAGTTTCAGAGCCACAAATCATGTAAAACAGTCAACAGCTACTCTGAAAGTGTAAGAGCTGTTGACTGTTTTATAGTATTGAAAATGGCTTCTCCTGGACTACTGATAATGAAGATAGTGTATATAATTGGCTGAAGCAAAAAAAGGGTTCATTGATTGAAGTTTCATTGTATGATAATCCGCCATGTACAGTTTTTATCTGATGGAAATAGAGTATGAAAAAAGGAATAGAAGGAAATAAAGATGCAACTTTAAATATATACCTTGATGAGCTAAATTGCTTTTCAGGGTTTTTAAACTTTAGATGATGTGGTATAGACGTAAAGAAATAGAAGCATGGACATACGATTCAGCAGGAAATTCAATAAAAAATGAAAACCCTTTCACTAGTTTTATTAGGAGTTTTTCAGATAATGCTTTTAGATGTAACCTTTTACAGGAAGATGATACAATGAGCGGGACAGGAATATTTATTATGGAAGGATGCATGCAGATGAGTAAATATTTTGGTTATGCAGGAACATACACAAGAAAAACAAGCCAGGGTGTATACCGTTTTACTTTAGATACGGAGAAGGAACAGCTATCAGCTGCAAAGGAAGCTGCAACACTAGGTAACCCGACTTATTTGAATTTTAATGAAAATCAAGACAACCTATATGCTGTTGCCCAGGAAGGGGACATGGGAGGCGTCAATGCCTTTCGAGTGGATAAAACAAATGGAGAATTACAGCCTGTAAATGGCCAGCTGGTAGAAGGAAATCCTCCTTGCTACGTGGAAGCGGGAGACAATATGGTAGTCACAGGAAATTACCATAAAGGAACGATCGGTCTCCATTTTACATATGAAAATGGGGAAGTTGAGCAAGGTTATTTTACACAGCATGAGGGAAGCGGTCCGCATGAAAGACAGGAAAAACCGCATGTGCATTTTACCGGATTTACCCCGGATAAAAAATATATTGTTGTTGCGGATTTAGGAACGGACCGCCTGGTAACATATAAGGTGGAAGATACTTCTTTAGTAGAAGTCAGTACGTTTTATACCAATCCGGGAAGCGGTCCGAGACATATTGTTTTTCATCCGAGTAAACCGATTGCTTATCTGATCACTGAGCTTACAACAGAAGTTATTGTGTTAGATTATAATAGCGAAACAGGGTCTTTCACAGAAAAGCAGACGATTCTTGCTAAACCTGCTGATTTTAAAGAAACCAATGATGCAAGCGCCATTCATATCACTTCGGATGGGAAGTTTCTTTATACTGGCAACCGCGGACATAATAGCATTACTTCATTCCAAGTGGATGAGAACAGCGGTGAATTGACATTTCTCGCATTTACGCCATCCGGCGGCGAATGGCCACGAGATTTTGTGCTGGATCCGACGGAAAAATTCTTGGTAGCGACGAACCAACATAGCGGGAACGCTGTCCTATTTAAAAGAGATGTAAAGACTGGGGAATTAACGGAAATGGATCAGGTGATTGATGTTCCGGAAGCTGTTTGTGTGAAGTTTCTTTCCTAAGTAACATAGATAGAAGAAAAACGTCCTCTTGGGGAGAAGATATACTTTTCCATGGGAGGATGTTTTTGTAAAAAATAATATGTTGTGACTAATTTGTTAATTTTATTCCTTTTAAGGTAAAATAATCTTAATTATTTAGGATTATTTTACATGAAAGGAAGGATTTCTTATGACTATAATTCAAAGCAGTCCAGAAATAGCAAAACGACTTGCTACAAACATTGCAATCTCATTAGATGACCTTTCCGATATAGGTACAATCACTCATGATATCAAAACTACTGTTGCTGGAAACATAACAGCACATCAGTCAATGGAATCATTAATACATTCCAGATAACAAATTGTAGAAGTAATTCGTCAATCATGTGAGAATCTGCAACATGTTGCAGAAGAGTTTGAGGCTGTAGATACGGATATACGCAATCAGATAGCTTCTACACCTCTCTCTGGGAGGACAATGGTAATGAAATCTAATAATCAACTGCAAAAAATAAACGAACAATTCCATCAATTAGAACGAAAATTAGATAAAGAAAACAAACAGATCAAATAGATGAGAATTATCAACATCTTTTTCACCAAATTTCAACTCTCTATAGAGATTTAGGGCAAAATGAAAGAATGAGGACATTTTTTCAAAAGCAGCAAGACCGTCTCCGTCATCCGAAAGAAGCCATTTTCACTCATCTTGATGAGGAACAGGATGCATTACAACATAGAAAACGGCAACTATATCAAGAAGATGATGATTTAAAGCATCAAAGACGTCATTTTCTATTAAACGAGGATAAATGATGAGTGTTGATATGTATATTGCAGCAGCTCAGGAGCAGGGAGAAAGTGTAACGACCATTTGTCAGCAAGAACAGGAAAGATATCAAGCGCTTATCAACGCTTTAGAAGCTTTTATATCGGATAATCAACTGCAATCAAACACCTATTTTAATGCGAAGTTATTTTACGAGCAGGTGTTAATACCATTGGCAAAAGCAGGGATTTTATTATCGGAAACAGTTGAAGAAGCATGCCAGAAATTTCCTAATCAATATTTGGCAACAGTGGATAGCGGGGATTTAAGTTCTTCGGAATTAGAAGCACAAATTCAAAGAATGAAAGATCATATTTTATATGTACAGGAAATACAAGAAATGGTGGAAACATCGGATATTTCTGGTGTTTTTAAAAGTGCTTCTATTTGGGCGAACGAGCAGATAATGGATAACTTAATGGATTCTAAAAGATATTTAGAGGGAAAATTGAATATGTTGTTGGATTTTCATCAACGTTCTCCTCAATTTTTTTCTAAAATAAAAGAACTGGAAGATATCGTAAACAAGGGGGCTGAGCAAGCTCAAAACGCTTGGGCCGGTCCAAGTACTGGTTTTAAGATACCTTCTGCAGATAATCTGACATGGACCAATGATATTGGTAGTAAATGGGCTGAACGAGAGGAACGTGTGAAACAGGAAAAGTTGGAAGCAGAAGATGAATATCATATTCAGATGATAGAAGAAGTAACAGAATATGACTTGCTTTTATGGAAGAATGATATCGGTTTTGGTGAACCGAAGTTTAATTGGATTCTTGAAAAGAACGGGGAACGCGTATCTGATGATGAACTGGAAGCTTACTTAAATGAACATAGTGATTTAATAGATGAAAATTTATATAAAGAAATTGACGAGCATTACATTGAAGAAAAAGAACTAGAGGCACAAAGACAAGGGAAGACCTATTTAACAGGTCATAAATATGAAGATTTTCAAAAAGTATCTATACAAACAGGCGCATATCTGACAATGTTTCAAAGGTCAGGTATTTCCTCTTTAGCCTCTCTTAAAAATCCTGGTATATCAAGGAAAAGTGCTATCAATAAAAATAAAAGTAAAGAAGCTTCTGTTGTCACAAAAAATAATGGAATTGGATCCGATGGAAAATTTGCCGATCCGATTGTAGAGGGAAAATATCAGACTTATTATAATTTGAAAACAAGACGAGGAGAAACTCCTAGGAGTAGATTAAAGTGGAAAGAAGTCAGCGAATATTGGAGAATTCATTCACCGATGGCAAGAGGAAGAAAGTTTAATGAGACAGCAAGAGAAGCTGAGATTTACCCGCATCATGAAGTTCATTTATCTAATGGAAAACGAATAGATTCATATGATCCCGACGCTGGTGAAATTATATCTAGAAAGTCTACCTATCTAGATAACATTTCAGATAGAGATTTTAGAACACACTTAGCTGAATTTGAAAATAAATATAAAAAGGGAACGTTGATTAGAAGTAATCAATATAAAGAAATAAATGGTCAGAAGTTGCATGGAGAATATATTCTTGAGTTACCAGCTTCCAATCTAAAAAGTGAAAAACTTACCTATTTTAAAGACATGGCAGCAGAATACAATGTCACATTGCGATTTTTAAAGGAGTGAAAAAATGAGCAACGATTTAAAACCAGAAATCAAAAAGACATTAATGGAGATGGATTTTGTAAGAAAATATGAGGAACTATCAAAAAAATACAGTATAGAAAACATCCAAGAAGAAGAAAGATTATCTGATATAGATATGGTATTAGTCATGGAAATAATAGAAAAAATAGCTCATCAATTAGGGTGTTCCGTTTCCTATGATAAAAAGGAAAATTTTTTCAGGGTTGAAGATACTGTGCAAAAAGAGCTGGTATTTGCCGTTCATATTGCCATTATATCCGATAGAGTGGAATTTACGTGGGAAGTAGTACATAATGATGAAGTAAGGTTGGGAAGACCTTGGTTCTCTTATGCCAGGTTATTAATTGATCTTAATTATAAAATAAGAATGCCCGCTTTCAAAAATTATGATGAACTAGAAGCTATATTAAAAGAATCATTTGACATGTATGAGGAGTTTAAAGCGATCTTAATAAAAGAATATTTGGGTTAAGTAGCTAACACTTGCATTTAGTAATCCTATAATAGTACAGTATAAAAAATCCCGTAAGTCTCACTAGACTTACGGGATTTTTCATTATCTTTGCTCTAATTTCGCGATCCGCTGTTCCAACGGCGGGTGTGAAGAAAAAGCATTGAGAAAGCTTGATTTATTACTGATTTTCATGGTCTGAATAGCTGCGTCGTTACTGTGATCTTCTACTTCAGCACGGTTAATATGCAGCTTTAGAGACTCAAGCGCATGTCTCATTTTATCTTTTCCGGCTAAATCAGCACCGCCCCGGTCTGCGTGATATTCCCGGTATCTGGAATAGGCGCTGACAACAAGGCTGCCTAAGATGGAGAAAAGGATTTGGAAAATAATAATGCAGGCAAAATGAACAATCCATTGCAACTCAGAGCGCACCATGCGTGAAACGATACTTGCGGCAATACGGGACAGGAAGACAACAAATGTATTGATAATGCCTTGTAATAATGTCATGGTAACCATGTCCCCGTTTGAAACGTGAGCTACTTCGTGTGCAATAACGCCTTCTACAGCATCATCATCCATATTATCCAATAACCCTTGCGAGACAGCAACCAACGAACGTTTTTTAGTTGGGCCGGTCGCAAATGCGTTGATTTCCTGGGAATGGTAAATACCTACCTCTGGCGTATGGGTGAGTCCAGCAGCTCGGGAAAGGCGTTCCACTTTTTCATAAACCGCACGTTCCTGTGGATTGACTGCTTTGTCCGGGTCAATGACTTTTACCTTCATCATGGTTTTAGCCATCCAACGGGACATTGCTAAAGAGATAAAGGATCCGGTAAAACCGACAATAATACTGAATATCATGAGGGAAGGATAATCAATTCCTCCATTTGCACGATAACTTGGTCCAATATCAAAAATGCTTGTAATAATGGACCAGACAATGACAATGGTTGTCATTACTAAGATGTTTGTTAAAAGAAATAACAGCACTCGTTTCCCCATAAATAACCTCCTGATTTATTTTCTATTTTCTAAATCATATCATATTTTGCAGCGTGAGCTAAACTCTCATCGCGTTTGGGAGCTAAATTCTTTAAGCGGGAGAATAGCAACAAATACTGTAAACGTATTCAATTACTGATATAATAGAAGGAACGTTGGTAGAAAGGCGGGGGTTTAATGACATTGCAATGGAACAGCCCTGAAGCATTACGCCGGCTGTTGAATGAGTTGGTCAGCTGGAAGAGTATTAGCCTTTCAGAAGGTGAGAAGCAGTTTCCCAGAAAGTTATATGCGAAACTGCAAGATGTAGATTATTTTCATGAACATCCGGATTACTTAACATTGCATGAGGCCGATCAACGCCGAAAACTGTTAACAGCTTTATACAAGCACCCGGATGCTTCCAAGACGATTTGCCTCATCAGTCATTTTGATACCGTAAATACCGAAGAATACGGTTCGTTGGAGCCGCTCGCAACCCAACCAGAGGAGCTTACCAAAGTATATTGGGAACAGAAGGATACATTTTCCAGAGATATCCGGGCAGAGATTGAATCAGGCGACTTTTTATTCGGCCGCGGGACAATGGATATGAAGATGGGGCTGGTAATGCATATGAGCTTGATAGAACAGGCAGCTGCGGAAAAATGGCCTGTGAACCTGCTCTTACTGACGGTTCCGGATGAAGAGGTGAATTCAGCGGGGATGCGTTATGCCATCCCAGTGCTTACAGATTTACAAAAGCAGCATCAATTAACCTATACGTTATTTCTGAACAGCGAGCCTTCATTCCGGCATGATCCCAAAGATAATACGCACTATATTTACAGCGGTACGATTGGTAAAGTGTTGGCAGGAGCGCTGTTTTATGGAAAGGAAACCCACGCAGGGGAGCCATTGAGCGGGATGACATCGCCATTTATCTCTTCGTTTTTAACGAGAGAGATGGAATGGAATCCGATTTTCAAGGAGACGGTGCTTGGAGAAACAGCTCCGTTACCCGTTACGCTGCAGCAGACAGATTTGCGATTGCGCTACTCTACCCAGACACCGTACCGATCTTCTGCATTGTATAATATTTTTCTGTTAGAGAGGACGGCGGAGGAAGCATTTGCTTTGTTTGAACAGACCGCAAAAATTGCTGCCGCACAATGTAATGAACGGTATAAAAAAATATGTCAGGATAACCAGGTGGATCCGATTGGTCATGTGAAGGTGTTTTCTTATAAAGAACTACTGGAATATGCAATGAATAAATTAGGGCGTGAATTTGTTGAAGATCTGAAAAAGGATGTGCATTACCATGATGCGTATGATGACAGGGAGAAGTCATTGCGTATTACGGATAACCTGATGATTCATTGTCAGGAGCTCGCGCCGGCTATTGTCGTGTTATTTGCTCCGCCTTATTACCCGGCTGTTAACTCCAGCGGTAACCGGCTTGTCGAATTTTGTGTGGATTTTATGGAGAAAGAAGCCAAAAAGCAATTCCAAGCAGAGATCAAAAGGAGTCATTTTTTAAATGGCATCTGTGACTTGAGCTATGTGAATTATCAGGGTAGTGATAAAGACTTGCAGGTTTACGAGGAGAATACGCCGGTCTGGGGAGATTCGTATACATTACCATTTTCGTCTATGCGTGCATTGAACGCTCCTGTTTTAAATATAGGGCCATTTGGTCATGACGCCCATAAACGGACAGAGAGGCTCCATATCTCCAATGCATTTGAGCAATTACCATCTTTAATGCGGCAACTGATTCTGCAAATTTCACAGAAATAAGAAAAATCATTTTAATTTTAGGCTTATCCCATTAAAAAATAGCAGCAAATGATTTATAATGAAATAAGAATGGAGGTGTTGTTCCATGAACCCAGCAAACATAGGTATTCCGGGTTTGATACTGATTGTTGTTCTTGCTTTAATTATTTTTGGCCCTAAGAAGCTTCCGGAAATCGGTAAAGCAGCCGGACAAACCTTACGGGAATTTAAAAATTCAGCGAATAATTTAATGTCTGACGAAGGTAAAAAGAATGAAATAAAAGAAGAGAAGGATGAACTGGAGACGGAGAAGGAATCATCCAAATAAAGAAAACAAGGCATCAATGGTTATTTCCATTGTTCGCCTTGTTTTTTTATACATAAAAAATGCTTGTAAAGAGGTTGATGAGCTGTCTTTACAAGCGTTTATTATCACGATCTTTTTTTAGCTTTGGATACGTAAAAGCTAGTTAATTATAGGGAAGAGGAGGAAAAGATTTGTCTTTCATTATATTGTTAGTAGCCCCAATAAGAAGTACCTACAATAATTAATAATATGAACAGGACTACCAGTAAGGCAAAACCCCCTCCAAATTCATTGTATTTACTCATTTTTACACCCCCTGTGTGTTTACTATATGATAGAATTTTCTTTTGGAGAGGGTATTTGACCAGAAAAAAAGGATTTTACCCTGTACTTATCGAATCAATTAATGAAGAAGTAATAACATCAATGATGAACGGAGAACGGATATGCTTTTTGCGGAACAGATGCTGGTTTGTGCAGATTTTTCCGGACGGCTTGTATGTTGTAATTGATATATAGACCGTTATATTTCAATGAATTAAGCTTCATTTTATGTTTTTTTCATGGCTGTACCATAGTTTTACCACATTTACGTGCTAAAGTGATAGGTAAGATAGAAAAATGGAATGAAAAAGCAAAACAAGTCGTTTTCATTTCATGGATTATCACTTTGACTCTTGTAATGAATATGTCAAACAATAAGGAGAATGAATATGACAGTGCATATTTACGGAGTATCTTGCTCATCTACAAGAAAAGCCAGACAATGGTTTCGCAAAAATGGAATTGCTTATAAGGAAAGGAATATTCTACATCAACCATTGACAATTGACGAATTAAAAAATATTTTACAAATGACGGTAGAAGGAACCGATGAAATTCTTTCCACCCGTTCTAAAATTTACAAAGAATTAAACTTGAATGTAGAGGAATTGTCTTTACAAACCTTATTAAAATTAATTCATAAATATCCAAGATTGCTGAAAAGCCCAATTTTGGTTGATGAAAAAAGATTTCAGGTCGGTTATCACGAAGAAGATATTCGTCAATTTTTACCTCGGAAAACAAGACAGCTGCAATGGTCGCAGTGGAAAGTAGATTTAGGGTTAATAAAAGGGTGACCAACCTTAAATGAACCTTAAATCCGGGAATATAAAATGACAATATAACATAAAAAAGAGACAGCTAATCTGTCTCTTTTTTATTTTTGGTGTTATGATATATTATACGTTACTAATAACTTGTAACGCCTGCTCAATGTCTGCTTTTAAATCATCTACATCTTCCACACCTACAGAGAAACGGAGCAAATCGTCGCCGATTCCTCGCTGGATTCTTTCCTCTTCCGGCATATCCGCATGTGTCTGCGTGGTAGGATACGTAATAAAACTTTCCACACCGCCTAAGCTTTCAGCAAATACAATGATATCCAGATTAGCTAAAAAAGACTTTACCAGATTGGCGTCTTCTAAGCAAAAGGAAAGCATACCGCCCCTATTAGGGTAAAAAACTTGGCTGACTGCCGGGTGTTCTTCTAAATATGCTGCCAGCTGCTTCGCATTTTCTTCATGACGCTGCATACGGAGTGCAAGTGTTTTTAAGCCGCGGACAAGGAGCCAGCTGTCTGAAGGAGATAACGTAGCACCGGAAGCGTTATGCATTTCAAATATTTTCTCGGATAATTCCGGCGTTTTTGTCACTACAAGACCCGCCAGTACATCGTTATGACCTCCGATATATTTAGTTGCGCTGTGTACGACAATATCTGCTCCAAGTGTAAGAGGTTGTTGTAAGTACGGTGTTAAGAACGTATTATCCACAATAAGCAGCAAGTTATATTTTTTTGCCAGCTCTGCATATTTTTCAATATCTACCTCTTGAAGTAACGGGTTTGTAGGTGTTTCCAAGAAGATAGCTTTTGTATTTTCGTTAATACATCGTTCCGTTTCCAATACATCCTGACATTCATCATACGTTACAGAAACATGATATGCTCTTTCATAATGGTCAAAAATACGATACGTTCCTCCATAGATATCTTTTGTCGCAATAAGATGGTCACCTACTTGGAATAAAGAAGAAAGGATTAATTGAATGGCGGCCATCCCGGAACTGCAGGCGAAAGCGGCGTCTCCTTCTTCTAATTTCGCAAATCCATCTTCCAGTACGGATCTGGTCGGGTTTTTCGTGCGGGTATAATCAAAACCGGTGGAGTGACCAATCTCTTGATGCTGATAAGCTGTTGACAAATGGATTGGCAGGTTTATCGCCCCTGTTCGTTTGTCCGTTTTGTTTCCTAATTGTACCAATGCAGTTTCTAATTTCTTCATTATTTTTCCTCCTCCATAAGAAAAGCTTGCATGAGAATTTGCTATTCCCTATGTATTTTCTGTTAAATCAATAAAAAACCCTTCTTATCCAGAGATAAGAAGGGTGTAATATCAAAATCATCCACATCTCTTATCTTTAAAGGGAAGCCCCCTTCTGGAATTAGCACCTTGCTATCATAAGCCGGTTGCTGAGACATCTGCGGGCCAGTCCCTCCGTCTCTCTGGATAAGAATTAACATATTTATAATTACGTTTACTTTACAAGAGAGAAGCAAAAAAATCAAGCTTTAAATTATTTTTTAATCAAACCGGAAAGCAGGCTACCATCATGTTGAGCAATGATTTGTATATAAAAAATCCGAAAAGTATTTGAAATGGGCTTTGATGAAGATTACAATGGATGTGACGAATTTATAGTTATACGTATATGTAATGGTTGAAATAGTAAAGTAAAACGCACGTGACAGAATAATAATCTTTTAAAAAAAGGAAGAAGATATATGCGCAGAAAAAAATTGTTACTGGTTAACATTTCTTTGTTAACAGGATGTATTGTCATTATTGGTATGGGTATTTATAAAGACAATCATTCTGTGGAATATTCCATGGAAGTAAATACAGAAGATACAGATGGCGGAGACGGGCAGAATGGAGAAAGTGTCGAGCTTTTCACTACTTCTTGGAATGACCGGTTATTAGGAGATAATGAACAAATTTATCAAACGGTTCAATTAGACAATCGTAATAGCTCGCAGCAAGAAGGCAATGAAGCAGAAGAAGCACAGACTGAGAACAATTCCCCGCAAGAGAGAGTAATCGAAACGGAAACAGAAACACATACGAATCAGAAACCAGAAACGCAGGAAAGAAATAATTCGGCTTCGGAGGAAACATCCGCTTACCAAATAACGAATAAAGACACCGATGAATCCGATGAAAATAAGCAACGTCAGACTTCTTATAGGGAAAGTTACGCTGCTAGTGAAGATGATGAACATACAGAGAGAAGAGAAAGTGAAACGAAACAGAATGATTCTAGACAAGAAACGGACTCTGCAAACAAGCAAACAGATCAAAAGAAATCTGAACGAAATGATTCCTCTGCAGGTGCCGATAATTCGGACAACGGAAATCAACAGAAAAATTCAACTGATAAATCGGAGCAATCCAAAGGTAATGATTCGAATGGTGAGGAAGAAACAGAAGACGAAAAAAATGGTAAAGGTAAAAACGAAGAAGATGAAAGCCATTCGGAGGATGATATAGAGGAATCAGACCCAAAAGAAAATGAAGAACCGGAAAACGATAGTGAAAATGGAGATAACGAAGAGGAAGAAGAAGAATCAGAGAGCGAACCAAACGAAGAAGAATCGGAAGACGAAAATGAAGAACATCATTCTGGGGAGAATAAACCAAGTACAGCTTCCGTTTATACTGAGTAAATATGAAAAATAAAAAGACGAAAAAACGGTAAATTTGCATTCAATCGCATTATTTGCCGTTTTTATTATGATAAAATGGAGATGGATAAACCAAAAGATGTATTGTGCGAACGTTTGAAAAACATGGAACAGGGAAAAGTATGTCTATCGGGATTAAAAGTTTTCTAAAGAAATGTTAATGAAAATTAGCTTAACACTGCAAAATTTGATATTATAATAGATGCAGCAACTATTAATCGTGATAGTTCGAAATTACATTACATTTTATTTATGGAAGTATAGAAAGGATGGAAGATGAATTATGAGTAAACCAAAAGTAGTTGTGCTTGGTGCCGGCTATGCTGGATTAGTGGCAACAAGACGTTTAACACAACAGCTCTCTGCTGAAGAAGCGGAAATTGTTTTAATCAACAAACATAATTATCATTATGAAAGTACATGGTTACATGAAGTAGCAGCGGGAACAATTACTCCGAACCAGGCGCGTTTTATGCTGACAGACGTTGTTAACCCGAAGCGGGTACGCTTAATCTATGACAACGTTACAGAGGTAAAGCGGGAAGATAAGCGTGTGGTATTGGAAAATAGTGAAGTTTCTTATGACTACCTAGTATTTGCGCTTGGATTTGTATCCAACTCATTTGGCATTCCTGGTATGGAAGAAAATGCGTATGCTATCACAGATATTGATTCAAGCCGATTAATCGCTGAACATATCGAATACCAATTCGCACAATATTCTTCAAGTGAAGAAAAACACGATGAGCAGCTTACTGTTGTTGTCGGCGGTGGCGGTTTCACAGGTATTGAATTTGTCGGTGAGCTTGCGGACAAGATTCCTGAGCTATGTAAAAAATATGATATTGATCGAAGCAAAGCAAAAATTATTAACGTAGAAGCGATGCCATCTATTTTACCTATGTTTGACGAAGATTTAGTTGCTTACGGGAAACAATCTTTAGAAAACCGTGGTGTTGAATTCCGTATCGGCACTGCAATTAAAGAATGTACAGAAGAAGGCTTCGTTGTCGGCGATGATCATGAGCTGATTAAAGCTGGAACCATTGTATGGACTGGCGGCGTAATGGGCACTCCTGTCTTAGCTGAATCCGGATTTGAATTATTCAAAGGAAAAGTAAATGTTGGATTAGATTTACGTCCGGAAGGGGAAGAAAGTGTTTTCGTTCTCGGAGATTGCTCTTGGACAATGGATCCGGAAACGGGCAAACCATTCCCTCCAACCGGCCAATTAGCTGTACAAGAAGGGGCAAAAGCTGCGGATAATATTGTTGCATTAATCCGTGATGAAGTAGTTACTGACTTTGTTTATTCTAATAAAGGGACAGTGGCTTCTCTTGGTATATCAGATGGTATCGGTAACGTACTTGATGGTAAAAAACTAAGCGGTAAAGCAGCGGCAGCAATGAAAAAAGTGGTTGATGACCGTTCCTTATTCTTAGTAGGCGGTGCCAAAACAGTACTTAAAAAAGGTAAATTCCGTCCATTCTAAATCCGAATGACATCATCATGGAAATAGTATTTGATAAACTACTCCACAGGAGGTAAGAGATATGAAAAATATATTTTGTTACGTTTTGCTTGCTCTGACAGCCCTAGTCGGTTACCGTGTAGCAAGTGAATATTTAGAAGATAACAGGGACTTTAGATAAGTTTTAAAAAATGCCGGGGAAGCAGCTTCCCCGGCATTTTTTCGTACTGTCAAAAGGGAATAATTGACTTTCTCTGCTGTATAGAAATAAAGCATTCCCAGCATACTAATGCTAAAGGGGTGTGGCATCATGCGTTATTTTTTATTATCTTGTATGTTTCTCTTTCTCCTATTACCTCAAACCGTACACGCTGCAGTATTAGAACTGTATGATGAAGAGGAAGACTCCTGGCTGATTGATTTAAAAGCCTATGTATTTGAAATGGACGAAGCGTTATTGGACTGGAGTCAAATGCAAAATTTAACCAGGGATATGCAAAAACTGGTCTATAAAGAGCCGGAAAATGCTTATATGGATAAGGAAGGAAAGATTATAAAAGAAAAACCAGGTTTTGTGCTGGATGTTACGCAATTTCACTCGTTGATTAATGAAGCGTACTACCAGGGCATGGATCAGCGGCAGCAAGTACCGAAGCAGACGATTCCAGCACGTGTGAACGAAGCCCTTTTAAAAGAAATAAAAGAGAAAGAATTAAATCGTTTCACCACAAGGTTCAGAGCAAGTAATAAAGAAAGAACACGGAACATTGAACTTTCAGCAGAGGCGATTAACAATACGATTATCTTCCCGGGTGAGTATTTTTCTTTTAATGAAGTGGTGGGTGAACGGACACGTGAAAGAGGATATCTTCCGGCGCCGGTTATTGTAAAAGGAGAATTCAGTGAAGATATTGGCGGCGGGATTTGTCAGGTATCCTCGACCCTGTTTAATGCGGTGGACCTTCAAGGGATTGAAGTAACCGAACGCTATGCACACAGCAGAGAGGTTCCGTATGTACCAAAAGGAAGAGATGCTACGGTAAGCTGGTGGGGACCTGATTTTGCTTTTCGAAATAAATATAATCAGCCTGTACTTATTCAAGCATCTGCTGACGGAGGAGCGGTAACTATTGCTGTTTATACAAGTAATGATGCTTCTCTTTTTCAAGCAAAAAAGCCTTGATTTTACTGTTTATCGTAAAATCAAGGCTTTTTATGATTGAAAATAGGAATGACCCTAATTATTCAGGTTTTTGTAATTCCAATTCGAAGTTAATTTTTACATCTTCGCCAACAAGAACGCCGCCAGTTTCAAGAGAAGCATTCCAAGTTAAGCCAAATTCTTTACGGTTAATACTAGTAGAACCGCTAAATCCTGCAACCATGCTGCCGCTCATTGGATCTTTACTTTGTCCTTCAAATTCAACATCCAACGTAACAGGTTTTGTTGTTTCTTTTATTGTTAAATTACCAGTTACTTTATATTCGTTGCCGGATTTTTCAATATCTGTTGCCTGAAAAGTGATTTTTGGATAGTTTTCAACATCAAAGAAATCAGCAGAACGAAGGTGGTCATCACGATCGTTATTACGAGTGTTGATGCTTGCCACATCAATGGTTAATTCAATATCTGCATCTGTTAAATCCGCTGCATCTGCATTTATTTTTGCATCAAAACTGTCGAACGTTCCTTTTGCTTTTGAAATCATCATATGTTTTACAGAAAATCCTACTTCACTATGCGCTGTGTCTAAATTCCAGTTTACTTTTGCCATGTAGACATCCTCCTAAATAATTAGTTACTTACTTTCTGTTACCAAGTGTAAAATAATAAATAATGAAAGTCAAGTATATTTAATTAAAAATAATTGAAATACATATATACCTTACCCGGATTGTTGTTTTATAAAACATATAAAGATTGAAGCCGTTCCTGGAATGTTGCTTTTGAAATATAAATATATAGGGTTGTAAAGGAGGAAGAGAAAAGTGGACAAAGGTACGTTGATTAGTATAATTGCCGTGATGATTGCCGCAGCAAACCAAGTTCTTGTGCTATTAGGTAAGTCACCAATGCTTATCGATAGTACCCTGATCGAACAAGTAGTATCTGCCATATTCACCATTGTAACCGTTCTGAATGCTTGGCTGAGAAGAAAAAAAGCAAATATGGCGAAAGAGAAAAAGAAAGAGAATAAGAACAAAAGAAAGAAATAAAAATCTTGCCTGTCATAGAATTCATTTTCTATAACAGGCTATTTTTCCGGGATAAAGTATTTCGGCCTTCTTATCAGTAATTTGTCCATGAAGCTGACAGGGAGATATAGGGCAAACACTGTAAAGAAGCTTACGGAGAAGCAGCTCCAAGTGAATTTGACAAAACCTGGTTTTTGAGAAAATTTCGTGGAGCTATGAAAACAAGAAGTCCAGGGATTTTTAGAGTTAAACAAAAATATCGAAAAGGAATCGCTGCTATTGCGAATTGTCTAAAAGTGATTTATACTACATTTATACAAAAAAGTGAATAAAAAAGCCTGCAAGGGGAGCCTTTGGCTGAGAGTGGACATGTTGATGTTCTGACCCTTCGAACCTGTCAGTTAGTACTGGCGCAGGGATTGTGGACTTTTTGATGGATAAAAGTAATGTGTGAGCGGAGTTTAGATGTTCTATAGAGCGTAAGTTCTTTTAAGAATATCACCATCAAGAAGACTCCCCTTGGCATTACTTTTTTGTTGTCTAAAAATAATTGCTCTACGTAAATGGGGGAGAAATAATTGAAAAATAAAACGCTATTTTTAGTTGAAGTAGCTATTTTTACGGCACTTGCCTTGTTACTGGATATTTTACCATTAGGGTTTAAGCTTTGGCCTCAAGGAGGGTCTGTTTCTTTTGCGATGATTCCTGTCTTTATCGTTGCTTTCCGCTGGGGTTTAAAAGGCGGTTTATTATCAGGATTCCTCTGGGGAGTGCTACAGGTGGCAACAGGTACGGCTTACATTTTACATCCGGTACAAGGGATTATTGAGTATGGACTAGCTTTTACCGTTGTCGGACTGGCCGGCGTATTTTCAAAGCAAGTTATTGAAAATATGAAAAAGAAGCAGATAAAAAAATCTTTTGTCTATATTCTAATTGGCGTACTCCTGGGATCAGCGGCTCGCTTTATTTGCCATTATATTGCTGGAACGATTTTCTTCGGCTCAGCGGTAGAAGGACAGCCGGCCTGGTTCTATTCGTTAATTTATAATTCATCTTATATGATTCCATCTTTTATATTAAGCCTTATTATTGTGTTTCTTCTGTTTTATAAGCAGCCGAGAACATTAGTAGGAAAAATGTAAAGAAAACTCCCTCACACAAAAATCCTGCAGCACATCCTTGCTTCAGGATTTTTAATGTTTATTTCGATTTGTTTATTTTGTTAAATTTTATTAACATTCCATTATGGAATAGGCTATCCGGGTAAATAATGGTAGAATAAAGAAAATAAAGATGATATAAAGACAAATTCGTGTTCCGCTTCTATAGAAAATCTGGTTTTAAGAAGGATTTTTAATCAGCAGGAACGTATATATTAATTAAGGGGGGATTTTCCAGATGGGTAAACAAATTCTAATTGTAGATGATGAACAATCCATTGTAACGTTACTTAAATATAATATTGAAAATGCCGGATTTACGACAGATGTAGCATACGATGGAGAAGAGGCCTATGAGAAAGCTTCGGCTAACCGTTATGAATTGATTATTTTAGATTTAATGCTTCCGAAATTAGATGGGATAGAAGTATGCAGGAAGCTCAGAAAGAATGATACGGAGACGCCGATTTTAATGCTTACCGCAAAAGATGAAGAAATTGATAAGATTCTTGGACTGGAGCTCGGGGCGGATGATTATTTAACCAAACCGTTCAGTCCAAAAGAAGTAATTGCCCGTGTGAAGGCAATCATCAGAAGATCACAACGTCCGGAAGGTGACTACTTTCAGGCACTCCGCATAAAGGATTTAACCATTTACCCGGAGCGCTATGAAGCAGAAATAAAAGAAGAATTAATTACGTTTACACGAAAAGAGTTTGAACTGCTGTATTATTTGGCTAAACATAAAGGAAAAGTTATTTCCAGAGACCAACTGCTCAGCAGTGTATGGGATTATGATTTTGTTGGAGATACAAGAATTGTGGATGTTCATGTAAGCCATCTGCGGGATAAAATTGAACCCGATTCAAAAAAACCTGTATATATCAAAACAGTTCGTGGATTAGGTTATAAATTAGAGGAGCCGGTTTAAATGCAAATATTATTTTCAAAGTCATTGTTTCCCAATATTCTTGGTATCACGGTTGTCCTGGTAGTATCAGGATGGTTAATGGTACAAGCTCAGGGAAACTGGATTATTATCGCAGCTATTTTATTAGTGGAATTTTTAGTGATATCTATTATATTTATGCAGTTTTATAATAAATACGCAAGGCCGCTTAGCAAAGCTTCCAGAACGGTAAATGAAATGATCAAAGGAAATTATTCTGCCCGTTTTAATAATAGTAATAGTAAAGAAATGGAGCAGTTAAGCAAAAATATCAATAAATTGGCGCGGAACATGAATGAAATTACGATTCAGGAACAAATGCAGGCGGAGCAGATGACTTCTATTATTGATAACATGAAGAATGGACTCGCGCTGATTGATGAAAAAGGATATGTTCATCTGGTGAATCGCGGTTTCTTGGAAATGTTTCATGGAGAAGATAAGCAGTATCGCGGCCATTTATATTATGAAGTATTTGAAAATGAAGCCTTGCACGATGCGGTCCAAAAAACATTTCTGTATGAACAGCCTGTGAAAGAACAGTTTAAAAATGAGCGCGGATTGACCAAAAACTACATGGAAGTGATTGCAGCACCTGTTTTTAATGAGCATAATATGATTAAGGGCGCTGTATTGGTTATTTATGATATAACGGAATTGAAGCGGTTAGAAAAAATGCGTAAAGATTTTGTTGCGAATGTTTCTCATGAGCTGCGTACACCCATTACGTCCATACGTGGATTTGCGGAAACATTAAAGGAGAAACAGCATGATGAACAAGCAGCAGAAGAATTTATTGAGATTATTTATAAGGAAAGCCATCGATTGCAATTGCTGATAGAAGATTTGCTAGAACTTTCCCGTTTGGAAAGAGAGGACTTTCAATTAGAAAAAGCGAATTTTAATGCAAAACAAATGATAGATGAAGTTTTGCCGTCGTTAGAACAAAAAGCAGCACAAAAAGATTTGCATTTCACAACATCCATTTCTTCAGATACAGATGTGTATGCAGATTCTGAAAAATTGAAGCAGGTTGTTATTAATCTTGTAGATAATGCGATTAACTATACACCTTCTGGAGGAAATATTCATTTAAGCCTGTCTGATGAACAAGAGCGTGTTCATATTCTAATTGAGGATACAGGCATTGGTATTGATCAAAAAGCAACTTCAAGAGTGTTTGAACGTTTTTACAGAGTGGATAAGGACAGAAGCAGAAATACAGGAGGAACCGGCCTTGGCCTCGCTATCGTGAAACATATTGTAGAGGTGCATCAAGGTGAAATTGTTTTAGAAAGTGAAGTGGACAAAGGAACAGCTGTTCACGTATATATTCCGACAGCTTAAGTCATCACCGGCCCCGGTGGTGGCTTTTTAAATGGCTAATTGGATGTGAAAACAGCCGTAATAGGATCGTTCTATAAAGGATAACCTACATACACGTATTATGCAGTTTTCTCCAAACATGATAAAATAAGATTACATTTAGCGATGAAAGATAAAGGAGACGGGATTATGACCAAAAAGCTCATCTTAATCGATGGTAACAGTATTATCTATCGCGCTTTTTTTGCGTTGCCGCTGTTAAATAATGAAAAAGGCGTCTATACCAATGGCGTCTATGGTTTTACTACCATACTACTGCGAATTTTAGAAGAAGAGAAGCCGACACATATGCTTGTTGCTTTTGATGCAGGAAAAACAACATTCCGCCATGAAACGTATAAAGAATATAAAGGGGGCCGTCAAAAAACGCCTCCGGAACTTTCCGAACAATTTCCTGTCCTGAAAGAACTGCTCGATGCATTTGGTATTAAGCATTATCAGCTGGATCAATATGAAGCAGATGACATTATCGGTACATTATCGAAACAGGCCGATAATAAGGAATGGGACATAACTGTTATTTCTGGTGATAAAGATTTACTGCAGCTTGTATCGGATCAGGTGACTGTTCGTGTAACCAAAAAAGGAATCAGTGACATTGAAAAATATACACCATCTTATTTGTTGGAGAAGATGCAAGTAACACCGGAACAGATTACGGATTTAAAAGGGCTGATGGGAGACAGTTCAGATAATATCCCCGGTGTGCCAGGGATTGGTGAAAAAACAGCAACCAAGCTGTTAACACAATTTCATACATTAGAGAAAGTGTATGAACACTTAGATGAGGTCAGTGGTAAAAAGTTAAAGGAAAATTTAACAACCTATCATGATGATGCGCTCATGAGTAAGAAATTAGCAACCATTGATCGGGACTCGCCTATTACAGTCGGCTTGGAGGATGCTATTTATGAAGGCTACTCCACAGCTTCTGTTCGTAATATGTTTATGGACTTAGGTTTTCAATCGCTGTTGACTCGTATTTCCGGAACAGAAGAAACAGAAGAAGAGCAAACAGAATATCAGGAAATAGATTATACCATCGTGGAAGAAGTAACAGAAACACTATTTTCCAAAGAAAATGCCCTTGTTGTAGAAATGTTGGGTGAAAATTACCATACAGAACCAATTGAAGGAATTGGCGTTGTTAATGGCAATAAAAAAAGCTTTATTCCTGTTTCTGTGGCGGCGGAATCCCCTGTTTTCCAAAAATGGGCGGAAGACCCCGGGAAAAAGAAGATTGTCTTTGATGCGAAACGGACAAAAGTTGCTTTATTACGTCACGGTATTCAAATAGAAGGAATTGTCTTTGATGCTTTGCTTGCTTCTTATTTAATTAATCCTGCGGAAAATAATCATGATATTCCGGGTATTGCAAGCAGAAAAGGAACATACGATGTGTCTTTTGACGAAGAGGTATACGGAAAAGGTGCAAAACAAAAAGTGCCGGAAGAAGCGGTTCTCAGTGAGCATGTAGTCCGGAAAACCGACACGCTGCTCGCCCTGTACCCCGGGATGGAAAAGGAATTAGAAGCGAATGAACAGGCGGATTTATTAAAGCATTTAGAAATGCCGCTTGCGCTGATTCTTGCTGAAATGGAGCACCAAGGTGTTTTAGTTGATGTGGAGCGCCTAAAAGAAATGGGAGACGATTTAAAGAAAAGATTGGACAAGCTGGAAAAAGAAGTATATGAATTGGCGGGTAAAGAATTTAACCTCAATTCACCAAAACAGCTTGGCCCTGTGTTATTTGAAGATTTGGGACTTCCTGTTATCAAGAAAACAAAGACGGGCTATTCTACGGCAGCAGATGTATTGGAACAACTTGCCGATCAGCATGAAATTATTCCGAAATTACTGCTGTACCGCCAGTTAGGAAAATTGCAATCAACCTATATTGAAGGATTGCAAAAGGTTGTCCATGCGGATACCCATAAAATTCATACGCGCTTTAATCAGGCGTTAACACAAACCGGCCGTTTAAGTTCTGTTGATCCGAATCTGCAAAATATTCCTATCCGCCTGGAAGAAGGAAGAAAAATCCGCCAAGCTTTCGTTCCATCGCAACAAGGCTGGAAAATGTTTGCTGCCGACTATTCGCAAATCGAACTGCGGGTGCTTGCGCATATTGCGGACGATGAGAAATTGAAGACGGCATTTAAAAATGATTTAGACATTCATACACAAACGGCAATGGATGTATTTCATGTGGAGAGAGATGAGGTTACTTCCAATATGCGCCGCCAAGCGAAAGCTGTGAACTTTGGGATTGTATATGGTATAAGTGATTATGGGCTGTCTCAAAACTTAGGGATTACTCGAAAAGAAGCCAAGCAATTTATAGAACGATATTTCAACAGCTATCCAAATGTGAAAGAATACATGGATGACATCGTTGTAGAAGCAAAACAAAAAGGGTATGTATCCACATTAATGAATCGCCGCCGTTATTTGCCGGATATCACGAGCCGGAACTTCAATGTGCGCAGTTTTGCAGAAAGAACGGCTATGAACACTCCGATTCAGGGCAGCGCGGCTGATATTATTAAAAAAGCAATGATTGATTTGGACCACCGCATGAAACAAGAAAAACTGCAGGCCAAGCTTTTATTACAAGTCCATGATGAATTGATTTTAGAAGCACCGGAGAACGAAATCGAAACGTTAAAGAATATTGTTCCCGAAATGATGGAAAAAACAGTGGATATTTCCGTTCCATTGAAAGTGGATTATTCTTATGGCGAGAGCTGGTTTGACGCAAAGTAAGGGGAAGAAGAAATGCCGGAATTACCAGAAGTAGAAACAATAAAAGAAACCTTGAAATTACTTGTCCAGGGGAAAACGATCGAAAAAGTAGATGTTTATTGGGCAAATATGATAAAGCAGCCGGATGATGCAGCCATTTTTAAGCATTTACTGGAGGGACAAACCTTTCAAGAAATAAAAAGGAAGGGGAAGTTCCTGCTCTTTTATTTTGATGATTATGTCCTAGTGTCCCATCTAAGGATGGAAGGGAAATATCATTTGCAACAACCGGATGAAGCGAAGGATAAACATACGCATGTTATTTTTTATTTAACAGGTGGAGAAGCATTGCACTATAACGATGTTCGCAAGTTTGGAACCATGCACCTGTTAACAAAAGGGACTGAATTTACTCAAGCTCCTTTGAGAACGCTTGGTCCTGAACCCTTTGAAGATACTTTTACGACGGAATATTTTTACCAGAAGTTAAAAAAATCATCGCGGTTTATTAAAACAGCGCTTTTGGATCAACATCTGGTCACGGGGCTAGGAAATATCTATGTGGATGAAACGTTATTCCGTTCCGGGGTTCATCCTCTGACCAAATGCAATGAGCTGACTGAAAAAGATGCAGAAGCAATCCGTTACGCCGCCATTGAAACGCTGCAGGAAGCGGTGAAGGCCGGTGGTACAACGATTCGCAGTTATGTCGACAGTCAGGGGAATATGGGAATGTTTCAACAGGTTTTATATGTGTATGGCCAAGATAGAAAACCGTGTAAAACATGTGGTGAAGAAATTATAAAAATGAAGGTTGGCGGACGAGGGACGCATGTATGCCCTCATTGCCAGCCACAAAAGGTGAATGATATATGAGCTTAGTGATTGGATTGACCGGAGGCATCGCAAGCGGAAAAAGTACCATTTCAAGAATGTTTCATGCTTTAGATATTCCCGTCATTGATGCGGATGTGATAGCAAGAGAAGTAGTGGAACCTGGTGAAACTTCCTATCAACAGATCGTCGATGTATTTGGTGAAGATATCTTAAAGCCAGATAGGGCGATTGATCGTCCGAAACTCGGTTCCATTGTTTTTTCGAATGAAGAGAAAAGGGAGCAATTGAACCAAATTGTTCATCCGGCTGTCCGCAAGCGAATGTTAAAGAAAAAAGAAGACTATATGCAGCAGGGAGAAAAATGCATTGTATTGGATATCCCTCTGTTATTTGAAAGTCAACTGACTTTCCTGGCTGATAAAACATTAGTCGTGTTCGTAGATGAAAAAACACAATTAAAACGGTTAATGGAAAGGAATCAGTTAAGTGAACATGATGCAATGGACCGGATTGCATCGCAAATGCCTTTAGAAGAAAAAGCCCGGATTGCTGATGAAGTGATTAATAATAATGACACGGTAGAAAAAAGCAGGGCACAATTAACCAATTTACTAAAAAAGTGGGAAGTAATCGAATAAACAGCAGAAACACCATCGGATCTTATTGAAGGGAGGATGGTGTTTTTTGGCTAAAATAAGTAGGAAACATTTTTTATATTTCATGACACACTTTCTTGCATATGTGTTATACTAATTACAACAAAAGATAAAAAGTATAACATTATTGGGAGGAATAAAGTGCTTATGGAGAAGACGCGTATTGCAATAACAGGTTTTGGTCGAATTGGCAGAATGGTTTTTCGTCAAGCGATGGAAGAGGATCATTTAGACGTTGTAGCTATTAATGCAAGTTACCCATCGGAAACGCTGGCTCATCTTATTAAATACGATAGTGTCCATGGTCCTTTTCAAGGTAATGTGGAAGCGTTACCGGATAAATTGATTGTTAATGGGAAAGAAATTCTTTTAGTCAATTCCAGAGAACCTGAAAAATTACCTTGGAAAGATTTAGGGATTGATATTGTTGTTGAGGCAACCGGTAAATTTAAGACAAAAGAGGCCGCGGGGCGTCACTTGCAGGCAGGAGCGAAAAAAGTAGTGATTACCGCTCCAGGGAAAGAAGTTGACAAGACCATTGTCATCGGTGTTAACGAACATGATTATAACCCAGATGCAGATGATGTCATCTCGAATGCATCCTGTACGACAAATTGTTTAGCTCCTGTGGTCAAAGTTATTGATGATCACTTTACCATAAAGAACGGCTTAATGACGACCGTACACGCATTTACAAACGATCAAAAGAATATTGATAATCCGCATAAAGACCTGCGCCGGGCGAGAAGCTGTACCCAATCCATTATTCCGACAACGACTGGTGCTGCGAAGGCACTTGCTGAAGTCATGCCCGGTCTCAAAGGAAAATTGCACGGAATGGCACTACGTGTGCCGACACCAAATGTATCTTTGGTAGACTTGGTGATTGATATTGAAGAAGACGTGACAGAGGAAGAGGTAAACGCCATCTTCAAACAGGCCGCAGAGGGAAGGATGCGTGGCATTATTCAATATTCAGATGAACCGTTAGTTTCCATTGATTATACGACAAGCACTTATTCAGCAATCATAGACGGGCTTTCAACCATCGTGATGGATAATAATAAGTTAAAAATTATTGCCTGGTATGATAATGAATGGGGTTATTCCAAACGCGTTGTAGATTTAGTTAGTTATGTTGGCTTCAGATTAGAGCAAAATGTAAGCTTAACATCATAATATAGGAGAAAGAGCCTGTGCAAGAGAATGCTCCCGCACAGGCTCTTTCTCCTATTATCTTTTTGAATTTTTTCTGTTACATAAAATGAAAGAAAATGGCATTTCACTGAAGCAACCATCCTTTTTTTATAGCCTTTTAACATTCACTAATAGTTTAAATACGCAAATCATGTTAAAATAAGATAGATAGAAGTGAATTATCGAGTTTTTTTGGATTTACCTAAAATGATACAACCAGGATGTGTTTGTATATGCCCTTGGGAGATAAAGTGAAACGTTTTTTTAATAATCATGCAGAAACAAGCGATTATCATATAGATAAAGATTTAAAAACCAGGTATTATAAAGCAAAAAAGCATGCGGTTTTGGAGGAACTGGAGGCGTATTTCAATGCGGACCCTGATTTCTCCATTCATGCCCGTTCGGAACAGCATGGAGAGATAAGTGCAATCAGTAAGCGCGGGAAAAAGGTTTTGATTATAGCTACAGTCATTATGGTTCGGCCATATCATACGGCACTTGATTTTTCCGTAACCACAGAAACTGCTGTCCGCGTCGATTTTGGTTACAGTGATAAGGTAATCAAGAAAATATATCGGTATATAAATGAACAGTTACCAGAGATAGAAGGTCATTGAGATAGGAGTGAACGAAATGCGTTGTTCCAATTGTAACAACAAAAATACGAAAGTGTTAGATTCCCGCCCCATAGAAGAAGGAGCAGCCATACGCAGACGCAGGGAATGTGAAAGGTGCGGATTTCGTTTTACCACTTTTGAACGGATTGAAGAAGTGCCGCTTATTGTAGTAAAGAAAGATGGCATGCGCCAGGAATTTTCACGGGAAAAATTGACAAGAGGAATTATCAGAGCTTGCGAAAAACGTCCGGTAGCGGTAGATACGATAGAAAATATTGCGTTAGAAGTGGAAAAGAATTTACGGAATGCAGGAAATTCCGAAGTATCCAGTCATACAGTGGGCGAGATGGTAATGGAAAGACTGGCAGAAGTGGACGAAGTATCTTATGTCAGGTTCGCTTCGGTATACCGCCAATTCAAGGATATCACTGTGTTTTTGGACGAGCTGAAAGAAATTATTAAGACAGATAAACAAACAGAGGAAGAATAACAGCGAAAAGGATGGATTAGAATGAATGCAATCGGAAAAATTCTTCCTGTTGACGGGTACGAAGTTGTGATGGATGAACAGCCCTCCATTGATTTCAATGCTTCTTTGACACATTTTTACCAGCCTTTAATTGGGATTCAGGCAATTTCTTTATATTATACGTTATTTTATGAGGTGGATCATACCCGACAGATTCAGACGCATCATACATTAATGACTTATTTGAACCTGACGCTGGATGATATTTACCGTGCGCGGATAAAATTGGAAGCTATCGGATTATTGAAGACTTATAAACGGCGGGAAGAAAGCAGAGACTATTATACGTATCGTATACAACGTCCTTTTTCTCCCGACCAGTTTCTGAGAGAAGCAATGTTGTCCCAATTGTTACTGCATCATATCGGGGAACAGAAATACAATGCCCTTTATGCACGTTATGTCAAGGACAGCTATCCTTATGGGGAAGAAGTGACAGCAGATTTTAATGACGTGTTTGATACAGTGACGCCTCCTAAAACTGCTACTCTAAATAATAATATAGAATATGATAATCAACGCACAGAGTCTGATTTAATGGATTTTTCCTGGATTGAACAATCACTCCGCCAGCGGTTTATTCCAGTTGAAAATGTGCTTCATCCTGCAAATAAAAGACTTATTTATCAGATGAAGACTTTATATGATGCAGAAAGTGCGGAAATAGAAAAAGCACTTTTCTGGGCGTTGGATGAGGATAATCAGTTGAATGAGGAAGAATTTAAGTCAGCTTGTCATGATATGTTTGTATCCCGTAATAATGGACAGACGATTCGTCTAAATGACAAAATGGCAACGTCCGATGTGCAGCCTGAAGTGAAAAAACCTGCTACAAAAGAAGAGCAGTTAATTCATGAGCTGGAGACAATTTCTCCAAAACAACTATTAGAGGATTTGTCAGATGGAAATCGTGCTTCCGAACAAGATATCAAAGTGGTTCGTGAAGTAATGACAAAACAAGGTTTGCCTGCTCCGGTCATGAATGTACTTATACACTACGTACTGCTGCAATCAAATATGAAGCTGTCAAAAGCCTACATGGAAACTATTGCCGGTCATTGGTCCAGAGTTGGATTAAAAACAGCAAAAGAGGCCATGAATTTTGCTAAACGGGAACAGGAAAAATATAAAGTTGCCAAAAATAAACCTCGGAAAACGAATAATTATAACAATAACTATAAAAAAGAAGTTGTTCCTGACTGGTTCAATAATCGGAAAAAGAAATCATCCAAAACGGCAGTGGATGTAGATGTTAGTGAAAAAGAGCAACAGGAGATTGAAGCTAAGCTGCAGAAATATTTAAATGAAAGCTAAGTTTCAACGAAGAAATGGAAAGAAAAGTTCACACATATAAAGGAGGGTTGATTGGTGAAACCGATACAATCAGAATTAAAAGCTTGGATGGACAAAAATGAGAATTTCAAAACCAATTACACTAGAATTAAAAAAGAAATTCTGAGTGATCCCTCCATTCAATCGTTTTTGCGTGAACATCCGGAATTGACTGATCACGATATTGAAAAAAATTTAATGCGGCTGTATGAATATAAATCACAATCGAAACAGTGTGACCGTTGTGCTTCTTACGGAGAATGCCAAAATATGATTCAAGGGTATTCTCCTTTATTGAGTATGGATAAAAATGAAATCAGAATCAGCTATGAAAAATGTCATTTGCGTGTCCAGGCAGAAGAACAAGACGCACAGCAGCAATTATTACAAAGTCTGTATATGCCAAAAGAAATTTTGGAAGCAAAAATGTCGGAAGTCATTCAGGATAAATCAAGAATTGCAGCTATCGGTGCAATTATTAGCTTTTTAGAAGATGCCAAAACAGCATTACCGAAAAAAGGATTATATTTGCATGGTTCTTTTGGTGTTGGTAAGACATACCTGTTAGGCGCCATAGCAAACGAACTGAAAAAACATCATTATTCTTCGACATTGATTTATATGCCGGAGTTTGTACGGGAAATAAAAGGGTCTTTTAAAGATGATTCGTTCAATGAAAAAATCGATTTCTTTAAAAAAGCGGATGTCTTAATGCTGGATGATATCGGAGCGGAATTACAATCAGCGTGGTTCCGGGATGAGGTATTAGGTTCTGTCCTGCAATACCGCATGATGGAAGGCTTGCCGGTCTTTTTCTCCTCCAACTTTGCTTTAAACGAGCTGGAAAAAGAATTAGCAAGTACTAGAAATGGTGTGGAAGAAGTGAAAGCCGGCCGGATTATTGAACGGATTAAACAAGTAAGTAATGTCGTGGAGATGACCGGTAAAAATAGAAGAGATGAATAGAAGAAACATTTTTCTAAAAAAGATTCCCATTGTGATAAATGGGAATCTTTTTTGGCTTTACAGTAGTTGACAAAGAAAAGAAGGTAAAGTGTATGGCAGATGGTGCTGACCCCTCAGGAGCTAAAACGGTCCGCCTCCGCTAGTAGGGTGTTCTATACGGTTGAAATAACTGAACAAATAAAAGTTCAATCAGATAGAACTCATTTTCGTGGTGCATGGTAAAAAGGCTCAGTAACCATTCTTTTCTATGCATGAAAGCTATTCTCGATAGTAACGATCCATGGTTAGGGTTTGAACTGCTAATCCACCATTTGTTACCCATAGTACCCATAGATTCCGGTGAAAATCCTTGTTTCTTCATATACTTACCAGAAAGAAAACAATAAATATCCGAAAGGTAGAGTGTTTATATTAGGTAAAGCAAATCTGCTAGTCTGACTAGTTTAAGCATGTTTGTACAGTCTTGTCCATATAATTGTAACAGTTTGCAAGTGGATGAGGGTGATATGTATTGATGGAAGTGTATTTTGAAACGGATAAGGAAGCTCAAGCTTTTTGTAATCAGTTGATTCCATATAGAAAACAAATCAGCGTACATCAACAAACGAACGCCTGGGGAAGCAGGTTACAACTGGAAAGTAATGGAACAAAGGCAGAATTAATTCATGTCATCAGCTCTGTCATGTCAAATGTATTGATAGAAGAGCATCTTTCAGACATCATTATTCGAGAAATTACCGAGGAGTATTATTTCTCTGACCCGGAGGAGATTAACCGCATTTATGATTTTTCTATGGGCATTTTATTTGAAACAGACGAAGATAACCAAACGTTAAGAGAACATGTGGATACTGCCAAACTTCTGCAGCATATTTTTCTTCAGCAATTAAAAGAACATACGAGCATTCATTTTCGTGCTATATTACGTTTTCGACTGGCAAGCTTTTTAACATTTATTCATGAATGCGTTGGAAAGGCTATTGAGGAATTTAAGCGGGAAGAAGATCACCAGGCATTTATGGACACGCTGCGCCATTATATTGAAAAAAAAGAGCCCTGTGTTGATTTGGTTCATATCGAGCAGGGAGAAAATTTTACTTTTTACAATGAAAAAGGAGAGGTCATTTCTAAAGATATGCTGCGCATGTGGATGTTCCAGGCGCCTTTGTATGTGCTCGGCTTGCATGATAATGAATTTAATTTAAGTCCGCTTATTGCCATGGCACCGGCAAAAATAAAGGTGTATGGAAATAATCCTGCTGACCCAAAGACCATGACAATTATCAATATATTTCAAGAGAGGGTACTATTTGAAGCGAAAGGAGCCTCTATTCTTTCCCGGGGAGAATAATGAATTGGACTTGCTTTTCAAACGCAGAAGGAATATAATACGAATAGAGTTTGAATACAACATGGCAATGATGAGGACAAGATTATTTTCATTTTACGTACCTAGAGAGGGAAGTCCTGAGGCTGTAAGCTTCCTTTCGTAAAGAAATAATTACCACCTTGGAGCATTGCTGCTGAAATATGTAAAAGTAGGCAGCAACGTTTCATCTGCGTTAAGGATGAATGAAGCTGAGGATATTTTTATCTTCAGGAATTAGGGTGGAACCACGGCATAAACGCTCGTCCCTTTGCATGACGCAAAGAGATGGAGCGTTTTTTTATATTTGATAAAGGAGTTCGATGAACATGGCTGATTTAACAATTATTTTTCCAGATGGAGCGGAGAAGTCCTTCCCGGAAGGAACAACGGGCGAAGATATCGCAGCTTCTATTTCCCCGGGATTAAAAAAACAGGCACTTGCCATTAAATTAGGTGGAGAGCTTGTTGATTTACGCAGACCGCTTTTCGAAGGTGGAAAAATTGAAATTATTACGTACCGTAACCAGGAAGGGCTGGAGATTGCACGTCACTCTACTGCCCATTTATTAGCACAGGCTGTGAAACGTTTATATCCGAATGTGCAATTAGGCGTTGGTCCAGTTATTGAAGAGGGTTTTTATTACGATATCGATATGGAAGATACCTTAACCCCGGAAGACCTGCCGAAAATTGAGAAAGAAATGAAGAAAATCATAGATGAAAATTTAGAAATCAAACGTGTAGAAGTTTCTCGTGATGAAGCAAAAGCACGTTTTGCAGAAATTGGCGATGAGCTTAAATTAGAACTGCTGGATGCGATTCCGGAAGACGAAACGGTAACGATTTATGAGCAGGGAGAATTTTTTGACTTGTGCCGGGGAGTGCATGTTCCGTCAACAAGTAAAATCAAAGCATTCAAGTTATTAAGTATTTCCGGCGCTTATTGGCGTGGAGACAGCAATAATAAACAATTGCAACGTATTTACGGAACAGAATTTGAGAAAAAATCGCAGCTGGATGAATATCTGCAGATTTTAGAAGAGCGTAAAGAAAGAGATCACCGCAAGCTTGGTAAAGAGCTGGGCATTTTTACCGTATCACAAAAAGTAGGACAAGGTCTGCCGTTATGGCTGCCGAAAGGGGCTACCATCCGCCGTACGATTGAACGTTATATTGTGGATATCGAAGAACGCTTAGGCTATGACCATGTGTATACACCCGTACTTGGTAATGTAGATTTGTATAAAACAAGCGGACACTGGGATCATTATCAGGAGGATATGTTCCCGACTATGGAAATGGATAACGAAGAGCTTGTATTACGTCCAATGAACTGCCCGCATCATATGATGGTTTTCAAAAACCAATTATGGAGCTACCGTAATCTGCCTGTCCGTATTGCAGAGCTAGGCACCATGCATCGTCATGAAATGAGTGGGGCACTTGCAGGCCTGCAGCGTGTGCGTGCGATGACGCTGAATGATGCACATATTTTTGCTCGTCCGGATCAGTTAAAAGAAGAGTTTATTCGCGTTGTTGAGCTTGTTCAACGTGTTTATAAAGATTTTGGGATTGACGACTATTATTTCCGTCTTTCTTATCGTGATCCAGAAGATAAAGAAAAATATGTAGATAATGATGCCATGTGGGATAAAGCACAGGCGATGTTGAAAGAAACAATGGAAGATATGAACCTGGAATATGTAGAAGCAGAGGGAGAAGCTGCTTTCTATGGTCCAAAGCTGGACGTACAGGTGAAAACAGCATTAGGAAAAGATGAAACATTATCTACGGTTCAATTGGACTTCCACTTACCGGAACGTTTTGATTTAACATATATCGGAGAAGATGGTAAAGAGCATCGTCCGGTTGTTATTCACCGTGGTGTGGTGTCTACCATGGAACGCTTTGTTGCATTCCTGATTGAAGAATATAAAGGTGCTTTTCCAACCTGGCTTGCTCCTGTACAAGCTAAAATTATTCCAGTATCTTTACAGGCACATCTGGATTATGCAAAAGAAGTGGAAGAAAAATTACGTCTGGAAGGTGTCCGTGTAGAATTAGATAGCCGCGATGAAAAACTGGGCTATAAAATACGGGAAGCACAGACGCAAAAGGTTCCATTTGCACTCGTTTTAGGTGATAAAGAAATGGAATCCGGCAGCGTAAACTACCGCCGTTACGGAGAACAAGATACAGAAACATTGGAATTCGATCAATTTGTAGCCTTTATCAAAGGTGAAATAGAGCAGAAGAAATAAGCAGTGGTTATGACTAAAAAAGGCTATTTTCATGTTATGAGTGAGAATAGCCTTTTTAGTATATTCTCCAAATGTAAAGTTAGAAATCACGCTATATGGCTATTACATTTTCACAAAAACCATTGACAATAATAAATAACCGTGCTATGATTCAATAGTTGTTTCAAACAGAAGGATACAGTCCTTGACAAATAAACGATAAAATGCTATATTATAAAAGTTAATGATATGATCTAAAGACAAGTAGAAGCACCCGCTTCTCACCTGATTGACATCCCTTGTGGATAGTTAACTGGTTCATCACGATTCATGTTTACGAATGAGGAGATGTGTGGGTGCAAGTATGTACCGACACTTTTTTTATGTATTGAAATGACTTGTCCAGATAGATCAGTAACAAAATTTCGGAGGTGGCCGGCTATTAGCAAGGATATGAATGTTAACGAAAAAATTCGTGCAAGAGAAGTTCGTCTCATTGATTCAAATGGGGACCAGTTGGGAGTCAAATCCCGTAATGAAGCACTGGATATTGCAGGGAAACGCAACCTTGATTTAGTATTAGTGGCTCCAAACGCAAAACCACCGGTATGTCGTATTATGGATTTCGGGAAGTATCGTTTTGAGCAGCAGAAGAAAGAGAAGGAAGCTCGTAAAAAGCAAAAAGTAATCAATGTGAAGGAAGTACGTTTTACACCTGGAATTGGTGACCATGACTTTGAAACGAAGCTCAAAAATGCACGTAAGTTCTTGGAAAAAGGGGACAAAGTAAAAGCTGCGGTTCGTTTCCGCGGGCGTGCGATTACCCATAAAGAACTGGGGAAAGAAGTATTGGACCGTTTCGCTGAAGAAGTGAAGGATATTGGTTCAGTAGAAACAAAACCGAAAATGGAAGGCCGGAATATGTTTATGATGGTCGCTCCATTAAATGAAAAAAAATAAGCTTTTATTGTAATGACTGGAGGAAAAAATTATGCCTAAAATGAAAACTCATAAAGGTTCAGCTAAACGCTTCAGAAAAACTGGATCTGGAAAAGTAAAAAGATCACATGCATACACTAGCCATATGTTTGCACACAAATCTCAAAAGCAAAAACGTAAATTGCGTAAAAGTGCTCTAGTTTCTTCCGGAGACTATCAACGTATTAAACAAATGCTACCAAAAGAATAAATTTAGAAATGTAATTGAATCAGGAGGGATTTCTTATGCCACGTGTTAAAGGTGGAACAGTGACGCGTCGTCGTCGTAAGCGCGTCTTAAAACTAGCAAAAGGTTATTATGGTTCGAAAAGAACGCTATTTAAAACAGCAAAACAACAAGTTATTAAATCAGGTCAATATGCTTATCGTGACCGCAGACAGAAAAAACGTGATTTCCGTAAACTTTGGATTTCCCGTATTAATGCTGCTGCTCGTTTGAATGATATTTCTTACAGCAAATTAATGCACGGTTTGAAACTTGCCGGTATTGATATTAATCGTAAAATGCTTTCAGATTTAGCTATTAATGACGAACAAGCATTTACTCAATTAGTATCTCAAGCGAAAGACGCTTTAAAATAAGATGAAAGAAAGATCGTTTCCTGGATGGGGAACGGTCTTTTTTTGGCTTCAAAATTTTCCAGCGTTGCGGCAACCAGTAACTTGCTTTATGATAAAAAGGGTATTTATTCATTAATGATAGAAACAGGAGGAAAAGATGGAAAACGTCACTTCATGGATTATTTATTTACTCGCAGCAAATATCATCGGATTTTATTTAATGTTCAAAGATAAACAAAAAGCAAAACAGCATGCATATCGTATTCCGGAGCGCACTTTTTGGCTGCTGGCTGTGTTAGGAGGCAGTATCGGTATATATATTGGTATGCAGACATTTCGGCATAAAACAAAACATACCAGCTTTACTATCGGTATACCCGTTTTAATTATTGTTAATTTGAGCTGTTTTATAGGGTTGGGTTTCTTTTCTGAAGAAATGATTTACTTTTTAACTAATCTGATGTAGAAAACCGCAGGCAATTCTTTTATCATAGACAGCTCGTCTTGAAACATATATATAAATAAAAGTAATACCAGCTTCCTCAAGGAGGGGTGGCCATGGAATACGTTGGGAATTACTTGCTGGTGATTATTGAGATGGGTGGTGTGCTTTCCCCGCTGTTATTTATAATGCTCCATCTCATTCGGCCAATGTTATTCTTACCAGTTGTATTTATTTGTATTTCTGGCGGCATTTTATTTGGTCCAATAGCGGGAAGTGTTTATTCTATCATAGGAATAACGATGGCGAGCTTGCTTTTTTATGTGATGGCAGGCTGGATGCCAAAATCGATCGATAAACTAATCATTTTGAAACAGCGCCTCCTCGGTAAAAATACAGAGATGACAACCGCTCAAATCACGCTGCTGCGTCTTGTGCCATTTATTCATTTTCATTTATTATCCTTATGTTTGATTGAAACGAATCACACTTTCAAAGGGTATATGAAATCTTCTATTATAACGAATATTCCTCTAGCTATTGTCTACACAAGTATCGGCGGCTGGATTTCCCGGCTTTCTCCGATGTACATCGCCGTTTTTATCATCGCCTTGCTCCCATCCTTGTATCTGTTAAGGAGAAAAGAAATCATCATCAAGTGGAAGGAATTTTTTGCTTCATCATCAGCTTCCTGCAGAGAACACAATGGATTACCGGAACCTTTACAGGCAAGCAAAACAACCAGCTCCTGAGCAGAAGAGCTGGTTGTTTTGCCTTAACAAAAGAAAGACGATTTTATACGTTGCTGTTCCATCCAGTTGAGGATGGGTTACTCTTTTGTGATTTCCGTTATAATAAGTTCATTAATCGGGTGTTTCCAAGTGATGGACGCATGCGGATAATGAATTAATATTTCCTGCTCCAGAAAATACAAATCTTCCCTCGTTAAACCGCGAAGCTCCAGCGGATTTTTAACAGTAACATGAATATCCACTACTTCAAAAGCATCTTCCGTAGTACCTAAATACTTTTCGCCAATAAAAAGACAGCCTTTATAGGTTAATTGGAAATTCTTCTTATTATTATTTTGTTCATCTAATAAGTAAAATCCCTGATTTTGCTGAGAGATACGCAGTTTTCGCTCAGGGCTTCTTACGTATTGAATCCATGTATAAATAATCAACGCAATTGCAATGACTAATAATATTCGAAAGATAATGATGGCCATAATTATCTACTCCTTAGAACGTCCTGTTATCCCTAGTTACGAATGAGTCTCAAAAAAGTTTCAGGAGAATCAATTTTTTATAAAAATTTGTAGAAAGTTTATCAATAAGCGGGATATATGCGGCTATCATTATGAAAGCTTGATAGTGACGTATGCTTATATGCTTTAATGATCTATATAAATAGTGATTTTGAAAAGCTATTCGTAAACGTCTATGATAAAATAGAAGCAATAAAGATAAGGAGGCGTAACTTTGGATTGGAATCAACTATTTGAAATGCAAAAGCAATTGGATACATACATTGAAAATAATCATGATTTGTCAGAAGTAAACCTATTTCAGGAAAAGCATTTAGCTTTGTTGGTAGAGCTTGGAGAACTTGCAAATGAAACGAGGTGTTTTAAATTTTGGAGTACCAAACCAAGGAATAGCCAGCAAGTTATTTTGGAAGAATATGTAGACGTCCTGCATTTCTTAATGTCTATCGGGATAGAAAAAGGTTACATGTATCACAGAGAAGAAAAAGATGAGGTACAAGCGTCTTGCACAGAATCAGAATGCTTTTATCACGTATATGAAAAAGCCATTGCTTATCGGGAAAATCCAACAGATGGCAACTATCAGCAATTATTTAGCTGGAGTCTTTATTTAGGTAACCGCCTTGGATTTGCAGATAGAGATATTCGACAAGCCTATTGGGAGAAAAATCAAATTAATTATCAGCGTCAGGACCAAGGTTATTAAAAATTTTTAAAGGAGAGATATTGAACATGGAAAAATTAGATAATACCTTAACAATGCTCAAGGATTTAACAGATGCGAAAGGAATACCGGGAAATGAAAAAGAGGTACGAGATGTCTTTGAAAGCTATATCAAGCCTTACGCAGATGAATTGACAACGGATAATCTGGGAAGCTCGATTGCTAAAAAAACAGGCGATGAAAATGGACCAAAGATTATGGTTGCCGGCCATTTGGATGAAATAGGTCTGATGTTGACACGTATTGATGAAAATGGCTTTCTTTATTTCCAGACTGCTGGCGGCTGGTGGAATCAGGTTATGCTCGCACAGTGTGTCACCATTATGGGGGCAAAAGGAGATGTGCCGGGTGTGATTGGTTCAAAACCCCCGCACGTACTTAGCCCGGAAGCAAGAAAAAAACCTTATGAAATAAAAGATATGTTTATAGACATTGGTGCGACAAGTAAAGAAGAGGCAGAATCTTTTGGTGTGAAACCGGGTGATTCCATTGTCCCGTATTTTGAGTTTACTCCCTTAAAAAATGAAAAATTACTGATGGCCAAAGCATGGGACAATCGTATCGGTTTAGCAATTGCTATCGATGTATTAAAAGCATTAAAAGGAGAGAAGCATCCGAACACAGTCTATGGTGTGGGAACGATTCAGGAAGAAGTCGGATTGCGCGGAGCAAAAACATCTTCGCACCTGATTCAGCCGGATATCGGTTTTGGCGTGGATGTAGGAATCGCAGGTGATACACCAGGTATCGCGAAGCAGGAAGCAGACAGCAAGCTTGGAGACGGCCCGCAAATTGTACTATATGATGCTTCGATGGTCTCGCATAAAGGTCTCCGTGATCTAGTTGTGGACACAGCGGAAGAGAATGATATCCCCTATCAATTTACAACGATGGCAGGCGGTGGTACAGATTCTGGATCTATCCACCTGGCCGGCAACGGTGTACCATCTTTGTCCGTTACGGTAGCAACCCGCTATATTCATTCTCATGCCGGAATTCTTCACCGTGATGACTATGAAAATGCCGTAAAATTATTGACAGCCGTAATAAAGAAAATGGATCGTGAAACCGTAGATGCGTTAATCAAAGCTTAATATAGATGAAAAAACCGTGCCATGTAACATATAAAAAATGCACGGTTTTTTTCATATCAAAGCATCTATTCTTGACAGATAACCAAAGCTATGATAAATTATATTTAATTAAAAATAATTGAATTAAATATAAGGGAGTTTTATAAATGAATCCAATTCGTGGAATGCACCACGTTACAGCTATTACAAGCAGCGCCGAAAAGAACTATGAATTTTTTACCTATGTACTTGGGATGCGTTTAGTTAAAAAAACCGTTAATCAAGATGATATTCATACGTATCATTTATTCTTTGCAGATGATGAAGGAAATGCCGGAACAGATATGACCTTTTTTGATTTTCCGGGAATCCCGAAAGGTAAGCATGGAACAAACGAAATCTATAAAACATCTTTACGCGTGCCAAGTGATGAAGCACTGGAGTACTGGGTAAAACGCTTTGACCGCTTAGGTATCGCCCATACAGGAATAGAACAGCAATTTGATGTAAAAACTGTATCTTTCGCTGATTTTGATGATCAAAGGTATCAACTTGTTTCCGATGAAAATAACAATGGCAGAGTGGCAGGAACACCTTGGCAAAATGGTCCGATTCCATTAGAATATGGTATCACTGGACTTGGTCCTGTTGTTGTACGTGTCGCAGATTTTACTTTTTTCAAAGAAGTGCTGGAAAAAGTCTTTATGTACAATGAAATTTCGAATGACGGAGCTCTCCACCTATTTGAAATAGGTGAAGGAGGTAATGGCGCTCGAATCATCGTCGAGCATAATGAGGAATTACCACCTGCCAGACAGGGTTACGGTACCGTTCATCATGCGGCATTATGTGTAGATGAACGAGAAGATTTGGACGCTTGGCAGCAAAGAATAGAACAATTTGGTTTTCGAACTTCCGGGTTCGTTGAACGTTTCTATTTTGGTTCATTGTATACACCGGTTGCACCGCAAGTATTATTTGAAATTGCAACAGCTGGCCCAGGATTTATGGAAGATGAACCCTATGAAACAGTAGGAGAAAAATTAGCATTGCCACCATTCCTTGAGCCAAAGCGTGAACAGATTGAAAGTCAAGTAAGAGAAATTGACACAGTCCGCAGTAATAAAACAATAGAAAAAGAATATGAGTAACTAAAAAAGATTCGTTTATCGCTAATAGATAAACGAATCTTTTCATGTATGTTAAAAAGTGTGATTCCATTGAAGTACTTTGGCAATATTTGTTGCTAATCCTTCTAAGTAAGCAGGACCATTTTCTAAAGCGTCATTAAGCGAACATGGAGATTGCATCATGCTAAAGGCTGCATCAATTCCGTGATCATATACTTTTTCATAGTTTTGTCCTAATGTTCCGCATACAGCAATCACAGGAATATTACTTTGTTTGGCTGCTTTTGCAACGCCGACTGGTGTTTTACCAAAAATGGTTTGTCCGTCTATTTTTCCTTCGCCGGTAATAACAAGATTTGCTCCCGCAGCGCGTTTGTAGAAATTTGTTTCTTTCAAAACAATGTTAATCCCCGGCTCAAGCTTTGCGTTTAAAAAGGCTAGAAAAGCTGTACCAAGACCGCCGGCAGCACCGGATCCGGGAATATCTTTCACCGATTGATGTGTGATTTTTTCTTGCACATCATGAAAATGACTTAACGCCTGGTCAAGTTGATGGACCATTTCTTCATTTGCTCCTTTTTGCGGACCATAAATAGCACTGGCGCCATCTGCTCCTAAAAGGGGATTATCCACATCACAGGCGACAACGATTTCTACATGGTGCAATCTGGCATCCAAAAGAGAAGTGTCAATATGGCTGAGATGAATCAAATCTCCTCCGCCGCGCTGTAACTTCTCTCCATTCTGATGATAGAAAACAGCACCCAGTGCTTCCAACATACCGGTACCTCCATCGTTGGTAGCGCTTCCTCCAATTCCGAGAATAATTTTGGAAACGCCATGTTCCAAGGCTGCTTTGATTAATTCTCCAGTTCCATAACTTGTTGCAAGCATCGGGTTTCTTTTGTGGGGCGGAACCAATTCCAAACCTGAAGCTGCTGCTGCTTCAATGATTGCAGTCGATTTATCTCCGGATATGGCATAAGCAGCTCTGACAGGTTCGCCCATCGGATCAGTAACCGTTTGATAATGAATTGTACCTAGGAGGGCGTCTGCTAATGATTGGGTTGTTCCTTCACCGCCATCTGCCATCGGGATAATCTCCAGTTGAGTATCATCCGGAAAAACATTTTGAAAACCTCTAGCTATTGCCTCTGCCGCTTGTTTAGCTGTCATGCTTTCTTTAAAAGAATCGGGTGCAATGATTATTTTTTTCTGTTGCAAGAAAGTCAACTCCATTCTTTATTTCATGTAACTACTAAAAATAGTAAGGAATCAAGTTTTTAATGGATTCCTTACTATTTATTTCAGTTATACAATATCAACACATATACCTTATCTATCATCAGGCATGGTATGTATTCATTATTTTAGATACATAATCTGTTGTTTCTTGAAAAGGAGGAATGCCTTGATGTTTATCAACATTTCCGGGACCTGCGTTATAAGCTGCCAAAGCTAGTTCAGTATTTCCGTTATATTTGTTCAGCATCTGACTTAAGTACTTCGTGCCGCCTTCAATGTTTTGACGAGGATCGTAGGAATTCGTCACACCTAAACCTGCCGCTGTTTCCGGCATTAATTGCATTAAACCTTGCGCTCCAGCTTGACTGCCTGCATTAGGGTTGAAATTAGATTCCTGCTGAATAACAGCATTGATTAATCGTTCATTGACGTTGTATTTATTTGCCATTTCTTGAACGATATTTTGATAATTTCCTCCGTTTTCATGAGCAGCCTGATTTGCAGTAGCTGATACTGGTGCTTGCGTTTGCGCTGCTGGAGAGGAAGCAAAGGTGGGTTTTTGAATATTTGAGCCAAAATCCTGCGCCGTACGTTCTTCCGCCTCCTGAATTCTTTCTAATAACAGCTGTTGAAAAGACTTACTGCCAAAACCGGTGTTTTCCTCGGGAATCCCCCCTGAAGCAGGTGTCATAGATAACGTATCTAGGGGATTCGACTGCTGATTTGTATTGATTTCCATTTATCTTCACCGTCCATCATAACTAAAAATAGGTTTATCGTCCTTGAATCCATCTGAAATAGCAATCTTTATTACGAATTACTATTATTCTATCTGTTTTATATTCGTTAGGCAATATTAGAAAGAAATAATTTTCATGTTTCTTTCCCGTAATAAATTCTCATAGAACGGGTCATTGCCTATACATATAACAGTGTCGCAGATACTTTGAATTTCCTCCATGTCATGCGAGGTATACATAATCATTTTATTGTCAACCTGAGCTTTTTGTTTCAGATAACTGGCGATTTCTTTTTTGGATCGTAAATCAATACCAACTGTCGGTTCATCCAGCAACAATAATTCCGGGTCGTGAATTAAACTGATAGCCAGGTTTAGTTTGCGTTTCATTCCACCGGAAAGTGTATGCACAGGTTCTTTCCATTTGAATAATTCCATGTCTTCGCAGAGTTGTTTTAATTCTTTTTTGGAACGGTTTACCCAAGAAAGCTTTTCAAAGAAAACCATATTTTCTTTCACTGTCATGTCTTCCCATAAAGCAATATCCTGAGGAACAAACCCGACTAGCCTGCGAAGCTGTTTGCGATTTTTTTCATAAGTCCATTTTCCTAAACGTATGGTTCCTGTATTTGCCTTGGAAATCGTTGCTAATATATGCAGGAGAGAAGATTTTCCTGCGCCGTTTTCCCCGACCAGCCCAATAATCTCTCCAGCGTGAACTTGAAAAGATATATCTTCAAGTATTTTCTTTCTTCCAAATGATTTCGATACATGATCAATTTCCAGCTGCATCATGAAAAACTCCTTTCACATACCAGATGATTAGACAAACTGGTGTAATGAACGTCCAGCCGCTCCATCCTTCTTCATAAACAACCTGTCTTAAAGGGTTTAAGAAAGCAACCCAAGGATAGTTTTCGTAAATACCGTCCATCGGTAAAATAATTCCACTGATAATTGCAGTTACTAAAACCATGAGAATCGCCGTGATATAGTAGGGCAGCTGTTTTTTAAAAGCTAACCCGATTAAGAAGACAAACATGCAAACCGTCAGCCGGAAACTGGCCAAATAAACCAATTGCGATAGACTAAATGATTCATCATATAAAAGATAGAAGACTCCCCAAGCCAGCATATCCAATACAAATAAACCAAGAATGTATAGAAGCAGGTTAGAAAGTAAATACGTTTGAAACGAAAATCGATTAAATGTAAAACGGATGCGGGCGACGGCGTTTTTTTCTTTTATCAGCCAATCGAATAAAAAGAAGGTAGATAATAGCGTAAATAAGGACCATAACCCCCAAGGATTTTGGAATAATGAAAAGCCCGTGTCATCTTGAGCTTCTTCTCCAAGTAAATAGAAATCCGTGAAAATCAAATTCTCATTTTCTTCAATCGTATAAATGGTATTGATGATGTCATCGAATGCCGGTATAGAAGCGCGGTTTAACGTTTCTCCTAAATCCATAATGGTATAGGCTGCCCGTGCTTTCCCGCTATCTTCCTGAACAAAGGAAGCAATCATTTCTACTGCCGGTGTATATCCCATTGATAATTCTGTCCGGTAACTTGTCACTAATTGATTGCGCTGACCTGCTTGAATGGCATCTGCATATCCTTCTTTAATCACAAAGGCACTGTCCAATTCATGAGTGGCGACCATCTGTCTCATTTCGGTTTCATTGTCCATTTCAACCACACGAACAAAATCGGAAGAATCAAGCTTTTCCTTCAACTGCACAGCCATATCCGATTCTTCTTCTAACATAATGCCAACAGGAATTGAACTCTGGTCTTGTACCAGCTCTGTTCCAGAAATAAGCAGCCATGTGAAGAGGATAGGGAAGACTGCCCAAAACAAGATGGAAAGCAGTTGTTTCTTCATATGCAGCCAGCGTGTTGTTATGATATCCATCATAGGTTTCTCTTCTCCTTCCAGCTTAATATTCCCAGAAATACAAAGACAAGCGCACCAATGAGCAGAAGGCTGGAAGTATATTCTGCATAATGCCTTTGATTAAGGATGATTTCCTGCAGCCAATAAAGGCTGTTATAAGCGTAAGAATAGGGGAGATAATCCTGTATTCCTGCCGGCAGATAAAGCACTGGTATCATTGCTCCGCTGAATAATAAGATTATGGATATAAATAGGATTTGGCAAAGCAGTCTCAGTTTTAAAGAAGCAATAAGTGCTTCAAAAATAGCTAAAGAGACGACAAACCCAACTTGATACATCGCAATAAGCATCAGCGAGCGCATCCAATTTTCCGAATTGAGTTCTACTTGTAAGAAATAAAGCAATCCGAAAAAGGACAAACAGCCTAAAATAAGCGACAGCACAAGTGTCACGATGATTTTAGCAAGCATTTGTCTGAACAGGGTGGCCCCGTAAAGCCGGATGCGTCTGCTGATTAACGGCGGATTTTCTTTTGTGAAAAAATAATATAATGAAAACAGCCAAAGACTGCTGATAATAAACCAGCCGCCCAAGCTGAAATAAGCGATAGGGGAGGTGCTTGCCTGATTGGACAAGGTTCTTTCCCTAATAACCTGATCCCTGCCAACCGTATACATCAGAAAATCCTGGAATTGTTCAAAAACAAAGTCATTTCTTTCTTCATCATCCATTTGAAATTGTCTGGCATATTCATTGATTGCCAGTATGTTCGCTTGAGAAGAACGAATATGGCGAATGACACTTTGTAATGTTTCGTTCATCATGTAACTTTCTAACTGCTGTTTTCTATTTCCAACAATAGGGACTTCCACAGAATGCCCCTGATATAAATCTTGGATAAAATGTTGCGGAAAAGCGATATATGTACTTAATTGGTTCTGTTCAATCTGTTCCACTGCTTCTTCCTCGGATACTTGATTCACTTCTAAAAAATCGATAAAACCAGAGGATTGTTCTAATATTTGAACCATCATGTCTGTTTCTGTTGAATGATCTAAATCGACGAGCCCCAATTGGATGGGTTCGTTTTCATCCTGGGCAAAAAAACTGACAACAATCACCATCATCAGTCCCGCTAAAGCAAGCGGAAATATGAAAAGAAGAGGAAGTGAATACCACTTCCTCTTAAGTTGCCGTATATGATTTTTGATAAAAAGCCCAGTCTGCTTCATAAAAATCATGACTATGCACACTCTTTTCTTTCTAACTCAATCAATAAATGTTCAAACTTACATTCCAAATTGCATTAACCATTGCTGGAACTGGCTGTTAAAGTCGCCTTGGAAATATTGTTGCAATTCTTCTGCTGACATGGCACCAAGATCTACGACATTCGAAGTATCGATACCTTCTACAGCGTCGATAACAGCACCTTCAGAATTGACATCCATAGACACATTATCAACATATCCAGGGATACTGAATGCAATATTATTGTTTGAACTCATTTGATCACCATCATAGGTAGAATCACCGGTCCAGCCAAGATTAACGGTTTGGTTATCTGCTGTGAATTCAAATTGACGGTCGAAATCACGAGCAGATCCGTCTAATGTTTCATCACCAGTGTAGGAAGCGTCGAATTGTACGGGAGTAAAGCCATCGTCAAATGCAAAAGTAAGATTTGCATTATCGGTAACAGATTCTCCAGTACCTTGGAAGTCCCCATTTAAGCCAATATTTGCTTCTACATTCTCATCACCCATTGTTAATGTATGATCGAAATAAATTTGGTCATCATTCAATAATTGCCCGCCGGATAAACTGAATGCAATTGGTTCTTCGCCTTCAGGTGCCATGCTGGCAACCAATTCACGCTGGACAACTTTGTCATCAGATACCCAAAGTGTAGATTGTAGACCATCAGGGAACTGGAAGTTTTCCACTCCTTCGATACCTTGGTCGATAGCTGTATCAAATTCTGCAAACATCGTATCAATCTGCTGCTGCATTACCTCAGGATCTTGCAGCGGAGTGCTGGCACTTCTTTCAAATTGATTTCTTAAAATTTCCTGAAATTCTTCATCTTCTTTCATTTTTTCTAAAACAGAAGTAATAACAGACTTCAATTCATCTTCAGAAAGGTTCATCGCTATTTTCTCAGCACTAATCGATTCCCCATTTACTTCAACATCTTCATTTTCACTTTCAAAGGCATCATCAGGAAGTTCATCATAAACGAACATGATATATTCATCCTGGATGTATTCTTTTTCTTCGTCTGTTAATAACTGCCCGTTATTTTCAAATACCAGTTCTTCGATACCAAGTGACTCATTACCTGTAAACGTATAAGGATCAACTTCAGCTAATACACTGCCAATATCCTCATCAGAAATTTGAAGTACTTCTTCTAGGAAAGGGAGTTCTGCATACACATCAGATCCTTCCACATAACCTGCGATACCATCTAAGTTCATTCCTGCTACATTGACGGATAAGTCCATGTAAGCCTGTTTGTTTTCCATGTCCGTCTCTGAATTCATTGCCAGCTCTGCATTGGAAAGCATCGCTATCATTTGAGGGTCAACAAATTCTTCATTTTCAAGCCCCTCTAAATTTACACCCAATGTTGCATTTTGTGAAACAGGATTTTCCATAGATTGTTCATACCAATCGAATTCACCTTCATATCTTGTTTCTGCAAAATGTTGAAGTTGTTCAATGGAATTTTTCTCAGCTTGGAAAAACGTTGCTTTGGGCGAAGATGCGGTCATAAAAAATGCAGCTGCACCTCCACCTGCAAGGACGATTACAGCAATAATAATTGCGATAATCCCCTTTGATAGACCTTTTTTCTTTGGTTGTTCATCATTATTTTCCGCCAAAGTCATGCTCCTTTCCAGAAATTAAATTTGCGCAATTTGCACATTTCAGAATGATTAATAAAAGCTTAGCATATGTAGTTTTGCCAGGCCGCTGTTTTGTTCACACTATACATTATATTCGTAAGCTGAGAATTAGAATCATAAATTTATAGCTTTGAAAAACAGCACCCATTCGTTATAACATTAATGAAACCCGTAGTCAAACCGTTTCAAAACTTACTTCCTACGGCTAAGCTCAATGGCCTATACCCTTTTTGACGGAAGTATAAACGAACAGCGGCAGAATATTTGACAAAACTAGCTTTCTTTCATTCTACTATGTTATACGAAGCTGATTCATAAAAGGTTTCAACGTTTGCTAAATTTGTCGAATTTAAATAGGAAACGGAATATTTTGCTTAGTATAGATGCTGCTTTTTTGAAGTATAGAGTATAACAAAAAACATGCCGCTTTTTATCGCAGCATGTTTTTCATGATTCAAGCATAAAAAGAATATCCGGGAGTCCATCAGGACAAGTCGTTTTGGACTCCTGACTCTAAGGATGATATCATTTCCTGTTTTTCATTTTCATCGGAATGATTCCAAATCAGTTCAAAAAGAACGCCGAGTCCAGGCAGCATTTTTTCTTCTCCATTATTGATTGCATCTACAATGGTTGCTTCTAATTGTTCTTGATCATTATTCGATATATTTGCGTAAATTGCTTTGCGGATATTTAAATCCATCACTTCTTCACTCCTTCATTTGTGATATTAAACGTAGTTTGACCAGAAGTTGTGCTTTTATGTATGATGTATGTAGAATTTAAAATTGGATAGGATGAAAATAGTGATTACATCTGTGAAGAATGAGAAAATAAAGGATTTAAAAAAACTGCATCAAAGAAAATATCGAAAGCAAACGAATACGTTCTTAATTGAGGGCGAACATTTAATAGAAGAAGCACTGGCGAGTGATTGGACAACGACAGAAATTATTGTATCTGAAGAGGCTTCCATACCGGAGCCGGCAAAAAATCTGCCTGTCACAGAGGTAACGAAGCAGGTTTTTAAAGAACTTTCTTTTACTGCTTCGCCTCAAGGCGTGATGGCCGTGGTTGAAATAAAGACGGAAGAGGCAGTCAATGGAGAATTAGTTGTTTTATTGGATGCAGTCCAGGATCCAGGTAACGCCGGGACAATCATACGTACTGCAGATGCGGCAGGAGCAGATAGCGTTATCCTGGGCAGCGGTTGTGTTGATTTATATAATGATAAAGTAATCCGGTCCACCCAAGGGTCTATTTTCCACCTGCCTATTTTGCATGCTGACTTGGAGGAAGAAGTGGACCAGCTCAAAGAAGCGAATTACACTGTCTGGGCTACAGCTTTAGAACAGGCAGAGAATTACAAGAATCTGCCTGTTCCGTCAAAAACTGCGGTTATCTTTGGGAATGAAGGTGCCGGAGTAAAAGATTCTTTATTGGAAAAAGCAGATGAACGTGTCACCATTCCGATTTTCGGCAAAGCGGAGTCATTAAACGTCAGCATCGCGGCAGGCGTTTTGCTATATTATTTAAACAATTAGCCTTGCAATGGAGCGATAATTTTTCTATAATAACTGTATTCCATCATAAATAAAAGGTTCTTTTTTACGATAAAAGGAACAAACAACAAAACGCAATGAAAGAGCAGGTAACTGTCCAAATAAATGATGCAGGGAAGAAATGCCTTGACTGGAAGCATTTCTATCATTTGGGATGATTACATTTCACTCTGGAGCGGACACTTAGACCATATACTAATGTAAAGGTGATTCGGGCATGCCATCCGTTACGAGGCAAGAGTTGGATTGGATATATTTATCCGGTCAACAAGGGTGGTACCGCGACCATATAGCTTCGTCCCTTTTTTGGAGACGGAGCTTTTTTATGTTTCCAAAAGTCCATCAAAAACAGGAAAGTATTAAAAGGAGGTATTTGACGCAATGAAGGAAGACTTGCAGGCGATTGAGCGTGAGGCTCTCGCAGCTATTGAACAAGCAGAAAACAGCCAGGATTTACAAGAGATGAAAGTAAAATACTTAGGTAAAAAAGGCTCTTTAACAACTGTTCTACGTGGAATGGGAAAGCTTTCCAAGGAAGAGCGTCCCGTAATCGGGGAACTTGCCAATAATGTCCGCGCAACGATTACCGAAGCATTGGACGCAAAAACAGAAAAAATGGAAAAAGCAGCTTTGAATAAGCAGTTGGAAGCTGAAACCATCGACGTGACATTACCTGGGAATCCGGTCCATGTCGGCGGCAGGCATTTATTAACAAGTATTATGGAAGAGATTGAGGATTTATTTATCGGGATGGGCTATGAAGTAAAAGAAGGCCCAGAAGTAGAAACGGATCACTACAATTTTGAAAAATTAAATTTACCAAAAAATCATCCGGCACGTGATATGCAGGATACATTCTTTATTACGAATGAATTGCTTTTGCGTACACAAACATCTCCTGTACAAGCGCGGACCATGGAAGCGTATCAAGGGGAACGCCCGATTAAAATGATTTGCCCGGGGAAAGTGTACCGCCGCGATACGGATGACGCGACCCATTCGCATCAATTCAGACAAATTGAAGGTTTAGTCGTGGATAAAAATATTACATTGAGTGATTTAAAAGGAACGTTGGATGTATTTGCGAAAAAAATGTTCGGGAAAGATCGCGAAATTCGTTTGCGGCCGTCTTTCTTCCCGTTCACAGAACCATCCGTGGAAATGGATGTGTCGTGTAAGGTGTGTCATGGAGCAGGGTGCTCTGTTTGTAAAAATACCGGCTGGATCGAAATTTTAGGCGGCGGCATGGTACACCCGCGTGTATTGGAAATGAGCGGTTATGATTCGTCTGTTTACAGCGGATTTGCATTCGGAATGGGACAGGAACGTATTGCGATGCTGAAATATGGGGTGAATGACATTCGTCATTTCTATACCAACGATGTCCGTTTCTTGTCACAATATCATCAAGCGTAAGAGGAAGAAGGAGGAGAGGACATGCTTGTTTCTTATAATTGGTTACGAAACTATGTCAATTTAGACCAGGTAACACCGGAAGAATTAGCGGAAAAAATAACACGGTCCGGTATTGAAGTAGAGGGAGTGGAATATCTGGCGCCTGCTCTCGAAAAAATTGTTGTTGGATATGTCACATCCTGCGAGAAGCATCCAGATGCAGATAAACTAAACCTATGCCAGGTGGATGTTGGAGAAGAGTCCCTGCAAATCGTCTGCGGAGCGCCAAATATTGCAGCTGGTCAAAAGGTTGCCGTGGCGAAACCCGGCGCCAAGCTTCCTGGTGGTATGAAAATTAAAAAAGCAAAGCTGCGCGGTGTAGAATCCAATGGCATGATTTGTTCTTTGCAGGAGCTTGGATTAGAAGAAAAATACGTTCCTGCCGACGTTGCAGAAGGTATTTTTGTCTTCCCTGAAGATGCAGCAGTTGGGGCGTCTGTACAAGAACTATTAAATTTAGATGACGCTGTGTTGGATTTAGATGTACTAGCGAATCGTCCAGATGCACTAAGTATGCTGGGTGTAGCGTATGAGGTAGCAGCTGTTTTAAACCGGCCCATCGATTTACCTGATGAAAGCTTGGCACCAGATGCATCTTTACAAGCCGAGGATTATATTGATGTGAAGATTGATTCCATTGAAAATAATCCATATTACGGTGCCTTTGTAGTAAGAGACGTAGAAATAAAGCAGGCCCCACTATGGATGCGAAATTATTTAATGGCTGCCGGGGTTCGCCCAATTAACAATGTTGTCGATATTACCAACTTTGTATTATTAGAATATGGACAGCCATTGCATGCATTTGATTATGATCAATTTGGTTCGAAAGAGATTGTTATCCGCCAAGCAAAAGAAGATGAAACAATGGTGACGCTGGATGGTCAGGAACGTTTACTGAATGAAAAGAATCTTGTCATTACAAACGGTAAAGAACCTGTTGCTTTAGCGGGAGTTATGGGTGGTGCTGATTCGGAAGTAACGAATAACACAACAAATATTCTGCTAGAGGCTGCTTATTTCGATGCTGTTTCTGTACACCGTACAGTAAAACAAACAGGGCTGCGCAGTGAATCAAGTACCCGTTTTGAAAAAGGCGTCGATCCGAATCGGGTGAAACGCGCTGGAATTCGTGCCTGCAGCCTGCTGCAAAAATACGCCAATGGCAAAGTAGCCAACGGGGTTGTGGAAGTAGATGAATTGGATAAATCGGAAAAAACGGTGTCGATTACAACAGCCAAGGTAAATCAGCGTTTGGGAATGCATTTGGATGAAGAAGCAATTACTTCGGTCCTCGCACGGCTGCAATTTGAATTCACCCAAAAAGGGGAAGAAATCATTGTTCAAGTACCGACGCGCCGTCTGGATATTTCCATTTTTGAAGATATTTTAGAAGAAATCATCCGTATTCACGGCTATGATCATCTCCCGTATACCATTCCACAAGGCTGGGTACAAGCTGGCGGATTAACAGATGTTCAATTGTTACAGCGGGAAATGAAAAATTATTTATCAAGTGCCGGATTAATGGAAACTCTGACTTATTCTCTAACAAACCGGCAGGATGCAACTCGATTCCGGACGCCGGATATAAGCAATCAAAGTGTTTATCCGGTTGGTTTGGCCCTGCCGATGAGTGAAGAACACAGCCATCTGCGCTTAAGCCTGATTCCGGAAATGTTACGTGTGCTGGAACATAATGTGGCCAGAACGCAAACGGACCTGGCTTATTATGAAATTGGCAAAGTATTTGTTTCCGAAGAAGAACAGGTGTCTAACCAGCCGACAGAGAACTTGCATGTTGCCGGTGCTTTAACAGGGCTTTGGCATAACCATCCATGGCAGCAAGAGAAAAAGCCGGTTGATTTTTATGTTGCAAAAGGAATTGTGGAAGGATTATTTTCCCATCTGGCGTTAGATGTTACCTTTGCTCAGGTAAAAATGGAAGATATGCATCCAGGACGGTGCGCAGAAATTCGATTGAATGGCCAAGGTATCGGCTACGTAGGCCAAATTCATCCGCTTGTTGCAAAAGACTTTGACATCAAAGAAACATACGTATTTGAAGTTAATTTGGAACCGATATTCGCTGTACATCAGGAAGAACCTTCCTTCGCGGATATTCCGCGCTATCCGTCTGTAACAAGGGACATTGCTTTTATCCTGGACAATGATGTCCCCGCGGGTGATGTGCAAGCAGTTATCCAGGAAGTCGGTGTTCCTTTAGTGAAAGAAGTATCTATATTTGATGTCTATCAGGGAGAGCATATGGAAGAAGGTAAAAAATCGGTTGCCTACCGTCTCCTGTATCAGGATCCAACCCGTACATTGAAAGATGAAGAAGTGGATGCATCTTATCAGGAAATTATTGAAAAAGTAAATAATCAGTTTGGATCGTATGTCCGTTCCTGATTTTGACAAAAAAAAGCCGGTAAAACAGTTTGCGTGCAAGCTGTTTTACCGGCTTTTTCTTCTAAAATCAATTATCCAAACTCACATTCATAGAAAGTTGCCAATCAATCGGAGTCAGGTTTTCCTGTTCCAGAATAGCATTTGTTTTTGAAAAGTGGCGGCACCCAAAAAATCCGCGGTGTGCGGATAAAGGACTTGGATGGGGTGCTTTCAAAACATAATGCTTCCCGGTATCAATTAATTCCATCTTTTTCTGGGCAGCCGCTCCCCATAATAAGAAAACAACCGGGTTATCTTTTTGATTTAACGAATAAATAACTTGGTTCGTAAAATGTTCCCAGCCTTTATTTTTATGCGAATGTGCCTGGTGAGCACGAACGGTCAGAACATTATTAAGTAATAGCACGCCCTGCTCTGCCCATTCTTTCAAATAACCATGGGAAGGAATATCAAAACCGACATCGGCGGCCAATTCCTGATACATATTTTTCAAAGAAGGAGGGACTGCTACACCGGGCTGTACAGAGAAACTTAAGCCATGCGCCTGATTTGGGCCGTGGTAAGGATCCTGGCCTAAAATAACCACCTTCACATTTTCAAAATCGGTGTAATGTAATGCGTTAAATATATCGTACATATCTGGATAGACAGTAAAAGCATTGTATTCTTTTTTTAGAAATTCCCGTAAATTTTTATAGTAGTCTTTTTGAAATTCTTGCTCTAAAACTTGTCCCCAATCGTTGGTTAAAGGTATATTCATTATAGCACCTTCCATTATAAATATTTCTTAGCTTTTTCTGTGTTCGCAAAATGAAGTTTCGCTACGTGTCCCAGCTGTTTTTCGCCGTGGGTTCGGATATACTTTGCAGCTGCTTTATCCACTGTGCTGGATGCACCTTTTGGCAGGGCAATTCCCGCTTCTTCCGATAACTTGTCCATAGCAGTTACAAAACGGGCTCTGGCTAATATAGAAGCGGCAGCTACATTAATGGAATGGCTCTCCGCTTTAGTAATAAAGGTTGTATGATCATGAAGCTTTAATGCTTCCGACTGCAGATAGCGTTTATATACAGCAGGGGTGCAAAATTGATCAATAACGATACCGTCATAAGCTGTTCCATTTAATTTTTTAATCAATTTATCAATAGCGTGATGATGCAGCATCGCTTTCATCTTTCCCTGCGACCAGCCTTTGTTTTGCAGGCGATTGTATTTTTCGTTTTCCAATCTGAGGATGGTGTACGAAATGGGCAGCTTTACAATTTTCTGTGCGAGCTGGTGAATAAAGTCATCTCTTAAGTGCTTGGAGTCTTCCACGCCAAGCTGTTTTAATTGTAATTGCTGCTCTTTGTCCGCAAAAACGGCAGCGACTGTTATTGGCCCGAAATAATCGCCGGTTCCAGATTCGTCGGATCCAATATGGCTCTTTTGAAAAATAGTTGTGTCTACACTTGGGGAATGCTTTGCTTTCTTTGGCTCTGCAGCAGCAGATGCGTCTTTCCACCGGGAACTCTCTTTTTCCGGAGCACTGCCCTGGAAAAGCACTTTCCCGGAATGATACGCTGTGATTACGGCATTCGGCGTCTTTGCGCGAAAAACGGCAGCCTGTGGTGTTTTTTCTAAGTATGCTTGGTAGTGCTGTTTCATTTGCTTTATTTTATCTGCAGAGATTTTTAATACAATTTGGCCCAAAACTTCATTCCTCCAATCATCCGATACTTTAGACTATAGCAAATATAACAGGATTTTGAAATACTTCTTTTTACGCAAAGTTCATGTTAATATATAGTAGAATCATCGTTGCACAGGAGGCAGCAAAAATGACAGATAATGAAAAAAAACGCATATCAGTTGAAATATATAATCGAACATACCATGTTATTGGTACAGAATCAGAACGCCATGTACAATTAGTGGCAAATTTAGTCGATCAAAAAATGAATGAAATCCATGATGTTAATAAACAGTTAGATACGGCAAGTTTAGCGGTATTGACAGCAGTCAATACAATGAATGATTACGTAAAACTAAAAGAAGACTATGCGACGCTTTTAGGCTCATTAAGAAAGAAAGAGGAATAACAAACATGATTAACATAATTATAATGATTCTTTTCATTTTTGGGATTATGATGGGATTAAAAAGAGGGTTCATCCTTCAATTATTCCACTTAACGGGTTTTGTTATTGCTTTTATTGTTGCAGTAATGTATTACAGCCCGGTTGCGGAAAGACTATCCCTGTATATCCCTTATCCCGACCTCTCCAGTGATGGAGCATGGTCATCCTTTTTAGAAAATCTGCCGGTGGAGACCGCATTTTATAACGCCATTTCTTTTGCGCTTATCTTTTTTGCGGTGAAATTTATCCTGCAGATTATTGCTTCTATGCTTGATTTTGTAGCAGCTATACCAATTATCAATTTTATTAATAAAATATTTGGAGCTGTACTCGGTTTTGTTGAAATCTATTTAATCAGTTTTATTATTCTATACATTCTGGCGTTAACGCCGGTTGGCGGCGTACAGGAAGTCATCCAGGGGTCGTCTCTGGCGATGCGGATTATTGAACAGACGCCATATTTTTCCGAACGTATTTATGAATTATGGTTTAATCTGACAGAATCCCTGGGCAAATAGAATAGCAGAAGGGAACAGGATAATAAGCAAAACGGACTCAAACTAACATCAATAGCTTGAGTCCGTTTTATCACGAAAACCATCCGTAAGTCCCCTGCCTTTATGGAAAAATCAAAACTTCTACGGAAGAAAGCTTTATTTTATTAACTAGTGACAGAATAGGGTGAAAGTGTATGAATAAGAAAGATATTATTGGGTTGCTGGAAAAAATAGCTGTATATATGGAGCTGAAAGGCGAAAATCCATTTAAGATTAGTGCATACCGGAAAGCTGCCCAAGCAATGGAGGCAGACGACCGCAGTTTAAATGAAATCGACGACTTTACGAAAATGAAAGGTATTGGAAAAGGGACTGCACAGGTCATTACAGATTTTAAGGAAACAGGGCATTCCGAAACGTTGGAAACATTAGAAACAGAAGTACCGGCAGGGCTAGTTCCTTTGTTGGATTTACCGGGTTTAGGCGGGAAAAAGTTGTCTAAACTGTATCAGGAACTCGGTGTAATAGATGGGGAAACATTAAAAGCGGCATGCCTGTCCGGCAACGTCGAGGAGCTTCCTGGTTTTGGCAAAAAATCAGTGGAGAAGATTATTGCAGCCCTCGAGGATGCAGGTAAAAGACCGGAACGGCTGCCGATAGCTACCATGCTGCCAATTGCGGAGAAGTTAGAAGCATTCTTAGATGGCATTCCCGGAATTATTCGTTATTCTCAGGCGGGAAGTATCCGGCGTATGCGTGAAACAGTCAAGGATCTGGACTTTATCATTGCGACAGATAAAGCAAATGAAGTAAAAGAAGCATTAATCACATTTCCGACAGTCAAAGAAGTTATTGCCGGCGGAGATACTAAAGTATCCATCACGTTAGAAGAAATCTATGATATTAATGTTGATTTCCGGATGGTGTCAAATGAAGCATTTGCATCAACCCTCCATCACTTCACCGGTTCAAAAGATCATAATGTCGCCATGCGGCAATTAGCAAAATCACGCGGTGAAAAAATCAGTGAATATGGTGTGGAAGTGGAAGAAACTGGAGAAACCCTGCAATTTGAAACGGAAACGTCGTTTTTTAATCATTTTGGCCTGCATTTTATTCCGCCCGAGGTTCGTGAAAACACAGGAGAAGTGGAGCAGTTTAAAGAGAAGCATGCATTACTCCAGTTATCCGATATCCGCGGAGATTTGCATATGCATACCACCTGGAGTGATGGCGCACAGTCATTGGAGGAAATGGTAGAACAGGTGAAGCGTATGGGCTACTCCTACATGGCTATTACAGACCACTCGAAATTTTTGCGGGTAGCAAATGGGTTAAATGAAGACCGCCTGCGTAAACAGCAGGAAGAAATCCATCGGTTAAATGAAAAATACCCAGATTTTCATATCTTTTCAGGGGTGGAAATGGATATTTTGCCGGATGGTCGTTTAGATTTTGATGATGATTTTCTAAAAGAATTGGATTTTGCAATCGGCGCGATTCATTCCAGCTTCCAACAATCAGAAGAAGAAATCATGCGCAGGCTGAATAATGCACTTGAAAATCCTTACGTTTCCATTATTGCTCACCCGACAGGAAGACTTATTGGTAAAAGGGAAGGATATAAAGTCCAATTAGAACAGTTGATTGAGAAAGCAAAAGAAACGAATACAGCGTTGGAAATAAACGCCAATCCTAATCGTCTGGATTTGTCGAGTGAATGGGCTAAAAAAGCACAAGAAGCTGGTGTGAAGCTCGTGATTGACACCGATGCTCATAATTATGACATGCTCGAACATATGCAGTATGGCGTTGCAACTGCCCGCAAAGGGTGGGTGAAACCGTCTACCGTCATCAACACATGGTCTAAAGAAGCACTCATTACATTCTTTAATCAGAAGAGATAAGTCATTATATAATATTGAATTTTAACAAAAGAGGGTTTTAACATGAACGAACGAATATTAAAAACGCTTGAATTTCATCGTCTTGCTGACATGCTTCGTGATCAAGCGGAAACCTCTATCGGAAAGGAATTAGCATCGAAGATAAAACCGAAATCCACACTGGATGAAACGGAAGAACTGCAAGCTCAGACAGATGAAGCCGTGCAGATTTTTCGGCTGAATAAAGTCATCCCTCTGGGCGGTATTTCAGATATAAGGCCAAGTGTCAAACGCAGTGCCATAGGGAGTATTCTTGCTGCCGATGAAGTATTAGCCATTGGTGATACGTTATATGGCGGAAGACAGACAAAAAGTTTCATCGAGCAAGTTGAGGATGTAGAAATACCGATTCTGCAATCCGCAGCAGCGAATATTATCGCTATCCGTGACCTGGAGCAGCATATTAATAGCTGTATCGATGATCATGGTCATATCATGGATGCCGCATCTCAGGCATTGCGGTCTATCCGCAGCTCTATCCGGACGTATGAAAGTACTGTCCGAAATAAACTGGAAAACTATACACGGTCTAACAGTAACATGCTTTCCGATGCAATTATTACGATTCGGAATGACCGTTATGTGTTACCGGTGAAACAGGAATACCGTGCTGCTATTGGCGGGATTGTCCATGATCAGTCATCTTCCGGCCAAACGTTATTTATGGAACCCAAAGCGGTTGTTGATATGAATAATAAATTACAGGATTTATTTTCTAAAGAAAAACAAGAGATAGAACGTATTTTAAAAGAGCTTAGCGGACATATCGCTTCATATGAGCAAGAGCTTTTAAATAATATTTACTGGCTTTCGGAAATTGATTTTATCAGCGCCAGGGGAAAACTTGCGCAAAAAATGCATGCGGTAAGACCTAAGATGAATATACATGGTTATATAAAGATGCAGCAGGCAAGGCACCCTTATATTCCGGATGATCAAGTCGTCGCCAATGATATTGAAATGGGGAAAGACTTTCAGGCAATTGTTATTACAGGACCTAACACAGGCGGGAAAACAGTTACTTTAAAAATGGCGGGGCTTTGTACATTGATGGCACAGTCCGGTTTGCAAGTTCCGGCACTGGATGGTTGCGAGATGCCGGTATTTGATGAAATTTTTGCTGATATCGGGGATGAACAGTCCATTGAACAAAATTTAAGTACTTTTTCTTCCCATATGACAAATATTGTAGAAATTATGAAACATGTAACAGACAGGTCGCTTGTTTTATTTGATGAATTAGGTTCAGGGACTGATCCGCAAGAAGGGGCTGCTTTGGCAATGTCCATTCTTGATGAGGTGCTTGATAAAAATGCCAGTGTCATTGCTACAACGCACTACCCGGAATTAAAGGCTTATGGATTTAATCGAAAGCAGGTGGTCAATGCTTCTGTTGAATTCGATGTAGAGACATTGAGACCGACTTACCGGCTATTAATCGGCGTACCAGGACGCAGTAATGCATTTGATATTTCCAGACGATTGGGACTGGATGAAGATATTATTCAACATGCAAAACAGTTGGTTGGTATCGATTCTAACCAGGTGGAAAACATGATTGCTTCCTTGGAACAATCTCATACCGAGGCGGAAAAGGACTATGAAAAAGCCCACGAGATATTAGAAGAAAGTGAGAAACTTCACCAGGAATTGACGAAAGCAATGAATCATTGGGAAGATAATAAGCAAAAGATATATGAGAAAACGGAAGAGAAGGCCGAAAAAGCTTTAACGAAAGCACGACAGGAAGCAGAAGAAATTGTTCAGATGATGCGTCATATGAAAGACCAATCTGGTATGAAAGAGCATGAATGGATAGAAGCCAGAAAGATGTTAGATGATGCAATGCCGCACTTAAGCAGTGATAAATCAAAAAGCCAACCTGAAAAAAGTCAGGAGGAGAGCGAGTTAAAACCTGGAGATGAGATAAAACTCCTGACAGTAAATCAGCTTGGCGAAGTTGTGGAAAAGGTAAACAATAAGGAATACATGGTTCAGGTCGGTATTATGAAGGTGAAAGTGAAACGATCTGACTTGGAGCTTGTGAAGAAGAAGAAAAAGAAACAGGCTGAACCAGTAGCAACCGTAAGAGGCAGTAACCAACATGTGAAAACAGAATTAGACTTACGTGGTGAACGTTATGAAGATGCGATGCACAAGTTGGAAAAGTATGTGGATGATGTATTGTTGGCCGGGTACACCCAAGCGTCTATTATCCACGGGAAAGGCACTGGAGCATTGCGAAAAGGGGTGCAGGAATTCGTAAAACGCCATCCGCATATCAAGGGTTCCAGAGCCGGAGAAGCTGGAGAAGGCGGAAGCGGCGTTACAGTTATTCGTTTTGAATAAAGCGGTAAAGAATGCATTTAAATGTTAGAAACATTGGAAGAGGGGGTTGCGTAGTATCAAGCTGACGAATCCCTTCTTGCCAATCAAGGAGCGAGAAAAATGGAAGGTTTTTGGGAAAATATATTAGTAATCACTGCAGCAAGATACAGTGTCTTTATTTTATCTACCTTATTATTTTTAGCAATAGCAGAACTGGTAACTTCCTATAAAAACTGGGAAGAAATTAAAAACGGAAACGTGGCTGTCGCAATGGCTACCGGAGGGAAATTATTTGGTATCGCCATGATTTTCAGATTCTCTATTGAACATAATGACAGTTTACTTGTATCGATGGGCTGGGGCGTTTATGGATTTGTATTGTTAATAGCCGGTTACCTGTTTTTTGAGTTTTTAACGCCATTTATGAAAGTAGATGAAGAGATTGGCAATGGAAATAAGGCTGTCGGATTTATTTCTATGATTATTTCCGTTGGATTAGCATATGTTATCGGAGCAAGTATTGTAGGTTAGGAGTGGGATTTGTGATATTTGAACGCATGGCAAAAATATTAATCGCAGTAGCTGTCGTTTTCTTCGTCGTTGGAATTGTTTATCTGTTTCTCTAGAAAATAGATAATATTTTCAAAAATAGAAAACAATCGTTATAATAGGTATAGAATGATAATGAAGGAGGAATGGTTTGATGGAAAAAAGAGCTTGGCATGACCGTTACCCGGAGGATTTGCCGCTCACACTGGAATATGATAAGTGTCCGTTGTACCAATATTTGGTGGATGCTGCGGCGTTATACGGAGAAAAGAAAGCGCTTTATTTTATGGGGAAGGAAATGACGTATAAGACGGTTTATGAAGAAGCGAAGAAAACAGCAAATTACCTGCAATCCATCGGTATCAGAAAAGGAGATCGGGTGGCAATTTTTTTACCGAATACCCCTCAATCGGTGATTAGTTATTATGGTATTCTGATGGCAGGAGCGGTAGCTGTTCCGACGAACCCCCTTTATACAGAAAGAGAGTTAATTTTTCAAATGAATGATGCGCAGGCAAGAGCTATTATATGTTTAGATATTTTACTGCCGCGTGTAAACAGTGCCCGCTCCCATACAACATTAGAACATGTTATCGTAACCGGTATCAAAGACTATCTTCCATTCCCGAAAAATGTCATCTATCCATTTATACAGAAGCGGGAATACAATATGGTGGTAAAAGTAGAACCGGGCAATGATACACACATATGGAAAAAGATAATGGAACAATCGGTGCCTGATTATTTAGAATCCGCGATTGACCCGGAAGAAGATATTGCGCTCCTGCAATATACCGGCGGAACAACAGGAAATCCCAAAGGCGTGATGCTCACCCATTATAATTTAAGCTCCAATGTGCAAATGTGTGAAACATGGCTTTCACGCAGCGGAAAACAAGCCGGGCAGGATGTTGTCCTTGGTATTCTTCCTTTTTTTCATGTATATGGCATGACTGCCGTAATGAATTTTGCCATTAAAAAAGCCTCCAAAATCATTTTAATTCCTAAGTTTGATGCAGGTGAGTTATTAAAAGTCATTGATAAACAGAAACCAAATCTTTTTCCAGGTGCTCCGACAATCTATATCGGTCTATTGAATCACCCTGATTTAGAAAAATATGATTTATCTTCTATTGATGCGTGTATTAGCGGATCAGCGCCGCTTCCGATTGAGATTCAGGAACGTTTTGAACGGATTACCGGGGGAAATCTAGTGGAAGGTTATGGCTTAACGGAAACTTCTCCTGTAACACATGCCAATTTTGTATATGCCGAGCGTATTAATGGCAGTATCGGTGTTCCTTGGCCGGATACAGATGCGAAAATTGTGCAAATGGGCGAAGAAGGATTAGAAGAAGTTCCAATTGGAGAAATTGGCGAAATAGCTGTAAAAGGACCACAAATCATGAAAGGATATTGGAATAATGAAGAAGAGACAGCATCTACGTTAAAAGATGGCTGGCTGTTAACCGGGGATTTAGGTTATGTGGATGAACGCGGTTTTTTCTATGTCGTTGACAGAAAGAAAGATACGATAATTGCCGGCGGTTTTAATATTTACCCAAGAGAAATTGAAGAAATTTTATATGAACATGAGGATGTGCAGGAAGCTGTAGTAGCAGGTGTACCTGATCCGTACAGGGGAGAAACAGTCAAAGCTTATGTTGTATTAAAAGAAGGAGCGACGCTTACAGAGGAAGAATTGAATGCGTATGCCAGAAAATATCTGGCGAGTTTTAAAGTTCCCAGAATCTATGAATTCCGTTCCGAATTACCGAAAACGGCTGTTGGCAAAATACTAAGAAGAAAACTGATTGACGAAGAGAAACAGAAACAAGAAGCAGCATCTGTTTGAGCCTCGTGCTCTTTTTTCTTTTGCAGCAAACAAACAGATGCATTTGAAAGTAAGTTTTATCTGTGATGAGAAGATGTAACAAAGACCAACCGAATGTATAGAAAAAGTAAGACAAAAAATAGATTATGATTGACAGAAAAGGGATGGGACTGTATATTGAAAATATGAATGACTATTCACTCACTTTTAATATGTAAGCAAGGAGTTCATTATGAAGAATCAAAAACCAAAATACCATCAAATTATTGAAGCTGCTGTCAAAGTAATTGCTGAAAATGGATACCATGGTTCACAAGTGTCTAAAATAGCAAAGGAAGCAAATGTAGCGGATGGTACCATTTATTTATATTTTAAGAACAAAGAGCATATTCTTGTTTCTTTATTTGAAGTGAAAATGGGGGAATTTATTGATCAGATAGCCAGAGCAATTGAAGAAAGTGACACTGCATCCGATCAATTATATACTTTGATTAAAATGCATTTCAGGCAGCTATCTTCGGATTATTATTTGGCTATTGTGACACAGTTGGAATTGAGACAATCAAATATTTCTTTAAGGATGCAGATTAACCAGGTTTTAAAGCCCTATTTAACCGTGATTGACGGCATTATTCAAAAAGGGATTAAACAACAGCAGTTTCGAGAAGATCTCAATATACCGCTGGTACGGCAAATGATTTTCGGAACACTCGATGAAATCGTCACAAATTGGGTGATGAAAGAGCAAAAGTATCCTCTCGTTGACATGGCGCCTGAGATTCACAGAATGCTCGTCAGTGCTTTGTCCGCTGAATAAACAGACAAATAAATTGGAAAAAGGGGTGTTTATTTTGTCCATTATTGATTTCCAAGTGGAAGAAAAGATTGCTTATGTAAGTATAAAAAGCCCTCCCGCCAATGCTTTATCTTCACAGATTATTACGAAATTGGATGCATTGCTAACCCAAATTGAAAAAGATAATGAAGCTAAAGTAGTTGTTTTACGAGGGGAAGGTAAATTTTTTTCGGCAGGAGCGGATATTAAGGAATTTACATCTCTTCAAGAGGCGTCGGAATATGAATCACTAGCAAAAAAAGGGCAGGATATTTTTAACAGAGTAGAGCATTTTCCGCTTCCTGTTATTGCATCCATTCATGGAGCTGCATTGGGAGGAGGACTGGAGCTGGCCATGGCCTGCCATATCCGATATGCAACTGTACACGCAAAAATAGGTTTACCAGAGATGCAATTAGGCATTATCCCGGGGTTTGCTGGCACACAGCGATTGCCGCGCTATGTCGGAAACGCAAGAGCGTACGAAATGATCCTGACCGGTGAACCCATTTCCGGAAAGCAGGCAGAAGAATGGGGGCTTGTTAACCGGGCTTTTGCAGAAGATGACCTTGAAAAAGAAGTGCATCAATTAGCTGTAAAAATTGCGGCGAAAAGCAAACCTGGAATTAACCGGATTATGCAGTTAATCCCATATGCGAATACAAGTCAATTTGAAGAAGGTGTTAACCAAGAAGCGCGTTTGTTTGGCGAAATATTTGGTTCAGCTGATGCCGCAGAAGGTGTAAGCGCTTTTATAGAAAAGAGAACGGCTTATTTTCAAGATAAATAGATTTTCGTCAGGAGGAGAGAAATATGAATATTTTTGTATTATTGAAAAAAACATTTGATACAGAGGAGAAAATCACGGTTCAAGGGGGCAGGATTGAAGATGATGGTGCAGAATTCATCATTAATCCATATGATGAATATGCAGTGGAGGAAGCGATTGTTCAAAGAGATAAGCATGGCGGGGAAGTAACAGTTGTCACAATCGGTGATGAGGATTCTGAAAAACAGCTTCGGACAGCTTTGGCGATGGGAGCAGATAAAGCTGTTTTGATTAATACAGAAGAGGACTTAGAAGATGGAGATCAATTTACAACAGCAAAAATTTTGGAAGCGTTTTTTGAAGATAAAGAGGCGGATTTGATTCTGGCAGGTAATGTTGCTATTGATGAAGCCAGCGGTCAGGTTGGACCAAGACTTGCGGAGCTCTTAGGAATTTCTTACGTGACGACGATAACCAGTTTGTCTATTGACGGTGAGAATGTATCGATTGAAAAAGATGTCGAAGGTGATGTGGAAATCATCGAAACAAGTTTGCCTGTGTTAGTGACGTGTCAACAAGGGCTAAATGAACCGCGTTACCCGTCTTTACCAGGTATTATGAAAGCTAAGAAAAAACCGCTGGAGGAATTAGAAATCGATGACCTGGATTTGGATGAAGATGACGTAGAAGCAAAAACAAAAACGGTTGATATTTATCTTCCTCCTGAAAAAGAAGCGGGAAAGGTGTTAGAGGGAGATATAGAGGAGCAGGTGAAGGAACTGGTATCTTTATTGAAAAATGACAAAAAAGTACTTTGAGAGGATGTTCAAAAAGTCCAATAAAAATGACACGGCGAATTTCTACGTTGACGAGATTTTTCCGATACTCACGTATTTTAAAGCATAGAGGAACTTCTACTAAGAACATCCACGTCCTGTGGGTAACGTAGAAGTCACCACAACACGCGAGAAGTCCGTTCGTAAAAATCTCGTCGCCTTGAACTTCCGACGCACAAATGTTTCCGGTGGGGCGAGTAATCGCAGTCCCAGGACGTGCTAGTGTCGGCATTGCGACAACGCTTTTCGATGGGGTGAGTAATCGCAACCCCAGGACGTCGCGAACTTAGCCGACTTGGTCCTATTTATCGGACTTTTTGAACACGCACTTTAATTGTATGTCGATTCATATAGAAGCTGATTGGGAAAGGGGATAATAATAATGAGCGATAAGTTACTAGTAATTGGGGAAGTAAGAGATAATGAAGTAAGAAATGTTTCTTTTGAGGCCATCGCGGCAGCAAAACAAATTGATAAGGATGCGGAAATTGTTGGAGTATTATTCAGTGATAGTGATTTGACAAGTTCCGGGCAGGAATTGATTGCTTATGGAGCAGATAGTGTTGTCACAGTTACACATGATAACCTGCAAACATATACGTCGGAAGGGTATGGACAGGCGCTGTTAGACATTATCGATGAATTATCTCCAAAAGGAATTATCATGGGCCATACAGCCATTGGCAAGGATTTAACACCGAAAATTGCCAGCAGGCTTGCAAAAGGGCTTATCTCTGATGTTGTAGATATTGAAAAAGATGGGGATGAGAGTGTGTTTATTCGTCCTATCTATTCTGGAAAAGCGTTTGAGAAGAAAACATTTGAAGATGATTTTACATTTGTAACGATACGACCTAATAATATAGCTGTTCTTGAAAAAGACGATTCCAGATCTGGTGATGTGCATACCAAAGATGTAGATATTAAAGATTTGCGTACAGTTGTGAAAGATGTTGTACGCAAAGCCTCTGACGGTGTTGACCTCTCCGAAGCAAACGTTATTGTAGCAGGCGGCAGAGGGGTAAAGAGTGCAGATGGATTTAAGCCTCTTTATGAACTGGCAGAAGCATTAGGCGGTGCTGTAGGAGCCTCCAGAGGTGCTTGTGATGCGGATTATTGTGACTATGCGCTGCAAATTGGGCAGACTGGAAAAGTAGTAACGCCTGATTTGTATATTGCTGTAGGTATTTCCGGTGCGATTCAGCATTTAGCGGGAATGTCTAACTCCAAAGTGATCGTTGCGATAAATAAAGATGCTGATTCAAATATCTTTAATGTAGCGGATTATGGGATTGTTGGAGATTTATTCGATGTCATTCCGCTGCTTATTGAAGAAATTAAAAAGGTAAAAGAGTAGACTGCGATAACTTTCTGTGTTATAACATTATGCAAAAGGTCTGAAGGAAACATTTCAACACAGGCCTTTTGAAGCTTATTTCACACTTGTTCAAGCAAACTATTATACAGTATACTTGTACGGTGATATACTCATACTAAGCTTATGATAAGCTGTATGATGTTTTAAGGAGGTAAATAATAATGGCAATTAAACATGCATCAGATCAAAACTTTACAGAAGAGACGTCAAAAGGTCTTGTACTTGTTGATTTCTGGGCTCCATGGTGTGGACCTTGTAAAATGATTGCTCCTGTTTTGGAAGAAATTGATGGAGAAATGGAAGATAAAGTACAAATCGTCAAATTAGATGTTGATGAAAACCAGGAAACAGCTGGGAAATTTGGTGTGATGAGCATCCCGACACTTCTTTTATTAAAAGATGGTGAAGTGGTAGACCAGGTTATTGGTTTTCAACCAAAAGAGGCATTAACCGATTTAATTAATAAACATGCCTAATAAAGGAAAGGTTCCATTTTGTGTGATAATACAGCACAACATGGCATCTTTTATATTTTATTAGAGAAAAGAAAATCCCTTTCTCATCAAGCAGATGAAAAGGGATTTTCTGATGTATTATAAAAGGGCTGGTACTATGAAAGAAGCGATTGAAAAAAAACTGTCTATCCTTCCTATGCAGCCCGGCTGCTATTTAATGAAGGATAAGCATGGAACGATTATTTATGTGGGGAAATCCAAAAAGTTAAGGAACCGTGTCCGGTCTTATTTCCGCGGGGCAAATGACCGGAAAACGCAGCGCTTAGTACAGGATATTGCAGATTTTGAATATATGGTCACGTCGTCGGAAATAGAAGCTTTGATTTTGGAAATGAATTTAATCAAAAAATATGATCCTAAATATAATGTGATGTTAAAAGATGATAAGTCTTATCCTTATTTAAAAATCACATCCGAGCGTCACCCGCGGTTGATTGTTACAAGACAACTGAAAAAAGACAAGGGAAAATATTTTGGACCTTATCCGAACGTGATTGCAGCTAGAGAGACAAAAAAACTATTGGATCGGATTTATCCACTTAGGAAATGTAATAATCCTCCCGGAAGGCCGTGTCTTTATTATCATATGGGACAATGTTTAGCTTGCAGCAAGCATCCGCCTTCCAAAGAAATATATCAGGAAATTGTGCAAGAGATCACTTCCTTTTTACATGGCGGTTTTAAAGATATACGTAACCGTTTAACAAGAGAAATGACAGAAGCAAGTGAAGCGCTGAATTTTGAAAGAGCGAAAGAACTCCGGGATACAATCCAGCATATCGATGCCACGATGGAACAGCAGAAAATGGCTGCTAACGACTTGGTAAATCGGGATGTATTTGGGTACAGTTATGATAAAGGCTGGATGTGCGTACAAGTATTTTTTATCCGGCAAGGCAAGTTGATTGAACGGGATGTCAGCCTATTTCCGTTTTATGACAATGCGGAAGAAACGATTATCAGTTTTATTGCCCGATTCTATTTACAGGAAAATCATTTGAAACCGAAGCAAGTACTTGTTCCTATCGGTATAGATGATGACATACTGGAAAAATTGCTTGAAATTAATGTGCATACACCGCTTCGTGGTCGTAAAAAAGAAATGGTTGAATTAGCTAATAAAAATGCAAACGTTGCTTTAAATGAAAAATTTCAATTAATCGAACGGGATGAAGAAAGAACCTATCAAGCGATGGAAGACTTAGGGGATTATCTGAATATAGAGACGCCGCGCCGGATTGAGGCATTTGATAACTCAAATATTCAGGGCACCGATCCCGTATCCGCCATGATCGTTTTTGAAGATGGAAAGCCGAATAAAAAAGAATATCGAAAGTATAAAATTAAAGATGTAGAGGGCCCGGATGATTATGATACGATGCGGGAAGTTATACGCAGACGTTATACTAGAGTACTTCGCGAGGACCTCCCTTTACCTGATTTAATTATTGTTGATGGTGGAAAAGGACAGATGTCAGCAGCGGCAGATGTACTGGAAAATGAGCTTGGGCTAAGTATTCCGCTTGCCGGCCTTGCTAAGGACGACAAACATAAAACGAGTGAATTGTTATATGGCGACCCTCCGGAAGTCATTCCGTTAAAACGGCAGTCGCAGGCTTTTTATTTGGTTCAGCGGATACAAGATGAGGTGCACCGCTTTGCTATTACTTTCCATAGACAATTAAGAGGGAAAGGCGTGATTCAGTCAGAGCTCGATCGCATCCCCGGCGTTGGAGAGAAACGTCGTAAACTTCTGCTGACACATTTTAAGACAGTGGAAGAGATAAAAAATGCATCGTTAGAGGAAATGCGTAAAATTGGTATTCCCCAAAATATTGCGACTGAAATTATTGAACATTTAAAAGAACAGGAAACAGAAAAAAACGATCGTGAAATCGAATGAGTTTCGCGATCGTTTTTGGCGTTCTTTCAAACAGCCGGTTGTAATGGGTGTACTGTGTTCATTCCCGTTCCAAGAGCGATATAATAGGCGTTCCTTCATACCATCTTTGGAAGGGCAGTCAGTCTTGTATATAAACGGTAAATTCAATTTGTTTCAGGCGGCGATGGATTGATTCAAGACATTCACAATCCACACCTTCTATTTGTTGGAGTGCTTCTGCTATGATTCCTGCTTCTAATCGGAAATCGGTCTCCACATTTGATTTTAATCTGGTAACAACTGCTTCGGATAAAAGATTGAACGTTTTTACATTCTTTTTTTCCTTTACTAAATCTAACGTTCCCAGCCCCATCTTTTCAAAGAAGGAGCTTACATCTTCGAGACTATTAAATTCAAATTTACGGGCGACATTTCTGCCTAAAAAATAGAGTAATGTTTCTTTTTCTTCACCAAACAGCTCAGGCAGGCCGATATACCGTAAAATGTCATATCCCGCTCCATCGCTATATAATTGTTCTAATTCATTTACATCCAGTTTTTGATTACTCTCGTTCTTTGACACTACTTTCATCCTTTCCCTCCTGCTTCGTTCCATTTAAATATCTAAGATTATTATCTATGGTTGTTTCGTAATTAGCAAGTATTGGTACCAAATGATATGAACTTATCATAACATCACCGGCGATTTTTCTAAATCTTTTTCTAGTTATTTCGTATTGTATAGTTATCTATTATTCAACTTTCGTACTTTAAAAAGTAACTTCCATTCCATACATCTGTTGATAAAGATGAGAAGGTAAGTGCAGTTCCAGGACGTACTAGTGCAGACGTTGCGGTCTTAGCCTACCTAGGGACACGCTCTTCAGCTAACTTTTTCCAAGAAGAGCACTTGGCAAAAGGGCATCTTCAGATAGTGCTGATCTCTTAGGAGTCAAAACGGTCCGCCTCCGCTAGCAGGATGTTCTATACAGGTAAATAGCGATAAAACGAACTAGCGTAGTGTTTTTCCGTAGCGGGAGCTATATACAATGTTCATCCTGAAACAGTAAGGTTTAGATGCTTATCCTTAGATGCGAAAGTTGAGTCTATTAGAAAAATCCATGTGTCTTATAGAATTATATCAACATTTCCTGCTGAAAAGATATTTTGAAGAGAATCTTTTTCTTTTTCTTAAAATAAGGTAGTTGGGAATTCTTGACGCTTTAGATTGTAAGAAGTACAATAATAGATGTTATTGGCTGTACTATGAAAATAAATTTATACGTTTTTGTAAAGGCTTTATTTTTGTAGTATACATATTATGGGATTACGTTTCAAAAGGGGGGTAAACATGGCAGAACAACGTGAGTTCTTCTTTAGAAGACTACATTCGTTACTGGGAGTTGTACCGATTGGTATTTTCTTAGTACAACATTTATTTGTCAATCATTTTGTTGTGTATGGAGAAGAAGCGTTTAATACAGCAGCTGGTTTTATGGCTAATTTGCCATTTGTATTGGTATTAGAAACACTTGTAATCTATCTACCAATCTTGTTCCATGCGATTTTAGGTGTTTATATTGTTTTCACATCTAGATACAGCACACGACGTTATGGATTTTTCCGTAACTGGATGTTCGCATTACAGCGGTTCACTGGAATTTTTCTTGTTGTCTTCATTGCATGGCACGTAATCGAAACACGCGTTCAGATTGGTTTAGGAAATGCTGAAGCAGACTACAGTCTGATGGAAGGTATTTTGACGAGCACACCGATGTTTTGGTTCTATGTGGTAGGGGTTCTTTCAGCTGTATTCCATTTCGCAAATGGATTGTGGAGCTTCCTGGTAACATGGGGAATTACGCAAACACCAAAATCACAGCGCATTTCCACGTATGTATGTCTGATTGTATTTTTAGCAGTCGGCTATTTAGGGGTGAGATCATTACTTGCATTCGCATATGGTGTCTAAATAGTAATGAAATGAAAGAAGGAGTGAGCTAACGAATGAGTAAAAAAGTTGCTGTAGTCGGCGGCGGTTTAGCCGGTTTGATGGCTACAATCAAAGCTGCTGAAGCAGGAGTAAATGTGGATCTATTTTCTATCGTACCTGTAAAACGTTCTCACTCTGTATGTGCACAAGGCGGTATTAATGGAGCGGTTAATACAAAAGGTGAAGGAGATTCTCCGGATCTGCACTTTGACGATACAGTTTATGGTGGAGACTTTCTCGCTAACCAACCGCAAGTAAAAGCAATGTGTGATGCTGCACCAGGTATTATACATATGTTTGATCGTATGGGCGTTATGTTTAACCGTACGCCGGAAGGATTATTGGATTTCCGACGTTTTGGCGGTACGCAGATGCACCGTACAGCATATGCAGGGGCAACGACAGGTCAGCAGTTATTATATGCCTTAGACGAGCAGGTTCGCCGCTATGAAGTGGAAGGACTTGTTACGAAATTTGAAGGTTGGGAATTCCTGGAAGCTGTTATTGATGAAAATGGTGTTGGAAAAGGAATTGTGGCTCAAAATGTGAAAACACATGAAATTAAGGCGTTTCGATCCGATGCAACCATTTTTGCGACAGGAGGACCTGGAATTATTTTTGGTAAATCAACCAACTCTATGATTAATACAGGTTCAGCAGCAAGTAAACTTTACTTGCAGGGAGCAAAATACGCAAATGGAGAATTTATTCAAATTCATCCGACTGCCATTCCCGGCGATGATAAACTCCGCTTAATGAGTGAGTCAGCTCGTGGAGAAGGCGGTCGTATTTGGACGTATAAAGACGGGGAACCATGGTATTTCCTTGAAGAAAAATATCCGGCATATGGTAACCTTGTCCCTCGTGATATTGCAACGAGAGAAATTTTTGATGTGTGCGTCAATCAAAAACTTGGCATTAATGGGGAAAACATGGTTTACCTTGATTTATCTCATAAAGATCCAAAAGAATTGGATGTAAAACTTGGTGGAATTATTGAGATTTATGAGAAGTTTGTCGGGGAAGATCCTCGTAAAGTACCGATGAAAATTTTCCCTGCAGTTCATTATTCCATGGGCGGCCTATGGGTTGATCAAAAGCAGATGACAAGTATTCCGGGAATCTTTGCTGCCGGCGAATGTGACTATTCACAGCATGGCGGTAATCGTCTCGGCGCCAATTCCTTATTGTCAGCAATTTACGGTGGTACAGTGGCAGGTCCAAGTGCAATTGAATATATTGAAAGCTTGGACGAGCATGTGGAAGAACTTCCGGATGAACTCTATCAATCTCGTGAAGAAGCAGAACAAGAAGATTTTGATAAGCTGATGAATATGCAAGGTACAGAGAATGCTTATCAAATTCATAAAGAGCTTGGAGAATGGATGACGGATAATGTAACGGTTGTCCGTGATAATGATAAATTATTGAAAACAGATGCGAAAATTGTCGAATTGATAGAACGCTGGGAAAATATTAATATTAATGATACTTCCCGCTGGCACAATCAGGGTGTTATGTTTACCCGTCAATTAAAACATATGCTTCAATTAGCTCGTGTGATCACGAAAGGTGCATACAATCGAAATGAAAGCCGTGGAGCCCACTATAAACCAGCGTTCCCGGAACGTAATGATGAAGACTGGCTGAAAACAACTATCGCAGAATATGATGCGAAAAATAATGAGCCGGTATTTAGTTATGAAGATGTGGATGTTTCTTTGATTACGCCTCGTAAACGAGATTATACAACTAAACATTAGAAAGGAGTAAACGAAATGGCTGAACAAAGTAAAATTACTTTTATTATCACAAGACAAGACGGCCCGGATTCTGCTCCTTATGAGGAAACGTTTGAGATACCTTATAGACAGAATATGAATGTTATTTCTGCTTTAATGGAAATCCGGCAAAATCCTGTCAATAAGAATGGAGAGCAAACTACACCTGTTATGTGGGACATGAACTGCTTAGAGGAAGTTTGTGGTGCATGTTCCATGGTAATTAACGGTACTGCTAGACAGTCCTGCGCAGCGCTGGTTGATCAGCTGGAGCAGCCTATCCGCTTAGAACCAATGTCAACATTCCCGGTTGTCCGCGATCTTATTGTTGACCGGGAGCGTATGTTTGATGCGTTAAAACAGGTAAAAGCATGGATTCCAATTGATGGAACACATGATTTAGGTCCTGGACCACGTATGCCGGAAAATAAACGTCAATGGGCATATGAATTATCTAAATGTATGACATGCGGTGTTTGTTTGGAAGCTTGTCCAAATGTCAATGACAATTCGAATTTTATTGGTCCTGCTGCCATTTCCCAAGCGCGTTTATTTAACGCTCATCCAACTGGAGAAATGAATGCAAGTGAACGTTTGAACGGTTTAATGGAAGATGGCGGTATTGACGGGTGCGGAAACTCTCAAAACTGTGTGCAAGTTTGTCCGAAAGGAATTCCTTTGACAACTTCTATTGCCGCAATGAACCGTGCTACCAATATTCAAGCTTTTAAAAACTTCTTTGGAAGCGACGCAGCACTTTAATAGATAAAGAGTGAACCCTGACCAAATCCAGGTTAGGGTTCTTTCTCAATAAAAAATGTAAGCGCTTCGAAAATCGGTTGAATTCCTGGCACCAAATTATAAAAGAGAGAGGAAAAGGGTGTATGAGTCGTATTTCTTATATTGAAGATTTTTTAACGTGGGAAAAGGAATTTTCTTTCTATATCCCTGTATCGGTTCGATTCTCTGAAACAGATATGTATGGGCATGTGAATAATGTATCCCCCTTTATTTATTTTGAAGAAGCCCGCATTGCTTATTTACATCATATAGGCTTTTTATCAAAGGATATGCGCCAAAAAGATGGAATTATTGTCGTCGATTTGCAATGTAATTATCTGAAGGAGCTTTATTTCGGTGATGATATTCGTGTTTATGTGAAAACAGCGTCTGTTGGAAATACTTCTTTTGATATTCACTATAAAGTCGTGAGGCAAGAGGAAGTTATACTGACAGCCCGGGGAAGATTAGTGTATATGGATACAGAAAAGAAAGAACCGCAAAAATTGACCGAGGCATTAAAACAGAAATTAATAGAGACATAGCACGTATTTAAAAATACTCCTAAAAGCTTCAGATATTCCCAACTGCCATGTAACAACCCGATTAAATAGAAAGAAAAAGTCATCCTTTATTTAGGATGACTTTTATACTAAAGCGAACTATTTTATAATCCTGCTTGTTCCGCAGCATAGGTAGCATGCTCATTACTAAACCCTTCAAAAACGAGCTGTTCAATCAAACCGCTTTTTGAAAAACTAGAGTAAGCTAAATAGTCTTCAGCTGTTAAAACAGCTTGTTCCTGCCAATCAACATTTAGTTGGCTGACAGCATTAGAAGCGTGCTCATTGCTGAACCCTTCAAAAACGAGCTGTTCAATCAAACCGCTTTCTGAAAAACTAGAATAGGCCAAGTAATCTTCAGCCGTGAAGACAGCCTGTTCCTGCCAATCAACGTCTAGTTGATTCACAGCATAAGTTGCTTCTTCATTATTAAATCCTTCAAATTCCAATTGTTCGATTAAACCACTCTCTGAGAAAGATGAATAACTTATATAATCTCTAGCTGCACTCACTGCGTTTTGCTGGGATAAAGTTTCTCCAGCTTCTTCTATTTCGGAAGTATCTTCTTCCGCTTCATCAAGTTCTTCCGTTTCGTCAAGTGCTTCTTCTTCAGCAGGCTCTTCTTCTACTTCATCAAGTTCCTCTAAATCATCAAATTCCTCTGCTTCAGTAAGATCTTCCTCAACTTCTTCAGACGCTTGAGCTTCAGCAGGTTCTTCTTCCAGATTATCAAGCTCTTCTACTTCAACAAAATCTTCTTCCTTTTCTTCCGCTTCTTCGGTTTGAGCAGGTTCTTCTTCCGCTTCTTCCGCTTCTTCCGCTTCTTCCGCCTCATGCGATTCGTCAGATTCATCCTTGGCTTCTTCTGGTGCTTCTTCATCATTAGTATTTGTTTCTACTTGATCTGGTTCTTCCGCTGCTTCCTCTTCATCTCCACAACCGCTTAAAAATGCAGCAACTGTGATAAACGCAATCAACAATAAATGCCATTTTTTAAGCAGACCTATTTTTTCTTTTTTCACATTGACCACCCCTGTATGTATAATAAGTAAATTTTACCATAACTAATTCAATAGTAATAGATGCTATTTTTCTTTTTTACCGTACAATTTCTCTGCAAAAATAAAATAAAAAAGTCTGAGTTCCTTTTTACGAAACTCAGACTTATACAGCGCCTTCATATAGCTTTAGATGATATCTGTGAGGAATGACGATAAAGAATACGACTAAATGGCAAGAGCAATTGCGGGAAATCTTACCATTCCATGCATTTATTGATATGAGCTCAAAATAAAAATCAAATAAAATAAGAAAGTAAATGTATTTTGATCTCGAATAACATCCTGATTTATCGTTTTCTTTTATCTTTGTGTTTATAGTTTTAATTCGCCCATGCGAAGCAATTCAACAACAGCCTGTGAACGGCCTTTTACCCCCAGTTTTTGCATCGCGTTTGAAATGTGGTTCCTCACAGTTTTTTCTGAGATGAATAGCTCTTGGGCAATCTCTTTCGTTGTTTTATCTTGTACTAATAGTTCAAACACTTCTTTCTCGCGTTTGGTCAGTAGCTGCTTCGGTTTATACCCATTTTCCTTCAAATGTTACCCCCTCCTTGCTTTATAGAACTGCATCATGAAGGGAAATTATTTAGTCGATATAGCTTATGAAGGCTGAAAGAAAAGAGTGCGTACATTTTTGAAGAGAATTTGACTGCTTTGCTTTAAAAAAGTTTTCAAGAAGTTATTTTTAGGTTACTATGTATTACAAGTATATAAAGTAAAAATTAATTTGTGAGGGATATGCTCGTTGAATAGGAGAAGAATAAAGGGGAAGTATGTGACAGCGGTTCTATAACGTGCATCTCATAAACTGGAACGAGTAGACCCGCTACTGGCTATCCGACTGCTGCTTCGATTGTCCAACACTTTCTCTGCTCAAATTGGGAATCTTGCAATAGCCCTTCAATGAGGCGAGTAATCGCAGCCCCAGTCCCAGTCAGTTATATTGCGATGAAATAAATTTACAACAAATGCGACACAATTAGTGTTAAAATACCAAGAGTGGATTTTACATTTAGGGGGTATTGGTTTGGAAAAGAATCAAGAAGTAGAAGCAGTTCATAAAATGGAAAAACAGTTGCGATATATTTCCGGTATGATTAAACAAAATGGACGAAAAATCTTACACCATTATCCGATAACTTCCCCACAGTTTATTGCACTGCAATGGCTTTTGGAGGAGGGAGACCTGACAGTAGGCGAATTGTCTAACCGAATCAGCCATGCGTTTAGTACGACGACAGACTTGGTCGACCGGCTGGAGAAAAATGAATTGGTAGAGCGTGTCCGGGATACCAATGATCGTCGTGTGGTGCGGATTCATCTTTTGGAAAAAGGGAAACATATTATCGAAGAAGTTATTCAAAAACGCCAGGAATATTTACAGGATGTTTTATCACCATTCTCAGATGAGCAAAAAGACACGTTAAATGAATTATTAAGCTTTTTGCATGATGAAATGAAGCAAGTTAATGAAAAGTAAAGAAACAAAAGGGAGAGAGAATTTTGGAACAGCCGATTGGTGTCATTGATTCCGGTGTGGGCGGTCTGACAGTTGTTCATGAACTAATGAGACAGCTGCCAAAAGAACCACTTATTTACTTAGGAGATACGGAAAGATGTCCATATGGACCAAGGACAGAAGAAGAGGTAAAACAATTTACTTGGGAAATGGTCCATTTTTTGTTGGAAAAAAACATAAAAATGCTTGTGATAGCTTGTAATACAGCAACAGCGTTTACGATAAAAGATTTACATGAAAAACTGGATATACCCGTTATTGGTGTCATTAAGCCTGGGGCAAGAGCTGCGATTAAGTCGACAGAAAATGATTATATCGGCATTATCGGGACAGAAGGAACCGTACGGAGTGAAGCTTACAGCTATGCACTTCGTCAAATCAAGTCAGAAATTGAAGTTCTATCTTTGGCTTGTCCGGCGTTTGTCCCAATGGTGGAAAAAGGCTTGCTGGATGGACCGGAAGCAAAACAGGTAGTCGAAAAGGCATTAGTTCCGATTATAGAGCATGATAAAATGGATACATTGATTCTGGGCTGCACGCATTATCCTTTGTTAAAAGATACCATCCAAGAGGTGGTCGGCGAGGAGATCAAGGTTATTTCTTCCAGCGAAGAAACCGCGAGAGAGACAAGCACGACGTTAGATATTCACCAAATTGCGAATGATAATGGTCAAATGCCGCTGCATCAATTTTATGCAACCGGAGATTTGGAGATTTTTATAGATATTACACAAAAAATATTTAAAGATAGCCAATTTGAAGTGCTTACGATTAAACATGCTGACCTGCAGGCCGTGTAATAACAGCGGGAAAGCATTATTGATAGAACTAAAAACGCCTGAGCTGTAACGAAATGCATTTACAGTTCAGGCGTTTTTACATACTTTCAAGACGTATAGTTGTTGTATGAAAGTTTTCTATCTCCTTTAAAAGTCGCTCTACCACGGATGAATAAAGAAATACTAGCTGCTTTAGAAAGATTTATTCCGTTTTTGTTTGTTAAACTACCCAATTCATGGTCTATTTCAGCAAGGGAGCTCGTATAATTAATAGTACAAACCATCTTGGGAGGTAGTTGCATGGGTAAATCAATAATCCGATTAATTGTGGCGTTTGGAATATTAGTCTTGTTAGCTGGTTGCTTTAAAGGAGAACAGTCATCAAAAGAGGTAGACCCTCCACAAAATGCAGAAGCAGTGAATGGCGAAGAAACAGAAGAAGGGGAAGATACTGCAGCTACTCCTGCGGAAGCGGAAGATACGGTTTCCAGAGAGCTGTACTTAATTGATTCGAATGGCATGGTTGCTTCACAAATGGTAGATCTGCCTGTTCCGGAAGAAAACCAAGTGGCACAACAGGTGGTTGAATATATGGTTAAAGGTGGTCCAATAACGCCAATGTTGCCGAATGGATTTCAGGCTGTGCTTCCAGAAGATACGGAAGTTCTTGGTATTGACCTGCAAGAGGATGGTACGATTGTCGTTGATTTATCCGAGGATTTTTCAGAATATGAAGCGTCATCGGAGCTGCCTATTTTAGAAGCTGTTACGCATACTTTGACACAATTTGATAATGTCCATAAAGTCAAGCTTCGGGTAGACGGTGTTGATTTAAAAGAAATGCCTGTCAATGGGACACCGATTAATAATGGATATACGCGGGCAAATGGCATTAATCTCACAAACAATGATACGTTGGACTATTTTAATAGTAGTCCGGTAACGATGTTTTATCCGGCAGAACAAGAAAACAACCGTTATTATGTCCCGGTTACGCAATATGTAGAGATGGAAGATGAGAGTGACATAGCAGGCGTTATTAATGAGCTGATGGATGGTCCTGGTTATCAAAATCAAGTTGTCAATGTATTCAGTCCGGAAGCTGCTTTAACAGAAGATCCGGTTATCGAGGAAGGCGTCGCCAACTTGACATTTAACGAAGGAATTCTAATGGATGCTGAACAACATATTATTTCAGATGAAGTGATGGAGACAGTGGTCAGAACATTAACACAGCAGCCAGATATAGACGCCGTGAATGTTCAGGTTGAAAATGTGGATGAAGTATTTAATGAAAACGGAGAACCTTATTCAGCACCGGTATCTGCACAGTTATATACACCAGGTGAAGAACTGTAAAATGATAAATCAAAGTATCTGAAGCGTGATTTACTTCCTCTTCAGGTACTTTTTTTTATGTAGCCTGGAATATGGCTGTTATTCCTTCCGCAGCATTCTCATGTTTCTTTTTTAGAAAATATGATAAGCTATGTAATGTGAAATAAGGAGGAAATCAGATGGAAAGACATGACAATAGAAAAGCAGATGAATTACGCCCAGTTACAATAACACCAGGTTATATTACCCATCCGGAAGGGTCGGTACTAATGGAAATGGGTCAGACAAAAGTAATTTGTAATGCGAGTATAGAAGATAGAGTACCTCCATTTATGAGAGGACAAGGAAAGGGCTGGATTACAGCAGAATACGCGATGCTTCCTCGTGCAACGGAGCAGCGTAATATTCGGGAATCTTCCAAAGGGAAAGTAAGTGGAAGAACCATGGAGATTCAACGATTAATCGGACGTGCTTTACGTTCTGTTGTTGACCTTTCAAAAATTGGTGAACGGACAATCTGGATTGATTGCGATGTTATTCAAGCGGATGGCGGAACGCGAACTGCATCCATTACAGGTGCGTACATAGCTATGGTAACGGCACTCCATCAGCTCGTTGAAAATAAAGTGCTTAAGGAGTTTCCAGTATCCGATTTCTTAGCAGCAATTTCTGTCGGTGTATTACCGGATGGACAAGAAGTACTTGACTTGAATTATCTGGAGGATAGTACAGCGGATGTCGATATGAATATTGTTATGACAGGAAAAGGTGAGTTTGTTGAACTGCAGGGAACGGGAGAAGAAGCTACATTCAATGCACAGCAATTACAAGCAATGTTACAATTGGGTGAACAAGGTGTTCAAGCGTTAATTGATAAACAAAAAGAAACGTTGGGATCTATTACAGATTTAGTTAATCAAAACTGATTTTATTGGAGGATAAGCAGTGAAGAAGATTATTATTGCAACCAAAAATAAAGGAAAAGTGAAAGAGTTCAGGGCTTTTTTTGCTCCTCATAACATTGAGGTTGTTTCTTTACTGGACTTGGAAGAGGATATTCCAGATATTGAAGAAACTGGAGAAAGCTTTGTGGAAAATGCAGCTATCAAAGCGGAACAGATTGCCAATCGTTTTCAACAACCGGCGCTTGCCGATGATTCAGGACTTATTATTGATAGCCTGGAAGGCAGACCTGGTATTTATTCTGCAAGATATGCCGGGGAACCTACAGATGATCAGTCTAATATCGATAAGATTCTGGGGGAAATGAAAGAAGTTCCTAATGATGCGCGTGATGCCCGATTTATTTGTGTTTTAGCGATTTCCCGTCCCGGGGAGGAAACCATGTTTGTAACGGGTTATTGTGAAGGTCATATTCAAACAGAGCAAAGTGGACAAAACGGTTTTGGGTATGATCCTATTTTTGTTCCGGAAGGGTACGAAAAAACAATGGCAGAACTTGATCCGGCTGAAAAAAATCAAATAAGCCACCGGAACATGGCAATGCATCAATTAGAAAATAAAATCCATCTATTATAAAATACAACCTGATTCTATAAAGGATTTTAAGGAAGGGCACCTGTGTAAAGAGAGAAGAGGAGGCATATAATGACAAGCGTACTGATTACCAGTGACAGTCATGGATTGACAAAGGAACTGGAAGAAATGAAGGAAAAGCATGCTGCCGATTTATACATCCACTGCGGTGATTCTGAGCTGGATTTTGATGCTGAGCAGCTGAGCGCATTTTATAAGGTAGCTGGGAATTGTGATTTTGACTCGCTCTATCCAGAACAGGAAGTCATTGATTTACATGGCCTTCGTTTCTTCGTGACACATGGCCATCTTCATCAAGTGAAAAGCAGTTTAACTAATTTATCTTATGCAGCTGAAGAACAGGGCGCAAATATCGTATGTTTTGGTCATACACACATTGCCGGTGCTGAAAAAATTGGTCATCAATTATTTATTAACCCGGGTAGTATTCGTATGCCTCGAAACCGTGTGGAGAAAACATATGCGATTTTGAGCTGGGAAGAAGCAAATGATGTTCAAGTGGATTTTTATACTTTAAAAGGTGGAAAAGTAGAAGATATGACTTATCACATTTCTTTATAAAAAAGTAGTAAAGCAGTTCATATTTGTTTGGAAGAGAGGATATGAACTGCTTACACCCAGCTTTAACCAGAAATTATTAAAACTGGAAAATAAAATTTAAAAATCTGTTGACAAAAACTTCTTCTACACATATAATATTACTTGTCCGTTAAAAACGGCGTACATAATAAGAGAGATAAACGTACAGTAATTGCGGGTGTAGTTTAATGGTAAAACCTCAGCCTTCCAAGCTGATGACGAGGGTTCGATTCCCTTCACCCGCTCCATTCTTGTCCCAGTAGCTCAGTAGGATAGAGCAATAGCCTTCTAAGCTATGGGTCGCAGGTTCGAATCCTGCCTGGGACATCATCAAAAGTCGTACAGCGCCGGGCGTTGTAGGGCTTTTCTTTTTTTAAAATTTACTTTTTAAAAAAGATATGATTGGTGACTTCCATTTCAAAACGGCGATACGAAAGGAATTTCTTAAGGGTTAAAAGTTTCTTTATTAACAAACTCTATAATTAATAGTTTAAATCATGTAGGATATGGGTATAACAGATTTGATAAACAATTTTGGTAATCCAGAATAGAGGTGAGCAAATGAAAGATAGCACAAAGGTAATCTTATTTCCGAATACAAAAAAGCAGCTAGAAGAAGAAGGGTTACATGCACTGCAAGAAAAAAGATATAAAGAAGCATTAGAAAAACTAAATTGTCTGATTGATTATCATGAAGGAAGCCATGAAATATATATCGGTAAAATCATGTGCCTGATGGAATTAGGAAATTATAAAGATGCTGAACAGCTTAGTGAAAATTTATTAGCCAGAAAAGATGCACATTATTATCATTACTTTCACATCTATTTAACCATTTTGTTTCAAACCAGTCAGTACCAGCATTTGATGGATCTGTTAGAAATCGAGTTTGAACATAATATGATTCCTGATATGCTTCAAGAGCCTTTTCAACAGTTATATGAAATGAGCGGGAATATGAAAATGGGAATTGATGAAGATAATGCCAGAGGTTTTCAGGAAGAATTTAAAGAAGCTGTGCACCAAGAGGATTATATGAAACAATGGAATTTGCTTGAGCATCTCAGGCGGCTAAAAGCAGATCCTGAGGAGGAAAACATCAAGTTGCTTGAAGATCCTCACATTCATCCGGTTATTAAAACAGCTTTATTAAAATGGCTTAAAGAAGCTGGTGTAGAGAGATCAGTCCACATACATAAGTTTGAGACAAATACAATCATTCAGCCATCTGAACTGACCAGGATAGATAACGAGGAGAGTTACCTATTTATAATGAAAGAATTAGAAGAAAGAGTAAAAGCCAATCCTACTTTATTAAATCTGATTGGACAGCTCGTCTATCGTTATTTTTATGTGACCTATCCGTTCACACCTGAAAAAAATGATATCTATGCTTTTATAGACGCGGTCTATACGCTCGGAAATGCGTATTTACAGTTGGATACACCGCAGGAGGAACTGGATAATGTTGCTGAATCCTGGATGGAATCTATAAAAATTTGTAACTCCCTCTATTTAAGTATCATTGAGGAATAGTTAAATGCTTGAAACACGAAAGATTTGTGTTATAATGAGGTGGTTGTAAATTAGGGAAATTGATTAATCAAACGAATAATGAAATGTAATGATAGATTTGATTTTGGAGGGAATAATAATGACAACAAAATGGGAAAAACAAGAAGACAACAAAGGAGTATTAACGTTTGAAGTTTCTGCAGAAGAATTTGATCAAGCGTTAGACCAGGCATTTAAAAAAGTATCAAAGGATGTCCAAATTCCTGGATTCCGTAAAGGAAAAATACCTCGCAGTATTTTTGAAAAACGCTTTGGGGTAGAATCACTTTATCAAGATGCAGTAGATATTGTACTTCCGGGTGCTTATTCTGCAGCAGTTGATGAAGCAAACATTTTCCCAATTGCGCAACCATCGATTGATATTGACCAGATTGAAAAAGGACAGCCGCTTGTTTTCACTGCTGAAGTAGAAGTGAAACCGGAAGCGAAACTTGGTGAATATAAAGGATTGGAAGTAGAAGAACAATCTGTAGAAGTAACTGATGAAGATGTAGAACAAGAAATTGAAAATCTTCGTGAACGTCATGCAGAATTAGTTGTTAAAGAGGATGAAGAAATTGAAGAGGGCGATACAGCCGTAATCGATTTTGAAGGATTCAAAGATGGTGAGCCGTTTGAAGGCGGTAAAGACGAAAATCATTCATTGGAAATTGGTTCCGGACAATTTATCCCTGGATTTGAAGAACAATTAATCGGTAAAAAAGCCGGTGATGAAACAGAAGTTCCAATTACTTTCCCTGAAGAGTATCATGCAGAAGACCTGGCTGGTCAAGAAGCTGTGTTTAAAGTGAAAATTCATGAAGTGAAAGCGAAAGAACTTCCTGAATTGGATGATGAATTCGCTAAAGACGTAGACGAAGACGTTGAAACGCTTGATGAGTTAAAAACGAAAAAACGGGAAGAGCTTGAAGCAAACAAAAAACAGCAAGCTGAAAACGAAAAACGGGAAGCATTGGTTCAACAAGTCACAGATAATGTGGAAGTAGACGTACCGAAAGCAATGGTAGATACGGAAGTGGATCAAATGTACCGTGAATTTGAACAGCAGCTTCAAATGCAGGGAATGACAATGGAAATGTACAGTCAATTCTCCGGTCAAGATGAGAATGCATTAAAAGAGCAAATGCGTGAAGATGCTGAAAAACGCGTGAAAACAAACCTTGCTTTAGAAGCAATTGTTGAAGCAGAAGACTTGAAAGCTAGTCAAGAAGACATTGACGCGGAACTTGAGAAAATGAGTTCCATGTACGGTGTTGAAAAAGAGCAACTTGTACAAATGCTTGGCGGTTCAACAGAAATGCTTGAAAATGATCTGAAAACACGTGCTGCTATTGACTTCTTAGTGGAACACAGCACAACAAAATAAATGAACAGGGAATAAATAAAAAAGAGGATAAAAAGACAAGGTGCGCTAAGATACGTGCCTTGTCTTTCCTGTTAATGAGGACAAAGTCGAAAAATGGGGTTTTTTGGCGAAATAAAAAAGATTGAATCTTTTTTTGCTCTTTGCACAAGGACTTCCCTTAAAAACTTGCCTTACCACGTTTCACTTTATCGGCCTGAAAAGCTATTCGAAACACGCTGTACAGATATAATGGCAAATAGTTGACATTTAAAAGAAATAATGCATACTGGAATGACAGAGTTACCATGCAATGGACTAGAAGAATTGTATAAAGTATATTGTTTTGTATTTCTATATGTATCTGATATGATGAATTATAAAGCTGACTGCTGGCCTGTCATAGCTCATGAGAAAGCGGGTGGAGTTGTTTCAAAGATAAATGTTGAGAATGGCCAGTCCCAATGCTCTTTTTGTGACAGGAACGAGGAAGAGGTTCGAAAGTTAGTGGCAGGTTCAGACGTTAATATATGTAAAGAAGTGTTGAGAAAGTCTCAGAGATTGTTTAGGAAGGCGGCGAAAAGTAATGTTTAAATTTAATGAAGAAAAAGGGCAGCTAAAATGTTCTTTTTGTGGCAAAAGTCAAGAACAGGTCCGTAAGCTGGTAGCTGGTCCCGGTGTTTATATATGTGATGAATGTATTGAATTATGTACAGAAATTGTTGAAGAGGAGCTTGGCACAGAGGAAGGCATGGAAATGAATGAAATTCCAAAGCCGAAAGAAATCTGTGATATCCTGGATGATTATGTTATCGGCCAGGATAAAGCGAAAAAGAACCTTTCTGTCGCAGTATACAATCACTACAAACGTGTTAACTCCGGTATGAATAACGGAGACGTAGAAATAGCGAAAAGTAATATTGCAATGATTGGACCGACTGGTAGCGGGAAAACGTTATTAGCTCAAACATTAGCGAGAATTATTAATGTTCCATTTGCAATGGCGGATGCGACATCCTTAACAGAAGCAGGATATGTCGGGGAAGATGTAGAAAATATTCTTCTCAAGCTAATTCAATCTGCTGATTATGATGTAGAAAAAGCAGAAAAAGGCATTATTTATATCGATGAAATTGATAAAGTAGCCCGAAAATCTGAAAATCCGTCTATTACAAGAGACGTATCCGGAGAAGGTGTACAGCAGGCTCTTCTAAAAATTCTTGAAGGTACAGTGGCAAGTGTTCCTCCTCAAGGCGGAAGAAAACATCCACATCAGGAATTTATTCAAATCGATACAACCAATATCCTCTTTATTGTCGGTGGGGCATTTGACGGAATTGATCAAGTGGTTAAACGCCGTATCGGTAAAAAAGTGATTGGTTTCGGAGCCAATGAAGAACAAGAAGAATTGACTACAGCAGAGCTGTTAACGAAAGTTCTTCCAGAAGATTTACTTCGTTATGGACTCATTCCGGAATTCATCGGACGTATTCCAGTAATTGGCAGCCTGACACCATTGGATGAGGATGCGCTTATTGAAATTCTTACCAAGCCAAAAAATGCATTGGTCAAGCAATATCAAAAGCTGTTTGAAATCGATAATGTCGAGCTGGATTTTGAAGAAGAAGCACTGAATGAAATTGCTAAAAAAGCAATTGAACGAAAAACAGGTGCAAGGGGTCTTCGCTCTATTATTGAAGGGATAATTGTAGACGTCATGTTCGATCTTCCATCCAGGGAAGACGTTGAAAAATGTGTCATTACAAAAGATACAGTTATCCAGGAAAATGGCAGTCCAAAACTTGTTTTCCAGGATGGCACCGTTCAAGAAGGAAATGAAAAATTCCCAAAAGAAAGTGCATAATAGAAACGTAAATAAAAAATGGGGGAAATGCAGGTTCTGGTTAGAGAATCTGCATTTTTCCGCTTCATGATTATTGAAGTAATGATTTATAACAAAAGAAGATACAACAGTGTTTACTTTTTGATGAATTTTTTTTACACTGAGAAAGAGCCTTACAGAGAAAATAATAAAACAGAATAAGGGGTGAATGTATGGCAGCAAATTATTTTAAAATGCCGCTGTTGCCTGTGCGGGGATTAATCATCTTTCCATCGATGGTATTACACCTCGATGTAGGCAGGGATAAGTCGATTGCTTCTTTAGAACAAGCTATGCAGGCAGATCAATACATATTTTTAGCTTCCCAAAAGAAAATGAATTCAGATGACCCGGATCCTTCTGATATATATAACATTGGTACCGTTGCAAAAGTGAAGCAAATTACAAAGCTGCCAAATGGCACGCAAAGAGTACTGGTAGAGGGATATTACCGGGCTGAGGTTGTCCGTTACTTGGAAGAAGAAGCGAACTTTATTGTAGAAGTAGAAGAGAAAGAAGATATTCTTGGAGATGAATATGAAACAGAAGCATTAATGCGTTCGTTACTTGATCAATTCCAGCAATACATAAAAGTTTCCCGGAAGTTAACAGAAGAAACATTTAAAACCGTTGGGGATATCGATCATCCAGGCCGTTTAGCGGATATGATTACTTCCCATCTTTCTTTAAAACTGGATGACAAGCAGGAAATACTCGAATGTTTTGATGTGACAGAAAGAATACATAAACTTTTAGATGTCATTGCCGACGAGCAAAAAATATTATCTCTGGAGAAGAAAATAGGACAAAAGATTAAAACGTCTATGGAGAAAACCCAAAAAGAATATTATTTAAGGGAACAATTGAAGGTTATCCAGAAAGAATTAGGTGACCGTGATGGCAGGACGAGCGATTTGGAACAGCTACGTGCAAAAATTGAACAGTCCGATATGCCAGAAAGAATCAGCAATGTTGCCTTGAAGGAGCTGGGGCGCTATGAGAAAGTGCCACAGTCATCAGCAGAAAGTTCTGTAATCCGAAATTATTTGGAATGGCTCATCGCGCTTCCGTGGCAAACAAAAACAGAAGATAATATCCAATTAAAAAAAGCGGAAAAAGTACTCAATGCAGATCACTATGGTTTGGAAAAGGTGAAAGAACGTATATTGGAATATTTAGCTGTTCAAAAATTGACCAACACGATAAAAGGACCGATTTTATGTTTAGTCGGACCGCCTGGGGTTGGAAAAACTTCTCTGGCTCAATCAATTGCCAGTGCAATCGATCGGAATTTTGTCCGCATTTCTTTGGGAGGCGTTCGGGATGAAGCGGAAATCCGTGGACACCGCCGGACTTATATTGGTGCCATGCCGGGAAGAATTATGCAAGGGATGCGTCGTGCAGAAACGGTTAATCCGGTTTTTTTACTCGATGAAATAGAGAAAATGTCCAATGATTTCAGGGGAGACCCATCCTCTGCTATGTTGGAGGTTTTAGATCCGGAACAAAATCATAATTTTAGCGATCATTATATTGAAGAAACCTATGATTTATCAAATGTGCTTTTCATTGCTACGGCAAATAATGTCAACAGCATTCCGGAACCTTTGCTGGACCGGATGGAGTTAATTTCTATCCCGGGTTATACAGAAGTTGAAAAAACGCATATCGCGAAACGTTACCTTTTGCCGAAACAAATTGAAGAAAATGGGTTGACGAAGAGCAAGGTACAGATCCGTGAATCAGCTATTTTGAAGTTAATCCGAACTTATACAAGAGAAGCAGGTGTACGGGGGCTGGAAAGACAACTTGCCACGCTTTGCCGTAAAGCAGCTAAAGAACTTGTGACGGATGAAGGAAAAGATCGCATTGTTATTACGGAGCGTATGGTGGAAGTATATCTCGGTAAACCGGTGTACCGCTATGGAATGATTGAAGAAGAGAATCAGGTTGGAGCGGCAACAGGCCTTGCGTATACAACGGCAGGCGGAGATATTTTATCCATTGAAGTAACGCATTATCCCGGCAAAGGGAATTTGAAACTCACCGGGAAGCTTGGCGGCGTGATGCAGGAATCAGCGCAGGCAGCTTTTAGTTATGTCCGCTCTTGTACAGAACAATTGCAGATTGAGCCGGATTTTTATGAAAAATATGATATTCATATTCATGTTCCTGCTGGAGCAACGCCGAAGGATGGACCTTCAGCTGGGATTACCATCGCGACGGCGCTTGTCTCTTCATTAACAGGGCGAGCTATAAAAAAAGAAGTCGGTATGACCGGAGAGATTACACTTCGCGGGCGCGTTCTGCCGATTGGCGGATTAAAAGAGAAATCATTGAGTGCGCATAGAGCAGGGCTTACAACGATTATTATACCTGAGGAAAATAAAAAAGATATCGAGGATATACCTGAAAGCATTCGCGATAATCTTGATTTTATTCCAGTAAAATCATTGGATGAAGTATTAGAAATCGCATTGGTAAAGGAGGACGGACAACATGAAAGTTAATCAAGCAGAAATTGTCATCAGTGCTGTCAGTGAGAAGCAATATCCAGCGGAGAAATACCCGGAATTTGCACTTGCGGGCCGCTCCAATGTCGGGAAATCTTCTTTAATTAATAAGTTGATTAACCGGAAAAACTTGGCAAGAACGTCATCTAAACCAGGAAAGACACAAACGTTAAATTTCTATCTAATTAATGAATCTCTTTATTTTGTTGATGTTCCCGGATACGGTTATGCGCAGGTATCTAAACAGGAACGGGCAAAATGGGGCGGAATGATGGAAGAATATTTTAAAAACAGAGAACCGCTCCGGGCTGTTATTCTGATTACGGATTTACGTCATGAGCCGACAGATGATGATGTGCAGATGTATGATTATTTGAAATTCTTTGAGCTGCCGGTGATTGTTATTGGAACAAAAAAGGATAAGATTCCGAAAACAAAGCAGGATAAGCATATCAAACGCTCGAAAAAAGTACTGGACATGGATCCGGAAGATATTTTCATTCCTTTTTCTGCAGAGACCGGAGATGGGAAAGATGCGGTCTGGTCAGCTATAAAATCTTTTATCTAAGCAAATAATAAAGGATACGGCAGAAGCAAAAGCTCCTGACCGTATCCTTTATTTACGTTTGAGCATAATAATACCTAAAAGAACAAGTAAAACGGGCCAAAAGCGTTCCAAAAAGGAAACAATCGGCTCCAACCAGCTGGTATATATCGAGAGTTGTTCCGAAAAAAGAAAAAGTAAACCTGCAAGAATAAAAACAGCGCCTGAGAAAAACCCTTTTTTCGTTTTGGTATATCGGATAATAAAGGCAAGTCCTATAATAATGAGGTAGACAGACCAATCATCGACCCAAAAGGAATAGTGGTTTATGCCATGCAGATGGATTCCGATTCCGAAAAGTAACGTACCTATAAACAAATTCTGATATGTTTTTGTCGTATAACTGTGAATAATAATACCAATCCCGATGACAATAAGAAAAGATTGCCATGAGTAAAGATCAACAAAAAATGGAATCCGCAGTTCCCGGAATAAAAGAAAAATACCGATTCCGATACATAAATAAGCAAGCAATGAATGCTTTCTCTTCACAAAAAGATCCTCCTCCCATTTCCATACTATTCTAATGTATCAAACTGTCGTGTAATAAATAAAGTCTTTAAGTGCAGAAAGACGTAAAAGAAAGCGTGTTCCTTGCTATAAAGTTTCAGTTATGTTACATTACAGTCGGAATAAGTCGTTGCAGCAGGCGTCTATATTTAACCGGCATGAATCACCTAACGATACATATTCTTATATTACGTGCCAATTGTTTCAGATTCTGTTCACATTTTAGCACGTACAGCATTTTATGACATGTTATAATGATTATTAGTTAATAATAATAAGTATAAATCATTTTATTGTAGTGGGGGTAGTACTGTGCATATTTTAAAGGTTGGTTTTAATTACAAAACAACCCCTGTAGAGGTTAGGGAAAAATTTACATTTGACGAAAATAAATTGTCAGAAGCGATGGTTGCATTGAAGGATCAAAAAAGTATTCTTGAAGATGTGATTGTTTCAACATGCAATCGGACGGAAGTATACGCCGTAGCAGATCAGCTTCATACTGGCAGATATTATATTAAACAATTTTTAGCAGACTGGTTTGGAGAAGAAAAAGAAACCTTTTCCACATACCTGCAAATAACAGAAGATGATGGTGCTATAGAACATTTATTCCGAGTAACAACCGGCCTTGATTCGATGGTGCTTGGAGAAACACAAATTCTTGGCCAGCTCAAACAAGCCTTCTTACAAGCACAGCAGGCAAATACAACAGGCACGATTTTTAATGAGCTGTTTAAACAAGCGATTACGTTTGGGAAACGAATGCATAAAGAAACCGGAATTGGTGAACATGCGGTGTCCATCAGTTATGCTGCTGTGGAATTAGCAAAAGCAAAATTCGGTGATTTGAGCAATAAGCATATTGCTATTTTAGGAGCCGGAAAAATGGGCGAATTAGCAGCAAAAAATATTCAGGGCGCCGGCGCAGGTGAAATTACAGTGATTAACCGCACACAGGAAAAAGCGGAGATGATGGCTGCTAAATTCAATGCCAATGTAGCTGGAATAGATGAACTGGGATCTGTATTAGAAAAAGCAGATATTCTAATCAGCTCTACTGGTTCTGCATCGATTGTTTTATCCAGAGAAGCGATTGAAAAGGTCCAAAAGAAACGGCAGGATAAGGCATTATTTTTAGTAGATATAGCTGTTCCACGGGATATTGATCCGGATATTGCAGCAGTCAATCAGGTTGCTTTATATGATATTGACCACCTGCAGCACATTGTAGATGATAATTTAGAAGCGAGAAAAGCAGCTGCAGAACAGATAGAAATAATGCTAGAAGAAGAAATTGTCCAATTTAAAGAATGGATGAAGACACTAGGAGTTATTCCAGTAATATCTGCTCTCAGACAAAAAGCATTGTCTATCCAATCGGAAACAATGAAAAGTATTGAACGGAAAATACCAAGTTTAACGGAACGTGAGAAAAAGGTACTTAACAAGCATACGAAAAGTATTATTAATCAATTGCTGAAAGAGCCGATTACGCAGGCAAAAGAATTTGCTGGCACTGATCAGGCAGATGAGGCGTTGCAGTTATTTATTGATATTTTCGGCATTGAAAATGAGGTAAGCGAAGAGTTTGAGAAGCAAATGAAAAAGAATGAAACACGAACTGAATTCACTCAAGAGGAATCTCCTTCATTTAAAGTCGTTGAACGGGTACCTACTGCTTAAGCAGGGTGCTTCGGCCGGTGTAAATCATTCATATCCAACCAGAAGGTTTACGGAATTACTTTCTGGTTGCTTTTTATTGTAGAAGAAACCTGGGAAAGTCGAGGAGGAAAAGACATCATGCGAAAAATAATTGTTGGTTCCAGAAAAAGTAACTTAGCTATGACACAAACGAAATGGGTTATTAATCAGTTGAAAAAAGCTGGTGTTCAAAATGAATTTGAGATCAAGCAAATTGTTACAAAGGGAGATCAGATTCTTGATGTAACCTTATCAAAGGTTGGTGGAAAAGGTCTTTTTGTGAAAGAAATTGAAAAAGCAATATTTGACAAAGAAATTGATTTTGCGGTGCATAGTATGAAGGATATGCCTTCTGCACTTCCGGAAGGGTTGGATATTTCCTCTATTCCTGATAGAGAAGACCACCGTGATGCTTATATTGCAAAAGATCATGTGAAATTAGCGGACTTAAAAGCAGGCGCTATTGTGGGAACAAGCAGTTTACGCCGTGGAGCTCAAATTCTGGCAGCCAGACCGGATTTAGAAATTAAGTGGATTCGGGGAAACGTAGAAACACGTATTCGTAAATTAAATGATGAAGATTACGATGCAATTATTTTAGCTGTGTCCGGTTTGAAACGTGTCGGCTTGAGTGAGGAACTGATTACCGAATACTTGGATCCTGAAATTTGTGTACCTGCTGTCGGACAAGGGGCGCTGGCAATTGAAAGTCGTGCGGATGATTCGGAATTAACGGAACTTGTCCAAAAGATTCACCATGATTATACGGCAAAAACCGTTGCTGCTGAGCGTACTTTTCTGCATCTGTTAGAAGGAGGCTGCCAAGTGCCGATTGGCGGTTATGCTTATTTGAATGGGGAAGAAGTTATCTTAGTAGCCTTAGTCGGTACACCTGATGGAAAAACCATTTTGAAAGAAGTTGTCCGGGGTACAGATCCGGTTCAGGTGGGCCGGGAAGCTGCCGATATATTAATCAAGCAGGGTGCAAAAGAAATTGTGGATCGCGTGAAAGAGGAGATGGAATAATCATGGGAAAGCCGCTTCACGGGGAGCGCATTTTGATAACAAGAGAAGTGACAAAAGCCGATGCAATGGCAGAAAAAGTCACGAAACTAGGGGGGAACCCCATTGTTGTCCCAATGATTGAAATAAAATTGAAAAAGCAACTTGAGAATCATTCGATTCTGGAGCGCCTTGCCGATTTCAGCTGGGTGCTTCTAACAAGTGCTAATGGTGTGCACGGTTTTTTTCAGCTTCTTCGTCAGCAGCATATGGCACTCCCGCAAACATTAAAAATTGGGGTTGTCGGAAAAAAAACGGAGAACGTATTAAATGCATACGGTTATAGCGCTTCTTTTGTTCCGGAAACTTTTGATGCGATGACGATGGCAGAAGGATTTATGTCATTTTACGATAAAAGGAAAAAACCCGTCCTTCTTATCCGAGGAAATTTATCCCGAAAGACGTTGCCGGAAAAATTTCGGGAAGCACAGATTCCTTTTGAAACATTGGAAGTATATGAGACAATGTATGCTAGAAAATCAACACAGGCGCTTAATCAGGTCCTTCCATCTGTGGATTATATCACATTTACAAGTCCATCTACCGTGGAAGCATTTGCTGCATTAGCAGCATATATCCCTGACAAAGCAACGTATATTTGCATTGGTCAGACAACAGAAGAAAAAGCAGAGGAGGAAGGTATCCCTAATCTGTATACTTCTTCTCCGTATACAACCGATGCGATGTTGTGTTTAATTGGCAAGTTAGTAAATGAAAGGAAGATGCATAATGAGTGAATTTACTTTTGATAGACATCGACGTTTGCGTTCATCCGCTTCTATGCGGGCACTCGTCCAGGAAACCCATTTACGGGCAACGGATTTTATTTATCCGATTTTTGTGATTGAAGGGGAAGATATCCGCAATGAAGTCCCTTCCATGCCTGGCGTTTACCAGGTTTCTTTTGATCATTTATTAGAAGAAGTGGAAGAAGCTTACCAAGTAGGAATTCGTTCCTTGATTTTATTCGGAGTGGTTACAGAAAAAGATGAAATCGGCTCAGAGGCTTTTCATGATCACGGTATTATTCAAGAAGCAACCCGAATCGTGAAGGAAGCTTATCCGGACATGCTCATTGTGGCTGATACCTGTTTATGCGAATACACGTCACACGGACATTGCGGCGTTATTGAAAATGGAGACGTAGCCAATGATGCTTCTTTGGAACTGTTAGCAAAAACAGCTGTTTCCCAAGCAAAAGCGGGGGCAGATATTATTGCGCCTTCCAACATGATGGATGGTTTCGTAACAGTTATCCGCCATGCTTTAGATGAAGCTGGTTTTCATTATATTCCGATTATGTCCTATGCAGTGAAATACGCATCTGCTTATTATGGTCCTTTCCGTGATGCGGCAGACGGCGCACCACAATTTGGTGACCGGAAAACATACCAAATGAATCCTGCTAATCGTTTGGAGGCAATGCGTGAAGCGAAATCGGATATTAAAGAAGGCGCTGATTTCTTAATTGTAAAACCTACGCTGTCTTATATGGATATTATGCGCGAGGTCAGAGATAATTTTGACGTTCCTGTTGTTGCATATAACGTGAGCGGAGAATATTCCATGATCAAAGCAGCTGCATTAAATGGCTGGATTGATGAGAAACAATTGGTAACAGAAACTCTGTTATCGATGAAACGTGCAGGCGCAGACTTAATTATTACCTATTTTGCAAAAGATGTGGCAAAATGGTTGCAAGAAGATAAATAAGGGAGGAAGAGCATGGTAAACACAAGATCAGTAGATGCATACAAAGAAGCGGTTGATTTAATGCCTGGCGGAGTAAACTCTCCGGTACGTGCATTTAAATCAGTGGGGCTTGATCCGATTTTTATGGATAAAGGAAAAGGTTCTAAAATTACCGATATTGACGGTAATACGTATATTGATTATGTATTAAGCTGGGGACCGTTAATTTTAGGACATGCCGATGAGCGTGTGACAGAAAGCCTAAAGGAAGTTGTAGAGAAAGGGACAAGTTTGGGGACGGGAACCCTGATGGAAAACCAGTTGGCAAAAATGGTGATCGACCGTGTGCCATCGATTGAAATGGTACGGATGGTGAACTCTGGTACAGAAGCAACGATGAGTGCGATTCGTCTGGCGCGTGGTTATACCAATAGAGATTTGATTGTTAAATTCGAAGGAAGCTATCATGGTCATGGGGATTCCCTGCTGATTAAAGCTGGTTCCGGAGTAGCAACACTCGGTCTTCCGGACAGTCCCGGCGTTCCGGCAAATATCGCAAAAAATACCATTACCGTTCCTTATAACGATGCAGAAAGTCTGAAGCTTGCTTTTGAACAGTACGGTGACCAAATCGCAGCTGTTATTATGGAACCTGTATGCGGCAATATGGGCGTTGTACCTCCAAAAGAAGGGTTCTTACAAAATGTACGCGATATAACAGAACAATATGGCTCTTTACTTATCTTTGATGAGGTGATGTCTGGTTTCCGCGTGGGTTATTACAGTGCGCAGGGACATTTTGACGTAACACCAGATTTAACCTGTCTGGGTAAAGTCATTGGCGGCGGTCTTCCTGTTGGTGCTTACGGCGGAAAACGGGAAATCATTGAACAGATTGCCCCGACTGGTCCGATTTATCAGGCTGGTACGTTATCTGGTAATCCGTTAGCCATGACAGCAGGGTATGAATCCTTAGCTGCATTAACGGAAGCGTCTTATGAAGAAATTAATAAAAAAGTAGACATGCTTACAGAAGGATTCCGCGAGGCGGCTGACAAATATGATATTCCGCTTCATATTAATCGTGCCGGTTCGATGGTCGGTGTATTTTTCACAGATCAGGAAGTTGTGGATTTTGAGACAGCACAGTCTTCTAATTTAGACTATTTTGCGCAATATTATCGCGCTATGATTGAAGAAGGCATATTCCTGCCGCCGTCTCAATTTGAAGGTTTATTCTTATCTATTGCCCATTCAGATGAAGACATTAAAAAAACAATTGAAGCGGTGCATACTGCATTTTCTAAGATTAAAAAATAATGATAAGTTCATTTAGGAAAAAGAAATCCAAACGGCGTTGTTTGGGTTTCTTTTTTTGGGTCAACATCAAAAACAATGATTGCAAGAAGTGATTACATATGGTCAAAAACATCCATGCAGTGTAGTGTTTTTCCGTAGCAGCCGCTATTCTTAAAATGTCAATTATCAACCATAGATGGTGGTGAAGCCCCCTTTTCTTCTTAGCATATTCTCTGCCTTTCCATCATATAAATGATAACGAATGATTCGCATCTGGACTGTTTGCGAGAGGAGGAATACATTTGTCCGCAGATTCTAATTCGTTTATTTTTGAACTGGAAGAATCGCTTTTTTTCGAAAAAGGACAGGAAGTAGAAGAAATCAGGGGCATTTCCATTGAACCGGAAATTACTATCGAATCATTAGATAACTATATCTCTATTCGCGGTAATATTGAGCTTCAAGGAGAATATCAAAAGGTACATTCAGGAGGTGAGGAAGAAGAAATTTTTGACTTTGACCAGATTCAAGCCAAACGTTATGTAGAAAGTATTCGAGAGGTGAATGGGCTATATGTATTTACTCATAAATTTCCAGTAGATATATCCGTCCCCCCTCATCGAGTAAAAAATATAGAGGATGTCACTGTACAAATTGAGTCCTTTGATTATCATTTATCCGATCTGGATAGTTTAAAAATAACTGCCGAGGTTGCGATTCAAGGTATTTTGGAAGATGAAGCATACCGTCCGGAAGAAGTGGATTCAGAGACAACAGAGGCGGATCAGGAACAAGTGGGAGAAACATTTTCATTTGAAATAGAACATCCGGAGGAAATGTTAACGCGTCATGAACAAACCACGTCAACAGAGCAGGAAACAACCGATGAAGAGCTGACATCAGCGGAGCAAATAACATCGGAAGAGGAGCCGGTATCTGAAGTACAAGATGATGATCCGGATCGATGGAAAATAAAATCACAACCTCTTTCTGAATATTTTCAATCTCTTTCAGAACCAACGTTTACGGAGGAAGAGACAGAAGAAGAGGCTGAATATCCGGAAGAAAAAATTTTGGACGTGAATGAGGCTGGAGAATCAGAATTGATAGATGACGTGGAAGAAATAGAAGAAGAAGCAGGCTGGAGCGGGACAGACGAGTCGGAACTCATTGATTATATAGAAGATACTGTCTATTCGGATACACCCCGGGAACAGGAAATCACGGACGTTGAAACGAAGGAACAGGAAGAGGAACGAACAGAAAGTGCTTCTATCTTATCGGAAATTTTCAGGGAAGCAGAAGAGAATCATTATACCAGTATGCGATTATGTATTGTTCAGGAGAACGATACCATTGATACGATAGCCGAGCGTTTTGCTGTCAGTCCGCTGCAATTAATCAAACATAACCAGTTAGATGCTGATTATGAAGTCAACGAAGGACAGCTGCTTTATATTCCGTAAAATAATCGATACAGATTCTGCACAAATAATGGATAAAATTATTTGTGCGGAAGTTTTACATAGCCTTACTTTATAAAATTTCAGGAAAAATGACGCCAGCGGGAGGTGAATGTGATGAATATATGGAAGAAAGTTCTGGAAGCATATCATATCTATCCAGTCAGTATAGAGAAACAGACAGAACGTGTTGTAAAAGTATTTGATGGGATGCAGGAATATGCATTGAAGCGGAGTTTTTTAACAGAACAAACCATAGAAGATTGGCAGCATATCTACCACATTGCCCGTGAAAAAAACGTGACGGAGATTTTACCCGTCTATTTAACCCGGGATAATACTTTTTTTCATAAGGAAGAGAATTTTTATTATTATTTAACACCCTGGATTGATTCGCCAGAAATGACGGATTCTACGTATCATATCGAACGAACATTGCAGACACTGGCACACATTCACAAAAAAACAAGGCAGACCAGCCGTATGAAATCAGATCAAATGAAAGCATCTTTTCAAGGTTTTTCTAACTTTTGTGAACAGTCCTTAGATCAGTTTCATGTGCGTGTCACAGATTATGAAAGCAGAAAATATATGTCTCCGTTTGAGCTTTTATATTGCACGCATTATAAAGGGGTTTGTCATGCTGTCAGTTTATTGCAGGAAAAGCTGGAACAAATTTACGGCGGGGAAGAAACGGAGATTTTATGGTCTGCAAGTTTATGCCATCAGCGGGTCGATGATACGCATTCCAAGGGCGGTTATTTAATTAACTGGGAAGCAGGAAGCTTGGAGCATCCGGCTCGTGATTTATCACATTATTTCCGGACGTTGACAGGTGCTTATAACCAGCCGGAGAAAACGATACAGCAAGCATTTACGGTTTACCAAAAAACAAATCATCTGACTGTAAAGGAAATGCAGCTTATTTCTGTTTATTTATTAAACCCCTCATCCTATTTAAGTGTACTCAAAAATTATACGGATCGCCGTACAAAGAAATCAATGGTAACACAGGTAAAGGAGTTGCAGCAGCAGTTCCGCCGTTTAGAGTTTGCAATGAATTGGGTCGATTTTATTCAGGAAACATATGAGTCTAAAGAGGAACAGCCAGACTAAATCCACTGCAGATAAAAAGCAATAACCAGACCAATTAATATAGCAAGTATTAAAATATCAAATGTTGTTGGTATGAGAAGGGTCCGGATAAGCTGAAAAATCATAATTGGCGTTACAACCGTTTCTGCGACAAAAATACATTTTCTAGCCCATGGTGGAAGGCGGTAACGATAAAAACGGGACATATTTTTTCTCCTCCTGTTTATTAAATGAAGTTAAACTTTTGGAATGGATATATTATGTTATGTATAAATGCTCGAAAAGTGTGTCAATAATATAGATACACTTTTTTATGTAGACTGGACAAACATCCATTTATCAGTAAATACAGGAGAATGTAGTTGACGTTCTTTAGAGGAACAGATAAAATAAATATTACTAGGAAAACATACGGATACGTTGAAGAGAAGTAGTAAAGAATAAACGCTCTTAAGAGAGGGAAATCATGCGGTGAAAATTTCCCGGGAAGGTTGTTCTTGAAGTCGTCTCGGATGTAGAATCTCTGAAAAAAGCAGTAGGAGGTTCCGGTTGTCAGCCGATATCCATGACCTTGAGTGTGCTTACTTCAAGCTATAACAGCTTTTATTTATAAGCAAACAAAGGTGGTACCACGGAAATATACCTTTTCGTCCTTTATTATAAGGATGAAAAGGTTTTTTTTACGTTTTCCGGGAAAGTTTTGTTATATGAACCAAGGAGGTTTTTAACATGTCAGACGAACAAAATCAGCTTCCTCCTAAATACAACCCGCAAGAAGTGGAAGCAGGAAGATATCAGTTTTGGTTAGATGGTCATTTTTTTGAGGCGAAAGATGACCCTGAGAAAGAGCCTTATTCGATTGTCATTCCGCCGCCAAACGTAACAGGGCGTCTGCATTTAGGGCATGCATGGGATACAACGATGCAGGATACGATAACGCGTATGAAGCGTATGCAGGGTTATGATGTGCTGTGGTTACCTGGAATGGACCATGCAGGAATTGCGACACAGGCAAAAGTAGAAGCAAGGTTAAAAGAAAAAGGAACCAGCCGTTATGAACTCGGACGCGAAAAGTTTCTGGAAACAGCATGGGAGTGGAAAGAGGAGTATGCCGACTTTATCCGTTCACAGTGGGAAAAGCTTGGACTCGGTTTGGATTATTCCCGTGAACGGTTTACGTTAGACGATGGTTTATCCGATGCGGTTCGGGAAGTATTTGTCCGTCTCTACGAAAAAGATTTGATTTATCGCGACGAATATATTATTAACTGGGATCCTTCGACGCAAACAGCGTTGTCTGATATTGAGGTAATTTATGAAGAAATTCCTGGTAAGTTTTATCATATGCGTTATCCTATCAAAGACAGTGATGAAACGATTGAGATTGCAACAACCCGTCCGGAAACCATGCTCGGGGATACAGCAGTTGCCGTACACCCCAAAGATGAGCGCTATCAGCATTTAATCGGTAAAACGGTCATCCTTCCGATTATAGGCAGAGAAATGGAAATCGTCGCCGATGAATATGTCGATATGGAACTTGGATCCGGAGCAGTTAAAATAACGCCTGCCCATGACCCGAATGACTTTGAAATCGGCAACCGCCATGATTTAGAGCGTGTGCTGATCATGCATGAAGACGGTACGATGAATGAAAATGCCGGCAAGTACCAGGGATTAGACCGTTTTGAATGCCGGAATCAAATCGTGAAGGACTTGCAGGACTTAGACGTTCTATTTGAAATCGAAGAACGTCCGCATCAGGTTGGCCATTCCGAAAGAAGCGGAGCAGTTGTTGAACCTTACTTATCTACACAATGGTTTGTCAACATGGGACCGCTGGCAGAATCAGCTTTAAAAATGCAGGATTCGCCGGAGGAAAAAGTAAACTTTGTGCCGGAGCGGTTTGAAAAAACCTATTTTAACTGGATGGATAATATCCGTGACTGGTGTATTTCCAGACAACTATGGTGGGGCCACCGGATTCCGGCCTGGTATCATAAAGAAACAGGAGAAATCTATGTAGGTAAAGAAGCCCCTGCTGATATGGAAAATTGGGAGCAGGATGAAGATGTATTGGACACTTGGTTCTCATCCGCTTTATGGCCGTTTTCTACCATGGGCTGGCCCAATGAAGAATCTGCTGACCTGAAACGTTATTTCCCTACGAATGTGTTAGTAACAGGCTATGATATTATTTTCTTCTGGGTATCCCGGATGATTTTCCAATCCAAAGAATTTATGGATGAACGTCCATTTGAGGATACGTTGCTGCATGGTTTAATCCGTGACGCAGAAGGAAGAAAAATGAGTAAATCCCTGGGGAATGGTGTAGATCCGATGGATGTCATTGATAAATATGGTGCCGATTCTCTGCGATATTTCTTAATGACGGGATCGACACCTGGTCAGGATTTGCGTTTCCACTGGGAAAGAATCGAATCTACTTGGAATTTTGCCAATAAAGTATGGAATGCGTCCCGTTTTTCTCTGATGAATATGGAAGGTTTTACGTATGAAAATATTGATTTAACAGGAGATTTAACGGTTGCTGACAGATGGATTTTATCTCGTTTAAATGAGACGATTGATCACGTAACAAGAAATGCAGATAAGTATGAATTTGGGGAAGCAGGAAGACATCTCTATAACTTTATTTGGGATGAATTCTGTGATTGGTATATTGAAATGGCAAAACTGACATTATATGGCGAAGACGAAACAAAGAAAAAGACAACACGTTCTGTCTTAGCACATGTTTTAGATCAGACAATGCGCATGCTGCATCCATTTATGCCGTTTATCACGGAGGAAATTTGGCAACAGCTTCCGCATGAAGGAGCTTCTATTACAGTCAGTGAATGGCCAAAAGTAAATCCGGCATTTGATGATAAAAAAGCAGTATCGGAAATGCAGCGCTTAGTTGCCATTATCAAATCCGTACGTAACAGCCGTGCAGAAGTGGATACGCCAATGTCTAAGCAGATTGAGATGCTTATTTCCGCTGAAAATGAAGCACTTGTGCAGGAATTAGAGAAAAATCGGGAATATCTAGAGCGTTTCTGTAACCCGAGTTCCTTGCAGATTGACACAGGTATGGTAGCGCCGGACAAAGCAATGACTTCTGTTGTCACTGGAGCGGAAATCTTCCTTCCATTAGAAGGTTTGATTGATTTTGATAAAGAAATCGCACGCTTAGAAAATGAACTCAGCAAATGGGATAAGGAAGTGGAAAGAGTACAGAAGAAACTTTCGAACCAAGGGTTTATCAGCAAAGCACCAGAAGCATTAGTAGAAGAAGAAAAACAAAAAGAAGCAGACTATCTGGATAAACAGGCGAAAGTAAAAGCCCGTTTACAAGAGTTGAAACAGTAATTTAAAAATAGCTATGCGGAAATGTTCGCATAGCTATTTTTTAGGTTTTAACGCAAATTTTTTTTGATAAAATGAACATATTTTTCCAAAAGATTGATCGTACTAAGCATACTCAACGTACGAGAGCCGACTGCATCTTCAACTTCATTAAAAATGAATTCTCCATCATGAGAGAACATGAAATCAATCCCGACCAGTCCGAAATCATAAGCATCTATCATCTTTTGAACCGTTCTTTTTTCAGTTTGACTTAACGTGTATAAAGAAGCCTTGCCTCCCAGGGAGTAATTAGCCCGAAAATCATTTGTGTTTTCACGTAAAACTGCTGCGATGATGTCTTTACCAATGACGAAGACCCGTAAATCCTTGCCAGGCTGAATATTTTTCGGAGATTGTACGACAAAGGCTTCTGTTGTACGTTGACAGTATGCTTCCCATTCTTTTAGATGATGAAGCATGATTACCTGACTTCCCCCTTTTCCTGCAGCTGTTTTAGCAACAAAAGGAAAATCCAGCGGCGGGGTGGAAGGCGTCAAATTTCCCGGGAAGTAATACGTTTCCGGTACAGGAATGCCCAGCTGCTGGACAGCAAGGTAGCCATAGGCTTTATGGTTAAATGTTTCTGAAATAGCAGGCTTATTAAATACGGCTATTCCCATTTGCTCCAACTGTTTATTCAAGAGCGGATCGATCGTCCGCACGACAGCGAAGTCAGCAGTTATTGCCCTTCCATTTGCATAGATAACCTGCTTATTATGATGAATACCAATAGAAATATCTTCTCTGCGTAATAAAACAAGATCGATAGACTGTTTTTGAGCTTCATCGATAAACCAGTCAATATAACTTTTATTTCGGATCGAATCCGATGTTGTGTAGATCAGCCATCCTTTCATCGGGAAAGCTCCTTTTTAATATAGGTTATCATGTCATCAGCAGCGTTGACTCCGGTACATTCATATAGATTGCGGATATGTGCATTGGCATTTATTTCACAAACCAGCAGTTCTTTATTTGGACCAAATAATAAATCCACACCGGCAAAGTCAGCTCCAATTGCTTTTGCTGCCTCAACAGCCAACTTTTCTGTCTTGTCATCAAGGGCAAATGGCAGCATTTTGCCTCCGTTTGTTACATTCGCCCGGAAATCTTTGTTATTTTGCCGCTCGACAGCAGTTACGGCCTTATCACCGACTACTTGCACGCGGATGTCCCGTCCTTTGCTCTCTTTTATATAACGCTGGAATACAAATGGACGTTGTTCCATCATTGGAATAATATTTGTTAATTGCTCGTGATCAGGAATGAAATGTACCTGCTCCCCAAAGGAGCCGAAAGCTTCTTTAACAATCAGAGGGAAGCCGAGGGTTTCTGTTACTTTCCGGATATAAGCGGAAGGCAGGTCTCCTCCATAATACTTTTTCGGAGCGATGATTGTTTCAGGAATAGGAATCTGCTGTTGACTGAGCGTTTGATATGTGTAAATTTTATCATCACTGATTTCAATCGCACGTGAAGAATTAAATACACGAACCCCGAGCTGTTCCAATTGTCTTGCTATATAAATATCTTTGTCTATAAAAAAAGCAAAATCAGGAAGCTTATCATTATTTGCGATAGATGACACCATGCCATTTTTCGGGCATAATAAAGTTAAAACCGCATCATTTTTTAAACAGACGGTTTGGATATGTTGTTTTTCTGCAGCTTCTGCAATCATATTGGCATAGTCCAGAAATTTATCTGTTGCGATACTTCCATTAATAATAATCCAACCTGTATAATTCAAATTAGAACATCCTTTCTCTATACAGTAAAACGGGATTTAACGGACACGATAAATCCGATGAAATCAACCAGGAGATGAAGTGTCCGCTTCCCATCAATGTTGTCAGGTTAATGAATTTTGTTAATTTCAATATAGATAGCAATAAAACTATCTAGCGTAGTGTTTTTCCGTAGCGGTCGTACTAACCTTATAACATTGGTTTTCTCATTTCCATAAAATGATTCTTTTGTATGTAAGAGGAGATTACGGACAATCATACTATGATACTCAGTATACGACGAATAGGTGAAGGAGGAAAGAGAGATGAATACAAACATCCATGATTTTTTTGAAAAACGTCAGCAGCTTGGTGTGCAGCCGGGATTAGATCGAATAGAGTCCCTGTTGGGTGCTTTTAATCATCCAGAGAAAACATTTACATCTATTCATATTGCTGGCACGAACGGAAAGGGATCCACGGCAACCTTTCTGCAAGCTGCATTAAGAGCAAACCGTTATCGGGTAGGAACCTTTACATCACCGACGCTGCATGGGTTGACCGGCTTTATTCTTCATAACGGGGAGCCCATTTCAGAGCGTGTCTTTTCGGAGCTATTCTATGAAATGGAACCGGTGATTGAACGAATGGATAAAGAAGGCAAGGCGCCAAGTCATTTTGAAATTATTACAGCATTGGCATTTTTATATTTTTCCCGAAACGTAGATATAGCTATTATAGAAGCTGGTATGGGCGGAAGAGAGGATACGACAAATGTGATTCATCCCATTTTATCCATTATTACGACAGTTTCCAAAGATCATACTGCTTTTTTGGGGGATACGATAAAAGAAATTGCTTCACATAAAGCTGGCATTATTAAGTCAAAGACCCCAATTATAACCGGTGTAGAAGGAGAAGGGCTGACTCCGATTATTCATGAAGCAAATAAAAAGCGAGCTGTTTTATATCGGTTTGGGATGGATTTTGTGGTGAATGATTTACAAATTGATGAATTTGAATGGAAAAATATCGCTTCCAGTTATCGTGTAAAACTACGAAGTATTGGTTTGCATCAACACCAAAATGCTTCCATAGCTATACAAGCTATAAAAGTGTTAAAAAACAGTTTTGGTCATTTGGATATGCGTATTGGGATTGAGGCAATCCAGAAAATAACCATACCAGGCAGAATGGAAAAAATACATGATAGTCCCTTTATTTTAGTGGATGCTGCGCATAATGAGGCGGGAATAAAAGCTTTTATTAAAACAGTGAGGGCGATTTATCCAAGAAGAAAAGTACAAGTACTGTTTGCTGCTTTTAAAGATAAAGATGTCCAAGCAATGCAGACATCGCTGACAGATGTGTTTCCGAATTTATATATAACCACTTTTGACCATCCCCGGGCCGCTTCTTTAACAGACTATCCGTTACAAGACAAAGGGGAACAGGTCGAGGACTGGCAAGCATGGTTAGAAGAACAAATAAAAACATCCATGGCACCGGTTTTAATCACCGGGTCCTTTCACTTTACGAGTTTGGTCCGTGCGTTTGTCAAGTCGATGAAAGATTCTAAATAGATATTGAAGGGTGTAACGATGAGAAAATTGTAGAACGATTATCAACGGAAGTGCCATGATTCGCCTTACTTTTTACATGAGCTGTGCTAGAGTAAAACAAAACTAGCATTGGAGGGCCGGATGGATGGCAAAACAGAAACCGCAAATAATCAAAGATACGAAAGGCAATTGGACATATAAAGTCCATACATCCTCCAAAGAAGATGATGCAGAAAGGGAATCAGCGGCAGCTGAGGAAAAAGAACAGACAGAAGTCGAATACAAATCGCTGGCGCCTGTTAACAGTCCGGTTAAAGGAAATCGAAAAAGAAATCATTTATGGAAGCCCATTTTAATCAGCGCAGGAAGTGCTATCCTTGTCGGTACAATCATGGGGTTTTTTCTTATTCGGATGTTTGGACAAGTAGACACACCAACAAGCACCGAGAATCCATCGCAAACAACACCAGCCGTCACACAAGCAGAACAAGAGGAAGCAAGTCCCGATACCGTTACGGCCTCGCTTGATCCATTAGAATCGTATATCCTGCAGGCTGGTGTTTTTTCTGAAGAGGAAAATGCGGAGTCATTAATCGCTGGCTTGACAGATTTAAATATACCGACTGCCTTTTTTGAAAGAGACGGGGAGTTTTTTCTGATGGCAGGGGTCACTCCATCAGAAGATACAGCAGAATCGCTTGCTGCATCCCTTTCTGATAATCAGGCAGAACTTTATGTGAAGGAATGGAACACACAGCCAAAAGAAATAGAAATGACCGAAGCAGAAAGGGATTGGATTACCGCATTTCAAGCATTTTTTGATGAGCAGCTTCATCAAACAGATCTCCATCAGCCAATTGCAGATGAAACAATCGCTGCTTTGGTGGATAAGGCTCCGGAATCTGGGGAGGCAATAGACGGATTGGTATCCCATTTAACAGAAATGCAGGGCGAACCATCTTTTTATCAATTGTTGAGCTGGATGAAAGCATATGAAGAATTATAGCGTGAATCATACCCCTCTTGGAATGTAAGCTTTCCAAGAGGGGTCTTATGTTGAGATAATAGAAATTTACATAAAATTTATTTTTATAAGGAAAAAACGATTGCAAATCAGGAATTTTATTGCAGGAAAAAGCCATTTTAACAGGTTAAATCGGTATAGAAATGCTTAATTATGAAGTGGTAAAAAATGCTTGGTATCGATATGATATAAATAAACGAAAGGCGGGATACCATGGGAAAACCAATTTTTATCCGGGATTTACCGACGGAAGACAGACCGAGAGAACGATTGCTGAAATATGGGGCAGACAAGTTGAGTAATCAGGAAATACTTTCTATTTTAATAGGAAGCGGCTCGAAAGATGACCCGGTTCAACTGCTGGCGGACCGTATTCTAATGCATTTTGAAGGAATCAAATTATTAAGAGATGCTACCGTGGAAGAATTAACTGCGATAAAAGGAATAGGCATTGCAAAAAGTTTAAATATATTGGCAGCAATTGAACTTGGGAAAAGAATCAGCAGTTATAAAGCGGTAGATGCCTATATTATCCGTTCTCCGGAAGATGGAGCAAATTATGTTATGGAAGAGATGCGCAATTTAGCGCAGGAGCATTTTGTAGCTCTTTTTTTAAATACCAAAAATCAAATTATTCATCGCCAAACCCTCTTTATCGGTTCGCTCAATGCCAGTATTGTACATCCTCGAGAACTGTTTCGTGAAGCGGTCAAACGATCGGCTGCTACGATATTAGTGTGTCATAATCACCCCTCTGGAGATCCGACCCCATCACAGGAAGATATCCTTGTTACCAAACGGCTTGTTGAATCCGGAAAAATAATTGGAATTGAAGTCATTGATCACTTGGTTATTGGAAATGAATGTTTTGTTTCATTAAAACAAAAAGGGTACTTATAAATACTATCTATTTTTAGTATTTTTTCGTATAATTGTATATGGTATTAATTTTCAGCGCCATTTTTCTTATTAATACAGAAGTGGCGCTTCTTAACATTGTATAATCAAGCTATTCGCTCCATAATGCGTGTTTATATATGAAAAGCTTAAATGAAAATGATTGAAACGAGAATGAGAGAGGATGAAAAAGATGGGGATGTTTAATTTTTCGCAGGATTTGGGGATTGATTTAGGGACAGCAAATACATTAGTCTATGTAAAAGGAAAAGGTGTTATTGTCCGGGAACCTTCTGTTGTTGCTAAGAATTTGGAGACAGGTGCCGTCGAGGCTGTTGGAAGTGATGCAAGAATGATGATTGGGCGTACGCCAGGGAATATTTCCGTTGTCCGTCCGATGAAAGATGGAGTTATTGCAGATTACGATACAACTTCTGTCATGATGAATTATTATATGAAAAAAGCGATGAAAAGCCGTTCGCTCTTTGCGAAGAAACCAAATGTCATGATTTGTGTCCCATCCGGTATTACCATGGTGGAGGAACGGGCAGTGATTGATGCAACAAAGCAGGCGGGCGCAAAAGAAGCCTATCCAATCGCAGAACCTTTTGCTGCGGCAATTGGAGCAGGATTGCCTGTTTGGGAGCCGACTGGAAGCATGATTGTTGATATTGGTGGAGGAACCACGGAAATAGCGGTTATTTCATTGGGAGGCATTGTAACAAGTAATTCGATTCGAACTGCAGGAGATGATCTGGATGAAGCCATTATCTCTTACATACGAAAAAATTATAACCTAATGATTGGAGAAAGATCCGCCGAATCGATTAAAATGGATATAGCAGCAGCGAAACAAGGCATTGTTGGAGAAGAAAGGGATATAAGAGGACGTGATTTGTTGACGGGACTGCCAAAAACCATTACAGTTACATCTGAAGAAATTTCTGGAGCTTTAGATGATAATGTCGATGCCATTGTCAATGCAGTCAAAACAACGTTAGAAAACACGCCGCCGGAATTATCCGCTGATATTATGGACCGTGGAATTGTCTTATCGGGAGGCGGAGCGCTTTTGGAAAATCTGGATAAAGTGATAAGTAATGAAACAAAAATTCCGGTTTTTGTTACAGATGAACCTTTAGAAAGTGTCGCCATTGGTACCGGAAAATCACTTGATTATATTGATCAATTCCGTTCAGCTCCAAGTGTGTCTTCACGCGTGTTAAATTATTAAGTAGGTGTTTGTATGAATTTTTTTCGAAGTAAGAAATTATTTATAATCCTTGTAGGATTCATTGTACTCGTTGTATTAATAGGGTATTCCCTGAATAACCGGGGGCATTTAAACTTTGCAGAAAAGATTGTCAGTGATGCAGTAGGCTGGGTTCAGAATGTTGCACAGGCTCCCGTAACGTTTGTTACCGATATTGCTTCTAATATCAGTGATTTTAAAACAACCTATGAAGAGAACCAAGTATTAAGAGAACAGTTATCGCAGCAAAAAGGGGTAGCATATGATTTGCAGCGGCTGGAAGAGGAGAACGAAGAATTACGTTCCATGATTGATATGACAGAAACATCCAGGGATTATGATCCAATCTATGCAACGGTTATTGCCCGTTCACCAGAACAATGGGTGGATCAAGTAACCATTAATCGCGGTGAAAACGACGGAATCGAGGAAAATATGGTTGTCCGCACAGCAGAAGGAATGATTGGAAAAGTCTTGCGTACATCAGAAGGAACGTCTACGGTGCAATTATTGACAGGATTTGATGAATTTAACCGTGTTTCTGCAACGGTATTAAGAGAAGATGACAGCGACATTTTTGGAATGATTGAAGGATTTGATGAAGAAACAGAGCGGTTGTTATTCCGCATTATTGAGGAATCAGATTCGGAAATCGAAGAAGGAGATACCGTTTATTCTTCCGAACTTGGCGGAGAATTTCCAGCAGGCATTACCATCGGCGAAGTGAGTGAAGTGGTTGCTGACCAATATGGTTTAACCAGAATCGCAATGGTTGAACCGGCAGCAGATTTATTTGACATCCGAAATGTGATTGTTGTCAACCGTTCTATTGACCAGCCCGAAGAGGAAGTGGAAGAAGAAGGGAATGACGAGTCTTGACTAGACGTGTGATATTCCCTGTCATTTTATTCGTTGTGATGGTATTGAGTGGAGTGGCCTTAGAACTGTTGCCCCCTCAGTTGTTAATGGGGTCCTATATGATTGTGCCGCACTGGCTGTTTGTGATACTTATTTATATTGCGATTTTCTATGACCGTAACGATACCTATTATGCTGTGTTATATGCCCTGATTTTTGGATTGCTTTTTGATATCGTGTATACAGGTGTTTTAGGGGCCTATATGTTTTCTTATGCGCTGGTTATATATATTGTCCGCGGTTTAAAGAAAATGCTGCAAGGAAATTTTTATGTGTTGTTAATCCTCTCAGCTTTTGGAATTGCTTTAGCTGATATTAGTATTTATACCATGTACACTGTTATTGGACTAGCAGATATGCCGGTAGAAGTCTATTTATTAAACCGGTTGGTGCCTACTATCCTTATGAATCTTTTATTCTTAGTAGTGATCTATCCGATAATAATAAAACCAATGCGAAAGTGGGGCAGAGAATTAACATAAGCTGACCGTTTGAAATGCTTCTATTCAGACGTATATTTATGAAAGGGCAGCAGACTCTGCTCAGTCAGCATCCTTGATTGGAGCTGACTGCTGAAAAAAGAGGTGAATAGATCGTGCAAGAAACCAAACCGACCATCACGATTAAAGGTACAAGAGATGGTTTGATTTTATTTATAGATGAAAATGCTTCTTTTGAAGAGATTGTACAAGATTTAATCAAAAAGCTGGAGGCCAGCAGTCCTAAAAAAGAAGAACCTATCGTTTCCGTCAAAGTAAAATTAGGGCACCGTTATTTAACGGATGAACAGCGCCATCAATTAAAAGAAATTATTGAAGAAAAGAACCGTTTTCAAATAGAAGCCATGGAGTCCGAAGTTATCCCAATTAAAGATGCCAAAACATGGCTGGATCAGAGTAAGTTAAAAGTAGTTAACCAGATTGTCAGATCTGGACAAGTATTGGAAACAGAAGGCGATTTACTTCTGATTGGTGATGTGAATCCCGGGGGCAGCGTAAGAGCCCGGGGGAACATCTATATTATGGGCAATTTACTGGGGATTGCACATGCCGGAACAGAGGGAGACCAGGAGGCTTTTATAGCTGCTTCTTATATGAAACCGGCACAGCTTCGAATTGCCGGATATATCAGTCGGGCACCTGATTATGAAGCTGATGGAGTATACATGGAATGCGGAATCATTGATCCGAATCAGGACAAGATTGTGATTGATTCAATCAAAATTCTTTCAAAACAGAGAAAGGTGATTAGCGCATTTGAGAGGAGAATGAATAATGGGTGAAGCGATTGTCATCACATCGGGGAAAGGCGGCGTTGGTAAAACAACCACATCTGCAAATATTGGTACAGCTCTGGCTCTAATGGACAAAAAAGTTTGTTTAATTGATACAGATATCGGCCTTCGTAACCTCGACGTCATAATGGGACTCGAAAATCGGATCATTTATGATATTGTTGATGTCATTCAAGGACGTTGCAAACTGCAGCAAGCTTTAATCAAAGATAAACGTTTTGATTATCTTTCCTTGCTTCCAGCTGCGCAAACAAGTGATAAGACATCCGTAACCTCTGATGGTATGAAGGAAATTATGACAGAATTAAAACAAGAATATGATTATATCATTATTGATTGTCCAGCCGGGATTGAACAAGGTTTTCAAAACGCCATTGCCGGCGCTGACAGAGCAATAGTTGTAACAACACCTGAAAATTCAAGTGTGCGGGATGCGGATCGGATTATCGGACTGATTGAAAAAGAAGATATGATAGAACCGCCAAGATTGGTTATTAACAGAATTCGCAATCATATGATGAAAAACGGTGATATGCTTGATGTGGACGATATTGTTCAGCTGCTGGCGATTGATTTAATCGGAATAGTAGCGGATGATGAAGAAATGATTAAAGCTTCTAATAAAGGGGAGCCGATTGCGTTGCATCCGAATTTTAAAGCATCGATCAGCTATCGAAATATAGCAAGAAGAATCTTAGGCGAAACCGTTCCGCTGCAGCCGCTCGAAGAAGAAAAAAGTTTTATGCAAAAGGTAAAAGCATTCTTTAAAATATAATAGCAGCTGTTCACCATAGTCTATATGTTTGATATTGGTGAATAAAAAACATCCGGTAGATTATTTGATGATTTACCGGATGTTTTTTAGTTAATATCCAGTAAAAGATTCTCCAATCGTTTTTCGATAAGGTCTTTCATTAAAGTAAAATGCTAAACATTCATTATCCTCCACAGAAACCCGTTCTTTGTCCGGGTATTCGATATAAATGGTATGTTTTTTTTCACGATGAAACCGGGCTAACACGTCTAAAAAGCTATCTTGAGATGATGCATAGATTGGTTTAATAGCTCGTACAAAATGACCGCCTTCGTATCTCTTTAAAAGAAAGCGGATAAAAACATAAAACCGATATTTCCACTCTTTCCGATTTTCATGTATTAAAAAAAGCCAGATAAGAAAACTGCTCAGCGTAAATGGAAAGAATAGAATCTGGGTCAAAATAATGACGGCGCAAATTGCCAATGAGGCAATAATCGTTGCGTAAAAAGCTTTTTTAAAGGTTAAGAAAGTAGTTAAAACCAGAAAAATGAGTTTTCCGCCATCCAACGGCCAAATGGGCAGCAGGTTAAACAGTAGAATAATGGTATTATAGTAGAAAATCAATGCATAATAATATTCCGGAATTATACCAAAGGAAGATATGCCATAAAGCAAACCATATATTAAAACTTGTACAAAAGGACCTGCCAGTATAACAATTGCTTCTTCACGTACAGGACGTGTGCCATGTTCATCTGTTTTCATAACTCCGCCAAATGCCCAAAGAATAATAGCGGAAATTCTCCATTTAAAAGCAGTAGCAGCAATATAATGTCCTAATTCATGAAGAAGGACAATACTGAAAATAATCGCCAGTTCAGTAAATGATCCTGTTAAAAAAGAAATGACAATAAATATCCATAAAATAGGATGTACATGAATAAGTTGCAATGCAGTTTTAAGGCTGTTGATCAACAAGAATCACCTGCTCAGGATCAATGTATTGGTTTTCCTGCTCAATGGAGAAAAAAACAGAAGTACTGTCATTTTCCGTTCCTGGAGTTCCAAGGACTTGGCCATTAGAAATATGCTGATATAAATGGACATCTATAGAATCTAAAAAGCCGTACTGTGTTGTCGTTCCATCCGCATGCTGAATTTTAACTGTTTTATCAGTGGAACGATCATTACCAGCGAATACAACAATTCCTTCCTGGACAGCTGCTACATTTTCTTCTCCTTCTGCGTCAATATAAATACCTTGACCATTTTCATGGAAGGATTCGGATATTGCCCCGTTAACAGGAAGGGAATCTCCATTTGTAGTAACCTCTTCTGCTGCCGGGTCAGGCCGGAAAGACAAAGGTGTACCAAACGCTTCCGAATACCATGCATTTACTTTTGCAAAAGGAAACTGGTTTGTTAAAGTGGAAGTTATCCATTCTTTGGGCTGGGTCATGAAAGGTTTATCAATTTCAGTAACGAACGCTGTCCCAAGAAAAAGGGAAACAGACAATAAAGCTTTCACAGCAATGCTCGTCATGCGAGAATTATTTTCAGGAATTGCTGTACTTGTATGGCTGGCGGACACAGAATGATAAAATCCATGCGATTCTTCCGTATCCGGTAATACATTACTTTGCAAATAATTATCTTGCTGGTATTGTTTTTTCTGGTTTAACCCTTTTGCTTTTTGCCGCATTTCAATGGTTTTACGGATTTTTTTAATGTTTTTATCCATACATCTCACAATCCTTTACAGCGTGGTGTAATTCATTCTATGTTGAACAAGCTATTTATATGATTACATATCAGAAAGACAGATATATAGAAATGGGACAGCATTCATTTTTTAATAAATAGTAAGACAAAAACAAATGTACTTGTTCAAAAAGGTTTTTAAAATGGTTGACAATGGAACCTGTAAAGTGATAAGATTTATCTGTTATTCTAAGTAGCACCCGTGCTACAACCGCGCAGAACAGGTCTTAAAACTGTTAAATGCAGTACCTGAATGGCGAGTCTGAGTTTAATGAGGAGGTGCATATATATGTACGCAATTATTGAAACTGGTGGTAAACAAGTTAAAGTAACGGAAGGACAAGAAGTCTACATTGAGAAAGTGGACAACGGAGTAGATGACACAGTAACTTTCGAAAAAGTCCTATTCGTTGGCGGAGACGATGTGAAAGTTGGTGCTCCATACGTTGATGGTGCATCTGTAACAGCAAAGGTTGAAAAACATGGCCGTCAAAAGAAAATTGATGTTGTGAAGTTCAAGCCTAAAAAGAACTACCATCGTAAACAAGGTCATCGTCAACCTTATACGAAGCTTGTTATCGACAAAATCAACTTATAAGGATTCTGTTGATCATCATGATTCAAATAACTGTTTTTCAATCAGATAATCACGTTACAGCATTTGAAGTCACTGGACATGCAGAGAGTGGTCCTTATGGATATGATCTTGTTTGTGCAGGTGTTTCAGCTGTAACATTTGGTGCTGTGAATGCAATGATGAAGCTATGTGAGACAGACCTCGATATTGATCAGGGAGCCGATGGCAGTGGTTATCTTGCTGTGAAGCTCCCACCGAATATAAGCTCTGATAAACTTGAAAAGATGCAATGGCTGGTTAAAGGAATGATTGTTTCTTTAGAAACCATTGAAGAGAGTTATGGCGAGCATGTTCAACTGAAATTTTCATAAGGAGGTGCATTTTCATGTTACGTCTTGATTTACAATTTTTCTCACAAAAAAAAGGTGCAGGTAGCACTAAAAACGGTCGTGATTCAGAATCAAAACGACTTGGTTCAAAACGTGCCGATGGTCAGTTTGTAACTGGTGGTTCTATCCTTTACCGTCAACGCGGTACAAAAGTTTATCCAGGTGAAAACGTTGGCCGTGGCGGAGATGATACACTTTTCGCTAAAACCGATGGTGTAGTAAAATTCGAACGCTTTGGCAGAGACCGTAAAAAAGTGAGTGTTTACCCTGAAGCTAAAGAAGCATAATGCTTGCATACGGTTTGTTCCATAAGAACACAGAAGGCTGTCGAGATTATATCTCGGCGGCCTTCTTTCATATTCCGGCTCTAACATATATGTTGGGCAGAGGGAGCAAGCAAACAATGGAAAGCATGCAAACTCCTGATTTCTTGTATGTTGTTGTATTCTTCCGTTTTCGACTTTTGATTTCCGCCATTTTCTGCTATACTCAACTTTAATGAGGTGAAGACATGGAGGAAAAGGAAACCGTTCGTTTACTACAAAAATACCGGCATGATTTAATGAACCGATTACAAATTGTTTCCGGTTATTTGAGTATGGAAAGAACAGATAAAGCGAAACAGCAATTAGACGAAGTGCTTCAGTATTATGAAGAGGAACGGAAACTGATGCGGTTGAATGCAGATACATTTATGATTTGGGTTTTACAATTTCAGGATGAATATCCTTCTTTCGCACTTACATACCATGTAGATTTGCTGGAAACTGCTGAAAAATCAATTGATGAGCAAGAACTTCTCTTCACTTGTGAAACACTTTTAGCTGTTTTAACAGAGGCTGCAGAAGCATTTCGTGTGTATGATCTCTTTCTCCACGTAGTTGAAAGAACAAACGATTGGAGCATTCGAATGAACATAAAAGATTTGGCAGTTGAAAATGCACCAGCAATAGAAAAGCGATATGGCATTTCTGTCACAATAGAAAAAGAACAAACAAGCTTTGAATGGAATATTGCAAAAGAAGAAAGAGGTGAATAGCCATGTTTGTCGATCAGGTCAGTGTCTATGTAAAAGCCGGTGATGGCGGAAATGGACTTGTAGCATACCGCCGGGAAAAATATGTTCCTAAAGGCGGACCTGCAGGTGGAGACGGTGGAAACGGTGCAGATATCGTCTTTAAAGTAGATGAAGGTTTAAATACATTAATGGATTTCCGCTACAATCGTCATTTTAAAGGGAAACGCGGCGAAAATGGAATGAGTCAGAACCAGCATGGGAAAAATGCAGCTGCCTATGTGATTCCTGTGCCGCCGGGAACGACTGTTTTAGATGAAGATACTGGCGAAGTGATTGCTGATTTAACTACGCACGACCAGGAGGCTATCATTGCTAAGGCCGGGCGTGGCGGAAGAGGCAATTCAAGGTTTGCCAATCCCCGTAATCCTGCACCGGATATGGCAGAAAATGGGGAACCGGGCCAGGAACGAAATATTAAAGTTGAATTAAAGCTGATTGCAGATGTGGGATTAGTAGGTTTTCCAAGTGTCGGTAAGTCCACATTATTATCTGTAGTCAGTGCAGCAAAACCCAAAGTGGCTGCCTACCATTTTACAACAGTTGCCCCAAATCTTGGTGTAGTGGACACTGGAGACCATCGCAGTTTTGTGATGGCGGATTTGCCGGGATTAATTGAAGGTGCTTCCCAAGGGGTGGGGCTTGGTTATCAGTTTTTACGCCATGTGGAACGTACCCGGGTCATTGTGCATGTGATTGATATGGCCGGAACAGAAGGACGCGACCCATATGAAGACTATATGAAAATTAATGAAGAACTTGCTGAGTATGATCAGACACTTTTGGACAGACCACAGATTATTGCGGCTAATAAAATGGACATGCCAGATGCTGAAGCTCATTTACATGCATTTAAAGAAAAACTGGGAGAAGAAATACCGATATATCAAATTTCAGCTGTTACAAAAGATGGTCTTAGAGACCTTTTATTTGCTGTAGCTGATAAACTGGAAGAAATACCAAAATATGAACCAGAGATAGAACAGGCAGATGAAACAGTCGTTTACCGTTATCAGAAGGAAGAAGATCCTTTCCATATAACAAGAGATCCGGATGGCGCTTATGTGCTGTACGGGCACCGGATTGAAACTTTGTTTAAAATGACAAACTTTCAGCATGATGAAGCAATTCAGCGTTTTTCCCGCCAGTTAAGAGGGATGGGCGTTGATAAAGCACTCCGTGAACGCGGGGCAAAAGACGGCGATACTGTCCGGCTGTTGGATTATGAATTCGAATTTATGGAATAGTTTTTGAAAACGAACTTGAAGCAGTTCTTGATCAGTTTAGGAGGAAATGAAGTTGACGAGTATTGGTTATTTAGGTCCTAAGGGAACATTTACAAAATTAGCAGTAGACGCAACCTTTAATGGGGAACATAAAGAAGCATTTAAGACCATTCCGGAATGTATTGATGCGGTAGATAATGGAGAAATTGATATCGGCGTTGTTCCGTTAGAAAATGCGATTGAGGGTACCGTGCAGTTAACGGTGGACTATTTGATTCATCAAGTACGCATCCCCGTAGTGGGAGAAATTGTTGTACCAATTGAGCAGCATTTACTTGTACGCGGAGATATTATCCACGATGTATCAGAAATAAAAGAGGTCCATTCACACAGCCATGCGATAGCACAATGTCATCAATATCTGCATCAGCATTTGAAGAATGCACAAATAGCCTTTACTTCTTCGACGGGAAGAGCAGCGGAAATAGTCAGCAGTTCGGATGAGCCGATTGCAGCGGTTGGGAATCGTTCTGCTGCTTCGGAGTATGGTCTGGAAATATTTAAAGAAAATATTCATGATTACCCTAATAATCATACGCGCTTTCTTGTTCTTTCCCACTATCCGGAGAAAGTTAAAATTAAAAGCGAACCTAAGGGAGATAAAACAACTCTTTTAATTACATTGCCAAGTGATAAGGCGGGGGCGCTGCATCAGATTCTCTCCGCTTTTGCGTGGCGTAAAATGAACTTATCCAAGATTGAATCCAGGCCTACGAAAACGGGATTAGGAAATTATTTCTTTATTATTGATGTGAATCAAGCATATGATGACGTTCTGCTTCCAGGTGCCAAGGCTGAGCTTGAAGCGCTTGGATGTCAGGTTACGATTCTTGGTTCATATTCTGTTTATGATATTTTATAAGTACCCGATGATTTACAACGAAGTCACACAATGATATTTCGAATAGATGAACAAAGAAAGCATGCTGATATGTATAAACGTACAGCATGCTTTCTTTTTTTATTCATTTTGAAAATTATTTTAACATTTGCAGAGCCTATTCGTATCTGCGGCCCTTTTATTCGGGACAGTTCCTTCATTTAACCTTTGCGACTTTTTGAACGTTCGCTGATATGCAACTTTTTTATTTTCATGCATATGATGATATAGAGCATTAGCCCATTTCAATTACGAAAGGGAAAGGAGTACGTTATTTTGAAAATACACATTGTGCAGCTTGGAGATACATTATGGAAATTGGCAGAGAAGTACAATGCTTCTTTTGAAGAATTAAAAAAGGTGAATGCACACTTGGCTAACCCGGAAAAGCTGATGCCTGGGATGAAAATAAAAATACCTGGATCCAAAAAGGCAGTGCAAACAAGTAAATCGAAAAAAGAACAACAAACAACGCCAGTGACGACGAAAAAAGAAGAAAGTCAACCACCGGCGAAAGAACAACAAAAAAAAGAGCAGAAAAAAGAACAACCCAAAGAGCAACCAAAAACGGAGCATCCATATAAACAAAAATCACAGACACCAATCGCTGTATTAACAGAGGATGATCAAAAAGAAAAGAAAAAAGAACAATTCGAAGCAGTGATGCCAAAAATGCCGCAAGCGCCGTCAATGCCGATTTTAGAAAAAGAAATGAAGAAAGAAAAGAAACAAGTAAAAATGGAAGAGCCCCCAAAGCCTGAGAAACCAAAGCAGGAAAAACATACGCCAGATCAGCAGAAGCAACCAACAAGTATACCATCACCATTGCCGCAACATGCTGAACAGCCGCAGCACCAAGGCGCGTTTGATTGTGAAACATATCAACAGCCGGCAGAGATGCCTTGTGAACCAGTTGCTTTTATTCCGCCAATGATGCCGGTATTTTACATGCCTTGTCCACCGATGCCGCAAATGCATCCCTATCCTGTGCAGCCAGGAATGCAACAAAGTTTTCCAATGATGCCACCGGCGGGGGATTGTGGTTGTGGCGGACAGAGTTATGTTCAGCCGGCACAAAGTCATTTTCAACAGATGCCTGCAGGATTTTATGAGGACCCATTCGGAATGCCGAATCAGCAGTTTCAGGAAATGACTAATCACCAACAACAATCTGTTAACGCGCCGAATCAGCAAACGTCTAACCCTGGGTCTTATAGAACGCATGGATCAGATAATCAAACAGCAACATCCAATCCAAATGCAGATAATGCGTCATTTTCATCTTATAAACCGAATCAGATGCCGACATCAGCATCTTTTATGAATGCACCAAGACAGTCACAAAATCCAGCTGGAAGCCAACGTTATTTCCAGCCTGATCATACAGCGTTATCCAATTCACCACAGGAGCAGCCATTTTATCCGAAACCGCCATTTTTTCCGGAACATCCCGATGAGAAACATGGTTCCGATTCATAAAGAATGTGTAAAAAATCCTTCCTGATCCATACTACAAGTATGAGGGAGGATTTTATTATGTTGAAAATACGATATATATTTTATACTGCATCCATTATGTTATTGATGACAGGATGCGCCGATACAACGACTGAAAAGGATACAGGCAATGAGCAGTCTGTTCAGCCGATTCACTATGAAGAGAACAGAAACCAGACCCCTGCAGAACGAGGAAATGATGCTGGAAGGAGAGGTGGAAATCCGTCTTTACAATCTTTTGACAGGGAAGAAGCTGCTGCATTTCAAGAAAGGATTCGCAAACATCCAGAAGTAGAAGATGTACAGGTGGTTACCGAAGCCAATCGGATTGTTGTAGCTGCGCAAATGAAAAAAGGGACGGATAGGCGTGACTTTGAGGAAATAAGCAGAGATATTGAACAAATGCTGGACACAGATAAACAGCTGTTTATTTATAATAACACGGCAAAATGGGAGCGGGTGAAAGATTTTAATGCACGTGAGGAAGCAAACCAAATGGGGGAAGATACGGAACGCCTGTTTCAGGATCTGTTTGAATAGCTGCCAAAAAAAGAGGGTTTTCCTTTTCTGATGGGACTTTTTTTGATATAGTAAAAAAAGAGTTTCGAGAGAGGAGTATGTCTTATGGCTGGACATTCCAAATGGAAAAATATACAGAAGAGAAAAAATGCACAAGATGCAAAAAAAGGTAAAATTTTCATGAGACACGCAAAGGATATCTACTTGGCTGCAAAGAGCGGCGGCGGGGATATGGATACGAATGCTGCTTTAAGAACAGCTGTTGATAAAGCGAAAGCTGATAATATGCCAAACGATAATATAGAGAGAAATATTAAAAAAGCAACTGGAGCACTTGACGGTGCCACTTACGAGGAAATCACGTATGAAGGCTATGGCCCCGGTGGTGTGGCAGTAATTGTAAATGTGTTAACAGATAATAAAAATCGTACTGCTTCTGAAATCAGACACGCTTTTAAAAAGAATGGCGGAAATCTAGGTGAAAATGGAAGTGTCTCCTTTATGTTTGATCGTAAAGGTTACATTGTCATTGAAAATGAAGATGGATCCATTGATGAAGATACCATTACTTTAGATGCACTGGAAGCTGGAGCAGAAGATGTCAGTGTGGAAGATGACGCATATGAAATCTTCACGAGTCCAGAAGATTATCAGGATGTTGTTTCTTATTTAGAAGAACAGTCTTACAAGCTGGCTGATGCAGAAGTTACCTACATTCCACAAAATTATAATTCGCTGTCTCCTGAAGATGAAGAGAAGATGATGAAGTTAGTAGATGCCCTGGAAGAAAGTGAAGATGTGCAAGATGTTCATCATAATCTGGAGTCGAGTAAATAAACTTCTATTTTTTATAAATAGAAGTTTATTCATTGATTCCATCTGGAGCAAAAGGAGCTTAATATGATTGCATATATAAAAGGGAAGCTTACTTCAATAAAAGAGAATGCTGTCATTGTGGATGTACACGGGGTTGGGTATGAGATTCATTGTCCCAATCCTTATGTATTTGAACCGGAAATGAATCAGCAAGTCCAAATACATACGCATCATCATGTCCGGGAGGACGCACAAATTTTATTCGGGTTTCGAAATACGGATGAGAAATATTTATTTACGAAGCTTATCTCTGTATCAGGAATTGGTCCCAAAGGTGCTTTGGCAATCTTAGCCGGCGTTAATATTCAAGGTTTTATTTCGGCCGTTGAAAATGAAGATGAAAAATTTCTGACGACCTTTCCTGGAGTCGGGAAAAAAACGGCCCGTCAGATTATTTTGGACTTAAAAGGAAAGCTGGTTCATGATTTCGCTATAGAAAGTACTGCGGAGCAATCTTCTGAAGCAACAGCAGGCACCAGTGAACGCGAAATTGTTTCGGAAGCATTGGATGCCTTAAAAGCACTAGGCTTTACGTCAAGTGAACTGAAGAAAATTACGCCACAATTGAAATCAGACCAAACACTCACAAATACAGATGAGGTTATTCGTAAGGCATTTACACTATTAGCAAAATAATAGAAAGGAGTTTTATCCTTGGATGAACGGATGATTGACGGAAACCTGCAGGATGAGGATGTATCAATAGAGCAAAGTTTAAGACCGCTGCAATTAGAGGATTACATTGGTCAGCCCAAGGTAAAAGAGAATTTAAGTATCTTTATCCAAGCAGCAAAAATGCGGGAAGAACCACTTGACCATGTACTACTGTTCGGGCCGCCGGGATTGGGTAAAACAACACTGGCTTCTATTATTGCTAATGAGATGGGTGTTCAATTCAGGTCTACTTCCGGTCCGGCCATTGAGCGGGCAGGAGATTTAGCAGCCATTCTTTCTTCATTGGAGCCTGGCGATGTCTTGTTTATTGATGAAGTACACCGCCTTCCTCGTTCTGTGGAAGAAGTACTGTATCCGGCAATGGAAGACTTTTTTATCGATATCGTGATAGGGAGCGGGCCAAGTGCCCGGAGTGTACGTATTGATTTACCTCCGTTTACCCTGGTAGGGGCAACCACACGGTCAGGGCTGTTAAGTGCGCCGTTACGTGACCGGTTTGGGGTACTCAGCCGGCTCGAATATTACGATGTGGCGGACTTGCGTCAAATTGTCATGCGCACAGCCGATATATTTCATATGACTATCTCGGAAGATGCGGCTGTAGAAATTGCCAGCAGGTCCAGAGGGACACCGCGTATTGCCAATCGTTTATTAAAAAGAGTGCGTGATATTTCGCAGGTAAAAGGGGAAACAGAAATTAGTTTTGAAACATCCAGACAAGCTTTAAAAATGTTGCAAGTTGATGAATCCGGCTTGGATCATATTGACCATAAGCTGTTGAAAGAAATTATCGAAGGTTTTCAAGGCGGTCCCGTCGGCTTAGATACCATTGCAGCTACAATTGGAGAAGAATCGCAGACGATTGAAGAAGTATACGAACCCTTTCTGCTTCAATTAGGGTTTATTCAGCGGACTCCGAGAGGAAGAAAAGTTACCCCGAAAGCTTATGAACATTTTGGAATACCAATGGTAAATGGAGAAGAATAATGGGAAAAATGTTTATCATTGCCGGAATTGTTCTGATTGTCATTGGTTTACTTTGGTCGTTTATCGGGAGACTGCCGGGTGATTTTACATTCCAAAAAGGAAATATGACCTTTCATTTCCCGTTAATGACTTCCATTCTCGTTAGTGTTATATTGACGCTGATTTTGTTTATTATAAACAGGTTCAGATAAGTTTCGAACGATAAAGAAAGATAAGAAAGCAAGGGATGAACATGAATATAGAAGATTTTGATTTTGACCTGCCTGAGGAATTAATTGCGCAAACGCCGTTGAAAGATCGAAGTGCATCCAGATTATGTGTGTTGGATAAGCAGACAGGTCACATACAGCACCAGCATTTTTCAGATATTATAGACTATCTGCATGCAGGAGACTGTCTTGTTTTAAACGATACCAAGGTATTGCCGGCCCGTTTGTATGGTGTAAAAGAAGATACCGGTGCAAAGCTGGAGGTTCTTTTACTGCATCAAGAAGAAGGCGACAGCTGGGAAGTATTAGTAAAACCTGCCAAGAAAGTGAAAAAAGGTACCGTTATTGATTTCGGGGACGGCTTATTAAAAGCTGTTTGCACCGATATCAAAGAGCATGGTGGGCGTACAGTGGAATTTTCTTATCAAGGTATTTTTTATGAGATATTAGATGAGCTTGGTGAAATGCCGCTGCCGCCATATATTAAGGAACAACTGTCTGAAAAAGACCGTTACCAGACGGTGTATGCAAAAGAAAAAGGATCAGCTGCTGCACCTACTGCCGGTCTTCACTTTACCGATGAATTATTACAGCAGATAAGAGACAAAGGGGTCGAAATTGTTTTTATTACGCTCCATGTCGGACTCGGTACATTTCGCCCTGTCAGCGTAGATTCGGTGGAAGACCATACGATGCACAGTGAGTTTTATCGTATGTCCAAAGAGGCTAGTGAAGCATTGAATACTGCAAAGAGAGAGGGAAGAAGAATTATTTCGGTGGGCACGACTTCTACCCGCACATTGGAAACCATTGCCCGTGATCATCATGGTTCTTTTGCAGAAACAAGCGGCTGGACAGATATTTTTATCTATCCGCCTTATCAGTACCAGGCGATTGATGGTTTGATTACGAATTTTCATCTGCCTAAATCAACGCTTATTATGCTTGTCAGTGCTTTGGCCGGGAAAGATGAAGTGCTTCATGCATACCGCGAGGCGGTGAAAGAGCGTTACCGCTTTTTCAGTTTTGGGGATGCCATGCTAATTATCTAGCCTGATCATGTATAAATACGTTATGATATGTTTAGGCTGAAGAAAAGGGAAGATGAATGATGACACCGATAACGTATGAATTAATCAAAACAGATAAACAGACAGGAGCGAGACTTGGTCGTGTCCATACACCGCATGGTTCTTTTGATACACCCACTTTTATGCCGGTCGGTACACTCGCAACTGTAAAAACAATGAGTCCGGAAGAATTGCATGCGATGCAGGCAAATATTATCTTATCAAACACCTACCACTTGTGGCTGCGTCCGGGAGAAGATATTATTGAGGAAGCCGGCGGTCTGCATCAGTTTATGAATTGGGATAAAGCGATTTTGACAGATTCCGGTGGTTTTCAAGTATTCAGCTTGAGTGATATGCGCCAGATCGAGGAGAAAGGTGTTCATTTTCGAAACCATTTAAACGGGGAGAAACTTTTCTTATCACCGGAAAAAGCAATGCATATCCAAAATGCGTTGGGATCCGATATTATGATGGCATTTGATGAATGTCCTCCGTACCCTGCGGCATATGATTATATGAAGTCATCTGTTGAACGGACTTCCAGGTGGGCTGAACGTTGTCTCGAAGCGCATAAGCGTCCGGAAACCCAAGGATTATTCGGAATTGTTCAAGGTGGCGAATATGAAGAACTGCGGAAACAGAGTGCAAGAGATTTAGTCTCCCTCGACTTTCCCGGCTATGCGATTGGGGGATTATCAGTCGGTGAACCGAAAGACGTTATGAATCACATGCTGGAATTCACGACGCCATTATTACCGGCGAATAAACCAAGGTATTTAATGGGGGTAGGATCTCCGGACGCACTTATTGATGGTGCGATGCGCGGCATTGATATGTTTGATTGTGTGCTGCCGACCCGGATTGCCAGAAATGGAACCTGCATGACTTCAAACGGCAGATTAGTCGTTCGGAACGCAAAATATGCACGTGATTTCACGCCGATAGACGAGCATTGTGACTGTCATGTTTGTAAAAATTACACAAGAGCTTACATTCGTCATTTAATAAAATGCAACGAAACATTCGGATTCCGACTTACGACTTATCATAACCTGCATTTTCTGTTAAAATTAATGGAGCAAGTCCGAACTGCTATAAGAGAAGATCGACTTGGTGACTTCAAAGAGTCATTCTTTGAACAATATGGATTGAATCAGGAGAATCCAAAGAACTTTTAGGAAGGAGTGGAACATATGGGAGCTGAAATGATTACGCCAATTCTATGGATTGTACTTATGTTTGCTATTTTTTACTTCTTACTTATCCGTCCGCAGCAAAAGCGTCAGAAACAAGTAAGACAGATGCAAGATAGTATTCAAAAAGGCAACGATATTGTAACTATCGGCGGTCTTCATGCGAAAATCCATGCGATTGATGAAGGCACAATTGTGTTAATTACTGAAGAAGGAACAAAATTAACATATGACCGTTCTGCAATCAGGGAAGTAAAACAAGAAGCATAATGAAAAAAGCTAATGGCTATGTCATTAGCTTTTTTTCATAGGAAGTAATGATAGAATCTGCAGCCTATTTCTCTTCTGCAGGACTTGAAAAATTAACCCCGATAATTCCTCCCAATATGGCCGCAATCAGATAAAATCCGTGATACATCGCTTGTGACAAAGTGAAGCCCTGTTGGTATCCGAGAAACTGCACCAGAAAAACAAATCCGGTAAATCCTATTCCAATCAACACACCTAACAGCCATCCCTTTGCTTTTCCTTTTAAGCCGGTAATGAATCCGCATGTAAATAGAATAACCAGTCCGATGATGAAAGTAGTCCAGGATAATGTGGTTTCTTTCATATCTATCATTTTTAAAAACAGTCCCAATGCAAAGCTTGAGATAAAAAGCAAACCGAACAATATAATCCAACCATAGAGCAAGGATGTCCATTGCATTTTTTCCATTGTTTCATCTCCTCCTAAGTTTGTTCCTTATTCTAAATTTATGCTTGGACATTTTATTTAGAAGAAATATTTATAAGACAAGCAAGCTGGAATATCACTTCTTTTTTAATAAAAAAGGCATTTGTTTTAATTCTTCTCTTCGTACGAATCGTAATAGGATTAATAAGATAAAATAAATCAATACAATGACCACCAGCAGGGAAATAAATGTAATGATGTTTGCATCCCCTGTGTAGAATTGGTTTTTTATATAATAAGTCAGGAGGAAAGTGGTTCCTACTAAAGTGATCATTCGAAAGATTTCCTTTACGGCAGGGAAATAATTGATTTCTTTTTTCAGTACAGCAATGTGAAGCAACGTAACCAGGACAACGTTGGCACAGATAGCAATAGCTGCTCCTCGAATGCCCAAATTAGAACTTGTTGCCAATAACAGCATCGTACCGAATTTTAAAATAACACCAATCAAGGTATTCCACATCGCGGGCTGGGCTAAGTCCAAAGCTTGAAGCGCTGCCTGAAGCGGTGCCTGAATATATAAAAATAAGAAAAATGGTGCCATGATAATCAGTAAGGGAGCGGCAGAATCTGAATGATACATCAGATGCAGCAAATCTGCAGCAAATAAGGTCATTATAATTGTGGCTAATGCGCCTGATGCAAAAGAAATCCGAATAGATTGGTGGATTCGGTTATGAATGAGTTCTGTTTGCTTTTTAGCTGCGGCTTCTGAAATAGAAGGGACCAGCGCAATTGATAAGGAGCTTGTAATAAATGTCGGTAAAAATAATAACGGCATGGTATACCCCATTAACTCTCCATATTGTTTTGTTGCAACTGCTGTTGTAACACCAGCTAAAGCAAGCGACTGAACAATAATAATCGGATCGAGAAAATTAGAGATCGAACCAATCATTCTATTTCCCAATGTCGGCATGGAAATGGATAACAGCTCTTTAGCAGTTCCTTTACCGGATAGAACGGTTTCTGTAAAGTGTTTTCGTATTTTTAACTTTCTTTTTTGACGAAAATTCCGAATCATGTATAGGAGAGATGCAAATTCACCGATAATGATACTGAACATGGCACCGGCAGCTGCGTATTCTACGCCATAAGGCAGAAGAATATAAATAAATATGCCAACAAATGCAATGCGGACAAGTTGCTCCAAAACTTGAGCAATGCTTTGAGGTTTCATATTTTGTTTCCCTTGAAAATATCCCCTTAATACTGCGGAAACAGCTGCAATAGGAATAATCGGACTAATAACAACCAGGGGAAGCAATACACGTTGATCGGTAAACAGGGTAACCGACAGTATTGGAGCAGCCAGTATCAACAGTACAGTAAACAGGATGCTTGCACTTAGCGTAATAGCAAGAGACACAGCAACAATCTGTTTTATTTTTTTGGAATCATTTTGTGCATCTGCTTCCGCTACACGCTTGGAAATAGCAACAGGAAGTCCAAATTGTGTCAATGTCATTACTAAAAATAAAGTAGGCAAAGCCATCATATAAAGGCCGACACCTTCCTCACCCATAAAGCGCGCTACCACCATGCGGTTAATAAAGCCCATAAAACGGGTAAGCATCCCGGCGATAATTAATATCAATGCTCCTTGGATAAAGGATTGTTTTGTCATTTGTGTTGCCCCGCCTTCTCAAAAAAATAAATTTGATATACAATGATATATATGCTGTATGGTGGACAAACCATGACAGTTGAATGAAAAAGGCGTACAATAAGAAGACGTATTAGAGGATGTCTAAAAGTTATTCGTAAGCACTTCATAGAGATTAGACAGAAATGGTGGGATGAAATGAAATGGACAACCAACATGTAGACGCATGGAAAGAAATGATTTATCCGGCACTGAAAAGCAAGCAGGAGGAGTTAGAAATGCTTGGTTATGAACAGGCAACGCCGGAAGAAGTGTGGAAGTGCCTTTCAGTGAAAATTTGGAAAGGTAATCCTGAAAAAAAATTGCATGAAATGGTTCAGGATATTTTTCATTTGAAATCATCTGTTTATTTAAGTTATTTAACGATACAATCCTATGAAAATGATGATCTGGCTGCTTCCGTGGAAGCGTTGCTGGGTAATCCGGAAAACACGGAAAATTAATGTCCGTTAGAAAAGGTTGATATATGAAGGAGGAAGCGCAAACGATGAAAAAAAGAGGCAGAATCGTTGCCTTTTTTCTTGTCATCGCAGTTTTGGCAGGAGTAATTGGAACAACGTTCAGCAGTCTGGCAAGTAATGTGAATCTTGGTTTGGATTTGCAGGGAGGCTTTGAGGTCTTATATGAAGTTGAACCTGTTGAAGAAGGCCAGGAAATTTCTGAAAGTCTAATGGAAGGAACCGTGGAAACGCTGAATGACCGTGTGAATCGGCTCGGAATCAGTGAAGCGGATATTAATATAGAAGGAGATGACCGGATTCGGGTACAGCTTGCCGGAGTGGAAAACCAAGCAGAAGCAAGAGAGTTACTGTCTTCATCAGCACAATTATCTTTCAGAGATGTGAATGATGAAGAGTACTTGGATGGTTCTGATATTGTAGATGGCAGCGCCAGTCAGGATTATAACCCGAATACCAATGCGCCGATTGTTACTTTGCAATTGAAAGATGCCTCCAAATTCGGAGAGGTCACGGAAGAAATCAGTCAAATGACGGATAATCGCATGGCCATCTGGATGGACTATCAGGAAGGCGAAGATTCTTTCGAGGAGGAAATGTCCAAAGAAGATCCGAAATATGTCTCTGCTCCAGCAGTGAGCGAACCAATTCATTCCAGTGATGTCATGATTGAAGGAGATTTTACGGTAGATTCGGCACAGCAAATGGCCGATATTATTAATTCCGGTTCCCTTGACGTACATATGAATGAAGTTTTCTCGACATCTGTAGGTGCACAATTCGGTGAACAGGCATTAAATGAAACGGTTATTGCCGGAATGATCGGGATCGCGCTAATTATTCTTTATCTATGCGTGTTTTATCGTTTCAGCGGCATTATTGCCTCCATTAATTTAGTTGTCTATGTATTCCTGGTTGTGTTAATTTTTGAACTGTTGAACGGGGTATTAACATTGCCCGGTATAGCTGCCCTGATTTTGGGGGTAGGAATGGCAGTCGATGCGAACGTCATTACGTTTGAACGTATTAAAGAGGAATTACGTCTCGGTAAGTCTGTAAAAGCTGCCTTTCAATCCGGGAACAAAAACTCATTTATAACTATACTAGATGCCAACTTGACGACATTAATTGCAGCAGGCGTACTTTTTGCGTTTGGTACAAGTTCTGTTAAAGGCTTTGCGACCATGCTGATTATCAGTATCGTTGTCAGCTTTATCACTGCTGTATTCGGTTCAAGAGTCTTCTTAAACTTATGGGTGCAAAGCGGCTTTTTGAGAAAGAGAAAAGGCTGGCTCGGTGTGAATAAGAATCAAATTCAGGACATTGAAGATGGCGAAGAACAGGAGCCGACCATTTTTGGAAAACAAGCTCATATTACCAATCATCGCAAGAAGTTCTTTACCTTTTCTTTACTGTTAATTGTTATTGGAGCCGTTGTCCTTGGTATCTTCCGAATTAATCCGGGGGTTGACTTTACAAGTGGTACTCGGGTAGAAGTCGTCGCTGACGACAGTTTGACAGAAGAAGAAATAGAATCTGAATTTGCGACATTAGGTTATGAAACAAACTCCGTCAATTTATCTGGGGAAAACAATGAAATTGGTGTTGCCCGTTTTGATACAGTTCTTGATGAAGACGAAGTTGATACGGTACAGCAGCATTTCGCAGATAAATATGGGCAAGAACCGAGTACAAGTGTAGTATCACCAGTTGTCGGACAGGAACTTGTGAGAAATGCGATATTAGCAGTGGCTATTGCGTCTGTATTTATTATTGCGTATATCGCCATCCGTTTTGAGCCTTTCTTTGGTGTGACAGCTATTCTGACACTCCTGCATGATGTATTTTTCATGCTGGTTGCGTTCAGTGTCACACAAATAGAGTTTGATGTCACGATTGTAGCGGCCATTTTGACGATTATTGGTTATTCCCTGAATAATACCATCGTTATTTTTGACCGAATCAGAGAAAACATCCGTTTAGAAAAGCGGGTGAAATCCTTTAAAAAACTTGCAGAAGTGGTGAACAGAAGTATCGTTCAATCATTTACGCGGACAATGAATACTTCTATCACGACTGTTGTTGCAGTAGTTGCCTTTATGGTACTTGGCGCATCATCTATATGGAGTTTCGCTTTTGCGTTATTAATCGGATTAATAGCCGGAACGTATTCTTCCTTATTCCTTGCTTCCCAGCTCTGGCTGGTATGGAGAGGACGAAAAGTGAAAGATAAGCCGGTTGATTTCCGGAAGAAAGAAAGAGTAGATGGTCCGCAAGTGTAGATAATAAAAAGCGGTAAACAAAAAAGAGAGCTTTCAAAATGGTAATGCCTTTGGAAAAACTTATTAATAAGGTTTTGTGGCAGGATCATTTAAAAATGAAAGCTCTCTTTTCTATATTGAGTGCTTAAAATCATACGTAATCGGGTAATGAATGGATAGCAACTATTTTTTAATGATGGAGGAAGATTTATGAATGGACAAGTCTATGTCATACTAGCAATTATATTTGTGATTATTGTTGCTGTATTTGCTGTTATCAACGTGGATCCTGTCGCAGTGGATTATTTATTCTGGACGACGGATTCTCCTTTGATCCTGGTTATTCTCTTTTCTGTATTAATGGGAGGATTAATTACTGCGGCAGTAGGAGCGATTCGACTTTACAGAGCATATCATGAAGTCAAAAAACTACGTACAGAAAATGAGCGTTTGAAAAAACGTCTGGTCGCGCACGGAATTACAGATGAGCAAGTTAAGGAAAATACTAACGGTAAGGAAGATACAGCAACATCCCGAAAAGAAAAGCGTAATGAAGGAAGACAAGCGAAAAGAACAGATAAAGAATAATCTGTCTTATTCATTTCCTTTATCAATGAGAATAATCTATTTGATGCCCCTGGCTTACTTTGTGTATAATAAGTAGGTCAGGGGTGAATTTATGCTATCAAGTAAAGCAAATTGGAAATATATAAACCATCCTCCTGCAGAGGAGAGAGATTCGATAGACATAGCGATATCGCCTATTGTAAAGGATCTATTTTTGCAAAGAGGCATTACGACAACCGAAGAAGTAAAACAATTTATGCGTCCTGATTTAAGCCACTTACAGGATCCATTTTTATTAACTGGAATGGAAAAAGCGGTGAATCGAATCAAGGAAGCAGCTGATAATCATGAAAAAATTGTTGTATACGGGGATTACGATGCCGATGGTGTCAGTTCTACCGTTGTTCTGCTGCATGCTTTGAAAAAAATTGGCGCAGAATGTGAATACTATATTCCAAATCGATTTACAGAAGGATATGGACCCAACGAGGCCGCATTCCGGGAGCTTCAGCAAGCAGGTTTCGATTTGATTATTACGGTCGATACAGGAATTGCTTCCGTTCATGAGGCGGAAGTAGCCAAAGAAATCGGTATAGATGTCATTATTACCGATCACCATGAACCCCAGTCAGAAATACCGGATTGTTATACCATTATTCATCCCAAACTGTCTGAGAACTATCCCTTTAAAGAGCTTGCAGGTGTGGGTGTTTCTTTGAAATTAGCGCAAGCTTTAATCGGTGAACTGCCTGAGGAAGTACTTCCGTTTGCAGCGATTGGCACGATTGCGGATTTGGTACCATTGGTTTCGGAAAACCGGATTCTGGCGACATACGGATTAAAAAAAATGCAATCAACGACGTATGCAGGGTTGAATGCTTTGAAACAAGTCTGTCGTATAGAGGGGAACCCGACAGAAGAGGATATCGGCTTTCGAATTGGCCCGCGGTTAAACGCAGTAGGGCGACTTGGAGACGCAGATTTGGCTGTTGACCTTTTGTTGGAGGAAGATGCTGACATTGCCTTGGAAATGGCGAATGAAATCAATTATATTAACGAACAGCGCAAGAAAATTGTCCAGGATATTGTAGACGAAGCAATGGAAATGGTTCAAACGGATAAACGGATTATTATTGTAGCTAAAGAAGGCTGGAATGAAGGAGTATTAGGTATCGTTGCTTCCAAATTAGTCCAAAAATATGACCGTCCAGCTATTGTTCTTGCGGTAAAACCGGACCAAGGTATTGTAAAGGGATCTGCACGAAGTATTCCGGCATTTGATTTATTTGAGGGCTGCATGACTGTCAGAGAGCTGTTCACACAATTTGGCGGGCATGCACAGGCAGCAGGGATGACCTTGCCTGCAGAGAATATGGAACGATTAGAAACGGCTTTGAACAACTTACTTTTTGAGAATTTGTCAGAAGAAGATTTTAAGCAGGAATTATATATTAATGCTATATTAGATATGGAAGATATTCATGTTTCTCTGATTGAGGAAATAGAAAAGCTTTCCCCATTTGGTATGGGCAATCCGAAGCCGTTATTCGAGCTGAATGGCGTTCCCAAAGAAGTTCGTCAGATTGGAAGCAGGAAAAACCATTTGAAAATGCAATTTGCTTCTGCGAATACACAAATGGATATGGTTGGTTTTGGATTTGGGGAGCTAAAAGAAGCGATTTCTCCGTATACGGAGGTAGCTGTTGCGGGCGAACTATCTATTAATGAGTGGAATGGCAAAAGAAATGCACAATTAATGCTGGAAGACGTAAAAATTACGGAATGGCAGCTTTTTGACTTTCGCGGAAAGAAAGCGGAGCAATTACTTCCAGACACAGCGAAAGAAGTCTTTGTATGCGGCGAGCTTACGCAAATTGCTGAACAGCAAAAGGCATACACCTATCAAGAGGCGCTTTCTGCGGATCTCTGTTCTTATCAAACAATCGGTTTTACAGAGCTTCCGGCGTCGTTACAGGATATGCAGGAAATTATCCGGCAAGTAAACCCGGATAATATTGTTATTGCGATACGCAGGGTTCCGAACCAATATCCATTTCAGTTTCCTTCCCGGAAAGAATTTATAGACTATTACAGCTTGATTAAACAGCATAAGAAGTTTCGGATTGCTGAGATGCAAACAGCAATTGAGCAGCATCGAGGTTGGAACGAAGCAAAAGTCAAATTTATGTCCGATGTATTTGTAGATTTGGGTTTTGCTGAAGAAAAGGATGGCTGGCTTCGCTATACGGCACCAGCAACGAAGAAGGATTTATCCGAATCCGTGATTTATCAACATTGTATGAAACAAAAGGAAGCAGAGCGTATACTTATTTATTCTAATTACCAGGATTTGAAAAAATGGTTTGAATCTTGCATGGATACGTCTACGAACCAAAAGGAGGAAGCAGTGTATGGATTATAAAGAGTATATAGAAATTGTTGAGAATTGGCCAAAAGAAGGAATCCGTTTTAAAGACATTACACCATTAATGGCGGACGGCCCCGCTTTTAAATCAGCTGTGGATGAAATTGTCGAATATGCAAAAGAAAGAGAAATTGATGTCGTTGTAGGCCCGGAAGCAAGAGGGTTTATTGTCGGCTGCCCAGTTTCCTATGCTTTGGAAATCGGTTTTGCGCCGGTCCGAAAAGAAGGAAAACTACCAAGGGAAGTCATCAAGGTGGATTATGGACTCGAATACGGAAAGAATGTATTAACCATTCACAAAGACGCGATTCAACCCGGCCAGCGAGTATTAATTACGGATGACCTCCTGGCAACAGGCGGTACCATTGAAGCAACCATTCATTTAGTAGAACAGCTTGGCGGAATCGTTGCCGGCTGTGCTTTTCTGGTGGAACTAGGCTATCTGGACGGTAAAGATAAATTAGAAGGCTATGATGTGCTTACAATCATGACCTATTAGAGAATACTTAAAAAGAGTCAAACAGAGCTAAATCCTGTCTTGACTCTTTTTGTATAGATTTTTAATAACTGTGCAGCAGGTTTTTAGTTGGACATACATATATGAAAAGTCTTATAATAGTAATTATTATCGAAACCTGTTTTAAAATCGGAGAAGTATAAAGGGTTTTAAACAAAAGGAATGGCTTCAAGCTTTCAGACACTTGTTGCTATTTTTATTTTATAAAATAATATAATGAATATTGAAGGTAAATAAAGGTGATTACATGGCAAAAGATGAAAATGTCAACATTACAGATATTGTAGAAAAAACAAGCGAATATTTATCTGATGAAGATGTTGCCTTGATTGAACGTGCTTATGAATTTGCGAGAGAGGCGCATAAAGACCAATTTCGTAAATCCGGTGAGCCATATATTATACATCCGGTACAAGTAGCAGGAATCCTTGCTGAACTGTTAATGGACGCAGAAACGATTTCAGCCGGGTTTCTTCATGATGTGATTGAGGATACCGATGTTACTTTCGAACAATTGGAAGAAGCATTCAATCATGAGATAGCTGCACTTGTAGATGGAGTAACCAAACTCGGGAAAATCCGCTATGAAACAAAAGAAGCACAGCAGGCAGAAAATCATCGCAAAATGTTTGTGGCAATGGCGAGAGATATCCGTGTTATCATGATTAAACTCGCTGACAGATTGCATAATATGAGGACGTTAAAACATTTACCACCAGAAAAGCAGAGACGTATTTCCAATGAAACGCTGGAAATCTTTGCTCCGCTTGCCCACCGGCTGGGAATATCAACGATTAAATGGGAGCTGGAAGATACAGCTTTACGTTATTTGAATCCACAGCAATATTATCGGATTGTACAGTTGATGAAACAAAAACGGGAAGAAAGGGAATCTTACATTCAGGAAGTAATGGACGACCTTTCGCAAGAATTTGAAGCTGTCCATATTAAAGCAGAGATGTCCGGCAGGCCGAAGCATTTATACAGTATTTATCAAAAAATGGTTAATCAGAAAAAGCAGTTTAATGAAATATATGACCTGCTTGCTGTCCGGATTTTAGTTGATAATATCAAAGACTGTTATGCCGTCTTAGGTATTATTCATACGAATTGGAAGCCGATGCCGGGCAGATTTAAAGACTATATTGCCATGCCGAAGCAAAATCTGTACCAATCTTTGCACACGACGGTCATCGGGCCTAAAGGGGATCCGCTCGAAGTGCAAATCCGAACAAAGGAAATGCATGATATTGCCGAATATGGTATTGCTGCACACTGGGCTTATAAAGAAGGGAAGCAGGCGAAAGGGAAAAGCTCCTTCGAAGAAAAATTATCATGGTTTCGGGAAATCTTGGAGTGGCAGAGTGATACACATGATGCAGAAGAATTTATGGAATCACTGAAGATTGATTTATTCTCGGACATGGTTTATGTGTTCACACCAAAAGGAGAAGTTATTGAATTGCCGTCCGGATCGATTCCAATCGATTTTGCCTATAAAATTCATACAGAGATTGGTAATAAAACAATCGGCGCAAAAATTAATGGCAAAATGGAGCCTTTAGACTATACATTACAAAACGGAGATATTGTGGATGTCATGACATCCAAGCATTCCTATGGTCCATCTCAGGACTGGCTGAAAATGGTTCAAACATCTCAAGCCAAAAGTAAAATCAAACAATTTTTCAAAAAACAACAGCGTGATGAAAATATTGTTAAAGGAAGAGAAGCGGTTGAAAGAGAAATTCGGGCTTTTGATATTGATCCGAAAGAAGTATTAACACAGGATAATTTACAGCGCATTTTTGATAAATTTAATTTTACAAATGAAGATGATATGTATGCTGCTGTCGGTTATCAGGGAATTACGGCATCACTTATCGCTACCCGGCTGACAGAAAAAATCCGCCATTCGAGAGAAGTCGATCGAGATCTGGAAACAAAGATAGAAGAAGTCAAAACAGATAAAGCAAGACCATCCTCTAAGAAAGATTCCGGCATTGAAGTGGCGGGAGTAAATAATTTACTTGTACGCATAGCGAAGTGTTGTAATCCCGTACCTGGTGATGATATTTTAGGTTACATTACAAAAGGCAGAGGGGTTTCTGTCCACCGTGCGGACTGTCCGAATGTACAAACGGATGAAGCGAGGCAGCGTTATATTGATGTCAAATGGAAAACACAGTCTGCAGAAAATAAACAATATCATGTGGACCTGGAGATTACCGGTTATGACCGCCGTGGTCTGCTGAATGAAGTATTGCAGGCAGTGAATGGAACAAAAACAAATATTACGCATGTGAACGGCAGATCAGACCGTAATAAAATGGCTGTGATTCAACTAACTATTTTAATTCATAACACCAATCACTTGAAAAAAGTAGTAGAACGAATCAAACAAATTCGGGAAGTGTATACCGTGACCAGAACAGTTCAATAAGGAGCGTTTATTTTTATGAAAGTAGTATTGCAACGGGTGAAGGAAGCTTCTGTCACCGTCCAAGAAGAAAAAATCGGTGCTATACAAAAAGGGTTTCTTCTGCTTGTCGGTGTCACACATGAAGACACGGAGGAAGACGTAAATTATCTTGTTAATAAGATTGTCCATTTGCGTATTTTCGAAGATGAAGATGGGAAAATGAATCGATCTCTGAAAGATACAGGCGGAAGTATATTGTCTGTGTCACAGTTTACATTATATGGAGATACCAAAAAAGGCAGACGTCCAAGCTTTATCAAAGCAGCGAAGCCGAATCAGGCCGAGTCGGTATATCATGCCTTTAACCAAGCCTTGCGTACGGAAGGGATTGTTACGGAGACAGGCGAATTTGGAGCGATGATGGACGTACAGCTGATCAATGACGGTCCGGTTACATTAATTATTGATAGTAAAGACAGATGAAAATAGGTTGAAGAATAAGGTGTGTGTGTTGTGGAGATGCTATAAAAACGTTTCGTGATAAAAGGAGAATGTAAGGAATGCATCGACATATAAAACAGCGTAATGCCAATGATTATTCTGATTTGCTGATGGTTGATTTTCATCATTTTCTGCAAATGGAAAAGTCAGCAACGTATTTAGAAATAGCAACGGAGCTTGGTATTTCCATTCAGGAAGTGAAACAATTGAAAAAAAGAGCTGGTCGTTCTTGACATTGCGTCTAACTAACCTTATTATTATAATCATTCCATAAAATTAAATGAATCAAACCGTCGAAGGAAAAAAGTAATATAAGTGCCGGTAGCAAGAGAGTAGTTGTCATTGGCTGGAAGCAACTATCTATACAGCTTATATGAAAGACATTCCAGAGGATTTATATCGAAATAGAGGAGTAGATATAAACGTGTTGCAGGCGTTAACTGATAAAGGTGGATATCTTTTTGATATCAACTAGGGTGGCAACGCGGGTAAACCCGTCCCTTATTTGTTTATAAGGGACGGGTTTTTTGTATTGTTAGTTAAAATATGACGTTTACCTGTTATCAACGCTAATGTCTTGTATATTTGTAAGGAGGAAACAAAATGGCTATGAAAGCGCCGAGAGGTACCGTGGATATTTTGCCGGAAGAGACGGCAAAATGGCAATATGTTGAAAAACAAATCAAAGAAATTTGTGATGCTTATTATTATCACGAAATACGCACGCCGATATTTGAGCACACAGAAGTTTTCCAGCGTGGTGTCGGGGATTCTACCGATATTGTTCAAAAGGAAATGTATACATTTGAAGACCGGGGAGGCAGAAGCATTACACTCCGTCCGGAAGGAACTGCTGCTGTAGCCCGTGCATTTGTAGAAAATAAACTGTTTGGCAGTCCAGATTTACCAGAAAAGTTGTATTACTTCGGTTCCATGTTCCGTTATGAACGACCGCAAAAGGGAAGAATGCGGCAGTTAAACCAGTTTGGTGTGGAAGCGATGGGGAGTGAAGACCCAGCTGTAGATGCGGAAGTCATTGATTTGGCAATGCAAATTTATCAGCGCTTGGGTCTGAAATCGCTGAAGCTTGTGATTAACTCATTAGGTGATAAAGAAAGCCGTCAAGCACATCGCGACGCACTTGTGGCTCACTTTGATCCATATCGAGAGGAACTTTGTGCAGATTGTCAGGCACGATTGGACAACAATCCGTTACGTGTACTGGACTGCAAAAAAGACCGTGATCATCCGGCCATGCAAACAGCACCATCCATCTTAAACTATCTAAATGAACAATCCCAAACTTATTTTGAACAGGTTAAGGCATATTTGGATGCGATGGGTATTCCTTATGTAGTAGATCCGAATTTAGTTCGCGGATTAGATTACTATAATCACACAGCATTTGAAATTATGAGTGAAGCTGATGGGTTTGGTGCTATTACAACATTAGCAGGCGGTGGAAGATACGATGGTTTAATTAATGAATTTGGCGGTCCAAACACACCGGGAATCGGTTTCGGAATGGGACTGGAGCGGTTATTAATGGCGCTTCAGGTAGAAGGTGTTGACATTCCTGTTGATACTGGACTGGATTGTTATGTGGCAGGTTTCGGATCTGAAAAAGTGCGCTTAGAAACTGTAAAACTCGTTCATCAGTTGCGTTCTGCTGGAGTCCAGGTGGATACGGATTATCAGTACCGCAAAATGAAAGGACAGCTGAAAGCCGCTGACCGTCTGGGAGCAAAATTTGTATTCTTTTTAGGCGATGATGAAATAGAAAAACAAATCATAACCGTTAAAAATATGGAAACCGGCGATCAAAAAGAAATATCAATGGATAATGTAATAAACGAATTTAAAGCGTTATTGGAGGAGATTTAGAAAATGACGGAACGTGTTTTATCTGGACATTTAACAGAAAAAGAAATAGAAAAAGAAGTCAGGTTGAAAGGATGGGTCCAAAAACGCCGTGATCTTGGCGGGCTTATTTTCATTGATTTACGCGATAAATCCGGAGTGATGCAGATTGTTTTTAATCCGGATTATTCCGTAGAAGCATTAGAAGTAGCTGAAAGCATCCGTTCTGAGTATGTGATAGATGTCGTCGGCAAACTTGTTTTGCGTGACGAATCAACTATCAATCCATCCATTGCAACTGGTAAGTTGGAAGTGATTGTTAACTCGATTACCGTGCTGAATAAAGCGAAAACCCCGCCGTTTATGATTCAGGATGATGTTAATATTGCGGAAGATATCCGTTTGAAATACCGTTATTTAGATTTACGCCGGCCAGGTTTACAAGAAACATTTAAATTACGCCATCAAACAACGCAAAGCATCCGTAACTATTTAAATAACAATGAATTTCTGGAAATGGAAACACCGATTTTAACAAAAAGTACACCAGAAGGAGCGCGTGACTATCTTGTTCCGAGCAGGGTTCATCCAGGTGACTTTTATGCTTTGCCGCAATCTCCGCAGTTATTTAAACAATTAATTATGATGAGCGGATTTGAGCGGTATTATCAAATCGCGCGCTGTTTCCGTGATGAAGATTTGCGGGCGGACCGTCAGCCGGAATTTACACAGGTTGATATTGAAACTTCCTTTTTGACAAGTGATGAAATTATGACCATGACGGAAGAAATGATGAAGCAGGTCGTGAAAGAAGTAAAAGGTGTTGACATTCAACTTCCTTTAAAGCGGATGCCTTATGATGAAGCAATGGATCGTTTTGGTTCCGATAAACCTGATACACGTTTTGGATTGGAGTTAACACATGTAACGGACATCGTAGCTGATTCCGGGTTTAAAGTATTTAGACAAGCGGTAGAAAATGGCGGTAAAGTTGCTTTATTAAATGTTGCAGGTGCTGCCGACAGTTATTCCAGAAAAGATATTGACCAACTAACAGAGTATGTCAATGTGTATGGTGCAAAAGGTTTAGCCTGGTTAAAAGTAGAGGAAGAAGAAGTGAAAGGTCCAATCAGTAAATTCTTATCCGATGAGGAAAAGGCAGCAATCGTCGATAAAGCACATGCTGCTAGTGGAGATTTGCTATTGTTTGTTGCTGACAAATCATCTGTTGTCTACGATAGTTTAGGTGCTCTGCGTCTGAAGCTGGGGAAAGATTTACAATTGATTGATGAAGAGGCATTTCATTTCTTATGGGTAACGGATTGGCCTTTATTTGAATATGATGAGGAATTAGGCCGTTATTTTGCAGCCCATCATCCGTTTACATCACCAGTGGAAGCAGATAAAGAGAAGTTGTTAACTGATCCAATCAATGTGCGGGCTAATGCCTATGATTTAGTATTAAATGGCTATGAGCTTGGCGGCGGATCCATCCGTATTCACCAAACAGAACTTCAAAATCAGATGTTTCAAGCGTTAGGGTTTACGGAAGAAGAAGCAAGAGAACAATTCGGCTTCTTACTGGATGCATTAGAATATGGAGCGCCACCTCATGGAGGAGTTGCACTTGGTTTAGACCGTATCATTATGCTTTTGGCAGGACGTTCCAATCTGCGTGATACGATTCTTTTCCCTAAAACAGCATCCGCTTCTGACTTGATGACAGAAGCTCCCAGTGAAGTAAGTGATGACCAGTTGCAGGAATTGTCGATTGCCTTGGCGAAAAAAAACGAAAATAAAAAATAAAAGAAAATGTCAAAAAAGAAAAGATGCGTGATATGTATTCATCGTGCATCTTTCTTTGACAGCTGAGCGTAAGAAAAGCTTATCGTAACGGACTTGGTGAGGAGTAAAATTATTTCATCGCAGCAGTGCAAAAAAGTGCTAAAATATTCGGATTTTTGTAAGATTAATGCAAAAAAACTTGCTTATTCTTGTTTTCAGTCTTTTTTTCGTATAGAATATAAAAATCACCTGAATTTAAAACTTGGTTTAATTAAAGGAGATGAACGGTAAATATTATGGGGAATAATGTGAAGAAATATAATCAAACAGCAAAAGAATATGTTCAGACAGTTTATGAAGAGTTAAACCAAAGAAATCATCATGAAACCGAATTTTTACAAGCAGTGGAAGAAATTGTTCAATCATTGGAAGGTGTCTTCGAGAAACATCCGGAATACATGGAAGCAGGGATTTTAGAGAGAATTATAGAACCAGAACGCCTGATTGCTTTCCGTGTTCCCTGGGTTGATGATGCGGGACAGGTACAAGTAAACCGTGGATACCGTGTTCAATTCAGCAGTGCTATCGGGCCATACAAAGGCGGCCTTCGTTTCCATCCAACAGTAAATACAAGTATTATTAAATTTTTAGGATTTGAACAAATTTTCAAAAATGCTTTAACCGGCCAACCTATTGGCGGAGGGAAAGGCGGATCTGATTTTGATCCAAAAGGAAAATCAGATCTTGAAATCATGCGTTTTTGTCAAAGCTTTATGTCAGAATTATCCAGACACATTGGCCCGGATACAGATGTACCTGCAGGAGATATTGGTGTAGGCGCAAGAGAAATTGGTTATCTTTACGGCCAGTATAAGAAAATAAGAGGGACTGTTGAACCTGGTGTGCTGACTGGTAAAAGCCTAGGTTTTGGCGGAAGCTTGGCACGAAAAGAAGCAACTGGTTTTGGTCTGGTTTACTTTATGCAGGAAATGCTTCAAGATAATGGACTGGATTTTTCAAATAAAACAGTGACTGTTTCCGGTTCAGGAAATGTATCCATTTATGCCATGGAAAAAGCTGTCGAATTTGGAGCGCGTGTTGTTGCATGCAGCGATTCTAATGGATATATTTATGATGAAAATGGAATCGATATTGAGCTCGTGAAGAAGATTAAAGAAGTAGATAGAGGACGTATTAGTGAATACTTAGAAACACATTCTGATGCAGAATATGTAGCTGACGGCTGCGTATGGGAAGTACCATGTGAGATTGCTTTACCTAGTGCGACTCAAAATGAAATTGACGAAGAAACTGCCCAAGCGTTAATTAAAAATGGTGTTATTGCTGTGGGAGAAGGCGCGAATATGCCGTCATCCTTAGAGGCAATTAATCAATTTCAGAGTAACAATGTTTTATTTGCACCGGCAAAAGCGGCAAATGCAGGCGGGGTAGCTGTATCTGCATTAGAAATGGCGCAAAACAGCAGCCGGGTAGCTTGGAATTTTGAAAAAGTAGATGAAAAGCTGCAAAATATTATGAAGGATATTTATCAAAACAGCATTCAAGCTGCAAATGAATATGGAGAGGCAGGGAATCTTGTAGCAGGTTCCAATATTGCAGGGTTCTTAAAAGTAGCAGATGCGATGGTGGAACAAGGGATTATCTAAGCGAAATAATATTCCTTACTTATGATTTGTACTTTAAATGAATGTATGCTAATATGATAGAAAATAAATCATTAACCAATCCTGATGTGTTCGTTAACAATTGGTATTTTGACCGAACACCTATAAGTTAGGGAGTCCGCAGCGTCTTTAAAGTGCGTGCAAGCCTCACGAAGGAAGCGCAATAACTTTAAAGCAGGACACCCACCTGCGAAAAGCGGGATCAAAACTTTATTGTGGAACGGCACTATCGGGATTACGTGAAAATACTGCACAGGCATTGTGCAGTATTTTTTGTATATAGATGATTTATCCATTTTGAAATTAGTTGGAACCTTGTGCGAGCTGCTCCAGGTTTCCGTTCTTATCCATGCGGAAGGCTGGTGCACCGACAGGATGTTTATCCTCAAAAACGGTCATTTTACGGGCACGGTCCATAATCTGGATAAATGTTTGATAATCTTCTTTCATCGCTTGCAGCTGTTGCTCCGTATCTGCTAATTTCTTTTGTAGTTCTTCTACTTTCGATTGTAAAACACTGTTCTCGCTTTCTAACGATTGCATCGAAGATTTGGACTGATTCGAAGTATATAATTCTTTCTTTAAAGATTTTAAATACGTAATCACAGAATCTAAATTAAATGTTGCAGCTGGTTCTTCGAGATTGATTTGCGGTTCTGGTTTGTCCGTTGATTCTTCATCAGACGGGGTATGTTCCGGTTGATTAGCAGGGCGCATCTTCGGAACAGCTTGAACCGTTTTATTGAATGCTCTCTTTCTCTCTTTTCGTTGTCTCTTTGCTAAATCTATTGCATTTTCATATTTATTGCGTACTTCTGCATTCCATCTAAATCCGCAAGCAGCAGAAGTACGATTTAAGTGGTCTCCAACTTCTTCGAAAGCATTTAGCTGCGTACTTCCTTCACGAATATGTCTTAACACTGTTTCTGCCAATAATAAATCATCCTCATGAGACCAGGCGTCTTGTCTCACTTTTACCATGTTATTCACTCCTCATCATTTAGAAAAACGCACATTCATCTATTATTTGATGCCTGTATGTTTTTTCTTGTATTTGGTACGTTAAAATATTACATTCTTCTAACGTACTAGAAAGATTATAGTAATCTCTATTCTTTCCAGAGGAGTTTTAAAATATACATGGATCTATAATTACTCTACTTTCGCCCTTTAAAAAGTAACTTCCATTCCGTCGAAACAGGAGTTAGCCAATTCTTCCATAGAGATTGTTAACAAAGAAGAGAAGGTAAAGTGTGAGGCGACCGCTACGGCGGACCGTTTTGCTTTCCTAGGGGCACGCTCTTCAGCTAACTTTTGCCAAGAAGAGCACTTGGCAAAAGTGGATCTTCAGAGGGTGCTGATCCCTCAGGAGTCAAAACGGTCCGCCTCCGCTAGTAGGGTATTCTATGCAGTTGCAATAGCTGAACAAATAAAAGTTCGATCAGACAGAACAACTTCTTCGTGGTGCCATGAAAGCTATTCTCAATATGAACAATCCATGCTGCAGAATCCTATTAGAGCGTAGCCCAACCACGCAGACTCCTAAGTGGTTTGCAAGCTAAACCGTGACTCCTGGTGTTATGCTTACTCACCCCATCGAAAACATTTGTACGTCGGAAAGCGGAGTGATTGACCGGAGCGGAAGTATACACCCTATCCTGTTCAAAAAGTTGAGTCATTATAAAAAGTATTTCTTCAAGTTTCCGACTCTTAATCTTTTTTTACTCGTTCGTATACTTGTTTGAGGGCACTTTCGAATTTTCCGGTGTCTTTTGGCGTATAGTATTGTCGATTTTTAATCGTATCCGGCAGGTATTGTTGTTTCACCCATGCGCCGGGATAATTATGCGGATATTGATAATCGTTCCCTTTGCCAAGTTTATTGGCTCCTGAATAATGGGCATCTTTTAAGTGAGCAGGAATATCGCCGCTTTTTCCATTGCGTATGTCCGTTAAAGCCGCATCGAGTGCTTTATAAGCAGTGTTTGATTTGGGAGAGAGGGCTAACTCTACGACAATGTCAGCTAATGGAATCCGTGCTTCTGGAAATCCAATCCGCTCTGCAGCCTGAACGGCCGCTACAGCACGAGGACCTGCCTGTGGACTTGCCAGGCCAATATCTTCATAAGCAATAACAACCAGCCTTCTTGCAATACTGTCCAAATCGCCGGCTTCTATCAGACGTCCTAAATAATGAAGGGCCGCATCAGCATCGCTTCCACGAATCGATTTTTGAAAAGCGCTTAAAACATCATAATGGGCATCTCCATCCTTATCGTGGGAAAAACTTTTCTTTTGCATACATTCTTCTGCAATGTCCAATGTTATCGCCAGTTGTCCGGAAGCATCCGGCGGTGTCGAGCTGACTGCCAGTTCCAAGCCGTTTAAGGCAGCGCGCAAGTCGCCGTTTGCTGCAATTGCAAAATGCTCCAGCGCGTCATCATTGATGTGAACATCCTTATCTCCATAGCCATTTGTCTGATCTTCTACCGCACGATGCAATGCTGTTTTCACATTTTCAAGTGTTAATCCGTGCAGCTCAAATAAGTGGCAGCGGCTTCTAATTGCCGGATTAATCGAATGATACGGGTTACTTGTTGTACAGCCGATTAAAGTCAGTAAATTATTTTCTAAATGCGGCAGCAAAAAATCTTGTTTAGCTTTATCCAGACGATGTACCTCATCTAAGATAAGAACGGTTTGTCCTTGCATTTTTGCCTGCTCGACAACAATTTCCATATCTTTTTTCTTATCTGTAACGGCATTTAATGTTTTGGATGGCAATCCAACTGTTTCCGCAAAGGCAAATGCCATGGACGTTTTTCCGGTTCCAGGCGGGCCAAAGAGAATCATGGAAGAAAGTTGATTCGCTTTCACCATACGATCAATTATTTTTCCTTGACCTACCAAGTGTTCTTGTCCTATAATATCATCTATGTTTTTTGGTCTCATTCGATATGCCAGTGGTTGTTTATACATGAAATAACACCTTTCCTCTGAATCGTATTCTATTAGCTTAAAGCGGAAATAGAAGAAATGCAAGAGGTTAGCAGTCGTGCTATAATAGGTGTAATGTAAATAATTATATTTGTATAGATGGAATGAAATAGTGTACGGTATTTCATACATGATATAGATAAGTTAAGTTAAATTGTTTAATCTATCTTTTATATATAGCAAAATAATTTTTTTATCATGAATCACGATGACCAGCGGAAGAAATACACGGAAGCTCTTATAAGAAAGTGTAGTGTGTTCCGGAGCGGTTACCAGAAGATAAAATCTTTATTTCAAATGATATAGATTAAATCATAGGTAAAAGTGTAATGATAGTTAAAAAATGAGGTGTATTTGATGAAAATTTCAACTAAAGGAAGATACGGACTGACGATAATGATAGAATTGGCGAAAAATGAAGGGAATGGTCCGATTTCCTTGAAGGTAATTGCCAAAGATAATAGTTTGTCCGAGCATTATCTGGAGCAGCTTGCTTCGCCGTTAAGAAATGCCGGTCTTATTAAGAGTATCCGTGGAGCATATGGCGGTTACCAGCTTGCTAAAAAACCGAAAGAAATTAAAGCAGGTGATGTGATTCGTGTGCTGGAAGGTCCTTTGACGATTGTAGAAGGCATGGAAAATGAAAAGCCGGCACAAGCTTCATTATGGCTGGAAATCAGAGATGCGGTGAAAAATATCTTAGATAAAACCACACTCGAAGATTTGGCAAATTATGATGGCGATGATGAAGAACCTGCAGAAGCATATATGTTCTACATTTAAAGTTGGAAAGGATTTTAATCATGGAAGCAATTTATTTAGACCATGCCGCCACATCTCCTATGGCAAAGGGAGTTGCGGAAGCCATGATTCCTGCTTATGAAGGAATCATCGGCAATGCATCAAGTGTGCATTCTTTTGGACGGAAGGCAAGACAGCAGCTGGATGCATCCAGACAGGCACTTGCAGCATCCATTGGTGCCAACGAGAAGGAAATTATTTTTACAAGCGGGGGCACTGAAGCGGATAACATGGCTCTTGTCGGTGTTGCAGAAGCGAATCAGGCCAAAGGAAATCATATAATCACAACCACCCAGGAACATCATGCGACCCTGCACACAGCCGAAAGACTGGAAAAACAAGGCTTCCGAATCACTTATTTGCCTGTCAACGACAAAGGGCTGGTATCTGTCCGAGATGTAGAAGCAGCTTTAACAGATGATACGATTCTTGTTTCTGTCATGTATGTCAATAATGAGACTGGTGTTATCCAGCCTATTAGTGAAATTGGCTCCATCGTAAGAGAGCATCAGGCATATTTTCATACAGATGCCGTACAGGCCTATGGACTGGTTGATATCGATGTGCATACGCAAAATATTGATTTATTAACTGCTTCTGCGCATAAAATCGGCGGACCAAAAGGGATTGGCTTTTTGTATGTAAACGATGGCGTGTCTATAAACCCGATTCAATCCGGCGGGGAACAAGAACGGAAACGCCGTCCGGGAACGGAAAATATTCCTGCTGTAGTCGGTTTTGAAATGGCATCTGCCATTGCGATGGAAACAAAAGCGGCAAGAAATCAACAGTATCAAGCATATAAGCAAATATTAACAGATACATTTACAGAAGCAGGCATAGCTTTTGATATTAACGGAGACCCTGAAAAAACTGTTTCCACAATTATAAATATCCGCTTTCCGGGAGCAAATGTGGAAGCATTGCTTGCCAATTTTGATTTAAGCGGTGTTGCTGCTTCCAGCGGCAGTGCATGTACTGCCGGGAGTGTCGAACCTTCGCATGTATTATCAGCCATGTTCGGATCGGACAGTCCGGTTACAACAAACTCGATTCGTTTCAGTTTTGGACTGGCTAATACAACAGAAAATGTGAAAGAAGCAGCAGACAGAATCGTACGTATTGTAAAAAGATTAACAAATTAAGGAGGGGCGACAATGAAAGAGAATAAAGACACACGTGTTGTAGTCGGGATGAGCGGCGGAGTCGACTCTTCCGTTGCAGCATTATTATTAAAAGAACAAGGATATGACGTAGTCGGTATCTTTATGAAAAACTGGGATGATACGGATGAATTTGGTGTTTGTACAGCGACAGAGGATTTTGATGATGTGGTACGGGTATGTAACCAACTAGATATTCCTTATTACTCTGTGAACTTTGAAAAACAGTATTGGGATAAAGTGTTTACGTATTTCCTTGATGAATATAAAGCTGGAAGAACTCCGAACCCGGATGTCATGTGTAATAAAGAAATTAAATTCAAAGCATTTCTGGACCATGCACTTTCTCTGGGAGCGGATTATTTGGCAACGGGGCATTATGCGCAAGTAGCCAGAGATGAAAACGGGGAAGTGCAAATGCTCCGCGGCGTTGATGATAATAAAGATCAAACGTATTTCTTAAATCAACTGAGTAAAGATGTACTGGAAAAAGTTAAGTTTCCGTTAGGTCATCTGCCGAAACCGGAAGTGCGCAAAATTGCAGCGGACTATGGATTGGCTACCGCAACGAAAAAAGACTCTACTGGAATTTGTTTCATTGGCGAACGGAATTTTAAAAGTTTCTTAAGTGAATATTTGCCGGCACAGCCAGGTAAAATGGTGACGATGGATGGTGTGGAAAAAGGAACACATGACGGTTTAATGTACTATACCCTGGGGCAGCGTCAAGGTCTGGGTATTGGCGGATCCGGTGATCCATGGTTTGTTGTTGGAAAAAATTTACAAGCTAATTATTTATATGTCGCTCAAGGCTATCATAATGAATATCTTTATTCTGATGCACTTGTAGCAACGGATATGAATTGGATTCAGCCGGATAAATTAGAAGAAACATTCACCTGTACAGCGAAGTTCCGTTATCGTCAAAAAGATGCAGAGGTAACCGTAACCGTACAGGACGATAAAGCATATGTCCTGTTTAAAGACAGCCAGCGGGCAGTTACACCGGGACAAGCCGTTGTATTTTACCAAGGGGATGTTTGTCTTGGCGGCGGAACGATTGATGAAATTATAAAAGATGATAAAGCACTGCAATATGTCGGCTAACAGGGGGGCTTTATGAATGGATAAAAATCAGCAGGCTATTACACTATTAAATGAAAAAAAGTATGAAGAAGCAGCACAGCTGTTTAATGAAGTGATTGAAGAGTCTCCCGATGATCCTTTAGGGTATATTAATTTCGGCAATCTATTAATGAAATTGGACGAGGCAGAGCGCGCGGAACGTTTCTTTTTACGCGCCATTGAGCTGGATGAACAAGCAGCAGCGGCACATTATGGATTGGGAAATCTCTATTTTGAGCAGGAACATTTTGAAAAAGCCGGACAATCTTTCTTAAAAGCAATTGAACAAGGGCTTGAAGAAGCGGATGCTTATTTTATGCTTGGTATGTGCTTTCGGAATCAGGAGCAATGGAAGTTATCCCTGCCGTATTTACTGCGGGCAACGGAAATAGATCCAAATGATGAAAGTTTTCTGTTTCAATATGGTTTATCTCTGGCACAAGCTGAGTTTTTAGAAGAAGCACAGCAGACATTTGAAAGAGTGCTCGAATTAGATGAAGCGCATAGTGATGCTTATTATAATCTCGGGGTGATTGCGTTATTCCATGAAAAAATACAAGAAGCACAAAACCATTTTGACAAAGCATTGGAATTGCAACCGGATCATATGCTTGCTGCAAATGGGAAGAAAATAGCTTTACAGTATATGGAGCAATCCGATGATAAATAAGGGGTAATCAGCATGGGAAACCAGATAGAAGCGAAGGAAGCACTGCCTTTTGTAACAGGTAGCGTCATCAATACGATTTTCCGTAATGAGGCAGAGCATTTCTCTATCGTTCGAATTAAAATATCAAAAACAAACCTTGATTATGGCAATAAAGAAATCATTGTAAAAGGGTATTTTGATCAGCTGCAGGATCAGACTGCCTATTGTTTTTATGGAGCGATGGAAAAGCATCCCCGCTATGGTCCACAATTAAAAGTACAATCCTATGAAACCATTTTGCCGACAACCAAGGATGGGCTTATTCAATACCTGTCCAGTGATTTATTTTATGGTGTCGGTAAAAAGAGTGCTACTAAAATTGTTGAGAAACTGGGGGAAAATGCGGTTTCGAAAATTATTGATGACCCATCGGTTTTAGATGGTGTTTCCGGACTATCAAAGGAAACAGGTAAACGATTAGCTGAGCGCCTCAAGGAAAATCAAGGTTTTGAACGAGTTGCGGTTCAATTATCAGAATATGGGATAGGTCTGAAAATGGCACAGGTCATTTATCAGACCTATCATGATAAGGCATTGGAAATTTTAGAAAAAGATCCGTATCAATATGTTTTTGATATTGAGGGTTTTGGATTTAAAATGGCAGATCAGATAGCTTCCACGCAAGGTATCTCACATACCCATGAGAGCCGTATTGGCGCAGGGGTGATCTATATCCTGCAACAAAGTATTCAAGCGGGACATGTTTATCTGCCTTTTGAAAAATGTGTGCAGGAGGTTATTTCCCTGCTTCGTCTACCTAATCCGGACCAGGGGTATGTTTCCGACGTTATTATGCAGCTAAATACAGAGAAAAAAATTATCGGTGTTGACGAACGCGTCTATTTGCCGTCTTTATACTATGCAGAAGATAATTTTACTGCCAGTTTGAAAAAAATCATCAGCAAACCGGTAGAGGATGAAGTACCTTTAGCGGAACTGTTGAAGATTACGGGGGATATTGAAGAAGCAGAGTCATTGAGCTATGGAAAAGAACAATTTGATGCCATTGTCCAGGCAATTCATTCGAAAATGATGATTTTAACAGGTGGTCCGGGAACGGGGAAAACAACCGTTATCACCGGTATTATTCAAGCTTTTGCCGAGATTCACGAGCTTTCATTAGAGCCGTCGGATTATAAGAACAAAGGTGAGTTCCCCTTTGTTTTAACAGCTCCAACCGGGCGGGCTGCAAAACGGATGTCTGAATCGACTGGCTTACCTGCTGTCACTATCCACCGGTTACTGGGCTGGAATGGAATGGGGAGTTTTGAAAAAGATGAACAGGAACCCTTATCCGGAAAGCTGCTGATTGTTGATGAATTTTCGATGGTAGATACTTGGTTAGCAAATCATTTATTTAAAGCAATTCCTGAGTCGATGCAAGTGATTCTTGTTGGAGATGAAGACCAGCTACCATCAGTGGGACCTGGACAGGTTTTAACCGATTTGATGAAAAGCGGCGTTCTGCCTGTTATTTCTTTAACAGATGTCTATCGTCAAAAAGAAGGTTCTAAAATTATCCGGCTTGCCCATCAGATTAAAAATGCAGATTATGATAATCATTCGTTAGAAAATGCGCGTGATTTCAGTTTTATTCCTTGTTATGACTACCAAATGACAGATGTATTGACATCGATTATTGACAAAGCACAGAAAAAAGGAATTGATCCTTCGTCTATTCAGGTTTTGTCCCCGATGTACCGTTCACAAGCCGGTATCCATGCAATTAATGAAGCATTGCAGCAGTTAATCAATCCTCCAGGAGAGAAGAAACGGGAGATTGTTTATCAAGATGCGGTTTTTCGTGTGGGAGATCGTGTGATTCAGTTAATTAATCAGCCTGACGACGGTATTTATAATGGAGATATCGGCGAAATTGTCGCCATTTTTAAACCGGAAGAAAACGAAGAAAATGAAGAACAAATTGTGATTGCATTTGAAGATAAAGAAGTTGTCTTTATCCGAAAAGATTATAATAACTTCACGCATGCTTTCTGTATTTCCATCCATAAGTCGCAGGGAAGTGAATTTCCGATTGTTATTCTTCCCGTTGTTTATTCCCATCATCGCATGCTGCGAAAAAACCTTTTATACACGGCGATTACAAGAGGAAAAGAGTCCCTGATTATTTGCGGCGAAAAAGAAGCATTTTTCAAAGGTGTGCAAACCGAAGATACGAACCGGAGATTTACTTCATTGCAGGAGATGTTAAAGATTCAATTAGGAAACCAAAAAGCGGAGAAAAAAGAATATGAAACCGTAGAGGATATTCCCGAAGAAGAATTATCTCCATACGATTTTATGGAATAGATGTATATATTTTTTGATTATGGGCAATAATTGGATGATACCAAGCGGAAAAAGGATGAAGAAATATGCTGGTATGTCCAAATTGCCGGGAAAAACAAATTGGAAAATTAAGTCCCACTAGCTATTATTGTTGGGTATGTTCCATTGAATTAACGGTTTCCGGGGAGGAATTGCATATCCATCAGGTCGAACCGGATGGAACGCTCAGTTCATTAGATGACTTATTTTCTAAGGAAGAGCGAAGATTATTATAATGCGCTTCTTCCTATAGCGGAATTTTACGAACAATTATCTGTGATAAACTCCCAGTCTGTTGGTTACACTACCATAGACTGGGAGTGATTATATGTGGAAAAAAATAAAAGCAAAACAAGTCATCTATTTTCTGGTGATTGCGATTCTTTCCTTTATTCTTTTATATTTTTTAGCAATTACGAAACCTTATTATGCAGCATTTTTTTCCTTTATTGGCAAGTTGCTCTTTCCGTTTTTAATAGCTGGAATTGCGGCTTTTCTTCTGCATCCATTGATTGAATGGATGCATCGATATCGAATACATCGCGGCATAGCGGTATTAGTTATTTATCTGTTCTTTTTTGGCGGAGCCGGGTATGCGATTTACCGGGCCTACCCGCTGATTGTGGAACAAGTAAAGGAAATGAGCCGAAACTTTCCGGAATTTATTGCTCTGTACCAGAACGGTTTAAACAAGGTATATACGTCTACTTCTTTTTTACCGGAAACCGTGCATGACCGGCTGGATATGTTTATTCAATCATTAGAGGATACAATGAATAACTTTTCAGGAAAAGCCATTGGCGGTTTTAATGATATGATGGATGCTGTCATCCTTTTGACTGTTATTCCGGTACTTGTATTTTATTTCCTGAAAGACTATCCATTTATCAAATCCTTTCTATTTCGTTTTGTTCCTGCGAAATATCGGGATGAAACAGGCAGTATCTGCAGAGAAATAAGTAAAGGTCTCGGGGGATATATTCGCGGACAGTTTATTATCAGTGCTGCAGTAGGTGTTATCTCGACTCTTTGCTGGATGTGGATGGACTTACCATATGCTCTTTTATTGGGAATTATTTTGGCAATCGTTAATATTATTCCATATTTTGGGCCTATCATTGGTGCTGTTCCAGTTGTCACAGTTGCCTATATGGTACAGCCTGAAAAAGCGCTTCTCGTTATCGTGATTATCTTTATCATCCAGCTGATTGAAAGTAACCTGTTGTCCCCGTACATTATGGGAAAAACCGTCAAAATTCATCCAATCGGCATCATTTTTGCGTTATTATTGGGAGGACAATTGGCGGGAGTTATCGGTATGATCCTTTCTGTTCCGGTTTTTACAATGTTGAAAGTACTGTTTCAACAGTATCAACTTTCCAAAAGCAGGAAGTCGGGAACTACAAGTTTCAAGTAGCTTCAAGTAAGAAAAATTGACATAGAGCGGAAAAATCAATATAATAACGCTAGAATCAAACGAAACAACTAAAAATAACGCATGCTGTTAAACATGATGTCAATCACGATGAAGGTGCTGAGTACATGACAAGCTATTCCAAGAGAGGGAATCCCCCGGCTGAAAGGACTCCTGAATAAATGGTTATGGAAAGCTACACCAGAGTACGGCTAATCCCCGTCGGTATCATACCGTTAAAATGAGAAAAGAGATGAACATATATTTTGTTCATAATAAGGGTGGTACCGCGAAATCTCGTCCCTGCAATCATGCAGTGAGGAGATTTTTTATATTTCTACATAAATGAAGGAGGCAAATATAATATGAAATCTTTGAGTTCCGCAGAAATCAGGCAGATGTTTATTGATTTTTTTAAAGAGAAAGGGCATCAGGTAGAGCCAAGTGCTTCTCTGGTGCCGCATGAAGATCCTACACTTCTATGGATTAATAGCGGGGTAGCAACATTAAAAAAGTATTTTGATGGCCGTATTATCCCTGATAATCCTAGAATTGTGAATGCGCAAAAAGCAATACGTACCAATGATATTGAAAATGTTGGTTTTACTGCGCGTCACCATACGTTTTTTGAAATGCTGGGCAACTTTTCCATCGGTGATTATTTTAAAGAAGAAGCCATTGAATGGGCATGGGAGTTTCTTACAGATGAAAAATGGATTGGTTTTGATCCGGAAAAGTTAGCTGTCACGGTTCATCCGGAAGATGATGAAGCTTACGATCTTTGGTTACAAAAAGTCGGTCTGCCAAAAGAACGCATTATCCGGTTGGAAGAAAATTTCTGGGATATCGGAGAAGGCCCGAGCGGACCGAACACGGAGATTTTTTATGACAGAGGAGATAGTTATGGAAATGATCCGACTGATCCGGAACTTTACCCGGGCGGAGAAAACAGCAGATATTTAGAAGTATGGAATCTGGTGTTTTCTCAATTCAACCATAATCCGGATGATACCTATACCCCGCTTCCGAAGAAAAACATTGATACCGGAATGGGACTGGAACGGTTAACATCCATTATTCAAGAAGTACCTACAAACTATGAAACAGATTTGTTTATGCCAATTATCCAAGCAACAGAAATGATTGCTGACAGGAAGTATGGAGAAAATGAAGCAGCAGATATCGCATTTAAAGTCATTGCTGATCATATTCGCACAGTAAGCTTTGCTATTGGTGACGGGGCAATACCGTCTAATGAAGGCAGAGGCTATGTTCTCCGCCGATTATTGCGTCGTGCCGTTCGTTTCGCCATAGACATCAACATCCAGGAAGCTTTTATGTATCGTCTTGTTCCGGTAGTAGCGGAAATCATGAAGGATTTCTATCCGGAAGTTGTCAAAGAAACAGATTACATTCAAAAAGTCATCAAAGTAGAAGAAGAACGTTTTCATGAAACGTTAAATGACGGTTTGGAAATTTTGACGAAATTGATGGAAACGGAAAAAGAAAAAGGCAGTAATGTATTTCCGGGAGAAGAAGTATTCCGTCTATATGATACGTACGGTTTTCCCAAAGAATTAACAGAAGAATACGTGGAGAAACTAGGATTTACCGTGAATCAGGAAGGCTTCGAAAAGGAAATGAAGCTGCAGCGTGAAAGAGCAAGAAATGCACGGCAAAAAGTTGATTCCATGCAAGTACAGGATACTATATTTTCAACAATCGATGTAGAAAGTGAATTTGTAGGCTATTCGGTTTTAGAAAAAAATACGGTTATCCAGGCGATGATTCAGGATAAAGCAACAACAGACTCTGTTGAGGCAGGGCAAGAAGCATATATTCTGTTGAAAGAAACACCATTCTATGCAGAAAGTGGCGGACAAGTTGCTGATACCGGCTCTATTAAAACGGATAATGCGTATGCGGTAGTCAAAGATGTTCAAAAATCTCCCAATGGACAACATATCCATCACGTTGAGGTAAAAGAAGGCGTATTACACGTTTCTGAGGAAGTAGAAGCTGTTGTGGATAGAGCTTTCCGTAATGATGTCATCAAAAACCACACCGCTACCCACTTGCTGCATCAGGCATTAAAAGATGTACTCGGATCGCATGTGAATCAGGCAGGTTCATTGAATGAAAAAAATCGGTTTCGCTTTGATTTTTCGCATTTCAGCAGTGTAACAGAAGAAGAGCTGGAAGAAATCGAAAAAATAGTGAATCAAAAAATATGGGAGTCGCTGCCGGTCATCATTGAAACAAAAGGGATTGAAGAAGCAAAAGCAATGGGCGCGATGGCATTGTTTGGTGAAAAATACGGGGATGTTGTCCGAGTTGTTCAAATCAGTGATTACAGCATTGAGTTATGCGGCGGATGTCATGTGGGCAATACAGCAGAAATCGGTTTGTTTAAAATTGTTTCAGAAAGCGGAATAGGAGCAGGAACAAGAAGAATTGAAGCTGTTACAAGCAAAGAAGCTTATGTATATTTGAATAACAAAATTGAATTATTAAAGCAGTCGGGCGCATTATTAAAAGCAAGAGAAGAACAAATTCCGCAAAAAGTATCTGCATTACAAACGGAATTAAAAGAAACACAGAAACAAGTAGAATCTTTACAAGCTAAATTATCGAATCTGGAAGCTTCCTCTATTTTAGATGAAATAAAAGAGGTAAATAATGTAAAAGTTCTGGCGAAACAAGTAGATGTAAAAGATATGAATCAACTGCGCTCTATGGTAGATGAATTAAAGCAGAAAATAGAGTCAGGTGTAATTCTTCTCGCAGCTGTCAATAATGATAAAGTACAGCTTGTTGCAGGAGTAACAAAGGATGTCATGCAACAAAACCTCCATGCAGGTAATTTAGTAAAACAGGCTGCTACCATTTGCGGCGGTGGCGGCGGTGGTCGTCCGGATATGGCGCAAGCTGGGGGAAAAGACCCATCTAAAGTTACAGAAGCATTACAAAGTGCTATAACTTATGTAAAAGACATGACAAATGCTTAATCCTTGGTTGTATCTTTTCTCATAAATAAGTATAATGAAAAAGATAAACATGTTAAAATAGTAGAAGGTTAATGAAGGACGAGGTGTCATTATGAGTTCAATTGATAAAACAATGAAATTCAACTTTTCCGAAGAACCATTTGACCAGGATATTAAGAAGATTTTAATGACTGTTCATGAATCATTAGAGGAAAAGGGATATAATCCGATTAACCAAATAGTCGGTTATTTACTGTCAGGAGATCCTGCTTATATTCCTAGGTATAATGATGCGCGTAATATGATACGTAAAGTGGAACGGGACGAAGTGATTGAAGAACTTGTCAAGTTTTATCTAGAACAGAATAAGGAGAATTCATGAAAGCAATAGGTTTGGATGTAGGTTCAAAAACGATAGGTGTTGCGCTTAGTGATGCTTTTGGGTGGACTGCTCAGGGATTGACTACTATTTATTGGGATGAAACAGAAATCGAATCTGCAGATGAAGAACTTACAAGCCTGATAGAGGCAAATGAAGTATCTCAGATTGTTGTCGGTCTTCCGAAAAATATGAATGGTTCGATTGGTGAAAGAGCAGAAGCATCAAAGCGCTATGCCGAGTATGTGAAAGAAAAATACCAATTGCCTGTTGAGTTATGGGACGAGCGTTTAACTACAATGGCAGCGGAACGTGTGCTTCTGGAAGCGGATGTGAGCCGTAAAAAAAGAAAAAAAGTCATTGATAAGATGGCAGCTACAATGATTTTACAAGGTTATCTTGATTCAAAAGGAGGCGTTATTTAATGTCATTAGAAGAAAAAGAACGAATTATTATTCCAGATGAAAACGGGGACGAGCATCTTTTTGAAGTGCTATTCACCTTTGACGTGGATAAAACAGAACAATCGTATATAGCTGTCGTACCTGCTGAACAAGCAGAGGAAGAAGAAGTAGAAGTATACGCGTTCCGTTACGAAGAACAGGACAATGACGATTTCACACTTTACCCGATTGATTCCGATGAAGAGTGGGAAATGGTTGAAGAAATGCTAAACACTTTAGCAGACGAAGAAGAGTAAACCGTAAAAGAAAGCGGATGTCCAGATTTTATGGCGTCGGCTTTCTTTTATGGTGCATTTATGTACTTTTTGGTTCGATAAATAAGCCCCTTGTTCGTCTGAATGAAAAAACCTTTTAATATCTGCTGAAAAAATATAAATTTCTCCAATAATCCTGATTAAAACAAAACTTTTGGTTTATAATGTAACAGGATGAAATAAAATAACAGGAATATTGGATAATTTTATATGAATTTAGTATAATAAAGCGGATGAAAGGGGGATACATGGTGTCAAAAGATGACAAGCCGAATGGATTCCAAAAAAATCTTATTCAAAGAGGAAAAGATGCTTCTAAAGTGAGAAAGATTGTCGCAATTATTATTGTATGTTTTATCCTGATTATAGTAATCGGAGGAATCTCTGGTTATTTATATATTCATTCCGCACTGAAACCGGTGGATGAAGCGAATTCCACCCCGGTAGAAGTTGAGATTCCCATTGGATCTTCCAGCTCAACAATCGCCGGTATACTTGAGGAAAATGAAATTATCAAGGATGCTCGTATATTCCGTCTCTATACAAAGTTTAATAATGTGAACGAGTTTCAAGCCGGAAATTATACGTTTAATACGGCTATGAGTATGGATGAAATCATTGAATCATTGCAGCATGGCAGAATTATTGTAGATGCTGCGCATACAGTAACAATTCCGGAAGGGTTAACAGTAGAAGAAATTGCAGAAGTATATAGTGAACAATTTCATTTCTCCGAGGAAGATTTCATGGAGGTAGCCAATGACCCTGCATTTATTGATGAATTGATGGAGAAGTACCCTGATTTGTTAACGGAAGACATCCTGGATGATGATATCCATGTTCCTTTAGAAGGTTATCTGTTTGCTTCTACTTATGAATTTTATGAAGAGGAACCATCTATTGAAGCGGTCATCGATCGCATGGTTGAACAAACCAATTCTATTTTCCAGCAGTATGAAGGGGAGATAGCGGAGCAAGATTTCACCCCGCACGAAGCAATCACATTTGCATCGGTAGTGGAGAAGGAAACGGCCCATGAAGAAGAAAGGCCACAAATTGCAGGTGTGTTCCAAAACCGTTTAGACGAAGGGTTGAAGCTGCAGACGGATCCGACAGTGTTGTACGCAAAAGGAGAACATCAAGCAGTTGTTACTTTTGAAGATTTAGAAGTAGAATCGCCGTATAATACGTATGTCGTGGACGGATTGCCGGTAGGCCCTATATCCAACTTCGCGGAAAATTCATTGCGAGCTGTATTGTCTCCGGAAGAATCAGACTATCTTTATTTCTTACATGATGAGGATGGAAATATTCACTTTTCAGAAACCTTTGAAGAACATGGTGAAAATCGGGAAGAGTATATAGATTAAAGCGTGTGTTTTTAAAATACACACACTTAAACGGATTAATGGAGACTTTCTCCATTTTCCGTTTTCTTTTTTACACATTGCGTCCACGAGATTTTTTAAGTAAAAGGAATTGGTGAGATGAATAAAGAAATCAAAAAGTACCTGGAATCTCTATTACCGGCGTCTTCTGCATCTGTTGCAATGCTGGAAAATGATGCAGAAGCTAATCATGTGCCAATCATAGACAGAAGCAGTATGCATATGATTAATCTTATTTTAAAGATAAAACAACCGGAAAAGATTCTGGAAATAGGTACAGCTATTGGTTATTCTGCCTTGCGTATGCTGGAAGGAGCAGAACATGCTGATATCATTACCATTGAAAAAGATGATACACGCTATCATGAAGCAATCAGCAATATTCAAGCCTGGCAACGTGATCATCAGATTCAAGTTATCGCAGGTGATGCAGCGGAAGTAATGCAGGAGTTAGCTGAAAGTAAAAAGCAGTTTGATGTTATTTTTATGGATGCTGCAAAAGGGCAATATCAAACTTATTTTGATTTAGCCGATAAAATGCTCACTTCCGGCGGTATATTAATTACGGATAATGTATTATTCCGAGGAATGGTCTATTCCGCTGAAGAGGCGCCTAAAAAATATAAAACATTGGTACGGAAATTAAAAGCGTACAATGAAATGCTAATGAATCATCCCGATTATCATACATCTATTATCCCGATGGATGATGGTGTTTCTATTAGCTATAAAAGATGAAAGATGTAAGGAGATAACAGCATGACAAAAAATAAACCCATTGTAATTGGTGTTGCAGGGGGGAGTGGCAGTGGAAAAACTTCCGTAACCAGGTCCATTTATGACCGTTTTAAAGAGACATCGATTTTAGTGATAGAACAGGATGCCTATTACAAGGATCAATCGGACCTTCCTTTCGAGGAAAGATTGCAAACAAATTATGACCATCCATTAGCATTTGATAACAACTTATTAGTAGAGCATCTGAAACAGTTGATTGCCTATCAACCGATTGAAAAACCCGTTTATGATTATAAGGTCCACAACCGCTCTAATGAAACCATTCATGTTGACCCGAAAGAAGTCATTATCGTGGAAGGAATTTTAATTTTAGAGGATGCCGATTTGGTGGATTTAATGGATATCAAGGTGTTTGTTGACACAGATGCTGATTTAAGAATTATACGGCGCCTGTTAAGAGATATTAAAGAGCGTGGCAGAACGTTGGAATCGGTGATTGACCAATATATCCAAGTGGTTCGGCCTGCACACATGCAATTCATTGAACCGTCCAAACGTTATGCTGATTTAATTATTCCTGAAGGCGGAGAAAATCATGTTGCCGTAGATGTTATGGCATCTAAAATAGAAAATATTTTAGCGAAGAATGCCATTAGATAATTATTTCTCTTGCTAATTTAGGTAATATCTGCCATAGTATTGATTAGTATATTTTGAATAGTTACCACATAAACTATATAGCTAATTTTATTCATTTATCCGGTTTAACTGGCTATAACACGCCTGCTTATAGAAATAATGAAATAGTTCATTACAAGTGAGGCTGTTTGCCAATAATCATCCAACGTTTTTTTGACAAGCGGGTAATCGCAAATTTCGTTCAGCGGGGATAAACGTCCCCACTGAATGAAATTTCATTTTATAAACATGGAATAAAGGGCTTTTTCTAGAGTAAATATTACGCTGAAGAAGCTGTATTTGTTCCTTGATAGAAAAGAAATCAGAAGGAGTGTATCGAGATGGCTGCAGAAAAAAGCTTTTATATGACAGAAGAGGGGAAAGCTAAGTTAGAGGACGAACTGCATTATTTAAAAACTGACCGTCGTCAAGAGGTCGTTGAAAGAATAAAGGTAGCTCGTGATTTCGGAGATCTATCCGAGAATTCCGAATATGATGCCGCAAAAGATGAGCAGGCATTTGTGGAACAGCGTATTACACAAGTGGAGAACATGATTCGTAATGCTGAAATTATTGAGAATGATAATGCCAATCCTGACGTTGTTGCGCTTGGAAAAACAATTACTTTTGTAGAATTACCTGATGGTGATGAAGAAACGTATACCATTGTAGGCAGCGCGGAAGCTGATCCATTTGAAGGGAAAATATCCAATGATTCTCCTATGGCGAAAAGTTTATTAGGACATGAAATTGGAAAAGATGTTACAGTAACAACACCAGCTGGTGAAATTGAAGTTCGAATAACAAATGTAGAATAAAAAATAGGAAGCGATTGCACAGGATGTTTTACCGCAACGCACCATAGTGAATAGATAGATGGTAATTTCTCTGAAGAAGAATTATCTTACAGAAAACTTACAGTTCATGCTGACTGTAAGTTTTTGTATTTCTGATAAAAAACGTTAAAAATCAGACTGCCTGAACGAATAGTATTTAGAACACAGAAAGATATTCTTTTTCATTTTCTTTTTAATCATCACGTTTAAAGAAGAGACGAACAGTATTTTTATGCTAGAATAGAATAGACAATGATTGTTGAAATCGATATGATAGTATAAAGGGAATAGAGCAGTAAGGAGGATTATAGGTGAGTCAGACAAGATCAAACAAATTTGAAAAAAGAAGAAAGAATACACATGCTATTACGATTCTATCTATTGTTGGGGGGTTAGTGATAGTTGTCTTGCTTGCAACATGGGTATTTGGCGGCGGAGATGATACAGCCGAAGAAGGAACCGAATCGGATGCATCCGAAAATACGTCAGAAGATGCGAATGGTGAAGGCGGCGGGGAAGATGATAATGGTTTTCTAATAACAGATCCAGATTCCGATGATGAGAACAAAAATGAAGATGAAAATGATAACGGATCTGAAAACGAAGACGCCAATAAAAAAGAAGATAATGAAGATGAAAACGAGGGTGAAAACGAAGATAAAGATGAAAATGAAAATGATAACGAGAATGAAGATGCTTCCGATGAAGATGAAAATGAAGAAGAAAATGGGTATGATGATAGAGAATCAACAGAGCCATCGGATGATGATGCAGAAGAAGCCTATACTGGTGACTGGGATCCAGTAGGTACAGAACAAGAAGGCGAGCATAATACAGATTTTAACGATGGATCTTCGGACCGTGTTGAAATTAAGAGAGCCGTCTCCATGGTCACTGGTTTAAGTGAAGATGGTATGGTAGAGCACTGGGTTGGGAATAATGGGCCTGACAAAGTAATTGCTACGGTTTCTGATTCAAGCAACTCAGAGAATTATCGTGTGTTTCTGGATTGGGTAGACGGTGAAGGCTGGCAGCCGACGCAAGTAGAAGAATTGAATTAACATGATGCAGGACAGTAATGGAGGATGACGATGACAATCGGAATTATTGGAGCAATGGATGAAGAAATTGAATTGCTGAAACAAAAAATGACAGATGTACAAGAAATCGAAGTTGCAAATACTTCCTTTTATCAAGGATACTTGGAGGGAAAAGAAGTTGTCCTTCTGCTATCCGGTATTGGAAAAGTAAATGCAGCAATGTCTACAACGATACTACATGAACGTTTTAAACCTGATAAAATTATTAATACAGGCTCTGCGGGAGGATTTGCTGAAAATTTGGAAGTAGGCGACGTCGTCATTTCCACAGAGGTATTGCACCATGATGTAGATGCGACAGCATTTGATTATGTGTATGGACAAGTTCCAGGAATGCCTGCTGTCTATACCGCCTCTCCGGATTTGATAGAGTTGGCAGATAAGGTTGTTTTGGAATCAGACATCCAGGCAGAAACAGGAATTATTGCTACCGGTGATTCCTTTATGCAGCGAAAAGATCAAACAGCAGTAGTGCAGAAGCGGTTTCCGGAAATGCTTGCATTGGAAATGGAAGCAGCTGCGATTGCGCAAGTGTGCTATCAGTATAAAACACCGTTTGTCATTATTCGCGCATTATCTGATATTGCCGGAAAAGAATCATCAGTTTCCTTTGATGTTTTTTTGGAAAAAGCAGCAAAAAATGCAGCAGATGTGATTATAAAAATGGTTCAAAAATTATAAGCAGTATAAAAAACTCGTATTCGCAAAAAAGTGAATACGAGTTTTTTATATTCCTTACTGAAATCTGTTTTACTCCCACGCTTCGAAATAATCCTGGATAAAATGATAAAATACCCGTTCGGATGGTGCCAGATTACGGTTTTTAGGAATAATAATACCAACTGTCCGCTTCAGAGGCGGATTATCGATAGCAACTTTGGCACTATAAGTCGTGTTTACATCATTAAAGGCACTTTCAGGAAGCAACGTAATCCCCATCCCGGCAGCAACAAGCCCTTTAATGGCATCCAAGTCCTCTCCTTGTGATTGGATGTTTGGTGTGAATCCGGATTGAATACAAGCATCGATAACAAGTTGATGAAGTACATAACCTTCTGGAAACAACACGAAATTTTCCTCTTTTAAATGAGCTACCGAAATTTTTTCTTCTTTCGATTTAGCGTGATTTCTAGGAATAAGTGCATAGAAATTTTCCATAAATAGAACCTTGCCAATGATATCCGGTTGCGTATCAGGTAAAGGGCCGAGAAACGCTAAGTCAATTTCTCGATTTCTCACGGCCTCAATCAAAAAATTATAGGAGCCCTGTCTTAATTGAAAGCGGACATTTGGATAGCTTTCCTTAAATGCAGATAAAACCGTTGGTAAAAGGTTACTTGCTAAACTTGTCGGAAAACCGATCTTTATCGATCCCCGTTCTGGATCCAAGTATTCATCCACCTGCTTCTTTGCATAGTCGATTCCTTTTAAAGCTGATTTTATATGTGTTAAAAATATTTTTCCGATTGGCGTTAAAAGCACATTTCGACCAGTTCTTTCAAAAAGTTGCACTCCTAATTCGCTTTCTAAATTTGAAATCTGCCGACTGACTGCTGATTGGGCAACATGCAGTTCCAAGGCAGCTTCCGATACATGTTCTCTTTCTGCTACAGCAACAAAATACCTCAATTGACGCAGTTCCATATTTCCACCTCATATCAATATTAGATTATTCTTATGTTTATTATATATTGTTTCGATAAATAAAAAAACATAAAATGTATCTTACCCACTTTTAATGTACACGAAATGGAGGAACGCAGAATGACTTTTCAAGATTTTCCTAAAGCACAAGGGCTATATCACCCTGATTTTGAACATGATGCTTGTGGAATTGGCTTATATGCACATATAAAAGGAAAACAGACACATGACATTGTTGCCAAAGGATTGAATATGCTTTGTAAGCTGGAACATCGTGGCGGACAAGGAAGTGATCCGATGATTGGGGATGGTTCTGGTTTGATGGTACAAATACCGGATCAGTATTTCCGAAGAGTTTGCCCGGATTTCGATCTTCCGTCTGCGGGTGCATATGCGGTCGGTATGGTCTTTCTTTCTCAAGATAAACAAGAACAAACAAAAATCATAAAGAAGATCAATAAGTTGGTTGTTCAAGAAGGACAACAGCTAATTGGCTGGAGAGATGTTCCTGTTGACTCCGCTTGTATTGGAAAAGGAGCTGTGGATACATTACCGGAAATCAAGCAAGTATTTATTCGGGCGAATGCTGCTGGTAACCTGGATTTTGAGAGAAAGCTATATATGATCCGCAAGCAGGCAGAGCATTGGGCAGAAGAAAAAGATATTCGTTTTTATGTACCAAGCCTTTCCAGTAATACAATCGTGTATAAAGGATTACTGACCCCGAATCAGGTGGAGGGATTTTATCTGGATTTACAAGCAGCTGATTTTATTTCTGCTTTCTCTCTTGTCCACTCCCGATTCAGTACAAACACATTTCCATCCTGGGAACGGGCGCATCCAAACCGTTATTTGATTCATAACGGTGAAATCAACACATTGCGAGGAAACGTGAACTGGATGCGAGCCAGGGAAAAACAATTTGTTTCTGATGCATTTGGTGAGGATTTAGAAAAATGGTTGCCGATTATCCGTAGTGACGGCAGCGATTCTGCAGCACTGGATAATGCACTGGAATTTTTAACCCTTGCCGGAAGAGAACCTGCTCATGCGGCTATGATGCTGATCCCTGAACCTTGGGATAAAAATGACCATATGAATCAGGAAAGGCGCGCTTTTTATCAATATCACAGTATGATGATGGAACCATGGGACGGCCCGACATCCATTACATTTACAAACGGAAAGCAAATTGGAGCGATTTTAGATAGAAACGGATTGCGCCCGGCGAGATATTACGTGACAAAAGATGATTATATTATCTATTCCTCCGAGGTTGGCGTTGTCGATGTGGAAGAAAATAATATTTTATTAAAAGAACGGTTGCGTCCGGGGAAAATGCTGTTAGTGGATATTGAGAAAGGAAGAATCATTTCGGATGAAGAAATAAAAACAGCCATGACAACGAAGTATCCTTATCAAAAATGGATAGCCGAACAAACTACGACACTCGCTCCGGAAGTGGATGAAAGCATCCCAATGGATCCGCAATTATTCCATAAACAGAAAGCATTTGGTTATACGACGGAGGATATTGAAAAGTATTTGATTCCGTTAGTGCAGGATGGGAAAGACCCGATTGGTGCAATGGGGAATGATGTACCGTTAGCTGTTTTATCGGAACGTCCGCAAAGTTTATTTCATTATTTTAAACAACTCTTTGCTCAAGTGACCAATCCGCCGATTGATGCATATCGGGAACAATTAGTCACATCCATGATGACGTGGTTAGGCAGTGAGGGAGATATCCTCCATCCGGAGACGGAAAGGAAAAGGCGTGTCCGTCTGGATTCACCGATTCTTTCCAATGTGCAAATGAGAAAGTTGGAAAACAACGAAATGGCCGGACTGGATGCTGAAATGATAGAAACGTTGTTTACGAACGATATGAAAATTGCGTTGGATCAGATGTTTAAACAGGCGAAAACAGCCATTCAAAACGGGAAAAATATACTGGTGCTGCGGGATTCAGAAATGGATCAAAACCAAAAAGCGATACCGGCACTGCTTGCGGTTAGCGGCTTGCATCAATTTTTAGTTCGTGAAGGTATCCGGACAAAAACAAGTATCGTTATCCAGTCAGGTGAAGCGCGTGAGGTACACCATTTTGCAGCTTTGCTCGGTTATGGGGTGGATGCCATTTACCCATACCTCGTTTATCAAACCTATCAGCAGGCGTTTGAAGATAATAAATTAGCTTTCAACCCAAAAGAAGCGCAAACGAAATTTATTGCCGTTGCAACCGAGGGGATTATCAAAGTCATGTCTAAAATCGGTATTTCGACTGTACAAAGCTATCGAGGGGCACAGATTTTTGAAGCTGTCGGTATCAGCAAACAAGTTATTGAAAAATATTTTACAGGAACAGCTTCTCAAATTGACGGGATTGGGCTGGACGTGATTCAACTTGAAACAGAGAAACGCCATCAGGAAGGATATCAAGAAGCACACAAGCAGCTGCTTGATTCCGGAAGTGATTTTCAATGGCGGAAGACTGGTGAACACCATGCATTTAATCCTTCAACAATTTATAAACTGCAATGGTCCTGCCGCCGGGGAGATTATAAGTTGTTCAAGCAATTTTCGAAAGAATCAAACGAAGAGCGTATTGGGTTTTTAAGAAATTTATTTGACTTCAAAAAGGCAGAATCTATTTCCATGGATGAAGTAGAATCAGTTGCTTCCATTGTAAAACGTTTTAAAACGGGTGCCATGTCATTTGGGTCTATCAGTAAAGAAGCGCATGAGACATTAGCGATCGCGATGAATCGTCTTGGCGGTAAAAGCAACAGCGGGGAAGGCGGGGAGGATGCATCCCGTTTTACACCTGATGCGAATGGAGATTTACGTTCCAGCGCCATCAAACAGGTAGCATCGGGCCGTTTTGGTGTGACCAGTAACTATTTAGTCAATGCAAAAGAACTGCAAATTAAAGTAGCGCAGGGTGCAAAACCTGGAGAAGGCGGTCAACTGCCGGCTGATAAAGTTTATCCATGGGTTGCGGATGTGCGCAGGTCCACACCTGGGGTAGATTTAATCTCCCCACCGCCGCATCATGATATTTATTCGATTGAAGATTTGGCACAATTGATTTATGACTTGAAAAATGCGAATCGCCACGCGAGGGTCAGTGTTAAACTTGTTGCTAAATCAGGTGTTGGAACAATCGCTGCCGGGGTAGCTAAAGGAAATGCAGATGTTATCTCTGTTGTTGGTTATGACGGAGGAACGGGTGCATCTCCAAAAACGAGTATTAAACATACTGGTTTGCCATGGGAATTGGGCTTGGCGGAAGCACATCAGACGTTGATGCTAAACGGACTGAGAGACCGTGTTACCTTAGAAACAGACGGGAAACTGTTGACAGGAAAAGATGTTGTCACTGCAGCTTTACTTGGAGCGGAAGAATACGGGTTTGCCACGGCTCCGCTTATTACTGTCGGCTGCGTAATGATGCGTGTCTGTCATAAGGATACTTGTCCAGTCGGTATAGCGACACAAAATCCGGAGCTTCGAAAAAAGTTTGCCGGAGATCCGGACTATGTTGTGAACTATATGCGATTTATCGCGCAGGAGGTTCGTGAAATTATGGCAGAGCTTGGTTTCCGAACGATGGATGAGATGATAGGGCGGACTGAGTATCTGGAAAGATCGGCACGTACGGATGCACATTGGAAAGCGAAACACCTTGGTTTATCGACGCTGGTTTACCAGCCGAACGGAACAAAGAGAAAAACAAGGCAGCAGGATCAGCGATTAAATCAAACGTTAGATATTCAAGAAATCCTTCCTGCTGTTCAGGAATCACTGAAAACAGGAGCAGCAATGGAAGCATGCTTCCCAATCAATAATACAGACCGTGCTGCGGGAACAATTGTCGGCAGTGAAGTGACGATGAAATACGGAGAAGAAGGGCTGCCCGAAGACACCATCAACTTACACTTTACTGGATCGGCTGGGCAAAGCTTCGGTGCTTTTATCCCATCAGGTCTAACAATGACGGTAACCGGCGATGCCAATGACTATGTCGGAAAAGGACTTTCAGGTGGAAAGGTCATTGTTCGTACACCCGAAACCTCGACGATAGATCCCAGTCATAATGTGATTGCGGGGAATGTCTCCTTTTATGGTGCAACAAGCGGTGAAGCATATATCCAGGGTTATGCCGGCGAGCGTTTTGCAGTCAGGAACAGCGGCGCAAAAATGGTTGTAGAAGGTGTTGGTGATCATGGCTGTGAATATATGACGGGAGGGCGTGTTGTCATCCTTGGTAATGTCGGTAAAAACTTTGCCGCAGGAATGTCAGGGGGCATCGCCTATATCAGGCCGGATGATATTTCTTCCTTCCAATCCTTAACCAATACCGGATTGATTCAATTTGAAACATGCACCGACTTGGAAGAGCTGGAAGAAGTAAAAGACTTGTTGATTAATCATTTAGATTATACAAACAGTGAAAAAGCGGCGATTATTTTAAAAAATTGGAAAGAAGAAGTGAAACATTTTGTGAAAGTCATTCCAATAGATTATAAATTAATGCTTCAGCAGATAGAATGGTTTAAAGAAAAAGGCTTAAGCATAGAGGACGCACGTTACGAAGCTTTTATGGCAAAGAAAAATCATAAAATGACAGTACATCTGGATGAAAATGCAGTCATCAAAGAAGCGAAAGGAGCCAGAGTCAATGGGTAAAGCAACTGGATTTATGGAAATAAAAAGAAAAAATGCTGTGGAGCGTGAACCGCTTGAAAGAATAAAAGACTGGCAGGAATACGCTGGCACTTTCTCAGATGATGCAGCTAGTGAGCAAGGTGCGCGCTGTATGGATTGCAGTATTCCGTTTTGTCATATTGGGATGGAAATAGAAGGAGCTACATCAGGCTGTCCTATCTATAACCTGATTCCGGAGTGGAATGATCTTGTCTATAAAGGGAGATGGAGAGAAGCGTTAGACAGGTTAATGAAAACCAATAATTTTCCTGAATTCACCGGCAGCGTTTGCCCTGCACCATGTGAAGGTTCTTGCACGGTAGCAATTAATGACCCCGCTGTAACGATTAAAAATATCGAGCAGAAAATCATTGATAAAGGGTTTGAAGAAGGATGGATCGAACCGCGGATTCCAACTGTGCGTACTGGCAAAAAGGTGGCTATTATCGGTTCCGGACCAGCCGGATTAGCAGCAGCGGATCAGTTAAATCAAGCGGGCCACGAAGTAACAGTTTATGAGCGTGCGGACCGGGCTGGCGGATTGCTGACCTATGGTATTCCAAATATGAAACTGGATAAAGGCGTAGTTGAACGACGTATCCAGCTGCTTCGTCAGGAAGGAATTCATTTTGTGTTAAATACGGAGGTGGGCAAAGATATTTCAGCAGAAGAAATCAAAGCAAGCTTCGACTCCGTGATTCTTTGTACGGGCGCGCAGAAGCATCGTGATTTGCCCCTGGAAGGCAGAGACAGCAAAGGAGTACGTTTTGCGATGGATTACCTGACACGCTCAACCGAAACCCTGCTTGATGAAGAGGTGGAAATAGAGGAAGAGTTAAACGCAGAAGGAAAAGATGTTATTGTCATCGGCGGCGGAGACACGGGTGCAGATTGTATTGCAACGGCTATCCGTCAGGGCGCCAAAAGCATTGTCCAATTCGGGAAGCATCCGCAGCTGCCGATTAAACGCGCAGATACTAACCAATGGCCAGCTTATCCGCAAGTATTCAGCTTAGAATATGCACACAAAGAAGCGAAAGAAAAGTTTGGCGAGGATATCCGGGAATATTCCATTCAAACAAAGAAATTTGTGACCAATGAACAAGGCGAATTAAAAGCGTTGCATACGGTACAAATGGAGAAAAGGCAAGATGAGGATGGTGTTTTCTTTTTTGAAGAAATACCAGGAACAGAAAAGGTGTGGCCTGTGCAGCTTGTGTTGATTGCTATTGGATTTGAAGGAGGCGAAGAGCCGGTTGTAAATGCTTTCGGAGTTAAAACAATGCGAAACCGCGTGCTTGCAGCATATGGAAAATTTGTAACAACAGCGGATAATGTATTTGCGGCAGGGGATGCTCGCAGAGGTCAGAGTTTGATTGTCTGGGCGATTAATGAAGGAAGAGAAGTTGCCTATCAGGTCGATGCATATATAATGGGGGAAACTTCCCTGCCATCTGTTGCAAATATGTAAAAAAAGAAATTAAAGCGGAATAGAAGTCCGAAGAGGGTTTTTATTCCGCTTTATTACATATAGAGGTATAATGATTTTCATATATACGTTTCCCGGATTCATATACTGCATCATAGACAAAGCTAATCATGATGGAAACCATGATGAATCCATAGGCATTTGTCACCCCTCTGCCGTTCTTTGCGTATATTGTTAGAGAATAAGGGGTGATGGAGAATTGGCACAGGCAGAAAGGTATAAAAATGGACGTATTAATATCATATTAAACGAGAATACACAACAGCCCAGCAGGGAGGTTCGTGTGAAAAAGCAAAAACATTCGCCGCTTGAAGTAATCGATAAAGAATTTGCATCTTTTGTCGGTTTAAACGACTTAAAAACGTCCATTAAAGAGATTTATGCCAGTATTCTTATCAACGAAAAGCGAAAGGAACAAGGGTTAAAAACCTCCAAACAGGTTCTTCATATGTTATTTAAAGGAAACCCCGGAACGGGAAAAACGACCGTAGCCCGGAAATTGGCAAAACTTTATCATGATATGAACGTCCTGTCAAAAGGGCATTTTATTGAAGCGGAACGTGCAGATTTAGTCGGCGAATATATCGGCCAGACAGCACAAAAAACAAGAGCGATTATTCAGAAAGCAATGGGTGGTATTTTATTTATTGACGAAGCTTACTCGTTATCGCGTGGAGGGGAAAAGGATTTTGGTAAAGAAGCGATTGATCTACTGGTAAAACATATGGAAGACGGCCGGGAAGATATGGTTCTTATCCTTGCCGGCTATCCACGTGAAATGGATCGTTTTCTTTCGATGAATCCTGGCCTTGAGTCCCGCTTTCCGTTTATTTTAGACTTTGATGATTATTCTGTTGATGAATTATTAAATATAGGAAATCGTATGTTGGGCGAGAGACAGTACCAATTATCAAAACCGGCGGAATGGAAGCTTCGCAGTCATTTAGCGAGAAAATTGCGGGAAGAATCTTTTAATTTTTCGAATGCAAGGTATGTGCGAAATGTCATTGAAAAAGCAATCCGGTTACAAGCGGTCCGGCTGCTTGCCTCCGAACGAATAGTATCCAAAGATTTAATTGTTTTAACAGAGGAGGATTTGTTGCTAGAATAGAAATAATGAGTAAGATAAATGATAAGAATAATTTTAAAGGATATTCTAAGAAAGAGGTAAACTATGACAGCAGAAAATGTATTAGTAATTGCGGTTAACCAGAATGAGAAATCAGAGCGCCAACTCCAGTCCTCTTTAGATGAGCTTATTTCTCTTTGTAAAACAGCTGGAGGGCAGGTGCAGCATGTCATTACACAAAACCGGGAACGCATCCATCCGGCTACTTATATTGGTGAAGGAAAGCTTCAGGAAGTGAGCCGGATGGTTGATGCATCGGATATTGATTTGGTGGTAGCAAATAATGAATTATCTGCCGGCCAAGTTCGTAATCTGGCAGATGCATTGGATGTCCGTGTGCTTGACCGGAGTCAATTAATATTGGATATTTTTGCGATGCGTGCACAAACAAAGGAAGGGAAACTCCAAGTCGAACTGGCTCAATTGGAGTATTTGCTTCCTCGTTTGCATGGACAAGGGGCAAATCTGTCCAGACTTGGAGGAGGAATCGGGACAAGAGGTCCGGGAGAAACCAAATTAGAAACGGACCGCCGGCATATTGAAAGAAGAATCTATGATATCAAACGCCGTCTGCAATTGGTGGTGAAGCAACGTGATCAATATCGAAAACGCAGGCGCTCCAATGACGTCTTTCAAGTAGCTATTGTCGGATATACCAATGCAGGGAAATCAACGATTTTTAATCGGTTAACAAGAAGCAGCTCCCTGGAAGAAGATCAACTGTTTGCAACACTGGATCCGCTCACACGACGTATCCAGCTCCCCAGCGGTCTGAAGAGTCTAATAACCGATACGGTTGGGTTTATTCAGGATCTGCCGACTGCGTTGATTGCTGCTTTCAAATCGACTTTGGAGGAAGTGGCAGAAGCGGATTTTCTTCTGCATGTCGTCGATGTTTCCGATCCGGATTTAGCGCAGCAGCAGGAAACCGTACAGAAACTTTTACAGGAATTAGATGCAGGCCATATTCCGGTATTGACAGTCTATAATAAAAAAGATCAGCTGAAAGGTGATTTCTTTATAGCGAATCAATTCCCTAATATTCAAATAACTGCATTCAAAGAAGAAGATTTACAGGCATTATACATGAAAATAGAGGAAGTATTAAAAGAAGAATGGGATTTATTTGACATTGTTTTGGATTCAAGTGAAGGAGATTTACTATATCAGTTGCAATCGTCTGCGCTCATTGTAAAAAAAGAGCTGCTGGAAGAAACGAATCAATTTCATGTTCAAGGTTATGTCAGAAAAGACCATCCATTTCATCGTTTTGTGGAGGAGAAATAAACATGCAAGCAGATAAACTTATCATAGAAGCAGAAAAAGATTGTTTGGAAGGGCAGCAATATATCCAGGGGATTGTGGAAGAAAATCAACGGCGTGTACTGGAAGCATTCCGAAACCATCGGATTAGCGATGCACATTTGCAGGGCACCACAGGCTATGGCTATGATGATTTGGGCAGAGAAGGCTTGGAAGCAGTGTATGCAAATGTATTTGGCGGAGAAGACGCTGTTGTACGCCCGCAAATTGTATCGGGGACGCATGCCATCACAACGGCTTTATTTGGCGTACTGCGCCCGCAAGATGAGCTTGTTTATATCACTGGACATCCATACGATACATTAGATGAGGTAATTGGCAAGCCCGGAAAGAAAGAAGGCTCACTTGCTGATTTTCAAATCGGTTATCGCGAGGTGGCTTTACAAGAGACAGGCGAAGTTGATTTTGCAGAAATAAAAAGAAGCTGGACAAAAGAAACCAAAGTCGTTGCGATTCAACGTTCCAAAGGCTATGACGAAAGACCTTCCTTTACCATAAATGAAATCGAGGAAATGGTTGCTTTTGTAAAGGATATCGATTCGTCTGTCATTGTCTTTGTTGATAATTGTTATGGAGAATTTACGGAGACACAAGAACCGTTACATGTTGGAGCGGACTTGATTGCCGGTTCCCTCATCAAAAATCCAGGCGGAGGTTTGGTACGGGCCGGCGGATATATTGCCGGTCGCAGTGATTTAATACATTTATGTGCAAATCGTCTGACAGCACCCGGCCTTGGCAAGGAAACTGGGGCTTCTTTAGGCATGCTTCAGGAAATGTATCAAGGATTTTTCATGGCACCGCATATTGTAGGTGAAGCTCTAAAAGGGGCACTGTTTACGGCGAGATACCTGGAACTTGCCGGTTTTCATACTTCTCCATCGTATATGGAGAAAAGAACGGATCTGATTCAAACGGTCACTTTTGAAAATGCGGAAGAAATGATTGCATTTTGTCAGTCTGTTCAAGAAAGTTCTCCAATCAATTCTTATGTGAAGCCATACCCGAGCGATATGCCTGGTTATGAGGACCAAGTTATTATGGCTGCGGGCACATTTATCCAAGGGGCAAGCATCGAACTGTCTGCTGACGGGCCGATACGGGCTCCCTATACAGCTTATGTACAAGGCGGTTTAACCTATACACACGTGAAAATTGCAATTATTGAAGCTGTGAAAACACTAAAAAATCAAGGTTTTATTTCGTGAGATCAGGGAAAGGATTATTGATGGGCTAATTATATGTTAAATAACCTAACATATAATTGACAATAAAGATAACATCAATTATACTTAATGTATCATCATAGGAAGGGGGTCCTTTTTTGAATGATCAGGATCGTCGTTCAATGCCCTTATTCTCTATAGGTATAGTTATGAAATTAACCGAACTTACCGCAAGACAAATTCGTTATTATGAAGCAAATGATTTAATTGCGCCGGAAAGGACAAAAGGAAATCAACGTCTATTCTCATTTCGTGATGTGGATAAACTGCTTCAAATTAAAGACCTTTTGGACAGAGGGTTAAACATGGCTGGAATCAAGCTTTTACTGGATGAAGAAAATGAAAAAGCATTTCCAAAAGAAAAAACAGCAAATCCAGAGAAAAAAGGTTCGGCCGACCTGACTGACAAGGAACTGAGAGATATCCTCAGAAACGAATTAAATGAAGCTGGAAGATACGGGAAAGCAAGTATGAGACAAGGGGAGTTATCGCGTTTTTTCACAGGACGTTAGAACAAAGTGATATGGAAAGCATGCTGCAATATGATGCAGTCAAACTTTCTTTTACATTTAGTCAAGAATTTAGGAGGAGAACTGATGGCTGAAAAGTTAACCAAAAAAGAAATTTTACAACAAATTGAGGAAGAAAACGTCCGATTTATTCGATTGCAATTTACAGACATGCTGGGAACAGTTAAAAATGTTGAGATTCCATTAAGCCAGCTGGATAAAGCATTAGATAATAAAATGGCTTTTGACGGGTCCAGCATTGAAGGATTTGTGCGTATTGAAGAATCTGATATGCTCTTGCATCCGGATTTGGATACATTTATTGTATTTCCTTGGACTTCCGAAAAAGGAAAAGTAGCGCGGTTTATCTGTGACATCTATAATTCGGATGGTACGCCGTTTGCAGGATGCCCGCGTTATAATTTAAAACGTAATCTGGAAAAAATGGAAGAGGCCGGATTTGACGCATTTAATATTGGTGCAGAGCCGGAGTTTTTCCTGTTCAAACTGGATGAAAACTGGGAGCCGACACTGGAATTAAATGACCACGGCGGTTATTTTGATCTGGCACCAACAGACTTAGGCGAAAATTGCCGTCGCGATATCGTGTTAGAGTTGGAAGAGATGGGTTTTGAAATCGAAGCATCCCACCATGAAGTTGCTCCGGGACAGCATGAGATAGATTTTAAATATTCAGATGCATTAAAACATGCAGATGATATCCAAACATTTAAATTGGTCGTAAAAACAATCGCCAGAAAACATAATTTACACGCGACGTTCATGCCAAAACCTCTATTTGGTGTAAATGGTTCCGGAATGCATGTTAATATGTCTTTATTCAAAGGCAAAGAAAATCAATTCTACGATACAAAAGGTGAATTGGAATTAAGTAAAACAGCTTATCAATTTACTGCCGGTATCCTGAAGCATGCAACAAACTTTACAGCGGTGACAAACCCGACAGTAAATTCTTATAAACGTTTAGTACCTGGTTACGAAGCGCCTTGTTATGTTGCCTGGTCTGCATCTAACCGCAGCCCATTGGTACGCGTCCCAAGCTCCCGCGGATTAAGTACACGTATTGAAGTCCGCAGTGTAGACCCTTCTGCTAATCCATACATGGCGTTATCCGTCCTGCTTGCATCCGGTTTAGACGGGATAAAAAATGGATTGGATGTTCCAGAATCCGTCGACCGCAATATTTATGTGATGAACAAAAAAGAGCGGGAAGAAAATGGTGTGAAAGATTTACCATCTACCTTGAAAGAAGCGATGAATTATCTGGAACAGGATGACGTGCTGGTGGAATCACTAGGGGAGCATTTATTCGAGCACTTTATTGAAGCGAAAGATATTGAGTGGGATATGTTCCGTACGACCGTGCACCCTTGGGAACGCGAGCAATATCTGACCAATTATTAATCTAGTAAAACATGATATTATCAAAGGTTTTCTTGAGCTGGTATCTCCTCAATAAAAAGAAGTTGATGCACTTTTGAAAAGCATGTAGCTCAAAACCCCTCAAACAGTTTAAAAAGCTGCTTGAGGGGTTTTGTGTTATTATTAATGTTTTATCGCAGTGTAACTGGCTCGGATTACTCGCCCAATCAAAAAAAGCATCGAATGCGAATTGGTTGTCCGCATTCGATGCTTCCTCATATATTATTGCTGTTCTTTCGCTGATACAGCAGAAAACTCTAAATTCGATTCGTCTGTAAAAAATTCTTTATACAACGACTGAATGGCTTTTTCCAAATCAACAGCATGAATACCGAACATCATGGATACTTCTGAAGAACCCTGGTTAATCATATCAATATTGACACCAGCTTTAGCGAAAGATGCAGTTGCTTTAGCAGCAACGCCAATTGTATTTTCTAATCCTTCGCCTACAACCATCACAACTGCCAAATCACGATGAACACTTACGGTATCTACGTTTAATTCATCACGAATCCGGTCAATAACCACTTTTTCTTTCTCTGGTGTAAATTGATTATCTCTGAAAATAACAGACATATCATCGATTCCGGAAGGTGTATGTTCAAACGAAATCCCTTCATCCTCGAATATATTCAAAAGCTTTCTGCCAAAACCTACTTCCCGGTTCATTAAGAATTTACTTACATATAAACTGCAAAAACCGACATCACTTGCGATACCGACAACACATTGGTCTGTTGCATCTTTTTCCGCAACAACCATCGTCCCGGGTGCATCCGGGTTATTCGTATTTTTTATACAGACAGGAATTTGTTCTTTAAACGCCGGGATAAGTGCTTCATCGTGAAAAACAGAAAAACCGGCATAGGAAAGTTCCCGCATTTCTTTATAAGTTAATACCGTAATATCTTTTGGATTTTTTACGAAGTTTGGATTTACTGTAAAAACGGAATCCACATCTGTGAAATTTTCATAAAGATCCGCTTTGGTTCCGGCAGCCAGAATAGCTCCCGTGATGTCCGAACCGCCCCGTGAGAACGTTACTAAATCATCATCCGCTGAATAGCCAAAGAAACCGGGGACAACAGATACACCTTCCCGTTCTCTTAATTGATAGATAAGAGAAAAGCTTTCTGGAAGCAATTGTGCATTGCCTGGTTCATTACTTACAAAGATACCTGCATCTTTGGGATTTACATAGCTTGCATGTAAATCGATATGTTCTAAATAAGCACTCACAATTTTAGCAGAACTGTCTTCTCCAACAGATTTTAACGCATCAAGCTGTGCCATTGGAGATATATCAAATTGGAGATATTTTTCAATGGTTTGCTGAATATCTTCCAAAATATAGTGGCCAAGATCTAAATCATCTATAATTTCCTGGAATCTGGACATAATTTTTTGTAAAAACAAATCATAATCCTGATTATTTTGTTTGGCATAACAAAGATCGATTAATAAATCGGTCATTTTCACATCATTTGAAAATCGTTTTCCCGGCGCGGATACAACAATCACTTTTCGGGAGGAATCGGATTTGATAATATCCGCTACCTTTTTAATTTGTGTTGCATTTGCTACAGAACTTCCTCCGAATTTTGCTACTTTCATTTACAAGATACCCCATTTCAAAATTCTCGCAATAAACCAGCGATTAGTCTGCAGATTTTAGCCGCATGGTATATTTTATTTTTACTAATATAACATATTTTCTGTTAAATTAAAGGGGGAAACGGAAAAAAGAAAGAAAAATGCCAAGATAACGTTTCCATTCCCCCTGATTAAATCAATTATTACAATTTCTGTTAACCCGGAATGGGGAAACAGCAAGGAAGGTAAGACTGTGATAGCTGCTTATCAGCTTGCCGATTTTTTTTCTTGATTACGCTTCTTCCTGTCCCGATAAACAATAAAGCCTGCAAGAAATATCAGTCCGCCGAGAAAAAGAATTAAACCGGCAATAAATTGAATGCTTCCATACATAAAAACAGGATAAAATGTATCAAACAGGGTGTCACGCATTAATTTAATACCAAAAGCTGCAATTACTCCAGGAATAAATAGAATGAGTAAAGCGAGGTTTCTTTGCATAAAACTTCTGCTCCTTTATATATGTACTTTCATTAAGGTAAGACGCTTCTTCTGACTCGAAATGCTTTATTTCTAATGATTTCATTTCAACTTGCATATCATTATATCAAAATCTGTCGATAAATAGAAATAGAATTCATTTGCTAAATTATGCATGGTAACGTATGATGAAACTGTGCAAATAAATTCAAGGTGGATGGATAGCATGAAGCAAATTCTGATAGTTGGCGCTGGTAAAGGTGGTACTGCATTATTCCACCTGTTTAAAGAAATGAAAAGCATGCAGATTCATGCAATTGTTGACAGAGATTCCAATGCTCCTGCTATGAAATTGGCGGAAGAAGTGAATATTCAGACCAGTACAGATTGGAAAGATTGGGTTGACCATCCTATTGATATTGTTGTCAATGTGACTGGTGAAGAAAACTTATTCGAAAAAATGATTGCGTTATTTCCAAGAAAGACAATCATTATTCCCGGGTCTGTAGCAAATATTATTTATGAATTAATTCATGAGAAAACCGCTTTAACAGATGAAGTAAAAGTGCAGGCAAGTCGGCTTGAACTTATTCTCAATCATATGAATGACGGGATGATTGTTGTTAATAAGAAGGAACAGGTACAGCTGTTAAATCGGCGTGCAGAACAAATTCTCGGTAAAAAAGAAAGAGATTATAAAGAGAAACCTATTAAAGAATTACTAAAAACAAGCCGTTTATCCCATGTTTTAAGAAGCCAGAGAAAAGAATTGAATCAAAAGACCATTTTGGATAATGGTAAAAAAGTGATTGCTTCCCGTATTCCCATTATTAATAAAACAGGTGATTTAGTCGGAGCTTTTGCTGTTTTCAAAGATATTACCGAAGTGGTTCAATTAGCGGAAGAAAATACGGATTTAAACGAAATTAAAACCATGCTGGAAGCTATTATTAATTCTTCAGACGAGGCTATCAGTGTTGTCGATGAGCACGGAAACGGCCTGATTATTAATCCTGCCTATACAAGGATAACCGGGTTAACGGAAGAGGAAGTCATCAGCAAACCGGCAACAGTGGATATCTCAGAAGGTGATAGTGTTCATATGCAGGTTTTAAAGACCAGGCGTGCAGTTCGCGGCGTACATATGAAGGTCGGGCCAGCCAGGAAAGACGTTATTGTGAATGGGGCGCCGGTTATTGTCCAGGGAAAAATGAAAGGCAGTGTCGGAGTGCTTCACGATGTCAGTGAATTACAATCTGTGACAAAAGAGTTAAAACGCGCTAGGCAGATTATCCGTAATCTGGAAGCGAAGTATACATTTGATGATATTATTGGTAACTCGCCGGAAATGAAACTTGCTTTAGAACAGGCGAAAGTAGGAGCGAAAACACCAGCCACGGTTCTCTTGAGAGGGGAGACAGGTTCTGGGAAAGAGTTATTTGCTCAGGCTATACATCATGAAAGCGACCGGAAATTTAATAAATTTATTCGTGTGAATTGCGCCAAGCTATCCGGACCTGCTTTGGAAAAAGAGCTGTTCGGCTCTGTAGAAGAAGAGACCGGAAAGTTAGCTAAAACAGAAGGACTGTTTGAACAAGCGGATAAAGGGAGTATCTTTCTTGATGAAATTGGCGAATTACCCTTAACTATTCAAAAAAAATTGCTTGATGTGCTAAAGGAAAATAAAGTCACTCCCGTGGGAGCGTCAAAACCTGTTTCTGTTGATGTCCGGGTGATTGCGGGTACAAATATTAATCCAGAGAAGGCTGTCATGAATCATCAGTTCGATGAAAATCTCTACTACCAAATCAATAAGCTACCAATATCGATCCCCTCATTAAAAGAGCGGGAAGAGGATATTCCAATGTTAATTGAGCATATTATTTATCAGTTGAATGAAGAATATGGGAAAAATGTTCAAAGAATATCCGATGAAGCTTTAACAAAACTGATGGAATATCATTGGCCCGGAAATGTCAGAGAAATGGCTAATGTCATCAGCCACTCCATGATATTTATCGGCAATATGGAAGAACAGATCGAGGCATCTCATTTGCCAACATTGCAAACAAAGGAAATACCTGCAAATCAAGATATAGTACAGACGGATAAACCATTAAAATTACAGGAAGCTTTAGATCGTTATGAAAAGAAATATTTACAAGAAGTGTATCTGCAATGTAATAAAAATAAGACGAAAACTGCTAAAGCATTACAAATATCTGTCCGCAATCTGTATTATAAGCTTGAAAAATATCAAATTGAATAAAATAGTCTGCAAATTTTTGCGTGATAGCATGCTTACCAACCGTGGATAATAACAGATGCATCATACTATATGTGATACTTTTGCGTCTGTTGTTTGAAATAACATGCAAGAAGAATGAATCTCGAGTTACTATAGGAGGGTTTAACATGGAAATCTTTAATTACTTAGAAAAATACGATTATGAACAGGTGCTTTTTTGTCAGGATAAACAATCAGGGCTAAAAGCTATTATAGCAATTCATGATACGACATTAGGGCCGGCGCTGGGCGGAACCAGAATGTGGGAATATGATTCCGAAGCAGAAGCTATCGAGGATGCACTGCGTCTGGCACGTGGGATGACTTATAAAAATGCAGCAGCCGGCTTGGACCTGGGCGGCGGGAAAACCGTGATTATCGGGAATCCTGAGAAGGATAAGAACCCGGAAATGTTTCGTGCTTTCGGCCGTTATGTTCAAAGTTTAAACGGCAGATATATCACTGCTGAAGACGTTGGAACAACGGAAGCAGACATGGATCAAATTGGGCTTGAAACGGAATATGTAACAGGATTATCTGCATATAGCGGCACAGCGGGGAATCCATCGCCTATTACAGCACTTGGCATTTTTCAAGGAATGAAGGCTACCGCAAAGGAAGCTTTTGGATCAGAATCTTTAGAAGGAAAGACCATTGCTGTTCAAGGAGTCGGAAATGTCGCTTACAGCTTATGCGAATTATTGCATGAAGAGGGCGCACATTTAATTGTTACAGATATTAATAAAGAAGCGGTGAAGCGTGCGCAAGATAATTTTAATGCCAAAGCTGTTGATCCGGATGATATTTATGATGTGGAATGTGATATTTATGCCCCTTGTGCACTGGGAGCGACCATTAATGATAATACCATCCCAAGACTGAAAGCAAAAGTAGTAGCAGGATCGGCAAACAATCAGTTAAAAAGCCGTGAACATGGCGAGATTCTGCATCAAAAAGGGATCTTATATGCCCCTGACTATGTCATTAATGCTGGGGGAGTCATTAATGTTGCAGATGAATTAGTTGGTTATAATCGTGATCGCGCATTACAAAATGTACAGCGCATTTATAAAAATCTGGAGCAAGTCTTTGCTATCTCGAATCGTGATGATATTCCAACAGATATTGCAGCTGATCGGCTTGCAGAGGAAAGAATTCAGGCAAAATTAAAATCACGTAATCAATTTATGACAAATGAACGAAATATATTAGACCGTAGACAATAGATTGGATCATTAGTTATTGACAGACAGGAATAGTAACATGATGGAGGTTGTTTTGTGAACCAAAGGGCTCGTATTTTAGTTATCTATCCTGACTTGTATTTCACCACGATTGGTGTGTTTGAGGAGAATCATCTTTTATATCAGCAAAAGATTACGCATAACGAAGATGAATTGTATCATTTTGACCAGCTGATTGACCAAGTTCCATACAGAAAGCAGGCTATATTTGAACAGTTGGACTTGGATGGGATGAATACATCACATTTCATCAGTGTGTGCGGCCGGGGCGGCCTATTACGACCAATCAGTGGTGGAACATATCGCGTAAACGATGCGATGTTGTACGATTTAAAAACGAATGCTTATGGGGAACATGTATCGAATTTGGGTGCGATATTAGCGCATGAGATAGCTGATAATTTAAATATCCAGGCATACATTGTCGATCCCCCGGTTGTAGATGAAATGCACAATATAGCAAAATATACCGGTATTCCTGAAATAAAAAGAACAAGCATTTTTCATTCTCTGAATCACCGGCATGCCGGCAGAATTGCTGCCAAGCAACTTGGGGTAACATACCGTACATTAAAGCTGATTTCCGTTCATATTGCCAGAGGAATTACAATCGCTTCGCATTATCAGGGGAGAATTATCGATGTAACCAACGGGGTAGATGGAGAAGGCCCATTTACCGTTGACCGGTCGGGAAGTATCCCGTTAAAAGGTTTCTTGACCTATCTGTCTGACCACTATGCTCTGAATGAAGGTTTCTTATGGAACCATGTACAGCATGCCGGCGGAATAAAAGCTTATTTGCATACAGAGGATCCATTGATTATCCGCTCCAGATTATTGCAAGAAGATCAGCAAACAAAAGAAGTCATAGAAGCACAAGCATACCAGATTGCCAAAGAAATCGGGGCAATGAGTGCTGTGTTATGTGGGGAAGTAGACGGGATTGTTTTTACTGGAAAGATAGATGAAAATGATTTTGTCATTGACGCGATTATTCCGAGAATAAACTGGATTGCGGATGTGATGGTTTTTTCTGGAAAAAATGATTTAGAAGCGATGAATGAAGGGGTTTTAGAAGTATTAAATAGCCCTGGAGAAGCGAAGATATATGTTGCAGAGGAGGCTGAGTAGATGGCCACAGAATATGATTTAGTCATTTTAGGGGGCGGAACAGGCGGCTACGTTGCTGCTATCCGTGCGAGTCAGTTAAATATGAAAGTAGCAATCGTAGAAAAAGCCGAATTAGGAGGAACCTGCTTACATAGAGGTTGTATTCCTTCCAAAGCATTATTGCGCAGTGCGGAAGTTTACCAGCAAACGATAAAAGCTGATACATTCGGGGTTGAAGTGCATTCACCTACATTAAATTTCGCAAAGGTGCAACAGAGGAAAAATAACATTATTGAACAGTTACACAAAGGTGTCCAAGGTTTAATGAAAAAAGGAAAAATTGATGTTTATCAAGGTTTTGGCCGTATTTTGGGACCTAGCATCTTTTCTCCTATGCCTGGGACGATTTCTGTTGAATATGAAAACGGAAATGAAAATGACATGCTACTTCCAAAAAATGTATTAATCGCTACTGGATCGCAGCCAAATACGTTACCTGGACTGGATTTCGATGGTGAATATGTCATCAGCTCGAATGAAGCTTTAGAAATGGAAGAACTTCCAAAGTCCGTCGTTATAGTTGGCGGCGGCGTTATTGGTATCGAATGGGCATCCATGCTGAATGATTTCGGAGTAGATGTCACGGTTTTAGAATATCAAAAACAAATTTTGCCGACAGAGGATAAAGATGTTGCGAAAGAAATGGAAAAACAGCTGAAAAAACGGGGCGTACACATTATAACAGGAGCTAATGTTCAAACAGATACATTAGAAAAAGATAACGGAGTAATGGTGGAAGCAATAATTGGTGATAAACAAGAACGTTTTGAAGCAGACAGATTACTCGTATCTGTTGGCAGACAAGCGAATACGCAAAATATTGGTTTGGAGAATACAGATATTCAACTTTCTAACCATACGATTGATACGAATCCATTTTATCAAACCAAGGAATCGCATATTTATGCTATTGGTGATGTTATTGGAGGCATGCAGCTTGCACATGTGGCTTCCCATGAAGGAATCACAGCTGTAGAACATATGGCAGGTAAATACACACAGGAAATAGACTACCAGTCGGTATCAAGCTGTATTTATGCAAGCCCGGAAGCTGCAAGCGTCGGTTTAACTGAAGAACAGGCAAAAGAAGAAGGATATGAACTCGTTATCGGGAAGTTTCCTTTTAAAGCTGTTGGGAAAGCATTAGTATATGGAGAAACAGATGGTTTTGTTAAAATGATTACCGATAAAAAAACACAGGATTTATTAGGGGTTCATATGATTGGACCTCAAGTAACAGACATGATATCCGAAGCAGGTCTAGCAAAAGTGCTCGACGCAACTGCATGGGAAATCAGCCAGACCATTCATCCGCATCCTTCTTTATCAGAAGTAATCGGTGAAGCAGCGCTGGCAGTTGATGGAATACAAATTCATGGATAAATGAGCACCATAGAATCATGTGAAATGGCTGAAGGAGGGAAAAAATAATGGCACAAACATCTTGGGAAAATGTAAGTGACGAACTGGCTTTAGAAATGTTTGAAATGATGCTGTTAGCAAGAAAAATTGACGAAAGAATGTGGCTGTTAAACCGTTCCGGGAAAATTTCATTTGTGGTTTCTTGCCAAGGACAAGAAGCAGCACAAGTGGGAGCTGCATTTGCATTGAATCGCAAGGAAGATTATATTGCACCTTATTATCGGGATTTAGGCGTTGTTCTTGCGTTTGGAATGACTGCTCAAGATATTATGCTTTCCGCTTTTGGTAAAGCAGAAGACCCAAACTCTGGCGGAAGACAAATGCCGGGACATTTCGGTCAGAAAAAAAATCGCATACTAACTGGATCTTCTCCAGTAACAACCCAACTTCCGCATGCTGTTGGCGTAGCGCTCGCTGCTAAAATGGATAAGAAAGACATCACCGCTTTTGTCACTTTAGGAGAGGGTTCTTCCAATCAAGGTGACTTTCATGAAGGATTAAATTTTGCCGGCGTTCAAAAACTTCCGGTTATTACCATGGTCGAAAACAACCAATATGCCATTTCTGTGCCTTATGATAAGCAAGTAGCAAGTAAGACCGTCGCAGAACGTGCGTCTTCTTATGGCATGCCGGGAATTACCGTGGACGGAAATGATCCAATTGCGGTTTACCAAGCGGTAAGAGAAGCGAGAGAACTGGCAGCGAGTGGCGGAGGGCCAACTTTGATTGAAGCTTTAACCTATCGTTTTACAGCTCATTCCAGTGATGATGATGATCGTGCTTATCGGGAAGATGATGAAGTGAAAGAAGCGAAAGAAAAAGATTCGATTGTAACATTTGCTGCAACCTTGAAAGAAAAGCAAATTTTAGATGACTCCAAAGAAAAAGAAATTCATGAGCGGATTGACAAACTGATCAATAGTGCAACGGATTATGCAGAAAAAGCTGCTTTTGCGGATCCGGAAGACACATTAAAATACGTATATGAAGAACTGGATGAAGGAGGCGAAAATAATGCCTAATATGTCTTATATTCAAGCAATTACCAGCGCTTTACGAGAAGAAATGGAGCGGGATGAAAGTGTCTTTCTTCTTGGAGAAGATGTAGGGAAAAAAGGCGGTGTATTTAAAGCGACGGAAGGGCTTTACCAGCAATTTGGCGAAGACCGCGTTTTAGACACCCCGTTAGCAGAGTCGGCGATTGCCGGAGTTGCTATTGGTGCAGCGATGTACGGAAAGCGTCCAGTTGCTGAAATGCAATTCGCTGATTTTATTATGCCTGCTGTCAACCAGATTATTTCCGAAGCAGCTAAAATGCGTTACCGTTCTAACAATGATTGGAATGCGCCCATTACGATACGTGCGCCATACGGGGCTGGTGTGCATGGCGGATTGTATCATTCTCAATCCGTTGAAGCAGTATTTGCAAATCAGCCGGGGTTAAAGATTGTTATGCCATCGACACCTTATGACGCAAAAGGTCTATTAAAAGCCTCCATTCGAGATAACGATCCAGTTTTATATTTTGAACATAAACGTGCTTATCGCTTGTTAAAAGAAGAAGTACCAGAAGAGGATTATGTCGTTCCAATTGGAAAAGCAGACGTCAAAAGAGAAGGGGATGACATTACGGTAATTACCTATGGTTTATGTGTTCATTTTGCTTTGCAGGCAGCTGAAAAGTTAGCAGCGGATGGAATCGAAGCACATATTCTTGATTTGCGTACGGTCTATCCTCTTGATAAAGAAGCCATTCAAGAAGCAGCAAGTAAAACAGGAAAAGTATTACTAATCACGGAGGATAATAAAGAGGGAAGTATTATTAGTGAGGCTGCTGCGATTATTTCTGAAGAATGCCTTTTTGATCTGGATGCTCCCATTCAGCGTTTGGCTGGACCTGATACGCCGGCAACACCATTTGCGCCAGTATTGGAGAAGTTCTTTTTGCTAAATCCGGACAAAGTAGAAAAAGCAATGCGTGACCTTGCAGAATATTAATTGGAGGTAGAAATATGACTGTGGAAAAAATGACAATGCCTCAGCTTGGTGAGAGTGTAACAGAGGGAACGATCAGTATCTGGCTTGTTTCTGTCGGGGATCAGGTAAATAAATACGACCCGATTGCGGAAGTGATGACGGATAAAGTAAATGCCGAAATTCCCTCTTCCTATACAGGGAAAATAACAGAACTGACAGCAGCAGAAGGGGAAACGATAGAAGTTGGAACCCTGATTTGCTATATCGAAACAGAAGAGGCTGCATCAGAGGATGCAGAAGCACCTTCTGATACAGAAACAAGTAAAGAGGAAAATACTGCTGATAAACAAGTTGAGAATACAGACAGCTCGATGAAAAAAAGATATTCGCCGGCCGTATTACGCTTGTCTCAAGAGCATCAGATTGATTTAAATAAAATCGAAGGATCTGGAAGAGGCGGAAGAATTACCAGGAAAGATGTGGAAAAATACATTGAAAATGGCGATGCTGTCCAGAAGCAATCTGCGCCGTCACAGGAGAAGAAAACGGAGACTGCTGCTGTGAAAGAAACACCTTCGACACAACAAGAAAGCACCCAGAGCGCTGCTGGAGATACCGAAATTCCTGTAAAAGGAGTTCGAAAAGTGATTGCCGAAAATATGGTCCGTTCTACACAAGAAATCCCCCATGCCTGGATGCAGGTAGAGGTAGATGTGACCGAATTAGTGAAATACCGTAATAGTGTGAAAGAATCCTTTAAAGAGCAGGAAGGTTTTTCATTAACCCCCTTTGCTTTCTTCGTCAAAGCAGTTGCTCAGGGGCTAAAAGAATTCCCTGAATTAAACAGCATGTGGGCAGGAGATAAAATTATTCAAAAAAAAGATATTCATTTATCGATTGCGGTGGCAAAAGACAATGAATTATTCGTTCCTGTCATCAAACATGCGGATGAAAAAACGATTAAAGCAATCGCCCGTGATATTACAACGCTTGCTGCCAAAGCACGTCAGGGAAAACTGTCTCAGGAGGATATGCAGGGCGGTACATTTACGGTCAACAATACAGGTTCTTTTGGTTCGGTCTCTTCAATGGGAATTATTAATTCCCCGCAGGCTGCGATTTTACAAGTTGAATCGATTGTAAAACGACCTGTTATTATCAATGATATGTTTGCCGCTCGTGACATGGTGAATCTATCTCTTTCTTTAGATCACCGTATTTTAGACGGTCTTGTATGCGGCAGATTTTTATCTCGTGTGAAAGAAATTTTAGAAGGGATGAATGCATCATCCGTAAGCCTTTATTAAGCAGATGCTAATAGATTGAATTTTTAAGCACTAGCTGATAAGCTATAACTATATTTTAAGTAAAAAGGGTGAGATATAATGGATTTTGATTTATTTATGCAAGATGTCGTGAATGTAGCACGAACAGATATAACGGAATCAGGCTATGAAGAAGCGCGTACTGCAGAAGAAGTGGATACAGCATTAGCACGTGAAGGTACAACACTTGTGATGGTTAATTCAACTTGTGGCTGTGCCGGCGGAGTGGCTCGTCCAGCTGCAGGTAATGCCATTCATTACGATAAGCGTCCAGACCATCTAGTAACAGTATTTGCCGGACAGGACAAGGAAGCAACGGATCAAGCAAGAACTTATTTTGAAGGCTATGCACCTTCTTCCCCAAGTTTTGCACTGCTGAAGGATGGAAAAATCCTTGATATGGTAGAACGTAACCAGATTGAAGGACATAGTGCCATGGATGTATCTGTGAAGCTTCAAAACCTGTTTGATGAATATTGCGAAGAAGTGTAAGAAACCATAAAAGGCTGTCGTCTGACAGCCTTCTTTGTCTATGTGAAAATATATCAGGAGGTTCACGGTGAAAATAGGATATCGCACCCTCAAAACTGCTGTTGGAACGCCCATTTCCATTTCGTTAGCCCAATGGATTGGTCTTTCAAACTTTATTTCAGCAGGGATATTAACCATTCTTTGTATACAGCCCTCGAGAAAGTCTTCCTTTTTGAGTGCTTGGCAGCGATTTGTTGCGTGTACAGCAGCCGTTATTTTTTCGTGTATTATTTTTGAATTAGTTGGCTATTACAGCCTTTCTATATTTTTATTACTTCTTTTATTTATTCCTGCAATGGTCAGATTAAAAGCAACTCCAGGAATTGCATCCAGTTCAGTTGTGGTGCTGAACCTGTATGGTTCCGGGAATATAACACTCTCCTTAATTGGCGAGCAATTCGTTCTAATTACTGTCGGGCTGGGAGTAGGGCTGTTACTGAATGTTTATATGCCGAGCTTAGACAACAAATTAAAGAAACTGCAATCACAATTAGAAATGAATTTCAGCCGCATTTTGTATGAATACTCTTTGTATATCCGGGATCAAAACGACAAATGGCAAGGGGAAGAAATTGCAGCTACAGAGGATATTCTTTCCGAAGCAAAACAATTAGTTATCCGGGATAAAGATAATCATTTATTACGAAATGAACATACCTATTATAATTATTTTAAAATGAGAGAAAGACAATTTGAACTATTAAAGCAAATGCTGCCGCTTGTAACTCATTTACCAAGAACAGATCATATTGCGCTTGAGATTGCGGATTTCTTTGAACATTTATCTAAAGCTGTTCACCCAGGGAATACAGCTATTACGTTTTTAGAGCAATTAAAAGAGTTAAGGCGGGAATTTCATGCAGAGGATTTACCGGAAACGAGAGAGACATTTGAAACAAGAGCACATTTATTTCAGTTATTACATGAAATGGAAGAATACTTAATTATAAAAAATAAATTCAAGAAAAGCGATGTGACTCCCTGGAAGAAAAGGAAGTTAAAAAGGGAAAAGTAACTTACACTTTCCTGTTACATACATCAAAAAGGCAGTGCAGAAAAGCATGATACTTTTCTGCACTGCCTTTATATGTTAAACAAAAGCTGCTAGTCCGGCTGTAACCGCTGAAATAATCATCAGAGCGACCATGAAATATATAATAAGCTTGGTACGGAATGCGCGTTTGGAACGTTTCTTTTGTACGGATTGCTTTGCTGCCATGAAATATCCCCCTTCATCATCCGATATTGTCTATCGCTATTTTAACGTGAAATGCTTTATCAGACAAGTTAATCGTATTGTTTTTCTGAATTTAAAGGATAGAAGCATAGAAACAGGCCATTGAATTCATTCTACTGTAAAAAAACCAAAAATTGTAGTAGCCTATACATTAGGAGGTTACGCAAATGAGTGTGAAACAAGAAAGATTAGTAAATGAATTTATAGAACTTGTTCAAACAGATTCGGAAACAGGTTTTGAAACAGAAATAGCAAATGTTTTAACCAAAAAATTTGAAGCTTTAGGTGTTCAAGTGGAAGAAGATAATGCAAAAGAGCAAACAGGTCATGGTGCAGGGAATTTAATATGTACACTGCCGGCCACCAAAGAGGATGCAGATGCCATTTATTTTACTTCTCATATGGATACCGTGGTTCCTGGGAAGGGGATCAAACCGATAATAACAGATGGTGTGATTTCTTCAGAAGGAGACACCATTCTCGGATCAGATGATAAAGCAGGCTTAGCTGCTATGTTTGAGCTGATTAGAGTACTTCAGGAAAATAATATTCCTCATGGACAGATTCAATTTATTATTACTGTTGGAGAAGAATCTGGTTTGGTAGGCGCAAAAGCATTGGACGCTTCCAAATTGGATGCCCGTTATGGTTACGCCTTGGACAGCAATGGAACGGTTGGTGATATTGTTGTTGCTGCACCGACACAGGCAAAAATTCATGCAACGATTACTGGCAAAACAGCACATGCCGGATTGGAGCCTGAAAAAGGAGTGTCTGCTATTACCATTGCGTCCAAAGCGATTTCTAAAATGCCATTAGGACGCATTGATAAAGAAACAACCGCGAATATCGGACGTTTTGAAGGCGGCAAGCAAACCAATATTGTCGTAGACCACGTGGAAATTTTAGCTGAGGCACGTTCCTTATCTGAAGAAAAGATGAAAGACCAGGTTGAAAAAATGAAATCAGCTTTTGAAGAAGCTGCTGAAGAGCTTGGCGGTTCAGCTGATGTCAACATCGCTATTGCTTATCCCGGTTATCATTTTGAAGAGGGAGACCAGGTTGTCGAGGTAGCTAGAGAAGCCGCAAAAGCGATTGGCAGAGAAAGTACCTTGGAACAGAGTGGCGGCGGTAGTGACGCCAATGTCATCGCAGGGTATGGCATTCCAACAGTCAACTTAGCTGTTGGCTATGAGGGAATTCATACAACCGATGAACGTATTAAAGTAGCGGATTTGGTGAAAGTAACAGAATTTGTTGTGGAGATTGTTAAAACGGCAGCAAAATAAGATACAGCTTCCATATTTGGAGCGACTTTCTGTGAAATAAGGGGAACGCATTCCATAATGGGATGTGTTCTTCTCACTGTAAGGGGGGTTGTCATGACGCAATCAGTCAATTCCAAAAGACGTATTATCTTTCATATTGATATGAACTGTTTTTATGCTTCGGTGGAAATGGCGCATAACCCGGAATTAAAAGGGCGTCCTATTGCGATAGCCGGGAATCCGGAAGAACGTAAGGGCATTATTGTTACAAGCAGTTACGAGGCTAGAGCAAAAGGTGTGAAAACAACCATGCCGGTTTGGCAGGCGAAAAAATTATGTCCTCATTTATTATTGATGCGACCTAATTTTGACAGGTACCGGGAAGCTTCCCGGAAGATTTTTAAGATGCTTTCGGAAATAACGCCGCTTGTTCAGCCGGTTTCAATTGATGAAGGTTATTTGGATATTACAGATACAGAAGGACTGGGAACGCCCATCGAAATAGCTGAATATCTGCAGCAAAGAATATTAAAAGAGCTGGATATTCCATGCAGTCTCGGTATTGCACCCAATAAATTTTTGGCAAAAATGGCTTCAGACATGAAAAAACCTTTAGGAATAACCATCCTTCGTAAGCGAGAATTATCTACCATGTTATGGCCGCTTGCCATTGAAGAAATGCACGGAATTGGTAAGAAAACAGCAGAAAAATTGAGGAAAGTATCTATTCAAACGATTGGCGATTTGGCCATACATGATGTATATCAGTTAAAACAGCTATTAGGTGTGAATGGAGAAAGAATGAAGAATCTTGCCAACGGGATAGATTATCGACTTGTTGACCCGGAAGCGGTACATGATTTTAAAAGTATCGGCAGTTCTCAAACATTAGCTCATGACACGACGGATTGGGATGAACTGCATCAGTTGCTGGATCAACTTGTTTCTAATGTAGCAAGAAGGGTGAAACGAAAAAGTGCGACAGGAAAAAGTGTCCAATTAATGATTCGCTTTCATAATCACCAAACGATTACACGCAGTAAAACATTACAAGGATATATCGATGAAAAAGAAGATATTCTTTTTGTGGCAAAAGAATTATTAAAAACCCATTGGAATGAAGATCCTGTACGGCTGTTAGGTGTCTCTTTGCAAAACTTAGAGGAGAAGAGGCAGGTTGGAGAGCAACTTGATTTATTTACCTATCGGGATAATGCCAAGAAGGAAAAACTGTATGAAACGATGGAAGCATTAACAGATAAATACGGGAAGGATATCTTTTTACCTCTAAACAGCGAGAAAGAAAAAGATCAGCAGCCGCGCACAAGCTTTCAAAAAGATTTCTTGGACGACTATAAAAAGCCTTGATTTTCTATTTGGTAAAATAGAATAAAATCAAGGCTTTTTGTTATTTAAGATAAAAATTTCTTTAAAATATTTGAAGTAACCGTACCGCCTGAATAACGAAAAGGAATATCAAATTTCGTTGTCTGCTTTAAAATACTTTTCTGATGTGAAAAAGTATCGAAGCTGGCTTTTCCATGATAACTTCCCATTCCGCTCTGTCCGACACCGCCAAAAGGCAAATACGGATTGGCCAAATGAAAGAAGGTATCATTAATAGAACCGCCGCCAAAAGAAACATATTCCATTACTTGAGATTGCATTCTTGGATTTTCTCCAAAGTAATATAAAGCTAGCGGCTTTTCTCTTGATTTAATCAGTGAAAGGGCGTCTTCTATATTTTCGAAGTGTAACACCGGCAGAATCGGGCCGAATATTTCTTCTTGCATGATAGCATCTTCCCAATCTATTTTATCAAGAATCGTAGGTTCAATGATTAATTCTTCCTCGTTATATTCTCCGCCGTGCACAATATGATCTTCATTTAAAAATGCGGTCAGACGCTTAAAATGGTCATAGTTAATGATTCTGGAGTAGTTTTCACCTTGGAGAGCATTCTTGCCGAATAACGATTTAATTTGTTTTTTCATTGCTTTTAAAAGCTTAAATTTAACAGATTCCTGAACTAATAAATAATCTGGAGCAACACAAGTTTGACCGGCGTTTGTATACTTTCCCCACACGATTCGCTTGGCTGCCATCTGGATATTGGCATCTTCATCAACAATAGCCGGGCTTTTCCCGCCTAATTCCAAGGTAACCGGCGTTAAATGTTCACTTGCTGCACGCATGACGATTTTTCCAACAGCACTTCCCCCGGTGTAGAAAATATGATCAAATCGTTGCTTTAACAGCTCTGTTGTTTCCTCGACAGCACCCTGTACAACAGTGAAATAAGCGGGATCAAAGTTTTCTTCCACCACTCTGGCGAGAAAGTCAGACGTGTGCGGAGCATGTTCAGAAGGTTTTAAAACCACTGCGTTGCCAGCTGCAATCGCTCCGACAATAGGCGCAAGCGATAACTGCAGAGGGTAATTCCAAGGTGCAATAACCAGAACAACGCCAAGCGGTTCTTTTAGAATATAGCTTTTCGACCCTTTATGCGTTAATGGAGAAGCCACTTTTTCAGGCTGCATCCAATAGCGGAGATTTTTGATGGCAACTTCCAATTCGCTTTGAATAATGCCGATCTCCGTAAGTACAACCTCGTGATCGGGTTTATTTAAATCTTTTTTTAAGACATCGTATATTTCTTTTTCATTATCTTTTAATATTTTTTTTATATTTTCTAATTGTTGTTTACGAAACGTATAATCAACCGTGTTTCCCTGGTCAACATATTTTCGCTGATCATCAACAATTTGTTGGTAGTTTTCTTGTAAGGTCATCAAATCTGTCTCTCCCTTTCTCACTTCAAAAGGATGTGCAAGCTTATGCTACACACATACTATAATTGAAACACACTAAAGTCTCTGGCAACAAATGTATTCGAAAAAACTTCTTTTGCCTCTTCCAGAAATTGATCCATTTTCTGGAATTGATACCTTGAAGATATATGTGTCAAAATAAGTTGTTTACAATTTGCGTCAAGTGCTAATTTTGCAGCTTGTCTATTGGTAGAATGAAAATAGTTTTCTGCTAGCGTTGCTTGATTTGCAGCAAAAGTTGCTTCATGAATGAACAAATCGCTATGGCTAATAAAATCTTTATGTGCTGACTGGTATTTGGTATCACCTAGTATGGAAATGATTCTTCCTTTCTTAGGCTGGCCGATAAAATCACGTCGGTTGATGATGGTACCGTCTTCCAACGTAACAGAAGGATTGTCTTTTATTTCTCCATAAATCGGACCTGGTCGTATCCCTTTTGCTTTTAATTTTTCAACAAGCAGTTCCCCCGGCTTATCTTTCTCAACAATTCGAAAACCAAAGCTCGGAACACCATGTGCAAGCTTTTTAGTATATACTTTTACTGCTTCTGTTTCAAGTAATAATCCTTCTTCGATTTCAATGATTGTCAGAGGATATGTTAAATGGGTATAGCTTAATTTCAAAGCAGACTGAACAAACTCCCTGATTCCCTCAGGGCCATAAATGGTTAAGGGTCTATCTGTACCCGCCTGGAAAGAACGGCTGCTGAGAAAGCCCGGTAAACCGTAAATATGGTCTCCATGCATATGCGTAATAAAAAGTTTATTTATTTTTCCCGGTTTAATTTTAGTATGAAGAAGTTGATGCTGTGTCGCTTCACCACAATCGAACAGCCAGACCTCATTCAGTTCCTGCAGCATACTGAGCGTGATAGCTGTTACGTTCCTTTCTTTGGAAGGAAGACCGGCTCCGGTGCCTAAGAAAGTAATATCCATGTTTTAATCTCACCTTCATATCGTATGTTCAAAATCATCCAATCTTTTGAACGTACGCTAATATCTATTTATATTTTAAAATTTTACCCAAATATCCAGCATTCATCAATGTATAACTTCAAAAATATGCATGTTTCCTCTCAATCAGACCAAAAAACGCCGATAGAGTTTTTTACGGATGGCAAATGCTCTATCAGGTACATTTGTAAAAACACTGTCTACTTTGTAAGCAAAGCACCGATTTAATAAACGGGGCGAATTCACTGTATAAACCCTGACAGGAATGCCATTTTTCATCGCTTCTTTTACAAGCCGCTGCCGCAATAATGTATGTTTGATGTGAATGGCTGTAGCGCCGATAGACGAAGCATATGCTAATAAATCTCTTCGCTGCCGCTTTGTTAACCAGCCGATATGCGTAATTTCCTGAAATCCAGCGAGACAAGAAATACTGCTGTCCGAAAACGTAGAAAAATAGGTCTGATTTAACAATTGATGCTGCTCGATAAGGTTATATGTAATTTTTTCCAAGTTCTTATGTGCAATCTTATTATTTTTCAGTTCTAAATGCAGGGTTAATGGTTTATCTTTTATCCAAACCAAAAATTCTTCAAGGGTTACGATGCTTGTACCTGTGAATGCAGTATGAAACGACTTTCCCATATCCAATTGCTTTAAATCAGCAAGCGTGTATTGATTAATCCATCCACTTATTCCAAAAATACGCTTCAGACTTTCATCATGAAACAAGACAGGGATATTATCTTTTGTCAGTTGAACATCTGTTTCAATGCCATCAGCTTTCATTTCATAAGCCAGTTCAAACGCCGAAATACTGTTCTCAGGTGCATAATGACTTGCTCCCCGGTGTGCGATAATGGATGTCATCCTATCACCCCCAAACCTTATTGTGTTTGATTTCTGCCCGTAAGTCAATGTTTAAACTAGTGTACGGCATGATTGTTTCGTTGTACAATATATGTATATGTAGCGTATGTCCATTTCAATCATTATATGAAGTAAGGGTCGATAAATATGAAAATAAGAAGAAATCGTTCTGTTTATGACAAGAAAATCATTATTACTGGTGCATCGAAAGGAATTGGCAGAGAAATTGCGAAAGAAATTGCTGCGCAGGGAGGCATACCTATTTTGGTTGCTAGATCGACAGAGTTACTGGAAGAATTAGCTGAAGAAATCGAAGTAAACAATGGTATTTGCAAAATTTATCCCATAGAAACATTCTCAAGGGAAGCCATTGCCGAACAAATAAATACGATGATGGAAAAAGAGGAACGTATTCATGGGTTAATTAACAATGCAGGTTTTGGTATATTTGATTCGATAGAAGACCTGAATATAGAAGATGTAGAAGAAATGTTTCAAGTGAATGTTTTAGCAGGAATTCAATATGCAAAAGGGTTTCTGCCACATTTTTTACAGTTTAAAGGAAAGTCGCATATAATCAATATTGTCTCTCAATCTGCTAAGTTACCAACACCGAAAACAGCAGGATATGCTGCTTCTAAACATGCTATGCTAGGGTTTACAAATGTACTAAGACAAGAAACAAGGGAAAGCAGTCTGACTGTCACTTCTGTTAATCTTGGACCTGTCAAAACATCCTTTTTTGAGGTAGCGGATAAAAATGGGGAGTACCAGCAAAATGTTGAAAAATACATGCTCAAGCCTGAAAAAATCGCTTCTAAAGTTGTCCATTCTCTATTTACAAATAAAAGAGAGATTAATATGCCATGGTGGATGGAGGCGGGGAGTATCTTTTACCGTCTGTTTCCCGGATTGATGGAAAAAATGTTGAAATCGCAATTTGATAAAAAATGATAGATTCGATACATCTAATAGAAGCAGGTCTGCTTTAGATACGTTTCATCTTTCAAAGCAGACCTGCTCTGTTAACTGCTGCCGGGAAATACCGGTTTAACGATGCTGCTGATACTGGGATGCTTTTGTCAGCTGTTGCAAGTTAGGATAAGCTGCATCGGTAATTTCATTGATAGTCTGATGAACAGCAATATTCTGTTCCAATTGTTCCAAAGAGCTAGCTCCAAATACAGTCGAAGTGATAGCCGGATGGTTAGCGACATAGTACATTGCCAATTGCTGCAGTGTGTTTTCAGGCAGCGCCTGTTCGAGTTCATAGTAAAGTGATTTTAGTTCACTGTAAGAATAATCAAGATACCCGTCTTTTCCTTTTTTATCAAGGACTTGAGCGGCTTTATTACTTAGCAGTCCCTTTGCCAGCGGCCCGCGGGAAACAACGCTGATTTGGTTTTGTTCTGCAAGTGGTAAAAGGCTTTCTTCCGGACGTCTATCCAGCAGGCTATATTGGGTCATTAAAACATCAATAGAAGACCGGAGTGCATATTCCCTAAAAACATTGGGACGAATAGATGAAATACCATATGCACGAATCAGACCGTCTTTTTTCAGCTCTTCAAAAGCTTCAATCGTTTCATCAATAGGATCTTCTAATGTGCCGCCATGAAGCATATACACATCAATATAATCCGTGTTTAATCTTTGAAGACTGGCCCGGGCAGCTTCATGAATATGTTTTTTGGAAGGGTCCCAGAACCAGCCGTCATCTGGATTTTCTTCATTAAAGTGATTTCCGACTTTCGTTGTCACAACAACGTCTGATCTGCGATGTTTTATAGCTTCTCCTACGATTTTTTCGTTTTCTCCAAAGTTATAAAGGTCTGCTGTATCCAGGTGATTAATCCCTTTATCCAACGCATAATCAATCATTTTTTTTCCATGTTGTGTATCCGTGCCCAGTGACATACAGCCAAGGGTTAGATCAGAAATTTCAATATCGCTTTTTCCAAGCTGGCGTTTTTTCATGTTAATCCTCCTTATGAACTCCGTATGCATACATTGTAGAGGGTGAAAGAACAGAATACAATCAATATACTTTTTCAGGATGTATATCTGCTTGTATATGGAACAAATTAAAAAAATAGTTTCGGAAATAGAATAGAAAACGAATCAGAAGAAAAAAAGACATAGACTTGCTACAATAGAGTCTGACAAATTAAAATAAGAAGAACAGATTAATCTGAAAAGGTGGAATAGAAAACATGCATCGTTTTGAAGAAAAAACAGTAACATCCAAAAAAATATTTGAAGGGAACATCATAGATGTGCAACTGGACGAGGTAAAGCTCGCGAATGGCAAAACAGCCCAAAGAGAGTTAGTATACCATCCAGGGGCGGTAGCAGTTATCCCGATTACACCTGATAACAAGATTGTCCTTGTGGAACAATACCGTAAACCATTAGAAAGAACATTAATAGAAATTCCGGCAGGGAAGTTGGAAGAAAATGAGAACCCGTTAACAGCTGCAGTCCGTGAACTGGAAGAAGAAACGGGGTATACAACAACGAATCTATCACAGGTAACGTCTTTTTATACTTCTCCAGGCTTTGCAAATGAGTTGGTGTATGTCTATGTCACTAATGACTTAATTCAAATGGAAAATCCGCCGGCAGGGGACGATGATGAATTTGTTGAAATAATGGAAGTAACGTTAGATGAAGCGAAAGAGCTTGTAGAAGAAGAACGGATTCAAGATGCAAAAACAAACTATGCTATTCTTTATTTACATGCTTTAAATAAGTAAAGATAGAGAGGGAGCAGGCGGATTTCAGCTGGTGTGTGATTATGCTCTATTAAAAGTTAAAAATGATAGGTATGTTTTGAGGAAGATTCTCATAGTTTGAAGTATAGGAACTTATACGAGGAGGATCGACATGTATCATACATCTCATCACTTACTTATTGGGCATATAAAACGGCATACCACGGTTTATTTATTTACAAGCCTTCTTTTTCTGACAGGTATTGTTTTTGGTGCTATCTTAGTAAATAGTATGGATTTTGTGCAAAAGCAGAATCTGTTCTTTTATTTAGAGCGTTTTTTTACACAACAAACCGTTGACGGGGAAGTTATTGGACGGAAAGACATCTTCATCCAAAGCCTCCTCTATCATATCAAGTATCTTACCGTTATGATTTTGCTGGCATTAAGTATGATCGGGCTTCCTGTTATTTGGGTGATGGTCTTTATGAAAGGACTTGTCGTCGGGTTTTCCGTTGGTTTTATGGTAAGCCAGCTTGGAGGACAAGGGCTGCTTTTATCAACTATATCGATTGCCCCGCAAAATGTATTAATTATCCCAATATACATCATTGCCGGAAGTGTTGCGATGGTATTTTCGATTGGATTATGGCAGAAGTTATTATTGAAGCATCATCATCAGGAAGTATTACCTCCTTTTATCAGGCTGCTTATCATTTTTGCCGTTCTGATTGTATTCGCAGCACTCGCGGCGTTAATGGAGGCTTATTTATCAAATACATTCTTGTTAGAATGGATAGAAAGGTATAATGGATAGTTGTTTGTTTTGCTTGTATCTCGTTTACATCACTTGCTTATCACTTGATAAAAGAAGTGCATCTATTATATAATAATCATTATTACTTTATAACGTTTATTAATAATAATTGAGAATTCCTTTGACACATGGAAGATAGATGCATATAATTAAGATGTAAAATGAGGGAGGCGACTATCCATGGAACACCGGATTGAAAAAATTAAAAAACAGCTACATTCGCATAGCTACAAATTAACTCCCCAAAGGGAAGCTACGGTTCGAGTACTTCTGGAAAGAGAAGATGATCATCTAAGCGCGGAAGATGTATATCTTCTTGTAAAGGAGAAATCACCGGAAATTGGTCTGGCAACCGTTTATCGTACATTAGAATTATTATCCGAATTGAAAATAGTAGACAAAATTAATTTTGGCGATGGTGTATCAAGATATGATTTACGCAAAGAAGGTGCAAAGCATTTCCACCATCATTTAGTGTGTATTGAATGTGGATCGGTAGAAGAGATTGAGAATGATTTGTTGGGTGAGGTAGAGCAAATTGTTGAAAATGACTGGGGCTTCGAGGTGAAAGACCATCGCTTAACCTTTCATGGAGTTTGTCGTCAATGCCAGGAATCTGCAGTAGAAGAAGATGTTCAAAAAGCAACATAATCATCCAAGTAAAACCTTTTTCCGGGAGAGAAAGGTTTTATTTAGTAACTACATACACAGAGGAGGCAGGGAGGATAGCATATTGGTCTGTCAAAAATGCACGATCTACATGAACAGACCTTTTTATAATAATTCTTGTAAATCCTTCATTTATCACAATGTAACGAACTTTGTGATACTTCTATTCAGCGGAGAGAATTCATGTCCCCGCTGAATAGAAGTCCATTTCACTTATCTTTTGGAACATCTATTTAGGATGTATATCTCTTCAGAATTCGATCTACACTTCCTCCATAAACTTCTCCAAACATATTCAAATGGACAAGTAAATAGAACAGCTGATATATAGGCTTGATTTCTTCGTAGTAATCTTCTAATGGAAATACATTCTGATATTGAGAGTAGAATGTATTTGAAAACCCGCCAAAAACTTCCGTAAAGGACAATTCAAATAAATGGTCGCCATAGAGTATGGAAGGATCAATCAAATAAGGTTTCCCGGCCTGTCCTGCAATCCAATTTCCTCCCCATAAATCGCCATGCAGCAGAGACACTTGCGGCTGTTTCGGAAGGTATTTATCCAAGTTATCCATTAACTTTTCTAATTTCATGCGTCTGTTTTGATTCATCCGGTTCAATTGCACAGCTATATCGAATTGCGGCTGCAGACGGCATTCCCGGAAATAATCAGCCCAGTCAGTATACCATCCGTTTGGCTGATGCAGTTTTCCGACATAAGTTGATTGGTCCAGTCCATATTGGCCGGATCCACCAGCAGCATGCATCGAGGCGAGCTGTTCACCTAATTGTTGTTCAGTGGTTGCTGTCTTTTCTCCTTGAATCCATTCCATTATTAATGTCATTTCCTGGTCTCCGGAAGATTGGTCAAAGTAATAGACTTCTGGTACAGCGATTGTTTGCGTCGAACGAATCCTTTCCAGTCCGTTTGCTTCTACTTGAAAAAAACCGCTTTCCGCTTGGCGATTCACTTTTATAAAGTATGCTTGTTTCCCGGTTTGTATATAATAAGCCTGGTTAATATCCCCGCCGGAAACAGGTGTCTTTGTTTGAATCGACGTATTGTCACCAATGTGTTTTAATTTTTCTTCTATCATTCGATGAACCTCCTTTTCCGTTACCTTCCGTATGTCATTATACAGAATGATGCAAAAGCGTAAAAGTGTTTGTGGTTATCGTTGGGAATACAGTTTTCGATAGGATAAGTAAGCGCAGTAATGTTGTCAGGTTAATGAATTTTATAAAGCGAAACTTTATCTCTGGTACCAACCATTGTATAATATTAACAGAGAGATGTTTTTATTTTTAAGCGTCTGCATCTTTTTCTGGTATTTTTTAAATTGTTTTGTGCATATTCTAACTGTAAAAGTGTTTGTTTTACGATACAGCGTAACAGCACTGGGAGGTTGGAATATGGGGAAACATGTTAAAGAAGTATGTAAAATATTTATCTGGTTTATGGTAGGTGCATGTTTTTTCACGGTATGTTTGCACTTTATTTATAAAGAGTTTCAGGAAATGCATCGTTATGATTTACCGGAAGGACCAGCGGTTAAGGTAACAGAAGAAGGGGTTCCCTGGCTGCCATTTGATTTTCTGAAAGGGGAATAATAGCTATGTTAAAAGATGCATTAGAAGATTTTTTTCATTTTCTTCGGGTAGAAAGAGGATTATCTGATAATACCATTAACTCTTATCAAAGAGATCTTACGGCTTATGAAAAGCATTTAACAAAAATTGGATATAATGAATGGAATGATATAACCCGAAATGATATTATGCGTTTTTTATATGAACTAAAAGACAATGGCAAATCAACTGCTACGATTTCCAGGCACATTTCTTCTATTCGATCCTTTCATCAATTTTTAATACGGGAGCGAATCGCTGAGACGGATCCCAGTCTGCATATTGAGACACCGAAAAAAGACCGGAAGCTTCCGGACATCCTTTCTCAGGAAGAAGTGGACAACCTATTAAACATTCCCGCGGAAACACCGCTGGCACTGCGAAATAAAGCAATGCTGGAGTTATTATATGCTACCGGGCTCCGTGTTTCTGAAATGATAAACTTGAAATTGGAAGATTTACACTTAACGATGGGTTTTGTTCAGTGTATGGGCAAAGGGTCAAAAGAAAGAATCGTCCCATTGGGAGATACAGCAAATCATGTTTTAGAGAAATATGTGGAGACAGCGAGAAAAGAAATGGTGAAGAAAAATAAACAGGAAAACGTGCTCTTTTTAAATCAGCACGGACGTCCTTTAAGCAGACAGGGATTCTGGAAAATTTTAAAAGGATTGACGATGGAAGCAGGGATTCATAAAACGATTACGCCGCATACATTAAGGCACTCCTTTGCGACACATTTATTAGAAAACGGAGCAGACTTGCGGATTGTGCAGGAAATGCTGGGGCATGCGGATATATCCACCACACAAATTTATACACACGTGACAAAAGCAAGATTGAAAGATATTTATCAATCGTATCATCCCAGAGCATAATAAGTGGACGAACATGTCTTTTGTATAATAAAAGCTTTCCACGCGAAAGAAATGTATTTTTGCTTGTGTGGTCAGACATCTAACATCTATAATAGATGTCATACGGAGCACTTATTACGGGAATATAGTACATAGGAGGTTGTTAGGAATGAAACCATTTAAACGCGTATTTTTAATTGTTATGGACTCAGTTGGAATCGGGGAAGCTCCGGACGCTGAGAAGTTTAATGATTTGGGAGCGGATACATTAGGACATATCGCAGAAAAGATGGATGGGCTGGATATGCCGACCATGGGAAGCTTAGGTTTGAGCAATATTCGAGAAATTAAAGGAATTGCTCCTGTAGACAATCCAAAAGCACACTATACAAAAATGCAGGAAGCTTCTAATGGGAAAGACACGATGACAGGACATTGGGAGATTATGGGTCTCCGCATTGAGCAGCCATTTCGAACTTTCCCGGAAGGATTTCCGGATGAACTTATTCAAGCCTTGGAAGAGAAGACCGGGAGGAAAGTGATTGGCAATAAACCCGCTTCCGGTACAGAAATATTGGTTGAACTCGGAAAAGAACATATCGACACAGGGAGCCTGATTGTCTACACTTCAGCGGACTCTGTTTTGCAGATTGCTGCTCATGAAGACGTGGTCCCAATTGATGAATTATATCGTATTTGTGAAATTGCCAGAGAACTTACCCTGGATGAAAAATACATGGTAGGACGTGTGATTGCCCGCCCGTTTATTGGAGAGCCTGGCGCATTTGAACGTACTTCCAACCGCCATGATTATGCTTTAAAGCCTTTTGGCCGTACAGTAATGAATGAATTAAAAGATGCTGGGATTGATGTAATTGCACTTGGCAAAATAAATGACATTTATGATGGGGAAGGAGTGACAGAAGCCGTCCGTACGAAAGATAATGATGATGGCATGGTAAAATTAAGCGACGCATTAAAGCAGAATTTTACCGGGTTAACCTTTCTTAATCTCGTTGATTTTGATGCAAAATACGGGCACCGCAGAGACCCGATTGGTTATGGGGAAGCTCTGGAAACGTATGATAAGCAGCTCCCGGAAATACTTGAACAATTACAGGATGATGATTTATTGATTGTAACCGCCGATCACGGGAATGACCCGATTCATCACGGGACCGATCATACCCGCGAGTACGTGCCACTGCTTGCGTATCATACCAATATTGAACAAGGAAAAGAGCTGCCGCAACGGACAACTTTCGCTGATATCGGGGCAACCATCGCTGATAATTTTCAGATTCCATCACCTGAACATGGCACCAGCTTTTTAGACGATATTAAATGATAAAAGGATGGTTAAAATGAATACGATAGAGATTATCAATAAGAAAAAATATGGGGAAGTATTATCTTATGAAGAAATCGAGCATATTGTAAATGGTTATGTCAACGATACGATTCCGGATTATCAAGTCTCAAGCTGGCTAATGGCTGTTTATTTTCAAGGTTTAAACAGCGATGAAACCTCTGCCCTCACGGATTTAATGGTAAAGTCCGGGGAGACAATTGATTTGTCCTTTTTAAATACAACCGTTGTAGACAAACACTCTACCGGCGGCGTAGGAGATAAGGTTAGTCTGGTTGTTGCACCGATTATTGCATCCTTAGATATTCCTTTTGCAAAAATGAGCGGACGAGGACTCGGCCATACAGGCGGGACAGTAGATAAGCTGGAATCAATTCAAGGATTTCATACAGAACTTCCGTTAGATAGATTTAAGGAGCAAGTTAAGGATCTGGGTATCTCTTTAGTTGGACAGTCCGGGAATTTAGTGCCGGCAGATAAAAAAATCTATGCATTAAGAGATGTGACAGGTACAGTGGATTCGACGCCATTAATAGCAAGCTCTATTATGAGTAAAAAAATTGCTTCTGGAGCAGATGCGATTGTTCTGGATATTAAAGTCGGCAATGGGGCATTTATGAAAACAGAAGAAGAGGCAAAAGAGCTTGCGGAGACAATGGTTGCCATCGGGAATAAATTGAATCGGGAAACGGTAGCTGTTTTAACCAATATGGATCAGCCACTTGGATTCGAAATCGGCAACGGGAATGAAGTCTTGGAAGCAGTAAAATTATTACGCGACCAGGAATATAGCCAGGATTTATATGATATTTCCGTAGAAATCGCAGCACAAATGGTCTTCTTAGCAGGAAAAGCAACAACAGAAGAACAAGCTAGAAAACTTGTTAAAGAAGTGATTGAAGATGGCGAGGCTTATGAGAAATTTGTTACCTTTATTGAAGCGCAGGATGGAGATATGTCAAGTATCCATGAAATAGAAGCAGGGCATACCATTGATGTCACTGCAGATAAGGCTGGATATATTGCTTCTGTCGAAACGCAGCAAATGGGAGAAGCCGCCATGCTGCTTGGTGCCGGCCGGAAAACGAAGGATGATCAAATTGACCATCAAGCAGGAATCAGCTTTCATGTGAAATTAGGCAATAAAGTACAAGCAGGCGATAAGTTGGCAACCATTCACACCAATAGAGAAGATAATAACGCGGTGATTCAAAAAATAAAGGATGCCATTGCATTTTCAGACAGTCCTGTTCAAGTAAAACCAAGTATTATCGGCATTATTCAATAAAAATCAATGTAACAGTAAAAAGAGCTTTCAAACACAGCAACGTGTTCGAAAGCTCTTTTTGCATTATTAGAATGGATTCGTTGCCCATTGAGCAGACTGTTTAATAAAGATACGTTGATTTAATTTTAATTGCGCAACGATATATTCGGCAATATCTTCCGGCTGCATCCATTTCTCTTCATTTTTTTCCTCTAATTCATCACCAAAAACTAATTCTGTAGCTACCATACTTGGATTCATCGTAAATACTCTGATATTTTCTCTGCGAACTTCCTGCATTAAAGCTTCAGACAAACCTTGAACAGCAAATTTAGAGGCACTGTAAGCAGTAGATCCTGCTGTTGCTTTTAAACCGTTGCTGGAAGAAATATTGAAGATATCTCCTTTTTGCTTGCTGACCAGATGCGGCACAACTTCTTTTAACATATGGTACGTTCCAAAAACATTTACTTCAAAAATATGTTTCCAGGTTTTCTCGTCCATCTCCTGAAAATTGCCATGTTCGCTGATTCCTGCATTATTGATTAAAATATCTGCTTTGCCTAATCTTTGTTCTAATGTCTTTACAGCGTTTTTTACCTCTTCCTGTTTTGAAATATCTGCACTGCAGGTAACCACATTGACATCGTACCCTGCTAATGCTTCTTCGATTTTAGCAAGCTTTTCCGGATTTCTGGCAATGATGCCGAGATGCACGCCTTCTTTTGCAAATTGATGGGCGGTTGCTTTGCCTATTCCGCTGCTTCCACCTGTGATATAAGCAACTTTATCACGTATATTTTGACCCATTTTCCAATCACCTTCCTTATCGCTTTTCATTTTATTATAGATGAGAACGTTTAAAACAACAAAAAGGATGCTTTTACATCTTAAAAATAGTATGAAATCTATCGCAAATGGAAACCCTAAAAGTATGATTGTAATTTGGAGGGAAGCAGTATGAAGCGACGAAGCTTATTAATGATTGGATTACTGATTGTTTCAATGTTTTTTAACTACAGCACTGTTTTAGCAAATGAGGAGAATCCAGAAAATCAAGGGTTGGCAGAAGATGCATTATCAGGTGTTTTAATCGAACAGAATACGGGGAAAATACTGTTTGACAAAGACGCACACGAACAATTACCACCTGCCAGTATGACAAAAATAATGACCTTGCTGCTTATTATGGAAGCATTAGAAGCAGAAAAAATTACGAAAGAGGATATGGTGGTTGTAAGTGAATATGCTGCTTCCATGGGGGGATCCCAAGTTTTTCTTGAAGCAGGAGAAGAAATGTCTGTCAATGATTTAATCAAAGGAATCGCTATTGCTTCTGGAAATGATGCCAGTGTTGCAATGGCTGAAATGATTGCGGGAACCGAAGAGGAATTTGTTAAAGAAATGAACAAACGAGCAGAAGAACTCGACCTGGAAAACACGCATTTCGCAAATACCACTGGTCTTCCAGCAACAGACCATTACAGCAGCGCCTATGATATGGCTGTGATGACAAGAGAATTATTAAAATATGAAGATATTACAAACTATACCTCCATCTATGAAGACTACTTGCGGCAGGGAGAAGAAGACGAATTTTGGCTTGTCAATACGAATAAACTGATTCGTTCGTATACTGGTGCAGATGGCATGAAAACAGGCTATACCAATGAAGCGAAGTATTGTTTAACTGCTACTGCAAAAAGAAATGATATGCGCCTTGTTGCCGTTGTTATGGGGGCTGAAACACCGAAAGAACGAAATAAGATGGTGTCTGGATTACTTGATTATGGTTTCCAAAGCTATCAGACAAAACAGCTTTTTGCAAAAGAAGAAACAGTTATGGAGCTGGATAAAATAAAAGCCAAACCGCATTCTTTTGATATTGTAACCGAACAGGCTGTTCACAGCTTGTATAAAAAAGGACAGGAAGAGCCTGCTGTTACCACAGATGTTTCCATACAAGAGGATTGGGAATTTCCGATTAAAAAAGGAACGGTGGTTGGTGAACTGACGGTCAAAGAAAATAATGAACCTGTTCATTCAACGCCACTGGTTGTAAAAGAGGATATCACGGAAGCATCTGTACTGGAATTATCAAAAAGAAGCCTGCAAAAAATGGTGAAATCAGGAGATTAATACGTATTTCCACTTCTTTTGTCGACTAGCAGGAAATAGGCATCTGCATAGAGAATAAATATATGCAAAGGCAACTATTTCACAACAAAGAGGAGGAACATAGCGCATGAGTTTACAGACTGAATTCGAAGTAAGAGACGATGTGCTGATTGTACGTATGGAAGGAGAATTAGACCATCATGAGGCAGAAGGTTTAAGGGATGCGTGGAAGGATTGGATTTACATGCATTCCATTAAACATATCATCCTGAATTTACAAGGAATAAGCTTCATGGACAGCTCTGGATTAGGAGTTGTACTGGGGCGTTATAAAGAAGTAGTACAATTAGGGGGAGAGATGGTTCTTTGTTCTGTAGCTCCTTCCCTGCATCGTCTTTTTGATATGTCAGGCTTTTTTAAGATTATCCGCTTAGAAGAAAATGAAGAACGCGCACTTCAAGGGTTGGGGGTGACATCATGAAAAATGAAATGTCTTTTTCTTTTTCAAGCATCAGCGAAAATGAAGCATTTGCCAGAGTGGCTGTTGCATCTTTTATCACACAGCTGGATCCGACGATGGAAGAGTTAACAGAAATAAAAACGGTTGTCTCAGAAGCGGTGACCAATGCCATTATCCATGGTTATGGAAGCGAACCGCATCATAAAGTCTATATTGACTGTGTATTATATGATGGAGAGATAGAATTAACCATCCGCGATGAAGGACAAGGTATTATAAATATTGATGAAGCAAGGGAACCTTTATTCACATCAAAACCGGAAATGGAACGGTCCGGCATGGGTTTTACAATTATTGAAAATTTCATGGACGCCGTGGAAGTCATTTCTGCTCCTGAAAAAGGGACTTCCGTTTTTATGAAAAAGCAATTATCCAAATCAAAAAAGGTCTATAATTAGGACAGCTGTCGTGAATATTCATAAAACGGAGGAAAGAGAGCAGCTTTCCAATGAGCAGGTAAAGAAAATGATCCGGTTAAGCCAATCAGGGGACATTGAAGCGAGAGAAGAACTTATTCGCCGAAATGTCCGGCTTGTCTGGTCTGTCGTTCAACGATTTGTCAACCGGGGGTATGACCCGGATGACTTATTTCAAATTGGAAGCATCGGGCTGATCAAAGCCGTAGATAAATTTGATTTGTCCTATAATGTGCGTTTTTCTACCTATGCCGTTCCCATGATTATTGGTGAAATACAACGTTTTATTCGAGATGATGGCAGTGTAAAGGTCAGCAGATCTTTAAAAGAAATGGGAAATAAAATTCGCCGTAAACGGGAAGAAATGGCGAAAGATTTAGGACGTTCCCCGTCTGTGAATGAACTGGCAGAAGCGTTGGAGCTGGAACCAGAAGAAATTGTGCATGCACAGGAGGCTGCCAAATCGCCTCAATCCATTCACGAAACAGTCTATGAAAGTGATGGAGATTCCATTACTTTGTTGGATCAAATTGCTGAACAGGATTCCCGGTGGTTTGAAAAGCTATCTATTCAAGAAGCTGTTCGCTCTCTGACTGAAAGGGAACGATTGATTATTTACTTACGCTATTATAAAGATCAAACGCAGACAGAAGTAGCGGAAAGGCTTGGTATTTCCCAGGTACAGGTCTCCAGGCTGGAGAAAAAGATCCTAGAGGATATGAAAAAAAATATGGATGCCGGATAGAATGCGAGCTTATTTGTGTATATAACACAGATAAGCTTTTTTCGTATTCGTGCATTCCATTCACTGTAAGACATCTTCATTCATAAAGCCGTACTTTATATTTAAGGCTTATAATTTGTTCACTTTTAACAAATACTATCTGTTAAGGATATGAAGACAGGGGTGTATTAGCGATGGCAGAGCTTGTTTATATTAGAATGCGGAAAAAAGTAATTCTCGAAGCGTGGCAAGAGCTCAAATTGAAAGATATTGCTTATATATCTACACATTCAAACAAGAAGGAATTACTGGAAAATACATCAATATACCGCTTATCAAAAAAAGATAAAAATATATTAGTAATCGACAGTTTTTTGGTGATTGACCATCTTACAAAAGAATATTCCAATGTTGAATTTCAACTGCTCGGACCGGAGCAGACTTTAATACAAATTGAACCGCGTAAGAAACCGGCGCATCCACTCATTCTAACTTTTATCTGGTTACTTCTCTTTGTCGGATCGGCAATGACTATTATGAATTTTCATTATGACGTCAGTATGCAGCCCGTTCAGCAAAAACTGCATTTTATTTTGACCGGTGTGGAAAATGCGTATCCATTGTGGATTCAAATCCCTTACTCTTTAGGACTTGGAGTTGGAACGATTCTTTTTTTCAACCATTGGTTCAAAAAAAGATTTAATGAAGAACCGAGTCCATTAGAAGTTGAAATCTTTAACTACCAGCAGGACCTACAGCAGTATATTAATACGATGGAAAATGAATTGAATGATTCAGGAAATTCTTCTTAATGTCTTACAGGTTTTTATCGGTTTTAGTAGCGGTATTGCTGTTGGTGCAGGTTTTGTAGCATTTATTACGGTATTGGGAATTATTCCGAGGCTTATTCAATTAAGTAAGACAGAGAAGTATATCAAAGTCTACGGAGCTTCCGTAACGATTGGAATGCTGGCAGGGGCTTATTTTTCGTTTACCCCAGTTTCAACATCACAATCGGTCATAGCATTAATTTTGTGGGGAGCATTACATGGTATTTTTAATGGTATGCTTGCCGCCGCTTTGACAGAAGTATTAAATGTTTTTCCTATTCTCACCCGGAGAATCGGAATGAAAGATTACGTTATCCTATTTATGATGGCGTTAATGCTGGGCAAGGTATTTGGCTCGCTGTTTCAATGGATTTATTTTGTCCGTTAAAAAGCATCAATCATTCAAAAACTTTTCGGCTCGAAAACAATGACTCCGTTCGTCATCCGTTTTTAATATAAGCCAATAATCAGAAGGTGAACACATGCAGACAGATAAGAAAAAGAAAACATCTATTTCTCCTCATATTGAAGATACGCATGCATATATGAAAAAGAAGATAGGTTTAGATAAATCCTGGGATCTGGGATATAGGGAATTAGTTATTTTAGGTCACCGTATACAGCTTTATTATGTTACGGGGCTATGTGATACCTCTGTCATACAAGAGATTTTAAAAATATTGATTGAAATTAATGATAATGAATCGGAAAGTAAGAAAATCGGAGAAATTATTGAAAATAGACTGGTTCATCAGCAAGTAGAACATGTGGACACCATGGACGAAGCAGTTGATGAAGTTTTAAGCGGTCTAATTGCAGTATTTATTGACGGGAAAGATTATGCACAGATCATAGATGTGCGTAATTATCCGGGCAGAACGCCGGAAGAGCCGGATACAGAAAAAGTTATTCGTGGATCCAGAGATGGCTATACGGAAAATATTGTAGAAAATACGGCACTTACCAGAAGACGTCTGCGTGATGAAAATTTACGCAATGTCATGCTGAAAGTCGGGGAACGTTCTAAAACAGATGTCTGTCTCACTTATATTGAGGAAGTAGCTAATCCGGATTTAGTGACGTATTTAAAAGATCTGATTGAGAAAGTGGAAGTAGACGGTCTTTCGATGACGGATAAATCATTGGAAGAATTTTTACTCGTTAAAAAGTGGAATATTTATCCTTTGGTACGGTATACAGAAAGACCCGATGTGGCAACAAGCCATTTATTAGAAGGTCATGTGATTGTTTTTGTAGACACATCCCCAAGCGCTATTATCGTGCCGACAACGTATTTCCACCATATGCAGCATGCTGAGGAATTCCGGCAAGTACCTGCAATTGGAACTTGCATCCGGTTTATTCGGTTTTTGGCTGTGTTTGCGGCTTTATTTCTATTACCGACATGGTTGTTATTTGCAGTGGAACCATCATTGCTTCCGGATAAATTGAGTTTTATTGGTCCAAATGATGAAGGAAACGTACCGATTACTGTACAGATTATTATTGCAACCATTGGTATTGAATTTTTAAGAATGGCGGCGATACATACTCCGACCCCTTTATCAACAGCGATGGGGTTAATTGCAGCTGTGTTGATTGGAGAGATAGCCATTGAGGTCGGGTTATTTTCACCAGAGGTTATTTTGTATATTTCAACAGCTTCTATCGGAAATTATGTTACACCGAGTTATGAGTTAAGTGTCGCCAATAAGGTCGTGACCATTCTTCTGGTTCTTTCTGTCGGTTTTTTTGGCTTCCCCGGATATATGATCGGTATTACATTATATCTTTTATTCCTTATCCAAATCAGGTCTTTACGAACACCTTATATGTGGCCTTTGCTGCCATTTAATTTTAAAGCGATGACACATATCATATTTCGTATGCCGGTCCCGAACACCAAACACCGTCCGAGCATCGTACACCCGCGAAATAATTATCGCCGGCCTTAATATGAAGCTGTTTTCTTCCATCTAATTAGAGAATGGTATATCGGAATAAAACTGGTTGCAAAGCTTCCGTATCAAGCAATATGGAATGCTTTCATTTTTAAGCGGAAGATAGGCAGCCAGTATCCATCCGATTGACCCCGGAGCAAGTTAACAAAATGTCATGGAACAGAGACTGGGTTGTGGTTACGCGCCTTATCAAAACATTGTTACGTAAAAACCTCCCACTGAATGAAGTTTCGTTTTACGCTTTCATTATTAGCACTATTATGATAAAGTGTTTTTATTATTTGAGAATGATGGGGGAAATAGAATGATACTTGATGCACACCCCTTTAACGTAAATACAAAGGGACATTTAGAAATTGGTGGTGTGGATACCATCGAATTAGCAGAAAAATACGGAACACCTTTATATGTCTATGATGTGGAAATGATTCGCAATCATGCCAGAGCTTTTGTTCAAGCATTTCGTGATGCCGGGGTTACCGGAAGAGTCGCTTATGCCAGCAAGGCTTTTTCAACTATTGCCATGCTTCAGGTGGCAAAACAAGAAGGATTATGCTTGGATGTTATTTCGGAAGGTGAATTATATACTGCGCTCCAAGCAGACTTTCCAACGGAAAAAATCCATATGCATGGTAATAATAAAAACAAACAGGAAATCGCGATGGCAGTAAAACATGACATAGGCTGTATCGTGCTTGATAATTTTCATGATATTGAATTATTAGATCAGGAACTGTTCAAACAGAATAAAACAATGGACGTGCTGTTTCGTGTAACTCCGGGCGTGGAATCAAAGACGCATAGATATATAATGACCGGAAATGAAGATTCTAAATTCGGGTTTGATTTGCAAAACGGCCAAGCAGAAGCTGCTTTGAAAAAAGTATTGGGACATCCGAGAATGCATATCAAAGGACTACACTGTCACATTGGTTCACAAATATTTGAAACAAATGGTTTCCGCGCAGCAACAGACAGGCTCTTTGCTGTATTAGAAGAATGGAAACAAACCTATCAATTTGAATCGGACATTTTAAATTTAGGCGGAGGTTTCGGTATTCGATATACGGAAAATGATGAACCTCTTCCGCTCGGAGCGTACGTAAAAGATATGATTCAAGGTGTAGAAGATAATTGTCGAAAATATAATATGAAGTTTCCGGAAATTTGGATTGAGCCGGGGCGCTCTATTGTGGGTGACGCAGGAATTACTTTATATACAATCGGAGCAAACAAAAACATTCCTGGTGTCAGAGAATACTATTCTGTGGACGGCGGAATGACAGATAATATACGTCCAGCATTGTATCAGTCCCGATATGATGCGGTGGTTGCCAATCGGCCGGAAGCAGAGACGGTAAAAGAAGTTTCCATCGCCGGAAAGTGTTGTGAATCTGGGGATATGCTGATTTGGGACTTACCGGTACCCCGTATTGAAGATAAAGATATACTGGCTGTTTTCTCAACAGGGGCTTATAATTATTCGATGGCCAGCCACTATAATCGGTTGACAAAACCTGCCGTTGTTTTTATTGAAGATGGACAGGATCATCTTGTTGTTAAGAGGGAAATGTATCAGGATATTGTTAAAAATGACTTGTCTTATGACGAAATAAAGAGCTTTACTTGAGCTGAATAAGTGGTAAAATAAAGTATAATTGTTTTTAGAAGGAGATTTTGCCGAAATGAAAAAAGGTTATATTGAAATGGAAAACGGAAATAAAATTGAATTTGAATTATATCCAAATGAAGCGCCGGGAACAGTAGCTAACTTTGAAAAATTAGCGAATGAAGAATTCTATGATGGTTTGACTTTCCACCGTGTCATTCCTGGTTTTGTCAGCCAAGGAGGCTGTCCGGTCGGGAATGGTACAGGTTCTGCAGGGTATACAATCAAATGTGAAACAGAAGGAAATCCGCACAAGCATCAAGAAGGTTCTTTATCTATGGCACACGCAGGAAAAGATACAGGAAGCTGTCAATTTTTCGTGGTGCATGAACCACAGCCGCATTTAGACGGTGTTCATACTGTTTTTGGACAAGTAACATCCGGTATAGAACATGCAAAAGCAATGTCTAACGGGGATGTTATGAAAGAAATTCGGGTAGAAGGATAATCTTATTTTTATCACGATAGATACGTATGTAAAATGACAGGAAATGACGTTTTGTTCTATGTAGTAGAGACGAATCTGGAAGAAAGATAGCTAAAAAGGCTTTGATATGATTGTTTTGATAAAAGGAAACAAATACGTTCTGTGAATGATTTTGAAAGGCTTCCTTTATGTCTGTCATCATTAGTTTTACTTAAATTTTAAAATGGTGCTTTTCATTATATTGGAAATGCGTTATACTTTCAGAGTAAATACTGATTAAAATTTAAGAGGATTACCATACAAGAATTTAATGAGGGGTAATTATGTTAATTCGCTTTAAACGAAACTTAGAAAAAATTGCTATGGGATTATTATCATTTATGCCTGAGGGAAAAGATGTAAAAAAACTGCAGGAAACCATACGGGAGTATGAAGAAAATGACCAAATGCATTTACATTTGTGGAAAGAAGGCGATGATGTTCTCGGAGCAATAGGCGTACAAATCGTGAGTGACAATCAATTGGTTATTAACCACCTTACTGTGAATCCTTCCCATAGAGATCAAGGGATAGGGTCACGAATGATTGCAGAAATTCATCGTATTTATTCCAATAAATATGATATTATACCTTCTGAAAGTGTTAAAGCCTTTTATGAGAAAGCAAAGGATGATTATAAAAGCCAACCCTGATATGGGTTGGCTTTTCATTCGTTGCTATATCTATTTATCACAGTAGCACTGTTTGTAAGATTCCCACTTCAAGAATAGGGAAAACCTGAAAATTCGAAATGGGAGAGCAAACAGCTGGATAACAGGACAGCCCGATTGGTTCAACTGTCATTCAGCAAGGGGGCAACGCCCCGCTGAATGAAGTTTGATCTTATTTCAAATCGTTTTAGAACCAAGCTGCTCCTACGATTACTAATAAAATAAATAGTACAACGATTAGAGCAAATCCACCTGCATAACCACCAGAATAACCACTCATTTTATTTCCTCCTTTTTAGTTCAGTCCATAAATGTTTTGTGCTAACATTTATATTACGTTATAACTTATGTAAGATAAGCAAAGAGTGTATGGGCTCTTGCAAAATTTTTTGGGATAACCGGCACATTTTTTAATTAGTTGAGGGGAATGACAGCGATGATTCAAGGATATGAAGTGAAATTAGAAAAATTTGAAGGTCCGTTGGATTTGTTGCTTCATTTGATAAATCAATATGAAATCGACATTTATGATATTCCGGTGGCTCAAATTACACAACAGTATATGGATTATATTCATACCATGCAACACCTGGAATTAAACATCGCCAGCGAATACTTGGTGATGGCCTCTACATTGCTGGCAATCAAAAGCCAGATGCTTCTCCCCAAACAAGAATTGGAAGAAGAAGAGATGGATGATGAAGCATATATGGAGGATCCGCGTGAAGAACTGATGCACCGTCTAATTGAATACCGGAAATATAAAGAAGCTGCGGAAACACTCAAAGAAAAAGAAGCGAATGAGCAGCATGTGTATACACGCTCTCCTGTCGTGTTTGATTTCAAAGATGTACTGCCTGAAAATACAAATGCAGGAAATGCATCTATTTTCGATATGGTTGATGCGCTGAAAAAAATGATGCAGAGAAATCAATGGAAAGAGCCGCAAGATACGGTCATCCAGCGAATGGATATTCCGATAGAAAAACGGATGGAAGAAGTTCTGCAGCAAGTTAAGAACAGCAAAACCGGTGTTCCTTTCCATACACTGTTTCCAGATTCGACAAAGTCATATATCGTATCGACCTTCGTAGCTATTTTGGAATTAATGAAAAAAAGAGAAGTATATGCCATGCAAGAAAAGGCTTTTGAAGAATTATATGTTTATAACATGGAGGAGTCATCGTGGAATTAGATTATTTAAAAGGGGCTGCGGAAGGCCTGTTATTTGCCGGCGGAGACGAAGGGATAACAATCAATGAGCTTGGGAATATACTTGATATTTCCTTAGATGAAGTCCGTCAAATTGTGGAGGAGCTTCAGACAGATTATAAAGAGCAGCACCGCGGATTAATGATTCTAAATGCTAACGGGATGCTCAGCTTAACAACGAAACCGGAGCACAGTGATTTTTTTAAGAAATGGGTTATCCAGCCGAAGCCAAATAGAATGTCTCAGGCAGCGTTAGAAACACTGGCTATTATAGCTTATCAGCAGCCGATAACGCGGACGGAAATTGATGAAATTCGTGGTGTCCGCAGTGAAAGACCGCTGCAAACATTGGTTTCCCGAATGTTGGTAGAGGAATGTGGCAAAAAAGAAACAGTCGGCCGTCCAACCCTTTTTAGAACAACAAAAGAATTTCTTACCTTCTTCGGCTTATCAACGCTGGAAGAATTACCGGAATTAGAAAGTTCCTTCGATACGGAAACAGATACATCCGATGTGGATTTATTTTTCGACCGGTTCCAAGATGAATAAAAAGACCTCCTAGCTAAGTGATTGCTGCTTAGCTAGGAGGTCTTTTTATATATAAGATACATAATAGCTTGTTCCACACATATAAATAAATCAGGAAGTATTTCATCGACCGGCTTATAAATAAAGGGATTTTTATTTGGTAGCGTTTCTGATGTCCTGCTGTCTAAGGAACAAATGATACATTCACTATAACGTGAGTGGAAGAATGCTTTCTGCCGAAAACCGATGTCTTGGGGCTTCGTGACCTACATCCTGTAGTCCGGAACCAAACAGGCTGTTACCGGTTCTTTGATCTTTCGTTTCCACTTTTCTTAAGATGGAAGTTTTCCAGTCAGCCCGCTGCGACAGACCTGTATTTTGTGAGAGGAGCCAAGCTAATGCGTTTTGTATTATGGGTAGTTATTATCATTTTTAGTCTTTTATCCTTCCCGACTCATGGACATGCTGCGGTAGATGTTTCTGCACAGCATGCTATTTTGATAGAAAAATCATCAGGAAGAGTGTTATTTGAAAAAAATGCCGAGGAAGAGGCATCTATAGCAAGCATAACTAAAATAATGACAGCCATCATTGCAGTAGAGTCTGGAAAAATGAATGAAAAAGCAACGGTTTCCAGAAATGCAATTTATACAGAAGGCTCATCGATTTATTTGGAGCAAGGAGAAAAAATGACGTTAAACGATCTAGTGTATGGACTTATGCTGCGGTCCGGGAATGATGCTGCTGTAGCAATTGCTGAGCATGTCGGCGGCAGTGAAGAAGGATTCGTTTATTTAATGAACCAAAAGGCGGAATGGCTTGGGATGGATCATACCCATTTTGATAATCCGCATGGTCTGGATTCAGACACGCATTATTCAAGCGCTCACGATATGGCAATTCTCATGCAATATGCAATGGATAACCCTATCTTCCAGGAAATAAGTGGATCGGAAAGTTTTATATCTGAAAACCGATCTTATCATTGGCGTAATAAAAATAAACTTCTGACGTATTTCTATGAATATTGTACCGGCGGCAAAACCGGTTATACAAAACAGACAGGAAGAACGCTTATTACTACTGCCGAAAAGGACGGGATGGAGTTAATCGCTGTCACTTTGGATGCTCCCGATGATTGGCAGGACCATATCTCCATGTTTGAATGGGGGTTTGAGCAATTTGAAATGAAAGAAGTCAATCAGAACGGAGAAGCAGTATCAAATAAGAAGCCATCTGAAAATAGCGTTCATGTGCCGCTTTATAAAGATAAGCAGGATAATTGGGCAAAAGATGTGTACCTCAAACGAAACGTGCCGGCATTTCAGGCAAGCAATATAGGAATAGAGGAACAGCACAAAGAGGGGTTGATGGATAATGTAACCCGTGTATTTCATTCAATTCTAAGGTGGGATACAAATGATTAATTGGATTTGGATCGCTATGGCTCTGATCGGTATTATATATGCCATGTTTTCAGGGAATATGGAAGCAGTAAACGAAGCGATTTTTGAAAGTGCTGCCCAGGCGGTCACCCTGGCTATTGGACTGATCAGCATTCTGGTTTTTTGGTTGGGAATGATGCGCATTGCTGAAGAAGCAGGTATTTTACGGGGGCTTGCCAAGCTTTTTCGTCCGATTATTTCAAAAATATTTCCGGAAATCCCAAAGGATCATCCAGCGCTGGGATATATTCTATCTAATTTAACAGCGAATATGTTTGGTCTGGGAAATGCAGCTACTCCTTTAGGGATTAAAGCAATGGAAGAAATGAACAAACTCAATAATCATTCCGAAAAAGCGTCCCGTTCGATGATTACCTTTCTTATCTTAAATACAACCGGGCTAACCTTGATCCCTACTACCGTCATTGGAATCCGAATGCAGTATGAGTCCGCTTCTCCTACAGAAATTGTCGGTGCAACTTTACTGGTTACATGTATAGGTACTCTTGCCGGACTGGCTATCGATCGTTTTTTTCATTTTAGAAGTACGTGGAGGAAATCATAATGGGGTTTATCAGCGCACTAAGTATCTGGATGATACCTTGTTTTATTTTAATTATTATGATAGCAGCCAGTATCCGGAAATTGCCTGCATATGATTTATTTGTGGAAGGGGGAAAAGAAGGGATAAAAACAGCTGTTTCGTTACTTCCTTTTTTAGTAGGCATGATAACAGCTATTTCGATATTACGCAGTTCTGGTGCTTTAGATGCTTTTGTTGACTTATTAACCCCTGTGCTGGCTTTTATTGGGTTTCCAGCAGAAGTTTTGCCACTTGCGCTTATCCGGCCAATATCCGGAACAGCTGCATTAGGTATGACAACAGAGATCATCGCAACTTATGGGCCGGATTCGTTTATCGGAACGCTTGCTTCCGTTATGCAAGGGAGTACGGACACCACCTTATATGTACTTACAATCTATTTCGGTGCGGTTGGCGTCAAAAAAATACGCTATGCGCTGCAGGCAGGTTTATTAGCTGATATAATTGCTATACTTACAGCTGTGTTTCTTGTTACAATAATGTTTGGGTAGAATCGATTGAACTGGAAATATTTACTCTGAAAAAATTATCCTTTCCTAACATGTCAAATAAGGCTATGATGTAGATAGATGAAAAATGATATCGCATCATAGGCTTTCTTATTGTACAGAAGGAAATACCTATAGCAACAGTTTTCACCTTTTACCAGGAAACAGACGGTGCATCCAATCATCTGTTATTCTCTTTTTTTAGTGGAGAAGTTTTACAGCAGGTTCCACCGTGATATTATGAGTATAATAGAAAAATGGAAATTTCTATTTCATTATCCCAAACCAGCTGGATAGCAAATATAAATAAAGAACAGGAGATTAATATGTCGAAGCATGAAGAAAGATTACAAAAGGTCATTGCCCAAAGCGGAGTGGCATCCAGAAGAAAAGCAGAACAGCTTATTTCAAATGGAAACGTCAAAGTAAATAATCAAACAGTAACGGAAATGGGCATCAAGGTTACGCCTGATGATAAAGTAGAAGTTGATGGTGTTCCGATTGAAAAAGAGGCATTTGTATATTATTTGTTGTATAAACCCCGCGGAGTCATTTCCAGTGTCAAAGATGACAAAGACAGAAAAGTAGTGACAGATTATCTTCCGGAAGTCAGCGAACGGGTTTTTCCGATTGGCAGGCTGGATTACGATACATCCGGGATACTCCTTTTAACAAATGATGGGGAATTTGCGAACCAGCTGATGCATCCCAGTAAAGAAGTTAATAAAGTGTATGTCGCAAAAGTCAAAGGTATTCCTCATAAGAAAGAACTGTCCAAATTTCGGAAAGGTGTCGTATCTGATGGTGAAAAATTAACAGCGGACCATGTTCAAATACTGTCCAGTGATAAAGAAAAGAAGACATCGATCATTGAATTAACATTACATGAGGGGAAAAACAGACAAGTTCGCAGAATGTTTGAAGCAATAGGTCTGCAGGTTTTAAAACTGAAGCGTGAACAATACGCTTTTTTGACTTTACATGGATTAAAAGCGGGGGAATATCGAGCATTGACGCCGAAAGAAGTCAACCAGCTCCGGAATATGTCCACAAAATTGTAAGATAATATTCAAATTTAAACGCTTTAGTCAATGTTATAATGTGTTGGAAAGGGGATGGGGCCATTATGGGTAAAGAAGAAAAAGAGATACAAAAACAAAAAAAGAAACGAAAGCGCCTCATTTTTCGGTCCTCTATTTTAGCTGTTTTGGTTGCTGCTGTCGTATTTGTACTATTTTCAAATTCAAAAGATGAAGATGAAATATACCATTCGGGTGACCATGCTCCTGACTTTCAACTGAAGCAAGTAAATGACGCATTTGATGAGGATGTAACACAGCTCAGCGATTTGGAAGGAAAAGGGGTTATGCTGAATTTCTGGGCGACATGGTGCGGACCGTGTAAAGAGGAAATGCCATATATGCAGGATTTATATCCGGAATATAAAGATAAAGGGGTCGAAATTGTTGCAGTCAGTCTGGATAGCACAGAATTAGTCATTGATAATTTTATCGAAGAATATGGATTGACTTTTGCAATTCCTCAAGACATAAATGCGGATGTGAGGGACCTATATAAAATCAGGCCGATGCCGACGACTTACTTTATCAATCCGGACGGGACCATAAACGAAATTGTTCAAGGGGCTCTGACATTAGATAAATTAGAAGGCCATCTGGATGATATAACGCCGGATGCATCATAATGATCCGTAAGAATGGGGGCAGACAATGAGTAAAATAAAGTGTGAATGCGGACACATGAATCCGGAGGGTACTGTGTTATGTGAAGCATGTGGAAAGCCTGTAGAAGGTAACCAGTACATCGATGGAAATGATGATAAAAAACTGTTAAATATGCGTTATGACGGCAGTGCCCGCCGCTCACAAATATACCGGAAATCAATCATAGATAAAATCTGGAGTTTTTTCTCCTCCGTCAAAGTAGGCGTCTGGCTGATTGTTTTAGCTTTAATAGCCTCTATCTTTGGAACGCTTCTCCCGCAGGAGCAATTTATACCACAGGATGCTGTATCAAGAGATCCGGCAATCTTTTATGAAGAGACTTATGGTATTTTTGGATTGATGTATTATCAACTCGGGTTTCATCATATGTACAGTTCTGTTTGGTTTATTACCTTAATTGCATTAATAGGTATATCCTTGGTTATCGCCAGCCTGGATCGTTTCGTTCCGCTTTATCGTGCTTTAAAAAATCAGAAACCTAAAAAACATAAGAAATTTTTATCCAGACAGCGTTTATATAGTGAAACACCAAATGTTGATGACGCGGATGTGGATAAATTAGTTAAAAGGTTAAGAAAATCAAGGTATAAAATCACGGAAGAAGACGGGCATATATTAGCCGAGAAAGGCCGTTTTTCCCGGTGGGGACCTTACGTCAATCATATAGGTCTTATTATTATATTAATCGCTGCTATTTTACGTACAACACCGATTATGTTTTCCGAAGAATATATGTGGGTTCGTGAAGGAGAACAAAGAAGTATACCTGGTACCGATAACCAGTACTACATAGAAAATAAAGATTTTATAATGGAAACATATGATCAGGAAGACGGACAGGATCCTGCTGAAGAAGGTTCGTTGGATGAAGAGGAAATTGCAAGTAATTTCCAAACTGATGTTGTTATCTATGAAGCACAGGATGCTGATGTTGTCGGTGCGGAACCGGAATTGGAACCAATTATGGAAGAGTCTATTCAAATGAACCATCCGGCAAAGTTTGATAAATATACACTGTACCAACAAGGCTTCCAACAAGGTGAGTTTGAAAGTATGAGCTTTTATATTCATGAAACAGCGGACGAAGATGGGGAATCGTTAGGTACGTTCACTATTGATTTAACCAATCCGGAATCGGTTTATGAATTAGACAATGGCTTCCAGGTGGAGTTAACAAACTATTATCCGGATTATATTATGACCGAAGAGGGAGAGCCTGCTTCGGAAACGAATTTCCCGAGAAACCCTGCTTTTGTTGTGACGGTATACCCTCCTGATTCGGAAGAAGGAGAGGTCAGCTTTCTTGGTATTGGCATGAATGTCGATGCTACAGGAGAAAATCAATATAAAGTAGCTATTGATAACGTGGAATTCAGGGATGTCAGCGGGATAACCGTAAGTTCAGATCGTACCATTCCGTTCTTTTTTGCCGGAGCGATGATTTTTATGATAGGTGTCATTCAAGGAATGTATTGGCAGCATCGCCGAATTTGGATTAATAAACAAAATGACAATACACTTCTTTTGGCAGCCCATACAAATAAAAATTGGTATGGAGTCAAACAGGATATTGAAAAAGCTATAGAAGATACCGATGTTACAATGGTTGAAGACCAGCAGGAACTGGATAAGTAAATAGGAATATGAAATGGTTAAGAGAGGATTGGAGGTAAGGGAATGGACTTATTTAGCGTCAGTAGCGGAGCCTTGCTCATTGCTTTTCTTTTATATTTGGTTGCCACTTTTTTCTTTGGAGGAGCCATTCGTCAAAATAAAAATGAGCGGCATCAGAAAACGAAATCCGGAAGTATCGGGTTAGTTATTACCGTGATTGGTTTTATTTCTCAATTAGTTTACTTTATTACAAGGTGGATAATGACTGGTCATGCACCTGTAAGTAATCTTTTTGAGTTTACCACCTTTTTGGGAATGTCGATGATTTTGGCATTTATTATTATATATATCTACTATAAAACAGCATTTTTAGGCGTATTTGCATTACCTGTAGCTACTATCATCATTGCTTATGCAAGTATGTTTTCTACCGAAGCTGAGCCATTGGTTCCATCTTTACAAAGCAACTGGCTGCATATTCATGTTACAACAGTAGCGTTAGGACAAGGAATTTTATTTATCAGCTTTGTAGCTGGATTAATGTATTTAATTCGTCAAATTGACCAGACACAACTTTCTTTTCGAAATACAATGCTTGAGATAGTTATCTATTTTATCTTTTTATTTATTGGATTCATTGCTGTCACAACGATATTTAATTCACTTTCCTACCAAGCTACTTTTGAAGTGGAAAGCGAAGGGAAGCAGATGACGACAGAATATCACCTTCCGCCGATTGCAGCTCCCGGTGATAGCACACTATTATCAGAAAATGTGATGACGCCATGGTTTGAAGCACCGGGTTGGATGCAGGGCGAAGACGCCGGAAGAAAATTAAACACCGTGATTTGGTCATTTATTGGCGGAACCCTTATTTATGGAATAGCCTTTTTAATTTCCAGAAAGCGGATTGGTAAAAGGTTGCAGCCGCTTCTTAAAGGAATAAAACCCGATATGCTGGATGAGATTATGTACCGTTCAGTTACGATTGGTTTCCCTGTCTTTACGCTGGGAGGATTAATTTTCGCAGCGATTTGGGCTCAGATTGCCTGGGGAAGATTCTGGGGCTGGGATCCAAAAGAAGTCTGGGCCTTAATTACCTGGTTCTTCTATGCAGCATTCTTACATTTGCGGCTTTCCAGAGGCTGGCATGGAGAAAAATCCGGTTGGCTGGCAGTAGTTGGATTCGCTATTATCATGTTTAATCTGATTGTAGTAAACTTGATACTTGCCGGTTTGCACTCCTATGCTTAAAAAGGATTTTCGAAACATGTCAGACTCAAACTAAGACAAAAAAAGAATTGTTATCAATTATTTGGTAGCAGTTCTTTTTTCTATGGGAATTTATCAGCCTCTGGCATACTCGTTAATCATGCAGGATGCTTTTAATTCCTTAACTTTTCAAACAGGTTCGTTTATAATGCTAATTAGAGTTGAAATGAGGAGTGAAATGTAAATGAGCGACGCACAGAAATTATTAGTGGTAGATGATGAAGAAAGGATACGCCGTTTAATAAAAATGTACTTGGAAAAAGAAGATTTTGAAATAGACGAAGCGGCAGACGGAAAGACTGCATTAGAAATGGCTTTGCAAAATAATTACAGTGCTATTATTTTGGATATCATGATGCCGGAAATGGATGGCATTGAAGTATGTGAAGAGTTGAAAAAAGAAAAGGATACACCAGTAATCATGTTAACAGCCCGGGGAGAAGAATCTAACCGCGTACAAGGCTTTGAAGTAGGGGCAGATGATTATATCGTGAAACCATTCAGTCCCAGAGAAGCTGTATTACGTGTCAAAGCGATTCTGCGTAGAGTATCCAACCTGAATTACCAGGAGTCTGATACAACTGCCAAAAATTTATTAGTATTCCCGCACTTAACGATTGATCATGATGGGCATCGGGTAACAGCAGATAATCAGGAAGTAAGCTTAACCCCGAAAGAATATGAATTGCTTTGCTTTTTAGCGAGTGCGCCGGATAAAGTATTTAATCGCGAGCAATTATTAAAAGAAGTATGGCAATATGAATTCTTTGGTGACCTCCGCACCGTAGACACCCATGTAAAACGGTTACGGGAAAAATTAAACTCGGTCTCTCCGGAAGCTGCTAAAATGATCGTAACGGTTTGGGGTATCGGCTATAAGTTTGAGGTTGAACAAGACTGATGTTTTGGAAAAGTGTTGTCGGCAAACTATCATTAACGATTCTATTATTAGTATCCTTTGTATTATGTGTATTGATGTTTTTTTTAATGCAATTTTTTGAAACCTACCATATACAAGAAGCAGAAAATGATATGACCCAAATGTCTGAGAAAATTTCTTCTTTAGTGGACTCCGACTATGATTCGGAATTTATTGAAGATGCCACGGAGATGTTAAAAGACCCCTCCAGCCGGGTAGTTGTTTATAACGCTGACGGGGATCAGTGGATTTCTGACACAGAGGATACCGACTTGAATTTTATAGATGAATCATGGATGTTAAATAACCCCGATGCAACAGATTTGAGGGAGCGAATTTCAGCACAGAACTCACAAGGATTAATCGTAAATGAGAATGAGATTATTTCTGTGGGCTCTCCGTTAGATAATGGGGGAGGGGTATTTGTTTTTAAATCCCTGGATATGATTAATGAAACGAGGGATCAAACAACCAAGCTGATTTTGTTGAGTGGTGGAATTGCTATTTTGTTAACGACATTTTTTGCTGTGTTTTTATCATCCCGTATAACGGCACCACTGATAAAAATGCGGGAAGCAGCATATAATTTAACCCGTGGTGAATTTAACACGAAGGTACCGGTATTGACACGGGATGAAATTGGCGATTTGGCCATAGAGTTTAATCGGATGGGCAATCAGTTGAATTATCATATTCACGCGCTGAGACAGGAAAAAGAACAATTATCCAGTATTGTCAGCTCCATGGCAGATGGTGTTTTCACATTAAATCGGGATGGTGAAATTGTTGTTATAAACCCTCCTGCAAAAGCCTATTTAGATAACTGGAACTATGAGAACTCTCTGGATGAAGAGAAAGAAAGACAACTTCCGACAGAGCTTAAAACGGCTCTTAATGAAGTCATTGCAGAAGAGCGCGCTGTTTTAAAGGAATCGGTAGTACAAGGAAGAAACTATGTAATGCTTGTCACTCCTTTATATGATGAATCCCATGTCCGCGGCTGTGTTGCAGTTATCCGTGATATGACGGAAGAGCGCCGTCTTGATAAATTACGGAAGGACTTTATCGCAAATGTTTCGCATGAATTACGCACGCCTATTTCCATGCTTCAAGGGTATAGTGAAGCGATTGTTGATGATATAGCAGAAACAAAAGATGATAAGAATGAATTGGCTAAAATTATTTATGATGAGTCTCTCCGGATGGGCAGACTTGTTAATGAATTACTTGACTTGGCAAGAATGGAAGCAGGTCAAATTCAGCTGCATATTGATTCTGTTGCCGTTCAAGCATTCGTTGAACGGGTTGTCCATAAATTCCAGGGGCTTTCCCAGGACAATGAAATCGAACTTTCCTTAACGATGGATATCCATGAACAAATTGGTGAAATGGATGCAGATCGGGTGGAGCAGGTTTTAACCAATTTAATTGATAATGCCATCCGTCATTCGGAAAAAGGCGGGAAAGTCGAGATTCATGCACTAAGTAATTCCGATTTCTTTCATGTAGAAGTGAAGGATAACGGCAGCGGTATTCCGGAAGAAGACTTGCCTTTTGTTTTTGAACGTTTTTATAAAGCGGATAAATCAAGAGTGAAAAAAGAAAAACAAGGAACCGGCTTAGGTTTAGCTATCGCAAGAAATATTATTGAAGCGCACCAAGGAAAAATCCAAGTAAGAAGTAAGCTCGATATTGGTACAACCTTTAGTTTTGAAATACCTATGAAACATTCCTGAAAAAGGATAAATATGATAATATAATGGTATGTAAAACGGGAGAGACAGGAAGGAAATTTACAAAAGTGGAAGAAACATTTCCCAGGTCTGGCAAATAAGCTTTTTATGGAAGACAACTCCTTTCATCTCTCCTGATACTATTTATTTAAAAAGGCCTGGCTGGAATGGAGTACGAGAGGAGATAAAACAAATGAACAAATGGTTGAAGTTTTTAGGAATCATGCTATTATCCTTTACTCTGCTGGCAGCTTGCGGTAACGGAGAAGAAGCAGAGGACGATGAAAGCACCAATACTTCTGTCAGCACGAATGAATCAAGCGGGGAAGACCAAGAACTTGCCGAAGATGAAGTACGTTTAACAATAACGATTGATGAAGGCAACGAAAATGTAGCAGAAGAAGTTGCACAAGTGGAAGAAGGAGACATCTTGTTAGATGTGTTAAACGATACTTTCTACGTGGAAGAAGATGATGGATTTATCACTTCTATTGAACGTGTATCAGATGATGAAGAAGAAGGAAAATATTGGATGTATACGGTAGACGGTGAACCAGCGCAGGTAGGAGCCGGGGAATACGAACTGAATGGCGGCGAAGAGATTACATTTGACCTGCAATCGATGGAATAGAAAATGAGCACATACAAGCTGACATTGCTTGCACTGCTAGCAGCTCTGGCGGTAGCAGGCAGATATGCCTTTCAATTTATCCCTAATGTCCAACCTGTGACAGCAATTATTATTTTAACAGGTATTTTTCTCGGTCCGCTATCATCCCTTTTATTAGGAATATTAACTGTATTCTTGTCGAATATGTTACTTGGTATGGGGATATGGACCATCTGGCAGATTATTGCGTGGTGTTTGATTGGCTTGGCAGCAGGAGGTATCGGAATGGTTTGGAAAAAAGTGCCGTTCCTCTTCATTATTCTCTTTTCCGTATTTAGCGGTTATTTTTATGGATTTATTATTTCATTAACAACCTACCAGGTAACTGGACATTTTTGGCCTTATTATCTGGCTGGGCTTCCATTTGATACAGCACATGCTATTGGTAACGGGGTATTTACCGTTCTTTTATATCCATTGCTTCACGTGTTGTTTCGAAAGTATGCTAAAAATAGATTTCAAATGAAGGATTCCCAATAATAACCACAGAAAAATCTGCTGACCAGCAGTCTTTTCTGTGGTTATCTATTTATCACGGACTCAACTTGCGAACTTTAATAAAGTAATTTCCTTTCTATAGGAACAGAGGTTGTTTGTTTCTCCCATACATCTGTTGACAAATATTAGCAGGTGAAGTGTAAGGCGACCGCTGCGGCGGACCGTTTTGCTTTCCTAGGGGCACGCTCTTCAGCTAACTTTTGCCAAGAAGAGCACTTGGCAAAAGGGCATCTTCAGATGGTGCTAATCCCTCAGGAGTCAAAACGGTCCGCCTCCGCTAGCAGAATGTTCTATACGGTTGAAATGGCTGAACAAATAAAAATTAGATAAGACAGAACAGAATTTTCGTGGAGCATGATAAAAATGATCAGCAAGCATGATAATAGCGATCATGTTCATCCTGGAACAGCAAGGGTTTTATGCTTATTCTTAGGTGCGAAAGTTGAGTCACGGAGAAAAAGCTCTGGGAGACGTTATGTTTTGAATTTCAAATAATATAAACAACGAGGTATTCGTGGTATACTTTTTATGAAATTAAAGTAATTCCAGATGATATGAAAACAAGGAGTCCAGTTCATAGACTGTGCTTTGGGCTGCCTTTTTTCAATTCGGATGTTTTCAGTATGAACGGTGGTGTGAGAATGCTTTTTCAGGGGATCATTATCGATTGTTTCCAAAAAATAAATCAAGAACGTACATCTTCGAGCGTTTATAATCTTTTAGTCGGAAAAAAAGCCATTCAGACGATTCAAGATGCCAAGTTTTATCATATTGCTGACTATTATGGTATTTATCCGGATTTGGAAAAAGCGGTTTATAACCAGCAGCTTCAGCAATTGTTGCATGCAAGGTACATACAGGAAGAGGAAGCTCATAAGCTGCAAATAACTGCTAAAGGACAAACTTGGATGTTATCCCATAAAACGGATCTTAATGGTTTTCAAGGATCGAAATACGCAAAAATAATCGAACCATTCAAGCAGCGGCTCTTGCTTTTTATCCAAACTTTCACAAACACCTCTAAGAACCAATACCGGTTCATTCCTATTACCGATAACGTTGACATTGAACAGTTTATTAAATGGACTTATAAACAATATAAACATCGTTCTGCAGAGATTCTGCAGCAATTGTACAAAGAATTGGAAGAGGCTTTATCCGGACTGTCCAATATCGAGGCAGCCATGTTTGTCGATCGTATAACCAGCTTTTTTTCTTATGGAAGCAGTTTGCAACAGCTCTCCCAAGATTATCAGCTCTCTATTCCAGATTGCTATCTGACCTTGCAGAAAACATTTTATCATTTGCTAAACGTACAGGAGAATAGCGAAAATTATCCGATGTTAACCCTATTAACAAAACACTTGCGAACCGTTGATACGTCTTTGAGTCAAACCGCACAATGGACACGCCGGTTATTACAGAAAAAGCATTCGTTTGAAGAGATTATGCAGATTCGCAGGTTAAAAGCAAATACGATTCAGGATCATTTTGTAGAGATTGCCATGCAGGAAGATGCATTTCCTTTTTTTGATTACTTAGATTCTGCTATTTATGAAGAAATTAAAGCATTTGTACATACCAAACAAACGTACCGTTTAAAAGAAATTAAAAATAATGTTCATCCGGATATCACTTACTTTCAAATTCGCTTGGCACTGGTTTTATATAATAAGTAGAGGGGGTGGGAAATATGCGTTTGGAAGAAGCATTGCGTCATTATTTTCATTATGATTATTTTCGGCAGGGACAAAAGGAAATTATATCGGACGTCTTGCGCGGAGAAGATGTACTTGGCGTGTTGCCGACAGGTTCCGGTAAATCTATCTGTTACCAGCTCCCTGCAAAACTATTGGACGGAATCACCATTGTCGTTTCTCCGTTAATTTCTTTAATGATTGATCAGGTAAAGGAATTAAAAGCGGCTTCTTTTAAAGAAGTGATTGCTTTAAACAGTTTTTTGCCTTTTCCGGAGCAACAGAGAGCACTGAACAATTTACACACATATCGGCTTATTTTTGTATCTCCGGAGTGGCTGCAAAAAAAGGCCCATCAATATTATCTCAAGCAGCTGCCAATTAAACTGTTTGTTGTGGATGAAGCACACTGTATATCACAGTGGGGACATGAGTTCCGACCGGATTACCAGCGGCTTGCAGAAGTAATCGAAACACTAAACCATCCGCCAGTTTTAGCTCTGAGTGCCACAGCAACACCAGATGTGCAGGCAGATATTATCGAGAGCTTGCATAAGCCGAAGATGAAAAAACATATTTATCCAATGGATCGGAAAAATATTGCTTTTTGCATCGAAGAAGTAGAAAATGATCAGGAAAAGTTAAAGCAGATTACAGAAATCACAACGTCATATGTTGTCCCTTCTTTAATTTATTTTACAAGCAGGCAAACCGCAGAAGAGACAGCGCTGTCGCTTGCTGCCAAACATCCGAAACGCAACATCGCCTACTATCATGGCGGAATGGAAGCGTCCGAACGCCTGCGAATTCAACAGCAGTTTATGAATAATCAAATTGATATCATCTGCTGTACTAGTGCCTTCGGAATGGGGATTAATAAACCGGATATCCGGCTGGTCATTCATTACCATCTCCCACTTCAAATTGAATCTTATATTCAGGAGGTGGGAAGAGCTGGCAGAGACGGGAAACCAAGTGTCGGCGTTATTCTTTACCAAAAAGGAGATTTTCGTCTGTCAGCAAGTATGGTTAAAAATGAGCTGCCGGCGATGGAAGATATAGACCGTCTGGTTGCAACAGTTTTAAACGAGCAACAACATCCTATGGAGCTGCCACCTCCTGACCAATTGCATATGTTTTTCGATATGAATGAAGGAGCCGCGCGTTTTATACAAAGACAGTTGCAAAAACACGGCTTGGTTCGTGATAATGAATGGATGATAGATGAAACAAAGTGGAAGCAGGTCAGAAGTAAGGTGATGAATTATTTGGAAGAAAGAAAACGATATAAAAATAGCAAACTGTACGAATTATATGAGTGGGTTCAGACGAAAGAATGTTTACGAAAAACACTTTATCAGCCTTTTCAGGATGATTTCGAGGAACCATCCGGGCAATGTTGCAGCAACTGTGGATTCGATTGGCGGAAGTGGGATCCTGTATCGCCTCTTCATACCAGAGAAACGTCATATCCTGGAGATTGGCGAAAAAAACTTCAGAAAATCTTGCATTTAAAAGAGGCATGAGATGAAACAATCTGAGTTAATCAAACAACTGTCCAATAAAGAACTGAGAATACAGTTATTTTTTTCACAAGGCTTATTGTTGTTGGCAGCCTTTGTTCTGAGCTTTTTTCTATTCGACTCGTTTTTCGATTGGTTTCATCTATTCAGATGGGATATACAGGATATGATGACCTTTGGTTTATTGTCTGCTATTCTCGTAGTCCTGATTGAGCTTGCTGCTATGTATATCCTGCCCGAAGAGTGGCAGGATGATGGCGGAATAAATGAGCTTATATTTCAACACCAGCCAATAAGTTTTATTTTTATATTCACGCTTACCGTTGCAATTTGTGAAGAGTTTTTATTCCGGGGTGTTATCCAGACAACATTTGGGTATGTATTTGCAAGTATTCTTTTTGCCGTTGTCCATATACGCTATTTAAAGAAGCCTTTACTATTTATTGCTGTGCTGCTTCTTAGTTTTTATATTGGCTGGGTTTATGAACATACAGCTAATTTGATTGTACCAATTATCATGCATTTTTTTATTGACTTTCTACTTGGTTTAGTTATACGGTTAAAGAAATGAGGTGGTCGCATTGAGCTCCAAACAAAATGATCAGGCAGAAGCACTAAGACAAGCTATTGAAGACGTAACGGAACATCAACCAGAAGAATCGGAACAAACGGAGGAAGACAAACATGAAACAACGGAGCATACCAAGATTGAAGTTGATATATTGAATTTACCTCCGAGAAATGAAGTGCATAAAGACAACCGTAAAATGCGTATTAAATTGAATCTTCCACTATTACGATTTCTGTTTATTGTTGTGTTACTCTTGATTCTTGCTGGTGTTATTATTTGGTTTATTTGATTTTTGAATAAACACGTTCAATAAGCATAATAGGATTCAACAAACACATAAAATGTTATAATCAGTGTACAAGTATAAGTATAGAAAGCAAACCGAATAACATACAATATATACATTCGATGCACATCTATAAACCCATTTTCAAAACGATACAAGCAGGTTGTGTTCATCATTTGGAGATGGTGCATATATTAATATTAATACTTGTTGCAAATGTGAAGAAGATAAGGGGGATGCAGTATGCGGATCGAACGAATTTCAACAGACCAGTTTAAAATTTTTCTTACGTTCGATGATCTGATAGAAAGAGGATTTACCCGTGAGGACTTATGGCATGATGCATCTAATGTTCGTACACTGTTCAGCGATATGATGTACGAAGCAAGCAGTGAACTTGGAATGGAGTTTGAAGGGATGTTGCTTGTACAGGTACACCTCATGCAAGCTCAAGGAATGCATATTTTTGTGACGCATCAATATGAAGATATAGATATAGAAGAAGATGATGAATATATTGAAATGAAAGTGACACTTGATGAAAGCAAAGAGCTTATATTTTCCTTTGATGATTTTGAAGATGTTATTGGAGTAGCAGGGTATTTATCCAATATGCAAATCAAAGAATCCAACGTATATTTTATGGAGAACCGTTACTTTATGATGCTGGATCCTTATGTGCATACAGTCAGACATAAAGAAAATATCATTGGGCTTATGTCTGAATTTGCTCATCCGAGTATCATAACATCTTATCGTTTACAGGAATATGGGAAAGTCATTTTTGAAAGAGACGCCATTTCTAAAATCAATCATTATTTTGCTTCATAAAGAAGCGGAGTATTTTTTGGAAATAAACGGATTATTTCCTGTTATAACCGTATCATCAGACCAGCCGCCTCTTTCGTTGCATATTTCGTATGAAAGTGTATACTGAACTTGGAGTGAGTAAAACATTGATATCATGGCAGGGGGTAAATATTGATGGCAAGCGATAAAGCAGAAGATACTTCTCAAACAAAAAACGAAGAAAATACAGATGTGTTACATTCGACGTTATCCATTGTGGAGACCGCATTAAATAAACTCGGTTACCCTGAAGAAGTATTTGATTTATTAAAAGAACCTTTGCGTATGCTTACTGTTCGTATTCCAGTCCGTATGGATGATGGTAAAGTAAAAGTTTTTACCGGCTATAGGGCGCAACATAATGATGCTATTGGACCGACAAAAGGAGGTATCCGATTTCATCCGGATGTTACAGAAACAGAAGTGAAAGCACTTTCGATTTGGATGAGTTTAAAAGCTGGTATTGTCGACTTACCTTATGGAGGAGCAAAGGGCGGTATCATTTGTGATCCAAGGAAAATGTCTTTTAAAGAATTAGAAGCTTTGAGCCGCGGATATGTTCGTGCTGTCAGCCAGATTGTCGGACCGACAAAAGATATTCCGGCTCCCGATGTATTTACAAATTCACAAATCATGGCATGGATGATGGATGAATACAGTAAAATTGATAAATTCAATAACCCGGGATTTATCACCGGTAAACCAATTGTTCTCGGCGGTTCGCACGGCAGAGAATCAGCTACCGCTAAAGGGGTAACGATTGCTTTAAATGAAGCAGCGAAAAAGAAAGGTATTGATTTAAAAGGAGCTCGAGTTGTTATTCAAGGATTTGGAAATGCAGGCAGTTTCCTTTCTAAATTTTTACATGATGCCGGTGCGAAAGTTGTCGCAATTTCAGATGCGTATGGGGCATTATACGATCCTAAGGGTTTAGATATTGATTATTTACTGGATCGCCGGGATAGTTTCGGAACGGTAACGAAATTATTTGATCAAACAATTACCAATAAAGAACTATTTGAATTGGATTGTGATATTATTGTTCCGGCTGCAGTTCAAAATCAAATTACAAGAGATAACGCACATAATATCAAAGCCTCCATTATTGTTGAAGCAGCGAATGGCCCAACTACGATGGAAGCAACCAGAATACTTACAGATAGAGATATTCTGATCGTTCCCGATGTACTGGCATCAGCAGGAGGGGTTACTGTATCCTACTTTGAATGGGTACAAAATAACCAGGGATTCTATTGGACAGAAGAAGAAATTGACAAACGGCTTCATGAAATCATGATTAAATCTTTTAATAGTATATATAATATGTCCAAAACAAGAAAAATTGATATGAGGCTTGCTGCTTACATGGTAGGTGTGCGAAAAATGGCCGAAGCTTCCCATTTCAGAGGCTGGGTATAAACAGGAACATCAAAAGACAATAAATAAAAAACTCTTCTTTGCCGAGAGTTTTTTATTTTTGTGGTAAGCTGACCTTTTGTATTTGCGATGCAGTGCGCCTCGTTGTACGATAGATAATGAAAAATTTATGTGAAAACATCATATAAAAAGCGAATGTACCGCTTTTGCGAGCGATGGATGAAGGAAGGATAAACAATGCTAGATGAAAAAATAATTATTATCGGAGCCGGTCCATGCGGAATGGCATGTGCATTAGAGCTTCAAAAAAAGGGCGAAAACCCATTATTGATTGAAAAAGGAAATGTTGTACAAACAATCAGTAACTTTCCTACACACCAAACTTTCTTTAGCTCAAGTGACCGATTAGAAATTGGCGGTGTACCATTTATTTCAGAAAATAAAAAACCGGTGCGAAATCAAGCAATGGTTTATTATCGGGAAGTTGCCGAAAGAAATGAACTGCGGATAAACGCATTTGAAAAATTAGTATCTCTTGACAAAGACGGCGAAAGCTTTTATTTAAAAACCGTCAAAAGAGATGGCAGCGAGAATGCATATCGTGCGGAAAAAGTAATTATGGCTACAGGGTATTATGATCAACCTCATTATTTAGATATCCCTGGAGAATCATTGCCAAAAGTGATGCATTATTTTAAAGAAGCACATGAATATTATAACCAAAAAGTGGCAGTTATCGGCGGTAAGAATTCATCTGTTGATGCTACGCTGGAATTGCATAAAGCAGGAGCGCATATCACGGTTATTTATCGAGGAGATAACTATTCGGAAAGTATTAAACCGTGGATTCTGCCTGAATTCGAATCACTTATTCGAAACGGAAAAGTAGATATGATATTTAACGGGTCTGTGACAGAGATAACAGATACACACCTGACTTATGAAACAAATGGGCAAGAAGTGACGATTGAAAATGACTTTGTTTTTGCTATGACAGGTTATCGTCCGGATTATAGCTTATTAGAACAAGTTGGCGTAAAGATTAATCTTGAAAACGGCAAACCTATTCATGATGAGAAAACAATGGAAACGAATGTGCCAAACTTATATATCGCAGGTGTCGTCGCAGCTGGTTATGATAATAATAAAGTGTTTATTGAAAATGGCCGTTTTCATGGCAAGCAGATTGCTGCATCTATTTTCTCTTAAACAACATGCTTAAGAAGAACCGGGTTAAAAGAGCGATTCTTACCCCTTTTTCAAAATAGGAATATACAGTTGCGCAACGAACTGTTATATTTTGGAGACAGGGAATATAACATTCCGTTCCAGTGAAACAGGCAGCGGGAGGTTTTATTCCTCCCGCTGTAACATGTGTTTTGTAAGTTAATGTCTCGACTTCCGCACTTTAAGAAGTAACTTCTTTCTATTGGAACAGGGGATGATCGTTACTTCCATACAGCTGTTGACAAAAATAGAAGGTAAGGTGAAAGGCGACCGCTGCGGCGGACCGTTTTGCTTTCCTAGGGGCACGCTCTTCAGCTAACTTTTGCCAAGAAGAGCACTTGGCAAAAGTGGATCTTCAGATGGTGCTGATCCCTCAGGAGTCAAAACGGTCCGCCTCCGCTAGTAGGATATTCTATACGGTTGCAATAGCTGAACAAATAAAAGTTCAATCAGACAGAACACATTTTTCTTAGTGCATGTCAAAAGATGTTATTACTTCCATGCGCTGCAGAATTCTATTAGAGCGCAGGCTAAAACGGTGACTCCTGGAGTTAGGACTGGGGCTGCGATTACTCGCCCCACCGAAGAGCTTTTGCGCTTACCAATGTTGTCAGGTTAATAAATTTTCAAAAAATAATAGTTGCTATAAGCATAGAGCAATAAAGCTAACCAGCGGAGGAAAAACACGGAGACTCCTGCGGGAAAGCGCAGTGGGAAGACCCCGCAGGAAAAAAGCGAACTTCTTTTTTCCGAGGAGGCTGAGCTCAAGCCCGCGGAAAGCGTAGTGTTTTTCCGTAGCGGTCATACTAACCTGACAACATTGCTGCGCTTACTCACCCCATCGAAAACATTTGTACGTCGGAAAGCGGAGTGGTTGGCCGGAGCCGAGCTATACACCATACCCTGTTCAAAAAATAGAAGGATGATATAACGAAATCCAAACATGATAATAGCAAGCATGTTCATCCTGGAACACCAGTTTTTTTATGCTTATTCTTAGGCGCGGAAGTTGAGTTAATCTTAAAAAAGAAAGTTAATTACATAACTGGCAAAGAAGGTAATGACATGAAAAAAGTTTTAATGATTGCAACAGGCGGCACCATCGCAAGTGATAAAAATGAGGAAAGCGGTAAATTAGCATCAGGTGTATTAACTGGAGAAGAAATCATTGAAAAATGTGATATACCGGATGATATTCACGTGAAGGTGGATTCTTTCGTCCAAAAAGCAAGTATGCATTTACATTTTTCCGATTTAATCAAAATCAAAGAAAAATTAGATGAATACTTAAAAAAAGAGACTTGGGATGGTATTGTTATTACACAAGGTACAGATACGTTGGAAGAAGCATCTTATTTTATGCATCTTATTTCGAATTACAGTATTCCAATTGTATTTACCGGGTCACAACGTTCTCCCAAGGATATAGGTACAGATTCTTTTATTAATATTAAAAATGCTGTTTTGGCAGCATGCAGTGAAGATTTAAAGGATGTCGGCGTAACAGTGGTATTCAATGAACGTATTTTCCATTCCCGCTATGTCCGAAAAGAGCATGCTTCCAATATTCAAGGGTTTAATGCTTTTGGCTACGGCTATTTAGGTATTATTGATAATAATACTGTGCGTGTATTCCAAAAACCAACTTACCGCGAATATTTAGAAATTAAAACAGAGCTTCCAACTGTTGATATTATCAAAGTATATATGGATGCGGATGGAAAATATATTCAAGCAGCGATAGATAGTGGTGTAGATGGTCTTATTCTGGAAGGGGTAGGAAGAGGACAAGTTTCAAAGGCAATGATGCCTGCTATTCAAGCATGTATCCGACAGGGTATAAAAGTAGTGATTACCACTTCTGCTGTAGAAGGCGAAGTTTATCCGACTTATGATTATGAAGGAAGTACGTATGATCTCCTGGAAAATGGCGTTCTTTTAGGAAGAGATTATGATAGTAAAAAAGCGAGAATAAAACTGCTTGCCGGCCTGGCAAGTAACGTGGAATTAAAACATTTATTTGATATATAATTTTTCATTGTTTGATATGGAGTTACACGAGTCCAGTCATGCAGGAGCTGCCCTTGACATGAATATAGGATGTACCTGTCATCGATGAAAGAAGAGGAGTAAGAAACCATGATAGCTGCTCTATCTGCTGGTATAGCCCCCGCTGTTGCTTTTATGACATTTATTTATTTACGTGATCGCATTACAGAACCGCTTTGGTTGATAGCGCGTATGTTTATTGCTGGTGCCTTAATTGTATTACCGATTATGTTTATCCAGTACGGTCTTCACGCGGAACTGGGCAATGTTCCCATTGTTGTCGAAGCGTTTCTTTTCAGTGCGTTCTTAGAAGAGTTTTTTAAATGGTTTATGTTTATGTTCTTGATTTATCAGCATGAGGAATTTGATAATCATTATGACGGAATTGTATATGCCAGCGCAATCAGTCTGGGGTTTGCTTCCTTAGAAAATGTGTTTTATTTATTATCAAATGGCATTGAGTTTGCATGGATGCGAGCTTTGTACCCGGTTTCTTCACACGCCCTTTTCGGGATTATTATGGGATATTATTTAGGAAAAGCAAAGATGAAACCAAAATATAAACATAGATATTTAACAATTGCTTTTGTGATGCCATTTCTATTACATGGTATCTATAACTACATACTGCTTGGATTAAATCAATTTATTATTATCTTGTCGGTCTTTTTAATTGGTGTATGGATTTTCGCGATTTACCGTTTAAAGCACGCCAGAATGTATGATAGTCGATTTCCTCTCCTCAAAATATATAAAAAAGATAGCTAAAAAGCTGATGAACTTCTTGTTCGTCAGCTTTTTTTAGTTATAAAAAACATCATCTGAAGAGAAAAAAGGAACTGCTCATCCGTTATTAATTTGTTTTCTATAGTTTATGAATAAAAAGTAGAATTGCACAAAAAATAGCCTTAGGTAAATATTTCTCTTTTACTCATCTTTTTGTTTCTCAATTGAATGATTCAAAAGAATGAGGAGAGAAAGAAATGGAGGCATCATTATGATAAATTGTCACAAATCGATGGTTTACAGCTTAACACTTTTGGTATTCCTATCTGCATTTATGTTTGCAAAACCAGTACAAACAAATGCATTTAGTGACCAAGTGATTCAACAGGGGGCAGTTGGAGACGACGTCATTGAATTACAAGCCAGATTAAAACACATTGGTTTTTATAATGGGGAAATCGACGGTGTATTTGGCTGGGGAACTTACTGGGCTTTAAGAAATTTCCAATATGAATTTGGTATGGAAATTGATGGGATGGCCGGGCAAGCAGCAAAAGATAAGCTCACACAGGCGACAGAATTTGATAAAGAAAAGGTACAGCAAGAAATGTACGGAACCGGGAATGATTCTACCCCATCAGAAGGGAACAATGAAGGAGGGGAAAGCGCGCCCACCAGTTCTGTAAATGTTCCTCAAGGATACTCCAATAATGATATCCAGCTCATGGCAAATGCCGTATATGGCGAAGCGAGAGGAGAGCCTTATGAGGGACAAGTAGCCGTTGCATCGGTAATTCTTAATCGAGTGGATAGCGAGTTGTTTCCTGATACGGTATCCGGCGTTATTTTTGAACCAAGAGCATTTACAGCAGTTGCAGATGGCCAAATATGGCTGGAACCTAATGAACAAGCCAGAGAAGCAGTAATTGATGCGATTAATGGCTGGGACCCTTCCGGCAATGCAATCTATTATTTCAACCCCGATACCGCAACATCAGGATGGATTTGGTCAAGACCGCAAATTAAAACAATTGGAAAACATATATTCTGCAGCTAGAAAGGTGTGAAAATAAATGTATCGTTGGATTACAATTACATTGTTGACCGTAGCTCTAATTTCGGTTTCTATTTGGGGCTACCAAACCAATAAACAAAAAAATGATCTATATGTTCAAACAGAGAATGAATATCAAAGGTCCTTTCACGAGCTCACTTACAATATGGATGTGTTAAACGATCAGATAGGTACTTCGTTAGCAATGAATTCACCTGACAAATTATCACCGCAGTTTGTGGATATTTGGCGTATCAGTTCCGATGCACATGCAAATACTGGACAACTGCCAATGGGGTTACTGCCGATTCATAAAACAGAACAGTTTCTATCCGATTTAGGAGATTTCACATATCAGACTGCTGTTCGTGACTTGGATGACGACCCATTAACGGATGAAGAAACAGCGCAGTTAGAAGAGTTCTACCAGCAATCCGGAGAAATACGGGATGAACTCAGAGAAGCGCAGCATCTATCCTTAAGTGATGGATCGAAATGGATGGATGTAGAACAAACGTTATTAAATAAGGATGAAGCAAAAGATAATGATATGGTAAACAGCTTCCAAACTGTAGAAGACTCTTTTGATACTTCTACAGAGGAGACGCCTGAAGACAGTACTACCAGTACAAGAACGGAAGATCATTCCTATAAAAATGTAACAGGCGATGACCTCACAGAAGAAGAAGCGTTGAAAGAGGCTGAAAAGATTTTTGGTAAAGAAAATGGAACCGATTGGACAATTACGAAATCAGGCGATGGAGCATTAACCCCGATGTATAGCATTTCCTATGATGAAAATGGAGAAAGAGGCTACGCAGATTTAACGGTGAAAGGCGGCCACCCGCTTCATTTGTTAGTTTCCAGAGACGTAGAAGAAAAGCAGATAAGTCTGAATGAAGGAAATGAAATTGCGGAAGATTATCTTTCTGAACTTGGCTTCGATGAGATGGAGCTTTTCCAAAGTAGCGAATATGATCAGATCGGTGTATACTCTTTTGTTTATGAAGAAGATGGTGTGCGCGTGTTCTCTGATGCTGTGGAAGTGAAAGTAGCTTTAGATAATGGAGAGATTACAGGTTTGACGGCAAATAATTACTTTCAAAATCATACGGACCGGGAGATACCAGAACCTGCTATCTCAGAGGAAGAAGCACGGGACGCAGTTAATCAGGACGTTACGATCCAAGAGAATCATTTAGCGATTATTGATGATGATCAAGGAGAAGAGGTTCTCTCTTATGAATTTTTAGGAACCAGAGATGATGCGACCTATCGAATATTTATAAATGCAGAGACAGGCGAAGAAGAAAAAATTGAGAAACTGACAGAAGCAGAAATTAATTATAATTCTGTGGTATAGGAAGATATCAAATAAACGAGCCTTCGAAAATATTTTTTCTTATTTTCGAAGGCTGTTTTTATCAATATCCTGAAAAAGTCGGATCACTTGTTGTAGAATGTGGCCATGTAATTCCTGTCTTACTCACGGCTGTTTAATCAATTACAGATATGTTATGATAATATAGTGTAGAACTTGCTTGGCATTCGTCAGGCTTTTTAATGGCAGGAGTGAAGAGAATGGAAAGTATTTCAATTGCAATTGACGGCCCGGCGGCAGCTGGAAAGAGCACGGTTGCCAAGCAGATTGCAAAAAAACTTGGAATTATTTATGTGGATACAGGAGCGATGTATAGGGCGCTCACTTACCAGGCGCTGCAAGAAAATATCGACCTGGAAGATGAAAATGCGGTTATGGAAATTTTAAAAAAGATTGATATCAGACTTGCACAACAGGAGAATGGACAGCGCGTATTTATCGATGAGAAGGATGTCACTGCTGTAATCCGTTATCCGGATGTGACGGCTTCTGTTTCCGTGATTGCGAAACACCCGCTGGTTCGAAAAAAAATGGTAAAAGCACAACAAGAACTTGCACAAGATCATAGTGTAGTAATGGATGGACGCGATATAGGATCCCATGTTTTACCAGATGCAGATGTAAAAATATTCCTTATTGCTTCTGTAACAGAGCGTGCAAAGCGCCGTTTCGAGGAAAACAAAGAAAAAGGCATCCCCGCTGACTTACATACACTAGAAAAAGAAATAGAGAAACGGGATGAACTTGACTCTACCCGGAAAGCATCCCCATTAATTCAAGCAGATGATGCGATTGAATTGGATACTACTTCCCTATCCATCAATGATGTGACAGAGAAAATTCTCGATATTTGCCAGCCATTTATTAAAAAACGCGGTGTCCGGTAAGTTTTCAGGCAAATGTCTCCCGTGTATTTTTACGGACTCATCGTTTATGTACATAGTCTGCAATAATGGGCCAGGTTGAATTTATTCAGACGGTTCCTTTGCATACTATGTCCGACATGCAAGCAGAAAAGGGTGAAAACAGGGGGTGTATTGCATGCTGTATCATTTGGCGAAATATCTCGTTGCGATTCTTTTTTATCCCTTATACCGGATTAAAGTATCGGGAAAGCACAACATACCAAAAAAAGGGCCGGTTATTATTTGTACGAACCATACTTCTAATCTGGATCCTCCTGTAGTGGGAATTACAGCTCCCAGGACTGTTTATTTTATGGCGAAGGAAGAGCTTTTTGAAGGGAAAATTTTTGGCGGACTATTACGAAGAATTCATGCTTTTCCTGTTAAAAGAGGATTAGCTGATCGAAATGCTTTGCGAAGCGGTTTGAAATTTTTAAAAGAAGGGGAAACACTCGGCTTGTTTCCTGAGGGAACAAGGAGTAAAGATGGCAAACCGGGGAAAGCGTTGCCAGGCGTTGGCTTTTTTGCACTCCGTTCTCAAGCGGACGTCGTTCCCTGTGTTATTATCAGTGAGTATAAATTATTCCGCCGGACGAAAGTTGTTTATGGGAAACCAATGGATATAGAATCGTTTCGAAAAAACAAAGCTTCTGCGAAAGAAATGTCAGAGGGAATTATGGAAGAAATCAGAAATTTATACGAAATTCATAAAAATTAATTGTCTTTACTTGACAAATAAAACGAATTATTAGAAGTTATATGTAGAGTATAATGAATCATCATTCTGCTATTCGAATGTATGAATAGGTGAACTGTAACTAGGAGGCTAAGGATATGAGTGAAGAAAATAAAGACCTTCAGGTGTTAGAAGTTGGTACAACGGTAACAGGGACAGTTATAAAATTAGAAGAAAAACAAGTTCTTGTAGATATCGGATATAAAACAGAAGGTATTTTGCCGATAAGCGAACTTTCCACACTACATGTAGAATCTACTACTGATGTACTGTCAGAAGGAGAAGAAGTGACTTTAAAAGTAAAGAAAATCGACGATGATGAAGTAGTATTATCGAAAAAAGCAGTAGATGCAGAGCAATCATGGGAAGAACTTGAAAGAAAATACGAACAAGGAGAAGCCTTTGAAACAACAGTTAAAGAAGTAGTTAAAGGCGGACTTGTTGTTGATGTTGGTGTACGAGGCTTTATCCCGGCATCATTAGTTGAAACGTATTATGTGGAAGATTTCAGTGATTATTTAGATCGCACGTTAAAAGTGCGAATCACGGATATCGACCGGACGCAAAATCGTGTTATTTTATCACACCGTGCGATTGTAGAAGATGAAGAAAAAGAAAGAAAAGAAAAAGTGTTACAATCCTTAAACCCGGGAGATGTGATTGAAGGGGTTGTTCAACGTATTACCAATTTTGGCGTGTTTGTTGATTTAGGAGGCGTCGATGGACTTGTTCATATCTCGCAACTAGCACATGAACACGTTGAAAAAGCTTCCGATGTTGTTTCTGAAGGAGATACCATCAAAGTAGAAGTTATTTCTGTCGATTTAGACAGTGAACGCATCTCTTTATCTCATAAAAACACATTGCCTGGACCTTGGGCAGAAGTAAGTGAAAAAATTAAGCCTGGTTCTACGGTAGAAGGTGTTGTCAAGAGATTGGTCAGCTTCGGAGCATTTGTTGAGCTGTTACCTGGTGTTGAAGGGCTTGTTCATATTTCTCAAATCGCTAATCGACACATTGGCACACCGCAGGAAGTTCTTGAAATTGGACAAACTGTGACTGTAAAAGTATTAGATGTCAATGAGGAAGAACAACGTATCTCCTTGAGCATGAAAGAACTGGAACAGGAACAAGAAGAAAAAGATTATAAGCAATATGAAAAATCCGACGATCAGCCAGGTTTCCAACTTGGAGATGTGATTGGTGACCAGTTGGATAAATACAAATAATGAAAATCGAAAAGCTGTACATACGTATGTACAGCTTTTTTATATGTTCAAAAGTATATTGTATAAATTTGAGCTGCGGCTTTCGGTGGGGCAAGTAAGCGCAGTTCCGTCTCTTCATAAGGAACCAACTATGCTCTTGCCAAGTTTTCTTTAAATAATCCGTCTAAAATGAGCCATACTAACACTTAAGAAAAAGAGGTGATATGTATGGAAATCGAATCTTACCTGAATGTCATTTTATTTGGGGTTGTTGCTGGGACACTGACCAGGTTAATCACTTTGCGGAGTGATTACAGGCAGTATCCTACATATCTGCATGGGCGGATTATTCATGTATCATTAGGTTTTATTGCTGCATCACTGGGAGCATTAGCTATCCCTGCACTGTTAGAATTAGAATTTACAGCTGTTACTTTTTTAACAGTGGCTGCAACACAATTTAGAGATGTACGAAGTATGGAAAGAACGACATTAACGGAGCTCGATCAATTTGAATTGGTTCCCAGAGGAAATACGTATATTGAAGGGATTGCCATTTCTTTTGAAGGAAGGAATTATCTTGTGATGTTTACAGCTTTCTTAACTTCACTGGCTTATGTTTCATGGGGATGGTTTCCTTCCACAGTCGTTGGTGTATTGGCTATTGTTGCTTCGCTCAGCTTTATGAGCGGTTCTACGTTAAAAGATATTGTTGAAATAGAAGAATCGGAAATATCTTTTGATGGAGCAGGACTCTATGTCGATAATATTTACATCATGAATATCGGACTGGATGAACGACAAGAAGAAATTTCAAAATACGGAATGGGTTTTATACTTAAACCCAAAAACCTGAATGTTGTTACAACAATCAGTAATTTAGGACAGCGGCAGGCTATTTTACATGATGTTTCTGTTACCCTGGGTATTTATAAAGACGCCGGGACTCCTGCACTGACTCCTTTAATAAAACGGGATTTAGATGATGGCAGATTAGGTGTTTTTATCCTGCCGCTTGTGCGGGATACGGAATTTGCAAAAAAAGTAATCGGTTCTGTTCCAGTTTTGGAGAATGCTATTAAAATGCCTTCAGAAGCTACATTTCTAAAAGGAGGTAAAAAGTAAATGGTTGTCGAAAAAGCAATTCTGGCTATTATTACGACGAAGGAGGAAAGTGTTGGAGGCGGTGCCCCTATTTTTATTTGCTCCTCAAAGGAAGAGCTTGCATTATTCGCAAACAATCTGGAAGCAATAATAGACGGGATTTCCCATCAATTGAGTGAGGAAGTCTATATTATTGTAAAGCACTAATGAGAAGATAGACGTTCAAAAAGCCTGTTAAGCATTCTTTTAACAGGCTTTTGAATAGGTGCTTAAATATTTCGTTGTGGAACTTTCTTACTTTTGCTAGAATAAGACTGAGGTGCAGTCAGACTTCCATTCTACTGCATGTCGGAACCTGCTGATATATTAGAAGGAATTTTGAAAAAGAGAGGATGTTCCTTACGTGAGGAAATCTGTAGTAGCGATTGTTGGTAGACCAAATGTTGGTAAATCAACGATCTTTAATCGATTAGTTGGAGAAAGAATTTCCATCGTGGAAGACACACCAGGTGTTACCCGCGATCGTATTTATTCGGAAGCAGAATGGTTAAATCAACCATTTAACATCATAGATACTGGTGGTATTGAAATGGTCGATGAGCCATTATTAAATCAAATGAGACAGCAGGCTGAAATTGCAATTGATGAAGCAGATGTTATTGTTTTTATGCTTAACGGCAGAGAAGGCATCACCGCAGCTGATGAAGAAGTTGCAAAGCTATTATTTAAATCAAATAAGCCTGTCGTTTTAGCAGTGAATAAAATGGATAATCCAGATATGCATGAAATGATTTATGAATTTTACGCATTAGGATTTGGACAGCCATTTCCAATTTCCGGCACGCACGGCTTAGGGCTGGGTGATATGCTTGATGAAGTGGTCAATCATTTTCCAGATGATCAGGGTGCGGAAAAAGAAGAGGATACGGTTTATTTCAGTGTTATCGGCCGTCCCAATGTAGGGAAATCATCCCTGGTGAATGCTTTATTAAATGAAAATCGTGTCATCGTCAGTGAAATAGAAGGCACAACGAGAGATGCTGTTGATACGAAATTACGTAAAGACGACCAGGATTTTGTCATTATTGATACGGCAGGAATGCGCAAACGCGGTAAAGTATATGAAAGCACGGAAAAATATAGCGTTTTAAGGGCCATGCGAGCGATTGAGCGCTCTGACGTTGTCTTGGTACTGATTGATGCAGAAACAGGCATCAGAGAGCAGGATAAAAAGATTGCAGGGTATGCGCACGAAGCGGGACGGGCAATTGTTATTGTTGTGAATAAATGGGACACAGTTAACAGCGATGAAAAAGCGATGAAAGATTTTGAAACAAAAGTCCGGGCACATTTTCAATATTTAGATTATGCTCCTATTGTATTTTTATCTGCGAAAACAAAGAAACGGCTGCATACGTTAATTCCAATGATTCAACTAGCAAGTGAAAGCCATGCAAGACGTATCCCGACAAACGTCCTGAATGATGTTATCATGGACGCCATCGCTATGAATCCGACACCTACACTAAAAGGGAGAAGGCTGAAGGTATTATACGCTACACAAGTAGCTGTGCAGCCGCCTAGCTTCGTTGTATTTGTCAATGATCCGGAATTAATGCATTTCTCTTATAAAAGATTTTTAGAAAACAAAATTAGAGACGCTTTTGATTTTACAGGAACACCAATTAAATTATTTGCACGACAGAGACGATAAAGGGGAGATAGATGATGAGTAAGGTTGTAGTACTTGGTGCAGGAAGCTGGGGTACAGCACTTGCAATTGCCTTAGCTGATAACGGCCATGAAGTGCGCATGTGGGCACACCGAAAAGAACATGTAGATGAAATAAACCGGACGCATCGGAATGATAAATATCTGGATGTCGATATTCCAGATAAAATTACTGCATTTCACGATATGGAAGCAGCAACGAAGGATGCAGATGCAGTGATTGTCGTTGTGCCGACCAAGGCTATACGTGAGGTTTGCCGGCAGCTTAAAAATGATATTACGTCAAGTACGCAAATTATTCATGCAACCAAAGGAATTGAACCCGGTACTTTAAAACGCGTATCTGAAATGATTGCTGAGGAAATACCGGATTTCCCTTATGAGAATATTGTTGTTTTATCCGGACCAAGTCATGCAGAAGAAGTAGCACTGCGTCATCCGACAACCGTATCTGCATCAGCAATTAATCTCGACAGTGCACGTCAGGCTCAGGATTTATTCAACAGTGAACATTTACGTGTCTATACGAGTGATGACATCGTGGGAATCGAAGTAGGCGGGGCGCTCAAAAATATCATTGCTTTAGGGGCAGGTATTTCAGACGGTCTTGGTTACGGCGATAATGCAAAAGCTGCACTAATCACACGTGGTCTGGCTGAAATTGCCCGTCTTGGCACAACACTCGGAGCAAATCCATTAAGTTTCCTTGGTCTGTCTGGTGTAGGTGATTTAATCGTTACTTGCACAAGTGCGCACAGCAGAAACTGGCGGGCAGGGAACCTGTTAGGTAAAGGGATGAACCTGGATCAAGTACTAGAGGAAATGGGAATGGTTGTAGAAGGGGTACGCACGGTCCAAGCAGCACATCAATTTGCAAAAGAACAAGGTGTGGAAATGCCGATTACCCAAGGGATTCATCAAGTACTTTTTGAAGATAAAGCTCCAAAAGACGTGGTAGATGAATTAATGAACCGCTCCAAGCGTCAAGAAATAGATGATATAAGCAATCTTTTAAAAGAACGTTATTCAGATAAGTAACACATTGTTATCCTCCCGGCATATACTGTGATGAATGAAATGCAAGGAGGAAACCATGTGAATAATTTTCAAAAAGGTATGTTTGATAAAATACAGAAGAACTCCAACATTAATCCTGAGGAAGTATACAAAGTAGCTGATTCGGTAAAGCATGCTGATTTTTCGGATGAAAAAACCGTCCGGAATCTTGTTAAGCAGCTCTCAACAATGGCGAATAAACCCCTTTCCAAGGAACAAGAAGACAAAATTGTAAAATCCGTGGTTAACGGCAAAATGCCTGGAGATGCAAATTCTTTAAATAAATTATTTAGAAAATAGGGTTTTATAGGCGGTTGAGTATACGGATTTTCAAAATAATGCATAAGATAAATCGCACCAGCATTCAAGGAATAGAGTTGCTGAGGATTTTATTTAGTCAGCCTATGGTGAAGTTACCCCCTTTGCCATAGGTTTTTTAATATCTAGGGAATTATAAAAAATTTACTTGTGGATAACTGTTTGCCTCTAAACGCCATGTCCAGTTACAAGCGCCAAAAACCCGTCACTGCATGAAGAATGGCATTTTATATTTTTCAATGTTTCGTCAGTTATCCGGAAGCATATTGCGCAAAAATTATGTTATAATAGCGTCTGTTGAATGTATTTTGATTGAAATAGGGGGGAAAGCTTTGTCAGTATCCATGTTAATGATGTACATATCTTTTGTAGGCATGTTTTTATTAATCTTAGCTACCGGCCTGATTGTTTGGAGCAGAACGAAGCTGCGGGGCTGGTTTGGCGGTATCGTTACGTTGTTAGCGTACATAAGTCTCGTCAGCGGAGCTTTGATTATTTTATATGTTACATTTAGCGGACCAACCAGATAGGAAAGGGAGTTTCATGATGAAATATACATATTTATTGGCAATACCTTGTTTTCTCCTGCTCTTAAGCGGCTGCATGTATCCGCAAAGTGAACAGTCGGAAAATCAGGTTCCGAATGAAGAGCAATTAGCTGTTGTCCAGCAGGCCGTTGAAACCTATAGAGAAGGAGAAGATGGTTTAGTGCCAATCCAGACCAAAGACAGCGAAACACATATCTATGAAAAATATTTAATCGATTTCAGACCGATGCTGGAGAAAGGGTATCTTTCAGAAATACCGGGAAATGCTTTTGAGGAAGGCGGTGTCTATCAATATACCATTGTTGATCCGGAAGGAGACCTCAAAGTCAGGCTAATTGATTTACAAGCTACGGAGCAGTTACGGAGCGTCAACGTACGATTGGACACGTATAGACAAGAGCATACGTATCCGGCATTCGGGCAGAAAATTACCGATCAAATATATACAGTAGATTATGAAAAACTTGGTTTACAAGAAGCGCCAACCGTAAAAAGTCCTTTTACACAAGCTGATTTACCAATTGTAATGGATTTAGACGGAAATCTATACATTGATTATGCTTATGATTTGAATCAGGCGCTGGAGGAAACAGATGATGATTATGAAGAAGGCGAAGATATCCGTCACCTTTTAGTAGATGACTCACCATTTGTCCCTGCGTATTCCATGCCATATACCGTAGAAGATGGACAAGCAGTATTTATGGAAGAAGAATAAACGCAAAGCCGTACAATGGATTGTACGGCTTTTTTAATGCATGTAAACAAAACAGAATAATTCAATTTATGCTGCATACACATGAAATATAAGGTTTGTTTTATCTGATACAGATAAAATATGTGAAACCAGTCATAATCCATTAGGACAACGTCATAGACTGATAGTGTCCAATTATTACGGGTGATGTATATCAAAGTACGGAGATCGGGAGGGGATCTTTTGGAAAAAACAGATATTTTTAAGGATATATCGAAACGTACAAATGGCGACATATATCTTGGAATCGTCGGAGCAGTCCGTACAGGAAAGTCCACCTTTATTAAGAAATTCATGGAGTTAGTTGTACTTCCTAATATTGAAAGTGAAAGTGAAAAAGCAAGAGCACACGATGAATTACCACAAAGTGCTGCTGGAAAAACCATTATGACGACAGAACCAAAGTTTGTTCCGAACCAAGCTGTTCAAGTCAATGTCGAAGATGGATTAGATGTAAACGTCCGCCTCGTTGACTGTGTCGGATATGCTGTAGAAGGTGCGAAAGGGTTTGAAGACGAAAATGGGCCACGTATGATTCATACACCATGGTATGAGGACCCAATCCCATTTCACGATGCAGCAGAAATTGGAACGCGGAAAGTCATTCAGGAACACTCAACCATCGGCGTTGTCGTAACTACAGACGGTTCTATCGGGGAAATCGATAGAGAAGATTATGTGGAAGCAGAGACAAGGGTGATTGAAGAGTTAAAAGAAGTTGGTAAACCTTTTATTATGGTGATTAATTCAACAGAACCGCAGAGTCAAAGAACTTCCATGCTTCGGGAAGAATTGATTCAGGAACACGATATTCCAGTGTTAGCCATGAGCGTAGAAACAATGACGGAACATGATGTTTATAGTGTATTGCGCGAAGCATTATTTGAATTCCCGGTACTTGAAGTAAATGTGAACCTGCCCAGCTGGGTGATGGTATTAAAAGAAAATCACTGGCTTCGTCAGAATTACCAGGAAGCCATTCAAGATACAGTGAAGGATATCAAACGTTTGCGTGATGTGGACCATATTGTTGGTTATTTCAGGGATTACGAATATATTGATGGGGCTAACCTAGCCGGTATGGAAATGGGAGAAGGCATTGCTGAAATTGATTTACATGCTCCCGACCAATTATATGATCATGTTCTAAAAGAAATTGTCGGAGAAGAAATTCGCGGTAAAGACCATTTACTAGAATTGATGCAAGACTTTGCCTATGCAAAACGGGAATACGATCAGGTTTCCGGGGCATTGCAAATGGTAAAACAAACTGGTTATGGTATTGCTGCACCAAGTTTAGAAGATATGCAGCTGGATGAACCGGAAATCATCCGGCAGGGCTCCAGATTTGGTGTTCGATTAAAAGCGGTTGCACCGTCTATTCATATGATTCGGGTCGAAGTGGAATCGGAATTTTCCCCGATTATCGGAACCGAAAAACAAAGTGAAGAGCTGGTCCGTTACCTGATGCAGGATTTTGAAGAAGATCCGCTATCGATTTGGGAATCTGATATTTTTGGCAGGTCGCTCAGTTCGATTGTCAGAGAAGGTATTCAGGGTAAAATCTCTTTAATGCCGGAAAATGCAAGATATAAATTAAAAGATACGCTGGAGAGAATTATTAACGAAGGATCAGGCGGTTTAATCGCTATTATATTATAAAAGAATACATCCTGGATAAGCAGCTAAAAAATAGCTGTTTATTTTTTTGTCTGCATTCCCTGATACCTCATTTTTGATAGCTTTCAAGCAAAAATAAGACAAATGACAGGTTTTCTAAGAAAATATTTTTCTAGAACGGCAAAAAAAACCGGTAAACACCGTATAGATTTATGGAAAGGTGACAATGCTTGTTCCATAAGAGTTTAGCCTGCTTCGCTTCAGAAAAAGGAAATTTCATGTAAAATCTCAATAAATTCTAGAGAAATCGATAGTTTTTGTTGAATTTTATTTAAAACTCGTTTATTATAAGCCTTGTCATCACATATTAGGGTGACTTTGATGAAAAAGACCATGGATAGACAGACGGTGTCCGTCTATTTGTCTAAAGAACATCCTGGGAGGAGGTGAATGTCATGAATAAAACAGATTTAGTAAATGCTGTGGCTGAAAAAAGCGATCTTTCTAAAAAGGATGCAACAAAAGCTGTAGATGCAGTATTTGATGCAGTCATGGATTCACTTAAAGACGGTGAAAAAGTACAACTAATCGGTTTTGGTAACTTTGAAGTACGTGAACGTTCTGCACGTAAAGGACGCAATCCGCAAACAGGAGAAGAAATCGAAATTCCTGCAAGCAAAGTTCCTGCTTTCAAACCAGGTAAAGCTCTTAAGGATAGTGTAAAATAATCTTTTACATATCCGAACCGGAGTGTACAAAAGGGAGGGGCACGTTCATAAACGTGTCCCTTTCCTTGTTTTTGAACAACCTTTTAAAGGAATTGGTCTCAATAACAGCTAATTTATCCAACACAAATATAACGGAGTGCAGACACCTCTCAATGAATCGTGTGTTACTTAAAAACAATCAAATAGTTACAATTAAGGAGGACGAACGGATGGACGGTCAAAACACAACAGCAGATTATTTTGTTATCAAAGCGTTAGAAGACGGGGTTCATGTTATCGGGTTAACTCGTGGCAGCGATACAAAATTCCATCATTCGGAAAAACTGGATCAAGGGGAAATTATGATTGCGCAATTCACAGAGCATACTTCTGCTATTAAAGTCCGCGGGAAAGCACTTATCCAGACAAGTCACGGTGAAATAAAAAATGAATAAGCAGAATTTCCTTCAGCCGGATGCAACTCATTAGGAGACTAACGGCGATTCACCCTGCCGAAAAAGAATGAACACTGCGATTACTTAACCCTCTACAGCCCGTCGCAGCGGGAACTATAAAACATAATTATCATTCATTCATCCAACCTGGATTTTGATGAAAAGCCTGAAATAAGGGGTTTTATTTTTTACACACGTGCGATAATAGAATAATTTCTTTCATTTTTATAACGTGTAAAATGTGCTATAATAGCTAAAGCGAAGAAAGGCTGAAAGGATTCAGGTGATAGTGTTGACTACATTTATTAGAACAGATAGAGGTTATAGAAAAATACTGGAAAATAAATTGTATGATTCATACATTCATAAGCATATACATTATCCAGTTATCGATGAGGAAAAATGGAATTTATTACTTTTTCTTGTTGAACAACATAAATCATTGACTCCCTTGCAGCGTGAAAAGTATATTATTTCAACGATGCTTGTTCAAATTGCCTTGGATACGCATGATTTTGTTTCCATTAAACAAAGAGCCGATACGGAAAATGAAATGATTAAAAAACAACTTCAGGTTCTTTCAGGGGACTACTACAGCGGATTATATTATTTATTATTGGCAGAAGCAGGCGAGATTCCGTTTATTCAGACACTCGCAAATGCCATCCGTGAAATAAATGAGTTGAAAGTGACTTTATATTATGAAGAGCAATTACCACTTGAAACATGGTTACAGATAAAAATGAAATTAAATGCATCATTACTTGTACATGTGGCGACATATCTGTATGGTGCTGAATTAGAATCCATTATCCAAAACTGGCTAATGTACCGTCGTTTAGACACGGAAGAGGCTGATTATGGCTATTCTTTGTTGCGTACAGAATGGGAAGCACATCATAACAAAGCAACTTCTATGCCTCTGATTGATGGTAAATTGATCCGGGATTATGGAAAAGCTGTCTATCATGCTATTTCCCAGTTATCCGAATCTAATTTGTTTATGAAACAGTTCATTTATTCTCAGGAAAAGAATGAACTGAGAACGTCAAGACTTTAAAAGGAAGTGTAATGCATAATGGGTTATTCATCAAAAGAAGAACGTGTCCATCACGTTTTTGAGAATATATATAAAAACTACGACGCGATGAATTCTGTGATTTCGTTTAAACAGCATATATTATGGCGTGAAGATGTCATGAAACGGATGCATGTATCACCGGGAGACAGCGCATTAGATGTATGCTGCGGTACGGGAGACTGGTCCATTTCTTTAGCAAAAGCCGTCGGTCCGGATGGGAAAGTAATCGGTCTGGATTTCAGCGAAAATATGCTGTCTATCGCGAAAGAAAAAGGAAATCGGGAACAGTTGGATGCAATCGAATGGATGCATGGCAATGCAATGGAGCTTCCTTTTGAAGACAATCAATTTGATTACGTAACCATCGGATTCGGTTTACGGAATGTACCGGATTATATGGCCGTTTTAAAAGAAATGTACCGGGTAGTAAAACCGGGAGGGCAGGTTGTTTGTCTCGAGACATCACAGCCTACTTTGATAGGCTATCGACAACTTTATTATTTTTATTTCCAATTTATCATGCCATTACTTGGGAAAATATTTGCCAAGAGTTATCAGGAATATTCCTGGCTGCAGGAATCTGCAAAAGATTTCCCGGGCAAAGACCAATTGAAACAAATGTTTTTTGATGCAGGCTTCAAGTTTGTTGATGTCAAAACGTATGCCGGCGGTGGTGCTGCCATGCACATGGGGCATAAATCTTAAATGAAGAATGAATTTACTAGTAAAATAAGGTGACGTACATGAGACTACCAAAGATTTATGGTTTTTTAACAAAAGATATGGACGCTATTGAAAAAACTTTACAGCAGAGTATTCAGGCTGAACATCCCATACTTCGAGACGCTTCAACAGCACTTTTGAAAGCAGGGGGAAAACGAATTCGTCCTGTTTTTGTTTTGCTTTCATGTCAATTAGGGAATTATGATTCCCAAAAAATACAAAAAGTGGCTGTCACGTTGGAACTGATTCATATGGCAACGCTTGTTCATGACGACGTGATTGATGAGGCAGAACTCCGTCGCGGAAAACCGACAACCGCTTCCCAATATGGAAACCGGATTGCGATGTATACAGGAGATTTCATTCTTGCAAGGGCTCTGGAAGAAATTACAAAGATAGAAGATCCAAGAATACATACATTATTATCAAAAACACTTGTGGAGGTATCCATTGGCGAAATTGAACAAATCCAATTTAAATATCAATGGAACCAAAACTTGCGTGATTATCTTCGCCGGATAAAAAGGAAGACAGCATTATTAATTGCTTGCAGTTGTAAACTGGGTGCGCTGGTTGGTGGATTAAGTAATCAGGATGCCAATAAATTATATCGTTATGGGTACAACGTTGGCATGTCTTATCAAATTATTGACGATATTCTTGATTTCACTTCTACGGAAAAAGAACTAGGGAAGCCGGCAGGAAATGATTTATTACAAGGGAATATTACACTTCCTGTTCTTTATGCAATGGAGGATAAAGAATTAAGAAAACAATTGACGACATTGATTACCAGTAACCAGGATATTAATAAAAGCACCATGCAGAAACTGGTTGCCTGTTTAAAAAATACAGATGCTATCAAACGAAGCTATGCCGTCAGTGACCTTTATTTACAAAAGGCATTAAAGTCTTTAGATGGGCTGGAACCATCCAGAGCAAAGAAAAGTTTACAGGATATTGCTGCATTTATTGGAAAAAGACGCTCCTAATCTAATTAAGATATTGTTATTTGACTGATAATTTGTTACTATTTTAGAGGTTATATTTTTTAATTACATAGAGATAGGGTGATTTGAATGGAAAAAACTTTTTTAATGGTTAAACCGGATGGTGTTCAACGTAACTTAATCGGAGATATTGTTGCTCGCTTTGAACAAAAAGGGTTTAAATTAGCCGGAGCTAAGTTAATGACAGTATCTGCCGATTTGGCTGAACAACATTATGCAGAACATAAGGAACGCCCATTTTTTGGCGAACTGGTTGACTTCATTACTTCCGGACCGGTATTCGCAATGGTTTGGGAAGGAGATAATGTGATTGCTTCCGCTCGTACAATCATGGGAAAAACAAACCCATCTGAGGCACTTCCGGGTACAATTCGCGGAGATTACGGCATGAATGTCGGCAAAAATATTATTCATGGTTCAGATTCTCCGGAAAGCGCTTCAAGAGAAATCAATCTGTTTTTTAATGAAGAAGAGCTGAACGATTACAATAAGCAAGACGAAACTTGGATTTATTAAAGGAAAGCGTTGTGGAAACCTCCGTTAAACATACGGAGGTTTTTATGTACGAGCAGGGAGGGTAATGGATGAAAGATGATTATGATTTAATGAAACAGAAAGTACATCAATCACTTCAATTAAATCTGAGTTTATATAAAGAAGCGCAAATGAAAAGACGGATCACGACGTTAAGGGATAAGCACGGTTTTAAAAGCTATGTTGATTATTTTACGGCTTGTCAGAAAGATGCTGCGTTTCTGGAGGAATTCACAGAAAAATTAACCATTAATGTTTCTGAGTTTTACCGGAATCCCAATCGCTGGGACGTTCTGCAGAAGAAAATTATTCCGGAATTAATCAAAAACAAAAGAAAACTGACGATTTGGAGTGCTGCCTGTTCTACAGGAGAAGAACCATACAGTTTGGCAATGATGCTGGAAGAACACTTTCCGGATTTAAACTATCAGATTCGTGCTACAGATTTTGATCAGGCTGTGTTAAATGCAGCCAAACAAGGGAACTATCAGGAACGTGCTTTAAAAGAACTGCCTGCTGCTTTAAAGAAAAAATATTTCACGTCAAACGGTACGATATTTCAGGTGGATCCATCTTTAAGAAAGCATATCCGTTTTGAACGGCATAATTTATTAGAAGACCGTTATCCGAAAGAAGTGGATTTGATTGTCTGCCGGAATGTGTTAATCTATTTTACAGAAGAAGCTAAAAAAAATATATTCCGTCACTTTCAGCAATCCTTAGTAACGGGCGGCTGCTTGTTTGTCGGCAGTACCGAGCAGATATTTAACGCTGGAGAATACGGTTTTTATCTGGAAGACAGCTTTTTTTACCGGAAACAATAATTAACACTACCCGAAATACAGGAAGATATGATATAGTAATTAGAAAACTTTCAACTATTTAAATGAGTGAAGTATATTCGATATTATCTAAAAAATATGACACGTTCGTTTTTACGAAATTATTTGGAAGATAACAGCGATTATAAAAATCTCTTTTTCATAGTTTATAAAGGTAAAGGAGAATGTATAGTGCGTTATTTAACAGCTGGAGAATCACATGGAAAACAATTAACGACAATTATCGAAGGACTGCCTTCCCAGATGGAATTAAAAGCGGAAGATATCAATAAGAGCCTGCGCAGAAGACAAGGCGGGCATGGCAGAGGAAAGAGAATGCAAATTGAAAAGGATACCGTAGATATTACCAGTGGTGTGCGTCACGGGTATACGCTCGGATCTCCTGTTTCACTTGTGATACATAATGATGATTTTAAGCATTGGACAGACATCATGGGTGCAGATCCTATGGACGAAGAGGCGAAAATGCGGAGAGTTGTTACAAAACCACGTCCGGGACATGCCGATTTAAATGGCGGTTTGAAATACGGGCACCGCGATATGCGGAATGTTTTAGAACGTTCCTCAGCAAGAGAAACAGCGGCAAGGGTTGCTGCAGGTGCAGTAGCAAAATCGCTATTAGAACAATTAGGCATTCGTGTCACCGGATATGTTAAAGAAATTGGCGGTATCCGCGCAGAAGAAAAGCCCGATTTATCAGCAAAAGAACGTGCGGAGGTTTCCGAGAATTCTCCGGTTATGGTATTAGATTCCAATGTGGAACAGCCAATGGTGGAAGCGATAGACGAAGCAAAAAAAGTGGGCGATTCGATTGGCGGTGTCTGCGAAGTTTATGTAGAAGGATTGCCGGCCGGAATTGGTTCCTATGTACATTATGATAGAAAGCTGGACAGTAAACTTGCAGCAAGTGTAGTCAGCATTAATGCATTTAAAGGGGTGGAATTCGGTATCGGCTTTGAAGCAGCCCGCCTAAATGGCAGTGAAGTCCATGACGAAATTACCTGGAATGAAGCAGATGGATATCATCGCACCACGAACCGTCTGGGCGGTTTAGAAGGCGGCATGAGTACTGGTATGCCTATTATTGTACGTGGTGTGATGAAGCCTATCCCGACGCTGATGAAACGACCATTGCAAAGTGTGGATATTGAAACAAAAGAACCTTTTAAAGCGACCGTTGAAAGATCGGATGCCTGTGCAGTTCCAGCTGCCTCTGTCGTGATGGAACATATCGTTGCTTTTGAAGTAGCGAAAGCTGTCACAGAACAGTTTTCAAGCGACCGTTTTTCACAGCTGAAACAGGCTATAGATGCATATAGAGAAGAAATCAGGTGCTTCTAAATGAAACAATTAACCATCCAGTCAATCCAGCGTCATTATCCGATTGTGATGGAATCCGGTCTGCGATTTCGCTTAAAGAAGTGGTTGCACGAGGATTACAGCTCCATTTTCATCATAACGGATGATAAAATAGCTGATAAATATTTGCAAGATGTGACAAACAGCCTGCAAGATAAAGCTATCTATACATCGGTTGTTCCATCTGGAGAAGCCTCCAAAAATATAGAAGTGTACTACAAATTACAGTCCAAAGCTATTGAAAGCGGACTGGACCGCAAATCACTCATTATTGCCTTAGGCGGCGGGGTAATAGGTGATTTGGCAGGATTTGTCGCTGCTACTTTTATGCGCGGAATTGACTACGTGCAAATGCCGACGACAATCTTGGCTCATGACAGCAGTGTCGGTGGCAAAGTAGCTATTAATCATGCATCCGGAAAGAACTTAATCGGCTGCTTTTACCCGCCGGCAGCTGTTTTATATGATACGGAAACTTTAACATCTTTACCTTATCGTGAAGTTCGCAGCGGCTATGCAGAAATTTTAAAAGAAGGGCTTATTGCTGATCGTTCATTAGCAGAAGCATTATTGCCGCTTTCTTTAAAACAAATTTCGCCGGAGCAGCTGGAAAATCACTTAGAAGCAGGTATAAAGGTGAAAGCAGATATCGTAGAAGCAGATGAGAAAGAATCCGGCATTCGTAAACATCTGAATTTCGGTCACACATTGGGCCATGCTTTTGAAGCTACGCTCGGATATGGAAAAGTAACACATGGAGAAGCTGTCGCAAACGGGATGTTATTTGCCCTTCATGTGAGTGAGCATGTAAACGGACAGCTGCTTCCGTTTCAGGAGTTCTATCATTGGATGACAATGAATGAATACCCGATTATCGACATAGAAGAAGCACATATAGATCAACTCATTAAAAGCATGAAGTCGGATAAAAAATCCGTTTCCGGCCATATTCAGATGGTTTTACTCCATAAAATTGGTGAGCCGACTGTCGAAAACTTAGATGATTCCTCTGTGGAGGCTTATATCAAAACATATATAGAGAGGATGAACAAGCTGTGACAAGAGGCGTACGAGGAGCTACAACAGTAGAAAATAATACAGCAGACGAAATCATTGAGCATACAAGAACATTGGTGCTGGAGATGGCAGAAAACAATCAGATTCAGCCGGAAGATGTATCCCATGCCTTTATTTCCGTAACCAAGGAAATTGATGCAGCGTTTCCTGCAAAAGCTGTGCGGGAAATTGACGGATGGAAATACGTGCCCGTTATGTGTATGCAGGAGATTGATGTTCCCGGCAGTCTGCCGAATTGCATCCGGGTTATGATGGTAGTAAATACGGAAACAGCACAAAAAGAAGTTGTGCATACATTTCAGAGAGAGGCCGTAAAACTCCGTCCGGATCTTGTAGAAAGAAAGGATGGCTAAGCAATGAGAAGTAAAGAGGTTTTAAAACAACTCAGTCCATATAAACAAGGGAAGCAGACAAAAGACATTCAAGACGAATTTGGACTTGATTATATTGTTAAACTGGCGTCGAATGAGAATCCCTATGGCTTTTCCGATAAGGTAAAGAATGTATTTCAGGCAAATGAACCTGCCTTTCATATTTACCCCGACGGCTATACGGCAGAACTCCGTTATTTGATCAGTGAAAAATTAAATGTCCGTCCGGAATCACTGATTTTCGGAAGCGGATCTGAAGAGATTATCCAGATGCTCTGCCGGTCTTATTTGACTGCAGAGGATCAGGTTATTATGGCAACACCTACGTTTCCACAGTATAAGCATTATTCGTTAATAGAAGGTGCAGAGATTATTGAACACCCAGTAAATGCGGATGGCAGTCATCCGCTGGATAAGATGCTTGCTTCTGTACAGGAAAATACAAAAATCATCTGGATTTGTACGCCGAATAATCCAACTGGAACGTCCCTTTCCAAAGAAGAATTGGAGAGCTTTTTAAATGATTGTCCTTCTGACGTTCTGGTTGTTTTAGATGAAGCGTACGTTGAATTTTTGGATCCTGAAAAAGATCCCGATGCGCTGGGACTGTTAGATAAATATACAAACCTAATTGTGTTACGTACATTTTCAAAAGCTTACGGTCTGGCAGGTCTCCGAATTGGTTACGGCATCGCAGACCCGATAATTGTCGAAACGCTGGATAAGGTACGCGGTCCATTTAATACAACATCAGTCACTCAACAGGCAGCTGTTACTGCCTTTTCAGATCAGGATTTTATCCGGCATACGTATCAGGAAAATAAAAAAGTATTAACGCAATTTCAGGCTTTTTTAACTTCCATTGGCTGGGACTACTATGAATCAGAAGCGAATTTTCTGCTTGTGAAAACACCTGGAAGCGGAACAGATGTATTTGATTATTTAATCAGGCGCGGATTTATCGTCCGTCCGGGAGAATTATTAGGAATCCCCAATACGATTCGTGTCACCATTGGAAAAGAAGAAGATATGAAAGTGTTGGAGAACGTTTTAAAAGAATACCAAGAAAAATTAAATCAGGTAAGGTGAACGTATGGAGAAGCAACAGGTTTTAATAGCCGGACTCGGTCTGATTGGCGGGTCCATCGCAAAAGCGATAAGAAAAGAATCCGAACATGGCATCACCGGTTTTGATGTCAATGAAAATACATTGCAATTTGCGTTAAATCACGGAATTATCGATCAAGCTTTTACAAATTTTGAAGAAGCGGCATTACAGGCAGATATTATTATTATATCTGCCCCAATTTCAGAAACGATTCAACTGGTTACAAGACTGGATGATATTCCTTTTACCAAGGACGTTATTGTTTCGGATACAGCATCTGTCAAAGGTTCTGTCCTTATGGCTGCAAATCAGTTAACCAATAAAGCTGTTCATTTTATTGGCGGTCATCCGATGGCCGGTTCGCACAAAAAAGGCATTGAAGCGGCGAAAGAGCATTTATTTGAAAATGCCATTTATGTTCTGTCTCCGCTGGATCATGCATCTGAGGAAAATGTCCATACACTGCAGGACGTTTTATCCGCAACCAAGAGTAATTTTGTCGTGCTAAATCCTGATGAGCATGATGAGATGACCGGTGTTATCTCCCATTTTCCACATCTGATTGCATCCTCGCTTGTTCACCAGGCGAGAAAATGGGAGAAAAAACACGCTTTCCTTCCCAACCTGGCTGCTGGCGGATTTCGTGACATTACGCGCATTGCTTCCAGTAATCCAGTGATGTGGCAGGATATTTTTTACCATAATCAGTCTAAAATGTCAGCTATGCTGGAGGACTGGATTACAGAGATGGAACAGTTGAAAAAACGGATTGAAGAGAACGAAAAAGAAGAAGTCATCACGTATTTAAATAGTGCCAAAAATTATCGGGATGGATTAAACGAAGGGGAGCGCGGAGCAATCCCTGCATTTTATGATGTTGTTGTTGATATCGCTGACCAGCCGGGGGCTATAGCGGAGGTCGCACTCATTTTGGCAAACGCATCATTGAGTATTAAAAATATTGAAATCCTTGAAGTTCGTGAAGGCATTACAGGTGCATTACGTCTAAGTTTTTATTCAAAAGAAGCCCAAGATGCCGGTCAGAAGATATTAAAACAACGCGGATTTGAAACGATGATTCCATCGTAATGACAGGGAGGCGAATAGCGTGTCACATGTTCAATTTGAATATACTTCACCCAGATTAGAAGGCGAGGTAATGGTCCCCGGTGATAAATCCATCTCCCATCGTTCGATTATTTTCGGGAGTATTTCACACGGAACGACAAAAGTAACGAATTTTCTTGATGGAGAGGATTGTCTCCGAACCATTGCTGCATTTCGTAAAATGGGTGTGCGGATTGAAAAAGAGGGAAGTACGGTACTTGTTCATGGTAATGGGTTAGAAGGTCTGAAAAAACCTGGTGAAGCAATTGATTTTGGTAATTCAGGAACAACAACCCGGTTAATGCTCGGGCTCTTATCCGGACTTCCATTTGAAACAACCATTTTTGGGGATGCTTCTCTTACGAAGCGCCCGATGAATCGAGTAGTTGACCCATTAAGAAAAATGGGAGCTTCGATTTACGGAGAAGCAGACGGAAATTTCCTCCCGATTACCATTCACGGGGGCGCATTGCAAGGAATCACCTACCGGCTTCCGGTGAAAAGCGCTCAAGTAAAATCAGCCGTTTTATTAGCAGGTTTGCTTGCAGAAGGAGAAACAGTTGTTCAGGAAGAAACAGAAACAAGAAATCACACCGAAGTGATGCTTCAAGCATTCGGGGCAGATTTAAAACAAACGGAAAAAGGCATTGCTGTAACGAGCAAAGGGAATTTGACCGCTTGTGATGTGGAAGTTCCCGGTGATATTTCTTCAGCTGCATTCTTTTTAATTGCCGGGGCCCTTGTACCTGGAAGTAAAGTTACTTTAAAAAATGTCGGTTTAAACCATTCCAGGACTGGAGTGCTGGATGTGTTAAAACAAATGGGAGCTAGCATTACAGTTGCTAATGAACGGACAACAGGCGGGGAAAAAATTGGTGATTTAACCATTCAGTATACCGCTCTTAAAGGAACAACGATAGAAGGAAATGTCATTCCACGTCTTATAGATGAAATTCCAATACTCGCTTTATTAGCCACTCAGGCAGATGGAAAAACGGTCATTAAAGATGCGGAAGAATTAAAAGTAAAAGAAACGGATCGTATCGAAGCCGTTTGTAAAAATTTGCAAGCACTTGGTGCGGATGTTACCGCCACCGAAGACGGTATGGTTATCAACGGGCCCAGCCGATTAACCGGCGGCACCATTTCTTCCTATATGGACCACCGTATTGCCATGATGGGTGCTATCGCGGCGCTTATAACAGAAGCTCCAGTGAAAATGGATGAAAAAGACAGTATTAACATTTCTTATCCGACATTTTTCGATGATCTGGAAGCTATCTTGCAGTAAATCATGATTGCTCTATATCGATGAAATATCCACTTATATTCTGGCTACAGTTCTTGTCATTTGAACTGTAGCTGTCTTTTTTGTATGATAAATTGGAAGCAAAAGAAACACAAAAGAGAGGGGTTCTTTAAATGAACACCATTCAACAAGCAATCGAATTAGCTGAAAAAAATGAAACAGAGAAAGCATTAGCGTTATTAAAAGACTATCAAAAAAATGCGGATGATGATTCCTTGTTTCAAATAGCCGAACTATACCTGCAATGGGGTTTTCTAGTCGAGTCAAGAACGATTCTTGAACAATTGATTGAAAAATATCCTGAAGAAACCTCGTTAAAGCTCACATTATCGGATATATTTATTGAATCTGAAGAAGACGAGCTGGCGATTACGATATTAAATGAAATTCCGGAAGAGGACGAGGGCTATGTGCAAGCATTAATCCAGCTGGCTGATTTATATCAGGCACAAGGGCTGTTTGAAGTTTCCGAGCAAAAATTGATGGAAGCAAAACAAATTGACCCGCAGGAAAGTGTGATTGACTTTGCACTTGGAGAACTGTTCTTTTCTATTGGCGAGTACATGAAAGCTATTAACTATTATGAACATGTGTATGCAAAAACAAAAGAAGTAGCAAATATATCTATTGACGACCGGCTTGGCGAAGCATATGCAGCTGCCGGTGATTATGAGAAAGCCCTGACGTTTTATAAAGAAGAGGAAGACCCGGATCCTGAAAAATTATTTAAATACGGGATTACGGCACATCAGGCTGACCGTGATGATATTGCAATGAAAGCATGGGAGCACGCACTGGAAATTGACCAGGATTATTATGCCGCTTATACGCAGCTTGCGGATGTCTATAAAGAGCAGGGAATGCTGGAAGATGCCTATAAGATAACCCAGCAGGGGCTGGAAAGGAACTCCTATCAAAAAGAACTCTACTTCCTTGCCGGAGAAATTGCACACCAATTAGGAAGAGAGGCAGAAAGCGAAGAGCATGTCAGAGAAGCAATTGCTTTAGAGCCAGATTATAAAGAAGCTGTTTTGTTTTTAATTGAACTGCTTAAAGCAAGAGAAGCATTTGATGAGATTGTTGACGTTATTCAAAGCATTAAAAACACTGGTGCAGAGGATCCGCTCTATGATTGGGAATTGGCCAAAGCCAATGTTGAAATAGAATCGTTTGATGATGCATTAAACAGCTATCAGGAAGCATATACTAGTTTACAACATGACAGTGACTTTTTAAAAGAGTATGGCTATTTCTTGACGGAAGAAGGGAGAGTGCAAGAAGCCATTCCGGTCCTGAAAGCATATCTCGAACAGCAGCCGATTGATGAGGATGTGCGTGAGCATGTAGAACGCTTAGAGCAAGATTTACTGTAATAGCGGATTATCAAGCTTTTAGAGAGGGGAGAGTGGCATGCTATCATCTGTAACTGCAAAAGATAAGAAGAAGTTCATCCAGTGGTTTTTAAACCATTATCGCTTAAAAAAAAGAGAAAGTGTATGGATACTTAATTATTTAGTGAACCATATGGATATTCTGGAACATGTACATTTTGTCAGAGATGTGAAGTACTGCCCCAGGGGCGTCATGATTTCAAGCCGGTGTTCGGACAAAATACCATTCCGTTTTTATAAGAATCATTTGGTAACGACGGATGCGGAGAAAACATTTCATGATATCCGTTTAAATAAGCAGGAAGCATTATTTATCCAGCTGAATTTCTACCAGGCAAATCAAAGCGCCTATTACGCTGCTGTTTTAGAAGAAAATCCATTTTTACCGGATGATTATTATCTGACCAAAGATGATAAGCAGACAACCGCTGAATTATTGGATCAACTCATTGTAAAGCAACAGCAGGAACAATTGCGGGAAAAGATTGATAACGCCCTGGATACCGGAAATCAAAAAGAGTTTATAGAGTTAACGAAAGAGTTGGATAAACTGCTGAATAAAACCTAAAATGAACTATTTTAATCAAATGATGCTGCAGCAACCTGTATTTTTTACGGGTTGTTTTTTTATGGCAGAAAATAATAGAACGGTTTACTTGCCAATCACAATTGATAGATAAACAGTCCTGCCCAGCTCCGAACGCCAACAACTGGGAGCTTTTCACTTTTGTTCTCTATGACTGCGATTCCATTTGGTTCTTTCAGCAATGTAAAAAAATTGGTACAATATAGGCAAGCATTTAAAGGAGGAATTTGAATGAAATGGACAAGTGTTGATTTACAGAAATACGAACAAGCAAAGGAGTACGTGGATACGGTTGTTGTCCCATTAGCCCCATTTCAAATTGGTGCATTGGACGCTTCTGCAAAACAGGCTGATCAGTATGACGTTTTAATGCTTCTTTCCAGAGAGTTGGAGAAAGAATTAATGGGGAGAGTCATGCTCACGCCAATGTATACATATATCACGTCGGCTGAAAAATCCGAAGAAGCAGAAAGATTGAATACATGGACTGCTCATTTTAAAGAACAACCATTTGAACATGTGTTGTATATCAGTTTTGACCCTGCTTGGCGAAAAGTAGCTAGTCAATTAGAAGGAGAATTTATTTGGCTTCCTTCTATCCCTTTAAAAGATGCGGATCCAGCTGCAGTAAAGAGCATGGTAAGAGACCAAACGATGCAGACAGCCGAATTGATGAAGTCTTTTTGGTAAATGTATGACAAAATTATCAAAACATTTGGTTTGAACCTTAGGATATATATTGACCCAAACAATAGTTTACGCTATCATTATTAGTGTCCTAGTAATCTGATTTTATCTTAATAATGTCCGTGACTATTTGAACACAGAGGGGGGAAAAACATGAGTGATGAAAAGCGCGATATATCCCGCAGACAATTTTTAAATTATACGCTTACAGGGGTGGGCGGATTTATGGCTGCCGGTTTGTTAATTTCACCTGTCAGAATGGCTATTGATCCTGTATTGAAGCATGATGAAGGTGGAGATTTTGCAAATGTTGGTCTGGAAGTTTCTGAAATCACTTCTGAACCACAGCGTGTCGATTGGACGATCGACCAGGTAGACGGATGGTACGAATCAGAAGTAAACCAGACAGCCTGGGTATATCGAAATGATGATGATGAAATTGTTGCCTTTTCCCCGGTTTGTAAACATTTAGGTTGTTTTGTTTCATGGGAAGGCAATGAAGATTATCCAGAAGAGTATTTTTGTCCTTGTCATAACGGCCGTTATTACAAAAATGGTGTGAATGTTCCCGGAACGCCGCCGTTGCAACCGCTTGATGTTTATGAACAGGAAGAAAGGGATGGCATGCTGTTCCTGGGTAATATCCAACCACACGAGGAGGCGTAATGAACAATGTTACAAAAGATTTATGATTGGATCGATGATCGCATTGATATTACGCCGATTTGGCGGGACATTGCCGATCACGAAGTTCCAGAGCACGTTAATCCGGCGCACCATTTTTCCGCATTTGTATATTGTTTCGGCGGATTAACATTCTTTGTTGTCGTCATTCAAATTCTTTCCGGTATGTTTTTGACAATGTACTATGTACCGGATATTGAAAACGCTTGGCAATCTGTATATTATTTACAAACAGAGGTAGCACATGCCCAAATAGTACGAGGCATGCATCACTGGGGTGCAAGTGTTGTTGTCGTAATGCTGTTATTACATACTTTACGGGTGTTTTTCCAAGGGGCCTACAAGAAACCTCGTGAGTTGAACTGGATGGTAGGAGTTCTTATCTTCTTCATCATTCTGGGATTAGGCTTTACTGGTTACTTGCTTCCTTGGGATAACAAAGCATACTTTGCAACTCAAGTTGGATTAGAAATTGCTGAACAGGTTCCATTTATCGGAGAAGCTTTAAAAACGCTTCTAGCCGGAGATGCTACGATTGTCGGAGCACAAACGCTGACCCGGTTCTTTGCAATCCATGTCTTTTTCTTACCAGGAGCATTGTTTGCATTATTGGCAGTTCACTTTATCTTAATCCGTAGACAAGGTATTTCTGGACCACTATAAAAAGGAGGGCAACCCATGCGTAGAGGTAAAGGTATGAAGTTCGTCGGAGATTCCCGAATCCCGGCGGAAAGAGCATCCAAGATACCAAAAGATTATTCCGAGTATCCTGGTAGAACAGAAGCGTTTTGGCCCAACTTTTTATTAAAAGAATGGTTGGCCGGAGCTGTTTTCCTTGTAGGGTTTTTATGTTTAGTGTTGGCACATCCGTCTCCGCTTGAGGGAATGGCTGATCCGACAGATGCATCATATATCCCGCTACCGGACTGGTATTTCTTATTCTTGTATGAATTATTAAAATATCAATTTGCAAGTGGTAATTGGATTATTCTTGGAATTCTTGTTATTCCGGGAATTGCATTTGGAGCACTATTTCTTGCTCCATTTCTGGACAATGGTCCAGGGCGACGTCCGCGTCAGCGTCCAGTTGCTGTTGGTATGATGCTATTAGGACTAGCATCGGTTATCTGGTTAACGTACACTTCTGCAGCACCAGTTGACTGGGAAGAGCGTGCGGAACAGAACAAACCAATTCCTCCGGGTGAATCTGTAGTTGATGAGAGTCATCCTGGATACGCAGCATATGAAACCAGCTGTCTAAGCTGCCATGGCGGCGAATTAGAGGGCGGTGCAGGCCCTGCGTTAGTCGGAGGAAATGAGCATTCAAAAGAAGAAATTATGGATATTGCTGTAAACGGTACCGGGTCAATGCCTGCCGATCAGTTCCAAGGAACAGATGAAGAATTGGAACAATTAGCAGATTTTATCGTTGAAACGAATGAAGCAGCAGAATAGGAAGTATGAAGCATCAAACAAATTTTATTCAGAGGGAATTTCCTCATATTCCTTCTGAATATTTGTTACACTGTGATAAACAGAAGCACCTTTGACCATAATAAGGCAAAGGTGCTTTCTTCTATTGGTAACTATTAAGAAAGAAGGAGAAATCGAATAGAGATGTTATCCTACATATTATTAGATAAAAAATTTTTGATACTGCTTTTCATTATCAATTTTTTAGGCACCATTTATGGTTATTATTGGTATGGATGGCAGCTGGAGATAACTCCAGCGATATTTATTCCGTTTGTGCCGGACAGCCCGACAGCGAGTTTATTTTTTACTATTTTTTTATTATTTTTCATTTTTGGTAAGAACATTCCATATATTGAAGCATTAGCGATTGTTTCTTTATTTAAATATGGCATCTGGGCTGTTGTGATGAACTTATTATCATTAATAATAGGCGGGGATATCGGTCCGGCAGGCTATATGCTGATTGCATCGCATTTTGGAATGGCTGTACAAGGGTTACTCTATGCCCCGTTTTATAAAATAAAATTACGACATTTAACTGTCGCAGCAATCGTTGTACTGCACAACGATATTATTGACTATGTTTTCGGTCAAATGCCTATTTATTCTGATTTAACAACGTATATGAATGAAATTGGTTATTTTACATTTTGGTTAAGTATTGTTTCCATTCTCCTGGCTTATTACTTAACGATTCATCGAAAAAAAGCTGCCGAGTAAAAGAACGCGTTTTTATTGCACAAACAAAATATAACCGTTTCTGAATAAGATAATATTACGTAAGACTAGTACTGTGCAGCTAATCGTTTCTTCGCAAACAATGCAAACATTTTATATTTTCTTACTAATCAAGGCGTCTGACCGTCATACCCGTTCACCTCTCATCATAAACTAAGAGTAGATATTAAAAAGATCAGAGGTGATCTCTATGGGTGGGAAACTGCTTCGTGTGATGACAATCGGTATCATAGGGATGTTTTGCCATGTAAAAGCTGTCCATGCTGCCTCTATTCCTTCATCAGATATTCATTATAACAGTTTGGCACCGTCTCCATTTATTTTAGGTGTAATGATTGTAGGCGGTTGCATTATTATTACATTATCCTATGTAAGTTGGAAAAAATATAAAGGGGAAAAACCAGGGAATAAGTCGCTTCGTAAAAACGACAAATCAGTTGACTAAAATGAAAATACTGACTAAAATTGACCTTAAGATACAGTAATGGGGGAATTAAAACATGGGTGCTTATTTAATTTATTTTTTATTACTAATGATTATTCCAATGCTTGCATCAAGTAAAGTCAAAAGCACATATACCAAATATTCTAAAAAACCGACTTCATCCGGTATGACTGGTGCAGATGTTGCCAGAAAAATACTGGATGATAACGGTTTGCATGATGTACAGATCGGTATGGTAAAAGGGGAATTAACAGACCATTATGATCCCCGTAAAAAACAAGTAAACCTTTCTGAAAATAACTATCAGGGCAGGTCAATGGCTTCATCTGCAGTAGCAGCACATGAAGTGGGACATGCGATACAAGATCAGGAAGAATATGCATTTTTACGCTTTAGAAGCGCTTTAGCTCCAGCAGCAAGTTCTGGTTCCAACCTCTCGATGATTTTAATTATTGCAGGAATGCTCTTGGGGACAATGAATTTAATGTTAGTGGGAATTATTTTCTTCGCCGTTGCAGTACTATTTCAACTCGTCACATTGCCGGTGGAATTCGATGCTTCCAACAGGGCGATGACCCAGCTAGTTTCTGCAGGCATTATCCGTAATAATGAAGAACGGGAGACCAAAAAAGTATTAAATGCTGCCGCATTGACTTACGTTGCAGCTGCATTAGTTGCCGTAGCCGAATTGATGCGTTTTATTCTTATCTTTGCAGCAAACAGAGAATAGTAAGCATAAAAAAGATGATTCCAAAATGAATCATCTTTTTTAGTGGCAGCATTCACCTGTAAGAGCATACAAAAAGACCAGCTCAAAACATAACAGCATGGATCGTTACTATCGAGAACAGCTTTCACGCATAGAAAGGAATGATTGCTGAATGATCGATCTTTTATTTGTTCACTTTACCTTCTCATCATTGAAAAAGGCCAATCACCACATATTGTTCTGGGTGATTGGCCCTTTTGTTATTTAATAATCGTATTGACGCGGATAAACTCCGGTTTTGCTCCCATCACTAACAGAAATACTTGTGAATAGGAGATACGGTCCAGTTGACGAAGAATAGATAACAACTTCTCAATATCCTTGCGTTCTCTTAACGACTTCACTTCACGCTGATAAAGTTGTAAAACAGAATCACGAATAAAAGGAGGATTGACTGTTCCTTCTTCTCCTGTTACTAACAAATCTCCTAAATATTTATAAGGAATTTGCAACTGTCTGGTCAAGCTCACCACATGCTGTAAATGCTCATATAATGCTTTATCATTATATTGAAGCTCTTCGAATTCTTCTTTTATTTGATACAAGTTATTCAGATTTACAAACATGGATATCTCCTCTTTCCCATGGTTTTTCCAAACCAATGATTTGCGTCAGTTCTTTACTGTGTTCTCTTCTTTTACGACGCATTGCTGCCCGTTTTTCACCTGATTCAAACAAGAATTTTTCTTCCGCTGATTCTGGAGCAATACTTGGTACCTTAATTGCTTTTTTGTCCTGATCCAGGGCTACAAAAGTAAGAAAAGCAGTTGCAGCAATTTTTCTTTCTCCTGTCATCATATCTTCCGCAATAACTTTACAAAAAATTTCCATTGACGTATTGCCAGTATAGGAAACAAATGATTCAACACATACGGAGTCGGACTGTGTAATCGGATGAAGAAAATCAATCGAATCCGTAGATGCTGTGACACATTCCTTTACTCTAGCGTGTCTTCTTGCAGATAAAGTGGCGTTATTATCTAATTTTTTCATCAATACACCTCCAAAGAGGGTATTGTAATTATTTAAATCATTCACTAGTACTTGATCTGTACTAACGACTCTGCTTTCATTTGGATGTTTATAACTAGTCATGTTGCTTACGTTCCTTTCTTCAATAAGATAACTTTATTTTGTCTCTATTTCTTATTCTAAAACGTAACTGTTCATAATAAAAATAGTTATTATTCATCCGACCTATAGACCAAATCTATGAAAACGCCACAATTAATTATTATTTTTTACGTTGGAACATCAATTGCTCTTGTATATATTTCAACCATTCTTTTGTTACAAAAGAAGTATAGCTACTTTTCTTCCAAATAATTGCTAACTGCCAGGAAATCGAAGGCGTATCAATTTCAATACCAACAACATCTTCTTTTAGCATGTCGATAATACTTTCCGGGAGAATGCTCACTCCAAGACTGGAGACAATCATCTGTTCAATAAAATACCATTGAGAACTTTCCGCAATTACTTTGGGAACAAATCCAGCAGTCTTACATGCCTCTATGATACGATCGTTTAAGACAAAATCTTCACTGAATAGAATAAAATCATCATCTCTCAATTCGATAAGTTCTATTTTGTCTCTTTCAGCAAATTTGTGTGACCGAGGAACCACCAGCTTCAATTGCTCCTCAAGCCAAAAGAATTGATGAAATGCTTCCGTGTCTGTCGGCAGCACTGTAACTCCGACATCGAGCTCCTCATTTTCAATACTTTCTTCAATTTTTTTACTGCCGCTCTCTAATAATTCAAAGCTGATATCCGGATAATTCTCGTGAAATTTTCCAAGCATCTGTGTGAACAGCCTGACATCCATAATCGTAGGTAATCCTATTTTTATATGACCTTTCCTGATTCCCAGTAAATTATCCATTTCAGTGGGCAGGTTTTCGTATAATCGAACAATTTCTTTGGCCTGATGTAAAAATGCTTCCCCTGCATCCGTAAGAACCATTTTGCGTTTGTGACGATCAAATAATTCCACTTCTAACTCTGCTTCTAAATCCCGCAAGAGCTTACTAATCGTAGGCTGTGAAATAAATAAATTTTCAGCTGCTTTTGTCATACTGCCCGTTTTCACGATTTCTATAAAATAAATCATATGTTTAATCTCCATGGTCTTTCTCCTTTTTAATAAAATTCATGATTTTTCGTTTGTGAAAAAGCCCGGAAACGCTCCGGGCTCTTTTACAACATTATTCATTTAACGGCCTTTTATTTTCATCCAGTGTAAAACCTTCTCCCATCACCTCATGAACGGTTGTTACAGAGACAAAGGCGAAAGGGTCTGTCTGGGTAATGATACTTTTCATTCGTGGAACTTCATTCCGGGCTACGACACAATATAATACATTTCTTTTTTCTTTGGAAAAACTTCCTTCTCCGTTTAAAACCGTTACACCCCGGTCCATTTTTTTCATAATCTGATTAGCAATTTCTTCACTCTGGTCAGAAATGACAAAGGCTCCCTTGGCAGCATAGGCACCTTCCTGAATAAAATCAATTACTTTTGCGCCAATAAATACAGCGACAAGGGTATACATTCCTTCAGACAGTTCAAGGAATGTCAGGATGGAAGTAACAATAACAAGAAAATCAAATGCAAACATCGCTCTTCCAATACTCCAGGAAGTATATTTGTTAATAATGCGGGCGATAATGTCAACGCCGCCGGTTGTTCCGCCAAAGCGGAAGATAATTCCTAATCCAACACCGATAAATACACCTGCAAATAATGCAACAAGTGTCATATCATTCTCTAAACCAATTGGAATTTGATAAATTTGAAAAATCCAGAGAAATAAAGAAACGGAAAAAGTGCCAACTAGTGTATAAATAAATGCATTCCTTCCGAGTATTTTCCATCCGATCAAAAATACCGGAATATTAAGGATAAGATTGGTTATAGCAGGATCTATATGCCATAAAAAATAAAATAAAAGGGTAATCCCGGTAAAACCGCCTTCGCCAAGGTTATGCTGCATGTTAAAATGAACAAGACCAAAAGAAAATATAGCAGCTCCCACTAATATAAATATGATGTTCTTTACCCGAATACGCAATGAATCAATCCCCCTATTTCGTTGTGGTATGCTGTGTTTAAGATTATAATCATATTTTAATAACGCAAATTTCGACGGAATCTATTATAGACAATTTCCATCACAATGACAATCCGCATACTGTACCAATTAGTTGTCAAAATCCTTGCTTTTAGCTAACATTAGAGAAGAGAAAAAGTATATTGTTAGAAAACGAGGTGTCGATAATGGAGAATTCCCGTCTTACCTTAGAAGATGTCCAAAAACGGGTGGACGCATACATATCCCAATTCCAAGAAGGGTACTTTTCGCCGCTTTCTTTAATGGCAAGACTATCTGAGGAAACAGGAGAATTAGCGCGCGAAGTGAATCATTATCATGGAGAAAAACCAAAGAAAAAGACAGAAGAAGAAAATACAGTCGAAGAAGAAGTAGGTGATATGATTTTTGTATTAGCCTGTTTAGCAAATTCACTGGATTTTGATCTGTCGGATTCCTTTGAGCAAACAATGCAAAAATTTGAAACAAGAGATAAAAATCGCTGGACTAAAAAAGAGGAGGAAGAAAACCATGGCAATTAAAATTATTGTAGCAGGACCAAGAGGAAGAATGGGGAAAGAAGCCGTTCATATGATTCACGATACAGAGGATTTTGAATTAATAGCTTGTTTGGACCATAAAAATGAAGGAATGAACCTGAAAGATTTAGAAGGCTTTCAGGATGATTTGACTATTCCGGTCTATACAGATATCGAAAAGTGCTTTTCCGAACAGCAGGCCGATGTATTTGTTGATTTAACGGTACCTGAAGTAGCTTATAAACATACAAAAGCAGCATTGAATCACCAAATTCGCCCGGTTATAGGAACAACCGGCTATACCGAAGCGCAGTTAGAAGAATTAAAACAGCTGGCAAAAGAAAAACAAACCGGCTGTATTATAGCGCCAAACTTTGCAGTCGGTGCGGTCTTAATGATGAAATTCGCAAAAATGGCAGCTGCCTATTTCCCCGATGTAGAAATTATTGAAAAGCACCATGATCAAAAACTGGATGCCCCATCCGGCACGGCAAAGAAAACGGCAGAGCTTATTCAGGAAGCAAGAAATCCAAAAAAACAGGGACACCCTGATGAGGAAGAAACCATTCCAGGAGTGCGCGGCGGAGATTTTGATGGCATGCGTATTCACAGTATGCGTCTTCCCGGTCTGGTAGCGCATCAGGAAATTGTTTTCGGCGGTGCTGGCCAAACCTTAACGATACAGCATGATTCTATGAATCGGGCATCATTTATGGATGGTGTAAAAGAGTGCGTTTATCAGGTAATGGATCTGGATGAGCTCATTTATGGTCTAGAGAATATTTTATAGAAAATGCCGACATGTAAAGAAAGGGGGGGGAAGATACATGAATATCGCATTGATAGCACATGACAAGAAAAAAGATGATATGGTCGGGTTTACAACAGCTTATGCACATATACTAAAGAAACATGATTTATTTGCTACTGGAACAACTGGCAGCAGGATAGAAGAAGCAACAAGACTTCCGGTACATCGTTTTAAATCGGGCCCGCTCGGTGGAGATCAACAAATAGGGAGTATGATTGCCCAAAATAAAATGGACATGGTTATTTTCTTCCGCGACCCGTTAACTGCACAGCCGCATGAGCCTGATATCAGCGCTTTAATGCGGTTATGTGATGTCTATCAAATTCCTTTAGCCACCAATATTGCTGGCGGAGAAATTTATATGCATGGGTTGAACCGGGGTGATTTTCATTGGAGAGAAATTATAAAAGAAGAGTAAATACAGTGTGTGCTACGATACGCTGACTATTATTTTGTTTCAAGAGCTGGACACAGCTGGCAGGAAAGAAGGGGAATTGTGAAGAAAATAGGAATTACGTGTTACCCGACGATTGGCGGTTCGGGAGTTATCGCAACAGAATTAGGGAAGAAATTAGCCGAAAAAGGACATGAAATACATTTTATTACTTCCAGTATGCCTTTTCGTTTAGAAAAAGTATATGTCAATGTGTACTATCATCAAGTGGAGATAAGCCATTATCCTGTATTTCAATACCCGCCCTATGATTTAGCTTTAGCTGCAAAGATGGCGGAAGTAATCGATCGGGAGAAACTGGATATTCTTCATGTACACTATGCCATGCCGCATGCTATTTGCGGTATTTTAGCCAGGGATATGGCAAAACACCCGGTTAAGATTGTCACAACCTTACACGGGACAGATATCACTGTTCTGGGTATTGATAATACGTTAAAACCTATTATCCGCCATGGTATCGAACAGTCTGATGCGGTGACTACTGTCTCGGAAAGTTTACGGAAACAGACCGTCGAGATGGTGGATGTGAATAAAAAAATGAACGTTATTCATAACTTTATCAATGAAAATGAATACTATCCGAAAAATGAGACGGAGCTGCGTCATCAATTTCAAATAAAAGAATCCGATAAAATAATGGTGCATATATCCAACTTCCGAAAAGTGAAGCGGGTTCAGGATATCATCGATACATTTCAAATAGTGAATGAAAATGTCCCTTCCAAATTGTTATTAATTGGAGATGGCCCGGAATTTGCTGATATGTCGCAGCACGTTCATGATTTAGGATTGGAATCAGAAATACAGTTTCTTGGAAAACAAAATAATGTCAGTGATATTGTGGCAATGGCGGATGTCATGCTGCTGATGTCTGAAAAAGAGAGCTTCGGGTTAGTATTATTAGAAGCAATGGCTTGCGGCGTTCCTGGAATCGGCACAGATGTCGGCGGTATTCCAGAAGTGTTAACACATGGTAAAACAGGATTTATCGTGGAGCTTGGAGATGTTAAAAGCGCTGCTGCATATGCCATCGAATTATTATCGGATTCGAACATGCAAAAGCAATTTTCGGAAGCGGCTTTAGAACATGTGCGGACGCATTTTTCATCCGAAAAAATTGTCAATCAATATGAAGCATTATATAATCGAGTTCTCGAAGAAGGGGAAAGAGGTTAGCAAATGTTACCATCTATTTTTCAAAAGGCAGCAAACATCATATCCATTCTGGAAGAAAATCACTTCGAAGCTTACTTCGTTGGCGGCTGTGTGCGTGATTATATAACCGGACGCCCGATTCATGATGTGGATATTGCTTCATCTGCCCTCCCTTCCGAAATTCAGGAGATTTTTCCAAAAGTTATTCCGGTAGGATTGGAACATGGTACCGTGATTGTCCGTTACGAGCAGGAATCATTTGAAGTCACCACTTACCGGACAGAAGGCGAATACAGTGACCACCGCCGCCCGGATGAGGTTCATTTTGTCCGTGATATCAAGGAAGACTTAAAACGCAGGGATTTCACCATGAATGCGATAGCGATGGATATGAACGGAAAGATATTAGACCCTTTTGGCGGAAAACAAGCTATTGCCAGCGGGCGGATTCAGACGGTCGGAAATGCAGTGGACCGTTTTGAAGAGGATGCTTTACGTATTATTCGCGCTCTCCGCTTTTGCAGCCAATTAGGTTTTACTATTGAAGAGAATACGAAGCAAGCGATGCAACGTTGCGGGGCATTAATCGATTACTTAGCAGTGGAACGGTTAACGGTAGAGTTAGAAAAGATGGTAGCAGGAACTTATTTCAAAAGAGCTGTCGATGATATATTTGAATTAGCATTGTATCATTATCTGCCTATTTTTAAAGCAGAGCCCTCACTATTAAAAGAATTAGAACCTGTTTCTTCGCTTGCGCCTGTGTTTGCATTCGTGGAACTGAAAAACACAGGTATTACAGCAGCAGCTTGCACGAAGGCTTATAAGTGTTCCAATCAACTGAAACAACAGGCAAACAACCTTGTGGATGCTTATCATCTCTATAAAAAGAGCGGAATCGATGCATGGTTTGTCTATCAATTGCCAAAAGAACAATGGGATGATTTTGTTTACTTAGTAAAACAGATCGATCAGCATACGATAGATAGACAAGAGCTGTACTTTATACGGGAGAAGCTCCCTATTTTATCTAAAAAAGAGCTTTGTGTGAACGGACATGATATCATGGAGTGGTTTCCGGAACGTCCAAAAGGAAAATGGATAAAAGATATATTGGATAAAATAGAATATCATATCGTTATCTCTAAACTCGCAAATGAAAAATCAAAAATAAAGGAATGGATACAATGGAATCTACCCGCTCAAAGTTAATCAAGCTTCTATCCAAAAGTAAGGAGAGCTATATCTCCGGTCAAGCGCTTTCTGAAGCATTGGGTATTTCCCGGAATGCCGTTTGGAAACACATGAAAGACTTAGAGCGTGACGGCTATACCATCGATGCGAAAAGAAGTCAGGGATATCGCATCGTTTCCTTTCCTGATAAAGTCAGCAGCAATACAATCCGCTGGGGGCTTGAAACAAAATGGATGGGACACCACATTATTCACAAAGCATCGGTTGCTTCTACCCAATTAATTGGACATGAAGCGGCCCGGGAAAATGCACCGAATGGAACCATGATTATTGCTGAAGAACAGACTGCCGGCAGAGGCAGAATGAAAAAAAACTGGTTTTCGGATAAAGAAGGTTTATGGTCCACTCTGCTTCTGCGGCCGCCGATTCCTCCAAATAAAGCTTCTGAGCTTACGTTATTAGCTGCGGTTGCGTTAAGGGACGCACTGCATGAGCTGACGGGTTTGTCTATCGGTATTAAATGGCCGAATGATTTATTAATCGGCGATAAAAAACTTTGTGGGATTTTAACGGAAATGCAGGGAGAGCAAGATCGGATTGATTATGTTTTAATCGGTTCCGGCTTAAATGTCAATCAGGATGAAGCAAGCTGGGATGCATCGATTCGTGATATTGCGACCTCATTGAAAATAGAGTCCGGGAAAAATTGGGATAAAAAAGAAATCGTCCAGAGCATATTAAAACACGTTGAAAACACGTATGAGGTATACTTAGAGACAGGATTTAAAGCCATTAAATCCAGGTGGGAAGAACATGCTTTTAAAATAGGGGAAAATATTAACATTAAAACGTTTCATAATGAATGGTCAGGCAAATTCTTGGGTATCACAGATGAAGGGGCTTTAATTGCTGAATCACCGGATGGGAGCCCTGTAACCCTATACTCCGCAGAAATAGAATGGTTTGACCGGTAAAAGCAGATAATAGAAATCCATTGGGAGAACAGTCTGCTGTATGTATATAGAAATGCAGCACATGAATGATCCTATCCAATGAAAAGAATGGAGGTGGTCTTATGAAGTATGTTGTGATTGATTTAGAAACAACCGGTAATTCACCGGCAAAAGCAGGGAAAATCATTGAAATAGGAATGGTTGTCATTGAAAATGATGAAATAAAAGAAACAAAAACAACGTTAATCAATCCGAATCAGCCGATACCGCCTTTCATTTCTCAGCTGACAGGTATTTATAATGAAGATGTGACAGATGCGCCATTATTTATAGATGAAGCAGAAGATATTACTCGTATGTTTCAGGACAGCTATATTATTGCACATAATGCAACTTTCGATGTCGGCTTCCTTAATACGGAATTAACATCCAATGGTTTTCCGGCATTAAAAAATCAGGTGCTGGATACAGTAGAGCTGTCCAGAATATTATTCCCGGGTATATCCAGTTATAAATTAAGTTATCTGTCCACGTACTTTGATCTGCATCACGATGATCCGCACCGTGCTTTATCCGATGCTTATGTAACAGGAAAACTATTTTTAAAGTTAAAAGAAAAAATGGACCATCTGCCATATGAAACGTTATATAAGCTGAAAATGCTTGAAGATAAATTACAATCCGATTTAGCAGCTATCCTGGATTATCGTTTAGAGGAATTAGCATTCAAGGAACACCCCGATGATCAAATAAAACATTATCAGGGACTTGCTTTCCGTATGTCTGAAAAAGAAACAGAAACGGACTCCCGGTTAGATATATCATTTGGAGAATATTTAGATGCGATCTACCAGGAAGAAGGGGCTCTTGCGAAAGCATTCGCATCTTATGAACCGAGAGAGGGACAGCGGCAAATGTCTGAAACGATTTATGATGCGTTCTCTGCCAAAAAACACGCGTTTATTGAAGCGGGGACCGGGACAGGAAAATCGTTGGCTTATTTATTACCGGCTATTTACCAGGCTGTCAATCACCAAGAGCGCCTTATTATAAGTACATATACAACACAGTTGCAGAGCCAGCTGCTTGAAGAAGAAATTCCATTATTAAAAAAGATTATAGACACTCCTTTCAAAGTAGCGTTAATGAAAGGGAAGAATCATTATTTAAACCTGGAGAAATTTCTTTATGAGCTGGATTATGGACCAAAGGATAATTATGATTTTGTCTTAACAAAAGCGATTTTACTCGTGTGGATTACGGAAACCGAAACAGGGGATATTGATGAAATCCAGTTACCGGCGGGGGGATATATTCTCTTCCAAAAGGTTTCTGCTGATGCAGAAAGAAATATGAACCCGAAATCTCCCTGGTTCCATCATTCCTATTATCAATTGGCCAGGCGACGGGCTCAAAAAGCGGATATTCTGATTACGAATCATGCATTACTGTGTACGGATATGTTTAATGATTATGCTTTTTTACCAAGCTATCAGAAAGTCATTATCGATGAGGCGCATCATTTTGAAGAAACGGCGTCCCATCATTACGGACTCAAGCTGGATTATATACAGATGCAATTCACCTGTAATTATTTAGGAACAGCAGATGAAGATAAACAATTCCATACCGTTTTGAAGGCTTTTAATGTCGAACACAAAAAGGAATTGGCGGAGCAGTGGAATGCTGCTATCAAAGAAGCAAAATACGATATTGACGAATTATTCCATCTTATTGAGCGATTTGTGATGGCACAACAGAAGAATGATAAAGCAACAAGCGATCTGGGAAGGGTGCAATATCGTATCAAGCCGGAGACATATCATCAGAATACCTGGCAGCTTGCTCAAGATATGGTTGCACGCCTGCGTATGCATTTTCAAAAGCAATTAGATGTTTTATTTCAGTTAAAGAATCATTATTCCTCAACCAATGGGGATGAAAAACAATTTCTTGAAGAGATTGCTCAGATGCAGGACGTGTTAGAAAAATATAGGGAAGATTTAAAGATAATGTTCCAGGAACAAAATGAAGTAGCATTGATTAAATGGGCAGAGATAGATTTAAAGGGAAGTCACCATAGTGTATTTCTTTATAGTGAACCGTCTGATATAGCCCCGATATTAGCTGAAAACTTTTTCGCTAAAAAGAGCAGCGTTATTTTCACCAGTGCCACATTGACGATGGGAAGCTCCTTTACATTTATCAAAGAGCGATTGGGAGTAGCGGAACAAGATTTGTTAACAGAACAAATTGCTTCTCCATTCCATTACGATAAACAAGTACAGCTGTTAATTCCGACTGATTTTCCGGATATTAAATATGGCAACATGGATGACTTTGTCTATGCAGTATGTGAATCCATCTTATCGTTAGCAGAAGTGACCTCGGGGAGAATGCTGGTCTTGTTTACTTCTTATGATATGCTAAAAAAAGCGAATCATCTTCTAAAAGAAATGATGACAGATCAGCAGTATGTCATTATTGCTCAAGGTGTAACGAGCGGCAGCCGCAGCAGGTTGAAGAAAAATTTCCAATCCTATGATCAGGCAATCCTGCTCGGGACGAGTTCCTTCTGGGAGGGTGTAGATATACCCGGAGAAGATTTATCGGCGTTAGTGATGGCAAGACTGCCGTTTCAACCACCCAACCATCCTGTTTTTGAAGCGAAATCGCATCAAATGAAAGAAGAAGGAAAAAATCCGTTTATGGATTTATCCTTGCCGCAAGCTGTTATTAAATTTAAACAGGGATTTGGACGTTTAATCCGTTCCTCAGAGGACAGAGGCATTGTATTTATTTGCGATGTGCGTGTGAAAACAGCAAGATACGGAAAATACTTTCTGGATTCTATCCCGGATGTACCAGTGTATTATGATACGACTCAACATTTGATGAGCGCCGCAGAAGAATGGTTTCATCACTAGCTTATTGGACATATCATCAAAAGCGATGGCAAGATTGGGATTTTTTTGCCGGCACGAAAGTTTTCAGGGGTATTTGTTTACAGAAGCTATACATCTAGGTATAGTAAATGATGAAAGATAAACTTATAAGAAACGGATGGAGTGACATGAGGGAATCAAATAATAGATGGGTATTATGGACGCTGATCATCATTGCGCTTCTCTTACTTGCAGGAGTAGGTTACGGTATTTATTTATATCAGGTAATCAACGATAACCGCACAGAAGGATTTGATGACACAAAAAATCAGATAGAAACACAGACCTCTTATCATGATGTTCATTCGATACAAGGATACTATGGAGAAAATAACTACCATGTATTTTATGCAAGTAATGAAGACAATGAGGAACGTTTGATTTTTCTCCCGTTGGAAGGGGAAGAACGCGAATTAATTGTGATTAATACAGAAGATATGATGAGTGAAGAAGCGATTTTAGATGCTTGGTCATCCAGCTGTGATACGTGTACCTTTGCCGATATCAGTCCTGCCTATGAAGATGGGGAGGCGTTATGGGAGATTACGTACCATGATAAAGACAACCAGTTTGTCATGGATTACTATTCCATTGATGGAGAGAATTTAGAAGAGCGATACACATATAATCAGATGTTCCCATAAGCAGGGAGGCTGCTTGAAGCAGCAAAAAGAATCATATATTGTACAAACACATGCATCCTAAACAGATGCCGAATAACGAGTTGGAGGATTTTTAAGATGAAGATAACCATTCAAGAAGCACCTAATCACGTAGAGAAGGAGGTCACCATCGGCGGCTGGCTGGCCAATAAACGTTCCAGCGGTAAAATTGCCTTCTTACAGCTTCGTGACGGTACCGGCTTTATGCAAGGAGTTGTTGTGAAAAGCGATGTTACTGAGGAAGTATTCTCAAGGGCAAAGAACCTGACACAAGAAACGTCCTTATATGTCACCGGGAAAATTGTGGAAGATACACGTTCTGATTTTGGTTATGAAATGCAAGTGTCTGATTTGGAAGTTATCCATGAAGCAACAGATTACCCAATTACACCCAAAAATCATGGAACCGAATTTTTAATGGATCACCGTCATCTATGGTTGCGTTCTAAAAAACAGCATGCCGTGATGAAAATCCGTAACGAAATTATCCGTGCTACCTACGAATTCTTTAATACCAATGGTTTTGTCAAGGTAGACCCGCCTATTTTAACTGGTTCCTCCGCAGAAGGAACAACGGAACTTTTTCATACCAAATATTTTGATGAAGAAGCTTACTTATCTCAAAGCGGACAGCTTTATATGGAAGCAGCAGCAATGGCATTAGGAAAGGTATTCTCGTTCGGTCCTACTTTTCGTGCTGAAAAATCCAAAACAAGAAGACACTTGATTGAATTTTGGATGATTGAGCCGGAGATGGCATTTATGGATCACGAGGACAGCTTACAAGTACAAGAAAACTATGTGAGTTTTGTGGTGCAGGCAGTACTTAAAAATTGTGCTTTAGAGCTGAAAACATTAGATCGGGATACATCGAAATTAGAGCAAATTCAGGCTCCATTTCCGCGCATCACCTATGATGAAGCCGTAGAATTATTAAAAGAAAAAGGGTTTGAGGATATTGAATGGGGAGAGGACTTTGGCGCCCCCCATGAAACAGCTATTGCAGAAAGCTATGACAAGCCTGTCTTCATTACCAATTATCCAAAGGACATTAAAGCATTTTACATGCAGCCGCATCCAGAAAGAACCGATGTTGTCCTTTGTGCAGATTTAATTGCTCCGGAAGGCTATGGCGAAATTATCGGCGGTTCCCAGCGAATTGATGATTTGGCGTTAATGGAACAACGATATCAAGAACATGGCTTGACCGGACCTGCTTACGAGTGGTACTTAGAATTGCGTAAATACGGCAGTGTACCGCACAGCGGATTCGGGCTGGGACTAGAAAGAACGGTAGCCTGGTTATCTGGTGTAGAACATGTCCGGGAAACCATTCCATTCCCAAGACTGTTGAACCGTTTATATCCTTAATAAAGAAGATATCTAAGAAACAACGTTCTGAGCGCTTTATTTTTGGCTTTCAGGACCAAAATATGAAGATTTCCTGTACGCAAAAATCCCTTGCTTTTAAGCGAGGGATTTCCTTTCTTTTTGATGAAGAAAAAATGCTATACTGTTATCTGAGGTGCTAGAAATGACTAAAAAAATAAATTATCAAGAAATTATCCAGGATCAAATGACTGTTCCTAAAAAATTGCTGACAAACTATCATCAATTAGGCCTTCATGAAACGGAACTTATTTTGCTGTTGCAGCTTTCCCGTTTTGCAAATGAAGGGAATCATTTTCCTACGCCTTTTGAGCTGGCACAAACAGCCAGTATTTCAGAAGAAGAAGCAGCTAATATGCTTCGGAAATTAGTGCAAAGAGGATTCTTGTCCATTGAAAAAAACAATTCTGACCAGACACCAATCAGTGAATCATACTCTTTGGAGCCTTTGTTGGAAAAACTATACGATGAAGAAGCTGCTGTTGTGAATCATGAAGAAGAACACATAGGGAATATTTTTATTTTATTTGAACAAGAATTTGGCCGACCTTTATCCCCATTTGAAATAGAAACGGTCAACAGCTGGCTGGATGAAGATGAAATAGAGCCCTCTTTGATAAAAGCGGGTTTGCGTGAATCTGTATTGATGAGCAAATTAAACTTTAAATATATCGATCGGATTTTAAGAGAATGGAAGAAAAAAGGGATTCATACCGTACAAGATGCGAGAAAGGCAAGCAGGCAATTTCATCAGAATAAAACGGAGACTAACAACACGGAGACACGCCCGAAACGGGATACATCCTTTTATTATAATTGGCTGGAAGGAGAATAAAATAATGCTGAATAACACACAAATCAGACGATGTTTAGATGCCATGGCTGAAATGTTTCCGAATGCCAAGGGGGAGCTTGTTCATTCCAATCCATTTGAATTAGTGATTGCTGTTTTGCTGTCGGCACAGTGTACAGATAAATTGGTTAATAAAGTGACAGCGGATTTATTTAAAAAGTATAAAACCCCGGAGGATTATCTCGCTGTGCCATTAGAAGAATTGGAAAATGATATTCGTTCGATCGGTTTGTACAGGTCCAAAGCCAAAAATATTCAAAAGCTTTGCCGTACATTAATCGACAAGTTTGATGGGGAAGTGCCCCAAACCAAAGAAGAACTGATTCAATTGGCCGGCGTCGGCAGAAAGACAGCTAATGTGGTTGCTTCTGTTGCTTTTGATGAACCTTCTATCGCCGTTGATACACATGTGGAGCGTGTGTCAAAACGATTAGGTATTTGCAGGTGGAAAGACAGTGTGACTGAAGTAGAAAATACGCTGATGCGTAAAGTTCCAAGGGATGAATGGAGTGTCACGCATCACCGGATGATTTTCTTTGGCCGCTACCATTGCAGAGCCAGGAACCCTAAATGTCCGGAATGCCCGCTACTGGATATCTGCCGGGAAGGTCAAAAACGAATGAAGAAAATAGGGGAGTAGGATGAAATATTCTGTTTGCGTAATCATTTCCATATAATCACATAATCAAAAAATCCCGATCTGCTGATTCAGATCGGGATTTTTTGATTTATTCTTCCTCTTCGGTACTGTCATCTTCACCGCTATTATCTTCATTTTGAGGTGTAACATCTTCTGAACCTTCGTCTTCCGAATCATCGGAGCCTTCATCGGAACCATCGGAACTATCGGAGTCACTATCTCCATTCTCTTGTTCCTCCTGGTTATCAGGTTCATCGCTATTATTGTCATCCCCGTTGTCGCTATCATTATTGTTACCATCGTCATTACCGTTGCCACTGTCATTACCATTACCGGAGTCATCGCCGTTATTATTATTGTTATTATCTTCGTTGTCATTTGAACCATTGTCATTTTCATCCCCGGATGATTCCGAGTCTGAATCCGAATCAGATTCATTGTCATCTTCTTCCGGCGACTCTTCCTCTTCAGCTTCTTCTTCCTCGTCACTATCCTCTTCTTCAGGGACAGTCACGCTGGTAGAGGAGGAAGAACCTCGAACATTGCTGTCTTCTTCACTGATTGGCGTCACCGAAATGTCGTAATCTCCTGGAGTAATTCCGCTGACAGCAATACTTTCAGAACCTACATTTTGTGTTTCTCCATTTACGCTTACTTCAAAGGTAGCAGATGGTCCATCATAACTCCAGGTAACGTCAATCGTTTCTTCTCCATCATATTCAGCAGAAAGACCACTCACACCTGGTATATCTTCTTCTTCCTCGTCCTCATCTTCATTTTCGCCAGGTACTTGAACGGTTGTTGTCGCAGGATCGCTGGATGTGGATCCACTTTCAGCAACAACCTGTATCGTATACTCTGCGCCTTCTTCCACATCGGAAATTTCCATCGATGTGTCGCTGGTAGAAGAGAGGGATTGCATACTGCCGCCGTCAATGCTGGCACTTACATCAAAGTTCACATCATCTTCCGAGTCTGCGTCATAATCCCAAGATACTTCAATGGAATTATTGTCTTCATTATAGCTTCCAGACAGTCCGCTTACGCCATCCAACTCTTCATAGCGCTCAGAAACCTCGTTTGGCTCTGTTCCTTTGACAAACAGCTCTGTTACTTTGTTGTCACTCGGAGTGCTGTCACTTGCTAAAGCAGCCGGGTTGGTACCTTTCTCCACATCTACATCTACGACGGAGTCAGGTCGATTAAAGTCTGCTGTTTCAATACCTTCTGATAAGTGACTCATGGTCTGTTGGAACATTTGCTGGGACAAGGTTGTATCCTGCAGCGGTACCCGGCTGGTTTCGCCTGATTCCTCATCTACATGATAACCGCCGGTCCACGCTGCAATGGTATAATTTGTCGTGTAACCGACAAACCAGGCATCCGGGCTTCCTTCCTGACTATCCATCGTCGTTGTTCCAGTCTTACCGGCAACATCCAGACCAGGGACGTTTGCATTGGTACCTGTACCGGAACTGACAACAGATTTAAGCATATCCGTTACCATATAAGCTGTGTAATCTTCCATCACTTGTTCTGATTCCGGTGTTAAGTCCACTTCACGGCCATCCGAAAATTCTACTTTTGTGACAGCATACGGTTCTGTATAATTCCCTTCATTACCAAACGTACTATATGCTCCCGCCATTTGTATCGGAGTGACTGTTGTCTTTGTACCGCCGATTGCTTCACGGAGATCAAGGTTATCAGACTCAAATTCAAAGCCGAGATTTTCAGCAAATTCTTTTGAATTCTCAGGACCAACTTCTTCCATTAATTTTACTGCTGGTACGTTTAGAGATTGTTGCAATGCATATCTGGCAGTTACCCATCCATTGTAACTTCTGCCAGCATTCCTTATTGGGTTAGAACCTTCAATTTCATAAGGACCTTCATCATCTAACTGATAATACGTTGATATTTGATTGTATTCTATTGCTGGTCCATAAGACATAATTGGTTTTGCAGTAGAACCAGCTTGAGGTGTACCTCTTGTAGCATAGTTAAAGCCATTGCTTTCATTATTCAGGCTGCCTCCAATCGCTTGAATAGCCCCTGACTGTGTATCTAAAACAACCATAGCTCCTTGTGTATCTTCCGGATATTGAATCGGATTGGAATCTCCTTTTTCCATTACGTCTTCCACATATGGCTGCGCATCCGGATCAAGTGTGGTATAAACTTTCAATCCATCCGAATCAAGGTCAACGTCCTCTAATTTTTCGTTAACTTCCTTACGAACCTGATCTACAAAGGCATCATACGGTGATGGATCAGGTTGATCATCCGATAGTAGGGAAGGGATGTCGACACTTCTTGCTTCGTCAGCTTCTTCTTCCGTAATCTTACCATGACGAACCATCAGATTTAATACGGTATTCATCCGTTCTTCCGTTAATTCCGGATTCTCAATTGGATTATAAGCGGTTGGACGCTGTGGTAAACCGGCCAAAATTGCAGCTTCCGGCAACGTCAAATCGTTTAAATCGTCTTTTCCGAAATAGGTTTCTGCCGCTTGAGCGACACCGTATGAATGATTACCATAAAAAATACTGTTTAAGTACATTTCCATAATTTCTTCTTTACTGTACTGTCTTTCTAATTTCATGGCCATCCACATTTCCTGCACTTTAATGCTGACCTTTTTTTCATTACTTAAAAATGCCCGCTCGACAACTTGTTGGGTGATTGTACTGGCACCCTGGGAACCGAATCCGCCAGTGAAATTACCTTGGATTGCTCCGCCGATACGTCTGAGGTCTATCCCATTATGGTCAAAGAAACGGACATCCTCTGTAGCAGTAACCGCATCAATCAGTAGATCCGGCACATCTTCAAAGCTCACTTCCTGCCTTTGCTCATCAGAGCTCAAATTGGCAAATTCATCTCCGTTTTTATCATAGAGAGTCGAAGCAAAGGGAACACTCAGCTGCTCTTCATCAATATCAGGCGCTTGCGCAATCCAGTAAGCACCGACAGCAGCTCCGCCTAAAAATAAAATTAAAAGGGTTAAAAGAATAATCTTAATGATTTTCTTCCAAATCGGCTGTTTCTTTTTCTTCTTTGTTTTCTTTCCTTGCTGCTTTCTTCTAGCAGCTCTTGTCTGGCCTGTTTGATCTGCCATTTTTTATACCTCCATATCTATAAGTAGAGCTTATCAACAACAGTTAAAAAATCAACCTTTTTCTGATAATGAAAGGGAATAAGATATCCCGATTGTTTCACGTAGTCATAGGAAATTGATTTCTTACCACCATCAAATTGCTCTTGCCAGCAAACAAATAAATCTTTTGCATCAAATAGATAAGTTTCTTCATAAGCTCTAAACCGTAAAATAACAAAGCTGATTCCACCATGTTTTATTACTTGCTGCATATGATGCACTTGATGTTCATGAATGTTTGCAAGAGGAAAAGATGTCTTATTTTTGGTTTCCTTCGCCTCAAAATCGATATACTTTCCTTTATAAATGCCGTTGTAATCCGTCGTTGATGCTTGTTTAAAGTATGCTTCGGTAATTACTGCAGCACTGCGTTTCGGGTAATGGACATTTACAATTTGTACAGGTGTCGGTTTTTTATGAATCACTGCTTGTCCTTGTATTCGATAGAAATCTGTTGTTTCATTTATTTCTTCTTCCAGTGTCATCCCTCTCTTGCTAAAACTTGTTTGCTTTGGTTTTATGGTTAGTGGTTTCCGCTGACCATTTGGATAATTCATATTTGCAAGCCTCCTAACGCTATACCCTAAACGCACATCAATCATATGAAAACTTCTCTGCTCCGTGTAGGATACATATAAAACCAGTACATCATATATTATAATATAAATTCAAGAAGGAAACGAATTATAGCATACGAAATTTTTAAACATATGGACAAAATATGGAGAAATGAAAACAGAAACTACCGTTGCATCAACCTTACATAATCTACGGATACAAGCTTTTATTCATAAGGGTCGAAGGTTAAAAAGAACCTAATTATTATTCCGCTGGTACATATACCTGCAAAACATAATTAGGTTTGCTGATGACAACATATTAAAAATTAAGTGGAAGGGCGGTCAGGACCCGCTATTTTTTTATCTCTTGTTTTTTCATTATTATTCTTTTTGTTATTTGCGTTGGTTTTTTGCTGGGCTTTTGATGGTTTCATACACAATAACCTCCTTTTCTAATATGAAATGGCTGTACCTGTTTGCTTCACAGTAAAACTTCAGGCGATATGAAGTTTCACAATATAGTTTGTCTCATTTTGTGTAAATCATTACAGATTTACACTAGTTTTGTTTGGATTATTCTAGTTTTGTCGAACAAGAAGGAAGTTATCCCTTTCCTGTGGAATGAATAACATAACAGGATTTGAACCATATAATTTTATTTTATCTATAGGAGGAGAAAACAGATGCTTCTTTCAAAATCAAGCCTTCCCGAAGAAAATAAAGGATACAGTAAAAAAGAGATAGAAAAACAAATTGAACAGATACAAGAGCAGCTCGATCTTATTCACATTAAGTTAAAAGCGAATGTAGACAGTGAAGTATGGGTGCGGTTTCAAACAAAAACAAACAGCCTGAGACAGACGGAGGCAGAAATACAAAGATGGAAGCAGCTCTTATAATAAGAAGCTGCTTATTTGATGAGTGGATGATGACTTTTCCGGTTGTTATATGATAAACTTACATTATTATATCTATATAGAATAAAGACAAGCAGTTTGAAATTGAAGGATGAATATAATGAAACTCCGCGAACAAACCGAACAATTAAATCAATATCTGGAAGCACTGCGGGAGAGATTTGAAACAGGAGAAGCTCCGACAGATCGAAAAAACCGTGATTTTTTTAATATGGTAAAGAAAGAAACAGCTCCTGTTTATGATGCATTAGAAATATGGGAAGAAGCTGCTTCTGCTGCAGTAAAGGAAAGAAGAGCAGATGTGCATCCAAATCAAATTCAATCCACCAGGGAAAACATGGAATTATTGCTCATGCATAGTTATTACCTGGATGTAAGAAGAAAAAGGTATATGGAGCTATATAAATCAATCCGATATGTTTTTGATTTGCTATTAGGTACACTCAAAGAAGCCGAACAGAAATAAAACGATACACGTAAAAGAGCAGGAGGAACATACACATGAAAGAAAAATTACTTAAAGAAGCCATTCAAATGAGAGACAGAGCTTATGTACCTTATTCTGAATTCCCTGTAGGCGCAGCATTATTAACAAGCTCAGGAAAAATTTATACAGGATGCAACATTGAAAATGCCGCTTATCCATCGACTTGCTGTGCAGAACGTGTTGCTATTTTTAAAGCCATTTCCGATGGGGAAACAGCATTTTTAGAAATGGCGGTTGCAGCAGATACGCAGCGTCCTGTACCGCCATGCGGAACATGCAGACAAGTAATGAGCGAATTTTTCGCTCCTGATATGACTATCCATTTAACCAACTTACAGGAAGACGTTCAAACGCTTACTACTGATCAATTACTTCCTTTCTCGTTTCAGAAGGAAGATATGGCATAATTTGAAACAACTTCATTCCGGGAGATGTGTAAGTTTTAGAAGGAGACTGATATTCAGTTTCCTTTTTTATACGTCGGGGAAGTATAACATAGGAAAAAGTTTCAGGTACCAAGTATAGGTCCGGGCGTTTTTATGACAGTGCAATGAACATTCAGCAGAGATATAAAGAACCTCGCGCTGAACAAAGTGTTACTTTATGTTATAATAGCTTTAATTTATAGAGAATAATGTTAAAATATAAACAAATGAAGAAAAAGAATAAGAATAGTACATTTTAGAGGTGATTTTATAATGAGCATTGACCGCGTTCAACTTAGTGGAAAGAAAATTTTAGAAAAAGATTTTAAAACAGGAATCAGAGGTTATTCTCAAGAAGAAGTCGATGAATTTTTAGATATCATTATTCAAGATTACGATAATTTTAAACAAGAAATCGATCGTTTAAATCAGGAAATTGACCAATTGAAAAATAATCGGCAGACAGAAGCACCAAGAGCACGTTCAACATCACAAAATACACAGGTGAATTATGATGTGTTAAAACGCTTATCTAATCTTGAAAAAGCTGTATTTGGAAAAAAATACGCTGACTCTGAAGAATAAGGAAAGTGAGAATTGATTTATCTCCAAAACTTTGCTAAGATATTATAGGTTGTTTAAATGTCTATGTAATCGCTATGTCCATCCGGACATAGAGGAAAGTCCATGCTCACACAGGCTGAGATGCCTGTAGTGTTCGTGCTTGATGAAATCATAAGTCAAGGTAGTTTTTAGAAACTAACGGCAGACGAGCTGTACTAAGTCGCTTTTTGTGATATGTCCAGTTCGCTTGAAAGTGCCACAGTGACGTAGCTGTTGTGGAAACACAGCAGGTGGAACGAGGTAAACCCCGCGAGTGAGCAACCCAAATAATGGTAGGGGCATCTTCCAGTAGGGAATGAAACCGAACGAGGGACAGCAGATGCTGTAGATAGATGATTACAACCGGCGTACGAGGCTTGACCACCGTTTGCAGTACAATGGAACAGAACATGGCTTACCGGACATTTAATGGTCGTACTGATGAATGAACAGATTCTATTTCCAATTGAATGAAATAGAATCTTTTTTCTTTTTATGATAATACAGCGATATGAATGACTAATGACTGAGAGGAATAGTTAAAATGAAACAAGTAACTTTAATTGCTACAGCAGCGATGGGACTAGAATCAATTGTTGCAAAAGAAGTAAAGGACCTTGGATATGAAACAACTGTAGAAAACGGGAAAGTTATCTTTGATGCGCCAATTTCAGCAATTCCCAGATGTAATTTATGGTTAAGAACCGCTGACCGTGTAAAGATTCTTGTTGGCAAGTTCCAGGCCAAAACGTTCGATGAATTATTTGAACAGACCAAAGCGCTTCCTTGGGAAATGTACATGGATGAAGATGGGCAAATCCCTGTCTCCGGAAAATCAATTAAATCAACACTGTATAGCGTACCGGATTGTCAAGCGATTGTAAAAAAAGCAATTGTTGACCGAATGAAGTTAAAATATGGTCTGGTTAACAAACTGACGGAATCTGGGGCTCTATATAAAGTAGAAGTTGCTTTATTAAAAGATGAAGCTACATTAACCATTGATACGTCCGGAACAGGCCTACATAAACGCGGTTACCGTACCGGACAAGGAGAAGCTCCTTTGAAAGAAACACTGGCAGCAGCGCTTGTCTTATTAACCAATTGGAAGCCTGATCAGCCGTTAATCGATCCATTTTGCGGTTCAGGGACCATTTTAATCGAAGCAGCTTTCATCGGACAGAATATTGCTCCTGGATTTAACCGGGAATTTGCTTCGGAAGAATGGAATTTTGTGAAACAAAAACATTGGGACGCTGCTTTTAATGAAGCAGAAGAACGAGCGAATTATGATCAGCCTCTATCCATTACCGGTTCGGATATCAGCCACCAGATGATTGAAATTGCGCAGGCAAATGCACTCGAAGCAGGGCTTGGTGATTTAATTGAATGGAAACAGATGCAAGTCCGTGATCTCTCCATTAAACAAAAAAATGGCTATTTAATCAGTAATCCGCCGTATGGAGAACGGTTAAGCGATAGAGAAGAAGTAGAAAAGATGTATCAGGATCTAGGGAACATCATGCATCATCACCCATCCTGGAGTGCGTATATCATTACAGCTTATGAACAATTTGAAAAAGCATTTGGAAAACCGGCTACAAAGAAACGCAAATTGTTTAATGGTTTTATTCAGACAAATTATTATCAATATTTTGGAAAGAAAGAATAGCGATAAGGTATTCCTTTATAAATCATGAAGAAGATATATCAATAACGAAATGATGTTGCTACTTACGTGAAGAGCAGATGTCGTTCTTATGACCCTCACATAGAATGTGGGGGTTTTTACGTGATGTCATTTTCAAATCTGTAACAGAAAGTGGCAGGCTATCTGATAAGCTCCTATGAATGGAACAAAACAATCCGCTTTGAAGATGAATCAAAACGGATTGTTTTATGAAGGCATTCTTATTCATTCATTCTTTTTTCTTGTTCAGACACATGTTTTGCTGCGATCCATTTAAAAAATTCTTTTTCAGCTTTTGTCAATTCCCGGTCTAACTTATACTTAAAATCGCTCTTGAGATTCATATATATTTGTTTATTCATCATTTATCGAATAATTTCCCCTTATAAAATACCATCAAATGGAGGAGACCCTGGTGGTGCATTTTGTATAATATCTATCATCGGAATCGTATACGCAAATAAAATTAAAGCAATGGTAATACCGATCCACAATTTCCAGTTTTCCATCCAGCGCGGTGTAGGTTGCGCATCCTCTTCTTCTTCTGCAATTGGGAATTCTTCTTCGCCCTCAGGTGCAAAAGCAATTAATTCCACAAAAATGTATACCATCAAGACAATGCCGATAAACAGCAATGTTCCGCCAACAGCCTGAGCAGTCTGATAGCCAACCCATTCAGCAGCTTGTTCTGTACCGCCATATTCAGAGAAGGAAGATCTTCTTGGCCCGCCTAAAAGTCCCTGAATATGCATAGCTCCAGACATAATCAGCATACCAACAGCCCAAATAATCGTTTGATAAATGCCCAGCTTATGAATCTTAGGCGTCAACTTTCTGCCCGTTAAATGCGGTATTAACCAGTATGCAATTCCAAAGAAAGTCAGAATAACCGTTGTTGCAATGGTTAAGTGAAAGTGTCCTGTAACCCAGATCGTGTTATGAACCAATGTGTTTAATTGGTGCGATGCATTAATAATACCGCCGGCTCCACCTGGAATAAACGCTAACATCCCGACAAATGGCGCTACAAAACGGACATCTTTCCAAGGTAATTTTTTAAACCAGTCAAATAACCCTGTAGCCCCTTGTTTTCTGCCGGTCGTTTCGAACATGGCAAACATCGAAAATGCAGTCATTAAACTCGGAATAATGACCATAAAGGTAAGAACGACCTGGATAAACTTCCATGTCGGATCAATCCCCGGCTCGGTAAGCTGATGATGAAAGCCGACAGGAATAGAGAAAAATAAGAATAAAACAAAGGACAATCTGGCTAAAGAATCACTGAATATTTTCCCGCCGATAATTTTTGGTATAATGGCGTACCATGCCATGTAAGCTGGCAATAACCAGAAATAAACAAGCGGATGGCCAAAGTACCAGAATAGTGTACGACTCAACAACACATTAATCGTTTCTGCGTAACCCAACGACCACGGAATAAATTGTACGAGAACTGCTACAGCAACACCTAAAGAACAAATAACCCACATAATCATATTAATTGTAACCATAAATGCTAAAAGCGGGGTTTTCTGATCAGGATGTTCTTTTTTCCAAACATAGACCTGATGCCAATTCACAAAAGCGGCAATCCAAGATCCTACTACGACAAGTGCAAGGCCGATATAAAAGATTGGATGTGCTTTTAAGGGGGCATAGAAGGTATATAGAACATTTGCTTCCCCAAGTAAAATAGCTGTTCCTGTTAAAGCCGTACCAATCAGCATTATCCAAAAGGATAACCAGCCAAGTTTCCTTTGTTTATCAGACATGCCTACGGTTTTACCCAATAAAGCGTATTGAAATCCAATAATAAAGAATGTCGTCAGTACTAATGCCAGAATAACGCCATGTAAAGTAAGGATTTGATAATAGCCGATACCAAGCGGTAATTCAAAGTCACCAGAACGCACTAGCACTTGCAACAAACCCATTAATCCGCCGATAAATAAGGAAATAAACGCAACATACATAAAAGAAAGATATAATTTCGCTTCCGGTTTGGTAATACTTAAGGGCGTTACATTTATTTCATCATTCGGCTGCTGTTTCATTGCCAGACTCATTGTCAACCACCTCCACTGTTGCAAACATCATGTGATGTCCTGCACCGCAATATTCATTACATACCAATGTAAATTCTCCGGTTTGGTTCATTTCTACTTCCAAATTGCTAATATACCCAGGTTCAACCATCATATTGACATTGGTTCCAGCAATATTAAAACCATGAATAACATCTTTGGTTACGGCTTGAAATAAAACCGTCGACCCTTTAGGAATCTCAATGTGAGATACCGGGTTTCCGTCCTCATCATCTCCTAAATCATAGTTAAAAGTACTGGCAACAACATTAACAATGTACCGATCCTCATCTACTTGGGTAAGACCAAGATTTTCCCTTTCGAATGCTTCGTTTGCTTCCACATTTTCCGGGTCAATCGTAGCTCCGTGGCTTTGTGGATGTGTCCCTAAATAAAATGCCCCAAAACCAAGTATCAGCAGAAATACGACAAGCGATCCGCCGCCGAAGATAAGCCATATCTTTTCGTATTTGTGTAAATGCATACGCTTTCTCCTCCTTCTTTATCGTGATAAAAATAATAACAATACTGCGACCCAGCTGATAACAATAATAACTCCTATAGTGATAACGGAAAAAAATGTACCTTTTAAATTAGGTTCAGGTTTTTTCATGTGATTCACCCCTTTTGTAACTTCTTGCCTATATGTCTATCATATCGGAAAGAAGCCTTGTATACGTTAGCAAATCAAATTTTTCACAATTCGTTCAATTATTCACAAATAGGTCGGTTTCATGATTTTACAAACTTTTTGGTTAGAAAAGTTTATGACTTTTTAACGAACAAATGAATGAAATCATTGACAAAAAAGAATAGAGGAAATGATAAACAGATTATTTTCATGGAGGAGAGGGAAGGGGGTAACTATGTAAATAATGACGTGTTTGGTTAATAAAAAAAGCAGAGCTCTATGTAAGAACTCTGCTTTCATCTATAATGGTATTTAATTTTTTACAACATTTGCAGCTTGTGGCCCGCGTTCACCTTCAACAACATCAAAGGAAACATCTTGTCCTTCTTCCAATGTTTTGAATCCTTCTTCTTGAATGGCAGAATAATGTACGAAAATATCATTCCCTTCTTCTAATTGAATAAACCCGTAGCCTTTTTCTGCGTTAAACCATTTTACTACTCCGTTTTCCATGTTAAATTTCCTCCTAAATACTTCCACGTAAAACGCGTGTGATTACAAAGCAGAAGAACGAAATATGAAAAAAAGGCAGCTTCCGACAGAAGAACGGGATCATAAGTATCCACTTCTGTCTATCGAAGCTGCCTTTACATTCTAATGATTCCGTACCATCTTCTTTGCTTGTACCCATATTAGCTTATTTTTTTTTCGTAGTCAAGAAAACCCTACCATTTTTATATAATAATAAAAATATTTTGAATATACCATTATACAACCAGCTGCAAGAAGCTTGCTTCAAGAATAGATAGAGTGCAAGCAGAAATTCAACAGTTTATGTTTCCGATACGTACGTCGAAGTGAATTTCTGTTATAATAAGGGGTGTTTCATTATCTTATGATATAAAATGACATACGTATAAAAGTTCTTCCTAAAAAAGGGGAACGTACATATAATGATAGAGGAGGCATTATCAATGCAAGGAGAACAAGGTTACTTAGAATTATGCCGCAATATATTAGATACGGGGTCGAATAGAGATGACAGAACAAAAACAGGAACCTACTCCATTTTTGGTCATCAAATTCGATTTGATTTACAAAAAGGATTTCCTTTGTTGACCACAAAAAAAGTTCCTTTCCGTTTAATCGCGACGGAATTATTATGGTTTATCAAAGGGGATACCAACATACGCTATTTATTAGAACATAATAATAATATTTGGAACGAATGGGCTTTTGAAAAATGGGTTACAAGTTCAGCGTATACAGGTCCGGACATGACAAATTTTGGTATACGCAGCCAAAAAGATGCTGCCTTTAAAGAAGTATATGATGAACAAATGAAGCTGTTTAAAGAGAAAATACTGCATGATGATGCCTTTGCTGAAAAATTCGGAGACCTGGGTTCTGTTTATGGAAAGCAGTGGAGAGATTGGGAAACATCCAAAGGGGAATCCATCGACCAGTTAAAAGAGACCATTGAAGCCATTAAGAATAATCCGAATTCCAGACGCCATATTGTATCGGCTTGGAACCCGGAAGACATTCCAACGATGGCTCTGCCGCCTTGTCATACATTGTTTCAATTTTATGTAGCAGATGGAAAATTATCTTGTCAACTGTATCAGCGCAGTGCAGATATTTTCATTGGTGTTCCATTTAACATCGCCAGCTATGCGCTGTTAACCCATTTGGTAGCACATGAATGCGGCTTAGAAGTTGGTGAGTTTATTCATACCTTTGGAGATGCGCATATTTATTCCAATCATGTGGAACAAGTAAATTTGCAGTTAGAAAGAGAAATCCGGGAAATGCCGATATTAAAAATAAATGCGCCGGACAAGTCCATTTTTGATATCGACATAACTGATTTGGAAATCGAAAATTATCATCCGCATCCAGCTATCAAAGCATCCATTGCAGTTTAAACAGAAGAACATTATAGTACAGAACGGAGGCTGAAGCATGATTTCATTGTTATTTGCAGCTGATCAAAATAACGTAATCGGCTATCAACATGATATGCCCTGGCATCTGCCGGAGGATTTGAAATTTTTTAAAGAGAAGACAACTGGAAATACGATTATTATGGGGAGAAAAACGTTAGAGTCGATGAACGGTCCATTACCGAAGCGGCATAATGTTGTATTGACCAGAAATAAGGATTTTTCACTTGACCATGTAGAAGTCATTCATGATTTATCTACCGTGGAGCGTTGGAATAAAGAACAGCCCGAGATAGAATATTTTATTATTGGCGGCGGAGAAATTTATGAACAAGCAATGCCGATTGCTGATCGAATGTATATCACAAGGATTGATGAGGCATTCCCCGGGGATACATTTGCGCCGGCGTTTGATGAAGCACAGTGGGAGCTTACCGAAAAGAAAAAAGGTATAAAAAATGAAAAAAATCCTTACGACTATTATTTTCTGCAATACGACCGCAAAAATTAACTTGTCTAACGTTTTCTAAACATGCTATGATATGAAAAAGAGACAGTGTTTTCTAAGTACGTTTTTAAGATGAACGTTTAGAGCATCTTATACGAGAAGACACAATATAAATAAAGAAGGTGCCGATAGATGTTAACGAACATAGGCGTTCCAGGACTTATTTTAATCGTCATATTAGCCCTTATTATTTTTGGGCCAAACAAGCTGCCGCAAATTGGGAAAGCTGCCGGACAATCACTGAAAGAATTTAAAAGTTCCACAAGTGATTTAACACAGGATGTCACAGACGAGGCAAAAGAAGTTACATCGATTATAAAAGAAGAAAAATGAGTTCAGTCTCATATACGGAGTGATGGATAATGAACATATTTTCAAATATCGGATTTCCGGGGTTAATTCTAATTATTATTGCCGCTTTATTTGTCTTTGGGCCAAATAAACTTCCTGAAATCGGAAGGGCACTAGGAACGACATTAAAAGAATTTAAAAATGCAAGTCAGGATATTTTAAATGACAATCCTAAAAAGAAACAGTAATTAACGGCAGAGGTGTAGGGATTATTCCTTGCATCTCTTTTATGTCATCAGCTTAAAAGGTGGGTTGTAGAATGTCTGAAACAGAAGAACAGATATCTGGAGAAAAAGAAATGAATGTCGGGGGACATTTAACAGAACTGCGAAATCGTTTAATTGTTACGGCGATTATATTTTTACTATTTTTTATTGTTGGCTTTCTCAACGTAAAAAGCATCTATCAATTTTTTGTAAATGATATTGATATGCAGCTGACAGTCATCAGCCCAGCTGAAATTATTTGGATTTACTTTTCCATTGCCGGATTACTGGCTTTTGCTGCAACGATACCCGTTATTGTATATCAGCTCTGGGCATTTGTCAGCCCGGCTTTAACAGCCAAAGAAAAACGCGTTTCCTTAGTGTATATACCAGGTTCTTTAATTTTGTTTTTACTTGGTCTCGTATTTGGTTACACGGTATTTATTAAATTAATTTTCCCGTTTTTATTATCCTTGAATGACGATATGTTCAATGTCATGTTTACGGTAGACCGTTATTTCGGATTTTTATTAAAAGTGACAATCCCGTTTGCCTTTTTATTCGAGCTTCCGGTTGTTACCATGTTTTTAACAAGCTTAGGTGTTCTGACACCATCATTTATGACAAAAAACCGGAAATATGCATATTTTATTTTAATCATTGTCGGCGTATTGATTACTCCACCTGATTTTTTCCTGCAGATTGTTGTAGCGGTACCGCTGATTATTATTTATGAACTGAGTATTCAATTATGTAAAATGGTTTATCGAAAGAAACAAGCACAGCATGAGAACTTTATGAATGAGGGAGGGGAATAAATGCGTCTATCTTTTTATCAATTTTTATTAACTCACCGCGGGAAATTGAAGGCGGATAATTACTCTGCTTTAGCGGATTGGGCATTTCACGATCATTATTTCCCAAAGCAAGCAACAAGTTATGATGAAATCAGTGATTATCTGGAATGGAACAGTCCATTTCCCGGTGCATTAAATGTCTTTGATGAGCTTTGGACAGATTATGAATGGAAATACAGCAGCTGAAACATGCTGCTTTTTTCATGAACACGTAACAGCAGTTTAGGTAGCTTTTTACCGGAGTATATACTTGTTAATCAAACGTTTGATTAACAAGTATATACGAAATAACGGGAGGTTTCGACATGCTTTTATCGTCCTCGCTGATTCTTGTTGATTCCTGCGGTTTCCCGGGAAATGATTGCGTGTATGAGAGGAATAAGATGAATGTCTACACAGTTGAATGACTATCGCATATTCTATAAGAGAATGAAAAAGAAATAGATGAATAAGGGGTAGATAGTGATGGTTTTCCCATCTAGAAATCAAATACCTCGTTCGCCACAGTCCCCTTTTCGTAACGGGCCTCCTCATTTAAGAGGGATTCCGAAAGAAATAAGAAACTCGAGTGGAACTGCAAATGCAAAAGGCGGATCAAGAGGTTTATCAAGTTTATTATCTAGTGGTGCTGCACAAGGATTGGCGCAGACAGGAGGCGCTTCTACACTTTCTAAAACACTTGGCGGTGTACAGCAAGTTCTTGGTGTCGTCCAATCAACAGCACCGTTAATTCAGGAATATGGACCAATGGTAAAGAATCTTCCTTCCATGTACAGGATGATGAAAGCTTTTAAATCGTTTAATAAAGAAGATACAGCATCCACTCCGGCAGAAACACTCTCCCAAGAGCATCCAGAACCAAAACAGGAAATCCATCAGCAGCAGCAAGAAGAACAAAAAGAACCTGTACAAACAGAAGAAAAAGGTATCTCTACACCAAAACTGTATATTTAAATCAAGAGGGGGCTATTACAATAATCTTAAAAGCCTTCTGCTTGATTTTTTTTTATAAAAAAGGAAGAATAGGGGGAGAATGGATAGTAAAATAGCGATGAATAGGAGGCAATAAAATATGTCACAACAAAAAAAGCTCGCCACTTTTGCAGGAGGATGCTTTTGGTGTATGGTGGAACCGTTTGATGAACGGCCAGGGGTAATCAGTATTCGTTCCGGCTACACGGGCGGTCATGTAGAAAATCCAACCTATGAGCAGGTTTGTTCCGATACAACAGGACATGTCGAAGCGGTGCAAATTGAATTTGATCCAACGATCATGCCTTATAAAGAGTTAGTAGAAACTTTTTGGCAGCAAATTGATCCGACAGATACCGGCGGACAATTTAATGACCGTGGTGAGTCCTATCAAACAGCTATTTTTTATCATGATGAAGAACAGAAAGAAATAGCAGAGCATTCTAAGGAATTACTGCAGCAAAGTGGAAAATTTAAAAAAGACATCGTTACACCGATTCTTCCGGTTAAACCTTTTTATGAAGCAGAGGAAGAGCACCAGGATTACTATAAGAAACGTTCTTTCCATTATAAAATGTATAAAAAAGGCTCCGGCCGGGAAGCTTTCATCAAAGAAAATTGGCAGCATAAACCTTCTGAACAAGAATTAAGAGAGAAGCTGACGCCTCTTCAATATCAAGTCACACAAGAAAACGGGACAGAGCGTCCGTTTGACAATGCATATTGGGATAATAAAGAAGATGGTATTTATGTTGATATTATTTCCGGCAAGGTTCTTTTTTCATCGAAGGAGCAATATGATGCAGGCTGCGGCTGGCCGAGCTTTACAAAACCAGTTGACCCGCAGCAAGTGACAGATGTGACGGATACTTCTCATGGCATGGTTCGCACAGAAGTTCGAAGTAAACAATCCGATTCTCATTTGGGACATGTTTTCGAAGACGGTCCAAAAGAAGCAGGCGGATTACGTTATTGTATGAATTCTGCAGCAATGCGCTTTATTCCTAAGGACAAGATGGAAGAAGAAGGTTATGGAAACTTTTTATATCTATTCAAATAGATTATAATATTATTATGTAAACAAGCAGAGGAGAACAAAAGAATGATTCATAAGGATTGGGAAAACAGAGAAACCATCAAACAAATTAAATGTGTACACGCGAATGCCAAGAAATTTATTGTAGACCGCAAACTTACTCCAGGTAAAGTTTACGATGTAAAAAACGAGACAGATGAGTTTTACTTTATTATTGATAACAGTGATCGAATGGCAGGATTTAGAAAAGATTATTTCCAAGTGGTTTAAACAGATCCAATATCAGGAGATAAGGTTGGTTTACAGAACAAATCTTATCTCCTGATTACATATAAGGACGTTTTCTTTTATTTTAAAATACGTTATAATTATTTCATACGTAAACCATTGGTAAAGAGGAGGAGAATTTCGTTGGCTTTTATTATTACATCACCATGTAAAACAGAAAAATCAGGGGAATGCGTAGAAGTTTGCCCCGTTGATTGTATAGAGGAAGGCAAAGATATGTTCTATATCGATCCGGATATTTGCATCGATTGCGGTGCATGTGAAGCAGTTTGTCCGGTAGAGGCAATCTATATGGAAGATGAGGTACCGGAAGAAGAGAACGAATATATTTCATTGAATCGGCTGTTTTTTGAAAATCGCTAATGATTCGATACAAAGGTTGCTTGCATAACAGAAGCAGCCTTTTTCTATGTCCTCTTTTTTGTTTCCATTTCTTTTGAGTAAGCTGATGTGTAAAGGAGATACTAAAAGAAACAAGCAAAATGTGAGGTGCAATAAATATGAATTCGAAATCCATTTGGCGGACAGATACCGCATTTCAAGACTTTCCCAAGCTTCAAGAATCGAAGGAAACAGAAGTTTGTATCGTTGGAGCAGGATTAACAGGAATTACTGCTGCTTATCTGCTTTCTAAAAAAGGCATGAAAGTTATCTTATTAGAAGCTAATCAAGTGCTTAGTGGTGTGACTGGAAATACGTCAGCCAAAGTCACTGCGCAGCATGGTATGATATATTCGGAACTGATAGATACTTTTGGAGAAGAAAAAGCAAAACAATATTATCAGGCAAACCGCGACGGCATGGATTTTATAAAAAATGAAATCACAGAACATCGGATTGATTGTAATTATGAGGAACAAGATGCTTTTCTTTTCACCAATGATGATGCCTATTTACCGCAATTAGACAAAGAAGCAGAGGCATACCAAACCTTGGGTATCCCCGGAGAACTCACCTCGGAGATGCCGCTTGATATCCCATTTAAACAAGCATTAAAAATGCCGGGGCAAGCACAATTTCATCCGCTAAAGTATTTACAATTTATGTTTGAGGAAGCTGTCAAAAACGGAACAGAGGTTTATGAGCAAACAGTTGCGATGAAGTTGGAATATAATAGACAAAAAACGGTTATGACAAAGGACGAATATCGTGTTGCATGCGATTACCTGATAGCAGCAACACAATTTCCGTATATAGATCATCAAGGGCTTTATTTTGCCAAAATGTACGCAGAACAATCTCATATAGTGGCTGGAAAATGGACAGGAACATACCCAGGCGGTATATATATCAATGCTGAAAATCCCATCCGTTCTATCCGGACAGCTACGTTAAATAATAAAGACACTTATCTGCTTATTGGCGGCGAAAACCATCGTTCCGGAGAAAAATTAGATGAAACATCATGCTATGCGAATCTAAAGGCATTTGCTAAAGAGCAATTTGAGATAACGGATTTTCCTTATCAATGGTCCGCGCAAGATTTTACCACATTGGATAAAATGCCATACATTGGCCCAATAACAGGAGATGATCCTTCTATCCTTATTGCTACCGGCTATAAAAAATGGGGGATGACAAATGGGACACTAGCTGCCAAAATAATGACGGACATCATCACTAAAAAAGATGAACATCCGTACGAAGGTTTATTCTCTCCGCAACGGTTCACTTCAAAACCGATGTTACAAAATTTATTCCGTTTTAATATGGAAGTTGCAACAGAATTTTTAAAAGGGAAACTGTCTTTTCCTGCTTCTAAAGAAATAGACACATTAGAGATAGACGAAGCAGCTATTACAACAGTAAAAGGGGACCGGGTCGGCATTTATAAAGATATGGAAGATCAGGTACATGTCCTTGATACAACGTGCACGCATCTGGGTTGCGAGGTGAATTGGAACGGCGCAGACAGAACCTGGGACTGTCCCTGCCACGGATCCCGTTATCATTATGATGGGGAGGTAATGGCAGGACCGGCGAAAAAACCTTTGAGAAAAATATCTCTCGATGACTAACACCTAAAAAGGAACACGTTTGATTCGTAAAAACGTGTTCCTTTTTAGGTGTGCGCAGCAATAGTTGACTTAACTTTTCATTTTATATAATATGGATGAATCTAATAAAATAGTTTAACTTATAGAAAAAAAGAAGGTGATTTCTATTGGCAATGGAAATAAGTAATATTATTACAATGATTGCCTCCATCATTATTTTTATTAATTTATTATTAGCATTAGGTGTGTTATTTTTCGAAAAACGAGATGTCGGCTATACATGGGCATGGTTATTGGTCTTGTTTTTCTTACCTATTGTCGGATTCTTGATTTACATCTTCTTAGGACGCAGTTTAAAGCAGAATAATTTCTATGGCTTAACAGCGGAAGAACAGAAAATGCTTAAAGAGGAAGTTGACACGCAATTAAAGCTAATAGATGAAGAAAAACGGGATGACCTTCCCTGGTTAAAAAATTACGATGATCTTATCACCATGAATTTACGTTCCTCCCACGGCAGATTATCGGAGGATAACGAGATTTTTGTATTTAACGATGGTCATAAAAAGTTTGATGCGCTCCTGAGTGATATCCAGGCTGCGAAACAAGAAATTAATGTTCAATATTATATTATTCAGCCTGATCATCTCGGAAAGAGACTAAGAGATGCACTAATAGCAAAAGCAAAAGAGGGCGTGAAGGTTCGTGTTTTATATGATGAAGTCGGATCAAAAAAATTGCCATCCAAATTCTTTGAGGATTTAAAGCAGGCCGGTGGGGAAGTCCGTGTTTTCTTTCCGTCGTTCTTAAAGCTTGTGAATTTCCGAATTAATAACCGTAATCACAGAAAACTTGTCATTATTGATGGTGATTTATCCTATATTGGTGGTTTTAATGTTGGCGATGAATACCTTGGGGAGAATAAAAAATTCGGCTACTGGCGAGATACACATTTAAAAATACATGGTAATGCTGTGAATGATATTCAGATAAGGTTTATCATGGACTGGCATCAAGCCGGAAAAGACAAAAAGCATGATGATTATAAAGATTTTTGTTTTCATTTAGAAAAACATCATGGCACCAGCCCTGTGCAAGTGGTTTCCAGCGGTCCAAACTCAGAGACCGAGCATTTAAAGAATATGTATATTAAAATGATACTCTCTGCAAAGGAAAGTGTCTGTATCCAAACCCCTTATTTTATACCGGATACCAGCTTCATGGATGCTTGTAAAATGGCACTTTTGTCCGGAGTGGATATACGGATTATGATTCCTTGTAAGCCGGATCATCCATTTGTATATTGGGCGACATGGGCGTATGCCGGTGACCTGTTAAAGTATGGAGCAAAAATATTACTTTATGATAACGGCTTTTTGCATGCTAAAACAATCGTCGTAGACAAAAAAATAGCATCTGTTGGAACGATGAACATTGATTCTCGGAGCTTTCGTTTAAATTTTGAAGTAAGTGCCATTACTTATGATGAAAAGGTTGCTGAAGAATTATACAGCATATTTGAAGAAGATTGTGCACGAAGTTCTGAATTAACAACTGCGCGTTATAACAAACGATCTTTATGGATTAAATTCAAAGAAAATATCTCCCGTTTACTTTCGCCAATACTATAATGAGCAAGCCCGGCACCACTTATTCCTAGTGATACCGGGCTTGCTCATTTTTTAATATCTTACATTAAAAGAGGTATATTCCGGTTCTCCGGAAAGCTTATTAACATCCATCTCACTTACTTTTGCAAATCGGGAAGGGCCTTTTTTAATTTCTTCAAGAAAACGGTCAACTTGGTCATCTTCTCCATATGCTTCGAAGGCAACAGCGCCGTCATCTTCATTTTTCACCCAACCGACAATATCATAGCTCATGGCAGTATGCTGCGTGAAGTAGCGAAATCCAACTCCTTGCACACGCCCTTGAACTCTAGCAGATACATACTTCATTGATAATCACCTCTTAATAGATATGATAGCATAATTTATTTATCAATTTACAGTGAAGAGACATAACCTAATGAATAAATATTCTGATAATTATAAGGTGAGATGAATTATGAATACAGTATCTAAACAAAGAGCGATGGGGGAAGGGGTAACTATTTTAATAGAATTTACTGAACGGCTGTACAACAGACAGATATGAAAAAGAGACTTAATTGACAAATAATTACCGGCGTTTTGCAAAGCGAGTCAATTGGAATGTTTATCGCTCAAGAACAACGTCTCATATTTAGCGGAAACTGCATTACGCTGCTGTTTAAAGTTATTTTGCTAAAAAAAGCAAGAGGCTGGACCTTAATATGCTGACTCCGTTTAACAGCAACGTTTGAATACAGTTTTGATGAGTAAACGAATACTATATAATTAAAGACTAAATGCGTTTTAAAAATTTAGTTTTGTCTCACTATCCAAAGTATACTTCGTTATGAGATGAAATATACTATAGCTTCTCATAATAAATATTATGGATACGGCGTTATAATAAATGGTTAAATTACAACTTTTCAATTCGATGTTTATTGCTTTTCTTCTTCACTGAATTAAAATCAATGAAATGAACACTGCATTCAAGTACATCATTGACACTTAATTTGTGTTCTTTTGCAAAATCTTTCACTTCAAGTAATAATTCCTTATCATATGTTGTTTTATACTGTACACGATCTTTTGGACGATTTTTTTTATTAAACTGGATAAACCCTTGTGTTAAAACAGCTTGTAAGCCTGATTCTAATAAATAATTGGGATATGTGTCGTATTGGATGGCCATTGCGTTCAATTGATCAATAATCGACTTGCTTACATTTGTTCTAAATTCCACTCTTGATTTATCAGCGGTCTGAATAAGTTTTCCATTTACTAGTTTCCACATATTCTTTTAACTCCTTTATTGTGTATTTTTTGAGTGTACTCTTAAATTCTTTTCCTTTTTAGATTCATAAGGTTCTATTGCGTCATTGTAAATAATATCTGCTAGTTTAGGAGGGGAGAAACTCATCTGACACATCATATTCCGACACGTGAAACCATTTCTTTAAAAGGCATACCGCTTTGATACATCTTGATAATGACTTCGTCTGTAAATCCCGGATTTCTAGGCATTGTTTTTCTCCCTTCGTTTGTATACTTTCTCTTATTATACAAACAAACGTTCCTTTATTCAAGCGGAAAACTATATGAATGAAAATACTTTAAAGGGAATTGTAAAATGTACTACTCATCATTCATCCACTTTAGGCATATCCATCTTATCTACAGCATTCTTTAAATCATCGTTGTTAATATGCGTATAAATCATCGTCGTTTGTATCGATGAGTGTCCGAGTTGCCGTCTTAACTTCGGTACATCGTTAATTTCACTATGATACCTCGTTGCAAACGAATGTCTTAATTTATGAACGGATAAGGAGGGTTTTCCGAAAGCGTTGGCGTATTTTTCGATTAATTTTTCAATAGAACGTGCAGTTAATCGTCTTGGCGTGCCTTTTGGTCCCATTGCTGCAGCTATAAATAAAGCTTTATTCGTTTTCTCAACATGATAGCGTGCTGATCTAATTTGTAAATATTCGTTTAAGTCATCCATTGCTTGCTTGCTGAAATAAACATATTGTTCTTTGTTTCCTTTGCGAATAACGCGCGCAGTATACTTGCTGTGATCAATATCGTCTAAATCCAGGTTTACAAGCTCGGAAAGCCGTAATCCAGACCCTAAAATAAGCGAGACAATTGCTGTATCACGTTCACGGTTTAGGGTGTGAAAGTTTGCAAGCTTTTTATTGTCTTTATAAAGCTCGCCATAGTCATAGGCAATAAATTGGCGAAAGCTTTCATATTCATCGCCCATTAAAATTTTTCCTTCCATTTTGTTTGCCGTTGTTTCCATACTTTCTTTTATATCATTAAATTCAAGCTTTGCCATCACATTACGCTTTAAATAGGGTTGTAAATCACGTGTCTCAGCAATATTTTGCAGATAATTGAAAAGCGATTTTAAAGCCGATAATTTACGGTTGATCGTGAGTTCTTTGTTATGTAATTGGTATTGAAGAAAAGCTAAAAATCGTTCAGCTTCCTGAACCGTGAGTGATTCAAGCAATTCAAGCGGCAGATCTTTCAATTCACCGGAATAAAAATTCTCCGTAATAAGCCAATTAAAAAAGATTTTATAATCGTGCGCATAATTGAGTAATGAAGCTGCTGATAATTTTCTTTCTTTATGATTGATAAACTCCTCAACATACCAAGGTAGTTCCTTAAGTAAAGCTTGAAGTTTGTTGTATAGTTGTTGTTTTGAACGGTTCGCCATTAAGATCACCTCATATGTATATTTTACAAGATTTTAATTAGAATCACAATTATTACGTCAAATTTATATTTTACGTAATAATGTATTTGGAATATATTTAGATAGTATTTTTTGATGTATCTAACTTCCCTCTTCTTTATAATTAAACTTCCATTTAAGGTCATTATTATGCAGTCCGTCACGAATTACTTTATAGCAATCGTTTTTGGGAAAGCTTCATATTTTCTTTTGAAATACATTTCTTGCTATTGAATTATTGTAATGGCTGGTGTTGAATTTAAACCAGATTTTCAGCATCCTGTTCCTTATATAAGGAACAGGATGCTGTGATTTTGGTTCATTTTTTATACCATTTTAAGTTTGTTACATAGATATAATACATTCTAATTTTAATAATTATTAAACGCCTTTAGCAAATAAACTTTTATTTTGGTTTAAAAAAGGAATGAAAATAAAAAACAGGACTCCTTAAAAATAAAGAGTCCAAACAATCATCGGCATTCTGCTGAATACATTCTTTCGTTTTTTTAAAAGGAGAAGGTGGGATTCGAACCCACGCGACGGTTGCCCGTCCTAACGCATTTCGAGTGCGTCCCCTTCAGCCGGACTTGGGTACTTCTCCATTGAGAGATGCTGGCGAGAGGGTTCGAACCTCCGACCTCATCATTACGAGTGATGCGCACTACCAACTGTGCTACGCCAGCATTAAATTCTAGAACATGTTACATATTAATACATTTTTCCGGGAATTTCAATAAAAACGTTTGATCAAGAAACTCAGGTTTTTAAAGGGTTCTGATCATTAAAACAATAACCAGAACCCTTTTTAAATTGATTGTGACTAATTATTAGTCATATCCCAGCCTCAATTATTTCGGTTTTATCTGCTTTTATTATTGAAGTGGTTGACCCCTTTATTATTTTTTAACTGGTCCTCCACCACTCCGCTTTGATAACTTTCATTCAATTGATTTTGTACTGCTTGAACGCCTTTGTTATCTTTAAAAAAATCGTTATTTTTCTTTTTTTCACCTTTCTTACTCACTGCTAACACCTCCCTTATTTTTTAGTATGCACAAAACTTGGAAACAGACATGAGATAAAGGCTTCCAATTAATGGTTGTATCTATTTCGATTTGGGTATGCATCTTTATTTCATACGATATAGAGGAGAAATTCTCTCTGCAAAAAGCTTGTCGATGACTTACTATCCCCTTTTATTCAATTTTCACCTGAATATCTCCTTCCAGTTTATCCCCTTCCAAGCTGAGATATTCCCAGCCGCCTTGTAAACTGATGGTTTCTGTATGCTCTCCCTGGCCTTCAAATAATAATTCCTTCTCTGAATCAGCGGTATTCCAAAATACTTCTGCCTCCCCGCTTTCGATGTTTGCGTTATAGGTGATCTGAACCTTCTTTCCTTCACTTCCATCAAGCGATGCACCGCCAAATAAATTTTCTGTGCCTGAGAATTGTTGATATACCGCTTCATATGTTCCTGTATAATCATCTTCTCCAAATGCTCTTTCTCCTTCTAATGATTTATCTTTTGTTAAGGAAGGTTCACCAAAAAAGCCGGTAAGTTTATCGCCTGCTTTTCGTATAGTTTCACTAAAAAAGTTTTCATCATCATTTGATCCGGAAGCACTGCACCCAACAAGTATAATAAAAGTAGTTGTTAGGGCTATTAAGATTAATAATTGTTTTTTCATTTATACAGCTCCTTTCTCCCTATGTTTTTTCATATTCCAACGGCAAATAAAGTAAATTACCAACAAAACCAGCGCAGGAATATTTTGAGCAATGAACATATAAGCCTTCATACTTAATGCCATATCGGAAAAGAAATCTGATTTTAAAAACATATATATGGAATACCCCAAGGCTACGAACGGGAATAAAAGCCCCATGAATCGATTCTTTCTGGTCGATAAATAAAACTGGATTCCTAAAATCAAAACTCCGCCAACAAAGATAAGCAGCAGCTCCATTAGACTTAAATGCATAACCTATCCCCTCTTTCATATAACATTATTCTATTGAACAATTTTGTAATAAACGCGTGCCGTTATTCGGTAGATGACCACATAAACAATCAGGAAAACGAGAAATGCGATCAGCACACTGATTGGGAATAAGTTCACCTGATTAATCATGACCAGAATCATTAATTTCCTTATGAGGAGGAAAATCGCTAAAATATGAATTCCTGTTACGACGACAGGGAGAAAAAAGACGGTTAAAATCTGAGATTTAATGGCTTTTTTAATTTCCGATTGATTCAATCCGATTTTTTGCAGGATAGAAAAACGCTCTTTATCGTCATAAGCCTCAGAAGTTTGTTTATAATAAATAATCAGTACCGTCATTAATAATAGTAAGACAGCTAAATTCAAAACAATGAACAAAACACCGCTCCTTAGGGCTTGCAAGTCATTTGCTGCTTCTGTTCGGCTATCTACCACAACAATGTCCATATCTTCCTTTTCCATATTCGATCGCAGCTGCTCTCCAAACGCTATTTCCTGCTCCTCACTTACTCCCTGCTCCAATCCAATTTGCGCAGACACGTTTGTGCTTGCAGCATAGTCATCCAATATTTCTTTTTGCTGCTGCTCTATTTGTCGAAGGGTTTCTATATCATCAACGATCATGTAATAGGTATCACTAATTAAACTTGTCGTTTCGCTGTCTAGCGAGAATTCTTCCATATCCTCCATAACGTTGACGGAAAATTGAAAATCCATCAGCGAAAGGGTTTCATTTGTATATTCATCATCTGTTCCATGGACATATACTTCATTTTCATCAAGCGACAGGTTATCTCCAGTTAACTGATTATAGCTTTCCTGATCAGTCATATATAAATTGATCGGACTCTCATTCGCTAACATGGAATAGGCATCTTTTGTAACTTCGAAGCCATCGCCCGCAGCAAGTGTTACAAAATTTAGATAGGTATAAGAAGATGAACCGGTAACGGTATTGTTGGTTTCAGAAGCTGTTTGATCAATCAGCTCACTTAATTTTGCTTTGATTTCTTCCCCTGTTTCATCTGTATCCTCTGGTAATCTTACCTCTGAAATCACATTACCTGAATAGGTTGCATCATCACTCTCAGATACGATATATAAAGAAACCGCAATCGAAAGTAAAAGAATCACACCGACAGATAAAATGGTAATGTTCCCAAGACCTACTGCATTCTTTTTCATCCGGTAAAGCATGCCAGAAACAGGGATAAAATGGTTGGTCTGATAGTAATAGTTTTTATTATTTTTTAAAATTTTGAGTACAGCAATACTTCCGGTGGTAAATAAGAGATACGTACCGGCAATAATCAATACTGCTGCAAGAAAAGCATAAGGCATACCACTAATGGGAGATTGCAGGGTTAACACAATATAATAACCCCACCCAGTTAATAAAACACCAAGAATCGAAAAGAAGATTTTGGTTTTTGGCTCTTTTTCACCGACATTTCCGCTTTTTAAAAGCTCTATCGGGTTGGCTAATCGAATTTGAGAGATGTTCCCCAATAAAATCAATAGAAAAATGATGCTAAAGAAGCTTAGTGTCCATATAACCGCTTCGGAAGAAAACTCAGACCCAAGAGCTACATCCGCACCCATCATTTGGCGAATCAATAATACACAAACTTTATTAAGGATGGTGCCTGCAACAAATCCTACGACCATGCTGCATACAGCAATATATAAGGTTTCGTAAGCAAGCATTTTCATGATATGCTTTTTATCCATGCCTAAGATATTGTATACACCAAATTCCCTTTTTCTATTTTTCATCAAAAAGCTGTTCATATAAAATAGAAAAATCGTTGAAAATATAATTAATACGAAATACCCCATAGAAAGAATTGTTTTTAAGTTCTCTCCGCCCGGAATTTCCGAAAGGCCCGGATTGGTCGATAATGCCTGAATGATATACGTCATCATAATCGTACTGATACAGGAAATGATAAATGGAAAATACATCTTGCCATTTTTACGTATACTGTCTGCCGCCATTTTTAAATAAAAGCCATTACCCATTTCCATCCTCCCCTGCAGCTAAAACAGCAAGTGTATGAGAGACTTTTTGAAACATTTCTTCATTGGATGTATCTCCTTTATATAATTCATGAAATACATTTCCATCTTTAATAAACAATACGCGTTTCGCGTGACTTGCTGCCTTAATACTATGCGTTACCATCAAAATCGTTTGTCCCTCTTTATTAATTTGTTCGAAATGCTCCAGCAATTCATCTGTAGATTTGGAATCCAAAGCGCCCGTCGGCTCATCTGCCAATATTAATTCCGGATCGGCAATCAATGCTCTGGCAACTGCCGCTCTTTGCTTTTGGCCGCCTGATACTTCATACGGAAATTTAGTCAAGATATGCTCGATACCAAGTTTCTTCGCGATCGGCATTAGTTTCTGTTCCATTTCTTTATGCTTTTTTCCGGATAAAACCAGCGGAACAAAGATATTATCCTGAATTGAGAAGGTATCCAATAGGTTGAAATCCTGAAATACAAATCCGAGGTTATTACGCCGGAATGCAGAAATTTCTTTTTCAGGTATCTGCACAATATTTTTCCGGTTCAACAATACATTACCGCGTGTTGGTTTATCCAATGCCGCCAGAATATTTAATAACGTTGTTTTACCGGAGCCGGATTCCCCCATAATAGCTATATAATCTCCTGCGTCCACGCTGAAAGAGACATCAGAGAGTGCTTCTACTTGATTTCCTCCAAACCTGGTTGTATAGACCTTTCTTAAATGTTGAACTTGTAAAAGTGTCATGGTACATCTCCTTTCTTCCAACAACTTTCTTGTTGATAGGTAAAGAATAGCAAAAAAGAGAAATGCCAATCTACAGTTCTATCTGACATTTCTCCTTTGTTTCTAACATTTTTGTTAGATTGGCTATTCTGTTGTCATTTGTTTATCATCAAACACGATAGAAACTTTTGTTCCCTTTTTAGGTTCCGATTCAATTTTTATTTGATGCCCCAATTTCGTCAGGATTTGCTTGGAAAGGTAAAGTCCAATTCCACTGGCGCTCTTATGCTCGCGTCCTGTAAACCCTGTGAAATTTCTTTCAGCTACACGCGGAATATCTTCCGGGCGAATACCGATTCCTGTATCCTCTATCACGACAGCATTTTCATCCAAGTAAATCGAAATAGCACCTTCGTTTGTATATTTCAACGCATTGGATAAAATTTGTTCGAGCACAAAGCTCAGCCATTTGGCATCAGTAACGATGCGTTGATCTATCCCGTCATAATGAACAGATAGCCTTTTGCGAATAAAAACAGAAGCATATTTTTTGAGGCTTTCACGAATCATCGCATCCAAGTCCACCTTTTGAAAATGATAATCCGTCGAAGTACTTCCTAACCGTACATATTGTAATATCAATTCGACGTATTGATCGATTTTGAATAACTGTTCCTTCATTTCTTCCGTCACTTCACTATCTTCATCTTGAAGAATAAAATGCAGGGCTGAAATTGGTATCTTTATTTGATGGACCCACATGGTGAAATAATCTAAGATTTCCTGCTCGTTTTCCGCTTTTGTATTTTCCAGCTGAGAATGTGCTGCGCTCAATTTTTCCAGTAAATCCTGATAGTCACTTTCTATTAAATTCCCCGGCAGCGGCAATTGCTGTATCTCCATATGCGTTTGTTTTTGATGAAAGGTCAGATTCTTGTGTCTGCTGTAATAGTTATAAAAGTGAAAACCAGCGACTGCGATTCCAATAAATCCGCATACTGCCAGCCAAAGAAGAGAGCGTTCGAACGGCACCTGATACAAATAACCAATAAATATGTTTATCAAGCCAAACAAAATCCATAATGCAATCGGTACTTTATAATTGTTCAGATAGGTTAAAAAGATTTTCATATTATCCCTCAATGATATATCCTTCGCCTTTTTTTGTGGTAATAAAATTCTCTAAGCCCATTTGATCCAATTTCTTTCTCAGGCGATTCACATTTGTATATAGCGCGCTATCATCTACAAAGCTGTCTGATTCCCACAAAGTCATCATCAATTCATCCCGTTTGATAATTTCTCCTCTATTTTCCAGAAGCTTTTGAAAGATTTTAGCTTCATTTTTCGTTAATTCCGCAGTTTTATCTGCAATCGAAATGGTGAAATTATTTACATTAAAAATTAACCCTCGATGCTCCATTAAATTGCTAGTTCCGCTAAAATCATAGGTCCGGCGGAGAATCGCCTGTATCTTTGCCATCAGCACTTCCAAATCAAAAGGCTTGGTTATATAATCATCTGCCCCCATTTCAACGGCACGTACGATATTCAAATTATCCGAAGCGGAGGAAATAAAAATGATGGGCATTTTCGACACCTTCCGTATTTCCCCACACCAGTAATAGCCATTAAAAAAAGGGAGTGAAATATCCATCAGCACCAATTGCGGATCAAAAGCAATCACTTCAGAGAGGACATTTTGAAAGTCTTGTACGACCGCTCCTTCATACCCCCATTTTTCTATGTGTTCTTTTATCTTTTTAGATATGATTGAATCATCTTCTACGATAAAGATTTTCAACGTATCAGTCCCTTCCGATTACTGTTTACTTGTTTCGATTTTGTAATATATATTTTTGTAATCCATTATCTCAAGAATCTTAGGAGTGAATTCTTTTAAATATGTAGTCGGGAAACCAATTTTATCTTACCACGAAGTGTATTTTTTGGCTTCTTGCTAGAAGCTTTCTGGAACCTCGAGCATAACCAAGGTTTTTTAACTATAATAAATCCAACTGAAAATACTGTCCAGTTGGATTAGCTTAATCGATAGAATAGAGATGGACAATTAAATGTCAAATAAGCTTCCCTGTCGTATAATGTTTATAGAAAGTACTTCTCTAGTCTTTTTTTGTGCGTAACTACGATTATAAAAGAATTGCAAAAGATTTTTTATAGCTTTAAAAGAAAATTTATAACGTAACCCTATTCATAAGGAGCGTATACATGTCTACTTCCAGGAATTCGCAAGAGCAAACAACGGACAAACTGCCTTGGCTTGGATTATTAGCTCTTTCCATGGCAGGTTTTATTTGTACTATGATGGAGACTGTTCCTGCAGGACTGCTTTCACAAATAAGTGATGGATTGAATGTATCAAACGCTTACGCTGGATAATTGGTGTCTTTTTATGCACTTGGTGCTATCGTTGCTGCGATTCCTGTTACATTTGCCACACAAGGATGGAGACGCAAACCCCTGTTTCTTTTTGCAATCCTTTTATTTCTTATTTTTAATAGCGTTACCGCTTTCTCTTCAAATTATATAGAGTACAACCGTTTGGAATATTGCTATTGCCGGTGGCGGTATCATAGGAGGGATTCTTCTTGATTATATTGGCAGCGAGTCCTTTCCAATAACAATTTTTTTATTGATTATCACTGCTTTGTTAATGGTATACTTCAATAAGAAATATGCCTTTCCGTCTCATTAAATTGTTTACTTATTTATTCACTTCATGCGTACCTTGTCCGGTTCTATACTTATCTATTTCTAATTCAATTATCTATTTCTTCAGTAATTTCATTCATTCTGTCAGTTATCAATTTCAAATTATAAAAAAGGGCCACTTATATCCTCAAAGCCTGCCCTCTTCTACCGGATGGAAAAAATCGGACACAAAAATGCTCAACCCAAATGCAAGCAGGTCTTTCAACTTTATGGAATCGGAAAGCTTTCCGTAAATAACTGCGCTATCCCATAAATCAGCATGTAGGAAGAAGAAACCCAGCTCATTTATACTTTGGAGAGTTTGAAATCCGAGGCAATCTCAAGTGCAACGATATTAAACATCGTTGCACTTATTGCGGATAATATAGAGGTAAAGACTAACCCTAAGTATCCTTGCTAGTTTCCATATTTATTGCTAAAATAAATATGTAGAATGACTATATTTTATTAAAATGCATATACTGATTACCATAAGGTGGTGATTGGAATGTGTAAAGAGGAGGACAAGAAAATGAACTCAACACTTAAAAGTCCTAATCATAAAGACATTCAAAAAGAGTATGATCGCTTATTAGCGGAAATTTCAAATAAAGTCGATAGAACAAAGCTATCGAAGAATAAACCACTTAAAATTGATAAAAATGGAAATGTTAATATCTCTCCTGATCATCCTAATTATAAATTCTGGACGGAGGATGATTAATGAAACCCGGTTATATATATGATTTAACTTATTCATATGAAGATGAAAAAGGACAGGGAAAGAATCGCCCTGTCTTAATTTTATTTATCCAAGAAGAAGATGGAACAGTACAAGGCTTAAAAATAACTGGTACTAAAAGAGAGCAAAATCGTGTTCCTATTAAAAAAAGTCCTAATTCAGGTCTCACTAAACAATCGTATGTTCAAATCGATTGTTCAGAAAACTTCGAATATGATGAAAGCATTAAACCTAGAGGAATGCTTGATCCATTGGAGTTTCTAGAAATCGTAGAGAAGTTTAATAATTATCAAAAGTAATACTATGTATATTTTGTACATAGTATTTGCCTTTCATTTTTTCACCTTTATCTATTCCAGAGTTTTTATCATGTAGATTAATCATTTTATCCACCAACTTATAATTGCCTACTAGTCTCCGAGTTGCTTTAACCTTTCAATATCAATATATCCCTTATCAAAATACAAGTCTTGATAGAAAATATCGGTGGTTTGCTGGAAGCCACATTTAAGCATATAATTTGTTTCTTTAAGAAATAAGTCCCCTGTATAATGAATAGTCAATGGATTTCTCTTCCTGCTTTCTAAGGTTATTGACAATTTGTATGTATGAACATACCCTCCATATTCTTGCAATGATTGCAATCTGCGTTATCATAAAGAAAAGCGAATTATAACTCCCTACTCCTACCTACAGCAAAGTAAAACAGCTAAATGTACTTAACTGTTATCGAGTTGCTGGAGAGCTTCTCTTACCAATAAGTCCTAGTTATATTCATTTAAAAATTCTTCTATTTTTTGTCTTGTTGATTGTGTAGTTATACTTTCCCAGTTCGTGTCATAACTATGGTCAGAAAACGGAAAATAATAAGCTTGATTGTCTACCTTATTTTCATCTAGTTTTTTATGCAATATCTCTATTTGCTCTTCAGGTACCACTTTATCTTTTAAACCGACAAATGAAATCGTGGGTGCAGAAGTTTCATTTACATACTGAATAGGAGACATTTGACGATAACGATGTTTGATTTCTTCTGTTTTTGGTTGGCCATCCATGAGCTGTTCAAGCAGTGGCTGAATAAATTCTTTACTATTCGTATCATCATAGAGTTGTAATAAATCCGATGGCCCATATAGATTAATAATAGAATTTATTTTCACTGTGGAATCGGAACCCGTTTCTCTGGAAATAAGACTGTTTTCATTTAATTCTGTATACCCAGTTAACAAGGCTAGATGCCCTCCTGCAGAAAATCCTATTAAATTAATTCTGTTTTCATCTAAATGATACTCATCTGCATGTTCAACAATCCATTTTAAAGCTGCATGTGTATCTGAAATTTGTTTTTGCCACATGTCTGGTCCATTTTGGCTGTATTCCACATTAAATACCACATATCCTTTCGAATTAAACCACCTGCTCCATGAGGAAACCTCACTTTTATCTCCACTGCTCCATCCCCCGCCATGAATATTTACGATAACAGGACGATTTTCATCATTAACTTTTGTATCCCATACATCCAGTAATAAATCTTCATCTTCCACAGTTTTATAAACCACATCTTCTTCTAAATCGGAATACGTATCTGTACCAGAAAAAGAGAATGTATAGTTATCCATCAATGCTGTTTCTGCGTCAATATGCTCTGCATAGTATTGGTTTTGAAACCCTGAAAGAAGCGCTATTCCTACAAAGGAAATACAGATGATTGCCCAAATCATTTTTAAAAATAATGCAGATTTTTTCCAAATAAGAAGGAGTAAAATAATGAAAGCTGCCCCGCCTAAAATGAATAATGCTACAGGAAATGTGAGCAAGTAAAATGAAGTTTGGCCTGAATAGGTACCATATCCACTAGTAAAAAATGTACGCCAAAGCAAAACAAGCGTTCCTGTTAGTACTAATAAACTGGCAATAATGCCTGTTATTTTTAATGTTGATTTTAATTTTTTAAATGTCATTTCATTTCTCTCTTTCATTCGTTTGTCTGGATAGCAGTACCCTGAAAAGAGATTTTTGAAACTAAAGCTTGTTTGTCACACTACTTTAAAATACTCTCATGTTACATACACTATATTGAATCCAACTGGCAGAGTTTCAGGATTTTTTCTATTGATTCTCTATTATCAAGTGACATCTGACGGTTTGCCAATATAGTTTTTTTGTAACTATGTATCTATAAAATAGCTTTTTTCATTTGAATAATTTCATTTGCTTAAAAATCGGATCATCATAGGAAGCAAAATGTTCTTTATTTTCTATTGCAATGTAGGTCACAAAATTTGAAAGAGATCTCAAAACTGCTTCTTGAAAATCAGGGAAATCCACAATTGTTTTTATAAACGTATATTCGAGCATTTTTGTAGTTGTATCATGTGATATAATAAATATAGAAAGTTATTTTATCTTAACACTGCTATTTTTAATTTCTGGAAGTGAATCTATGGAATCTAAATTGTTATATCATATAACAGATTATCGAAATCTACCGTCCATTTTGGTTAAAGGACACTTGGCAACTCATTCTTTTGTATCCTCGAAGCAAATGCCTTATAGTGATATTGCTCACCAGTCTATTCAATATCGACGGATTACAAAGAAAGTCGACGTGTACCCATATGGTGTACTACATGACTATGTTCCTTTTTATTTTGCACCTCGATCTCCAATGCTATATGCTTTAAGTAATGGACGTGTCGAAGGATTCCAAGGAACACAAGATGATATCATTTATTTAGTCACGAGCATAGACAACATTGTCAATCGTGAAAAAGAATTTGTCTTTACGGATGGTCATGCTATTATGTTCATTACAGAGTTTTATAACGATTTAAATGATTTAAAAGAGCTTGATTGGGATGTCTTGAAAAGCCGATACTGGAATGACACAAATGAAGATCCTGATAGAAAAAGAAGGCGCCAAGCTGAATTCTTAGTATATCATTCTGCAGAATTGGATTTATTTTTGGGTATTGGTGTGCGCAACAATGATATGAAGCATAAAGTAAATGAAATACTGAAAGAATATAATGTAGATATGCAAGTACTCACTAGACCATCTTTTTATTATTAAGAGGTGAATAAGATGATTGAATATAAAAAAGGAAATTTATTAGAAGATACTTCAGAAGCACTTGTTAATACGGTCAATACTGTTGGCGTAATGGGAAAAGGAATTGCTTTACAATTTAAACAGGGATTTCCTGACGTTTTCCGGGAATATGCAAGAGCATGTAGAAATAATGAAATAAAAACAGGTCAAATGCATGTTGTACCTAACAGAACACTAGATGGAATTGGACCAAAATATATTATTAACTTTCCGACGAAACAGCATTGGAAAGAAAAATCGAAAATGCATTATATTACGGAAGGTCTACAAGATCTTGTAAAAGTAATTGATGAATACAATATTCAATCCATTGCAATTCCACCACTTGGTTGTGGAAATGGAGGGTTAAGCTGGGATAAAGTTAAGGCATTAATTGAAGAAACATTTGCAAACTCATCCGTAACCGTACATGTTTATGAACCAGCAGGCAGTCCAAAACCAGCTGATATGAAAGTTGGAACGAAGAAACCGCGGATGACAACATCAAGAGCTTTATTATTAGCTTCATTAGATAACTATAAAGGTACAGGGTACCGATTATCATTATTAGAAGTACAAAAAATTGCTTATTTTCTTCAAGAATCCGGGGAACCCCTTAAGCTTAATTTTGAAAAGAATAAATATGGACCTTACGCAGAAAATTTGAATTTTGTCTTACAACGATTAGAAGGTCATTTTATTCGTGGATATGGGGATCGTAATACAGAGTCGGAAATATATTTAATACATTCCGCTGGAAAAAATGCGTATGCCTTTTTAAAAAATGATCCAGATAATATGAAACGGCTCGAAAAAGTAAATGAAGTCATTCATGGTTTTGAAACACCCTATGGGCTGGAATTACTTGCAACCGTTCATTGGGTTCTTAAAAAAAACAAACCGAATTCAGATGAAGACCTTATTCAAGCCATTCATAATTGGAACGAACGAAAAAAGAGATTGTTTCCACCTAAGCATATTTTAAAAGCTTCAAAACATCTACAACAAGTACCAATGTATAAATAAATTTCAGAAAATCAAAGGGCAATCCAAATTAGATTGCCCTTTCCTTCATAAATACGTTATTAAAACGGCGTATCATTTCAGATCATTGTGACTTTAGAAAAACTAAATAAAATTGCTTAACCCTTTACAATGACGGAATAGCTGTAATCAGCAACGTTGTGGTGTTGATTACATTGAAGTTAGAAGCCCTCTCGGCTAATTATGATAAATATTGATGCCTTCGGAGGTGTCCTCTACGATAATGTTTTTATTTTTAAACTAGGCTTATTAAGTAACCCGATAAAATAGAAATCGCCGACACAACCTGCTGTGTGAACAGCGAATAATAAATACAAAGCATAAGCATTAATTGGAAACAGAGAAGCTATTGTCAGTAAGCAAGTAATAATGATAAAAGGCATTATGCAAATCACTATAAAAGGCAATTTCCCATAAGTGTTTCCTGGATTTGCAGCGTAAAGCATACCGCTCTTCATTCCGTATTTCACTTTAGATCCAGGTGCAAACAGTTTAAAGAACGTCCCATGGATTAATTCGTGAAAACAGAACAGCACAAACATACTGACTAAAAATAATATAAGATTAAGAATCGTAATTTCCGCTGCACCTGCTGGTAAAATAAATATTCCTAAAGTAAAAACCAGGATAAAGATAATGAGCGACCAGATATTCAACCATATGACTATTTTCTTTTCTTTTAAAATATTCACTTCTTTTAATCGTTCGATAGTAATTCTCCCCCCTCTAAAAAGTTACAGTAGTATAAGCAGAATTTTTCTCTCTGTTGCGTTCATTTGCTTCGTTTTGATTTATTTCATTAACGCTGCTGCTGATCTCATAAGATGTTCTTCCAAGTAATAATTGACATAGAACAAAATCGCTAACGCGACTAAATCACGTCCCAAGTAGATGCTAATCACTTGGGACGTTTTTCGCTTCAATCATAGTGCCATTACAATGCGGACAATGAAGTTCTACTTCATCCCTATTATTTTTATCCACACTAAATTCACCAATGATATACTCCGGGACTTCATCGGTTCCATGGCAATCTAAACATTGAAATAATATGATCTTCATTTCTTCTTTTAAGCCAAAAGGATCCTCTTCGTCCAGCCAGTCTGGAAAAAATTCATCTGATTTATCCGGCTCTTTTGGGTTTGTCAATTCCGTATCTCCTCCTTCTTTCTTTCTCTACATCCTCCATGTAATGATAAATCCACCCATAGTCAGCATGCCATATTCCAATGAGCTCCATCTGTTTACGGCAACACGGACATTCCAAAGGGTCCTGTTCAAATGATTCTATCATACGTTGACGGTATGTTTTTTTCTTACGTTTTGCTTCCAAAAGAAACGAAATCTGCTTCGTTCTCATGAACGCATATAAACTCAATATTTGTTGTGCTTTACGATGAGCCCTTCTACTATACAGTCCATACCTCCCAACCATTCGAAAATGCTTTGGTGGAATGTGTTGTAATATTTCAAATAAGAACCTGTACACTGGAACCTTTTTATCTACACGTTTTCCTGTTTTATGATCCTCATACCAGTAATGAACTGTTTCCCCATCATAAGATTCAATACGATATTCGGCGATAGCTGGTCGAGCTAAATATCTGCCGATATACTTGGCTACACGCTTGGCATTGTTCATTTTCTTCTCTGCATTGACATAAAAGCCTTTCGGATACCTTTGATATAACTCATTAATAAGTTCTATGATTTTCGGTGTTGCAGGAAACCACTTCTTCAACAAATCTAAGACAACTTTTTGCCAGGACTTTCTTAAAAAATCATAAGGAACATATCCATTATTAACCCATTCATTTTGATTATCTAACGCACCTTCTGTCACCAATGCATGTATGTGAGGATTAAACTTTAAATCTCTTCCAAACGTATGAATAACCGTAATAATCCCTGAACGGAAGCCTCTTTTCTTACCTTTCTTTTTATTATGGTACTGAAATACTTCGGCTACCTGTTTACTTAATTCATTTAATTTTTTTCGGTCATTGTAAAATATGTTTCTTAACTCTCGTGGAAGTGTAAAGACCATATGGCGATGCGTAACATTAAATATCATTTCCTGTTGTTTGTCTGACCAGTCATCCGTATACTTTTTCCCACAACGGTGGCATAGTCTGCTTTTACAAGTAAAACACACGAATTTAGGAGAAGGATCCCCTTCACATCCTAAACACTCATAACGAGCATACCCTAAATCACGTGTCCCACAGCGAATTGTTTTTTCTACCGTTTCTTTTATATGTTCACGATACGTTTTCGGAAAACGATCAGCATGGAACTCCCAAAATCCAGCAAAATGGTCTTTTAAGATTTCTTTAATAACTCCGCTTCCCTTTCTCATATCTCTACCCCTCCAGTGAGTTAATAAAAGTTTAACATAAAAGTTATCCACAGCTAGAGAATTTTATAATTTCCTAGACAANGAACAAAATCGCTAACGCGACTAAATCACGTCCCAAGTAGATGCTAATCACTTGGGACGTTTTTCGCTTCAATCATAGTGCCATTACAATGCGGACAATGAAGTTCTACTTCATCCCTATTATTTTTATCCACACTAAATTCACCAATGATATACTCCGGGACTTCATCGGTTCCATGGCAATCTAAACATTGAAATAATATGATCTTCATTTCTTCTTTTAAGCCAAAAGGATCCTCTTCGTCCAGCCAGTCTGGAAAAAATTCATCTGATTTATCCGGCTCTTTTGGGTTTGTCAATTCCGTATCTCCTCCTTCTTTCTTTCTCTACATCCTCCATGTAATGATAAATCCACCCATAGTCAGCATGCCATATTCCAATGAGCTCCATCTGTTTACGGCAACACGGACATTCCAAAGGGTCCTGTTCAAATGATTCTATCATACGTTGACGGTATGTTTTTTTCTTACGTTTTGCTTCCAAAAGAAACGAAATCTGCTTCGTTCTCATGAACGCATATAAACTCAATATTTGTTGCGCTTTACGATGAGCCCTTCTACTATACAGTCCATACCTCCCAACCATTCGAAAATGCTTTGGTGGAATGTGTTGTAATATTTCAAATAAGAACCTGTACACTGGAACCTTTTTATCTACACGTTTTCCTGTTTTATGATCCTCATACCAGTAATGAACTGTTTCCCCATCATAAGATTCAATACGATATTCGGCGATAGCTGGTCGAGCTAAATATCTGCCGATATACTTGGCTACACGCTTGGCATTGTTCATTTTCTTCTCTGCATTGACATAAAAGCCTTTCGGATACCTTTGATATAACTCATTAATAAGTTCTATGATTTTCGGTGTTGCAGGAAACCACTTCTTCAACAAATCTAAGACAACTTTTTGCCAGGACTTTCTTAAAAAATCATAAGGAACATATCCATTATTAACCCATTCATTTTGATTATCTAACGCACCTTCTGTCACCAATGCATGTATGTGAGGATTAAACTTTAAATCTCTTCCAAACGTATGAATAACCGTAATAATCCCTGAACGGAAGCCTCTTTTCTTACCTTTCTTTTTATTATGGTACTGAAATACTTCGGCTACCTGTTTACTTAATTCATTTAATTTTTTTCGGTCATTGTAAAATATGTTTCTTAACTCTCGTGGAAGTGTAAAGACCATATGGCGATGCGTAACATTAAATATCATTTCCTGTTGTTTGTCTGACCAGTCATCCGTATACTTTTTCCCACAACGGTGGCATAGTCTGCTTTTACAAGTAAAACACACGAATTTAGGAGAAGGATCCCCTTCACATCCTAAACACTCATAGCGAGCATATCCTAAATCACGTGTCCCGCAACGAATTGTTTTTTCTACCGTTTCTTTTATATGTTCACGATAAGTTTTCGGAAAACGATCAGCATGGAACTCCCAAAATCCAGCAAAATGGTCTTTTAAGATTTCTTTAATAACTCCGCTTCCCTTTCTCATATCTCTACCCCTCCAGTGAGTTAATAAAAGTTTAACATAAAAGTTATCCACAGCTAGAGAATTTTATAATTTCCTAGACAATAAAAAAACTAAAAGCTTAGCTACTGCTTGTTGATCCATGGTCAATCACTTTTATGATAATTTTCTGCAATTTATGTATAAAGTTCAATGATATAAAAGTATTTCACAGCCTCCCTTACATTTCAATTTCATGGAAAAATAAGAACTTCCCATCATGAAGAAGTTCTTATTATTTATATTAAAGTGACCATTTCTATAAGTCAGTTAATTATGAATGAACTTCTGGCTTTTTACTGTAAATTTCATAAGCAACATAGCCGAGTAATAAACCTGTTCCAGCTCCCAAACCGAAAATAGATAGTAAGGAAATTGGAAAAATCGCGCTGAAAATAATAGCAAAGGCACAACCAGCTGTCATTCCAAGTGGTATTAGGCTATCTAATAACTGTTGAGCTCCTTTTGATTTTTTCTTACCTAGAGTACCTTTTTCATATTTATGTTTCATTCGCATAACTACAAATATTGCAATCCCACACACGAGTACAAGAGGTAATAAAACACGCATAATTTCTAAAGCTGAGTTCAAATTAAAACCTCCTCTCTTTCATTTGTAAACATTTTCTATTTAAACGATACCCTTTAGCATGGTTATTAAACGTAAGAAGATAAATGCTATTCTATGTATCAAGACTTGTAATCAAACAATGATTGATCTGAGAAAATCTAGAAACATTAATTGAAATAGACTTACCTCATGAACCAAATATTGAAAACAAAGAATAGCACCAATATACAAGTAGCATAATGAATAGAAGCTTACCTTATAAAATATAATAAATAGAAATCACAAAAGTCACCCACTTATTTCGTTTAAGTAGGTGACTTCTGCTTCCTTATGAAAAAGTTATTTACGCAAGGTTTCTATAAAATTAAGCGTATTTAAACCGCACAATTTTAATGCCTTTTTGGAGCCGTCTACGCCATGTCCGGCTTCAAGGTGTTTAAAAATAGCGCCGCCAAGAACAATATTGATCATCAGCGCACCAATTCTTGCAAATTTTTTCCCTGATTTGGATATTATTGATATAAATAAAAATATGGAACCAATCATTTCAAGAAGGCCTGCAAACTTCATTACCCTTTTGGATAATTTAAAACCTTCTTTAAATTGCGTTGCAGCCTGGTCATCACCTTGTACCTTTGGTATGCTGCTTTGAAATAGTGTTTTTGCGACATAACCATTAGAGAAATGTTGTAGCATATCTGTTCACTCCTGCGTCTATTTGTGTATTTTTTAACATTTTTCCATGTTTGATGATAGATAATGGTAAAAACATTAACATCGTATATCATATCAAAATCATCTGCAACATCCAAAGGTATTGTTTGCAAAGTCGACTTCTGAAACCGACGCCGACTACAAAGACTTACCAAAATAGCATTCTCTTGTTTCAAACTTACACAATCCAGCAAATATAATGATAAGAAGGCTTATTTAAAAGTCTATGCCAACCCAAGTGCATCATTTAGTTCAATAGGCGCTCCCAGGCAGGATTTCTTGTTCATTGCATATAGTAAAGTTAGCTCTTTTATTTTTTCTTTCCTTCGTTTTGAAACGTTTATATATGACTAGAAGGTAACTGCGCTTTATGCTATGATAATATAAAACTATCTCCAAGGAGAGTCAAATTATGCTGATTATGCAAATCCTTTTAATCGTAATTATTATCATTGGAATTCTATATTTAATATTTTTACGTAAAAGAAATAAATTTGACCCATCACAAACACGACGAGATCCTTTTGAAGTTCTTTTAGAAGCTCAGACGATGTTCGATAACGACGAAAACAATGCATCCCCCCTAAAATTTATAAAGATAATGAAATATGTGCGAAAAGAAACCGGAATGGGTTTCTTTGAATTGAAAAGATATGTAGATAATGCTGCATCTCCATATCAAAAATTAGAAGACCCGGAAATTGTACAACATTTAAAGGATTTGCTCCAAAATCCTGAAGACGAGCATAAAGCTGTTACATACGTGCAGGATTATAGTGGACTAAGTCCCGATAAGGCAAGGGATTATATTGATAAATTCAAAAAGACACTTATGTAAATTTACCATTTTCCGTGATAATGTATAGAATAGTCTACATAACAGAATGGATGGGCAATTTAACAAGACAGCACACACAAAGAAAGCAACCAACCTATATGTAATCCATAGGTGGTTGCTTTCTTTTATTGTAAATTACGGTAAGGTTATTCATGCTCAATAAATCAATAAGCTAGTTCTTAACCTTAATATGTCCAAACTTTCCCTTGAAGCTCTTGCACTCCAAATTCCAGTGCATCATCCAAATCTTCCTTATAAATATCTAAATGGCCATTTGTAATAGCACTCCCGCGGTCTTCACATACGTAAGTTTCATCCAACTCCGGGATATGTATTTTCGTACCAAAAAGAAGAGACTCTGGACATGCAACAGTGTTTCCTTCCTCTACCTCTTCACCGGATGCTGTTATTCCATAGCCGGGATCACCAGGTTCTTTACCAGTAGATTCTTCTCCAGCTGTATAAGCTGTTACTGTAAAAGGAGTTCCATCTTCATCCGGTATTTTTATTGTTTGCCCGGCTTCAATAGAAGCAGAATCTGAAATGGATGGATTTGCTGCAATGATAGCATTGGCATCTACTTGGTAGTTCTGTGCGATACGGTATACGTTATCTCCTGGCTGCACCTCATATTGCTTTTCAGCAGAGGCCACCCCTGCGAAGAGAACGAATCCAGCCAAAGCAATCATAATCGAAAAAATAGACTTAATAATAACACCTTCCTTTCCATTGTGATAGTTACCCTTTACCCGCCGATTTAACTTATAAACTTGAATTCTATCGATATAAACATTTTTAATATAATTGTAAACAAAATGAAAAAATAGAAATACTTTTTCATTTTGTAAATTATTTTTCATTATCGAGCGTACGATAATTCTTTTTAACCTTTTTCACTCTTCTAAACGATAAATTACGGATTAGTCACAGTTAAATCATAAGATGACGGCGGACACAATACAGAGAAATAGTAATCCTCTACTGGATCCCATCTCATATGCCAATCCGAATCTTCATTACCCTCTCTTATATTATGTCTATGGCGGCGAACTTCGGGTAACAGATCCACTAGAATCTTAAAATCGACCACATCAGATAATTCAGGCAGTGAGCTATAAATGCCATCAAGAATAATGACCACGGAAGGCTCTTTGGATATGCAGGATGATGAGAGGCCGTTTTCAGTAGAAAAGGAAAAAGGATGATATTGAACATTCTGCCCTGCTAGAAGTGGTAACAATGCTTCCGTACGTATACGTTGCCAGTCGATACACTTGCGACACTTCAAATCCAATGTATAGCTATCCCATTCATCGTCCGTAATTGTTGCATCAAAAAACGCATCACACTGAATGACGGTAGCTCCTACATGCGAAGCTACTTCAGCGGCTAACGTCGATTTTCCTGCACCACTCCCTCCGTCCAAGGCCACCACCAAAGGTTTGGTTCGTCCTTTCAGGCGTGTTTGTATAGCGGCTACGATTTGCTGCGCAGCTGTCTTCTTTATTTCGTTCTTTTTCACGATTATCGCTCCTCTGAATCCAGTTGTAATATCCAATTATTCGTACACTAACACATGTGATTGCATAAAACCTCATTCTGCTTCTTTCTTCATATTAACCATATTTCTTTCTCTTAATGATTATTCACTTTTACCTTCTAAAAGCCAATTTTCAAACGTATACGTTATTCCTAGAAGTGGAGTTCCTATTCTTTTTCGATAAAAAAATTCCCCCTTTCATCTTTTTCTAAAGACGAACAGAGGAAGTATTTGCATATCAAAACATATACGTAAGAAAATTGCATTCATTTGATTGTCTATTATGGTAGCAGAACGCATTTGCAAGTCAAGCTTTATTAGAATATGGTTTTTATCCCATTCATTCCTTAGCTTTTAGTGTATAAATGAGAAAGCAGCTCTCTATTTTTTTCATCAAATTTAGCATTATGAGAAGATACCCTTGCTTTTGCATACGCATCAGGCTGAATATATAATTTTGCCTGATTCACAGCATTTGCCGCATCCGTATAAGCACCAGCAATTAAACCAACTTTACCTTCAAAAGATAAGATATCGCCAGCAGCATACAATCCAGTTACATTGGTTTGAGCTTTGGCAGATCCTTTTACGAAGAAGTCATGCTCCAGTTCCACTTGTAATGCGCTCTCTTTAATAAATGTCAACTCTCGATCGTACCCATAATTAATAATTAAATCATCGGCTTCTATTCGCATTTCATCACCGGTTTTTTGATTTCGGGCCAAGACTTCTGTAATACGATGATCCTCCCCATCGGCAATCAGCTTCTCAATCTCGGTGTTTTTATAAATGTTGGCTGAGGATGCTTCCAGACTAGCAATATGCGCTTCCATTGCTTTGAATGCGTCACCCCGATAAATTAATGACAGTTCCTCCACAATAGGTTCCAGTGCATTTGCCCAGTCAAAGGCGGTATTTCCACCACCAGAAATGATAATTTTCTTGCCCTTGAAATCATCCAGGCTTTGTATTGTATAATGCAGATTACTTACTTCAAAACGTTCTGCTCCTGCTATATCTAATTTAATTGGCTCTACAATACCGCCACCGGTTGCCAAAATAACGGTTCGACTAAAGTATTCTTGTCCTGTATTGGTCGTTACGACAAAAAGGTTCTCCTTATTCTTTTCAAGTTTTTCTACTTTCTCATTACAAATAATTTCCGGATCAAAGGTACGTGCTTGCGCTTCCATTTGATGCATCAATTGTGCACCTGTGATCGGCGTCACACCACCTACATCCCAAATTATCTTTTCCGGATAAATGTGAATTTTGCCTCCGAGTTTTGGCTTGAATTCGATAATACGTGCAGATAAATCTCGCATGCCGCTATAAAATGCTGCATATAAACCAGCGGAACCGCCTCCAATAATGGTTACGTCTTTACATTCTGTCATTATTTAACAACCTGCCTTTCGTTCATGTATTTATTTAGCACCCTTTTTCACTTCTTGCCGGAGATTTTTTGCTCAATGATGGTAAACTGATTCTTTTATGGAGCGGCATTTTAAGCAAATGTACTGTTATGTAGATGGAATGCCCCCTCCCTGTTGAGGGCTATGTTCTATGTCTAAAACAGAAATGGATTATTCCATGTATAGGACATGGCCTGTTTATCACCGAATGTTATTGTCACTCCAAGTAGTATACTCTATTATAAAATTGAGGGAATCTCTATCAAGTCTCTAAAGTCTCTATATGTTTGGTTGGGGGTAACACAATGAGTAAGCTGAGAAATTGTAAAAAATTTTGATAGAGAAACCTCATAATTGAATGATAATGATTCTCATTATCATTGTCAACATTTAATTGCAAGATAATCTGATTTATTTAGGAAAAGTGGGTTGGCTGTAGCTCCAATTTCCTTTGCAAATAGCCATTTGCAATAAAAATCAAGAAAAAAGAACTATGTGTTTGTTTCTCTTTAAATGACTAGCAGCACGTATTCCAATGAATGATGGAATACGTGCTGCTAGTCATTCTATATCGATTGTCATTAAACATGCTGGCTATTATTATTCGTCTGGACCAGTTGGCCTCCCTCATCAAGAAATGTAATAATCCCTTCCGCTGCACGGTACGCTAGTGCACCAACCGTACCAGTAGGGTTGTAACCGCCATTATGCGCAAAAGCAGAAGCACCAACAACAAACAAATTATCCACATCCCACATTTGCGAGTAATTATTAACTGCAGAAGTATCTGGATCATCGCCCATAATGACACCGCCTGTATTATGAGTGGTTTGATATGGAACAATATCATAATGTTCACTGATTTCTCTCACATCCACTTTATCCGCACCCATCTCTTTCAAGATATCTCCGGCTTTTTCCGAAAGATAGCGATGTAAGTTTCGATCCTGCTCGGTAAAGTCATATGTTAACTTCAATAAAGGATTACCGTAGGCATCTTTATAATTTTTATCCAAACTTAAGTAATTATTGCGATGCGGCATGGAAGCTCCTTGTGCACTGACAGATAAGGAGCGGTTGAAATAATGTAATGACTGTTCTTTAAATTCCCTGCCCCATGATGCCGTGCCCTTTGGAACTGGGTTGCTTTCAATTGGCCGGCGCCCTGTTTGTGTAATTGATAAGGAACCGCCATGAATAAAATCCAAATCTTTGTGATCGAAATTATCTCCATTGTAATCATCTACGGTAGCTCCAAGCGAGCCGGCCCCCATAAAAGTGTTAAACTTCTCATTTTCAAAGAAGCCCGTCGCACCTGCGCCGATTTGGTAGCAATAATTTTTGCCGATAACGCCTTTTCCTGTTTCGGGATTATATGGTTCGCCAATTTCTGATTGGAGCAGCAAACGCGTATTATTTAATACATAGCTGGTCAAGATGACAACATCTGCGAGTTGTTCAAATTCTTCTCCTGTTTGCACATCGACATAACGGACGCCAGTTGCCTTCCCGTCATTATGAAGAATCTCAACAACATTGGAATCTGGCCGTAATTCAAAGTTCCCCGTTTTCTTTGCCGTAGGAAGAACAGTAATATTAGGACTGGATTTCGCCCCATATTCACAACCAAACCGCTCACAGAATCCACAATACTGACAAGCATTGATTGTTTCACCATCCGGATTTTCATACGCCTCAGATAAATTGGCGGAAGGCATCTGGACGGGATGGAGTTTTAAATTCTTCGCAGCTTTTTTAAAACGATCCAGGATGGGAGAGCTTTTCATTGGCCCTGTCGGATAAGCGTTCTCTCGAGGAGCCCCCATTGGATTCTCTTCCCCGCTGATACCGGTGGTTTGTTCAAATTGGTAAAAATAAGGCTCTAACTCTTCATAAGTGATTCCCCAGTCTTGTAACGTATAATCGTCACTAAGCTTGTCCTTTCCATATTTCTCATCTGTTTTTGATTTGATTTGCAAGTCATATGGCAAGAAACGCCAAGTATGGCCATTCCAATGATCACCAGCTCCTCCGACTCCTTCTCCGAGAAGAAAGGAACCTAATTGTCTCATGGGCAGGGCATGTTCATCAGGATTATTTCGAAATGTGATGGTTTCTTTTGAGGTATCTTGCATCAGCCCATACCGGACAGCGTAACGATATTCATCATGTATCATTTGAAAATCCTCTGTTCCTCTGTCACTGCCCCGTTCCAACCCAACTACTTTATACCCTTCCTTTGCCAGCTCTGCGGCAATAATACCACCGGTCCAGCCGACTCCAACAGTAACTGCGTCTACTTTGTCCAATTTTTTTGCCATTAAAAAAACCTCCTCATCGTATTACAAATGATCGTTTAATGCTTTTGGTTCCATTTCTATAAACTTTTCATCTTCAATTTTGTCGTTATAACTCATTTGACTGCCCGGGTACTCTTTCATTTTCCAACCGCGCATCTCGTCATTCCCGCCATATAAAGGATCAGCATAGGCGCCTGCAAGCGTGGCAGATCGCAGCATATTGAAAAATGCAGAGGAGGCGACCCCTTTTAATGTCACTTCATCATTTTCAAATTTCTGCAATATCTCATCTTGCTGTTCTCCTTCCAAGTCTGTGAATGACGTTTCATGTTTCTTTTGACTTTCCTGCTCCAATGCGCGAATTCCTTGCATAAAAATTTCATGACGTTTTAATGCGGATTGATACCCTTGAAAAGGAGTTCCAGTTCGAAACGGTCCTTGCATGTATTCGTTATCATTATTTCCATATGATCCTGCCAATTGATGATCAATAAAATAAGGGACTCCAAGCGCTAAAGCACCAGGTCCATTATCATCTTCCGGAAATATACGCTCCGTTGCTGCACCAAGCGTATTAAAATCAGCATGCCTTGTGAAATACATTAAGGCTTGGTTGAAATTCCCTGCTTCTTTCACAGAAGGTGCAGGAGCTTGTTTCGATCCTGAACCACCAAAATTCACGCCAAACACAGAACCTATCAAACCACCGCCAATAAGACCTCCCGCTACATAACTGGAATTCTTTACAAATTTTCTGCGTGACAACTTCGACCCCTTTGATTCTTCAGCCATTTTACTTCCCGCCTTTCTCAAACTGTTAAACTACTTTCTATTTCGTGTATAAAAAATGGGAATATCCTAAAGCTGTGTGCCCCACTTTAGGTGTCTATATAACAAAATAGGAAATACCTATAGAGTCTCAATAAAACGCATTTTATATGAGTTACCAGGGTATAAAACCAACAGTAAAATTTATCCATTCATATGTGACAAACATATACCTTCCTTCATTTCATTGATTGATACATGTATATGTCTTCTCTTATTGTCTTATACCTTATTAGATTAAAAACAAAAAGTTATGTCTCTGTTTTAAGTGAACATAACTATGGATACAACTATGAGGAAGGATTCATTTGGCGTCTATAGTGTGCAGCTTATTAGCATAATCATTATGAAATCTACAATCTTTCAACCATCTTTCTTGATGGATTATTTCTTACAGATTGCAAATTGTAACGATTAACCGTATTATCAAAGGATAAGCTACTGAAAACGGAACCCTGTATGAAAGGAGCAAAATAAATTGAGTATGATTGAATTGGAAGGTGCAAACATTCATTATGAAACAATAGGACAAGGACCTATTTTAATCTTTATTCCAGGTGCGAATGGAACGGGGGATATTTTTATCCCTTTAGCAAAACAATTACAGGACCAATTTACTGTCATTGCTGTAGATCGTCGAGGTTATGGGCAAAGTAAATTAACGAAACCTTTGCCTAAATATGCAGAGGACCCTCATAACCAGTATCGCGTAAAATGTGACGCGGAAGATATTGCTGCTTTAGCCAAACATTTAAGCAATGAACCAGTCTATATTCTGGGTTCCAGCTCAGGCTCTATCGTCGCAATGCATGTATTAAAAGAGCATCCTGACATTGTTAAAAAGATTGCCTTTCATGAACCGCCAATCAATTCTTTTTTGCCGGACAGGAAAAAATGGCAAGAAGAAAATGAAGACATTGTGCAAACAGCCTTCCATCAAAATATGAATGTAGCGATGAAAAAATTTGCTACAGCATTAAATGTGGCTCCTATAGATGCAAAGAGTATGTCAAAACCTGCTGATACAGATGGAGATTCTAAAAGAGTACAAGAAATGCTAAATTGGTTCCGTTATGAAATTCGTCAATATACAAGTTCAGATATCACTTTAGATGATTTCCAACCATATATTGACCGCATTGTCTTATTAAATGGATTGGATTCAAAAGGTTCTTTTCCGCAAGATGTTAACCAATACATTTCTGAGCAGCTTGGTTTAGAAATTATAAATATTCCTGGCGGGCATTTGGGTTATATTCAAAAGTCGGAAGAATTCGCAAAAGCGCTAATAACAATGTTCTAAATAAACCAATCTCCCCTGCTGAAATATTAAAGACACAAAAGCTACGTCTGCGATATCGCGGACGTAGCTTTTGTGACTTATGTCAGTGAAACTGCGATAAATTATTTCTTCATTCGAATTCCTTCTCCTCTACTTTCCCCGTCTCTTTATCTACCAAATACCAGCCTATCGTATTTGTCATCTGCACCTCATCGTCTTCTCCCGCATATACAAATGCTTGAACAGTAAAATACCCATCTTCATCTTCATGGACCATGGTTTTCACATCTTCCCGATCAACGTCTTTATGCTCATCCACATAATCAAATACATTGCTTGTAGCATCTTCTTCTGTCAACTTGGCATTTTCTTCTTGTCCGCTTGTATCTGATGCATCTTCAGATGAGTTATCATTATCTGCAGCGTCATTTGTATTATCATCCGTTTCCTCTAACAATGGATAAACGGAAATAACCTGGTCTGTTTCGTTCACAAGTTTAAGTTCCTCGACTTCAAAATCAAGCGCAGCTAACTGAAGAACTTGCTCAAAATCTTCACGTTCTTGTTGTGATGCTTCTGTCCCCTCATCGATACGGTATTTAACAGTCGCTTGGTTCCCATCAATCATTGCTTCTTCCATTTCTAAGCCTTCATAAATACCAGAATAATAATCTTCATCATCCGTATACGTTTCTTCTCCCGCAACAGCTCCGCTTATATAAGTGTGTTCCCCCTGTTCCGTTTTTTCTGGATTCATAACATAATATCCTCGATTTGGCTCTTGTTCTATTTCTATCGGCTCTTCCCAATGATTTTCAGCAAAAGTCAGCCCTCTTTCTCCATCCTGATTCAAAAGGTTAAACGCATCTAATCCATAGCGAAAACCAATCTCATTCATTACTTCCCAAAATTGCGCAGATTCGGTTGACGCCATACTTAAATCATCATCCTCATTAAAGTATAAGTTCGCTTGCGTTCCGTCGACCTCAAATTTAGTCGTGGCAGAAAACAGGTTACGTTGTGAAGAATCACTTTCCATTAAAGATTGATGTAAGCGCTCCTCGCGTGTCAAATCATCTGTTGTCCGTGTGAAGTGAAGCAATAAATCCGTCCCTTCCAGCCATTCACCGTAGATCAAGTAATCTCTAGAGACTTGCTCTTCCGTATAATCCTGTTCTTCTGCTTCGTTATCCTGCTCGATTCCCTCTTCATTATTTTCTGCCGCATCATCAGACACAGCATCTCCCTCTGCATCGTTTGATTCTGTAGCATCCGTAGAGTCTGTTTCATTTGTATTATTGCAAGCTGCAAACACAAAACAAATTAAAAATAGTCCTAAAACAACACCTATTTTCTTCAAAATAACCCCTCCAAAATAAAGGCTTCGTTTTAGAACTATTCCCGAGATTTGAAAAATCAAACTATTTTTACTTTCTAAAGCCGAACAAGACTTTAGTTATATGTAAAACGCAACGATTTATTTACTAAAAACAGCTCTTTCTTTATTCTTGCTCCACTGTATATCGAACTTGTTTAAAGACAGTAATATCTCCAGAGTCTTCGTCATTACTTGTTTGTATCAATTGTATTTTTGAATCATAATCTGTTCGAAGCGCATCGTTGATATCACCGATGTTAAATGTGTATACTTTGTCATTCTCCATCTTATCTTCAAAGATGGTCTCATTCGCTACAGAAATAAACGTGGTTTTATCCTCATCGATACCATTGACCTTAATTGCAATTTCATTATCTGCAGTAGTAATCGTTGGGGTGACTAATTCCATCGCCCCTTCCCCTGTATCTTGATTAACAGCTACTTCTAAGTCGCCTTGTTCTGCTTCAGTGAACAACTCTTCGGCTATGGAACAGCCAGTCAGTATTTGCAGCAGTATCGTTGCTAATAGAACAATCCGAATCTGTTTCATTTCTTTTCCCCTTTCTCGCTCTCCCATTTCCTATCCATGTACTACTTGAAAAGTACACTAGTATAAAGGTAATTGCAACTGCTTTTTTATACAACATTACAAGTTGATAAAATGGATAAATAAAAAGCAACGGCTGCAATAACCGCTGCTCTTTACCTTCATTCTATTAACATTATAGATGTCCTTATTTTTTATTACGTATTATTGCGATAAATTTCCTTCGAATAACTGGAAGTAACGTAATCAAACCAATAATTGCTAGAATAACACTAACCGAAAACTGACATCGGCAAAAATATTTGTAGCCTTTTCTATGAGAACTGTTTATTTAGTTCTACAACCATTGCTCCCATTTTAGGTTTCATTGGCTGAAATACGTTGTCAACGCCATTCTTCTCTAATTCAGCCGCAGTCACCTTGCCTATCGCTGCTGCTAAAACTCCTTGATTAAAGGCTTCCGCCAATTTCTCCTTATCCTCCTTCATAAATAGATTTCGCACCTGTGTTTTACTGGTAAAAACAACAGCATCGACATGTTGAAGAAGGATTGTTTCTTTCAGTGTCGATAAAACCTGTTGATCCGGTTCTTTATAGGAATATGGCTTAGATAAATAAACATCATACCCAAGCTGCTCCAGACTTCTTTTTAAATACGCATCGTCTTCATTATATGTCTGCAAATAAATTTGTTTTCCTTCATCCTGTTTTGCAGGAGGTAACGATTCAAGCAAATTCTCCATTGTGCCATCTGCAGAAAGAATGCTTGGTGTCAGTTGATGCTGTTTCATCCACTTTGTTGTTTTACTGCCGCGAATCGCGAGTTTTGAGCTTTTTAGTTTGTCTATGAAGCTATGATGGATATTGAGTTTCTGTGCGGATTGTTCTAGCGTTTCTGCTCCTATTCCAGTAGTTAATATGATCAAGTCAAATGTGTTTTCAATCAGCGTTTTTACATCGTTTTCACAAATCGAATCATTAAGCTGATATGCTCCTTGAATCGGTAATTGCATTGTGTTTCCGCCTTGTTTACTAATCATCGTATCGATTGCTTCTGCCTGACGAGATGCAGCCACAGCCACTTTCTTTCCATTAAGTCCGTTCATATATTTCTCCTTTTTTAGTCATTTTTACATTATTTATAATTATATCCATCTATCTCTTCCATCCTTCATTTATGGATATTATAACATAGGGGCATCTCGATAGTCTGAAATCTTTTTTTATTTTTTCTGATAGTTATTTATAAAAAGCTGTTTATCTTTAAGAAAATAAGCAGCTCTTACCCCTGAAAAAAATTAGCTAATTATATCGTTATGGATCATTTTTATTTCATATTATTCTCTGAACGGTTTCTTTCCCCCTTGATAGACCAAATCACAATAGGAATAAGTATCAAAGATAAAACACCGCCCACAAGCGACAACATCTCGTAACTTGACCCAGCAACTACCATTCCTGACATAGCACCGCCACTCGCACCAGCTAATGCAATAAACACATCCACTGTTCCTTGCGTCTTCGCACGCGTTTCAGGCTCAGTGGAATCAACAATTAAAGCTGTGCCGCTTATTAAGCCAAAATTCCATCCTAACCCGAGCAAAATCAGTGCCACTGTCATGAAAAATAAAGAGCTTCCAGGAGCAATGGCTGCTACAACTCCTGCAAGAAGCAATGTGGCTCCAGAAGCAACTGCCATCGCAGTACGGCCGACCTTATCTACAAGTACTCCTGTAATGAGTGATGGCAAGTACATTGCACCGACATGAAAACCGATGACGAGTCCTATCGCTCGTAGACTATGTCCATGATCTCCCATATGAATAGGAGTCATTGTCATAATGGCAATCATCACAATTTGACTCAGTACCATGATGATTGCCCCAACGATCATTCCTTTTTTATGAATCAGATTCTGTTGAGTACGAGTACCTTGTTCCTTATGAAGTTTATTTGCATTTATTTCTAACGCAATCATGAATGGATCTGGACGTAAAAAGATAAACAAGAAAACACCTGCCAATATAAAGGCGGTTGCAGATAAAATAAACGGCCCAGCTAATTCAGGCACACCAATAGACCGTGCAAAATCCCCCATCACATCAACTAAGTTTGGGCCAGCAACGGCACCAAAAGTTGTAGCAACCATCGCCATACTTACAGCAGTACCTCGTTGTTTATTCGTTGCCAAATCTGTACCAGCATAACGTGCCTGTAAGTTGGTTGCAGTACCTGCACCATATATGAGTAAAGCAGCAAATAATAAAACCACACTATTTAAAACAGCGGCAAGCACTACACCTATTGCTCCAAGTCCGCCCGTTATAAAACCTGTCGCCAAACCCATCCGTCTTCCAAAGCGATTGGAAAGTCTTCCTACCACCAATGCAGCTCCCGCTGATCCTAAAGTGAATAAAGCAGCAGGAACTCCTGCAAAAGCATCTGTACCAAGCATTTGTTCAGCAAGCAGTGCTCCTACCGTTATCCCGGCAGCTAATCCTGCCCCGCCAAACATTTGTGAAATAACGACAATAATCAAGGTACGTTTATACAATTGCTTTTGTCTTTCTGGATTATCTATATACCCTTGTGCCGAATCGTTCTTTTCATCCGCCAAAATAAACACCTTCTTCTCCCAATCTGTCTCTTCATAAGTACACCTTTTTAGCCAATGCTCTATAGGCTCATCATTTCTATCTGATTAGCTGAATCTCATCACCAAGTTACTCCTATATAAGTAACGCGAAGAATGAATAAATTCAGAATTGGAAGCCACCGCTAGTTCATGAATCATATAGTACACTTCTTTCTGGAACTTTATCATTTTAGCATTATTCGATAGCAAAAAGATTTCCCCAATTCTTGTAAATGCTTCATAGAACAAACCTTTTAACTTTTTTTCATTATTTAAATGAAAAGATGATGTCTATAATGAGCGTTTAGACATCATCTTTTTATGATACTATTGAGTTTAACTTATTTTAATCAATACGATATTTTCTGTACATTGTGACACATTTTAACTAGTTAAGTTCAATACCTTTTCACCACGAGGCACCAACATTTCTTAAAGTGAAATAATGGAATGAATCTCTTTAGAAACGATGGAATCAAAATAAGAGATGTCTCTGGAGCTTTGAGTAATCAACTGTACTCCTTGAACCACTACAAATAGATGATTTGCCATCGTACTTGCCTGTTCTTCCGGAATATGAAATTCCTCTAATTTATTTTGAAGCCACCATACATTTTTATTAAAAAATGTATTAATCTCTTGCTGCAATTCATCATCCAAAGAAAAAGATTCCATGGACAGCATCGAACATAAACATACTTGGTTATTTTCCTGTAAACTACTTTTAAATTGTTCTGTATACGCAGTAAGAACCTCTTCAAGCGAACGAAGATGACGGCATCGGTTATCTAAAGCAGTAAAAAAGTGATTAATATAGTGCTCTAACACACTTTTTACCAGATCTGTTTTCGTCGGGAAATAATAATGGATGCTAGCTTTTCTGATGCCTACTATATTCGCGATATCAGCAAAACTAAATCCATTTATGCCCCTTTCTTGAATCAGTTCTTCTCCTGTTTCAATAATTTTTGTTTCCGTATTTGCTTTTTTTGCCATTCAATCACCTTTGCCTTTAATATTAACGCAGCCTTGCTGTCGCTCCGCCATCTACAGGCATAACCGTTCCTGTTATCCAGGAAGCTGATTCACTTGCTAAAAATAAAATGGCCTTCGCAACATCTTCTGGTTGCCCATTTCGTTTTAAAGGGTGGAATTCATTAAATGAATCTAATACTTCCGGAACTTCCTCATCGGAAAGGAAATTATTATAAATTGGCGTTTCCACTACAGCAGGAGCTACCGCATTTACTCGAATATTATCTGCAGCTAATTCCACCGCCATATTTTTTGTAAGCGCGTGTCTCCCAGCCATGGCTGCAGAATAAGCAGCGGAAGGGGTTGCTTCTACTGATTGAAGCGCCCACATCGAACCAGTGTTAATAATGACACCTTGTCCACGTTTCTTCATTTCCGGAATAACTGCTTGGGAAGTGAAGATGGTTCCTTTCACAATGACATCAAGATAAGATTGCACATCTTCCGGTGTATATTCGGTAAATGGAGTTGGAACAAACTTTCCAGTGTTGTTAACCAGTATATCAACTCCACCGAATAATTCAACAGCTTTGTTAACTAACTCTTTCGACGTTTCAGGGTTACTTATATCTCCTGCTACAAAACTTACTTTTTGTTCAGTTGGATCAATCTCTGTGGCTGTTGTTTTCAATACCTCTTCTCTGCGGCCATTAATGATTACATTGGCACCTTCGTTATAGAATAATGCTGCTGCTTTTCGGCCAATGCCGGTACCTCCGCCGGTGATAATGACCGTTTTATTTTGAAATTGCATATTTATTTCCTCACTTTCATTTTGTTTATTAAACAACTTTATTCTACCTACCAATAGGTAGAATGTCAAACCAAATATGTATTATGAAGAAACTAGAAAAATATACTTCATAGGTGAAAATGAAAAAGTGAAGAGTCACCAGACGTTTGGAAGACGGTTTAAAGAAATCGAGAAAGGAACGGCCTGAAAAGGCATGCCACTAAAGGATGGAAAAAAGACATGGGAAAAAGTGGAACGAAAATTTGCCAAAACTTTTAGACCGGAATGATTCAGATGAAGCAATATCTGAATGAACCGGTCTGGAACAGAAGGAAGGAAACGTGCTTTGGAAATCACTTGAAAATGAATTAGCACACCGATGGAAAAGGAGCTTTTGCGAGATAGATATAGTCAGCCTCTCCCTTTTCCTGAGGTACAGGAATAACGTGTACTTCTTCAAAAGATTCTTTCAGTTTTTCAACAAAAGCTTGTGAAGAAGCAGCGCTCCAAAAAGCTAGTACGCCATCGGAAGATAGTAATCCTGCTAATAGGTGCAGTGTATGCACTTGATATAAGTCTGTATTGGAATTTGTCACTGTCCAGTCGGGTCCGTTATCAATATCTAAGCATATGACATCATATTTTTCTGTCGCTGCTTCCATCCATTCTAAAAAATCAGCCTGAATCATTTTCGTCCTGGGATCTTTTAATGCATGATTTGAGAAAGCGGCAAGATAGGTTCGATTCCATGAAATAATTGCTTCTTCTATCTCAATAACGGTGACTTGCGTGATTTGTTCATGACGCAATGCTTCTGCTAAAGAAAAACCGACTCCTAAGCCTCCAACCAGTACATTTCTGGGAGCTGTTGTATTTTTTAATGCAGCACTTACTAAAATTTTCTCGGATTCTCCATTATATGTTGCCATTAGAAACGTCCCATTACTGATGATTTCATAATGGTTGCCGCGTTGTTGAAGTTGTATATCTCCTCTGGGCGTACGTACACGCTGTATTATATTTCGTGTTTGACCATGCATCATCCACACATCCTTATCGTTTTCTGCCAAGTTATTTGCTACGCATTATTCCAATGCTGTATATGGCGACTACGGGTAATTATGCTCGAAATAGTATAATAGCTTTCGATTAATTATGGTATTTTATCCATGAAAAAATGTAAAAAATGCTTTATATATACACTATCATCTATTCCTCTCAAAATAAAGATGGCACCTCACTTTATAAAAAGGAGAACAACTTATATCCTGCTGGTTTTGAATACATATTCAGTCATGCATTAAAAAATAACCGCCTTTTCCCAATATGACAGGAAGAAGGCAGTTACGTTTAAGTTTATGGAATAACACGATTGCAAAGACGCAAAGAACGGCTTTTCCGCCTCATAACAACAAGGAGGAAGTTTCTTATCCTTACCTTCCGTTTGCATCCCTGCCATGTATACGTTGAACAATTTCTTTTTCTTTCTTCGGAGGGTGTAGAAACAGGGCCAGTATAAACGCAAAAAGCGCAAGAATGGTACTACCCATGAATGCCCACTCAAATCCAATAAGCTGTGAAAGTTGTCCTGCTATTTCTGGAGTAGTATCGGCATCCGCTGTAAAGCTGTTTGCCCCCATAGCAACAAGTGTCACTAGAATTGCCGTACCAAGCGATGCCGAAATTTGCTGCAATGTATTTGCCATCGCCGAACCGTGTGAATACTCCTTTGGTGGAAGTTGGTTCAATGCGGATGTCATAACTGGCATCAACGCAAACGACAGACCAAACATGCGAATCGCATAAATCGTTGTCAGATACGCAAAAGATGTATCCAGCGATAGTCTGGTAAACATAAACGTTGTAACCGTCACAATACTCAACCCTATTAATGCCAGCCATTTCGCTCCAAACTTATCAAACAATCGCCCGGTAAGCGGGGACATAATCCCAATCACAACTGCACCTGGGAGCAGCATCAGCCCGGACTGCAGCGGTGAAAATTGCAATACATTTTGCATAAACAGCGGCAAGAGCGTTTCAGCTCCAATCAGTGATACCATCACCGTCATTGTAATGATAATCGCAAGTGTGAACGTCCGGTATTGAAAGATACGGAATTCCAGCATCGGCGTCTCCAGAATAAGCTGCCGCCAAACAAACAGCCCAATTACGATGGCTCCAGCTGCAATCATTATAATAACTTCCGCACTTCCCCACCCGCTTTCAGAAGCGATACTAAATCCGTATAAAAAGGAACCAAAACCAACGGATGAAAGAATAATCGATAAAATATCTATTTTTGGCTTCTTCAGTTCTGTGACATTCTTCAGGAATAATGCCGCAATTATCATAGCAATCACAACAATTGGCAATACAACAAGAAACAGGGAGCGCCAAGAAAAATGTTCCAAAAGTACGCCGGATAGCGTTGGACCGATTGCCGGGCCAAATGCTATAACAATTCCGATCATCCCCATTGCGGTACCGCGTCTTTCAACCGGAATAACTGCCAAAAGCACTGTCATCAGCAGTGGCAGCATAATACCGGAACCTGCAGCTTGAACAATGCGGCCCATCAGGAGTATCGGATAGACATTGGCTATGGCTGCGATAAGTGTTCCTACACCAAATAATCCAATCGCTGTTAAAAATAATCCTCTTGTAGTAAACCGGTCAATCAAAAATGCGGATATCGGGATCATTACCCCGTTTGTCATTAAGAAAGCCGTCGTCATCCACTGCACTTGTCCTTGTGTAATGGAAAATGCCTCTTGAATGGATGGGAGAGCAGTTGCGAGTAGTGTTTCATTAATAATTCCCATAAATGCCCCTGTCAGCAGGGCAGCTATCATGAGTGCTTTTTGTTTTGTCGGCAAATCCCAGGAATTTGCTGTGTCGTTCATATTTCATCATCCTTCCATACTTCCCATGTTGTTAAAATAACTGTCATTTGCTTTTTTAGATTCTGGCGGCGATGAAGTTGGGCAAGCAACGCATCAACCAGAAATTCCCGCGGTCTTTTCTGCCCAAGTTCATCAATCAGGAAATCAATGGTCTGCATATCTTTTTCATTTTCCTGATTTTCCTTTTGTTCCCTATGTAATTCAGCGCGTATCGTTTCCAGACTATGTTTTATACTCTCCAGGATAGAGACGCGGCTCCTATCTGTTTTTAGCTGACTTGGCAGCACAGGATAAAGATGCTCATCATTTGCTACAATAGCATGAAGGCATTCAACGATAAGGTCTCCAACTCGATCCAATGGTATAACTGGACCTTCCCAGATAATCTTCATTAAGTAACTGTGAATCATACCTTCCATAACCACTGCTAAATCTGTTAAATATCTTGCTGCAGTTTGACCAAATGCTTCCAGAAGTGCGTTTTTATGCCATTCATGAAGTTGACGTTGCATACGATATAATGATTTTGGGATAGGTCCTTTACCATCTGGAGGAAAATCGGTTAAAACAGCATGGAAAAAATAGCGATAACCAATTGATTTTTCCAGTTCCACAGTAACTTTCGTTTGAAGTACTTGCAGAGGGGAACGATGTACATCCTTTGGAAAATGGTCTGCTTCCCAGAACAGTTTATCATAATAGCGTTGCAGAACTTCCAGAATCATGCTTTCTTTCGAATCAAAATGTTTATAAAAAGCCCCTTTGGAAATGCCGCATGCCGTAGTTATATTTTCTATTGAAGTTGAGTGAAACCCGTTTGTCTGAAACAGCTGCACAGCCGCATCCAACATTTCCTCTTTTCGCTGTTTCATCAGGATCCCTCCTTTGACTACTTGGTTACCATTCGTGAACTAACAGTCACTGAAACATAATAACATATGATATTTTAAGACACAACGAATTGAAAAATGGATGGAGAAAATGCACGAATAAACCATTTCACAGGAACTTGTCCGTTAGTATTCCTGCTGATTCTCACTTCATGATAAAAGCGCCACCCACTACAAAAAGTGTCCGGCGCTTTTATCGCAGTACAAGAAGAGAATGAATAGCGTGTGCTTCATTTTAGAAGGGTCGTATCCTATTTCATGTCCCTTACAGCAGCATTTGATCTGTTCCGTGGTATGCTGCTCTTTTCGTTTTCATTTCATAAATGTATCGGGCATAACAACAAGAACGACCGCACCACGGGCGCAAAGCATATTATCAGCAAATATTTCTGTATGCACTTTCCATCTCTTAGGATGAATTTCTTCCACTGTTCCAATTGCTTTTAGTGGAACATCTTGTGGGGTTGGTTTAAGAAAATCCATTTGCAGGCTTGCGGTAACAAACCTGGGTGGTACAGACCCGTCCCCAATCTCGTTCCCGTTCTTATGGTGTAAAGCGAGCGAGGCAGACCCTGTCCCATGACAGTCCATTAACGAGGCTATCAGTCCACCATAAATAAAGCCTGGAATTCCCATATACTTTGCTTCAGGTGTAAAGATAGTAACCGTTTTGTCCCCCTGCCAGCCAGTTCGGAGGTGATGACCGTCTTTATTTAAACGGCCGCATCCATAGCACCAGGCGAAATCATCAGGATAGATATCTTGTATTGCTTTGTCCACTTTTTCTTCCATCAGGCATCCTCCTTGTATAATCCATGTCAGTAGATCCAATGTAATATCAGTCAATATTTGATAGTATTGTAATTTAAATATATAGAAGTTCTTCCTGATGTACAATCATTTTCTGAAACTTAACTTGATAAGAAATATTTTAAGTTTACTGTTTCCTTTTATTGAACCAGTCAAGCGTGTTCATCAACGTCACATTTCTTATTTCCTCCAGGGCACAGCTTGTTACCCGCCCATCTTTTAAAAAGAGATGTATCTGCTCTTCCATATACCCAGATACTTTACATTCCAAATCTTTATAATAGTGCCCATTTCGCATCACATTCGCTTGAATCAAAACAGGCGAATCTGTTACAAAAGCTTGATATAACACTTTGGCGATTGCTTCCTCCGACATCGCTTCTTTTGCTTTCACTTCGATTAGCTGTTCGTTCATTTCTTCTTTTTTAAGTGCTTCTGAATGGTCGCTTAACATCATACCTAACCATTTAACGATGCCTCTGTCTTGATATCCGAACTGTTCTGGTGTCACTCGTGTAATCGATATTTTTTCCACGTTCACTCTTCCTTTCCAGAACGATGACCGCCAAGCAATTTCGCTCGATATCTTGCCATTCCGCTTTGAAGTAAACTGGAAGCATGCAGCAGTGACGTATAACCATATTTTCGTCTCACAAAATCAATTGTCTTATCCAGCTCTTCATTTTCGATCGCTTCTTCTGCTGATTCGAATAAATTCAGCTGTAAGGATTGCTTTATTTGAAGTTTTCCAAACGTGACATTGACAACCCTGACCGGCATATTTTCCTGATAGTATTTATGAAAAATAAGCAACATGTATCCTTTTAATTTTTTGGACGAATCCGTAGCTTCGATCTTCATCTGATGATGAAATCCGTCTTGTGCTACTTCTTTGGAATAACCAATGGAAAGTTTGACGACACCGGTCATGAGATGGTGCTTTCTTAGTCTGGATACATTTTCATCCGTCATCTCCCTGATGACAATTTCCACATCGTGTTTCACCACATAATCTCTGTTCAGTATCTGATTTTTGCTGAAGGATGTACTTTTCGGTGTGTACATATCCGATAGTTTGGTTCGGTCTATTCCATGTGCATGGAAATAGAGCTGTTCTCCAATCACACCGAACCTTTCTTTTAATTTGCCAATATTATATTGCGCCAAATCATACATATTCCGAATACCTATCCGATTAAGATTTGCTTCTGTTCTCTGTCCTATTCCCCAAAAATCAATCAAAGCTTCTATTTTCCATAACTTATGTGGAACGTCCTCATAGCGCCACTCTCCAATAAATCCTCGTTGTTCATCATGTTTTGCCTGATGATCAAGCGCTAATTTTGCTAAAAGTGGATTATCTCCTATTCCTACAGTCAGCACTAAGCCTAATTCTCTCCATACATCACGTTGGATTTTCTTTGCTATATCCTGCGTACTGCCAAAAAGTTTATGTGATTTCGTTACATCGAGAAACGATTCGTCGATAGAATAAGTAAGTAAATCCTCTTTGGCTACATAACGCTTAAAAATACGTAATATCTCCATATTCTTTTGTAAATACAATGCCATACGGGGCTCCACAATGTCTATATTTGCTTTCTTCGGGATTTCATAAATCCTTGTTCCTGTTTTCACTCCATACTCTTGTTTTACCAAAGGAGAGGAGGCCAGCACCAAACCGCCTTGATTGTCCGGCTTGGATACAACCGCAATTCGGGATTGTAAAGGATGCTGCTTGCGTTCGACAGCTTCTACACTTGCGAAAAAAGATTTGGCGTCGATACACATAATATCTCTGCGCGGTTCCTTTGAATAATCCATCATGATAATGTTTTTCATCATAATCTCTCCTGATACGAATAGGTGTTTGTATTTTCATTATACGAACGTATATTCCTATAGTCAACATAAATCAGTTTAAATAGTCGTGTTAATATATGGAAAGCTAAATGCAGGAAGGTAAACTTTCTTTGTTATTCTCAACTGTTGCCATCGCTTTCACCCATGGTCCAATCCTGTTTTTAAGGATAAGCATGCTTATCCCTCTCTCCTTTTTGAATGAGTGATATTGGCAAAGTCATGATTCATTCGATACAAGTTCTCCACGACAAATGGAAAAACCCTTCGCAAAAGTGAATCGCAAAGGGTTCTTACAAGTATAGAAAAATATTTTTCAGCAGAAAAGACGATGAATAACCTTTTTGATGATTCATTGCGGTAGAATAACGATACAATTACATACAGATAAATTACTTGCGCTTCATATGATTATTCAAGTGAACCTGATACCATTTTTCCATGGAACATAGTAGCTGCCCGTTTAGATCTTCGTGCAACCGCTTCTGCGGAACAAGACGCTTCAACCAACACAAGACTTGCATCATCGCCAACTTTCGGCCACACTTGCACACCTTCTTCATTAAGCGGCGTCTTACCGCCCGTAATATAATAAAGAGCTTGTGATAGTGCATGTTCATCTACCCAATTAGAAATTTCAGCCAATCGCCCAGCTCTTTCTAAAATATCTCCATTACCAAAGGGGGACCAAACATCAAAAATATTATCACATCCAATAGCAGCAGATACGCCTTTTTCGCGCAATAAGCCCATCGATGGAAATTTTCGATTAATTGGTACACTGGAAATAATGGTGATTCCTGCATCAGCAAGTAATTCCGCTATTTCTTCTTCTTGAGATAGCGGGATATCTCCAAGTCCAAAAGCATGACTAATTGCCACTTTTCCTTCCAGACCAGCTTCTTTTGTTAACTCAGCTAGTTTCTTTATTGTGAAGATTCCCAAATGACCCGGGTCATGTAAATGCAAGTCGATTCCGGCATTTCCTTCTACCGCTAAATCAACCATTGCATTTAGTGATGCATCGATATCTCCGTCCACAGTAGCCGGATCAACGCCTCCTACAAAATTTGCTCCTTTTTGTAACGCCTCTCTTACTAATTGTCGTGAATTTGTACGTAATAAGCCATGCTGAGGAAAGGCAACCATTTCATATGTTAATTTTCCTTCAAATGTCTGCAGTGCTTTTTGCACATCTTCTAAATTCTTCAATCCAATCTCTGGATAAATATCTACATGTGTACGTACATGAGTGATGCCAAATGCAACGTATTTTTCAAGTAGCAGTTCCGCCCGTTCCTGCGTGGTAGTCTCCAGAGAAGGAAGAACTTCTTTTTCAATGTCAAGACGTTCAAAGATATTAAGAGCAGGGGTTACGGAGCGCCATCGATCACCAATCAATGTTTTGTCCAAATGACAATGTTTCTCAACAAAAGGCGGAAGTACCAATAGTTGTTTTGCATCTATTTTTTGCAGGTCATCTGTTATCTTTTCCGTAGAAGCTATCATGTTTGCAATTTTTTCATCTTTAATCAATAGATGAAAAAATCCGGTCTTTGTACTTGTATTTTGATAGCCTGTCTCTAAACGTACGTTTGTTAACCAATAAGCAGGGCGCATATCGCTCCATCCTTTCTATCATTCATAAAGCATTCCTTTAAAAATTCATTCACTTCAGCGTTGGTATCTCTTTTGCACCTGATTAGCTAAACCGGCGTTTTTGATTAGCCTGTTATATTCACCACAAAACAATTCTCATTCCTCTAAACGAATCATGTGGATATCTTTTTCATCGTGTGATAAGGAAAGCTGATTGTATACATAGTCTTGATCAGGGTTGCTAGGATTAGAAAAATATACAGTGTCCATTTGCGTATAATAGATGGTGCTTAAACACATTGGACATGGCTCTGTACTGGCATAGATTGCACACCCTTTAAGGTTCGTTGTATTTAACGTTTGACATGCTTCACGAACAGCTTGGATTTCTGCATGCTTAGTTGGATCATTCGTTGCGGTTACTTCATTCACACCAGATCCAATTACTTTTCCATCTTTGACAACCACTGCTCCATATGGAGCTCTCTGGTGCTTTTGTTCGTTTTCATTTGCTAATTTGACTGCTTGTTTCATCCATTCTGTTTTTGACATGTTGTTCCACTCCTTTTTCTAATAATGCTAAAACAGTTTTTGTGTCTCCTTCTGCTGCTGCTAAAATAAACTTTTGCTCCAAATTGATTTCCTCCTTTTTTTCTTTCTGTATGGAAGCATCTTCATCCGTTTTTACAGTTGTACTGTGATAAAAATATAATCATTTTCATAATAACCTGTACCCTGATGTAAATATGTTATCATGAAGATGATTATATGATAAATATTAATTAAATTATAATTACTTATCTTTTTCATATATAAAGTAGAAAGGATGTTTATGATGGATATTAGGCAGCTGCGTTATTTTATTGCCATTGTAGAAGAAAGGAAAATTTCCGCCGCCGCGAAAAGGCTACATATATCTCAACCGCCCTTAAGCCAGCAATTGAAAGCCATGGAAGAGGAACTCGGCTCTACATTAGTCGAGAGAAGCGGTAAATTTTTAGAAATGACAGAGGCGGGAAAAGCTCTTTATACAAAGGCGCAGCAAATAACTCAATTAATGGAAGAAACCAAAACAGAGGTAAAAGAGGTTGGCAAAGGGGTCAATGGAAGTCTCGCTATTGGCGTCAACACCTTTTCTGTTAGCGAATTGCCGCAGATACTTGAACAATTTCAAAGAGAATTCCCAAAGATTACGTATAAAATCCAACAAAATGAATCTTCTCATCTTTGTCAATTGGTCAGGGACAGAATGGTGGAACTGGCAATTATCCGCATGCCACTCGATTTGGATGATTTTTCTGTACTTCATCTCTATAACGACCCTTTTTATTTCATCACGTCTAAGGAGTACACATCATTGGATAAAGAAGTGTCCCTTGCTGAAATCCAACATTACCCACTCCTATTTCCAAGTACAGAAGGGTTAGGTGTGCACTATTTAATGATAGAGGCGTTTTCTCGATTTAGACTACACCCTCATATGATTGGGGAATGTTCTGATATTAGTCTTCTATTGGATCTTGTTTCATCAGGGTTTGCTGCATCTATTGTTCCAGAAACGCTACTGAAGCGATATCGAGGATACTCCATAAATACTTATCGAATATCAAATGCGATGGAGTTAAATGGACCAGTCGGATTAATATGGCTCAAAGATCATCGCTTGTCCAAATCCGCTCAGCATTTTATAGAGATGATTCAAAAAGAATAATAACTCCCTCGTTCAGTTGTTACGTTTCATGCCTTGCTGTTTGATTTTGTTCACCAGCTTTTTATCGTATGTTCAATAGGATATCTTATGAAAATATATCCAGGACATCTCTATACGTATTCCGTAATAAGCTATATGTTCAATGCTTCATTACGTTTCTACAAAAATCTCCTAAAAATCATTAACTTTTATGACTTTTAGGAGGTTTTTTGTTTGGTATTGATGTAATTAAATGGATATTGCATGCTTTGTTATTTCATAGTCTATTTACTATATAAGACCAGCAGATTATACACCCTTTAATTCAAACCCTTTTCATCATCATCTACCACCATATAAGGCCGCATCATATCATAATCTTCATGCTCTAAAATATGACAGTGCCACACAAACTCGCCACTATATGGTGCAAATTTGGCAATCACTCGGGTGATGGTTGCAGCAGGTGCTTCGATGGTATCTTTCCAGCCGCGATGGTTTGCTGCCGGCGCAATTGGCGATCCTGTAAATATGATTTTGCCATCTTTATTATATTGCTCCAGGTCAAATGGCTGATGCTCCAATACTTGAAATTGGACTAGATGAATATGCATTGGGTGAGAGAAATTGGTTGTATTTGTAAAAGCCCACATCTCTGTTGTCCCCAGCCGCGGGTTTTCTGTAATCGGGTCATGCCAGTGTTTATTGTTGAGAAGTAATAAAGGACGGTCAAATTCATCATCAGACCCAACTAATTTTAAATAGCGAATCGCAGAAATGTTATTTTGTTTTAATGACGGAATAACCGATAAAGCTGCAGGCAAAAAACTTTGATCTTTCTTTTTTAACGACTTTGTAACACGAAACTGCATAATATCTCCCGTGTCGTCGTTGGGATCAGCATCGGCTCCTAAATCATTTTTTAATACAACCGACTGACCAGCTGCTTTGGAAAAATCAATAATGACATCGATTCGTTCTGCTGGCTGAAAACCGATTGTTTCCATTTCGACAGGATGTCTAAGCAGCCCGCCATCAGAGCCGATTTGTTGAAAGGCTATATCAGAGTCAAGCTGTAACTGGTAGGATCTCGTATTGGAAGCATTTAAAATCCGAAAACGATATTTTCTTGGTTCTACCTCTAAATATGGCCATGCCTTTCCATTAACCAATATGGTATCTCCATTAAACGTTGGCAGAATAGAAGGGTTCGGTAAATCTTCAGTTGCATCATCAGGCTGTGATGGATAAAATAAGGAACCATCTGCGTTCAAACTTCGGTCTGTAATCATAAGCGGAATTTCATAGTCCCCAGCGGGCAGATTCAATGATTTCTCATGTTCGTCCCGAAGTATATACATTCCTGCAAGTCCTGCATATACATTCAGCCGCGTAATTCCCATTGCATGATCATGATACCAAAGCAAGCTTCCGCGCTGATGATTCGGATACGTAAATGTTTTTCTTGAGAAAACAGGGCCGGTCTCCTGAAAATGATTGGTGTACCATGCTTCTGGATGTCCATCACTATCCGGTTTCGTTTCGATGCCATGTAAATGTACCACAGTGCGTACAGCAGGAAGCTGATCAAGGCCATGAATGGATACATCAACAGGAAGCAGATGCTTATTTGGTAATTGGTTCAACCAAGTCACATGAACCGGATCGTCACGATTTGCCTCAATGATTGGACCGGGAAACTGACCGTTATATCCCCATAAAGTGGTTGCTGGTAAATCACGATGCAGCTTGCGCTTAAATTGCTTCATCGCGATTTCATAATGAACCCCATCCTTTGCTTTTTGATCAGGCTTTAAAACCTGCATGTTTGGAAGCTGATCCACAAATTTTTCTAGCTTGCGGCGCATTCGTATTCACCCCATTTCTTTATAGTAGTAAATGTAACCAGGAGCAAAAAAGTGCAAAGCTGATATACTTGAGCGCTAAAAGAGTTAGGGGGAATATAAAGTAAAAATGGATTCATTTCTTGTAGTGGGTGTTTTATAGCCAGTTACACTGCGATAAAACCTGCACTTTAGCGACTGGGCATGGGTGATGTAAACGCATAAACCCCTTTAGATAATACATTCAAAGCTATTAAATGAAATATAGAACAGAAGTTGCCAAAAATTTTTAAGGTTTGAAGCATACCCTTCTGCTTCCCTTTTTCAACCAATAATCTAATTTACTTTTGGTTTCAAAAGTAAGGTTACATAACCAATGATAGAAGCTCCAATAAAAAGAACGTAATATCCAGATATATCGGCTATCTGTCCAGATAAAATGGACCCTATAGACTGTCCCAGCGCGAGTATTAAGAATGGTACACCAAGCCCGAATGACGGATTCGTCTTGAATACGGAGATCCCCCAAACAATCAATACTCCTGTCATGAAAATATAAGAACTGCCAAAAAAAGCTGGTGAAAGGAATCCCATTATCACATTCTCTGGAAATACCCCTAGAATAAAGGACGAAGTGGATAATATGAATACAGAAACTCTGTACGCACGCACTAAACCGAAATGATTAATAAACACGCCTGCAGTTCCTCCTAATAAGCCTGCAGCTCCTATAATTACCCAAAACCATTCTCCTAAATATGCTGGAACACGGTCTAAATTTAACACGAAGTCTCTGGAAAATGTCCAATAGGCAGAACACGAGATTCCTATAACTAAAGATGCAATAATTAACTGAATAGAGTGGCTCCATTCTTTTTTAGAACAACCTGCCGTCCCCTTCTCCTCCGAAATCACTTGTTTTGGAAGCACTTTATAATTTGCAATAAGTACAAAAATAGCAATGACCATAAATATCAAATATGTCTCTCTCCAGCTATCAGCCATCACTATAGCAATAGCCCCTGTGAAAGCTGTCCCTATACTTGTACCAGAATTAATCCATGAATTCGCTTGATTTTGTAATCCTGTTTCTACATGATTATTTACGATAGCAGCATATGGCGGAGAGGAGAATCCAGTGCTCATCCCTGCTAAAAATATACCTAAGCCTAAAAAGATAGGATTGGGAGAAACAGAGATAATCCCTAACCCTATAATAGAGGATAATCCGGCTATCATAAGAATTGTTTTAGAAGTAATCTTCTTAGAAAATATCATTGCAAATAGGATTGCAATACAGTAAGCAATGTACGATAAAGATGAAATAAATCCACTGGTTGATGGATTCATAGGAATTGTTTCACTAATATATGGGAGCATTAAACCATAACTAAACCGAGATAACCCATATGTGACAGCAATCATAGGCAAGCCTATTGCTATCAATTTCTTTGCATCCATAAAATCCACTCCCCCTTTTTATATATAACGTTCATTATAAAAACAATTAAAAAATATAGGAGGCAATCTTAAAATTTTGAAATTACGATGTCCTCCACTTATATCTATAGCATTTATTATACAGAAACCTGCATTCTTTTTGATAATTCCATTGCAGTATCTTTTAACTCATCCAAATCAAGTATTTGATCCATTGATGTTAATCCCTCTAACATAACGGAAATTTGCACACTAAGCGATTTGGAATTTAAATCCTTTTCCATTTTTTCCAGGAGTTTTCTCTTATGCGCTTTGCTTAGTGAAACAATTTCTTCGTTTACACCCTCGTATTCTTGTTTAGCCCTTAAAAACAAGCAACCATTGAAACCAGCTGTTTTTAACCAATTAATATGAGCATTAATAAGGGATTGTATATATGAATGAATGCCACTCCCCTTATCAAATTCATCCTCTAACAATCGGAAATACCTTTTTTCTCTTTGAGTTAATATTTCTTTTATCAATTCTTCTTTTGATTGAAAATGATAATACATCGTCATCGGAGCAACGCCAGCTTGATTTAATATGCTTTTCACACCAACCGCATGAAATCCGTGTTCATAAAATAATTTCTCAGCTGTTTGAATAATTGCTTCTTTTTTCTGTGATTTTTTCATAAGATAACTCCTTTTTATATTGAACGTTCATTATAAAAATAACATATCACTTATTGTATGACAAGACACTTAAAAAGGTTTGCTATTTCCAAAATAAATCTAGTTAACCAACCTTTATTCAGGATTTATATTATCCATAGCAACAACAGGATGATTTTCATTATATTAGACCAAACAATCTAATTTCCATAAAGTTTGACTATTTCATCTAACTTTTGCTATATTTGATGATATAATCAAACTTGCCGCTGTAGTGGATAAGGAAGGAGTTGTTTTATGCATGGCAAATGAAGTTTCCATCTTCATCATGGATATAAGTAATTCATCGAATGAAAATATCGGGAAAGCATTAAGTGATTACCTGGAGCAATTAAAAGAAAATATTTCTCGATGGACGGAAAATACAGCGGTAACACAAATCAGTCACCGCGCCGGGGATGAATTGGTACTTATAAGCAGTGGCTACGCAACAGCATATACACTTGCTTTTTATATCAGCCGCATTTGGAAATTTACGGATCATCCGCCTTATTTCGGCCTATCATTCGGTACGATTCAAGAAGATGTAAGAGACATAAATATAGAAACGTGGATTCATCCATTAATGAAACAAGCAAGAAACGCCAATGATTACCTAAAAAAACAAATGGACAGGTGGCTATTTCGATTTGCATTACCTGACTCATCGAATGAACAAACCTTCACGGCTTTTAGTAGACAGTTCGAAACATTAATCAATTCGAATTTAATGCTGAAGCAGGAACAAATTAACGAACAAACCGCAATACAATCTCTCGTCTGCTCTTTGTATTTCATACTCGGCCAACAAAAAAAGGTAAGCCAATATTTGAAAAGAACAACAGCCACCATATCTCATCATATGAAACAGGGTAAAACACAAGTCATCTTGCGTGCTTTTGAGGATATTGTAAAGGTGCTGGACTCATTAGGCACACAAGAGAAACAGCGTCTAACGGATAAGCTGCAAACAAATATGAGACAACAGATTAGCCAACATTTACCTGATTATTTCCCGGAAGAAAGGAGATTATCATGACAACACTTATGCTTCTGCTGGCGCATTTGATTGCTGATTTTTGGCTGCAATCAGACCAGATGGTGAAACATAAAATCAAATATTTAAAGAAACACATCTTTCACCATCTGCTGACAACAGGTATCGCACTTATCATTATTTGGGGTTACCAATATGCATTTCAACATATCATGAGTTATTTGATTTTACCATTAGTTTTTATTATGATTACGCACCTTCTAATTGATTTAGTGAAAATAAAATTTATAGACTCCCTTCCCAAAAGTCCGACGGATAATATGAAAAAACTCGGGTATTTTCTGGCAGATCAAGCCTTACACGTTATGATGATACTCACGGCCTGTATGCTTTTCTTTCATATGACAACGGCAGAGATGGCAGCTAGTCTTTTAAACTTAAATAATGGTACAAACCGTTTAAGTCTGTCCAATACCGCATTATTTATTATCCTCATTTACATTTTAGCAACAAGTGTCAGCGGTCATATTGTAAAGTTTATCATCGGCTCTCTGCCATCTGAATTTGCCAATTTTGAAGGTGAACTGACATTAAAAAATCAAATTGCCGCCGGGAAGGAACAAATTCGGCCGGAGATGGACAAGCATTTTACGGAGGAATATCACTATTTCACATACTCCGCCCCGCTTCGCTCGCGCGGCAAACTTATCGGTTATCTGGAAAGATTGCTGGTGATTCTATTAACAGCAGTTGGTGCTTATCCGTCCATCGCTTTTATTATCGCTGCCAAGTCCATTGCACGATTTAAACAGTTAGATGACCGAAACTGGGCGGAATATTTCTTATTAGGTACGCTCTCTTCCATTTTCTTAGGATTGGTACTTGGGCTTATTGTGCAGGGAGTTCTTACGTAGCCGGTAAGAAATATTTCGTTAAATTGACTTTTTCCTTTAGCAAAAAATCAGGCTGCTGCATATTGCTCAGCAGCCTGAAATATCTTTTTCTTTGCGCATGATTGTACTTACTTGATTTGAATCACAATTTTTCCTTTCGCATGATGGGTTTCGCTCAAACGATGGGCTTCTTTTAAACCATTCTCTGTAAGCGGGAAAGTATGTCCAATATACGCTTTTAATTTCCCGTCTTCCATCAGCTTCCCTAATTCCGACAGTTCTTTTCCATCGGGCTCAAGCCATAAGGACCCTGCCTTGATTCCTTTTTGTTTGGCTGCCTTTTCATCTGGCTGTCCTGCGATGGAAACCAGCCGCCCGCCTTCTTTTAATACCTGGAAGCTTTTATTCAGGATTTCACCACCAAGCGTGTCTACGACAATATCATAATCTTGCAGGACTTCTTCAAAGTCTTCCTCTTTATAATTAATGAACTGGTCGACGCCTAATTCTTTTAAAAATGCCTCATTTTTCCCGCTTGCAGTCGAAGCGACATAGGCACCGAAGCTTTTAGCAATCTGAATGGCCATGCTGCCGACACCGCCAGAACCGGCATGAATCAACACGTTATCGCCTTCTTTTATTTCAGAGAAGTTCACAAGACATTGCCAAGCAGTGAGACCTGCAAGCGGAACAGCTGCCGCTTCTTCAAAACTGCTATTTTTCGGTTTCATCGCCAGCAGTTCTTCATCTACCGCTGTATAGGAAGCATACGTGCCATTTGGTGTAAGATCCGGTCTAGCAAATACCTCATCACCCACTTGAAAGGCGGTGACATTTTTACCGACTTGTTTAATAACACCTGCTGCGTCCCATCCCAAAATAATTGGAAATTCAAAAGGAACACCTTCCTGCAGGTAACCTTCGCGCAGTTTCCAGTCAATTGGATTAATAGACGTAGCGTGCATTTCTACTAATACCTGATTATCTTTTATTTCCGGAATTGGGATATCATCTTTTTCTTTTAGCTGATCTGCATCGCCGTATTGGTCGATAATAATTGCTTTCATGGTCAAAACCTCCAGCGTATGTTTTTCTGTTGCATTGTCCATATTATCAAACGGATTTCGCTTAAACAATCAACTCAAACTTGCTTAATAAACTTATATAGATTTGGTAAATCATGCATTTCATATCTCAGACATGATAACGTTTATGACAAATACATATTCCCGCATAAAGCTCTAAAGAAAAACAGCAAATTACGCGCTGTTATCGTAATTTGATGCTTTCTTCCTTCTATACACATATTTCCCTTACATATTATAAAGATAGCTTGGCCGCTCCCAAAAACGCTGCTTTGCCATTGCATCAATAAACTTCTGTCCGAATTGCGCATCTAAATCCATAACTACGCCGGCTTGTCCTTCAATACCCATTTCCTTCAATAAATGAGCACTCTCTTTTCTTGCCCCTATCGGCTTGAAATGATTGTACATATTCATAATAAAGGTACGGGCTTGATGATGAAAATAGTCATCCACTCCGGTGCCGCCGACAAGATACGCACCCTCATAGCTTAAGGGAGATCCTGTCAGGAAGTTTTGGTCGACGTCAAACGTCATTCCCTCGCTGCTCTTTACTTCCCCGAGCTTATTGCTGACAATAACTGGATGCATCCCGGCATCCTTCCATTGCTTCAGCAAAGCGTCCACTTCCTTCCCGGGAAAACCTTCCGCAAGAAAAACAGCAACTTTCAATGTTTTCGCTGTAAAGTGTGTATTCATCAAACTGATAGCCGGCGATGATTTCGTAACCGTTGACTCTTCTACATCTGGTACCGTCACCCCAACATTTTTGGCAACCGCTTCTGCTAGTTCTGTGCTGACCCTCGCCAGGCGATCCACCATCTGCTGACGTACCGGTACATGAAGGCATCTTCCCAGTTCAAAACTGTAAGCTCCAATAATATGCTCCCGTTCCACAGGTGTCATGCTGTTCCAGAAGAGCCTGGCCTGTGAATAGTGGTCTTTGAACGAGTCGGCTGTTTTACGCTGTTTCAATCCTTGAACAGTGGAAGGATACGTAACAAACCCTCCCTTGTCCGGCGAAACTTCGGAAGGTGTATTATCCGCCAATAAGTTTTTATGATAAGAAACTTTGCCGCGGTCAATCACATGACGTGAATTGCCGTCCCGCTGATTGTTAAAAACAGGACAGACTGGCTTGTTGATGGGAAGCTGCTGGTAATTTGCTCCGATTCGCGCCTGCTGGGTATCTGTATACGAAAATAAACGCCCTTGCAGCAGCGGATCATTGGAGTAATCCATCCCCCGGACAATATTCCCCGGATGAAACGCACTTTGTTCTGTTTCTGAAAAAGCATTATCGACCGTTTTATTCAAGGTTACCTTTCCGAGTTTTTGAAGCGGCACTTCCTCTTCCGGCCAAAACTTTGTCGGGTCTAAAATATCAAAATCAAACATAAATTCCTGGTCTTCCCGGATAACTTGTACAGCTAGTTCATATTCCGGATAATTTCCCATTTTGATATTTGTCCAAAGATCTCTGCGATGAAAATCGGCGTCTTCACCAAGCTTCTGTGCTTCATCCCAAATTAATGGATGAACCCCTAGTACAGGCTTCACGTGAAATTTAACAAAATGAGCAACGCCTTCTTTGTTTACAAAACGATACGTATGAACCCCAAAGCCTTCCATGGTACGGAAATTCTTAGGAATAGCCCGGTCCGACATAATCCACATCGCCATATGGGTCGTCTCCGGATTACTCCCCATAAAATCCCAAAACGTATCATGTGCCGTTTGTCCTTGCGGATATTCATTATCAGGTTCTGGCTTGACAGAGTGAATCAAATCAGGAAATTTAATCGCATCCTGGATGAAGAAGATCGGGAAATTGATGGCCACAATATCAAAATTTCCATCATCGGTGTAGAATTTAATCGAAAAACCGCGCACATCACGAACGGTTTCATTACAGCCCCGTGAACCGATTACTTGGGAAAAACGCACAAATAATGGTGTTTTTTTGGAAGGATCCTGTAAGAAATCAGCCATGCTTATATCACTCATTGATTGGTACAATTCAAATTCGCCATAAGCGCCCGTCCCTCGTGCATGTACCACCCGTTCGGGTACTCTCTCCCGGTCAAAATGCGCTATCTTTTCTCTGGAAAGAAAGTCTTCAATCAGCGTTGGTCCGCGATCCCCAGCGGTCAATGAATTTTCATCATCCACAATCTTTTTTCCTTCATTGGAAATCATCTCTTGATCGCGGGTATCTCGAATAGATGATTCCAATTGCTGTTCCTTTTTATTTTTTTCGCGTTCACTCATACAGCTTCATCTCCTAGCGATGGTAATTGCGTTTATTTTTAGCAAATATACTAGAAATATTCAAAGAGATTTTTTCTGTATAAAGTGACGTCTATCTTTCATGTATACCCTGTCACACCTGAATAAAGAAGAATAAAACGTTAATATGTAAAAAAGAGAAATTGCTTTTACACCACATTTCCCTTCTCATTTTCTCTAATATAATATTCACTTCTATTCTCTAAAAAAGCCCAATCATACTGTTTGCATAATAAAGTGTAACCACCGTTAACACCAATAAGAGAATTCCTTCCACTTTACCGCCAGTCCTCGTGGTAACCGGAAAACGAATCGTTATCTTAGCAGGATACAATAACTTAATCCCCTGCTTCGTAGTAGCATCTAATAGAAGGTGTGTAGCCATACCAACTAAGATACCAGTGGTAATCGATGAATTACTGACGAATTTCGATAAAATAAATGCCAGCAAAGCTAAGAATAATAAACTATGTGTAAACGTTCGATGCCCAAAGAGGCTATTGACGATTTTCGAAACTGCTGGAAACCTCCGCCCGATTTTGCTGCCGCTATGACAAATATCCGGAAGCAATCCCCCTGCTGCGCCTGCTGCAATAAACCATTCAGGTTGATAGGCATCTGTGATAGCAACGATGGCTGTCGTTGCTGCGATACCAGCCATGATATGTGTTTTTCCTGTCATGCTCTTTTTCTCCTTCATTCATTTGTAAATTGCATTATCTTATCATAACACCATCCCAAGAAAAAGAACATACGTTTCTTTCAATTTATTTCCTTTTATTCAAAATCACAGCAAAAATAGGTTTATTAAAAGAGATGAGCAACAGATAAAGTGAAACATTCTTCAATGATGGGGGCTTTCTTTCATCGCCTGCATCGTTTAATCATCGTTTTTAGAAATATGCCGAAGCACTTCCATATCATAGCTAAGAATAGCATCTATATTATCGCTCACAACCTGGTTATCAAGATTCCACCATTGGACCTTTAATAGCTCGTTTATTTTTGATTCAGAAAAACGTTTCTTTATTTGCTTAGCCGGATTACCTCCAACAATCATGAAAGGTTCCACATCTTTTGTCACCACTGATTTGGCTCCAATAACCGCTCCATCTCCAATTTTCACACCAGGCATAATGAGCGCATCCAGCCCAATCCATACGTCATTACCAATAACTGTATCTCCTTTTAAAGGCAGCATATCTAAGGAGGGTGTATGTTTTTCCCATCCATTTCCTAAGATATTAAATGGATAAGTGGAACCATCCATGCGATGATTCGCCCCGTTCATCATAAAAGTCACTCCAGGACCGATGGAACAAAATTTCCCGATGATTAGCCGATCTCCTATTATGTCATAATGATAGTGAACTTGGGTTTCAAAATGTTCTCCATTTTTGCTGTCATAGTAAGTGTAATCCCCAACTACGATGTTTGCCTTTGTTAGAGATGGTTTAATAAACTGAACATTTTTATTTCCATCGATTGGATATCTTTTATTTGGGTTCGGTCCTTCCGTTATTCCTGACATAGACACACTTCCTTTTTATAAATTTTTTCAAATACAACCCGCTTTATTTATTACACTCTATGATAATTCAGATACCCGTTATTTAGATACCAAACCTTTATCAATCAACGATAAAAGCTTATCTCTTTTCTCCTCACTTTTACTACAGATAGCAATCGTACGCTCCATACCGTTAACAGGGATAAGATGGACATTTAAATGCTTGATACTTTTAACAAGCAATGCCGGCACAATGGTTATTCCTTCCCCAGCTAATACATACCCGTATAGAAAATCACCAAAAGGAACCTCCCTTGAAATCGTCGGAATCGCACCAACCTGTTTTGCAAAAGCTAAAATCCTGCTTCGAGAGTCGCAGGGACTGGTATGCAAAATAAGCGGAAACTTCACAATATCCTGCCATTCCAGCATCTCTGGCTTCTCTTTTATATATTGCTTTGGCATAACGACATAATAATTCTCCGAAAATAATTCCGCTGTCACTGCCTCCTTTGTTTGAAAAGAAGCATCGATAAAAGCCACATCAATTTGTCCATTCATTATAGATTGGACAAGTGCCTCCGAATGATTTTGAATAAAGATAGAATGATCAGCATCCATAACGTCCGGAAGAAAAGCGGTTGAAATACTCGGTAAACAGCCAATCGTCAGTTTTTCAGATTGCTGCATTCTATTCAGCTGCTCTCTGGTTCTTCTCATTTCCTGCAGCAAAGATAATGCCTGATGATAAAAATATTCCCCTTCCTTTGTCAGTTCAATCCCTTTCGAGCTTCTGGCGAGCAATTTTGTATGTAAATCTGCTTCTAAGCTTCTTACCTGTTTACTTAATGCAGGCTGAGAAATATGTAAACGGCTTGCTGCTTTGGTAATGCTTTTTTCCTCAACAATCGCAATATATGCTTCTAGCCCAGTTTGATTCATTTTCTCACCCCATAACAATTGGTTATGAACTACATAATCAATCCGTATTTCCGCCGTTCCTCTGTTTACTATACAATAAATAAAAGATAAAAGCTTTTTATTCATTTTGTTTTAATTTAAAAAGAATGTTCGTTCCTTTCGCTATTATAACGTATTGGAATAGAAAGGAGAAAAAATGAAAGCAATCATTTATCAAACTCAAACAGGATTATCTTATCAGGAAATAGAAAATAAAAGACCAAAAGCAGGAGAAGTCAAAATCAAGTTAAAATCGGCAGGGTTAAACCGGCGCGATCTATTTGTCATGAATCAGCAACGGTCTCATGAAACATTTTATACCCCGGGCTCGGATGGTGCCGGAATCATTACAGAACTGGGAGAAGGAGTTATGGATTTTGAGTTATATGACGCGGTTATTATTAATCCAAGTCTGGATTGGGATACAGCCAAAAATGTACCAATGACTCCGCGTATTTTAGGCGGTCCATCAAATGGCACCTTTTCCGAATATATTGTAATTCCCTCCCAAAATATCATTAAAAAACCCGTTTATCTTTCCTGGATAGAAGCTGGTATATTATCTCTTTCCGCTCTTACAGCATACCGGGCGCTGTTTACCAAAGGACAACTGCAAACGGGACAGCATCTTCTCATTCCCGGAATTGGAAGCGGCGTAGCAACCTATGCCCTCCTCTTTGCAAAAGCAATCGGAGCAAAGGTGGGCGTCACCTCAAGAGACGAAGAGAAGCTGCGTAAAGCTGGAGATCTCGGAGCGGATTATCTTTTAAAAACAAACAGTGACTGGAAGACTGCAATAAAAAAGGGAAATTTTGATATCATATTAGATAGTATTGGACCAGCTCTCTTCCCGAAATACATTGACGTCTTAAAGCCAGATGGGAATTTGGTTACTTTTGGAGCGAGTTCTGGAGACAGCGTGAACCTTTCTTTACGCTCCCTCTTTTACCCGCAATTGAATATCTTAGGAACTTCTATGGGAAGTAAGGAAGAGTTCGAACAGATGATACAATTTATTACACATCACAACATAAAACCGGTGCTGGACAGTGTTTATCCACTTATCAAAATCGAACAAGCATTGGAGAGAATGAAATCCGGAAACCAATTTGGCAATGTAGGCTTGGAAATGGAATAAAAAAGCTGCGTTTTGATTTTTCATCATGAGGAAATATTCGTCCGGTGTAAACCAAACCGTTCATTCGCTCTTTTTTGTGATTCAGAAATGATTGTGCTACTATGAAAACGAATATCAATTTACAAGGAGGCTTTATACATGGCTTTGGAAAATTTTAATCAATTACTACAAAAATATGCTGAGTTAATCGTTTCTGCTGGTGTCAATGTGCAAGAAGGTCACACCGTTGTTTTATCCATTGATGTCGACCAAGCTCCATTAGCCCGTAAAATAACGAAAGCTGCTTACGAAAAAGGCGCCAAACGCGTTATTGTCAAATGGGGAGACGATAAAGTTTCCAGACTTGGGTTTGAACATCAATCGACAGAAACATTAACAGATATTCCGGACTACCGCATCGAAGAAATGAACTATATCATTGAAGAAGGTGCCACTCGTATCAATGTTGTGTCCAATGATCCCGATGCTTTAAAAGGATTAGACGGTGAAAAAATCGCAGCGGCACAAAAAGCATCCGGCGAAGCCTTCAAACCAATGGCTCAAGCAACTCAATCTAATAAATTTTCCTGGATTGTAACAGCTGCAGCCAGTCCAGAATGGGCAGCGAAAGTTTTTCCTGAATTAGATTCAACGGAAGCACAGACAGATGCTTTATGGGACGCTATTTTCAAAGCAATTCATCTATATGATGACGACGCGGTTCAAACATGGGAAGAAAAAGATCAAACTCTGGAAACGAAAGCAGAATCATTGAATAAAGAACAATTCACAGCCCTGCATTACACTGCTCCGGGTACAGACTTAACGGTCGGCCTTCCAAAAAATCATCGCTGGGAAGGAGCTGGAAGCTTTAATGCACGCGGGGAGCGTTTTATAGCCAATATGCCGACAGAAGAAGTATTTACTGCCCCGGATGCTAACCGGGTCGATGGCGTGGTCGTGTCAACCAAACCATTAAGTTATGCCGGTTCTGTCATCGAAGGGATGGAATTCCATTTTGAAAATGGGAAAGTAACCAAAGTGACCGCTGAAAAAGGCGAAGAAGTTATCCAAAAATTAGTCCAGCAAGACGAAGGAGCCTCCCGCTTAGGCGAAGTTGCTTTAGTTCCGGATGCATCACCAATCTCCCAATCCGGATTGACTTTCTTCAATACGCTATTTGACGAAAATGCTTCCAATCACTTAGCGCTAGGGTCTGCTTATGCGTTTAACTTAGAGGGCGGAACAGAAATGACAGAAGAAGAATTACAAGAAGCAGGTCTGAATCGTTCCACAACACACGTCGATTTCATGATTGGCTCGGATCAAATGAATATTGATGGCATTAAAGAAGATGGCAGCCGTGTTCCTGTCTTCCGAAAAGGTGCTTGGGCTTAATCCAATCAGTCGTAAATAGTCAGTAAAAAATCCAACTATCAGCTTAGTTGGATTTTTTCATTAATATATAGCATGTGTCTATTCCGTTTCCTCTCTCCTCTTTATGGAAACCATTTTTCCATAAGTCCCTATCCTCCAAAGCCATTCAAATGGTCCATAGCGAAATGCTTTTAACCAAAAATGACTGAAAATCATTTGCACTGCGAATAAGATGACACCAATACCAAGAGCGAACGCATAACTTGGTTCCTGCCAAATCCCTAAGTTGATAAAAATCGTTCGTCCACTCGATTGAAATAAGCTCACGAACACAATGGATTGTAAAAGATAATTCGTAAACGCCATCTTACCAACGGAAGTGAACGGGACAAGCAACTTCGACATGCTTGTCTTGCTTGTTCCTAAAAGGACAATGCATAATATCATGCCAATCGTTACAACAAAGGGATAGAAATTTTCTAACGGATGTAACACAATCCTATCATAAAGGCTTATTTTCCCTGCCAAGCCAATCACAAGACAAATAACTGCCAATAACCCCATGGCTGTTCTTCGCTTTTCGATGATTGTAAACAAGCCCTTGCGATACGCATACATACCAAACAGGAAAAAACCGATATGTGCAACCATGGAAGAAAATTCAATAATAAGATATTCTGTTCCTGTTGGCGGCTGTTCGGAATCAGGCAAGAGACCTTTCAAACCATCTTCCAGCGACAAATGGTAGGAGGAAAAGTAACTGATGACATCCGATCCAATTGTGTAAACAATCCAGAAAAGAAAAGCCGTCATAACTAATCCAGCTGCTGACCAATCCATAAACAACAGAAGGACAAATCCTGCCATCCCGTACATGAGCAGTATATCTCCCGACCAAATAGCGTAACCGTGCACAGCACCAACGAGGGTAAGCAAAAATAACCGTCTGAATAACATCGGATAAGGATTGATTTCCTTCGCTTTTAAACGATTATAAAGTAACATGAGACTCAGCCCAAACATGAACGCAAACAATGGCCGGGTACTGTCACTTAATATAATCTCTTCCAGACTTCTTAATACTTCATTAACCGGAGATAAATTTTCCGTATCGACGGAAGACAGACCTGGAACATTGGCTAAAAAGATTCCGAGTAAAACAATGCCCCGCATTTGGTCTAAAATAGCAATTCTTTGATGTTGATCGTTCTGCTTTATTAATGTCATAGAATCCTCTTTAACTCCTTACATTAAAATGGCCACATGCATTTTTTTAATGCTAGATTCTTACTTAATCCCGTGGTTCTACACGCCAATCGGCTTCACGCCGGGAGTCAGCCGCTCCTGATATGTCATCCTTATCCCGATCAATCATCAACGCTTGAATCGAACCGAAATAAAGCGGGGTCGGAGCTTCACGAATCTCACGATAACCGATATCAAGCAACGCTTCTCTCACGTTCGTTTCCGGTGCGCTTTCCATCACAAGGGCGTCATCCGTCAGATGAAAGCGATCCGCTTCAACAACGGCTTCCAAATCCGAATCTTCTTGAACCCAGTCCGCAATCACTTGCGTAAGCATGATCGGAATACGTTCGCCTCCCGGACTGCCGATTCCTAAAACAGGTCCCTCCTCATCCGCAACAATCATCGGGGAAGACCAAGTAACGGAACGCCGTCCAGGTTCCGGTGTATTTTGTTCAGTTTGGCCAATGTCAAACCGGGACATCTGATTATTCAGAAAGAAACCTTCTGCGTACTCACCCGATCCAAAGAAATTGGTCAGCGTATTCGTCATGGAAATGACGGTGCCGTTATCATCAATGACAGTAATATGTGTCGTATTAGGATCCGAATCACCATAAGTCCGCTCTTCGTCCTCAGGAAGCAAGCTGCCACTGGAGATTTCTTCTGCTAAATCGGCATTTTGTTCACGGTCAACCAAAGAGTCAACTGGAACATCCACAAAGGAAGGATCGCCAAAATCCGAATCAACAAATTGTTGGGCAATTCGCCAAGACATCGCAATATCATGCACAAATGGTCTGCTATTCCGTTCTTCATCTAATGTTCCCCGTTCTTCTATCATTTGCAGCATTTGAATGACACTGGCACCAGGAAGCGGCGGCGGAGCACCAGTCACCTCATATCCGGCAAATTCTCCAGTCACCGGATCATGCCGACCAACATCGAAGTCCGCAAGCGAGTCTCTATCCAGCCCTTCAATCGCCGCTAAGTTCTCTCCGGTATTCCCTTCATAAAAGGACGTTCCATCACTATCCCGAATATCACGCAATGTTTCGGCCAATGCCGATTGTTCTAACGTAGCGCCTGCTTCAATCGCTGTACCCTCCGGATAAAAATGCTCCAGCTGCTCGACCGGCAAGCGGTCCTCAGCAGATTGAAGCTGCTGCGCTAAGGTTTCAGATACCTCCGAACTTTCTGCTAAATCAATCGCCGGGTTCATCACCGTTTGCCAGTCAGCACTCCCATAGTCGTCATGTAATTCCTTTGTCCCAGCTACAAACCCTGGCACACCAATATCTGATGAAGGAATGCCGTCTTCAGGGACGACTTCACGATAATCATATGCCTCGGGATCTTGACCCTGCTCTTGAACCAGGGTTACCCCGCCGCCTCCGATTCCTGAAGCAAAAGGCTCGACTACAGAAATGGCATACGCAGTTGCAATGGCTGCATCCACAGCATTACCTCCATTTTCCAAAACGGTCATTCCAGCTTCTACAGCATCTGGGTGCCCTGCGCTGACACCGTAAGCCTCTGGCACGTCCGGATCATTCTCTGTCTCTTCTTCCTCGTTTGGCGGGCTTATCGTTTCCCTTTTATCTTCAGATGGATTGGACGCAGGATCCTCTCCATTCTCTTTCTCGGAGACACATCCGCTAAGCGCAAGCAATACCGTTGTCGTAAAAGTTAAAAGCAAGCCAGTTTGGCAATTGTTACGCCTCTTTGTGTGCATGAATTCAACTCCTTCTATAACGTCATTAATATATTCGAAATATAATGTAGCTAACATAACTGTAGGAGACAATAAAATTTTAATTTATAGATGTGACCTCTATTGTGTTTTAATCCGGGGAGGCAATCATGACAAATCCATGAATTCTTTTTGTTTTCAAGTAATCTGGCCATTCCAGCGGTACCCTTTCCCAGGTTTGCCCGGCATCATAAGAAAGGTAAAAACCAAGATTATTCACAGCGTAAAAAGCCCCTGATTCCGATGGATGGGAAGTTAAAGCAAAGACAGAGGAACCTTCCGCACCAGGTAAGCCATTTTCTACAGGCGACCAGGAAGCCCCATCTTCCCGTCGTACCAAAATCGTACGTGCGTGCGCCGGATCATAAGCTTCATAAGGACTTTGCGCTGCGGCAGCAACCATTGTATCAGCATTCCCTGCGTCTACAGCGATATGAACTAAATAGTTATAAGGTGCAAGGCCCTCATTCACTGTCTGCCAAGTGTTACCGGCATCAAAGCTTTCTGCATAACCGCCGCCTGCAGCTTCATATATTCGCCCTGGAGCTTGAGCATGTGTTGTTAAAGTATGACAATCATATTGTGAATGAGGTTTTCGATCTTCCCAACTTGCTCCTTTATCTTCACTTTTCATCACGCCGCCAAGTTCAATGCCGACAAATATACGGTTCTCATCATGGATATCCGGTTCAATCCAACGTACGTGATGTGTGTATGGACGAGGCGGAAAACTCCAAGCAGATTTGGAAGGTAAATCTAATAGACCTGGACAATCAGTCCAAGTTTTACCCCCATCTTCGGAACGAAATAGTCCGCTCGGTTCTGTACCTGCCCAAACAACATGATATCCATTTTTCACCTCTGTTGGACTGACCGCCACACTCATTACTCTGTTATGTGATATCCCTGATCCAGCTGCTGTCCATGTCTTGCCACAATCATTACTTATCCATAAACCTTCGTTAAAGGTCCCTCCATACAGCCGTCCTTTCTGGCTAGGGTCTGCTGCAAGACATAAAAATGGTGCTGGTGTTCGTCTTTCTTCCATTACCCATTCCTGCTCCTCTTTTTTTATTTCATAAACAGAACTTCCCGCTGTAAAATATAAAACTTCCATGCTACTCACCACCTTGATTATTTTGAAATCCATCTTTCTATTTCAGGGTCATCTTAAGAAATACATCTAATTCATTTAGTGTACTTGTAAGTAAAAACAACCCTTTTACAACAAGAAAAGCTAAGAAAATATCGAGAAACAATGAAAAAAGCCTTTATAGTTAGCTTTATTCACTGTAAACCTAACTCGTAAACGTCCGAAATTGACTTTTTATCACGGAGAAACGCCCGTAAAACCTTCGCCTTCAAATAAAGTATGGAAAATAAATGTAGTAATCTGTCTTCATCCGTTTACATGCCAACATCATCTTTCCAGTCATTCAAGTTATCGTTAGAGTATCATAAGTCATTCTACAGTCAAAAAGATTTTGTCAAAAATTTTTAAACAATCATTTTTTAATCAAAATATGATGAGTCTTATTCCCATACAAAAAAGGCCTTATCATGGATAAGACCCTTTGGAGACAATGTCATATGTTATTGCTTGAATTGTGGATGCTGGAATATACACAAGCCTCCTTCCTCTATGTCGGCTGGATTAATTTTCTTTAAAAAAGCTTTCCGGCAATGACTTTCGGGTCATTTAACAACAGTGTATTGACATATTGTCCAAATGTAACATCTCCCAATGATATATTTATTAATCTAACAATTTATCATACTGTTTTCATGTGACTGGCTATTCTTGCTTGTCTTCTGTTATTTGTTAGATAGTTTTTTAAAGCATTTCATAAATCTTAACACATTATGTTAGAGTTGAATAAAGCATGGTGAAACGAACAAGTTTTCTAATCTTTTTACTTAAGGCTTCCTTTTATGCGTTCTTTTAGACATTGCTTCTTTTTCTATCTGAAAAAGACGTTTAAAAAAGCATTCAAAGTCTTAGGGCAATCTTAGCGGATGACTTTTCATTGAAAGCCTAGTAAAGTAAAAATCCTCTTTGTCTTCAAATAGAACAAAGAGGGATTTTTTAGCATCATGATTAGATTATTAAATTTGTATCTCCGGAAGCCCTTTACATGACTACATACAGAATTCCCTTGCCTTTTCCATCACTCAGGATAAATACATTCCGTATCTGGAAAACAGCTTTCAACTGCATTCCGGACAGAACGAAACACTTACACGTATCTATTTCTGCCAGCGCCCAATCCTGCCAGTGTCATCAGTAAACAAATAACCACGATAGCAATCAGGGACGCATTCCATGCATGCGTTATATCAAACAGCAGCCCTATAAACAATGGTCCAACTGCGGCAAAAATATAACCGATGGATTGTGCCATCCCGGAAAGCGAGCTTGCTTGTTCAGCATTTCGCGCACGCATCCCCAGCATCGCAAGGGATAAGCTGATAGCGCCTCCGAAAGTAACACCAATCAGTGTTACCCAAACGAAAATGAGCGGCAGCGGCCCTCCGATTAATAGACCGGCAAAACCAATCGTAGCACCACCGCCAATTCCTAATACGATACCTTGCTGGTTGGAGAATTTTTCTGCCAACACCGGTGCCAAAAAAGTAGACGGCAATCCAACAAACTGCACATAGGCTACTAGCCAGCCTGCTGCTGATACGGAAAAGCCAAAACTTTGCATTATTTCCGGTAGCCACGATACGATTACATAAAATATAAATGATTGCAAACCCATAAACAAAGTAACCTGCCAAGCTAGTGGCGATTTCCACAAATTACCGTCATTAAAAGATCGGTTACTTAACGCTATCTGTTCTTCTTTCGGCGTGGAATCCTGTCTAAGAACAAAAACCCAAACAATAATTCCTACTACAGCCAGCACAGCCCAAGATAATAAAGCTAACTCCCAGCCCAAACCTGCATTTTTTGCAAGCGGGACAGAAAGCCCGGAAGCGGTAGCTGCAAATATTGCCATCGATGTCGAATACACACTGGTCATTTGGCCAACTTTATGCGGGAACTTCTCTTTAATTACTGCCGGCAACAGGACATTCATAATGGCAATACCAACACCAATAATAGCTGTCCCAATAAACAAAGGCGGTGTATAAGGAACAGAGCGCATTCCAATGCCAACGAACAGCAGTATCAGTCCCAGCATGACAGCTTGATCATTTCCCAGCCGCCGTCCAATTCTCGGAGCAAGCGGTGATATCACAGCAAATGCAATCAGCGGCAGACTGGTAATTGTCCCCGCACTCCAATTCTCCAGACCAATCTGATCCCGTATCGTCCCTAATAACGGTCCAACAGAAGTAATTGCTGGTCTCAGATTAAAACCAATAACCATGATGGCAATCAAATATAGCATTCTCTTATTCGAAGATGCTTCCATAACGCCACTGTTTTTTGCTCTCACTCTTTTTTTCTCCATCTACATACCTTCTTTTTATCTTCTTTTCGATTTCTCGTATCTTGAAAGGCAATACAGAAACATTTTTCATAATACAATATATGTTATGGGAAGGTGCGGAACGTTGTCAAGATGCTCATAATTTCAACGAAGAAATATATTATATGATTTTTTAGCATATTTCATGCATCGATTTATCACGGAAAATCGCCTTTAAAACTCCCACTGAATGAAGTTTCGTTTGATACCATTTCATCATCAGCTTCTCCGAATCGTATGTACCCTCCCACAAAATATATTTCATAAGTCAATCATTTCCTATTTTATTAATCGTTACCTACGTTTATGGTATCAAAGTTTATCGTATTTCTTCCAGTCTATCACATTCTTTCAACTTTAAAATATAGAATTCAATGAAATTATTACAAATTATCTGAAACTCCCACTCTTTTCTTTCAAAAAATGTATATCTATGAAACTTATTGGACAACCTGTCAATATAACAAACTATTAATTGGAGGTATTTCCAAGATGAAGTACAACTTAATGATAGGCATTGCTTTTTTCGTTTGCCTATTCATTTTTTTACCAACAGTTCATGCAGACGACGGGAAGATGTACCAAGTTCATGCTGAAACAATAGAATTCATGGATGCTCCCTCTGAGGATGCAACCATTCTAGGTGAATTAAAAAAAGACTATAAAGTTACTATTTTTGAAGAATCCAATGGCTGGGGGAAAACATTTTATAACGGTGAACAGGCCTGGATCGCGTTACATCACCTTTCCGCAGTGGATGATATACAGACAGAGCCAGAAAACGAGGAATCAGATACAGAAGATACAGAAGATACAGAAAATCAACAAATTGAAACGGAAACTGCTGCAGAAATAAATACAACGTCTGCGGAATCTAGCACAAACGGAGTATTGTACCGTGTTCAAGCATCCGCAGTAAATGCACGTTATGCACCTGATAAGAATGCAGCAGTCGTTACACAGTTAAATCATGGAGAAAAAGTTACTATTTTTGAAGAATCATACGGTTGGGGAAAAACGTATTATCATGATGAAGAAGTATGGATTGCTCTATATTTACTTGATAAAGATAACGAATCGACCATCAGCGATGATGTATCAGAAGAAAATGAAACAATAGAGTCGTCGGAAACAGCAGAAGAAAATCAAAATGAAGCATCAGAAGCTGATACGGAACAAAAAGAGGATGAAACGGAAAACGAAGAGACTGAATCAAAAGAGGACAAGCCAGAAGTTCAAGCGGAACAAAGCTCGGAACATCCGCTTGCAGACCGTCACTTTGTGATTGATCCTGGTCATGGCGGGAAAGATCCTGGCGCAGTAGGGTCAGAGGTATATGAAAAAACATTAGCGCTGACCACAGCTAAAAAATTAGGAGATCAATTACGTCAACAAGGGGCTTCCGTTACCTTTACCAGAGAAGATGATACGTATCTTTCATTGGAGGAACGGGCCAATATTAGTAATGCAGCAGATACGGACGCATTTATCAGCTTGCACTATAATGCTTCGGAAGATCCAGCTGCGAGCGGGGTAGAAACCTTTTACAAAAATGAAAGTGAAAGCCAAATGCTTGCGCAATCTGTACAAACATCGCTGATGAATCATGTTGATCTCCATGATCGCGGGGCGCAACAGGCCGATTTCCAAGTGTTGAAGGATAATCAGCAAACTGCTATCTTAATTGAGCTTGGTTTCATCAGCAATGCAGAGGAACAGCAGGTGATTCAAACGGATCACTATCAAGAAAATGCAACAAAAGGTATTGTGGCAGGTTTGGAAACGTATTTTAATTAAATAACATCTCATGATAAGGCAAAAGTATCTTTCTATTGCACTTTTGCCTTATTTGTCACCCTCTTATACGCTTCCTGTTATCTAAAATAAGGAACCAACGAGAGAGCCTTTCAGAGATAGTTTCTCCAATCCAGCGCTGGCGCTATTTATGAAACCGTTCCAATCGATAGAAATGATACGTATTGTCTGTTATTTGCTGTCGAACGTTGTCAAAAGGCAGCTGTTTTACTTCAGCTATTTTCTTCATGACATCGATAATCCTATCCGGATGGGTCATTTGATTCTGAAAAGGTCCTTGAAACGGCCATGGTCCATCTGTTTCTGCCATCATAAGTTCTAATGGGTATTGTTTGATTAAAGACTGAATCTCCTCTTCATACCAGCAATCCGGCGTTATAGAAATCATATATTGATTAGCTATCATCCGTTTTATTGTTGCCTGGTCCCCTTTAAACCAATGGAAATGTGCCCGTTTTATCTGATATTTTTCAAGCATATCACAGACAATAGAAGCATCTTCATAAACCGCGTGTAAAATAATCGGTAAATCATACTTTTTTGCAACTTGTATAAAACGTTCCAAAATCGCGTGATAAGGTGTAACATCAAGAGAAGAAGCGTCTTTACGTTTAGCATAATAAGGTACACCGACTTCCCCCACACCAACAATATCTGTTGATCTTTGTTCGATTGCTTGTATGATTTGGCTGATTTCTTGCGAAGAAGGCAGCGCCTGTTCCGGATGCCAACCAAAAGCGGGATAAACAAACGGATACCTCTCGGCCAATTGCCATACTGTTTGGCAGCTCTCAAAATTGCTCGCTACAGCTATCATTCCATCTATTTTGCGTGCATGAATGACCTGTTGTAATTCATTCGGCTGATACCAATCCAGATGAATATGAGCATCAATCATCAAACACACCCCCTGCTCCTATTAAACGATGATATCCTTGAATAAATCACCAGCTTTCCTGACATCCACATTTCCTCCGCTTAATACCACGCCAACTCTTTTGCCTTTAACAGAAAGCTTCCGATACGCTGCTAAAGCAACCGCTCCAGATGGTTCGACTACAATCTTCAACCGCGTCCAAAGAAGGTACATAGCCGTCTTGATTTCCTCCTCAGAAACAGTTATAAAATCATCTACATGCTCCTTAATAAATGGAAAAGTAATTTTTCCTAATGAAGGGGTATTTAAACCATCCGCAACAGAGTTTGGTGTTTTTATCGTCTGTAATTCACCTGTTTTAAACGACTTCGCTGCATCATCTGATAACGCCGGTTCCACCCCAATCACCTTACATTCAGGCAAGAGGTGTTTGGCGGCAACAGCACATCCGCTTATCAGCCCGCCTCCCCCGCAGGGAACCAGGAGATAATCAAGCTTTCCCACTTCTTCTATGAACTCTTGTGCAACGGTACCTTGTCCAGCTATAATGGACTCCGCATCGAAAGGCGGAATTAACGTATAACCGTATTTATCGATTAGCTCTTGTGCAATTTCCTCCCGAGATTCTGTGGAGCGGTTATATTTAATAATTGTCGCACCGTAGTCCTCCACAGCATCAGTTTTAACCCGTGGAGCATCCTCAGGCATAACTACGGTCGCCGGAATAGCAAGTATTTTACAAGTTAAAGCCGTAGCCATTGCATGATTTCCGGATGAATAGGCGATTACTCCCTTCCTTCTGGCTTCTTGCGAAAGAGAGCTGACCGTATTATAGGCGCCACGAAATTTAAACGCCCCCATACGTTGGAAGTTTTCACACTTTAGAAAAATAGAATTTCCGGTTAATTCATTTAAAAGCGTTGAAGTCAGCACTGGCGTTTTATGTGCAATGCCGTCTAAACGGTTTGCTGCTTCTGTTATTTTTTCATACATTTTGATTTCTCCTTTTTTACGCGGATGGTAACGCTTTCTGTTTTTTCGAAAACTACTTTCGAACTTTACTTGTTTTATAGGGCAATCTTTATACCGTTAATTCTAAATAATTGCCTTCCGGATCTTCAATAACACTTTCATAATAGCCATCTCCCGTAACGCGGGGACCATTTACTAAATGAAAACCAGTCTTTTTTAATGTATCTGTCATTTGATTCACTTGTTCTTGACTCCCTAAGGAAATGGCAATATGAGCCCAACCGGTTCTCTTTTTTGAATCTGGTTGATCCACCCCTGATTGACGCATGATTTCTAAACGTGTTGTTCCATCAAATGTGAGAAAATAAGACTCAAATGCTTTGTCTTTATTATGATACTTGGCACTTGCACTTCCATTGAAATACGTTTCGTAAAAATGTTTCATCGCTTCTAAATCTTTGACCCAGATTGCCACGTGCTCGATTTTCATTTCGCTTCCCTCCATTCAAATAGCAGGACACATCAACATCAATTGGTTATCCGTATTTTAGTAATATATTCTATTAAAACGTATTATATCATTTATTTCCATTATCATAAAATTCGGTTCTTTTTCAATATTGGATAATATATCCCGTTTGAATGTCGGGAGGCAAAGATAATGAATCACCTGCTGCCAATCAATGAAAAAGCAAAAAGGCTTGATACATGTAAAATCAAACCTTTTTGCTTATCTCTCCTATAGTTCATTAAATGAATTATCATATGATTCAACGAGTTCTATAAATCTTTCATTATCTAAAATATCTTCAAACAATGGATCTGTGACGGCATATTCAATCAAGTCCGGATCTACCTCTAAGACTTCTTCCAACTTATCCAGCCCTTCATCGATCTCCCCCCGCTGGATGTCGATAAAAGCTAGACCGTAATAAGCAACCCCTTTATCTAATGGGTGTTCTTCCAGCATGTCTTCATAAAGCTCCTCTGCTTCATCCAACTGGTCATTTTTTGCAAGCAGAATTCCTTTATAGTCCAGGTTGTATATGATATTGGCTTCATCATCCATTTCTAATACAATGTCAGCATATTGCAAAGCTTCCTCATAGTCTTCTGTCAGTTCATAAGCATATACAAGCATATCAAGTGCATCGACATCTTCTGGATGCTGTTGCAAAAACTTTTCTAGATAAACAATGCTTTCTTCTGTTTCCTCTAAATAAAGCAGACTGACTCCCATACCATACAAAGCAAAATCCACATCCGGTTCAATTTCCAATGCCTCTTCAAAATAAGGTATGGCTTCTTCATCTCTATCCAGCATAGAAAGCGCATTCCCCATCGCAATATATTGTTCCGGTGTATTTGAGTTTAAATCAATCGCTGTTTGTGCTGCATCCATCGCCTCTTCAAATTCACCTAAATCAGACAGTGCATAAGACAAGTTATTATAGGCAGACTCCATCGTTTCATCAAGCTCAATTGCTGTTTCTAAAGCCTCTTTCGCTTCTTCTGGTCTTCCAAGTTCCACGAGAACATAGCCTTTATCATTATAAAGAAAGGCTTCTTCCGGATATTCTTCCAAAGATTCCTCGATTAAATCCAGCGCTTCATCATAATTTTCATTTGCATATAATGGCCGGAGTTTTACCGATAATAAATATGTACTGGTATTTGAACCGGAAGCAAGCTGTTCTTCTTCATCGGCATTTGTTTCGTTACCTGATGCTTCTTCCTCCGTATCCAATGATTCCGTATCCGCACTTTCTTCAGAAGATTCAGATGAGGAAGGTTCAGATGCACTCGTATCTTCTGAAGTACTGCTGCATCCAGCAATGAATAAGCATAATGAGATAAAAATGAGTATTCGTGGTTTTTCCATCTTATCCTCCTTTATTTAACAAATAATTCTTTCAAATAACATAATTCATTATAATACAAATGGAATAAAAAAGGAAGATAATTGCGGCATAAAGTACTAAATAATGCTGGAAACAGAAAAAAACACGGAAATTCCGTGTTTTACGCATCACTGTTATTATCATTGTCACTTGTAACATGTCATTTTAAACGAAAACCCAGATAAGAACGGAAATCAGAATAATTGCTGGAAGACCAAGGAAATAAATATAAGAAAGACTTGAGAAACTTTTTTTCTTTTCATAATTATCATCCAGCTTTTTTGTAACAAGCAACGTTCCGACTAACGCCAACACACACACGATAATAACCAGTATAATAAGGCTATTCAACATGTTTCATCCCCCCTCCACGTCCATTGAATGACATAATGATCCCGGCAGCGTTGACGTACGATCAGGCATTATCCAGCAGCCTGTTATCTGACGAAGCCATTTTCTGTATATAATCTGCATCAAGCGTGTAAGATGCCATTTTTTTCTTCCATTGTTTAACCACATCTACATGATTGTCATAAGCAAAAACATGAAATGTGATGTTTTTATTTTTTCTATTATATTTGATGATATGTGGAATCATGCCCGTTTCCGGTTGAAGATACGAGGCTTCTTTTCCTGGAAAAATATGATTCTTGTATAAAAATTGGGCTCCATTAAAAGAATCTATAACACTTTGTTTCTTATCTCCTTCCAGGTACTCTCCACCATATGTTACCGTGCTATTTTCTGCATCAATTTTTGGATGCAACTCAAATTTATTTAAAACCCAGCCCACCAAAGCACTTGGAGGGCTAGTTAAAAATTTCAGTATAATCCCTGCTATGGTAATTAATATAAACGTCCATGTCATGACATATTTCATCTCCTGTTTTCATTTCCTAGTTTGAACTGCTTCCTGGTAGGATACATTCTCAATCTATTTTCATTGTACCGGAAATCTAAAAAATGATACCATCCAATTCGCATAAAAATACCTCATCCACTTTAGCGATGATAGGATGAGTTATTTATGCCAAGCAAATACTGTAAAGCTTTTGCAAATCGAGAAATGCCTTCCCAGATATCGGCATTCGTACTTCTGCCATAAGTGAAACGAACAAATCCTTTACTCTCGCCAAAGATGGAACCAGGTACAAAAGCAAATCCCCTTTTCAACGATTCATCCAGTAATTGAAATTCATCGACGGGTTCATTCAACTTACACCATAAATGAATGCCGCCATTCGGTTCGATAAATGCTACTTTATCCCCTAAAAAGTGTGTTAACGCTTTTGACAGCTGCTTCCTTCGTTCTTCCAGCTGCTGTCTGACCTTATTTATATGCTCATCAAATTGCTGCGATCCAATAAATGTATTGGCAACCCACTGCGGAAAAATACTATGACCAAAATCAATTTGCTGTTTTGCATCAGCTAAACGTTGAATAACTTTTTCCGGTCCGAGAACCCAGCCGATTCGCAGCCCAGAAGCAACAATTTTAGATAAGGAGCTGATATATAATACATTTCCGTTCGTATCCATTCGCTTTAAAGATGAAGCAACATTTCCATCAAACGCGGTAATACTGTACGGATCATCTTCTACAACCGGAATCCCATAGTCAGATGAAATCTCCAATATTCTTTTTCGTCTGTTTAAAGGCATTTGTACACCAGTTGGATTTTGAAAATCAGGATTGATAAAAACCATCCGAATGCGGTGTTTTTTATGCAATTCGACAATTTCTTCAGGTTGCACCCCGTTTTTATCGCTTTTTAATAAAAAGGTACGTAAACCGGCTGACTTAAATAAAGGTAAAGAATAAGCATACGACGGGTCCTCTATCGCTACTGCGTCTCCCGGCTTCAGTAAACATTGAACAATAAGATGAAGTGCCTGCTGCGCGCCGGAAGTAATCAGGATAGATGCTGCATCTATAGAAATACCTTTATAGGCAGCAAGATGCTTGGAAATGGTTTCTCTTAAATCAACATTCCCAAGCGGATGATCATAACCCAGATATTCATTAAAAGGAGACTCTTTAAAAATAGAATGAAACTGCTCTGCAGGAAATAAATCAGCAGCTAATTCCCCGCTCGCCATATTGATCATTTCATTATTTTGCGTTTCTGTTCGTATTTTTTGGACTAACGGTAAATTAGGAAGAAACGAACCATCTTCTACATACCTTCCCCAATTAGGTATTCGCTTGTCCGATATTCCCCAAATATCCGTGCTAATATGTGTTCCGCTGCCTTTTCGTCTTTCAACGATTCCTAGCGATTGAAGCTCATCATAAGCAGCAACTACCGTACTGCGATTAACTTGGAGCTCTTTTGCTAAATGACGTTCTGATGGCAACGGGACGTCCGGTGAAAATTCTCCTGTAGAAATTCCATTTTCAATATATGTTGCGATTTGTTTGTACAGCGGTGTTTTGGCTGAACGATCCAAATTAAAATTCATATGCATTCCTCGATGATGTTGCAGATTTAAATATGCTGATACGCTTTCTATTGACCAATATACAAATAACAGCTTCGTTACGACTTTGCTATTCTTTATATAATTATGTTTGTTTTACTAAAGAAAACGGAACCGGCCAAAAAAAGATATCTCCTACTATAATAGCGAAAAAATGCTTGAATAAGCAACTTACATGCAATGAAATATTTTTGACATTTTTATTTTCTCCTGCAGAAAAGTCCGATTAACAATGAAGTTATCGGACTGTAATGAATCAGTATAAATAGCTTTTTACACGAATACCCTGCACTAATCCAGAAAATCTTTTAACCGATTACTGCGTCTCGGGTGTCTTAATTTCCGTAATGCTTTTGCTTCAATTTGACGAACCCGCTCTCTGGTCACGCCAAATACCTTACCAAGCTCCTCCAGCGTCCTTGTTTTTCCGTCATCTAATCCAAATCGAAGACGAAGTATATTTTCTTCTCGGAGGGGGAGGGTATCCAGCACCTCCTCTAACTCCTCTTTTAACAATTCATGCGCCGCATAATCCGAAGGTGATACCGCTTCCTGATCCTCAATAAAGTCTCCTAAATACGAAGCATCTTCCTCCCCGACAGGTGTTTCCAAGGATACTGGCTCTTGAATGACTTTTAAGATGTCCTCCACTTTATTTGGGCTTAGCCCCATCTCTTCACCGATTTCCGACGAGTTCGGTTCACGGTCTAAATCCAGAAGTAACGAGCGTTGAACACGGATTAATTTATTCATCGTTTCTACCATGTGCACCGGAATACGGATCGTGCGGCCATGATCTGCAATGGAACGTGTAATTGCCTGTCTAATCCACCAAGTTGCATAGGTGCTGAATTTAAACCCTTTTCGGTAATCAAATTTTTCAACCGCTTTAAACAGCCCTATATTTCCTTCTTGAATTAAATCTAAGAAAACCATTCCTCTGCCTACATACCGTTTGGCGATACTGACTACGAGGCGAAGATTTGCTTCCATTAATTTTCTCTTCGCTTCCGTATCTCCTTCTTCTATACGAACGGCAAGTGCGATTTCTTCTTCCCGGGACAGCAAATCCACATTACCAATTTCTCTTAAATACATACGAACGGAATCATTTATTTTCATTCCTACAGGTTCACTATGATCAATCCGCTCCACTTCTTCTTTTTCTGTATTCTGTATTTTAGCATCATCTTCTGCCCCTTCTGTCACAACAACGCCTTGCTCTTCCATATACGCATAAAATGCATCTAATTGTTCCATTTCCAAATCAAAATCCGATAGCACATTAGCTACTTCCTTATAAAGCAGCACACCGTTTTGCTTCCCTTTTTCCACCAATTTTTCTTTGGCTTGTTCTAATGTCCATGCTGATTCTTCTTTGGGTGAAACGTTTTGTGCAGTCATATATCTCCCTCCTTCCAAACTATTTCAGTTATTTCTTGATGGATTACTAGCATGTGTTTTCATAAAGCCTCTGAACCAGCATTCAGATCCGGCATTGGAACCAATTTTGGGTTTAAGCTCAATAACAAAAATCCAAATGCCTACAGAGTAGCATGTTTTGGTTGTACCTCATCCTTCATCCCTTTATCCGTTTTGCCATGGTATATATAGACGTACTTTACTTTTCCCTTATGAATAAAAGCAAAAACGCCATTACGTGCATCTGTGTCCTTCTCCTGAAAGAAAAGCCCGGGGATATCTTTTTCTCTAAAAGGATGATCACGAAGAAAATAAGTGGTTCTATTAGCGCTTTTATTTACTAAATACCCTTGTCTTCCATTTTGATATAATCCCTTTTCAAAAGGATTATATTCGCTGTGATCCATCACTACCAGAATGATATCCGGTATTCTTTTTAAGATATAATTGTATTTATCGCAAAAGAAAGCTCTTTTCCAAAACGGAATATGCAATCTATCATTGGGTTGTACACCTGACATAATGATTTCTTTTACATGATTATTTTTGGCGGTCATTACTACTTCTTTTGCTGTCTTCCATTCATTTTTTGTCCGCTTCACCGTAAATTTTTCCGCCCCTAATCTTCTGCTTAATTTTTTACTCTCTGCTAAATTTAACAAATGAAACATGGTGTATTTGCTTTCAACGGAGCAGAAAAATAGTACTTCGAACGTATAACCATATTTTCTTGCCAATAAAGCCCCTTTTAGTAGAACTTTCCGGCTATAGTTTTGTTCCTCTAAACATACCAGGATATGATGCCTTGCTTTTAATGTCATTTCTCCTCCCTCCTTGTGTTACCTATCCGCAAGCTGTAATCGCATTTCATTGTTATGCCAATGCTATAGAAACTTGAAAATAGGATTGCTTTCCTGCCGGTTTAAAGATATACGTCTTTACCCTTGCTTGAAAGATAAACACGTATATCCTTAAACCGGAAATGATTATGAACACAGGGTTCCGAATCCGGGTCTGCCATTTCCCTCACCACCTTTCCTTTTTAAAACTGAATGATTGTTCTAAAATAACACAAAAAATAAACCTTATTTTTTCAAACAAGATACATTCAAAATAATTGTCATGATTCCTTATTCTAATTTATGTTGTACTTCTTCACAAGTTGCAAACTTCCACTGCTTTTTTTATAATGCAACTATTTCCATCCCATTAACTGAACGTTCGTTCTAAAATCATATCATAGCTTCGTATCACAGTCAATAGCTGACCACGCTGTTAAAAATACCTTGTTTCAGAACTTAAATTATGGTAGATTTAGAACAATTGGTCAGTAATCATCTAAACGACATCAAACCGATAAGTTTGTCTTCGTACATGCCTCAATAATGTTCGAATCAGACATCAAAAATACATAGGAGGGAACCTTTTGAACAAGAAACAAACGAAAAGCATGATGACAAAGCAAAAGATTGCTGAAGCCGCCAAACATTTATTTATTCAGAAAGGCTATGCTGCCACCTCAATTGAAAATATTTCCGAAGCAACAGGAGTCAGTAAAGGGAATATTTATTATCATTTTGATAATAAAGAAGGGCTCTTTATTTATGTATTGGATGAATGGGAAAAACAATGGATGGAACAATGGGAGGAACAAAAACAACAGTATTTCTCTGTAACGGAACAACTCCATGGTATTGCGAAACATTTTGTTATCAATGATTATAACCATCCCCTGACAGATGTTGCTGATGAATTTTTCAGTCATGAAAAGTCCAATACGTTCGTTCAAAATCAGCTTTATAAAACAATTAATACCAGAATATCCTATAGTCAACAATTATTAGCCGAAGGGATGACATCCGGCGAATTCAAATCAGACAACGCGCTATTACTCGCAAAGATTTTTGATACCTTGCTATACGGATTAAATAACACTTGCCGGGATTTAGATATGAAAGAAACACTGGATCTATATGCCAAAGCTATCGATACTTTTCTATATGGTATCGCGTCTACTGATTCGGTTCATTCAGATAAGCATTAATAGAATACATACGCTTTAGAAAATGACTTGCAAAGATTTTACTATAAAAGGAAAATTTCATTCTGTCTTAAAAATAATTACTGATTATGAACATTCATTTAAGAAGATGAATAGCATTGAGGAATAGTCACCCACTCTTTTTTTGGAGTTATATTCGGTATAGTTGCAGATGCAAGCTTGAGGTTTTTCTTATTCCGGAATGGAAAGAAATAATACTAGATTTTCCTCAAATACTGCAGATTAACTGAAAGCTTATTGTTCATAGAAATATACTGTTCCAGTGCATTTGGATTTAAATGAATCACCACTTATTCAGCGTCTACATCCTCTTAAAATTCGCCCAAATCTATTAGTGTATAAGCTAGATTACTGTGTCTTATTATCTTTTTCTAATGCTCCTTTCCCTTTTATCCCTTCTAACAGCACCATATCATCACATTTTCATAAAACACTAAAAGCGACACAGATATATGTCGCTTTTAGAATGATTATCTATAAGAATCATGTGTAGGGCAAAATAAATCTTCGTTTGCATTTCTTACAATGGAAAAATAATCTACATTATAGTGGCCATGAAGTGTAGCATTATGATGCTTTATAATCTGTTCTTGACTCAAAATATCATTACCCAGGTTTGAGTGCCCATCTCCGACTAATGTGACATCAAAACCTTCGATAGTTGCTGTTCTTACGGCGCTATCTATACAATGCTGTGTTTCACAGCCCATCACTACTATATGCTTTACTTGATATGACTTTAAATATTCTAACAGACCTGTTCCATAAAAAGCATTTGTTGCAGACTTATCAAAAATTTCTGCTTCAGCAGATACATGGATCTCCTTGTGAATTTCAAAACCGCTCTCTTTTCCTTCGTTGACATCTAAATCCCTTACAAATACAAGTGGCACTGCTATCTTCTCCGCTTTTTCAATTACTGAGTTAATATTAGCAATAAACTGCGTTTTTTGAAAAATCGCGTTTCTTTCATGATTACCTTCGATTAATTCCTGCTGTGCATCGATAATCAATAATACTTGATTCAATTCCATTCCCCTTCCAATTTAGGGAAACACGAGATAACTGGCTAGTTAGACGTTCTCCCTTTTTTACTTATTACGTGTTTTCTATTTTTATGTACCATATGAACGCCTCCTCCAATTAAATTCCTTATTATGAGAGATCTCAATCTAAGGTAGTTTTATTTTACCATAATATACAGACTATACTTTCTAGAATACGAAAATGACGCAACTTCCCAAACTGAAATGTACTTGTAAGCAGTTATAATAACTAGATTCTCCTCAAATACTGCAGATTAACAAATGACTCTCCAGTATTCGCCATCTCTTTTCGTTTTTTCTGCAGCACGAACCCTCTCGCTTCATAAAAAGGAATCCCTCTTTGATTCCCGTCCTGCACAGACACCCATTGATCCCTTGCCCCTTCCTGTTTATGTTGCTCTGTAAATACTTTTAATAATTGTCTCCCTATTCCGTGGTATCGATATGTTTCATCTACATATAATACAAAAATTTGGCTGACACCTGGCTCCGTTATTGCGCCGCCAATAACGCCCGCTACTTCGGAATCAATCACAGCAACATGCGTATAATTGCCATTTTCTATATCTGACGTCACTCGTTCGTGATTATACCATTCCGCTGCATTCTTTACTTGGTATGCCTCACTTAACTTTCCTTCTACCGTTTGTTTCCAGCCACAAGAACAAATAGCAGCAATTGCTTCAACATGTTCCCGCGCAGCTCTTTTAATATTTATGTTCATTTTTATCCACTCCCCATTTTATACCAAATGTATTCGCTGCTATCCAAATCTGGTATCCAAAGACAGCTATTGATGATTGACAGTTTCCTCTTTGTTATAAAATTCATAAGCAAAATACCCCAATAAATAGCCGATTCCTGCTCCTAAACTAATTGTGGTTGGTAAGAATATTGAAGAAAATGTGCCTAATATGACACCAGCAGCACAACCAAAAAACATTCCTATCGGGATAAAGCTAATCGATACATCCTGCTTTTCTTTAGATTTTTTCTTTTCTGGGCTGCTTTGATTAAATTTATATTTTGCCCTGTTAACGACAAAAACTGCAATTCCTCCCACTATGATAAGAGGCGCAATTGCCTTGATAATTTCCATGTCAGAACCTCCCTCACTTCTTTTTACTACGTTCTTTTTCCATATAAAACTTAATTTATGTTAAATGATTAGCTACTGGAGAAATAAAATTCTGATAATTGATTCAATTGTATCAAACGTTTCCTTCAAAATACAGCAATAATGCAGAAACAGTCCCTGTTCCTCTCATACAAAGTATAGAAATATGTTCTTGTTGAACATTTTATGAAGTTTATAACAATTTCGATTTTTTGTAACATGTGAATATCATCACAAACTATTTATTTTGTATTATAATAAAGGTAGATAAAGGGAGGGGTTTTCATGAAAAAGAAAGATGCTATTGCACTCATTGCAGCTTTTTTAGTTCTTGTTATCATTTTAATATTACCTAACCCTGATTCATTACCTATCGTAGGCCAGAGAGCGCTTGCTGTCTTAGCCTTCGCTGTTGTGTTATGGGTTACGGAAGCGGTTTCTTATCCTGTAAGTGCAGTGATGATCGTTAGTTTATTAGCTGTTCTTATCGGAATCTCCCCTACTATTGAAGATCCGGGGACCATTTATGGAACAAGTCAGGGGTTGGGTATGGCAGTAGAAGGATTTAGTTCTTCCGCTGTATTGCTTGTTGGAGGAGCACTTGTTTTAGCTACAGCCATGGAAATCACTGGACTTCATAAAAGAATAGCATTGTATATTATGTCAAAAGTTGGAACTAAACCGGGAGCACTTGTTTTGGGAACAATTATTGTCAGCTTTGTACTTGCCTTGTTTGTGCCAAGCGCTACGGCACGTGCGGGTACACTTGTGCCTATCTTATTAGGAATTGTCGCAGCATTTGGATTGGCAAAACAAAGTAAACTGGCCGCATTATTAATGATTACTGCAGTTCAGTCTATCTCCATTTGGAATATTGGAATAAAAACTGCAGCCGCGCAAAATATGGTTGCCTTAGGATTTATGGAATCGGCATTCGGTATTGATGTGACATGGGGAGAATGGTTTCTCTACGCTGCCCCGTGGGCGTTTATTATGTCCATTGTGCTTTATATTGTTATGGTTAATCTGATTAAGCCAAATATGTCAGAAATGCAGGAAGGAATAAGTATTGAAAAGCAACTAAAAGAGCTGGGTAAAATGAGTGGAAAAGAGTGGCGCTTGGTCATTATTGCCGGGTTGCTCTTATTATTCTGGTCAACAGAAGGTATTCTACATCCTTTAGATTCTACTACGGTTACCATTGTTGCTGTTGCTGTCATGCTGACACCAGTTATTGGTATCTTTTCCTGGAAAGAAGTACAGACCAAAGTACCTTGGGGCACATTGATTGTATTTGCAACGGGAATTTCATTAGGGATTGTCCTGTTAGCGACCGAAGGAGCTACCTGGCTTTCTTCCAATTCATTTGAAATACTCGGTGTATCTACCCTGCCACTGGTCGCAATGATTGCAGTACTTGCTCTATTTAATATTTTGATTCACTTAGGCTTTGCAAGCGCTACCAGTTTGGCCTCTGCTTTTATTCCGATTGTCATTGCTTTAGTCGGATCCATGGAACCAACAGCATTTAATGGCCCAGGGCTTGTCTTGATTATGCAATTTGTAATCAGTTTCGGTTTCTTATTGCCGGTCAGCGCTCCACAAAATATGCTGGCATATGGAACAGGAACATTTACTTTAAAACAATTTATCAAATCTGGTGTCCCGCTTACGGTGATTGGATACTTGCTTATTATCCTGTTTAGTGCCACGTATTGGCAGTGGGTTGGATTGTTATAATTAGCTTAAAAGCGATATAAAAGAACGTGAAGTCACTCTTTTATATCGCTTTTCATCCCCTTTTACTCCTTATTTTTCTTTACAACAGCATATTGCCAAAAAGAAATTCCCAAAAGGAAAACTTCTAAGAAAATAAAGGTAAATGTACTGGACAAAACATGCATTATTCCAGTAAACATGCCGCCTACTGCCATACCGGAATAACGGATAAAATTAAACAGGCCTAATGCAGTCCCTAAAGAGACTTGATATTTTTAGATACCAATTTGAAAAACGTAATCAGTGTTTCTAATTCATTGTCATCAAAATGATTGAAAATATCTAAATAACGTGATTCTGCTTTTTCATGTAGTTCCTCATGAATGGCAGCAAGCATATCACCGGAATCCGTTAACATATAATACACTTCTTTTTTGTTTCCATCCTGTTGTATTTTTTCAAGCATCCGATTTTCTAATAATTTCTTTACCGCTTTTGTAACAGCTGGTTTAGATATATTTAATTGCTCTGCCAAGGTCGTGTTATTTGCTTGTCCTTTTTCTTTTATAACAGCAACAACATGCAGCTGTGTTAGTGTCCAATCAGAAACAACAGCTTCTTCATTGAATTTTATTGCTTTACGATTTCTATCCGCTGCTTCCCTCTCCTTAATCAACTGCTGTAATGCTTCAATTGCTTCTTTTTTCTTATCCATATATGTCACCTAACCTTTCTGTTTTTGGTTAACCAGTTAACAATTATGATTATACATCTCTGTTATCTATTCGTCAATTATTGTTTACCAGTTAACAAAAATCGTGACGTTATCTCTCTGCTCTCTTCTCTATCCATTAAAATCAGAAAAAAGCACCTTTTTGTCAGCACTTTTTATTTATTTTCAAGACAGACTATATTTAAAACTAGCGTCCTTTTTCACAGCAATAATGGTTTCTGACATTTAATCGTTTATTGACCTATTACCTAAAAAAATATCACACAAAACATCTCAAGTATTCTCAATCCAAAAATGCACCATCACTATGCTATAATGGCTTATGTAATTTAGAAGAGAAAGGGATTTTTAGTTTGATTGTTTTATTAACGATGCTCGTGATTGGCTTGTTACTTGGTTTTGTCGGGGCAGGCGGTTCCGGTTTTATTATTGCCATGTTGAGTGAAGTTTTTGATGTTCCAATACACACAGCGCTTGGAACATCTCTGGCAGCGATGGTTTTCACCTCATTATCCGGCACCATCAGTCACTTGCGGGAAAGAAATACGATGGTAAAAATTGGGCTGGCAACTGGGCTGTTTGGTGCAGTTGGCGCTTTTTTAGGTTCCAGGCTGGCCAGTTTTATCCCGGAAAGTGAATTAAAATTCTTTACGGCAGGGATGCTTATTCTATCCGCCATACTATTGTGGATTCGTGTAACAGCAGGATTTGGCAGGTTTGCTACACAAGATTTCGCAGAGAAAAACCGTTCCTCAAGAAGCAGGTTTTGGATGACAGCTGCAGGAATCGGTATCGTGACTGGCTTACTATCAGGGGCTTTCGGAATTGGCTCGACGCCGTTTATCCAAATCGGATTCCTTGTTTTCTTCGGTTTATCGCTTCAGCTTTCCGCGGGTACGACGATGCTTGTTATTATACCGATTGCACTGGTTGGCGGTATCGGTTATTATTCCGTCGGTTTTCTCGATTTAACATTATTTATCGAAGTCGTTATCGGAACGATTATCGGTTCTTATATTGGTGCTAAATTTACCACCAGGTTAAACCCGATAATCTTAAAAATTGCGATGGTTGCAGTGCCGCTGATTGGCGGAATTATTTTGTTGATTTAGATTTCTATCCATTCAGAGAAATGCCAGAAAATGAAATAAACTATTACCCTATCAAAAAGACGATAATTCTTACAGTCTTTTTAATAGGATAATAGCTTTTTCTCTCTTATTATACCCCTCGCTTATTTCCCCAAACTAATGCATGTACTTGCGGCAGAACGCGAACCCGATTCAGCACAGTGGATGCCACGACTTGATCAATCAACCATTCATACTTATTCAATAAATGCCTGGATAATTGCTGTGGCTCTATTTCCTCTAAATCATCATTCCCTACCTGCAGGAAAAAAGCAAGCTTCGGATAACGCTGATGTACTTTTTCAGCATAGCGAAGATCTTCTTGATCAAAAATCACTATCTTTAAGCTGGTATGTACCAATCGCTCATTAACTTCCAATTGATGAATAATATCATCTAACTTCTCCCAGTTTGTTTTCATCTTAGAACTTGGGGGCTTGGGAGATATGGTCAGATCATCAATTTTAACAAACCAATCCTGATAACGGCTTCCTTGGGTTTCCAGAGCCACCTCAATATGATGCTCCTGAAGCACATCAATCAAATCGTCCATAGCGGATAACAAAGCTGGATTCCCGCCTGAAATCGTCACATGGTCAAAGTGATTCCCTCCTATTTCTTGCAGCCGCTGCCAAATTTCCGTACTCGTCATTGGAACGACATCTTCTTTCGCACTCCCATCCCAAGTGAAGGCAGAATCGCACCAGGCGCACCGGTAATCACATCCGGCGGTCCGAACGAACATCGTTTTTCTTCCTACCACCATGCCTTCTCCTTGAATCGTGGGACCGAATATTTCTAAAACAGGTATTTTACGCATGGTACATCCACTCCCGTCTTGCTTCTGCATAGCTTGTCGGTGTTTCAAATAACCGCACAAATTCCACCTGGCATTGGTTGGGAAGTTCTTGGACAGCTGCTTCCATTTGTTCGAACATCCAGACAACCATATTTTCTGCTGTTGTATTCATTTTCGGTAAAGTTTCATTGACATAACGGTGATCCAGGAATATTTCCAACTTGTCTTTCCAAATCTCTTTGATATCCCCAAAATCAATCACCATCCCTATATTATCCACAAAACCGCTGATACCGAATACGACTCGATACGTGTGGCCATGAAGATTCTTACATTTCCCCTCATAACAATGAAGATGGTGTGCAGCATCAAACGTAAATTCCTTACTTACCATCACCCGTTTCTGATGATAAGCCAGCTGTTCCCTATGAATATCCTCGTCCAGTTTTTGCAACGCTTCAACAATACGAAATCCATACATTACGGATGCACTTCCTGTCTTCTTGCCAGATATTGATCTAAGCCACGCTGGCGCAATTGACATGCCGGACATTCGCCGCATCCTGCACCTCTCACGCCATTATAGCAGGTTAATGTCCGCTCTCTGACATAATCAAAGGCTTGCAGATCGTCCGCCATCTCCCATGTTTCTGCTTTATCCAGCCACATTAACGGTGTATGGATGACAAAGTCTTCATCCATAGAAAGATTCAAGGTGACATTTAATGATTTGGTAAAGATATCGCGGCAATCCGGATATCCGCTAAAATCGGTTTCACATACACCGGTGACGATGTGTTTCGCGTCGATTTGATTCGCTAGGATGGTTGCAAAAGATAAAAATAGCAAATTTCTGCCCGGTACAAATGTATTGGGAATACCACCATCTTCTGCGTTCTCTACTTCGATATCATCTCTTGTTAACGCATTGGGAGCTAATTGATTCAGTAAAGACATATCTAAAATATGGTGCTTCAATCCTTGATCTGCAGCAATTTCCTTTGCCACCTCAATCTCTAAACTGTGGCGCTGACTGTAGTCAAAGGTAACTAACTCTACATGTTCAAATTTTTCCAATGCCCAAAACAAACAAGTGGTGCTATCCTGGCCGCCGCTAAAAACAACGACTGCCCGCTTATTATTTTTTTCCATAAAAAAATCCCCTTTCCAATTTGAAAAAGAGAATTCTATACACCCAGAAATATAAAAAACCATATCTAAGGTTTCATTAGTATGGCTATCCTTAGTTTTTTATAGAGGGTGTACCTAGAACCTCTCCTACGTATGAAGTAGACTTTATTCATTTTTCATTCAAATGGCAGTATAACATATTTTTTATACGTATGCTTCTATTTTCTGTTTTTCATGTTTCTCCAGCGAGATTGGATTAGAATCTATATGCTTTGCTTTTTATTCTAATATAGTAAGTGCTCCCTTACCGGATACAGGAAATATTTATTATTCCCTCCTGCCAATAAGAGAGCACATCACATACGATAACTATTCTTTTTTCTTGCGAATCCCCATCGGTTTATTCGCTCCCGCAGGCCAGTCTGCTTCCGCTAATTGCGGTAATTGTTTCACTTCTGCTTCAACCAATTCCGGAAATGGCGCCGGGCGTCCAGATGATACATCCATGCCCATCACCATCTGTTCACTGGTTGCCACTGTGTCATTTTCTTTATTCTTCATTTCAAACCAGAGATGCATCCGTTTTGCATCCCGATTCAGCACGGTGACACAGGTATGCAGTTCTTCGTTTTCATGAGCTTCTTTGACATATTTAATATGTGCCTCCAGGGTGAAAATGGTGTAAGCATATGCTTTTCTTCCATCTTCATCCAGACCAATGTCATCGATTAAAGCGTCCAGGCTGTAACTGAAAATCAAAGCATAGGACGCATCATTCAAGTGGCCGTTATAATCGACCCATTCAGGGAGCACACGACCTTTCCATATTTGCTTACTTTCTGTCATAAGGAAGCAACCTTTCTGCTGGCCAGAAACCTTCTTCCTCTAACAGCGCCATTAATTTAATTAAGAAACGGTCACGGCGATGTTCCAGATCTTCAATTGGGACATCCCCACTTTGTTCTGCGGTTCCTGAAATGACTTTTTCACTTAATTCCTCCGTCAACTCGGGAGCGACAAGGCGTGTCCAAGGAAGTTTCAATGCAGGTCCGAATTGTTCCAGCATGTGCCTCATACCATCCTTGCCGCCAGCTAAATGAAGTGTCAAAAATGGTCCCATCAAGGCCCAGCGAAGACCAGGTCCATAAACAATGGCTTTATCTACTTCTTCCGTAGTCGCTACGCCATCATTCACGATATGAAGTCCTTCACGCCAGATTGCTTCCATCAGTCTGTCACCAATATGGCCGTCAATTTCCCCTTTCATCACAAGCGGCTTCATATGCATGTCTTCATACATTTTTTCTGCTTTTTCCATGTAACTTTTTTCCGTCTGTTTGCCACCTGCAATTTCTACAAGCGGGATTAAGTAAACTGGATTAAATGGATGCGCGACAACAACCCGTTCCGGATGATGCACGCAATCCGCCTGCAGTACAGAAGGCATGTATCCCGAGGTACTGGATGCAATAATTGCGGTTGGTTTTGTTGCTGCATCCACTTGAGCCAGCACTTTTTTCTTCAATGCTTCCTGCTCCGGAACATTTTCCTGTACCAGATCTGCTTCTTTTACCGCTTCTTCTAAGGTGTCATAAAAGGTAAGGTTTTCCTTTGCTGCTTCATTGCTTATTCCGTATTCTTCTAATGTTACCCAAATATCATCTATCATTTTTTCTGTTTTTTCTTTTGCGCCGGGAGCCGGGTCAAAAGCATGGACTTGATGTCCGCCTGCTAAAAAGCGGGCAATCCAGCCATTACCGATAACACCGGTACCTAAAACGGCCATTGTTTTTTGTGCCATAGTTCACCTCTTAGGAATTAAATTTTCTTAAACTTAACAGTTCTCTTGCTTCAGCTGCTGTCATTGGTTCCAGCTTTACACTGTTTAAAATGTTAACAGCTTGGTCTACCAGCTGCGCATTGGTGCCGAGTACACCTTTTTCCAAGTATAGATTATCTTCTAATCCAACACGGACATTTCCGCCAAGTAAAGCAGCCTGCGCTACGATCGGCAGCTGCATACGGCCGATACCGAAAGCGGACCAGTGGGACCCTTCGACAACGCGTCTTTTCATATATTCGATCGTTTCTGCATCTGCATCTGCGCCCCATGGAATACCAAGACAAAACTGATACATCGGCGATCCTTCCACCAATCCTTCTGAAATCAATTGATTGGCAAGGCGGATATGCCCTGTATCAAATACTTCCATTTCCGGTTTTACGCCGCTTTCTTTAATCATCTTGGCATGCTCACGTAACCAATCTTCCGGTCCTAAGTAAACCTGATTGCCAAAGTTCAAGCTGCCACAGTCCAGTGTAGTGAGTTCCGGAAGCAGTTTTCCGACTGGTTCATGCCGCTCTTTTGGTGTTTGAATATCTGTACCAGGTCCGCCCTGTGTCGGATTTTCGAGATCAGGAACAAAGTCGCCGCCGCCACCGGCCGTAATGTTAATAATCACGTCTGTGTCGGATTCGCGGATTCGTTCTACCGTCTCTTTAAAAAGGTCCACATCGTGACTGAGTTTTCCCGTCTTCGGGTCACGAACGTGAATATGTGCAATGGCAGCACCTGCTTTTGCGGATTCAATCGCAGCGTCGGCAATTTCTTTTGGTGTAATCGGAACATGTCTGCTTTTTTCCGTTGTATCTCCAGCACCAGTCAATGCTGCGGTAATAATACGTTTATTTTTCATGATGCGTTTCCTCCTTCGTATTTGGGGTGACAATAGGAACATGTTTAAAAATCTCGCCACTTTCAAAAAAAGTCACAAGACCATCAATCCATTGATAGTAAGCTTGCCATTCATCTAATTCTTTTTGTAAACTTTCCATCCGATTCTTTACTTCCTCTGGGGAATCTTCCGTCAAGTATGTCTCTAAATGATGGATTTGTTCTCTCAAACGACGTTCTAAATTGGTATTACGCTTTACGACTTCCGACCAATTCCTTGTAAACAAGGATATAAACGTCTGCGCATAATCGCGTTCTACATTGTAATGGTCTTTACGGCTTCCTTTCACATATTCTTTTTCTGCAATATCAAGTGAAATCATTTCCCGCATGACCTGGCTCATCCTGGTTTTACTCATACCTGTTTCGCCAGCAAGTGCATCCAATGTCATCGCCTCCCGGTTCATATAAATAATACCGAGCAGACGCCCAATTGTAGACGACACACCAAAGGTCTCCATATTATCAGCAATACGATCTGTAAGAAGATTTTCGCAAGCTCGAATTTCCTGAAGCAATTGATTGTTTGAATATGATTCCATCGTCAAGCCCCCTTTTACTGTATATGAGCTACTTTATCACGGATTAAATAAAAATCAAAAAATCATATTTGATAGATATCCGGAGTAATTAAAAGCAATTCTAAGATAAACCCTTACATAAAGTTTGTAAAGTTTAAATTGCACAGATTATACGATTAGAATCGATTTTTTCGGGTTTTCATTTTTATAGGATAATTTATTATACTTTTTAAAGTCTGATTTTAAGTTTTGACGGAATAAGTTATGGAGGTGCTTTGAATGCTAGAATTTAAAGAAGTCACAAAAAAATTCGACGGAAACGATACTCCTTCTGTTCATAAGCTGAACTTGAACGTGGAGCGGGGAGAATTTGTCGTTTTTATAGGACCAAGCGGATGTGGAAAAACCACAACAATGAAAATGATTAACCGTCTAATCGAACCTACTGGTGGAGAAATTTTGGTAGACGGCACCAATATTTTAGAGCAGGATGCTGTCCAACTTCGACGTTCCATCGGCTATGTCATACAGCAAATTGGTTTAATGCCTCATATGACAGTAGGAGAAAATATATCTCTGGTAGGTTCCCTATTAAAATGGAATAAAGAAAAACAAAGGGAACGGGCTAAAGAACTGATTTCCATGGTTCATTTACCGGAAGATTATTTAGATCGTTATCCGCATGAGTTAAGTGGCGGTCAGCAGCAGCGAATCGGGGTACTTAGGGCGTTGGCTACGAATCCGCCGTTAATTTTAATGGACGAACCTTTTGGCGCACTTGATCCAATCACACGTGACGGCTTACAAGAAGAATTTAAGAAGCTTCAAAAAGAAATGAATAAAACCATTGTATTTGTCACACATGATATGGATGAAGCAATCAAACTCGCTGATAAAATCGTTATCATGAATCAAGGTGAAATTGTCCAGGTTGGTACACCGGATGATATTCTCCGTCATCCAGCAACTGAATTTGTAGAAGACTTTATCGGCAAAGACCGCTTATTAGAAAGCCGTCCGGAAGTCACTTTTGTCGAACAGATTATGAACCCGGACCCGATTACAATAGACGAAGAAAGCAGTTTAAGAGATGCTATCCAAAGAATGCATGCCAATCGGGTTGATTCTCTGCTGGTCGTTGATGAATCCGGTACTTTAAAAGGATATATCGATATTGAAATGGTTGATTCCAACTACAAAAAGAAAAATCATGTTTATGAAGTGATGGATACCGCAAAATATGCGGTTGATAAAAATAGTCGGCTCCGAGATACGATGCATCGTATGCTCCGGCGTGGCAGCAGTTACGTACCAGTTGTAACAGATGATAATAAACTGGCCGGTATTGTAACGAGAGCAACGCTTGCAGATATGGTTTATAACACTATCTGGGGTGATGAAACAGCAGAAGTCGGCAAAATGGAATCCTAAGGAGGCAGGAAAATAATGCAAACAATGATGGATACACTCTCATCTTATGGGTGGGAGTTGCTGGAAAAAACGGGAGAGCATTTGTATATCTCGATCGCCGCTATCGTGTTAGGCATACTCGTTGCTGTCCCGTTAGGAATTTTACTGACCCGGATACCAAGCAAAGCAGCGGATCGGTTTATATCGTTCGTAGGTATACTGCAGACCGTCCCTAGTCTGGCCATTTTAGCTTTTTTAATGCCTTTTCTGGGCGTAGGTACTATCCCTGCGATTATTGCTTTATTTATTTATTCTGTGCTTCCCATACTTAGAAATACGTATACCGGTGTTATGGAAGTAAATACAAGTTTAAAAGAAGCAGGGAAAGGCATGGGTATGAATAATTTTGAGATTATCCGCAAAGTAGAGCTGCCGCTGGCATTACCAGTCATTATGTCAGGCATCCGGTTTGCCACAGTATACTTGATTGGCTGGGCTACCCTGGCAGCATTTATCGGCGGTGGCGGTTTAGGTGACCTTATTTTTGACGGTCTGAACCTGTATCAACCGGAACTCATTGTTCTGGGAACCGTTCCGGCAACGATTTTAGCGTTAATTGCCAGCTGGTTATTATCGCTCCTTGAAAAAGGACTGACACCTAAGCCTTTACGAAAAACGGTATAAAAGGAAGGATCATATATGAAGAAACTATTGCTGATCCCCCTTCTTTCGGCACTTCTTCTGTCAGGCTGTGCACTGCCAGGTCTCAGCGGGCCTTCAGAAAACACGGTTCGCATAGCGACGTTAGACACAGTAGAATCTGAAATTTGGGGCAATACACTTGCTCAAATGATTGAGCATTATACAGATTTAGATACAGAATTGGTAACAAATTTAGGATCCACGATGGTTCTCCATCAAGCGATGATGCAAGATGAAGTAGACATTACAGCTACCAGATATACAGGAACCGACATCGCAGGGGTTTTAAACTATGAAGATGTCACAGACCCGGAGGAAGCAATGGACATTGTTCAACGGGAATTTGATGAAAAATTTGACCAGACCTGGGGCGACTCGTACGGTTTTGAAAACAGTTATACTATTTCCGTAACACAAGAATTCGCAGAGGAAGAAGGCATCTCCCATGTTGATGACTTGGAACCCTTCGCTGATGATATGAATTTCGGCGTAGACAATGCCTGGGTCAACCGTTCCGGAGATGGATATGATGCTTTCACAGAGACGCATTTTGCTTTTGGTAATGTTTATCCGATGGCAATTGGTCTTGTGTATGAAGCAGCTGCTTCTGGAAATATGGATGCCGTACTCGGCTATTCCTCAGACGGCAGAATTGCAGCTTATGATTTAAAAGTACTGGATGATGACTTCTTCCCTCCTTACGATGCCTCTCCAGTAGCAAGAAATGAACTGTTGGAGGAAAATCCGGAAATTGAAGAAGTAATGCAAAAGCTGAGCGATACTGCAACAACAGAGGATATGCAAGAAATGAATTACAGAGGCGACGTAGAATTAGTCAGCCCTGCCACCATTGCCCGCGATTTTCTTGAAGAAAATAACTATTTTGAAGACAAGGAGGGAATGTAATGAGCGCCTGGGAACAATTTATCACCTATGTATCTCAAAATGGTTTTTACATTTGGACAGAATTTTATCGCCACTTTTTAATGGCTGCTTATGGGGTTCTTTTCGCTTCTATTGTTTCCATCCCAATCGGCATCCTGATTGCCAGGTATGGTAAATTGAGCAGCTGGGTATTGACACTTGGCAGTATCATTCAAACCATCCCAGTATTAGGATTTATGGCAATCACAATGGTTGTCATGGGTCTTGGTACGACTACCGTTGTCGTAACGGTATTTTTCTATTCCCTGCTGCCTATTATTCAAAATACCTACGTAGGCATCATTGGCGTAGATCAGACAGTAAAAGAAGCTGCCTATGCTTCAGGCATGACACGTTTCCAACTGCTGATAAAAGTCGAATTGCCTCTTGCTATCAGTGTCATGATGGCAGGTATCCGTACAGCGCTAGTTGTCGGCATCGGTGTTGTTGCAATCGGAACTTTTGTCGGCGCAGGAGGACTCGGCTCTATTATCGTACGAGGAACCAATGCGACAGATGGAACATCCATTATTTTAGCAGGCGCTGTTCCTACTGCATTAATGGCCATTGCAGCGGATTTAATTATGGGTAAAATTGAAAGAATGTTAAACCCGGTAAATAATTAAAAGACAGAGATGAAGGAAAACAACTGTAACCTTCGTTATATGGATGCAAAATAGGAGGAATCCCGGCTTTTTCGATTTTAATCGCGAATAAGCCGGGATTTATTGCAGTAGATATGTAAAGCTTCTAGCACTCCTCTCTTTTGCTAACAAATTCTGTCATGTTTTAAAATTATTCTATAATCATTGAATTAATCTGAAAAGTATTTATAATAAAATTAATATATATAATCACTACAGTGGCTTCTATCCGCAAAGAAATATCAATTTTAACAATCGAAAGGGGAAAAAGAATGGAACAACTTATACAAGCGTTAACAACAACGTTATCCAATAATCAAATCTCTACCAATGACACGGTAAAAGAACTACATAGCAAAGATGAAACCTATCATCAGACAAGCTTGCCGGATGTCATTGTTTACCCAGAATCAACAGAAGATGTCACGCATATTATGGAGGTGGCACAAAAATTCCAAGCGCCAGTGACGCCTTTTGGAGTTGGTACGAGTTTAGAAGGACATGTTATTCCCTATCAAAATGGTATTACCATCGACTTTTCATCGATGAATCAGATTTTGGAAATAAAAGAAGGCGATTTACTTGTTAAAGTCCAGCCAGGAGTCACAAGAGAACAGCTGAATAAAGAATTAAAAAAATACGGTCTGTTTTTCACTGTAGACCCTGGTGCAAATGCCACGCTTGGCGGAATGGCTGCGACGAATGCGAGCGGTACTACGACTGTGAAGTATGGTGTGATGCGCGATCAGGTCCGTGATATGGAAGTCGTACTTGCGGATGGCAGTGTCATCCATACAGGCAGTCTGGCTGCAAAATCTGCATCCGGTTATCATTTAAACGGACTGTTTATCGGTTCGGAAGGAACACTTGGCTGCTTCACTGAACTGACGCTCCAAGTTTATGGCATACCGGAACATATTGTTGCAGCCCGGGCCACTTTCCCGACTCTGACCAATGCCATAGAAGCGGTAACTTCTATTTTGCACGCAGGAATTCCCATCGCTAGAGTGGAGTTTGTGGATGAAGCTTCTGTCGAACAAATTAATAAGTTTAGTGAGACCGATTATCCTGTGAAGCCGACTCTTTTCTTAGAATTTCACGGAAATGCATCCGGTTTACAAGAGGATGTCGCTTTTACCAAAGAAATTATGCAGGACCATGCTTGTGACACATTTACCTCAGAGACAGATAATGCAGCACGTAATCACCTATGGGATGCCCGGCATAATTTAGCATATGCTTTTGTCCATGATTATACCGGGAAAAAGATGATGTTGACAGATGTTGCCGTTCCCATTTCCGAATTAGCAAATTCCGTTATCTATGCCGGGGAAGAATTAGAAAAATTGGATATTCCGGGCGGTATATTAGGGCATGTCGGGGACGGAAATTTCCATTCATTGATTATGATTGATATGGAGAACGAAGAAGAAGTAAAAAAAGCAAAACAATTTAATGAAAATATAGTACATTATGCCTTAGAGCGTGGCGGAACCTGTACAGGAGAACACGGGGTAGGTGTCGGAAAGAAACCTTATCAGCGTCAGGAACACGGTAATGCTCTCGATGTGATGACAAGCATAAAAAAAGCGTTGGATCCGAATAATATTTTAAATCCGGATAAAATTGTCGATATAGACAGCGGGGACAAGTTATGAAAACACTTGAGAAGATAAGCGCACTAGCCGGTAAATATTTTGCAATTCTCGTCATTATTGCTGCGGTTATTTCGTTTATCTTCCCTTCCGCCTTCCTTGTTTTTGGGAGCTTTATTACGCTTTTGCTCGGCGTGATTATGTTTGGAATGGGACTGACGTTAAAGCCTGTTGATTTCAAGTTAGTCGTTACCAATCCTTTACCGGTAATTATCGGAATAGCCGCACAATACCTAATCATGCCACTTGTTGCTTTTGGTATTGCCTATTTACTGAGATTACCTGCAGAGCTTGCGGCCGGTCTGGTTTTATTAGGTTCCGTTCCAGGGGGCACCGCATCGAATGTGATGGTTTATTTAGCAAGAGGAAACGTTGCACTTTCTGTTGCAATGACTGCTTTTTCAACAATGCTGGCTCCTATTATGACGCCGCTCTTGCTTTACTTGTTAGCCGGTCAATGGCTACCGGTTAATCCAGTGGCTATGTTTCTATCTATTGTCCAAGTTATTATTATTCCAATTATTCTTGGTTTCTTGGTACAGCGATTCTTCCCTGTTGCCGTTGAAAAAAGCATCGCCATTGTCCCATTAATATCAGTAACAGCTATTCTAATCATTGTGACAGCTGTAACAGCAGCAAATGCTCCTAATGTCGCTTCTGCCGGAGCGCTTGTTTTCGCTGCAGTGTTCCTGCATAATAGTTTTGGTTTACTTTTGGGTTATATAGCAGCACGATTACTGGGGCTGGATGAAAATGATCGGCGAGCTATCTCCATAGAAGTAGGAATGCAAAACTCCGGTCTTGGCGTTTCCTTGGCAACGACTCACTTTAGCCCGCTGGCAGCACTTCCAAGTGTCTGGGGTGCCATCTGGCATAATATCTCAGGCCCCATTATTGCAACGATTTGGGCAAATAAGTCTGTCGAAAAAGAAAAAGATGGTGTCAATCTAAAAAAAGTAAACTGATATGAATTATACCCAAAAAATCCAAGTTGAATGTTAACTTGGATTTTTTATTGTCTTTAAACCCTATACTGTTTCATTACTTCTTCGTACCCTTGAATGATTAAAAAGGCCCGTCCTCTTCCATCATGTTGATAAATTGATTCACACCATGTAATTCCTCTGTTTTTACTAAGGGAAGAGATAATTGATTAAATAGCGGCTCTCCATGCATCGCGAAGAAATCGTCAAACATATACACCGTTTTCGGTAAGGTTTCTATTTTATCAAAAAGATGGAATATTTTTTCCTGAATACCTTTCGTATAATAAACCGAGTCTACTAAATCATAATGTACTATTGCTCCCGTATTCCGGTCAATAAGTACAAGGATATACGGAAGAAACGGTCTTGATTCAGGGGTTCTCTGAACCGGTTCTCCTGCTTGGATAAACGCCAGTTCCATTTCCACCCCATTGATCTTATCTATTTTCTTCCTCATCCGTTTCCATTCTATTTCTGACAACTCTAATTCTAAAGCAGGAACTTGCACAGCCTTTATAATCTGCTTATTTATTGATAGAATAATTTGCTCACCTTGTTTATTTAGTGCGAGTATTTCCCCATCATCAAAGCTCGGAACTTTTTTCGAAAGATTTTTCGTACGGGAAAAGAATGCATCCAATTTAGTCAGTACTTCTGTAAAAATCCAGCATTCTTCTTGATTAAAACTCCACGGAACCGTATCTGGAACCATACTGACAAAAGATGGCCATTGGTGCTTTCCGCGATATTTTCTGTTCAGACTTTTAATCAAATCATATTCATCCTCGCTCAATTCCTCTCTATTATTAAAATGAGCTGTCAGCGAATATTGATTGAAAAACAAAGCTACATCATCTTCAAATGGATCCTTTTCCAGTATATCCAGATAAGATAATAACCCTCTGTTTCCCAGAAAACCGGAAACACCAAAACTTTCCTCTGCGTTTCCCATAATGGAACAATACACATAATCATTTATCCTGTCAGACCAAACCGCAATGAATTGATCATCACGTATGTCAAGCCATGGTTTGTCAGCTTTAACTTGATCAGCTGCATGAAATAATTGATTCCATTCTGCCTCATCCGGTTCTATTTCTTCGGCACCATCTTCATCAAGAAGCCAGTCTTCATAAAATATACTTAATTGATGATTAATATATTCTAGAAGTTCCTCATTGTCTGAAAAGGAATACATCTCTTTAAAACCCTGTTCCAAAGGCACACTCCCCTCTGCCGCTATACAAAATGGCAAAGGTAAATCCATGGGCAATTCTGCTTTTTGTTCTAAAATAACTTCATGCTGCCAATCCATATTCAAATCATAAATATACGTTAACTGATCCCCTGGACTTTTCAAGAAATCCGTTAAGACCACCGTTTTCTCATCAATTGCTTCCGGCTGATCCATTAAATCTCCTGCTTGAGGCACAATGGAGGTGCCCTCCTGTGAAAAAAGATGCAAATGCGTGCTAGACCACGCAAATGCCGTTTGCAGATACAAATGCAATTCTTCAAAAGAGCTCTGTTCCGACACGATTAATGTTCGCTGCTTAGGGGATTCCACATTTTTTAAATGAATATTTAATTGAAGAACCAAAAAATACATCCTCTCTCTATTTATGCTTTATCTCTTTCATCTTCTATGGAAACATTTACATTTAAGATAGACTTTCAATGGTAAAAATGCAACTATTTTTATCTCAGTGCAACTAGCTACTTGACTCTCATTTCAAACAGAGAAGAATTGTATTTTCTAAGCAGGAGATGAAAACAGCCAATACGTCGGTTGATTCCATTGCAATCATGTTAAAAGAAGGACATCAAATAAGGAAATTTCTCTTCTTTTTACCCATCCAAAGGAAGCTGCTCTATGCAAACATCTGCCAACTAATTAACCAAGCAATAAACAAAATACTGCTAATACTCGTTAACAGATAACCGACCTTCTGCATTTTGGATAATCGATTCTTCTTCCATGAGATCATTATCATCACAAAAGAAATAAGACTGATGATAGTAACAATATAATTCCCTATAAAGTGAGGAAGCAATTCAGAATACGGTCGCGTGGCATTAGTTAGCATACGGGCAATGAGTATGACTATATTCACTGCCAATGCTGTTCCGGAAAGCGTTAATACCCAATTCCATTTTGCAGCAGACACTGTTTTCTGCCTTTTTCTCCTCCGCAACCATGCCAGCACAATTAAAACAATTGGAGAGATTAGAAAATAAACCATGAACCAAATAAACAGTCCGAAGCTAATGAAAAGAAAAAGATTGCTTTTATCCATAGGCAGATAATCTGCATAAGAAGTGGATATCTGCTCTACCGCCCCATCATTTACACGAAAGTACATAACGTTGCTTGGTATAAAAACATCATCTCCGCTTTTTAATTGATAGACGTAAGGACTTGTTTGTACATACGTTGCTTTGAAACCGGCCAGGTCCATCTCGACTTCATTATGATTGATTGGTTTAACATGTAATGGAGCAAGGTATGCATAGAGATTCATAAAACCATGATACGTGCGCCGAGCCGAAAGATAAGAACCTTCTACCTCAGACGTGGACGGAAGATTTTCTTGTACTTCCCGCTCTCCTTTTCCAACCAGTTCATCTACCAACCCATGAGATAAATCTACTTCGTCTGCCTGATTGGTTAAAACAATAATGGCAAAATGATCTTCCGGTACAATTTGCATATTACTGGAATAAGCAACTGTATTTCCAGAGTGGGTCAATCCTCTGTATTCGCCATCATATTCCCAAAAACCATGAGCCAGACCAGGAACTCCTTCTTCCGGAGCATAGCTTGTTGCAAGCAATTCGGAAAGTGTCCTATTTTCCTGAAATAAAGAAGTGTTTTCTGAATCAGGCGGCATCAAAGCCTGTGCAAACCTTGCTAAATCAGCAGCTGTCCCGTTTATACCACCGCTTGGATACATGGAGATATAAAAAGGCTGTGATTCTATAAAGTCACCGTTCTCTCCAGGAAAATACCCTTTCCCTTTATGACGCGCTATTTCTTGATTATCTTCCACAGGCAAATGGATGGTGGAATGAGCCATTCCCAATTCTTCCAAAATATGTTCCTCCACATATTCATAAAACGGCTGTCCGGTAACTTCTTCAATGATAAAAGCTGCTAAAGATGTAGAATAATTGGAGTAAGCAACAACCTCTCCAGGTCTATACACCTGTTCCGGCTCTGCTAATGTTAAGGATTCCTCTAAATCAACCAAATGCTCCGGAGAATCAAATAACAAATCAAAAATATATTCCTCAAAACCCGCATTGTGATGCATTAAATTTAAAATGGTAATCGGCTCATCGTAATTTAATTTCGTTAGAAAATCCTCCGGCAAATAAGTCCGTATATCCTCCTCTAAATCTAGTTCCCCTTGTTCTGCAAGCTGCATCGCAGAGACCCATACAAATAATTTCGTAATCGATCCCCATTCCAGAACGGTTGTCTCCGGATCCATTGGAATTTGGTTTTCTATGTCCGCATAACCGTAGCCTTTAGAAAGGACAATCTGTTTATCCTTTATCGCAATGATTGCTGCGCCTGCAACGGTACTGCCTATGTATTCTTCTGCATAATCGTCTACAAACTCCTCCAGTTCTTCTATCGGGATCCCCGATGGCGTTGTATTTTCCGCTGCTGAAAAAGGATACGGGAAACATAAACTGCATAAGAGTATGCAAAGAAGAACGCTGATTCTTTTGATCATTAAGCCGACCTTCTTTCCGATTTTTAAATACTGGTTCAGTATTTATCATAGCACGAAATAGAATATCCTCACAGTTTTTATTTTAAAATTCTAATAATTTTAAATCATTTCTCGCGTGCAACTTTACTTTTTTTCAACAGAAACCTTTGCCAAGACAGCTATTTACTTTTCATTCTATTTTCAGTAATCTATTATTAGCAATTATTTCAAATATTGGAGGTAATATTTATCCGAAAGCGCATTTTTTTACAATTACATACGGGATATAAACTACCATCCATCTTTCTAGCAGTCCTATCCATTAGCTTTATTTTATCTTCATGCGCAAGCAATTCACCGGATAAGTCAAATATCGATGGTGTATCCGATGAAACATACGAACAACTCGTACAATTTTATTTTTTTACCACCACCATGATGGAAATAATAACAACTGATGATAATCATATTGATAAATCAGACCAGAGCTGGATGTATGAACATGAATTATATGGGGAAGCAGAAAAATATGCTGAGGAAAATGATGCACATGTTTCGGAGGTTTTCCCAAATCCGCTTGTTTTAGAATATCACAACAATCCCGAAGCATATAGTAAAGAAGAACAAAAGTATATTGATAAAATGCTGTCGTTTATTGAATCATTTCAACGGATGAATCTCGATGCGTATGAACCACTCAAAAAAGAGCTAAAGGAAGAATTAAACATCAAAGATTCATTTAATCCGTTTGATGAAGTAATATAACAATAAAATACTTTTTAAACACCACAATCGTTGGAAAACCTTGTTGTCTGAAACAAATGAAGTCTACATTACGTCCTGACATATCATGCGGCAGTATCTTTTCTCCGAGTTTAATATTTACTTTTCGCATTTCCTGTATTGCTTTGCAAAAAATAATACAAAATGCTCCCATTATCATGTTAGATTGTTTTATCATTTCTTCATCTGCTGTAAAGGGAGCATTTCCATGTCTATGTTTTTGTATTATATATTATTTATGCTCACTCAACCAACTCGTCAGTTCATCCAAATCGTCATCCTCCATATCCGAAAAGGATGGCATTCCTCCATCTGTTCCATTTTCTACAATGTCAGCAATTTCGTCCTGGGAATACGTACTTCCAACTTCTGTTAAATCTGGACCAGCTTCTCCTGATAAGTCTTGACCGTGGCAACTGGCACAATTATTCTGAAATACTTCTTCTCCGGCGTCAGCGCTGGCAGAATCTCCATCTTCCTCGTCTTCCCCTGAATCAGAGGATTCTGTCTCTTCCCCATTTTCCGCATTGTCAGCCCCGCCATCACTGCTATCACTACTGTCATCTCCGCCACAAGCTGCCAATACAAAAGCTAAAGCAAACGCTAACAACATAAGATAGAACTTTTTCATTTTCCATTCCCCTTCCTTTTAATTGATGTTAAATTATATTTTCAATATTCATTCTACTCTCCTTTTCTGATAAAATCTATATAAATGCTTATGTGAATTAGTTCAAAAGAATGATAAAAATCGCTTGTTAAAACGCTCTTATTTTATTGGGATTAATATATTATATTCACCACTTCCAGAGAAAAGAATATGTCCTTCAGGTTTATTGTTTAGCATTTCCCCAGGCACTTACAGAAATGGAGATAATATTAAAGAAAAATATATGCGTGTATGGTATTTAGAATTCACAGCTCATATATTATAATAGAGGGAAATATATTGGTTATTCGCAAGTAAAAATGGATGAATCAAAAAATAGGATGACAGAGGTTCGGGAATACAGCCATCATCTTTTGTTATATACTAAAAAAGGATGGCTTTTTTGATTGAAGTAAATTTAAAATATACGTTATCCCTAGATAAAGATAATGCGGTTATATGTATATAGACTTTTGAGCGCTTATTAAAAAATAACTTTATTCATAAGATGGATATATGTATTATCCAGAGTCTGTAAACGCCGTACATAAAAAGCAATGGAGAAATAGCATACAGGAGGAAACACGAATATGAGAAGTATTCAAAGCCGGCTTGCGGAACGTCTAATCACGAGGCTGAGTAATAAGGACAGCTTTACCGACCCTCAATTATTCAAAACGTTTCTAAAAGAAAAACAAAAAGAAAATGAAAAACCATATGATCTGCCAAAATACATTCAAACAAGGTTTAACATTGAAAAAAAGATGTTTGATGGAATGGAATGGTATATCTTTAATCAAGAAGAGAATCATTCAGGAAAATCCATCCTCTATTTACACGGAGGAGGTTATATCAAGCAGCCCTCGTTATATCACTGGCATTTTCTTGGGAAAGTAGCAAAAGAAACCAAAGCTAACATATACGTTCCGATTTATCCGAAAGCACCCAATCATCATTATAAAGAGTCTTTCGAGAAAGTGCTTCCAATATACAAATGGATGTTAGAAACAATCAATAGCGATAATATTATTTTGATGGGTGACTCTGCCGGCGGAGGATTTGCATTAGCGTTAGCACAATTACTTTTAGAAAAGGAATTGCCACAGCCCCGGCATATTATATTAATTTCACCTTGGCTTGATATTACGATGAAAAATCCAGAGGCTCATGCGCTCGAACCTAAAGACCCGATGTTAGGCATCTATGGATTAATTCAGATGGGGAAAGCATACGCAGGAAATACGGACCGTGATCATTATCTGCTCAGTCCGATAAACGGAAAGATACATGGGCTAGGAGAAATTACTATGTTTATTGGAACACATGAAGTTCTTTTACCAGATGCTAAAAAATTCAAAGAGTTGGCTGCATCGCAAGACATTCACATTAATTATTTTGAGTACCCGGAAATGAACCATATCTTTGTGCTTTACCCTATTCCTGAGGCAAGAGAAGCAACCAAAGAGATAGTAGATATTATAACAAACAGCTGATGCAGGATTCCCGTTCAGAAAATTTGTTATCCCGCGGTTTTACTGTGTCAGCTTACAACAAAGTGTATCTAACAAAAAGCAGCTGCTAAAGAGTTGCTTTTACTGCTTTTCTTTACAAAATATAAATTAAAAAACAATCCCTTTATTTACTAAATACACCAACACTATCAGAGCCCCAAATATGATGGAAAATCTAAGCCATTTAGGTACGCTTGAGAACCATTTAGACGCCATTTCCTGACCTAATCCCGTTTTTTTATCGTCATTCATTTTACCAATCCAATCTGCTATAAAACCTATGCTTTTCATTACTGTCCATTTCAGCGTAAACTGTCATTTCTTTCACAAGAAAAGTCTATTTACCTTTCTCTGATAGTAATGTATCAATTTTTTCTTCCAATTGACTTATTCTTTTATTTCTTTTGATGCACATTACGATTAGCGATACTAACCCTATAACGAGCAAAATAACAAGTAACAAAAAGAGCAATTGAATAAACACATCTCCCATATTTAAACCGCCTACTGATGCTGACAACACAATATTCTCCTTCCCTTCACAAATTTCCCTTTAAAAAGGTAATTTGCACGTCGTTATCTATTCCGAACATGCGCCCTGATAGGAGATAGGTAATAATGCGTTAAAGGTGCATAATAATTTATGAACTTGCCAAAATATCCTATATCTAAATAATATTACTTAACTTTATCTTCTTCAATACCTGTTTTTAAAACGGCTTCATTTTTAATTTGCTAAATTAATCATTTACTTCATCCATGCCCACTTTTTCGCCGTTAAAAGGTCCGTATTCGTTTAAAGACATCAAATCGTTGCCTCCCAGACTTCTTAATACCAGAAAACAATTTTAAATTAATGCTGTATCTTCTTTAATCTAACCCTTCCATAAACAAATCAATAATTTCTTTTGTTTCCTCCCACTCTCGGGCTGTCTCTTTTAAATATGCTTTCCCTAACATCGTCATTCGATAATATTTTCGCTTTCCGCCATGAGACACTTTACCATTGTAAGATTCGATTAATCCTTTCTTTTCAAGTCGTTGGAAAACAGCGTATAGTGTCGCTTCTTTAATCTGAAAACGATTTTCTGTCCGTAAGCTGATTTGTTTTGATATTTCATAACCATACTGATCATTTTCATAAATTAAACGCAGTATAATTGACTCTAAATGCCCTCGTATAATATCACTTCTAATCATAACATACCCTCCTTATCATTTATTCTATCTAGTATAGTAATATTACTATTAATCACTCTTTCTGTCAAAGTAATTACGAATATAATGATTCCATAATTTAAAACATCTATAATTGTTATTATATCACATTATAATAAGTAATCTGATTTGAGGGTTTAATTTTATTTTCAAATAAAAGAGTAATTATATGAATAACTACTCTTTCTGTTTTAGTAAATTTAAATAGGACTTATATTTTGGATATTTAATGAGGTTTTATAAACGGGCGAGGACAGATTGCACAATACGAGCGATATCATAACATAAATCATTCGCATCCTGTGTTAGAACCGCAAGATGCGAATGGGTCATATTTATTGAAATTGTTGTAAGGCTATTTACTGTTTCTGACTAATCCCCTCTTCTCCACTTCTCAGCTATCCCTCCGCAGAAAAGACAGCCAATAAGCCAAAGTACATATTAACCCCCAAATGAAAAGCGTAAAGAAAGCAGTCCACGGCGGCAGTTCGGTCACTTCATAAGCAGGCGTTCCCAGTAAGCTCATGCCCGCTTGATCCGGCAGGAATCGCAGTCCTTCTGGCCATTGTAAAATGCCTGTTCCAATAAATATAGGAATCATCATTAAAATGGAAAGCGGAACGATGGTGCTGCGTGTTAATCCCGCAATGCTAAAAGCAATGATAGACATAAGCAAGTAGACCGCTGTCCAACGTGTGATATCAATCAACATATAACTCATACTTACATCCGAAAAGATATTAATGATCAATCGTGAAGGGATGATAGCTACTAATATTCCACCTAATATTGCCAGTATAACCGCAACTATTTTTCCGTTCATTAATCGGTGTCGATTTGGGGTAGCGGTTAACGTCATACGATACTGCCCCCTTGATATTCACTGCTTGCTGCATACACAGGCAGAATAAGGAATGCGTATATAGGAGCAAACATGACAATACCGAAGTCTGCCACTGTAGAAGGAGGCATGTCATTCCCTGGATAAAAAACGAGACCTTTAATGCTGTTATCTAAAAGTAATCATGAAAATTCCTTTATAAAACCTTCTTTAATCTTCCTACACTTTCTTTTTTAACAGTGTCATCACTGCAAAAATCAGCATATACACCAAGACCATCACAGCAATTGCTAAATAGCTTGCTTGTAATCCGAAAATATCAGCGAATGTACCGCTGCTTATCGGTCCAACCATCATTCCGATAGAATAAGCTGTATTGTAAATGGCAAAGGTAACCCCGTATGCTTGTGTTTGATTTTCCTGTGCGATATCAGCAAGTTCAGGAAGCGTCGGCGCAAGTACCGTTCCCATACTGATACCTATCAAAGCTAATGCCGCAACCTGCAGCCACATCGTTGTCGGCATCACAACAAGTACGAATGATACAGCAGTGATTGCTAAACCAATGGTAATTGTTTTAGGATGGCCAATCTTTGTTGAAACACTTCCGACAATCGGTGCGGCAAACGCGTAAGCAAGTGAGGGAACACCAAATAATAAGCCGATAATCCCTGGGGATGCATCAAACACATGTTGCAGATGCGTTGGAAATGTCGGCTCCAGCACGCTTGGAATGGCAGCTCCAATAACCACTGCTCCAACAATCATCAGCAAGGTACGGTTTTTTAATAACTGCCATGCTCCTGAAGTGTCTTCTTCCTTTTGATGCGGTTCTTCTTTCAAAAGAAATACACGTAGCAAACCATCAATCAGGGCAATCCCTGCAGCTACAAAGAATGGAAGCATATAGCCGCCCAGCTGATAGAGCCAGCCTCCAAATGTTGGACCTAACAGAATCCCCATTGCTTGACCCGACAGCGCGATCCCCATTACTTTTCCCCGTTCTTTTGATGGGTAGAAATCAGCTAGAAGCGCAAGCCCAGCTGTCCAGGTAGCCGCTGCTGCGATTCCTTGTAAAATACGGCAAATCAGCAAGAGCCAAAACGTATTCGCAAATGCAAATAACAGGGTTGCAATCATAAGACCTAAAATTCCCCAAAGCATCGGCCCTCGCCGCCCAACTTTATCAGAAATAACTCCAAAAACAGGAGTGGCGATTAGCAGAGCTGCTGCATAACTACCGAATAAAATGCCGATTGCAGATTGGGATATACCTAAGGTTTCTGCATAGTCAGGCAAAATTGGAACAATCATTCCATATAGAAGCATATCGGTGAAGATTGCTAGCGTCACAATAAACAAGGCGCTCTTTTGAGCTTTTTTTACATGTTGTTCTTGATTCATTTTTTCCCTTCTTTCCCTTTATTCTGTGTTGTATAAAAACAACTTTCTTCCTCTTTTAAGATAATCCATTGGCTCCTTTCTTCTATTACACCTGAAGAGGAACAGGAATAAATTTTTCCGCCTCGTTTACGCTCCGCCTCCACCGATAACGTCAGCAATTTACAGTTTCACTGACATTACTGACTTTATCCACCTTGTATCAAACATTTTTTATTTTACTCAACATTGATTAGTCATTGTTGACTATAAATATATTTTTTCTCCCTCCTATACAGAGGGAGATTATTAATTATTTTCTTCTACATATGCTAATGCCTTTTCGACGAAATCCTGTTGAAGTCTGATTGCAGCAAACATATTATCAAAAACCAGCTGTACCATGGGAGGAATGTTACCTTCCAGGGCTACATTCTTTTCCTGCCAGCCTGTTTCAACACTTTGATATTCCTTTTCCAAAGCTATCTGCTGTTGTTCCAAAGCTTGACGCGCTTCTTCGACTGGAAGCTTTTCAAAAAAAGAGATGCCTGCATATAAAGAAGATGGGTATTGAACGGATGAAGCAGTTAATGCTTCACGAATCAATTCTTTCAGATGTTCTTTTCCTTCTTCAGTGATACGATAAGTGAATTTTTGCCGGTGACCAGTTTGTTCCACCTTGTCAATGGTAATATAGCTATCCTTCTCTAATTTTTTAAGCGCATGATAAATGGAACCAATTAAAACGCCGCCCCATCTTTCCGCATCTGTCATCCGCAGCGCCTGCTGAATATCATAGCCGGACATCGGTTTTGCATCTAACATGCATAGTACAAGCAGTCTCGTCATCATCGTCACATCCTTTACTTAACGTTGAGTATTATATGATGAATATATAAAAGTGTCAAATATATCCGATGCAAATGGACAAAACCTGTTATTCGTATAACCGATTTTTCTCTTCCCTGCTTCCTGTTTGCCGATTTCAAAACGGAAAATATGCATCAACATCATTTGTACTTCCATGCGTTATGTTCAACTACTTTTTTCAAAAAATGAAAGAACCTATATCTGCTAAAGGGAACTCATTAACAGGTATAGGTTCTTTTCACGTTTATTCATTTTCAAGCGATTTCTGAAGCTTCCTTACTTCTTCAAGCTCTAGACTCGTTAATTCAGCTATTTCTTCCTCTGAATAGTTCCGGTCTTGAAGGTTTTTAACAAATTTTCGTTCCGCGTCTTCCTTACCTTTCCTGATTGCTTTCTCCTCGATTTCTCTATACACTTTTCCAAATGTTGGGGTGTCTCTTAACTTTTCCAAACCCATGATTTTTTCCTCCTCTTTTTTGTTTTGTGCAATGGGTAACGTTTCATACAGTTGTTCCTGTAAGTCTGAGGGAATCAGCATCATATAATCAATGAAATACACTAATGCGGCGAGATAATTGGTGCGGTGCGAATATTTTTCAAATGCCAGGCGGAGAAGCTGCTGTTTCAATCGGTATCTTTTTTATCATCCTTGTCGGATTTGTCGGTATTTTCACTGGTATACATGCCGGCAAGCACCGCTAAAGCAAATGGATTATCTGATTTTTTCAGTTCTTCTTTATCTTTTCCATGAAATCGATAAGTGTTATAAGCATAGGTTAATTCGGTGCCGTAAAAAGAGTAGCCGAATGCGTCTTCATGCTCTTTCTGACTAGCATCTGTCAACAAGGCGATGGAGTAGATCGAATGGCTGGTTTTGCCACGGAGAATCACCCGTAAACCTCCCGTCTCAAAATAGAGCATGAAGATTAAACGTATGCAGGCGGGAGGTAACGGGCGCTAACTCCCTGATTCACTCAACTAACCTTCAGCGGGAGAAAAGCAAAAACTCCCGCTGAAGGAAGTTTCGTTTTATCGTAAATCCGGTAAAAATATTTAAACATGCGTTCTGCAAATTCTTTTTTTCCAACCGCCTGCACTTCGATATGGATAAAGACATATTTTTCTTCTCCATTCTTTAGAAGTACTTTGACGATTTTATCTGAATACTTGGTTCCTTTTTTGGTTTTCATCACAAGCTGAAAAAGTTCCGGGCTTTTGAAATCCACTCCCCGCTCAAAATCAATTTCCGGATACAAATCCGGTGCAAAAAAGGCCATAAATTCTTGAAACAACTCTTCAATCAAATTCTTCCAAAGTCCATCATAATCAGGCTGGTTTACGCGATAACTGTTTTTATTTTCTTTGACTGTATTTAGCATTAGTTTACCACATCTCCAAGGAATAATAAATTTGTTATTATCATAGCGGTTTTGTATGTGAAAGGCAAAACGGTTAAACAGAATTTTTCCTGCAAAAAATGCCTGCGAAAAGAGGATTTGTGTACGGTATTTTTCATTTTTCCATCATCAAATGCCATCTAATTTGGATTTTTAATGTTTTTTGGACAACAGAAAAATGAGTATGGTCTTTTAGGTTAAACGTGATACGATGAATAAACTATGATACATTTCTAAATTAGTGAAGTTCTTGTATTGATAATACTTATTGAAAAGATTGGAGGGAAAGAGGATGGAAGAAAATAAGTGCCTTGTCAATCGAATCATCGTCATTGGCTGTCCGGGCGCAGGTAAATCAACGTTATCCGCCCAAATTGCGCAAATAAGAAACATCCCTTTGGTACATTTAGACAACATTCAATGGATTGACGATGATACCACTGTCTCTCAAACAGATTTTGATGCCAAACTAAAAGAAGAAATTCAAAAAAAGGAATGGATTATGGATGGAAATTATGCCAGAACGCTAGCTTTGCGAATGGGGCGTGCAGATGTGGTTATTTGGTTAGATTTCCCTCGCAGTGTCTGTTTCTATCGTATACTCAAGCGCTATGTAAAAAACAAAGGAAAGAAAAATCCGCACGGGAATCCGGATAGGCTAGATTTTTCTTTCCTGCGTTTTGTTTGGAATTATAAGAAAGAAAATGATTCTAAGATAAAATCATTAAAGGTTAAATACCAGGAGCAGCTTCATTTCAATCATATTCGTTCTGGACGGCAGCTCAAAGAATTTATGCAAAAATTTGAAAGCCAGCCTTAACAGGAATATTTGTCGATACATATATTTTTAAAACGAATCTTCATTCTTTGTCCGGGATTTTTATATGCTAAAAAAGAGGGCTCTCACTAAAATGTTAGCGATTACCACTCTTTTAATGAAAGAGATTTTGTCTCAAATTCTCTACAGATGAAAATACGCCTGTTTATTGTTTTATGTCACTTTGAATCTCACGTGCTTTATAGACAATTTTACGAATACTATCCATCGACAGATTATAGGTTTGCTCCAATTCCTCGAATGAATAGCCTTCTCTATATAGTCGGCAGATTTCTTCATTTCTTTCGTCCAGGGCAAGACGTGAGCCATTCGCTTCTCCCCACCCCGCCCGCTGGCTTGTTTGCTTCGGAATATAAACAAGTTCTCCTTGAATATATCTCTGAAGCTCCTTCAACAAATGAGGTGGAAGCACCTCTTTTCCATTTTTATATGACAAGCTGAAACATCCTTTCTATCAAGATGTATGAGTCGATCATGCATTATTTTCTTATTCATCATTAAAACTCCTTTCATTTGGAATTATTTTCGTAAGCCTTTTCACTTTTAGTATACAATAGTTTGGGAAAGAAAAGGAGACCGCAAAATAAATGCGGCCCCATCTTTTATGATTTCCGCTATGCGGAAATCACCTCATATTTTGTGATCAATTTCAATCAGCCTCCTTTCCGATATTCTATCGGACCGACACCCTTATTAACTCATATTTCCCCTCTTCTGAACAAGGGGGAAAACGATTATAATTATTTTTTATCTTTTTCTGCGATTTGTCATTCCTTGATTGAGACAATCCGCCATCCACACGAATTTACCATCTAACGTAATTATTTGCTATACCAATAAATAAATTTCCGATTAGCAGTGCTTGAAAAAGGGTAAACGTAATATAATACATTCACAAAGAATGCATCATAATGAATAAAGGGAGCGATGAACACAAATGAATAAGGGGTTGAAGATACTTGCTGCCTTAACAATGGCGATTTCAATGAACATGCTACTTACACTCACAGTATTTGCTGAAAATGAAATGAGCGATTTACATATTGAAGTAGAATTACAGGAAGATGGCTCAGGTATCGTGACGGAACACCGTCAGATGGATATGGACGATGGTACAGAGCTTTTCATCAATATGGCCAACCTTGACGGGTCTGAGGTACTGGATTTTTCCGTTGATGGATTTACAGAAGAGCCCGATTGGGACTCTGATGATTCACGGGAAGAAAAGGCAGGAAAATATGGAATAGTATCTACAAGTGATGGCGCCGAATTAGTTTGGGGAATTGGTGAATACGGTAAAAATACGTATACAGTAACCTATACATTATCTAATCTTGTACGTAATTTAGAAGACGGCCAGGCCATGCTCTGGAACTTTGATACCTTTTCCGATATTCCTGCTCAGAATTTAACAGTTGAGATTTCTGGCTTTCAACCATTTACACCTGATAACGTAAATTTCTGGGGTTTTGGTTTTGATGGAGATATGCAGCTGGAAGGTGACCGTATTGTATGGGAGTCAAATGGGGAAGTCGATGGAGATGTGATTGCTTTAACGCAATTTCCGACTGATTTCTTTCAAGCTGAACAGACAGAAGACATGACCTTATCCGACCAGCAAGAAAAAGCAATGGATGGGTCCACCTATAATTCAAGTGACAATTCTACGCTAGCTGTTATCATCATTAGCATAGTCGTTGGTTTATCTTTATTGATTGGTATTGGAACCTTCTTCATTGTCCGTAAAACAAATCAAGTAAAAAGAGAAGCTGGCGCGATAAAGCCTATCCATAAACGGATAGCAGAGAACAAAGGCAAAACGTATGCAGCCGTGCCTTTCGACGGAGAAGATTATGCTGGTTTAAGTGCCCTCTTAATGCAGATGAAGCTTGGTTATTTTGAAGATATCTTTCAAGCATATCTATTAAAATGGTCTGTAAATGAAAACATTTCGATGGAAGCAGAAGAAGAAAGCAAGGTTTTTGGAAAAAAATACCGCACAACGCTTACCATCAGCGATATTGAAAATGAACGAAAAAAACACCCAACAACTTTTAGTGAACTTACGGATCAAATAGAAGATGAATCCTATGAGGGGACATATGAAATGGCTCTATGGACGATGCTTTTGGATGCTGCAGACAGGAATGGCGTTGTAACAGATAAAGCCATCCAAAAATGGGGTAAAGAGCATGCGAAGGAAGTCAGCACTTTTGCCGATTATCTCAAAGACTATTCCGAAGCCTATCTGGAGCAGCAAGGATTGTTCTCTTTTGAAGAAATAAAGGTGTTTGGATTTTTACAATCTATTACAATACCAAGTGAAGAGGGAGAAAAGCTAGCGGATCGTTTGATTCAGTTTGATAATTATTTAAAGGAATCAGATATCAATCAATTTTCGAATGCATCCAAGCCACTTTCCTTGAAAGATATGATGCTATGGAGTGCTTTGCTTGGTAAAAGCGATAAAGTATCTAAAAAACTAGAGGATTTAGTCCCTGAAGACAGGTACGAAGAGGACTGGGTATACCTGCAATTCTGGTTTGGGACTTACTACACCCGTGCAAGCTGGACCACCGGGTTAGCCAGCGGCGGATTTCATTCCAGCACTTCAGCTGCTACTGCAGCAGGCGGCAGCGGCGGCGCTACCGGTGTCGGCGGTGGAGCTGGTGCTGGCGGAGGTGGAGGCGGCGGTGCCCGTTAGGCAAGCCTCTCTAGCTTTTAGTTTTAAAATAAAAGATAATGTATCTATATTATAAGAAAAGCTCAAATTACTGTTTTGAGCTTTTCTTACTTTTACTATCCCCTTTCACCATATCATTTTCTTTACCAGCAGAGTAACAGCTTGGGGTATGTATCACCTCTGCCTCCTCATCTTTCTCTTCAGAATTTACAAATGCTTTCTTTCTTCATCCAATTCGTCTGATTTTTTATAAAGAGAAGTTATTAAGAAATTTCACAAGCCTTTCGTTTACTTTACCAGAACCGCGCCCAAGCCATATTAAATGCCCCCATGTATCAAGTATACACAATTCAGAATCTCGTATTTGTTGATCCGCATAATATGCATGCTCTAATGGAACAGAACCGTCAAATTCACTATGCATAATGAGCGTTGGACAGGGAATAGCCTGCAGGTTTTTAGAGGTGATTTCCTTCGTTTGGGATAAATCTATTAAAAATCCATCGCCCGATCGTTGGCGTTTATTCATTCTCTGGATTTCATCGATATCTTGATCCAGCACACTGCTTTTTAATTCATTATAGGAAAGATTACTAAAGGCAGGTACCATCTGTTTAAACATCAATTCCGGGAAAATATTGCTCATACTTGAAGCCAGTTTCCATGTTGTTTTTTCCACAGCAGGACGAAATAATACCTGTGCTGCCTTATATATTATATCTTCAGGTTGTCAGCCATTCTTTTGTAACAGCGCTTTGTAAAGTTAATGTTTTAACTCTCCCGGGATAGCGAGATGCAAAATAAAGGGCGCTCGGACCGCCAGCTGAAATGGCAAGCAGATGTACTTTCTCCATGTTCAAGTAATCTAATAGCTTTACATAATAATCACTGGCTTTGGATAAATTTTCTCCAATTTCTTTTGACGTCTTTCCATATCCTGCTCTTGAGGGTGTTATTAGCATGAACCCGTTCTTCACCAGCGGCTTATACCCAAATTCCTCATAGCAGTTAGAATGCCCGCCATGCATTACGAGGATTGGTGTACCCTCTTTTTCAGTAATTGAATATTCAATCGTATAACCATCTACAAAATAGGTACCAAGAATTCTTTCCATTAATCCCGCCACATCCTTTCACACATTAGATAGACCAATTCAAATAAACCGCCCGCCAAATGTATTCTAAAGCTGTTTTATTACAACCAATCATAACAGAAACAAATGAAACCAGGCAGGATTCTAATTGTTTTTTAAATAAAAATTCCATTCGAGATGAAAAATATATTTGATACAAGTAGATAGCAATAAGACAAACTAGCGGCTTTTTTGGCGGGACGAGTAATCGCTGTCCCAGTCCCAGTCAGTTACACTGCGATAAATTACAGCAATGACAAAAAGACTCCCCTATCCCTCAGTGAAATTATGCTTAATTTACATTAGTAACTGATTACAACAACCAATATTCTTCTCTTTTAAAATGTTCCATACTACACTTCTCACAATAATCTCCTGCTTCAAAATATAACCTGTTCTCTCCGCAACCTCTGCAAGAGATAAATATTTTCAAATCAGCGCCTATTAAATATTGCATAATAAGATTAGACACCTTTTGACGATGTTTTGTAACCCATTCTCGATCCAATTGTTTCTGAAACACTTTAGAAAAAGAATAATATAAATCTAATTGTTTATATTTCACTTCCAATACATCTAAACTATGCTTTTCAAAGATTTCTTCAAACGGCTTCTCTAATCGTTGATTATTTTCACAAACCTGAAAAACATAATTTTGCCACTGTTGCGTTAAAATTGTATTTCTTTTTTGAAAAGGAATATGAACTGCATGATATAACAATTTATCCTTATTACTTTCTAATATTTTCTTTGGCAAAATCATTAATAAATCTAATTGTTTACTTATATCTGCTTTTTCGAGATAATTCAATTTATAAGTAAAGTCATTCCAATACCTTAATTTATTAATCAAATTACCATACTGAATTTGTAAAATCGTTTCTTCTAATGGCTCAATTACAGCTTTTTTTATGATAGAATCTTTTTGGTTAAGTTTATTTTCAATAAAGCTTGATTTTTTTGTCATGCTTGCAACCCAACCAATATTATAGATACCTCTTCTGCCGGACCTTCCAGCAATCTGTTTTATTTCTTGAGAAGTTAACTTTCTAATGCCTGTACCATCGAATTTTTCAAGTTCTGAAAAAATAATTCGTTGTATAGGCAAGTTAATGCCCATTCCAATAGCGTCTGTTGCAACAACAACATCTGCTTTACCATTATTAAAAAACTCTACTTGCTTTCGTCTGGTTATTGGAGGTAACGCTCCATAAATAATTGCAGGCTTGAAGCCATTCTTCCTCAAATGAGCAGCCATACGCAAAACTTTCTTACGTGAGAAGGCTATAATGGCATCTCCTTTTTTAATATCCGCTGGAAATGAAACTTCTTCTTTTTGAACGATTAAAGGTGTATTACGTTCGTGATAATGAATTTCCACCTTATCATTACAGTCCTCTACTATTCTTTTAATCAGCTTTACAGCATTTAGAGAACAACAAATATGAATTTCTTTTGCTTTTATACCAATAATAGCGCGGAACCAAGCACTTCCTCTCTCTTTATCAGAAATCAACTGTGCTTCATCAATAACAGCTACGGGATATTCTTCTTGAAAATTTGCTTTCTCTACTGTGGATGAAAGATGTGTGGAAAACGGGACAATTATTTCTTTTTCTCCAGTGATTAAATCGCAGCTTACTCCATTGTCGTTCAATTTTTCAAATACTTCTAAAGCTAATAAACGGAGCGGTGCTAGATAAATTCCTTTTTTTGCTATTAATAATGATTGAATAGATTGATAGGTTTTTCCAGAATTCGTAGGACCGGCATGAATAATAAAATGACGTTTCGTTAATCTTGTTTCAGGATATTCTTCTTTTAGATGGTCGGGGATTCCGTTTTCAAATGCTTTTTGATAAGCAGCAGGGATTAGCTTTTCATGAATATATTCGTCAACGCCTCTTTTTAATATGAAGAGCCGATTAGCCTTATCTATAATCCATTCTTGAAAGCTTTCGTTAAAACGATAATGCTGCTGTAACCGTTGATATTCTTCTTTTTCATAAGCTGAATGAATTTCATAATTCTTATCCCTTGTGCCCCAATGAGTTCAGGACATGAAAAAAGAAGTACCTCCCCAAATCTTGTATAATGGTAGTTGACAAGAAAACCATAAAAAGACTGGAGGAGTACTTCTTATGACCATTATACGACAACCGAGCCTATTTGGCATCCAAGAATTATATGACATGGAACCTACCCAAAAATATGAAGCGATTATTTCAGCGATTGATCTGGATCTTATTTATCATGCGATTAATAAGAAATCCCGGCTGGGAGCGCCTGTTGAGCTAAATTATGCAGGGATGATTATTTCCTTTTTTATTCGCTACATCGAACGCATCCCAACGATCAAAGACTTAATCAAGCGTCTCAATGATGACTTTATCTTTAAAATGAACTGCGGATTTCTGGTTTCCGACGCTATTCCATCAGAAGCTGCGTATTCTCGTCTCGTAACGAAACTGAGTGAATCAGATATTTTAGAAAAATCCTTCGAAAGCGTAACGCTGGCAGCTGTCACAGAAGGGTTTATTGCCGATGAAGTCATTGCCATTGATGCCACCCATTTTGAAGCACGAGATAAGGCACCCGTTCAAAAAGAAGAAAAACCGGAAGCTGCGCCCAAAAAGCGTGGGCGTAAATCCAAAGAAGAACGCGAACAGTACCTTCAAGAACAAGCAGAAAAGGAAGCAAACCTGCCATTGTATGAAAAGAAAATCGAAGCACAGTTAGACGTTCCGTTAGACATCTTGCGTGCAGAAGTACCACTAGCCCCCAAATGGGGTGTGAAAAAGAATGCAGACGGTAAAAATGAATACTGGTTTGGCTACAAAGGACATCTCGCAGTTGGTACATCAAGCCAGTATATTCTACAATCCTTGTTTTCATCTGGCAGCTTAAATGATGGAAAAGCCGCTATCGCCTTATTAAAGGGAACGGACCAGCGCCTTCCTCTTACCACTGTTCATTATAATACGCTAGATGCTGGTTACGATTTCGAGCCGATTTATGAACAGATTCATCGCATGGGACAACAGTCTGTCATTGCCTATAATAAGCGCAATGAAGGCGAAATGATTGGGTTTGATAAGAATTTTGCCCCAACCTGTTTTCGAGAACATTCCTATAAATATGATAGCTTTGATCCAAAATACGAAACATTGAAATATACCAGACCAAAGGAATGCAGCGACTGCCCACTTGCGAACGAAGGTATCTGTCAAAAAGTGTATAAAGTCAAGATAACTACGGATTTAAGACGTTATACTGCGCCTGCACGCGGATCAAGAGCTTGGAAAAAGATTTTTAAACAACGGACAGCAGTAGAACGTGTCAATGCTTATCTGAAAGAGTTCTATCAGCTAAACAATGTTCGTTATCGTACTGGAAAGCGTGCGAAAGTCCATTTTGATATGGTCGCTTTGATTTATAATGCTTCCAAATTAGCTGCGGATCGCATCCAAGCTGAGCTTATTCAACAACAACAAACTGCATAATTTTGTTTTTAAAAATACACTTTCGAAAATTCGGTTCGTCTTTGTATTTTTAAAAAGAGCAATTATGAAATTCATTCAAGCTAATAGCCTATTTTCAAAATGCTCCAAATCCGACTGAAAAAATTGCTTTTCTTCGTCATTAAAAATATAAGCTTGCCGTATTAAATTCCGATATTGGTTAACAAGGTTTCTAATTTTATGAATTTCATTTCGTTTGTTCCTCTCACCCTGAAACGCTCTTACTAAATGACCTTTACATTTATAAATGGCTGTTAATTGACTTTTTTCGATTTTTGCTTCATTAATTTTCACTCTTTTCTGATTTTTTATTCAAAAATGATTATTTAACTTGAATATCTTCTTGACGTTTGGTTATATGTTATAAAATGGAATAGCGATTTTTCTTATTTACAGCAGCTGAATAATTAGTAGTGTTTTTTAGGGGAACTCATCATAGAGTCTAAAGAGGATCTTAGAATTATGAATACATATCATTTTAATCTTATTAAAAATATACCTAGGAAATACTTTAAACACATTATACAGAACGTACGTTCTTTAATCAAGTATTTTATCATTTACTTTTGATGAAAATCCCTACTTGATATCTGCTAAAAACCATACAAGCGGGGATTTTCTTTTAAACTATTTTTTTGCTTCTAAATGAAGTAATTGAGTGGCTCTCTATTTTTAAGGGTCTACACCAAAATCTATGGGTGACACATTAGGTTAAATATGGTAATAGATCCAAATACATGAAAAAACACCCGTAACCCTGCTATAGTGAAAGTACCAACAACCAAAATAGCGAGGTGTTACCGGTGCAATTTCACTATATCAATAAATTGATTCAACTTCCAGAAATAAACGTAAAAAATATATTATTTGATGACAAAACAGGTGTTGTTTATCTATCTGTTGAGCCGATACAGTACGTTCAACCGTGTCCTTATTGCGGCAGCCATGACGTTCATCGGGATGGTGTATTATACCACCGTCATGTCCGCCATTTGCCATTGGCAAACTGGCGAACACTGCTTTGTATTCCAGCAGTGAATATGGAATGTCAGGAATGTAAGGCCCATTTCGTTTGGCAATATGCCTTTGTTCCGCCGAAAAAGCGATATACAAAAGCTTTTCAGCATCAGTTGATGAAACAAGGACAAGGCGTAACGGTACAATCCATGTCTGCTTCTCAATCCGTCCCTTATTCCACAGCGGAAAGGTATTTTAAAAATGGACTTCAAGCAGAAAGGAAGCATACCCAAATGACCTGCATTCAAGATGCGGTCCAGCGTCATCAATTGGTGCTTGGCATCGATGATTTTGCCGTGCGGAAAGGACACAGCTACAATACAGGCATTCATGATTTAAAAGGCGGCAACATGCTGGATATCATTTCTGGGCGGAAACAGGAAGACTTACAAGCGTTTCAACAAACATCTTCCTATATGCATCTATTAAACCCTGTCGCTGTAGTGATGGATTTAAGCTATACGTATCATAAATTTGTCAAAGAAACCTTCCCGCAAGCGATTCGGATTGCCGATCGATTTCATGTCAATCGTTATGTGACCGATGCAATGCATGCCGTGCGAAAAGAGGTGCAGCAAAAACTTTCTACACAGGCAAGGAAACAACTGAAACGTCATCATCAGCTGCTGGAAACACGCTACGATGCTCTGTCCAAAGAAGACCAGACAACGGTTCAAACCCTTTTAAACTATGATAACCAATTAAAAGCCATCTATGAATGGAAAGAAGCTTTTATTGACTGGTATGATTTGAGTTTAAACGCACAACAAGCGAAACAAATGCTGGAACAATGGTATCGACAAGGACATCGTATCCAGCATAAAGCAGTTGAATCCTGTCTCCAAACGATTAAAAACTGGGAAACAGAAGTGATTAATTATCACCGGATGCGCTTTACGAACGCTGTGGTGGAAGGACGTCACAATAAGATAAAAGCGATACAGCGCCGGCATTTTTTCACACGTAACCGGGATGTATATGAGAACCGTATTTTAGTTGAATGTAATTGGGCTTACATGCAGGATATTATTTAATCGTCAACCATAGATTTTGGTGATGAGCCATTTTTAACTCTGGAATAACTTGTAGCTATGAAACATAGATAATACTTGCTCACCAGTTAAACGATCTATATTTGTTACCTTGGCATGCTTCAATGCTTTGTTAAACTGATTTTTTGTAAATAGCTTTCGATATTCCTTATTAACCAATTTATAAACAAAATGTTGATACAAATCTTTGTCTCTGGAATGAATTTCAGATTCTTTTCTTGTAAGTTGAATAAAAACAGAATCAACTTTAGGTTTAGGATGAAAATAATCTCTAGGAATTCTTCTTAAAAACTTTATATCAACCTCAGGAAATAGGAATAATCCGAAAGCCCTTCGATAATCTATGAGCCGCTTCGCAAAGCCTTCTTCCACAATCAGAAAACTATACGCGGCAGCACTTTCAAATACAATCTTTTTTATTATTTTTGTACTTATATTGTAAGGAATGTTTCCGTAAATTTTATACGGCTGATTTCCTTTTGGAAACCTGTAATTTAATATATCTGCATGGACTACTTGAATGTTTTTAGCCTTATTGATAGATTCTTGCGTTATAGATACAAATTTAGAATCTATTTCAACAGCAGTGATAAAATCACATATCTTCACAAGCTCTCTTGTGAAATGACCTTTCCCCGAACCAATTTCAATAACGGTGTCTGTTTTACCGATATTTGTTCGAGATAATATATCATGAATATGCTTTTTCGACGTGATAAAATTTTGACTGTTTTTTGGATTGACGCTGTTCATTATAACCCTCTATCCCATTGGTTATAACGAACTTTATTTACCGTTCATTATAACCATGTTGTATTTTTCTTGGTTTATAATGAACGTTTTTAACTACAGCAATGCTGCAAATCCCCATGTCTATCCTCCTCTCAAATGAATTAGAAGAATAGACGATTATCTACAACTGCAATTGATGTACTTCCCATAATAGTTACCTCCATATATAATATGACAAGTTGATTATAACAAATAATTGAAAACGATACTAATGGAATCAAAACATATGCAATATGTCCAAAAGCTATTTCATCAATTGGGAAAATATAAATTAATGTGAGGTATCTTTTGGTTAGCAAGAAATAGGAACAGGTTATTTCTCCACTAACTTGATAGATAGTTCCGAATACTTATGATAAAATTATTGTAAATTTTGTGCAAAATGATATTTAAACTCATGTACAACATGTTGAAATGAAACAGGAGGGTGAATAAACATGAAAAAACATACAAAACTGGGAAAGAGAATTTTTTGGGCAGGTTTTTTATTTACTATGTTAGGAATAGCTTTTAATAAAAGTATAGGTACCATAACAGATGGTCCAGAAATCCTCTCCACTTTTTCTGTACCTTCCATCATTATAGGAATAATTATAGTCATTACTTCTAATTTCTTTACAAACAAGAAGGTTTAGTTGTTTTCCTTCTTCATAGTGATTGATGTTTAAGGCTAGAAAACGATGGGAAGAAGGTTACCATAAGAATATATCTTAATATAGCACCTACTATGTATGGAGGTGACCGGAATGATTATTGTTTTTGTCATTATCATTTTGCTGATTCTTTTCGTAAATAAAAGATTTACAAATAGAGATTCAAAACCAAAATTCTCCGCACAGATCGGAATGGCAGCGGTTGTCATTGCCACAACGATGCTTACGCTGTTTAATGATAATGCAGGCAATCAAGCTTTCAAATATATTGCTGTGGGAATAGGGATCATGTCCGCTGTGGCGATTTTATATGAAGCATTTATTACAAAAACAGAAACTTAACAGCAATTCAAAAACTGTAAAAGTACCTAAAAATTTTAACCACGTCACAATCTTCTTTGCTGAAATTTTATACTTTAAAAAATCATTTGATTTTGTATTGACATTTTTTTCGTAAATCAACATAATAAAGAAATAAGATACAAATTCCCTCTATCAAAGTAACTAGAGGAAATGATTCGCAAATCTTATTTTGTTGTATCTTATAATTACTTGAAGAAAGAAGGTGACAAGTTGCCCTTATCAACACAAGAAAAACTATATGTGAATTCAGAAATTGAAAGAAAAGGAAAAAATATTGTAGTAGCATACCTTTTAGCTATATTCTTAGGTACATTAGGTATTCATCGATTCTACTTAGGTAAAGTTGGCAGCGCCGTTTCTATGCTTATACTCTGGATTTTCGGAATTATAACAACTTTTATTCTTATAGGCGGTGTCGTATTATTTGCATTGGGCATTTGGGTTATCGTCGATTTATTTTTAATTCCTGGCATGATTAAACAAAACCATAATCAAATCGAAGTAGAAGTAACTCGAAACTTGGAAAATCAAAAAGTTCAAAGTCAATAAAATACATAGGCAAAGCTCAGGTACATTTGGGCTTTGCCTTTTCTAGTCCTTCATATATATCATATCCGTTTTCCATTTTGAACGAATCCATCATTCCACCAGTTTATTCTGAAAGGCATAAATCACAGCCTGCGTCCGGTCTTGAACCTCTAATTTTCCTAAAATATTGCTAACATGCACCTTCACCGTTTTTAACGCGATAAACAATTCATCCGCAATTTCCTGATTGGCTTTACCCTTGGCCATTAATAATAATATTTCCTTTTCTCGTTCTGTTAACTGCTCATGTAAAGCAGTCTCCTCTTTCGTCCGCATACGATTCATAATTTTCCCGGTCACTTCCGGTTCCAGGATAGATTGCCCTTCGTAGGTGGCTCGAATTGCTTTGGCAATTTCGCTGGCTTTGGATGTTTTCAGCATATAGCTCGTAGCTCCTGCTTCTAATGCAGGATACACTTTTTCATCATCTAAAAAACTGGTAACGATAATAATCTTCGCTTCCGGCCAGGATGCAATGATTTTCTTTGTCGCTTCAATTCCATCCATTTCCTTCATCACAAGATCCATTAAAATAATATCCGGACGGAGCTCTAATGCCAGGTCAATAGCTTGTGCACCGTCATCTGCTTCTGCAACCACGTCAATATCCGGCTGTGAGGAAAGATAGGCGGATACACCGATTCGTACCATCTCGTGATCATCGACAAATAAAACGTTAATCATTGGTTGGGTCCTCCTTTCTTACAATGGGTACTTTTACTTCTAAACGTGTGCCTTCATTCGGCAGACTAATAATTTTCAATGTGCCTCCAACTTCATAAGCGCGTTCACGCATATTCTGCATGCCATAAGAACTTGTTTTGACACTTTCTGTTTCGAATCCAATTCCATCGTCCACCACACGCATAATAATGTTTTCATCTCTTTCTAGTAATAAAATATGAAGATTTGCAGCTTTCGCGTGACGCAATGTATTGGAAATAGATTCCTGAAAAATCCGGAACAGCTGATCTTCCACCCCTTTATCTACTTGAAATGCTTCGATTTTAGCATCAATTTCCAATGGTACTTTTTGCGTTAATTCTTTTAAAAGTCCTTCTACGCCTTCCTGCAAGGACTTGCCCTTTAAAGCTACAGGGCGTAAATGTAAGAGAAGGGCACGCATCTCCATCTGTGATTGATGAATCATATTTTCCACCATATTCAGCTGTTTCGTTAAAGTCGGATCCTCTGGCTGCCCTGACTCATTAATCGCCGACATCAGCATGGAAGCCGCAAAGAGCTGTTGACTGACAGAATCATGCAGTTCTCTGGCCAAGCGATTTCTTTCCTGTTCCACGACTTCCTGCAGGCTTTGTTCCCGTTCATTAGCTCTTTCCGTCGCAATTTTTTGGGCATGTTCTGTCTGCGCCCGTAATTTTTCCTGAACTTGGTTCACTTGGACAGAGATTGCCTCCAGTTCTTTCGGAATATCATCGGTTTCAATAGGCTTTTCTCCTTTTACAATTCCTGTAAGCATTTTTTCTACCTTTTTCAAATTCCCCTTCCAATACCAGCCGATAATCGCGCCGATAATGGAACCAAATGTTAGCACAAATGCCAATACAGTAAGAAGAAAAGAAACATCTCCAATTTGGCCTTCCCAGAGCGCACTCCACCCTGCTGTTTCATTGATGGAAAAAGTAACAAAGGTCGCAACAACCGCAGCAATAGCCAGAACAAAACTGCAAGCAATGGACAAAAGAACAAAACGAATAATGGTATTCATATGCGTTTCACCTCAATATCTCCGGAAAATAAAGAAGTGACAATCTTCACTCTTTGCTGCGCTGTACTATAGTTTGTTGTTTCATAATGAAGCGATTTGTTCATCAGACCTCCATGATACACGCCAAAAATCGATGCTCTGCCAAAGATGGAACTATGATGGATGCTGACCTCTACTTCATAAGGTACATAAATCTCAATATTTCCTACGATATGACGGATAGAGATGACTGCTGTATCATATGGCAATACTGTATTACTTAAATCAATAACACGATCACCATAAATCCCATGCATATTGACGTCCTTCCATTGATAAGCTGTCTCTTCCGTCCGAAAATCATCAAAAAAACGTTCATCAAATAAATTATCCACTTGAACAAGCGGCTCTTCCTCTGTTAAACCCGATTTATTTGGCAGTTCCGGTTGTTCTTTACTGGGTTCTTTCGTTGCTTTGACATAATTTAAAATGAAAACAACAATAGCAACAACGATTAAAAATCGTACTGCAAGTAAATTAAAAATGTTGAGAATGAAGGATATTGCTGCAATCGCAAACACGATCTTCCAGCCCAGGGAATGCAGTCTTTTCCAGCTGAAATATACAAAGAAACCGGTAATCAATGCCGATATCAGTGATCCGCCATGAAAAAAGACGATTTCAAAAATGAGAAGAATGGCGACAGTAATGCCTATCCAATTTAAATTTCTCGTGCTGAGCTGTTTAAACATCCTGCCATTCTCCTTTCGTTTATTTCTTATGTAAATATACAGGCGCAAGAAAGACCTGCACCTGTATAAGTATACCATGATTTTTCCATTTCTAGCTATCGATTCTAGTTTGTTTCCTTTTCATCCAACTTCTTTTCAATGGCGGCAATTTTATTGTCAAATGTGCTTTGGTAGTAAGAACTGTTTACTCTGTATTCCAGATTTTCGATATATTGTTCCATTTCTTCAAACTTGGAGAAAGGTTTTTCCGGTGATTCCTCCACGACGCGATTGATTTGATGATTTGCCTTTGCAATGTTTTCCCGTCCCATTAACTCCATCCGGCGCAAGTGCATATCCTTTAGGCGATGCTTCATTTCTTCATATTTCTGCTCCAGATTTTCAAGCTGCGTAATCGCTTCTTCTCTGGATGCTTTCATGCGTTCTGCGCGATTTTGATACTCTTCATGCTCTTTTAAAGCAAATTCATGCATTTCCTCTTCTTGCGCACGGTCGGCAATTTGTGCTTGTTTCAAGCGTTTATCTGCAAGGTCTTGTGCTTTCATATATTCGCGGGCAAATTCTTCTTTTAATTTATATTGACGATCAATCAGTTTTTTTACTTTTTCTTTTTCCTGTTCACTTTGGCGCAGGTAATGATTAAGTGCAGCGATTGGGTTTTTTTGTTCCTTTTTATCCATCATCGTGTGTAAATCTGCTGAAATAGAATCTTTCATTCGTGTAAAAATATTTGTTGACATAATCAATCTCTCCTTTGAATGTAATATTATTTATTTAACTCTGCCCACTGTTTTTCAAAATTGGTAAATGGATCATCATCTTCCTTTATTTCGTGGACAACAGAGCTTTCCGGTGTGTTCCAGTTCTTATAGATCAGGTAAAGTGCATAAGCTGCTGCGACGCCTAATACAGCATAAATGTTAGAGAATGTGATGCTTACAACAATCAATCCCAGAATCACCCATCCTACTTTGGCAGCGGTGGAATCTGTACTGATAAATTTTTTAAAGCATATATAGAGCAGCCATACGCTTAAAGCAAGTAATACCATCGGCCCAAGATTTGCGAGCAAGATCAGTAATGCAACCAGCCCGCCGATAAATAACATGAATTTTTTCATTCCGTTTTCCTCCTTTTGTTATTGTATCTTTATCTTACCGGGGATTTTGTTTTCTCGTAATGAGCCTGAGCAATATCTTTGTCTAAGCCTTAGGGTCTATGCCCTTCTAAACCTCCTAAACAGCACTTTTACAAGCCATCTAGTTCCAGCTGCTAAAACGCAAAAATGGAATGATATCTCTGACTGAGATGCCATTCCATTTCGATTCTACCTATTCTGTTTTAAATGTAAGTTCTTTGTTTTCCAGCGCCTTTGTCAGAGCCGGCATCGATGCTGGGCCAATGCCATGTAGAGCTAATATTTCTCGCTTGGTATGAGCTGCCATCTGCTCTTCTGTAGTAATGCCTTCGTGGATAAGTGCTCTTCTTGCCGGAGCGGAAAGTGCCGCTAAAAAGCCACTTTCCGGTTTATTTTCTTTTTCACAAGTCGGACAGCTTTCACAATCGGAACTTTTAAAGAAAATATGTCCATTCTTGCATACTTTTCTTTGTTTTTGGCCGGTCATCGAATTTCCTCTTTTCTTATTTTATCATTTAAAGAATAATACGCTAACTCATTAGTTTACATAATATAATTATAGTTATCTAAATGCGCTTTTCCATAATGATTTCTCCTTCCGGATCATACTCCCCTGTCCGGACGAAACCATGCTTTTTATATAATTGTTCCGCTAGATGGTTTCCTGGAACAAAGCTTAAACGTATGACCTGGACATCATAACGTGCATGGATATATGCTTCAATTAATGGGATGAACTGATTGGCATAACCTTGTCCCTGATAGCGGTAATCAATCATAAACCGGTCAAACCAGATGCTCTTTTTTTCAGCAACATAAAAACCGACCATGGCATAGCCGACAGGTTTGTTATCTGCATAAAGCCCAAGGGAAGTAGTCAACGCTTCAATAAAACTTTCCGCTAGGCAAAAAGGAACACTCTCTATAAATGCTTTTTGATTTTCAGCTGCTTCTAATACAGCAATTTCTCTCCAATTTTCTTTATTAACTTCTTTTATATCAATAGACACTCATTTGCACCGCTCTCTCTGTGTTTATTTTATTAATGATAGAATAACTACCACCTTTTAAAAAGGGTAAAAAAGGATACTTACAAATTAAAATCCCCTAGTACGGTGCCAATCACCAGCACTAGGGGAACTCGTCAGGACTATTATTCAGCTAACATCTCTCTGACTTCCTCACGAAAATCTTTCTCATGGATTAATTTATCCGTTAAAGCCTGCATCTGCATCGTTGCAATCTCCAGTTCAGACAGGTTGAGGTCATTTGTAAATAAAACTAGCTCCAATCGATTTCCATCCGCATCTTCTGCATACACAGCCTGATTCAAAACAAAAGCAGTGCTTCCGCCTTTTTGCGCGGCACGTACAATCGATTCATTCGCTACATCCATGTTAAAAATAGCATCTAATTCGTCATAAAATGCTTCGGAGTAATATTCCTTTTTATTCAGCATCGCCATGATGTGATGATAATCTTCCGCTGTCGCATGTGTCAGGCGATCCGACCAGACCTTTTGAATCGGCATATCAAGTAAAGCACTTGCTTCTTCTTTTTCCTCTGCACTTAACGGCTCCTCTTGCCATTCTTCAAAAAGATCGCTCGCTATTTGCCGGTAAGCATCATCATCTACATCGCGTAATGCTGCTTCCAACTCACCTTCTTCTAAATGCTTCTCTTCCATCACCCTTTGAGGGATAGCGATACTTGCGGTTAACGGATAAATCGGCTCATGATGGTTCAAATCCAATTCTTCTACCCGATTATTTACTTCTTCTAATCCCAGTCTTTCTATTAAATAATCGGTATTGGCATTAGAACTAAAGTCCATCATACCTTGTGCGATTTGTTCCAGGGAAACATCGCCTTCTTCGTCTTCCAGTGTACTTTTCCAGGCATCATGCGCTCCGCCATCCGTATTCGGAAAATAATACTTGTCCACTTCCTCCATAGCCACCGTTTGAGAAGGATCAATGTCACCTGCTTCTGCTTGACCAGCAAATTCCATTGCAATCATTATTTTAACTACACTGGCAAGCGGCATGGCTAATTCGGTATTCATTTCCGCTATTGGTTCATCATTCCAAGTCGCTAAAAAAGAAACGCGCTCCGAATCTTGATTTTCTTTTATAAAGTCCATCAACAACCCTGTTGCTGGATCCAGATTTTGCTTTTCATTATTATCTTCGGAATCATCCGCTTGTCCTGAATGATTTTCCTTGTCTTCCTTCTCTTCCTCATTATCGCTGGCACAAGCAGCTAAAAGGAGAAGCAAGCTGCAGAGCAAAAAAGCATACGTTTTTTTCACGATAGATAGACCGCCTTTCCGACTAATTTCCAGCTACATCTCGTTTTTTGAAAGTCAGCCACCCTATTACCATAAATATCACATAGTAAACAAGAAGCACAGCAGCGGAAAAGCCTAAGGAGGTTCCTTCAATCATTGGTGATCCTTCAAAAGTACTTTGCAAGTTCAGATGTGCGGTTAATAAATATTTACTAATTTCATATTGGCTTACCAGCATCGTAATCATTGGTGAAGCAATGAATATAACAATGCTTGCTGCAATGGCCATAGCACTGCCTTTAAATAAAATCGCAATCATGAAAGAAAAGGTTGCCACAATAATTAATGGTATAAGGCTGAACAAGATGTCTTTCCCAATCGAAGTTATCACCGAAACTTCCGTATATCCGGACCCCATATTATCGACAATCGTTGGATTCCAGGAGTCGACACCAAAAAAGAGAAGCCCTATAATCATAGAAAGAATAATGGTATATAAAATCATTACCAATGCGAACAACAAAACGGTAATATATTTTGAGGTTAAAATGGTTCCTCTTCCTGCCGGGCGAATCAATAATAATTTAATCGTTCCCCATTTATATTCATTGGAAATAATTTTAGCTGCAACAACGATAATGAAAATCGTAATGAAGCTGGTCATAGAGATATTTTCTGCCACGAAGGCCCACATATCGTAAGCAGGAACTTCTAATCCCATGGATTGATAGGCCTGCATCAGCTCTGCTTGAAAAGTTCCATCAACCATCGCACTTGGGTTCACAACAAAGCTTGTAACCATACCCATACCAATCAAGAGGAAGCCGATAATAATATACATCGCCCAGGTAGATTTATAATGATGCAGTTTGATAAATTCGTTTTTTATTAGCTGACCCAAATTACTCAATGACATTCTCTCCAATCAAATCAAAAAATTTATCTTCTAGCGTATTTGTCGATACCTGAACTTCATACACATTAATGTTATGGTTTAATAATTCTTTAAGCACAGCCGGTATTTGTTCCCGTTTAACAGCTGTTTTTATGGTTGATTCGTCTACCGCTTCAACATGGAGTGTTTCATCATCCAAACTGTCCAAATGCACTTTTGCAGCCTGGGCATTGTTGACGGAGATGGTATACTCTGACACATCGTCTTTCTCAGCTTGTCTGTTCTTTTCCACATCTTCCACGGCAATTAAAGCGCCATTTTTTATAACGCCAATGCGATCACACATTAATTCAATCTCAGATAGTAAATGGCTGGACACAATCACACTGACGTTTTCCTTTTCTGCCAATGTCCGGATATACTGGCGAATTTCCTTCATTCCGGAGGGATCCAGTCCGTTGGTCGGCTCATCTAAAATGAGAATCGACGGTTTATGTAACAAAGCTTGTGCAATGCCTAACCGCTGCCGCATTCCAAGAGAGTACCCGCCAACTTTTTCATTGACGACCTTTTCCAGTCCGACTAATCGAACAACCTCTTCTATTCGTTCTTTCGTTGTCCCTGGAATCATCCGGGCAAATTGTTCCAAATTCTTTCTTCCTGTTAAGAAAGGATACATTTCCGGATTCTCCACAATGGCTCCCACTTCTCTGATTGCTTCTGCATAATCGGTTTGAATGCTTTTCCCGACAATGCGAATGTCACCTTCTGTTAATTTCATCAGACCAACCATCATCCGGATCGTAGTCGTTTTACCGGCCCCATTCGGCCCGACAAAACCAAAAACTTCCCCTTTCTTTATTTGAAAGTTGACGTCTTTAATAATTTCTTTGTCTTTAATGCGTTTACTGACATTTGTTAGTTCCATTGCAATCTCAGTCAATTCATGACCTCCTCGTCCATTTTTTCTGTCTAATTAAGTTATACGAAAGAATAACTTAAAAGTTTCACACCCATCTCTATTTTACGCAGTGTAACTTGCTGTATGATTCCCGATTCAAGAAAAGAAAAAACGTACGATTCATTCATAGCGGCCTTTTTACTGTCCATAACGATCTGGGTGGTCTTCGAGTAAAGAAAAAGATAATAATCTATACAACAGATACATGCTTTACGCAAAAATGTGTTAGCTCCTATTAGGTTTGTCTAATCCCTTTTTTCTTCTTTGCGTATATTGATTGGGAAAGGAGGGATAAGCTATGTGCGGTCATCACTCATCAAGAGAAAAGTGTAAAGATCCTTGTCGCAACACAAGTCGCCCAGGAGGTGACTATCGTCACAGAGATCATAAATCCTGTCACTGTGGCAGCAGACATGAAAGCCATTGCGGATGCAGAAGCAGACATGAAAAACGTTGTCATTGCCGAGATCATCACAGCAACGATCATCATCACAAATGTCGTGAATCGAATCATTGTGATAACAGACAGCGTCATAGAAATAGAAGGAGATTCTGCTTTTGTTGTAACAGCTTCTACTAATAAAAGCATATAAAAAGCGAACCCTCATCCTTTAAAAAAACCCGCAGGCTATTAGATTTTGCTTCTAACAGCTTGCGGGTGTTCTAAAATCAGAACACATTATTGATAAAAATTTTCCGTATAAAATGGCTGATCGCTTTCATTAAAATCAACGCCTATGCCTAAATGGCTAAATGTATCGTGTAAAATGTTTTCTCGGTGTCCCTCTGAATTCATCAATCCCTGATGAGCAAACACACTGCTGAATTGTCCATACGCAAGATTTTCTCCCGCACTTAAGAAGGAAATGTCGTCTTCCCGCATTCGATCAAAAGGGGACTGTCCATCTAGATTCGTATGATTGAAAAATTGATTGGCAGCCATATCCGTACTGTGTTTTCTCGCCGTTTCTCTTACTTCTTCGTCCCACTCCAAAATAGACAGGTCATGCTTCACACGAGTTGCATTGGTTAAATCAAATAATTGATATTCCAGCCCTTCTTTCAGCTCTTCATTGCCAGGCGTATAAAGGGTGCTTTTTGCAGATTCTAAATCCTCGTCTATCAGCTGGATGGCTGTGACTTCATCTGATTCATGCAGATCATAAAAGATGGTTGCGTACGTGCCATCCATATGATAAACATCATATTCCCCTTCACTCTCAATGTTATAATTAAACCAGCCATTACGGATCACCTCTTCCGGCTCACCTAATGTCTCATTGACAAATGATTTGGAATCACCCAATTCAATATCATGCTGCGAAGACAGTAAATCCTGATTGGTAAAGAGTCCACGTACAACCTCCTGCTCATCGTACGCTACCATCATAAAGTTTTTATAATTTTCATGATACGTAGACCACTCGACGCCATACTCATTTTGACTTTGACGTGCCGGCTCACTGTACATGTCTTCCACCTGTTCTTTTGTATCTCCAATCTCCACATTACCAACAGAAAAGGACTGTTCTTCTGGAGTAGTGAGTTCAGGTGTTTCTACTTGCTCATACTCTCTGTTTGTATCTGAACCGGTTATGGAATCTACCAAAGACGTTGCCTCATCGGATATTTGACGAAAATAAAAGTCATTATCTATCGCATCTGTCACAAAGTCGCTTACATAAGAAAACGCATCATTGACAGCATCCGGGACCAAATCACGAACCGGATCTTCCCATAGCGTTTTTGTCCAAACAGCTAATAATATAATAAACAGCAAAAATAATAATCGCTTGAAAATTGCTATCCCAACCTTTTTTGTCTCTTTAATACAGCAATAGAGCATCAACAGCCGCTATTCTATTATTTACCAAATCAGCTGCTGCTACTCCTTCCATCATAAGTTAATGGACTAACTTATGTGAATTATACTATGTTTGAATTGCTTTCAACAAATCTAAGCATTTTTTCTTTCAAATGCAGCTTACATCAAAAAAATCTGCTCTATCTTAATAGACAGAAACAGATTTTTTACAATTACTTACATGATAGAGCCAAACCAAACAGCAAGAAAGGTACCGATATAATTCCCTACAATATACCCTAGTGTTCCGACGATTAATATCGGTCCGACCAGCTGTTTCCATCCTTTCGCAATCGCAAATGCAGCTGCCGTCGTCGGACCTCCAATATTTGCGTTGCTGGCCAAAAGGATTTCTTCTAAGCTCATCTTGAATAATTTCCCAAAAACAAGTGACAGTATTAAATTAATGGCCACAATAATAAATGCAAATAAAAGTAATAATGGCGCCGTTTGGATAATCAAAGGAATAGAAGCAGGAATTCCGATAACGACAAAAAAGAGGTGAATCAGATACGTACCCATTTCCTGGCTTCCGTTTAACCCGGAAAAATAATTTGGAAATACAGCCAACGCTATAAAAGTCAGTGTTGTCAGTACCAGATACTGGTCTCCTATGATCCCGCTCAATAAGTTATTAAAAAAAGAAGCATCGTCACCGCTTGGGATGATGCCAGCAAAGAATTCTGCAATTTTTAAGGAGACAATAACTAAAAGAAAAGCCGTCCCAATGGAGAGTGCCATATCCTTCAAAGAAACTTCCTTCCGCTTCCAAAAGCTTTCCGCCAATGTCTTATCAGCATCCGATTGCCTTTGTTCTACTTGTTTCACATGCGGCGCTGAATATCGTTTACGGATAAAGTTAACAGCAGGTATCATCATCAGAATAATAAATAACAAAGCCATCATTAAATTATCAGCAACCACAGCTGAAGAGGTAATGGCTTCAGGAGTATCAAATTTAGCAGACATCGCTGCAAAATTCACGCCTCCTCCTGTATATGTAGCACTGAAAATACCACTCAATTGATCTAAAAAAGGAATATGATTCCGCAAAGTAAAAAACGCAATAATGGTTCCTGCCACCGTTCCGATTGAACTCAGCAGGAAAATAAGTAATAATCTGCTGCTTTCCTTCCATATTTTTTTAATGTTCACATGAAATAGCAATAGTGGTATTGCCAATGGAACAATCACAGACCAGACTGCATCATACACCGGTGATTCTAATGGGATAACACCCGTGTTAGATAAAATCATGGCACCGACTAACGCAATAATTGCTCCAGTAACCTTGGAGGCCCAATTGTAGCGCTGTTCCAAATAAATACTGACGGATGCCCAAATAATGATCATTCCCCATAGTGTAATACTGTCATCCGCTTGAATGAATGTTTCACTCATCGACTCCCCATTCCCTTCTCTGTTATTCATTATTTGTATTATATTTTATCATTTAATCTGAATAAGTTGATAGGTATTGTGGTATGTTTTTAGGAATATTGACTATATTGCAGACAAATCCACGCTAAAAACCTCCCTAAATCTAAATGATTTAGAGAGGTTTCAACTTGATAGCGCCAATTATTTTACTTGCTCAAGCAGTTCTAATTTACGATTTAATGATTGCAGCTGCTCATCATTTAATGAAAGTAATGGCAAACGAACACCGCCGACATTTACAGCCTTCCGATTCAAAGCTGCCTTTACCGGAGCTGGACTAGGTGCTGCAAACATTTCCTGCATAACCGGTAAAATGCGCTGATGGATTGAAGCCGCTTTTTTCACTTCTCCCTGTTCATATGCAGTGATCATCTCCTGCATCTCATTACCGATTACATGGGCTGAAACCGAAACAATGCCTACTGCCCCAACTGCAAGAGACGGCAATGTGATTGCATCTTCTCCGCTATATACAGAAAAGCTCGCGTCCGTTTGCGCTACCATTTCCGTTACCTTATCCATATTACCGCTCGCATCTTTAATAGCCACAATATTATCCACCGTCGATAAACGAATAACCGTTTCTGCTGCCAAATCAACAGAAGTTCTGCCAGGTACGTTATATAGCATCACAGGCAATTGCACCGAATCAGCTATCGTTTTAAAATGCGCATGTAAACCGTCCTGAGAAGGTTTATTATAATAAGGTGTTACCAGCATAATAGCATCCACACCTGTTTTTTCAGCAGCTTGTGACAACGCAATAGAGCCTTTTGTTTCGTTGGAACCAGTGCCAGCAATCACTGTAATTCTTCCATTTACTTTTTGTACCGTATGTGAAAATAATGCCAGCTTTTCTTCATTTGATAAAGTTGGGGATTCGCCCGTTGTTCCTGCGACTACCACCCCGTCGGAGCCATTAGCAATCAGATGTTCAATTAAATGATCCAATGCTTCATAATCAATTTCTTGCTGTTCGTTGAATGGCGTTACCATCGCCGTTACCACTTTCCCAAAATTCATAACAACACACCCTTTTTATAGGAAGTTCAAAAAAACTCCAAATGATAAGCGGCGAATCTCTGCGTTGGCGCGGCTTTTCCGATACTCACGTATTTAATAACATACGCTCCGTTCGGAAAAGCCACACCGCCTTGATCTTCTTGCTTCTAATTCGGCCTTTTTTTAAACCTCTTTTTATAATATCAACATTTCATAATGAAAAATAGACGGCAGCACCTTACTAAAGTGCCTTAAAAACTAGAGGGTGGAAAGTAATAAAGATAAGCAGAGTCAGTGTTATTTTCTTACTACTCCCGAATTTATTTTCTCTTATCATTATCCAATACTTTAACAATTTCCACAAAATAAAATGCACCAACGGAGACCGCTGCTGCATAAACATTTCCATGTCCTCTCAGCTGATAGCCCTCCACATAGTCCCCTATATGACAGCACCGGATTTATTCAATCCTGGTTCCAGTACAATAAGAACAGGGCTTATTGTGCTTCGGCAAATCCCCCTTTCTATATGCTTCATCGCCGGCCTGTTCGGACTCCGCATATATACTGATGGTTTTTGCACCTCTATCGTTCACCTATGAATAATGAATTTGACTGTATTATAGCAAGAATAACAAAGAAAAACAATGAAAAATAAAGGTTTTTTTATATTGTATAAAATCGTATGACGTTTCCTGAACTACATACTGCTCTGCCAATGATATAGTGCGTTCAAATAAAGAATCAGCATTTTTAATTTCTTTATTGTAAACTATGCAGTATAAGAAAATAGGTGATTCGCCTGCGTGTTAATTATTGTCTTGCAGAAAATCCATGGACAGGTATCTCTCTCCCGTGTCAGGCGCGATACAGACAACCTTTTGCTCCGAATCAAGACGTTTAGCAACTTCTATCGCTGCATAAACAGCAGCTGCACCAGACGGGCCAATAAACAATCCCTCTTTCTGTGCAAGTTCTTTTAATAAACGTAATGCCTGCTCATCATTAATTTGAATGATTTCATCATAAATAGATGTATTTAAAATTTCAGGTACAAAGCCCGGACTCGTACCTACTAATTTATGCGAACCCGGTTCTCCACCGGATAATACCGGGGAACCTTTAGGCTCCACCACAGCAATATGTAGATCCGGAATGTATTCTTTCAATGATTCCCCTGTGCCTGTCACTGTTCCTCCTGTACCCGCTGTACAAACAAAAGCATCTAATTGATCATTTGTATCTTTTAAAATTTCCAGCGCGGTTGTTTGACGATGGGCGTCCGGATTCGAGATATTTTTAAACTGCTGAGGGATAAAGCTTGCTGGTATTTCCTCTTGCAATTCTAATGCTTTGTTTATGGCACCCGGCATTCTTTCATTGCTTGGTGTTAACACAACTTTTGCTCCATAAGCCTTTAAAAGATTTCTTCTCTCTGCCGTACTATTATCCGGCATCACCAGGATAGCCTCATATCCCTTGGCTGAGGCAGCCATCGCAAGCCCTATTCCTGTATTCCCGCTTGTCGGTTCTATAATCGTGTCCCCGGGATGAATAAGCCCTTCTTGTTCAGCAACTTCAATCATATGAGCTGCAGCCCGGTCCTTTACACTCCCGCTCGGGTTAAACATTTCCAGCTTCACATAAACCTCTGCTGCATTTTCCGGCTGCAGTTTATTTAATTTTACCATCGGCGTATTTCCAATCAATTCCGTAATGTTATCTACTACTCTCATACTTTTTGCTCCCTTCTGTTTACTCTATTCCTTTCATAATCGTCTATCTACAAGACATACCCAGATTTATCTTTATTTATTCTTCCATACTTATCTTCCTCTATTATAACGATGGAAAACCTTTTTACCAAATTTCATTATTATTTTCCATATTTTTAACAATAATAAATACTTATACACCTCTAGTGTACATCCATCATAAAAACTATTTATTTTCAGTTTTTGAAATCCCTAATCTGTGTGCGGTTTTACTTCGCCACTCCAAAAGAAAGGGGGGTATCTTTTATACCCCTACCAGGTACAAAGGATACCCCCATCTTATGTCAGCTGGATTTAAAATGATATCGTTGTATTAGCTCTTAATGGCGCCAGCAACCGGCCCAAATGTTTCCATTCCAGTTTACTTAATTCCGTGGTTACTTTTTCTTCTTGAAAACGCCATGTAAAACTTTCTAAATCACAAGAAATCGGAACATCACATTTTATCTCCGCAAGATTTCTTGATAGATAAAGCATATCCATATCTGCCTGCAATTTATTTTGTACTCCTTTAGGAAGCTTTTCGATATTATCAACTAAATGATCGATTGTTCCAAATTCCTGAAGTAACTTCAATGCTGTTTTTTCTCCAATACCTTTTACTCCAGGGTAATTATCGGAAGAGTCTCCCATCAGCCCTTTTAAATCAATAATTTGTGCAGGAGAAAGTGCTTTTTTCTCATAAAAGTTATCCTTGTCAAAGACTTCATAATTGCCTTGACCTTTCCGCATAATAACCACACGAATATTTTCTTTTACCAATTGCAGTAAATCCTGGTCCCCAGAAAGAATAAATACGTCATTTTCAGGATTATACATATTGGCAAGGGTTCCCATACAATCATCCGCCTCAAAATTTACCAACCCGACATTCGGGATATCAAAAGAATCCACTACTTCTTTTACTAAATCAAATTGGGGAATCAGTTCCACCGGCGGTTCATCGCGATTGGCTTTATAGCCGTCATACATCTGGGTCCGGAAAGTTTTGCTCCCCATATCCCAGCAGCAGACAACATGCGTTGGTTCAAAAGTGTGAATGGCATCTGTTAAATAGCGCAAAAATTGATAAACACCATTTGTCGGAACGCCTTTAGAATTGTACATAAAATTCCCCCGGAAAGATGTTGCAAAAAATCCCCGGAACAGAAGCGCCATTCCATCTACTAATAAAACTTTATTTGCTGTCATGATTTATTTCCTTCCTCTCTATATGCATCCAAAATACTGTTCATTCGTTCTTTGCGCTGCTCTAAATCATCCATATCCACTTCTACAAATAAGCGGTCGATAAATTGCTGATAAAGGACATCCGCTTCATGGACAAGGGTTGTTTTTTCCTGTTCTATTCCTTGATCCCACTGCGCTTGATAAGACAACTGGATTAACCTTCTTCCTTCTTCTATGAAAGTTTGAATATCTGATTCAATGATGGTATATAACTGCTCTTTGATTTCTTCTTTTTGATTTTGAACAAAGAATGTTTTTGTATCTTTAAATCGCGCAAATAATTTCTGAAGCTCCTGCTCCTTTTCAACCGACAGTCGGGTCGTGATATCAGGTGTGTCAAACGAGATCATATCCCATTCTGCTATCGAAAAAACCGGATCCAGGTTTTTCGCTTTTGCAATCATTTCCTGCTGATTGGTTTTTAATAAATCTTTCAAGAGCTGCTCCACTCGTAAAGAAACAGCTAATAACTCCTGATGCAATTCGGTTTCCACATATAACGCCAGCTGTTCAAATTGCTTCGTCAGCTGTTCCCGTCCTGCTTTCCCGGACTCGGTGATGGTTCCTGGATTATACATTTCTTTAAAGAGGTCATGGAACCGGATAGCAAAACGCCCGTTTAAAAAATACGTTTGTTTTTCTAATTTTTGATGCCAGCGATTTTCTGTTGAAGTGACGTCCAGGTTTTCTGCATATTGAATGATTTGCTGATACGCTTGCTGTAAATCTTCTTTTCGTTTTGTTTTTGCTGATTGATCCAGTTTTAAGGATTGAATAAATTGTTCCAGCGCTTCATCTGAACGCTCCATATCGCTGATGGCAGCTCTTTTCGCCAGTGCCGTTAAATCATAATGAATAAAATCATAAAAGCGAGATTCAAAAGCCTGCATCTGCTGATTTAATGGTTTTTGTTCTAATTTCTCTGCTAAAGAGAGCTTGCTTGAAACAGGATAAAGACGCGGAAAACGAATTCCCAATTGCGTTAATTGTTCTTTAACATATCCGGTTACCAGATCTAACTCTTCTTGATTGCTGGCCAAGTCTGCGGCGTTGACAATAAAAAACATTTTATCTAATTCAAATACATCTTTTACTCGCCCCAGCTGCATTAGAAAATCTTTATCTGCGCGGGAAAGCGCATGATTATAATAGGTAACATATAAAATAGCATCTGCCTGTTTGATATATTCAAAGGATACGTTCGTATGCCTGGCATTAATGGAGTCCGCACCAGGCGTATCGACAAGCGTAATGCCCTGCTTTGTTACGGCACAATCATAAAAAAGGTCCATCGATGCAATGTAGCATGCTTTTTCTTCATCTGTCACGTAAGACGCAAATGCATCAAAGGTAATTTTCTTAGATGAGCCGATAACCGATTTCGCCTGCCCATAACCTGCTATCATCGCCCGTAAATACGCTTGATACATTTTTGGTAAACGTGCATCGGTCAGCACTTCTTCTGTTTCCAGCCAGGTAATAAGCTCATCCAGAGAAGCATCAGGCGGCTCACATTCTTTTGCCAAGGTTTGGATGTCATCCTTTAGCATGGCTTCAGATTTAAAAGTGACAATAACGTCCCGATGCTGATTTTCCTTCGTAACCGGGCGAATCCGATTAACTGCTGCAGTGGTTGGATTCGGCGATACCGGCAGGACACGTTCACCCAGAATTGCATTGGCGAAGGATGATTTTCCAGCACTGAAAGCACCAAATAAAGCAATGGTATAAGATCGTTCTGTCAAAGATACTTTTCGTTTCTTTAAATCCTGCTGATAACTTTCAAAACCCGGTAATTGAACCACTTGCAATACATCATCTATATCACGGACAACATCTTGATCGGTATTATGATGCACCGTATTTTCTGTCTCACCTTGTTCATCTGCAGGTTCTTCCACCTGTGCTTCCTCTTTCAACATTTCCAAGTCCGCGGTTCCCTGCTTAGGAGTAACTTGTCGGGCTTTTAGCTCCTCCTTCATCGCAGCGATGATATCTGTTGACACTTCTGGAGCGGCTTCCTGTTCATCTAAATGCTTGAAATAAGCTTCTTCTTCCTTATCAAGCGCCTGATTAGCTTGCTGCTCTTCCTGTTTCTCCTGCAAGCTTTCCAACGCGCGTTTCCGTTCTTCTAACGCGTTCTCATTCTTTGCCTCCAGTTCTTGTTTTACTTCATTTGTTAACTGCCGCATCTTTTTTTTGAAATATGTTTTTAAACTGGAAGCAATTTCATTCGTATAGTTTAAAACATAATCGCCATTAGGGTTCGCACCCTTACGTAAATGACTTTCCAGCAGATCTTCACTTAAAGACCATTCCAGGAAAGAGACACCTTTTTCCTGATAAGAAGAATCAAGTTGATGGGCTTCTATATGTTCATACCACTTATCACGGAGTTTCCATTTTAAAGTTGTTTCCACATTCTTTTCTAAAGCTTCCATAAAGGCTTGTTTTCGTTCTATTTTCGCTTCTTTTGTTTTTTTACTGCTTGTAAATAATCCGCCCACTTTAAAATCAGGTTGCACGGATTCCAAATAACTTTTTGCAAAATCTCTTACATCAGCCGGCATAAGATAAGCATTTTTGACGGTCTGATCCACTTCATCTAAAAAAGAGGCCGCTATATTTTTCGGCTGTTGCTCCAAGTTTTCTATTTCTTGCGTGAGGGTTTCCATTTCCTGGGTCAGGGAAGCTCCGTCAACTTCTCCCAAAGATGCTTTTTGGTTCGACATTTCCCGATGAATTTTTTCTTTATGATCACGGACGATTTGTCGAATGCTTGCATCCATCGTCATGTATTCATCCTTTGATTGCAGCATATGAAATACCGTGTCTTTCAATTCTTCCCACGCATTGTGCGGTGCTTCAGCATTTTTGAGAGATGTGTAGAAAATAGAAGAAGGGTGAAGATTCCATTGATCAAACGTTTGTTTAATTTTTTTATCGAATTCGACAAAAGGCAATTCCGCTTCGTTATGCTTATCTATCTGATTGATAACCACCATAAACGGCAGGCCATTTTCTTGCATCGCCTGCAAAAATAATAGATTTACTTCCGATTGCACATGATTATAATCGGTGACGTAAATCAGATAATCTGATAAATGCAGCGATGCTTCTGTCAGCACCCTATCCACATCATCGGCAGCATCAATACCAGGTGTATCCAAAACAGCTGTTTGCGGCGGCAAAATGGCTTTTCCTGTACTGATGTGCATCTTTTTAATATCATTTTTATTTTGAGTGAACTGTTTAATTTGTTCTAAATTATACGGTTCATGATACTCTACCACTTCTCCATTATGAAAAAACACGTTGACAGTTCCTTCTCCAGATGTGATTTTAACCACATTTGCACTGGTAGGAATCGGACTATTCGCCAAAATTTCTTCCCCTAAAAGGTGGTTAATCAGCGAAGATTTCCCTGCAGAAAAATGACCTGTCAAGGTGATAATAAATTCTTGATCCGTGTATTTTTCCAGCATATCGAGCATCTTATCTGCATTCACTTTGTCCCCTTTGTTTATCATTTCCTGATAGAGAGATGCAATTTGTTGTTCTGTTACCTTTTTTTCCATATACGTGATCACAAGCCTTTACCCCTTTTCCAACTTATTCATAGCTGTTCATCGCTTCGATACTGTTATTCCTGACGTTCGCACTATATCCTTATTATACGGAATATTGGTGTTGATTTCTAGGAATTATTATTTTAGTTTACATAATAATATTATAGTTGATTAAAATAATATGTAAAAACGCTCAGAGTTCGAAGTAATCTGAGCGTTTTAATAATGTTTTATACCGGGTAGACCCCATGTTTCCGTTCTGTAAATTGCTTTTTCTTATTCTGATAAACGGAGAAACGGCTGGCCAGCTCATTTCTGAGATAATCCGGATGAATGATATCATCAATAATCATTTCCGAAGCTAAACGGTAAATATCAATGTTCTCTTTATAGGCAGCCTGCTTTTCCTGAATATAAGCTGCTCGCTCCTCTTCTGGCAGTTTGGCAATTTTATTTGCTTCAACAGCATTTACGGCTGCTTCCGGTCCCATAACAGCAATTTGTGCATTGGGGAATGCCAAACAGCAATCCGGGTCAAAAGCGGGCCCTGCCATTGCATAAAGGCCTGCCCCATAAGCTTTACGAACAATCACGGAAATTTTGGGTACCGTTACTTCACTCATTGCAAACAACATTTTGGCTCCATGGCGAATAATACCCTGCTGCTCTACCTTCGTTCCAATCATAAATCCGGGTACATCGGCTAAGAACAGTAATGGAATCCCGAATGCATCGCATAATTGGATAAACTTTGCTGCTTTATCTGCTGAATCGGTAAAAAGAACACCTCCTTTTACACGCGGCTGATTTGCAATCAATCCTACACTTTGACCGTCAATACGCGCCAAACCTGTAATTAATTCTGGAGCAAATCGCTTTTTTATCTCACAAAAGCTATCTTTATCAATCATGCGGTCTATCAGATCATACATATTGAACGCCACATTTTGATTTTCCGGGATAATTTCGCTAATGGACTTATCAAAAGTTTTTGGTTCTACAGGTGCCAACTGCTGCGGTTTTTCCCGAAAATTAGCAGGGAAATAGGTTAAGTACTTCTGTGCAAATTGAATCGCTTCCTCTTCGGTATCTACTAAAACATCGCCTACTCCCGAAGTCGTACAATGCATTTTTGCTCCGCCCATTTCTTCTAAGGAAACCTTCTCACCAATGACCTTTTCCGCCATACGCGGGGATCCCAAATACATCGATGCATTACCATCGACCATAACAACAATATCGCAGAAGGCCGGAATATAGGCACCGCCGGCAGCAGATGGGCCAAATAACAAGCAGACTTGCGGCACTCTGCCAGACAGCTTAATTTGATTATGAAAAATGCGTCCCGCTCCTCTTCTCCCCGGAAACATATCTATCTGATCTGTAATTCTGGCACCAGCAGAATCAACCAGATAAATCATCGGTACTTCCAGCCGTTCTGCGGTCTCTTGGATGCGTAAAATTTTCTCCACCGTCCGCTGCCCCCAGCTTCCCGCTTTGACCGTAGAATCATTCGCCATCGCGCAAACCGTCTGGCCATTTATTTTCCCCATCACCGTAATGACACCATCTGCCGGCAAATCCGCTGCCATTGCATTGGCAAATAACCCGTCTTCGATAACATCATGTGAGTCAAAAAGCAGTTGAATTCTTTCTCTTGCAAACAGCTTCCCCTTCTCAGCATTGCTATCATGATATTTTTGTTTTCCGCCCTGTTTTATTTTTTCAATGCGCTGCTCCAACTCTTCTTCCTTACGCATATAAGCACGCTCCTTCCCAGCTCTAATTTCCGTGATAATCCGGCTTTCTTTTTTCCTGAAATGCAAGCAAGCCTTCTTTTCTATCTTTTGTCGGGATAAGTTTTAAATAAGAAGCATGTTCCAGTTGAACCGCTTCATCCATTGGCAAATCCATCCCCTGGTTTATCGCCTGTTTTGCCTGTTTGATTGCTATTGGTCCATTTTTGGTTATTTTCCGGGCGATACTGACTGCCTCATCCTGTAAAAAGGAAGCAGCGACTGACCGCTCAATCAGTCCAATCGCGAAAGCATCCTCTGCAGAGATTGATTTGGCCGTATAAATAAGCAGCTTGGCCTGACCTATCCCGATTAATCTCGGCAATCGCTGGGTCCCCCCGGCTCCTGGTATAATCGCCAGAGATGTCTCTGTTAAGCCCATTTTCACATGATTCGCAGCAATACGCAGATCACAGGCCAAAGCCAGCTCCAGACCTCCTCCAAAAGCAACGCCATTAAGAGCTGCAATAACGGGTACATCTAATTTCTCTACGGAATCACAGACGTTGGAAATTTTCTGTACGGCGGCTGCAACTTCTTCATCATTCATTGTCTTTCGTTCTTTCAAATCAGCCCCTGCGCTAAAAGCCTTCTCTCCGCTAGCAGTAATAATCACCGTACGAATTTTTTCATCCGTTTTTATTTTTTGAATACAATGCTCTAATTCTGTGAGCAAAGCCGTGGATAAAGCGTTTGCAGCTTCCGGCCGATTTAATGTAATAACAGCTATATGATGATCAACCGTTTCATAGTTTACTAATTGCATAAACATTCACCCCAAACTGTTTTATTCGACAACCGCAATGGTATCGCCTTCATTTACAAAATCACCCTCTTGCACCTTCCATTCCTTTAAAACACCTTTTTCCTCTGCTGCAATCGGAATTTCCATTTTCATAGACTCTAAAATAACTATATCCTGTCCTTCTTCCACAGCTTCCCCCTGCTGTACTGTGATTTTCCATACGTTTCCTGCCATCGATGCTTTGATTTCCATTTTAATTCCCTCCTGTATTTGGTTGATAATATTTATCTAAAAAATTGGTTTGGGTATCCCCTTTTTTATACGCCTCATACGTAATAATTTCCTGAAGCATTGGTATGTTGGTTTTAATTCCTTCTACTTTGAATTGTTGCAGCGCTTTTTCCAGCTTATGAATTGCTTCTGACCGATTTTCCCCGTGAACAATCAGTTTGGCAATCATCGGGTCATAAAAATGTGTTACCGTATCTCCGGACGTCACCCCGCATTCATTCCGCACGCCCTCTCCTTGAGGTAGTTCCAGCGTAGTGATTTTACCCGGGGATGGAAAAAAGCGCACTGGATCTTCTGCATAAATCCTTCCTTCAATCGCATGCCCCTGTCTTGTTATTTCTTCTTGTGCAAAAGGAAGCTTCTGATCATTAGCAATGTTGATTTGCTCTTGAACGATATCCATACCCGTTATTTCTTCTGTGACAGGATGCTCTACCTGAATACGTGTATTCATTTCCAAAAAGTAAAATTGCTCCGATTCATCGACTAAAAATTCAATCGTTCCGGCATTCGTATAATGAATCGCTTGCGCAGCAATCACAGCTGTCTCTCCTAATTTCCTGCGAAGTTCCTCAGAAATAGATGGAGAAGGCGCTTCCTCCAATACCTTTTGGTTGCGGCGCTGAATCGAGCATTCTCTTTCAAATAAGTGAACCGTATTCTGATGATGGTCTGCTAACACCTGCACTTCAATATGTCTGCTGTTTGTAATCTGTTTTTCTATAAACATCGCTCCATCACCAAAGAAAGATGCTGCCCTTTTAGAATTATTTTCAAATGCTTTTTGCAATTCAACGGAAGAATGTACAATCTCCATCCCGATGCCGCCACCGCCAGCAGATGCTTTTAACATAACAGGATAGCCAATCTGTTCCGCAAAACGGGTTGCATCTTCTGCCGACTCCACAGCACGGTCTGTACCAGGAATGACAGGTACACCAGCTGCTATCATCGCTTTCCGGGCTTCAATTTTGCTTCCCATCAATCTTAAGATAGACGCTTCCGGGCCAATAAAGATAATTCCTTCTTCTTTGCACCGTTCTGCAAATGCCGGGCTTTCACTTAAAAAACCATAGCCGGGATGAACGGCATCAGCATGCGCCTTTTTCGCAATCGCTACCATTTTGTCTAATTGAAGATAGCTTTGCTGCACTTGGGAAGGACCAATATGGTATGCCTCGTCAGCCTCTTGTTTAAATAATGCATTTTCATCAGCATCCGAATAAACAGCTACCGTCTGGATATTCAGCTGCTTGCAACTGCGTATAATTCTTCTGGCTATCTCCCCGCGGTTGGCAATTAAAACCTTTTCTATCATAGCCTTCTCTCCTTTTCTAGCATCCCAGCTGTCTGGCAATAACCAGCCGCTGAATCTCCGATGTCCCTTCACCAATTTCTAATAACTTCGCATCTCTCAGCAGCCTTTCCACTTCATATTCCCGCATGTATCCGTAACCGCCATGAATTTGAATCGCTTGATTTGCCGCACGAAATGCCATTTCCGTTGCATATAATTTAGCGTAAGCTGCTTCTTTGGAAAAATTTCTGCCTTGATCCTTTAACCAGGCTGCTTTATAAACCATGTTACGTGCCAGTTCAATTTCCATCGCCATGTCCGCTAATTTAAATTGAATCGCCTGAAAACTGGAGATCGCTTTTCCGAATTGCTTCCGCTCTTTGGCGTACTGCAAAGAACGGTCTAAGGCAGCCTGCGCAATACCGACAGCTAATGCCGCAATGGAAATTCTTCCGCCATCTAATGTTTTCAAAAATTGTTGATGCCCTTGATGTTCTGTACCTAAGAGGTTTTCTTTAGGGACACGAACATTATCTAAAACAATTTCTGCCGTATCTGATCCACGGACTCCCATTTTGTCATAATCACTGCGAATGGTCAGTCCTTCCGAATCTGTCGGCACAATAATGGCAGAAATCTTATTCTTATTATCTGCATCTTTTTTAGTAACTGCTGTTACAATAATAAATTCCGCAAAACTGGCATTGGTAATGAAACATTTTTCTCCCTGAATAACATATTCATCTCCATCTCGTTTTGCGGTTGTTTTCGTCCCCCCGGAATCGGACCCCGCATTAGGCTCTGTTAAACCAAAAGCACCCAAAGTGTTTCCTTCAGCAATTGGTTTTAAAAACGTTTGCTTCTGCTCTTCCGTTCCAAAATAATATATAGGACTCGCACCTAAAGACACTGCCGCTGCATAGCTTAGTCCAGTACTTCCGCAGCGCTTCCCGATTTCTTCAACAGCAACAGCATATGAAATGGTATCACCGCCTGAGCCGCCGTAACTTTCAGGGAAAGGAATTCCTAATAAACCGAGCGCTCCCATGTCTTGAAAGATGTCTTTTGGAAAAGCTGCATTAACATCGATTTCTACTGCTCTTGGCCGGATTGTTTTTTCTGCAAAGTCCGAAACCATCCGCTGAATCATTTTTTGTTCTTTTGTTAAATCAAAATCCATTCTCGTGCCCCCTTTTGCAAATAATGAATGCGTTTCCATATTTATTTTATCAAAAGCTGAGGCTTAGGCAAAGGAAAAGATAAAAAAATCTCCCTAACTATGCTTTTTGCATGTTAAGGAGATAAACTTACCTTTATGATTCTTCTTCGTTAGCTTCAAATGGCTTTTCATAAACGGTTTCTTTATATACTTCGATGACTTCTCCTGTTTGATCAGCATCAAACATAAATGATCCATTTCCATAACGGTCGGATGCAGAAAACTCTAGTGGATTTACTTTCTGTGTATCTCCATTTTTGGTTTCATAGCAAATCATGTCCTGTTTATCTACCATAAAGAACCCTTGAATCCGGTGCGGTTTTTTCTTCAATTCCTTCAACATGGTTAATCCGCGCTTGGCCCGGCTGGATTTTTCAAAGGATTTTAACTTCATACGTTTGCTGGCCCCGCGCTGTGTGATGATAAATAAATCTTTAGGTGCTTCCGGGCCAAAAACTTGTCCATTAACGACGAAGTCATCATCTTTTAGGGCAATAGATTTTACTCCGGCTGCTCTTTGCCCGACAATAGAAACTTCATTTTCTTCATACCATAGGCCAAAACCTTTATTGGTTGTGATAAACAGATCTTTCTGACCGTCTGTCCGGGTAACATGAACAAGTTCATCATCGTTTTTCAGATTTAAAGCAATTAATGCTTTCCCGCGACGTTGTGCTTCATAAAGCTGGAATTCGCTTCGTTTGACCATGCCATTTTTGGTGAAGAACATTAAATACCCTTGTTCTTCCTTAAAATCACGAACAGGAATAACCTTCAGCAAATGTTCTTCTTTTTCCAGCGGGACAATATGTGAAATATGCTGCCCCATATCCTTCCAGCGAATATCAGGCAACTCATGAACAGCACAAAGAATATATCTTCCTTTGGTTGTGAACAGCATGATATCGTCCGTCGTATTAACCTCCAGCAGGCTGATTGGATGGTCATCATCTTTCAGCGGTAAATGTTCATTATTGGAAGCCGCATAAGACCGGAGACTGGTCCGTTTCACATAACCGTCTCTCGTTACGGAAACCAAGACATCTTCACTTGCCACGGTTACTTCGATATTGATTTTCAGCTCTTCCACTTTATCTTCAATATGTGTACGACGGTTATCAGCAAATTTTTTCTTGATTTGTCTCAAATCGTTTTTAATGGTTTGCAGCAGTTTCTTTTCACTATCCAAAATTCCTGACAGTTTTTCCATTTGTTCTCGCAACTCGCTAGCTTCTTCTTCCAGCTGGACAACATCCGTATTCGTTAACCGGTACAGCTGCAAGGTAACAATGGCTTCAGCTTGAGGCTCTGTAAAGTCGTATTTATCCATAATCTGACGTTTAGCGTCCGCTTTATCCTTTGATGCACGGATGGTTGCAATCAACTCATCTAAAATGGAAATGGCTTTGATTAACCCTTCCACAATATGGGCTCTTTTCTTCGCCTTATTTAAATCAAACCGCGTCTGGTTGGTTACAACTTCGCGCTGGTGGCTGATATACGCATCAAGAAGCTGCGGCAGCGATAAAAGCGTCGGTGTTTTATCTTTAATAGCCACCATATTGAAATGGTACGTAATCTGCAGGTCTGTGTTTTTATATAAGAAATTTAAGATGCCTTCACTGTTCGCGTCTTTCTTCAGTTCAACAACAATACGGAGCCCTGTCCGGTCTGTCTCATCGCGCACTTCTGCAATGCCCTCCACCTTCCTGTCAATGCGGAGTTCATCCATCTTCTTCACCATGGTGGCTTTATTTACTTCAAAAGGTACTTCTGTCACAACAATTTGTTCCCGGTTACCTTTTAACGTTTCAATCGCTGCTTTTCCGCGGACGACAACTTTTCCTTTGCCTGTCTCATATGCCTTCTTAATACCTTCGACCCCTTGGATAATGCCACCAGTCGGGAAGTCAGGTCCTTTCAACACATGCATTAAATCATCGACACTCGATGTCGGTTTATCCATCCGCATGATGACTGCATCGATGACTTCCGCCAGATTATGAGGAGGAATATCCGTTGCATATCCTGCAGAAATACCTGTAGAGCCATTCACTAAGAGATTCGGAAATTTCGCCGGCAAAACAACAGGTTCATCGGTTGTTTCATCGAAGTTAGGAATGTATTCAACGGTCTCTTTGTCAATATCCCGAAGAAGTTCTGATGCAATCGGGGATAGCCTCGCCTCTGTATAACGCATAGCTGCAGGAGGATCACCGTCGATACTGCCATTATTTCCGTGCATCTCAATCAGTCTATTACGCACTTTCCAATTCTGGCTTAAACGGACCATTGCCTCGTATACAGAAGAATCTCCATGCGGATGGTAGTTACCAATAACGGTTCCAACTGTTTTCGCCGCTTTTCTAAAATTCTTATCATGGGTATTTCGCTCTGTATGCATAGCATAAAGAATACGCCGTTGTACTGGTTTCATACCATCTCTGGCATCCGGCAGTGCCCGGTCCTGAATAATATATTTACTATATCTCCCAAAACGGTCCCCTATAACTTCTTCTAAAGGAAGATCTAAATATTTCTCTGTTTGATCCAAGTGGAATCACTCCTTACAATCCGAACTAATCTTCTTTATGAATATTTTCATTTTCCAAAATGGTTCCATCCTCTTGCAAACCAAATTTAACATGCCCTTCAATCCATTTACGACGGGGTTCCACTTTATCTCCCATTAACGTCGTTACTCTGCGTTCCGCCCGGGCAATATCATCAATGGAGACACGGATAAGCGTACGGGATTCAGGGTTCATGGTTGTCTCCCACAATTGGTCCGCATTCATTTCACCAAGTCCTTTATAGCGCTGGATATCATAACCATTCTTTAGTTCTTTTACTGCTTTTTGGAGCGCTTCTTCATCCCAGGCATAACGTGTTTTTTCCTGTTTTCCTTTTCCTTTCGTAATTTTAAACAGCGGCGGAAGTGCAATAAATACTTTTCCTGCTTCCACCAAAGGCCGCATATAACGATAGAAAAAAGTTAACAACAATACCTGGATATGTGCCCCGTCCGTATCTGCATCTGTCATAATGATAATTTTATCATATTGGACATCTTCCATATTAAAATCTCCGCCGACGCCCGCGCCTATCGTGTGAATAACCGTTGAAATTTCTTCATTTTTAAAAACATCTTCCAGTTTTGCTTTTTCCGTGTTAATGACCTTTCCTCTAAGCGGAAGTACAGCCTGGAATTTACGGTCACGGCCCTGCTTTGCAGAACCGCCTGCAGAGTCTCCCTCAACAAGGTATAACTCATTTTTCTTTGGGTTTTTGGATTGTGCCGGCGTTAGTTTCCCGCTCAACAACGAATCCTTTCTTTTTCGTTTCTTCCCGGTACGGGCTTCTTCCCGCGCTTTTCTAGCAGCTTCCCGCGCTTCTTTGGCACGGATAGATTTTTTGATCAGCAAGGAAGAAGTCTCTGCATTTTCTTCTAAAAAGTATGTCAGGTTTTCAGAAACAACCGCATCAACAGCGGAACGGGCCTCTGTTGTTCCTAATTTGCCTTTTGTCTGCCCTTCAAATTGCAGCTTATTCTCCGGCACCCGGACAGATACCACGGCAGTCATCCCTTCCCGGATATCCGTTCCTTCCAAGTTCTTATCTTTCTCTTTTAAAAGCCCGGCTCTTCTAGCATAATCATTTACCGTACGAGTAATGGCTGTTCTTGCCCCGAATTCATGCGTCCCGCCATCCCTGGTTCGTACATGGTTAACAAAAGAAAGCATATTTTCAGCAAATCCATCATTGAATTGAAAAGCAAAGTCAACTTCCATTTCGGATTGTTCCCCTTCAAAGGAGACAACCGGATGGAGCACGTCCTTTTCTTCATTCAGCCATTTTACAAAAGACTCCAGCCCATCAGGATATTGGTAAACCTGATGTTCTCCGTCATGCTCATCCTGCAGTTCAATTTTCAAACCTTTAAGAAGGAAGGCAGATTCTCTTAAACGTTCGGAAATGGTTTCAAAATTAAATGCGGTTATCGAGAAGATAGTCGGATCCGGCTTAAAGTGGATACAAGAACCTTTTTTTCTCGAAGGCCCTTTATCTTCTAATGTGGTTGCAGGATGCCCGCCATTTTCAAAACGCTGTTCATACTTATGCCCGTCACGATAGGTGGTGACTACCAGCCATTCAGATAAAGCATTGACGACAGAGGCTCCTACTCCGTGCAATCCGCCACTTGTTTTATAACTTCCTTGACCAAATTTTCCGCCTGCATGCAACACCGTAAAAATAACTTCAATGGTCGGTTTTCCCGTCGCATGCATTCCAATCGGCATTCCTCTGCCGCTGTCCTCCACAGAAATACTGTCATCTTTATGTATGGTTACCGTAATTTGATTGCCGTGACCAGCTAGTGCCTCGTCTACAGCATTATCTACAATTTCATAAACAAGATGATGTAATCCGCGAATATCTGTACTTCCGATATACATTCCCGGTCGTTTTCGTACTGCATCCAGCCCTTCCAGCACTTGGATGGAACTGTCAGAGTATTGATATTCATTCTCCACGAATCATCTTCTCCTTTCAAACTTCCTCATATACACATCATAGAACATTCGTTCTTCATTCGCAAATAGAAAAAGAATCAAACCTATTATTTAGGGTTCAACACCAAAATCTGCAGTGTTTTTCCGTAGCGGTTGCTACCATCAAAATAATACTCATTGATCACCCATAGATTTTGGTAAAGCGCCTTATTTAGCTCAATAAAAGTATTTTTTTCGCCGATACGTCAGCAAATACCTTGTTTATACACTATAGAGCAGAATTTGTTTTTTCGTCTAGTCTAAACATGCTTTCTTGCCGATAAATCTTTATAGAGAGACTTCATCCAATCAGGATAAACGCATTCTATCCATATTTACATCATTAATATCTTATTGGAAAAATCGCAGAAAAGCAAGATAATCATTTATTTAAGATGTTTGCACACGGATGCACATTTAAAATGAGAAAAGCCGAATCCGGTTTATCATTCCGGATTCAGCTTTTCTCATCGCGTATAAAATAAATGATAACACATTAATTCAATAACACGGCGTGTATCACTTTTATACAAAGATCCATCACTACTTCAAAATCATGTTCCTTTAAATAATCATAAGCTTCTTCATTCACAATCCCCTGCTGCGCCCAGAACATTTTACAGTCTGTTTGTACTGCATCCTTTGCAACTTCCATCAGCTGATCCGGCCGGCGGAAAACATTAATAATATCTATCGGTTCATTAACTTCTGTTAATGAAGGATACGCTTTTTCTCCAAGCACCTCATCAATCGTCGGGTTAACTGGAACGATTTTATATCCTTCCTCCTGCATTCTTTTGGCAATTTGATGCGATGTTCTTTCCGGATTAGCAGATAAACCGACAACTGCGATGGTCTTGGCATTCTCCAGGATTTCTTTTAATCTTTCTTGACTTGGATTCTCAACGGACATGATATTTCCTCCTTTAACGTGCATATTTGGAACTTTCATTCTAATTATTCCACAAAGCCTTTTTCTGTCAAATAATCTCTGGCAACATCTTCTGCAGATGCATCCTCATAATCCACTTGGTAATTCATCTCCTGCATTTCCTCATCTGTAATTTGCCCGCTCAGCTGATTCAGTATGTCCTCCAGTTCTGGATACTGTTCTAACGTATCTTCACGCATTAACGGAGCACCCTGATATGGCGGGAACAAGTTTTCAGAGTCTCCCAAGGATACCAGCCCTAATTCTACCATATAGCTGTCTGTTCCATAAGCATCAATCACATCTACCTCTCCACTGGAAATGGCTTCCTGACGCAGACCTGGATCCATCGTATTTACCTCATTAAAATCCAGATTATAAAGATCCTTCATCCCGACATAACCATCATAGCGGTCATTAAACTCTAATGTGAAACCGGCTGTCACCTGATCTTCAATTGTCTTCAAGTCAGAGATATCACGCAGATTATTTTCTTCTGCAAATTCTTCTGTCACTGCTACCGTATACGTATTATTAAACAACATTGGCTCTAAAAGTTCCAAATTATATGCTTCTTTGATGCCATCCCTTGCTTGTGCATATACTTCTTCTGCTTCATTGGATTCCGCCTGTTCATCAAGCATCGAAACAATAACGGTTCCTGTAAATTCCGGGTAAATATCAATGCTGCCTTGCTGCAGTGCGTTAAATACCATATCTGTTTTTCCGAGGTTCGGTTCTAAATCAACGGTAATATCGCTTTCCTCTTCGATTAATATTTTATACAGATTCATGATGATTTCCGGCTCTGCTCCTAATTTCCCGGCTATCACAATATCCCCTTTTTGATTGCTCGGAATCATAAACGGAATAGTTGCAACTAAAACAACAACAATCAACATTGCTGTAAAAGCTTTGATTCCGTAATTTTTAGACAGCTTCTCAAATAAGCGCAGAATAAAATCAAGTATAATAGCTAATAAAGCAGCTGGAATGGCCCCCAATAATACAAGCGGAATATCTCCTCCACGGTCTAACCCAAGTAAAATAATATCTCCAAGACCGCCGGCACCAATTAAAGCCGCGATGGTTGTTGTCCCCACGATAAGAACCATGGAGGTACGGATACCTGCCATAATAACAGGCATTGCAATTGGTAGATCCACCTTCATTAATTGCTTTCTTGTATTCATCCCCATGCCTCTGGCAGCTTCCTGTAAAGCCGGGTCTACTTCGGCTATTCCGGTGTATGTATTTCGGAGAATGGGCAGCAGTCCATAAAGAATAAGTGCAACGACCGCCGGCTGGATACCAATTCCCAAAAACGGTATTAAAAAAGCAAGCACAGCAAGACTTGGTATGGTCTGTAAAACAGCTGAAGTACCAATGATAGGTTCCGCAACGCGCGGATATCTTGTCAGCATAATGCCTATCGGTACAGCAATTAAAATAGCAATACCAAGGGAAATTAAAGAAATTTGCAAATGCTCCCAAATAGCCTGAAAGAGCATATCCTGCCTGTTCTGGAACACGTCAATCAATGCGTTCATAAAACACTCGCTCCTTCCTTCTCCTGCTGATAGAAGTATTGAAGGAGTTCGTCCCTTGTCACTGTTCCGACGACTTTTTGATTATTATCTACTACCGGAAAGTCCGTCTGGTTTGCCGAATGGATGATGGCATATGCATCTTCCAGTGTACTTTTTGCAGGAATCGTCACGCTGTTTTCCGGTGTCTGTTCAAGTACAGGCTGTTCCTCTTTTTTCATTACATCCTGAATAGATTTCAGCCACGGTGATTGTCGGTTTCCGATAAATTCTTCCACAAAACCATTTTGGGGGTGCTTCATTAATTGCTCCGGTGAGCCGCACTGTACTACACTTCCTTCTCTCATTAAACAAATCCGGTCACTCATTTTTAATGCCTCATCCATATCATGTGTTACAAACACAATCGTCTTTTTTATTTCTTTTTGCAATTTGTCGATATCGATTTGTAATTGTTCCCTGCTGATTGGATCAAGTGCACTGAACGGCTCGTCCATTAAAACAATGTCCGGATCTGCAGCCAATGCCCGGATAACACCGATACGCTGCTGCTGGCCACCAGACAATTCCAGCGGATAACGTTTTTTAAAAGTAGACGGGTCTAGCCCTACCATATCCAATAACTCATCCGTCCGTTTATCTACTTCTCCTTTTTTCCACTTCAATAGTTCAGGAACCACCTGGATATTTTCCTGAATAGTCATATGGGGAAATAAGGCAATCTGCTGCAGGACGTATCCAATATTCCATCGTAATTCATGAATGGAATAGTCACTTACCGGTTTTCCGTCTATGTATATCGTCCCTTCAGATGGATCAATCAGGCGGTTAATCATCTTCATTGTCGTTGTTTTTCCGCAGCCGCTGGGACCGATTAATGTCATAAATTCACCCTTTTCCACTGTCAGATTAAATTGATTGACAGCGGTTGTACCATCCGGGTATGTTTTTGTAACATCATCAAAAGTAATCATAAAAAACCTCCTCTAAAAACGATTCCCGATTATACGTGTTTAAAACCCATTCATTATTTTATTTTCATTGCCGTTAAAAGAAAATAAGAATTAGCTCCTTCCTAAAACAGGCTTTGAAACACTTTTCTAAAGAAAACTTAGTGCAACAAGGGAGGAAAGACAACAAATTGCCTTCATGACACGTATACTTTTTTAAAGTGTAAAAAAATATGTACTTAAACGGATTGGTTCATGCTAAAATAGCCATAGGAACATAGAATAAGAATTTGAAAAAGAGAGTTGGGAACGTATGGATTATATTATTTTCGGGATCATTGCTTATCTCTTAGGATCTATTCCATTCGCCTTAGTCATTGGCAAGATTGGTTATAAAATAGACATTCGTGAACATGGAAGCGGTAATCTTGGAGCTACTAATGCCTTCCGCGTACTTGGTTTTAAAGCAGGAAGCATTGTCATTCTGGGTGACATTTTAAAAGGGACGACAGCAGCTGTGTTGCCGCAATTATTTAACGCCGATGCTTATCCATTAATTATTGGTATTATTGCTGTTTTAGGACATACTTATCCGGTTTTTGCTAAATTTAAGGGCGGCAAAGCGGTCGCAACATCCGGCGGAATGATTCTGGGGATTAATCCTATCTTATTTATTATTATGATTGCAACATTCTTACTTTCGTTATATCTATCTAAGTATGTTTCCCTTTCCTCTATGATCACAGGGGTTGTTGCCTTTTTTGCATCCTTGTTTTTCCAAAACACCGGATTAACCATTGTTATCCTGATATTAACCATTTTTGTAGCGTATCGGCATTGGGCTAACATTAAACGAATCATAAATGGAACAGAGCCTAAAATAACTTGGATGTAAAGCCGATAGATTGAATATTTAAGCTTGATTCAGTATACTAGTGGCTATAATGATTGTTTAAACACTTGAACACTTCAGGCGTTTATTTAGAAAGGGCGTTTTTATGCAACAATTAAACACGATTCCATTAAAAAAACTTCCTTCAAAGGAAGAAAGACATAAATTATTTGGTTCTGTACCGCCTGGTGAGAAGAAAAAACCGACTGACAAAAACAAAATGGCTGATTTGCAAAATGTGAAACGCGATTTTCTTTTTGATTTAGATGCCGTCGGTGTTTCTAATGTAAAATACCCTGTCCGTGTTTTAAGCGGACAAGCACCATCTGAACAAACCACTGTGGGCACATTCACATTTTCATCCAGTATCCCTGCAAATAGTAAAGGAACGAATATGAGCCGTTTCATGGAACTGCTGGAACAATATCATCAAAATGGTTTTACTGTTTCTGTGGATGCATTAAAACAGTTTACAAAGGAATTGGCTATGAAACTGGAACAGACAGATGCAACGATTTCCGTCAGCTTTCCCTGGTTTTATGAGCGTAAAGCACCGTATAGTTCTGCAGCCGGGTTAAACCATGCGGAAGCCTCTGTTTCCGTTTGTTATTCCGTCAACAAGGGGTATCAGATTAATGTTTCTTTAAATGTGCAAATCACAACATTATGCCCCTGCTCCAAAGAAATCAGCGAATACAGCGCTCATAATCAACGTGGTAATGTAACAATCGAAGCAGAACTGGACTCTGATTTTTCCAATGCAGATGGGGATTGGAAGGTTCTTTTATTAGAAGCCGCTGAAAGTAATGCAAGTGCCAGACTCCATCCTGTTTTGAAAAGACCGGATGAAAAAATGGTAACAGAATCTGCCTATGAAAATCCCCGATTTGTGGAGGATATTGTTCGTTTAGTTGCTGCTGATTTATATGAATTACCTGCCGTCATGCAGTTTCATGTAGCCTGTCGTAATGAAGAGTCGATTCATATGCATGATGCTATTGCTTCTGTCACCTATGATAAACGCAACAGACAAGGGTGATTATCAAATGAAATATATTTTTATAGGGCTGATCCGCTTTTACCAGCTTGCTATCAGCCCTTTCACACCAGCAAGCTGCCGTTTTTATCCAACTTGTTCCGCTTACGCATTGGAAGCGTTTCGACGTTTTGGTTTTTTTAAAGGGGCTATATTATCTATAAAAAGAATTAGTAAATGCCATCCATTTCATGCAGGAGGCGTGGATTACGTTCCGGAAAAGGTTGAAAAGAAAAAGCATCCTTAAGATACTTTTTCTTGGAAGGGAGAGATATAATGGAAATAACAGTATCTGAACAAGCCGCAAATTGGTATAAAGAAGAGTTAGACTTACAAGATGAACAAAATGTTCGGTTCTTCCCGAGATATGGTGGAGTCGGCGGCAGAATAGCGGGATTTTCACTCGGTATTAAAGCGGAAGCACCCGAAAATGAATCGGCATCGACAAAGGTGAATGACATTCTATTTTTTATTGAAGAATCAGATGACTGGTATTTTGAAGGTGCTGATTTGTCCGTTACTTATGATGATTCCAGTGAAGAACCTAAAATAGAATATCTAGAAAGACAAGAATAGATTACACTCCATAAGAAAAACGCAGGTAAGTAAATATCTACCTGCGTTTTTCTTATTGAAACCGTTCCAATTGTTCCAGCTTATTTTCTGATTTTAAAATTTTCCATTGATAGTCACCGAATAAATCAAAATGGGGATACTCCGGCTTTAAATCAATCCAGGATTCATCCAACTGATATTTTCTGCCCCATTCTTTCAGTTTTTCCAAATCACTGCAACCCACTTTGGTTACTGTATTGCAACCAGGAAAGCGATCGTCCAGCCAATAATGTGTAATAAAATCAATTTTTCCAGCTCGGACATTGCGCTTCCACTGGTTTAATTCTTCTCTCTTTAATCCAAAAGCCATTCCTAATCCTCTTTCTTTAGAAAACTTGGTTGCCACCAAGCCTTTAGATGACAACCTTAGTTACACTTATGCAATAAGAAAGTTTATACTTTCTTAACTGCCAAGCTGTTTTTGATAGGCAGCATGCCAATCCGGAAATTTTCTGCGGATAGACAGCGGCCGAAAGGTATCTTTATCAACAATGGTATGTGTCGTTGTACCTGTAACAGCAATGTCTCCTTTTTCCGTTAAAATTTCATAACGGTAAACCGTACGTAAACCATCATAATCCTCCAGCCATGTCTTCACAACCGGTTTTTCACCATAGCGTACAGCATTTTTATAAGAAATCTGCGCATCAATCACCGGCGAAACAACATGATGCTGTTCCATACCTTGTTGGTAATTGAGTCCTAAAGCTTCTACAAACTTTGTACGGCCGATTTCGAACCACACGAGATAGTTTGCGTGATAAACCACTCCCATCTGGTCGGTTTCTTGATATCTCACTTCTATCGGTGTTTCTGTAACTAACAAGCTTTCTTCCTCCTCTTCCATTTCCGTCAATCAATCCATTTCCTGAACCATTTCTTCCATAAATTCATAATCCATCGGTCCAATTCTTCTGGGTTGTTGTATCGTACCATCTGTCCCTATAAAATAAGTCGTCGGTGCAGCATAGACCACATACGGTTCTGATAATGAGTTATCTTTATCTAACGGTACCGTAAAAGTATGTTCATTTTCATCAATAAAATCCCCAACATCCGACAATTGATTCTCATGCTGTGTCATATTAACAGCAACTACTTCCACCTCATCTTGATAATCTTCATAGAAATCCTGTATTTCAGGCATTTCCTCGATACATGGAGGACACCAGGAATACCAGAAATTTAATATTACTTTCTGTCCTTGTAAATCAGACAAACGGAAACTTTCTCCTTCCAACGTCTCCAGTTCAAAGTCAGGAGCAGGCTCCCCCGGTTCTATCCCAGCACTTTCTGCAGGTGCAATACCGGCACCTTGGCTGGAAGAACCATCATCTACAAGTTCCGCCTCTTCTTCCTCTCCCTCCGCTGTATCATCTGTTCTATCTACGAGTACATTAGCAATAACAATCCCGACAAGAATAAGCAATAGAATAAGCGCAAATATCCGTTTATACAATCGTATCTCCCACCATCCACATTGTTTTCCTTCTTCTATCGTACAGAGGAACGCAAATTTTGTAAAGAATATGAATTACCCATAGAAAAAGAGTTTTGCCTTCTAACAGCAAAACTCTTTTTCTTCATCAGCATAAACAACTAGTTGTTTATGCTTTGACTTTATTACGCAATACCATGCGCAGGATACCACCATGACGGTAGTAATCAATTTCAACATCACTATCAAAACGGGCAACTGCTTTAAAGGTAGTTACTTTTCCAGCTTCATCTGTTGCCGTTACATTCACTAAATCACCTGGTTTCACAGACTCATCTACTTCTACAGCAAATGTTTCTTTTCCAGTTAATCCTAAGCTTTCCGCACTGTCGCCTTTTTCAAATTGAAGCGGCAATACGCCCATCATAACAAGGTTAGAACGGTGAATACGCTCGAAGCTTTCTGCAATTACTGTTTTGATTCCTAACAGATTTGTACCTTTTGCAGCCCAGTCACGGGATGATCCCATTCCATAATCTTTTCCGCCAATAACGACAAGACCTGTTCCATCTTGCTGATATTTCATTGCAGCATCATAGATTGCCATGACTTCGCCAGTTGGCCAGTATGTTGTATAACCGCCCTCTGTGCCAGGAGCCAGCAAGTTACGAATACGAATGTTTGCAAATGTACCACGCATCATAATCTCATGGTTACCACGGCGAGATCCGTAAGAGTTAAAGTTTCTAGGGGAAACACCTTTTTCCTGCAAGAACTTACCTGCTGGCATATCTTTTGCGATAGCACCTGCTGGTGAGATATGGTCGGTTGTGACAGAATCTCCAAACAGGCCGATAGCACGTAATCCACTAAGTGGCTCAACAGTACCTGCTTCAGGTGTTAACCCTTCAAAGAATGGCGGGTTTTGGATATAAGTAGAATCCTCATCCCATTCAAACAACGGTTCATCTGTTGTATCAATTTCATTCCACTTTTCGTTTGAGTTGAATACATCTTCATACTCTTTACGGAAAATTTCAGGTGTTACTACTTTTTGAACTTCCTCTTTAATTTCTGTAAGTGTTGGCCAGATATCCTTCATGTAAACATCGTTACCTTCTGAATCTTTGCCGATAGGCTCCTTCACAAGGTCAAGATCCGTTGTACCTGCTAACGCGTACGCAACAACAAGCGGTGGAGAAGCAAGATAGTTTGCTTTTACCAGCGGATGGATACGACCTTCAAAGTTACGGTTACCGGACAATACAGAAGACGCAACTAAATCATTCGCTGCTATTGCTTCTTCAATCTCTTCACGTAAAGGCCCGGAGTTACCGATACATGTTGTACATCCATACCCTACAAGATTAAAGCCAAGTTTATCTAAATACGTTTGTAAACCAGCGTCTTCTAAGTAGCGTGTTACAACTTTTGAACCTGGTGCTAAAGAAGTTTTTACGTATTCAGGAACTTCCAAGCCTTTTTCAACTGCTTTTTTCGCAACCAATCCTGCACCTAACATCACATATGGGTTCGATGTGTTTGTACAAGAGGTAATAGCCGCGATAGCAAGGCTTCCTGTTTTCATGACAGAAGTTTTTCCATTTGGATGGTTGATTTCAACTTCTTTATCAAATTCAGATTTATCTAATCCAAATCCTTGGTTTCCTTCTTTGGCAGTAATTGCTTTATTAAATTCTTTTTTCATGTCAGAAAGAGCAATTAAATCTTGCGGACGTTTTGGACCGGAAAGATTCGGCTCTAATTCGGACAAGTTAATTTCAATGACTTTTGTATATTCCGGATCCACATCATCAGCGTCATACCATAAATCATTTTCTTTACTGTATTTTTCAACAACGCTGATCAGTTCATCACTGCGGCCGGTTAATTTTAAGTAATCAAGTGTTTCTTGGTCAACTGGGAAGAAACCACAAGTAGCGCCATATTCCGGAGCCATATTGGAAATCGTAGCACGATCCGCCAATGGCATATCTTTCAGCCCTGGACCAAAGTACTCAACAAATTTCCCGACAACATTTTGTTCACGCAGTACTTGTGTTACTTTCAATGCCAAGTCGGTTGCTGTTGTTCCATTCGGGAAAGAGCCGGTGAATTTTACGCCGATTACTTCTGGTGCAGGGAAATAAGATGGCTGTCCAAGCATGCCTGCTTCAGCTTCAATTCCGCCGACACCCCAGCCAAGGATACCAAGACCGTTAATCATAGTTGTATGAGAGTCAGTACCTACAAGTGAATCAGGGAAGGTATCAAACGTACCATCTTCATTTTCACGTGCATGGACCACATCAGCCAAATACTCCAGGTTTACCTGATGGACAATTCCGGTTGCAGGCGGTACTGCACGGTAATTATTAAATGCTTTTTGCGCCCAGTTTAAAAACTGATAACGCTCCGCATTACGTTCAAACTCCAATTCCATATTTGCACGTAATGCATCGGCTGTTCCATATTGGTCAACTTGAACAGAGTGGTCAATAACCAAATCTACCGGAACTTCCGGGTTGATTTTGTCCGGTTCTCCCCCAAGATCTACGGTTGCTTTACGCAGGGATGCCAGATCCACAACGGCAGGTACACCTGTAAAGTCTTGCAGGATGACACGGGAAGGTTTGAATGGAACATCTTCCCCTGTAGCCTTATCTGTTCCCCATTGTGCTAAGGATTCAACATGCTCATTTTTAATTTGATGCCCGTCTTGTTGTCTTAATAATGATTCTAAAAGAACACGGACAGAAAAAGGCAAGCGATCTACTTTACCTAATCCCGCTTCTTCCAGCGTTTTTAAACGGTAATAATGATACGTTTTACCATTTAATTCGAACTGCTTTTTTGCATTGTACGCATTTGTGTTCGACATATTGTGTTACCCCTTTCATTTCCTATCCTTCTCCCATTTAAAATGAAGAAGGTATTCCTTTTTCTTTCATCAACTATTCTAATTAATAAACCGTTCATAATATATAATATAGGAATCTAGTAAATAAAACAAATAATTATTGTTAAATAGTAGATAGTAAAAAGTTATGCCAAGGGATAAATTAAACTTATATGATTGCAGAATTATCAATAGAAAAAAAGAATACAAAAATCAGGATATATTTATTCGTCTATACCAGTTTCGTCATCAGCCTTAGGGAATATAATCTCAAATGTACTCCCTTTACGTGCATTATTAAACATGTGGAGATCTGCATCATGGTTCGTAAGAATTTTTTTCGTAATCAACAGCCCCAGTCCAGTACCAGAACTTTTTGTTGTGAAAAATGGCTCTCCTAATCGGTGCAAGGTATCTTCCGGCAATCCGCAGCCTTCATCAATAACAGACAATTTTACTTTATGCTCTATTTCTTCCGCTTCTACAACTATCTTTCCGGATTGCTCCATTGCCTCAATGGCATTTTTCACCAAATTAATCAAAACCTGTTTGATTTGGGAACGATCACAAAGAATAGATGCTTCTGTACTGCTTTGTAACTGAATATGAATATCTTTTTGATTCGCTTGAGATTGTAATAACAATTCCACGTCTTGCATCATTTTTGTTACTTTTTCTTTAGAACGGTTATTTGTAAGCGGTTTGGAAATAAATAATAATTCAGACGTGATTGATTCAATTTTTTCGACTTCTTCAATCATCACATTAAAATACTCCTCTTTATGCTGAGCACCCGCCTGGAGTAATTGCAGAAACCCTTTCAGCGATGTAAGTGGATTGCGAATTTCGTGAGCTAAACTGGCAGCCAGCTGTCCGGCTACATTCATTTTCTCCGAACGAATCATTAAATCATCCAATCTGGTATCCTCTTCTTTTCGTTCCAAATAAAACAGGTATTTCTTTTCTACAGCTATATCTTGAAAAATATTATCTAGCTCACAAGAAAAAGAAAGCTGTTCCCCATCCTTATCCAAAATATCAATTAAGAGTTTTTTATGTTTCATTTCGTCATCTGCTACAACTTGCGAAATAATTTCTGAATCGATTTTTATCGGGGAATCGCTCCACGTTTTTCCGATTACTTCTTTTGGCTCATAGCCAAGTATCCCGTACACAGAATCGCTAATGTATTCAATTTCATTATTTGTATTCATGACCACCACTATTCCTTCTATTTTCTTGCTCAGCCATGAAATAATGGCTGCTGAAAGCGTTGCATCGGGGTGTAAATTATGACGACTTTCAGAACTTTGTAAGTCACTCGGGTTTTCATTTCTATTATTTCTATCCATACCCATGCTCCTTTCAGAAGTTGTTATAAATAATATGTATGATTATGACGAAACAATTATGAATACTTGTGTATATTTCTTATTGTCTTTATAATGTTAAAGTAAGGAAACTTAACAATGGTTAAATTAATGTTACTACAATTTTCTAAAAAAATAAATTGATTAGTTGATAATAAATTAGCAATATTCGTAATTTTTTTATGTAAAATGAAGGGGGAGGTGCGCGATGGTATCACTGATTATTATACTGTGGGGCTGTTTATTAATTGGTTTGATGGCAATCGGTGGATATTTTATGTTTCGAAAGTTTCTAAAAAGACTCCCTAAAGAAGACGGACGATCCATTATGGATTGGGAAGAATATTATTTAGAGCAAACCATACATAAATGGCCGCAAACAGAAAAAGACTTTTTAGAAGAACTGGTTTCCCCTGTCCCTGAACTGTTCAGAGACGTAGCTAGACAAAAAATTGCCAGTAAAATTGGAGAATTATCCATTCAGAAAGATGAGGCGAACATCACACGTTCAACATTGATTGAGGGATACATTCTAGCAACACCAAAAAAAGACCACAAATTTCTCCGCAAAAAATTAAAAGAAAAAAATATCGATGTAACGCCATATGAACCTTTTTTCAAACAGTCCAAAGAGGATTATCAGGAAAATTGGAGAGAAAAATACAAGCAGAAAAATTCATAGGATACAAAGACTATCTGGATAAACATCTATTGACAGAAAGGTTTTTAGCAGCAAAGAATTCCGAGCGTTTGTCTGTAACCAAAAAGCAAAGTGCAGGTCGTTACGCACTTTGCTTTTTGGTTAATTGTACATATTGATAGAGCATCGCTATTCTCCAAGTACCTATCATTCCTAAGGCAAGTAAAAAGAACATGCCAGAGGTCTCGCCTACAGAGATGCTTGTACCAATTATCAGCTTAATGGTAATACGAACGATTAATAAGCCAACTAAAATAACTGGAAACATTTTGGAGGGTTTGACGTAAATATTATCATCAGAATGCTCTAATTTTGATGTTTTTATTAGAAATATAGAAAATATCATTCCTACTACCAAGGCTTCTGCAACCTGAAGCCAGCTTATCCGGAACATAGGAAACAAGAACATCAATGCCCCTGTGCTCATGAAAAAAGGTGGCAAAATAATTTTTTTTACAGATGCCGGTTTTCTGGAGGCACGCATTCGCACAAATATCATCACAATTGCCATGAATGCAAAGACAGCTGTTGTCGCAATTGCTAAATACATAAATAACAACTCTTTTCTTTATACAATGGAAAATACCGATTCATATTATTTTGGCTAATATTTCCCCATACAATAAAATGTTTTTCAATGGAATCCAGTACCATATCAATAATGTTTAAAAACCGGTAAATCCAAATAAATTTGCTAAAAACGCTGTAATTCTCGTCATCCAATCAAAGAATAATGCAACGCCCATGAATACCATAATCCAACCGCCAATTTTCACCATCTTTTTACTATGTTTTCTAAACCACTTTAATTTGCCAATGAAGAAAGCAAGCAGCAAGAAAGGAATAGCAAAACCTAAAATATAGCTAATCATCATGATAAGTCCAAGATTAGGATTCGTTGCAGCTAACGAGAATACAACCATTAAAATCGGTCCGGTACATGGTGTCCAGCCTAAAGAAAACGCCATTCCAATAATAATTGAACCAAAAAAACCAGCGGGACGGTTTTTAAACTGTATTTTACGATCTTTCATCAGAAATTCGAAATTTAAAACGCCTACAATAACCAGACCAAAAAATATAATTAAAATAGCACCAATCTGTCTGATGGTATCTTGATAGGTCATTAAAAATTCGGAAATATAGGTTGTCGTAAATCCAATCATTATAAAAATACTTGAAAAACCGATTAGAAAACATATTGTATGTAATATCGCTTTTCGATCGAGCCGTTTATCATCTTGATTTACTTCATCCATGCTCATCCCGGTAATATACGAAAGAAATACAGGATATAAAGGAAGAACACAAGGCGAAATAAATGAAAGGAATCCAGCTGCAAAAGCCAGAAAAATATTAATCTCTTCCACATGACTCACCCCTTAATCATTTCTATTTTAACAGAGAACTAAAAAAATAAAAGTCAAATTTATGACAATCTATATACATTTTATGAATGAAATTCTCGAAATATTCGCTTCTCCGTTTTCGGTTCTTCGCTAAATTTGATGGTGTAATAACTATATTGTACTTTAAAAAGTACCTTCCTTTCCATAGGAACAGGGTTTGGGCGTTTCTTCCATCTATCTGTTGATAAATATAGGAAGGGTGAGGTGTAAGAAGTAAGACGACCGCTGCGGCGGAGTGGTTGGCCGGAGCGGGAGCTGTACACCATACCCTGTTCAAAAAAATAGCAGGACACTTTAACTCAAAGCAAGGTTTATATGCTTATTTTTAAGTACGTAAGTTGAGTAACTAAATCATACAAGATAACAAAAAAACCACCCTTCTGCTTCATTTTCAACAGAAAAATGGTTTTTGAAAATACTTAACCAATCAATTTTTACTTTAAAGAAAAAATAAATCCGACAGTTTTTTATTATAATCAGAAAAAATCAAGATTGTTGTAAAAAACAGATATATCAAGGGTTATTTCTGATTTTGATTATTCATAGATCGCATCATTTGATTGATTTTCTTTTGTGACGGCTTCTGGCCCATTTGCATCATCAATGTACGAAGCATTTGCTCATTGATCGGCGGATTCTTTTTCAAGTAGTTCATCATATATTTTCTTGCAATAAAAAATCCAAGAGCAACACCAGCAATTAAAGCTGCAATTGCAATTAATACTACCCATATCGTACTCATGTTACTACATTTCCTCCTTCGTGTTGTCTCTAATACAGTATATTAGATTAGAGGAAATTATACAACACTTGACTTTCATCATCCAGAGCTTTTATTGGTTTAGGAGAAATCCACCCATATTGCGGGTTATCCTTACCCTGAACAAAGAAATAAGGATGAATATCTTCTAAAATAGGGAAAAGCAGAGACACCGCCGTAGTCAAATGATGACATTTTAAAATTAATTCTCCATTCTCAAAATACAGGCAAACGGCTTCCTTACCTCTTTTTACGAGAACTCTATTTCCGATTCGTTTTACGTTAATTTCCGGTGAAGAAAACGTCTTTAAATGCATAGCGAACTTATAAAAATGGATTTTTCGTGTTATAAATCGAAATTGCTTTCTTATTATAATTTCATCCTTTTTTTCAGCACATTCCATAAAGAATCGATGTAATAAATCACTTTTATGGAAATAGTTTTTTGCCACATTTTCTTCTATCCAATAAATTGCGTATTCATTCATCACGTATTCCCCCTTTGACTATTATTATAGAGGAATCTATCTTCGGAAGTTGTCAAAATAGCGTGCAAGAAACAACTTCTTTTGTCGAATACAAGAATAAAGAGAGCAATATTATCATTGCTCTCTTTATAGATATAATATATTCTTTTTTATTTTGTTACTTCTTCTACTAATTGAACAACGTTCTCTACGGTGAAACCATATTTTTCAATGATTAAATCGCCATTAGCAGAAGCACCGAAACGATCAATTGTTAGTGTCTTACCTTCCAGGCCGACATAACGATCCCATCCAAATGAGGAAGCCATTTCAATTCCTACTCTGGCAGTTACCTCTTTCGGAAGTACTTTGTTTTTATAAGCTTCATCTTGTGCTTCAAAACGATCCCACGAAGGCATACTTACAACTCGAGCATCAATATTTTTTGCTTTAAGCGCTTCTTGAGCTGCAACCGCCAAGTGAACTTCGGAACCGGTAGCTAGAAGAAGCGTATCCGGTGTTTCTTTTTCAGAATCACTTACAATATAAGCACCTTTTTTAACACCATCATATGCCAGCTCTGCTGTATGAGCCAGTGTTGGAATGTTTTGTCGGGTCAGCACAAGGGCTGTCGGCTGATTAGTTGACTCTAATGCTATTCTCCAGGCAGCTTGTACCTCATTGGCATCTGCTGGGCGAATGAGAGATAAATGTGGCATAGCACGTAAAGCAGCCAATTGTTCAATTGGTTCATGAGTCGGGCCATCTTCACCTACTGCAATCGAATCATGTGTGAACACATAAGTTACCGGTGCATTCATAATAGATGCAAGGCGAATGGAAGGACGTAAATAGTCACTGAATACAAAGAATGTTCCTCCAAAGATATTCAGTCCTCCGTGAAGCGCCATGCCATTTAACGCAGCCCCCATTGCGTGTTCGCGTACACCGAACCAGATATTACGTCCGCTATAATCTTCTTTTGTAAAGTCAGTTTCATCATTGATTGTTGTTTTGTTAGATCCAGCCAGGTCCGCGCTGCCTCCAAAAAAGTTTGGAACAGTTTTTGCAACTGCATTTAATACTTCCCCGGAAGATGCACGTGTAGCCAGCTTAGATCCTTCCTCATAAACTGGTAAATGTTCGTCCCAGTTTTCTGGAAGTTCTCCTTTCAATGCCAGTTCAAAGTTTTTACCTAGCTCAGGATAAGCTTCTTTATAAGCTGCTACAAGTTGATTCCATGCAGCTTCTTTATCTGAACCGTCATCGACGATTTTTTCTTTGAAATCAGCATATACTTCTTCAGGTACATGGAATTCATCATACGTCCAATTATAATTTTCCTTGGTCAGCTTCACTTCATCTGCCCCAAGTGCAGCTCCGTGCGCAGCGCTGGATGCAGATTTATTTGGAGAGCCATAACCAATAACCGTTTTTACTTCAATTAGTGTAGGCTGATCTTTATTTTGCTGTGCTTCTTTAATTGCCTGACGGATAGACGCAAGATCATTACCATCTTCTACCCGTAATACTTGCCAGCCATATGCTTTAAAGCGTTGTTCTGTGTTATCGGAGAAGGAACGATCTAAATCACCGTCTAATGAAATATCGTTGGAATCATATAAAGCAATCAATTTGCCGAGCCCCATGTGTCCTGCCAGAGATGCTGATTCGTGGGAAATCCCTTCCATTAAATCTCCATCGCTTACAATCGCGTAGGTATAATGATCAACTACATTATATCCTTCTTTATTATAAGTTGCGCCAAGATGCGCTTCTGCCATTGCCATTCCAACGGACATCGCAATTCCTTGTCCTAATGGACCAGTTGTAGCTTCAACCCCGTCCGTATGATGCACTTCCGGATGCCCCGGTGTTTTAGAATCCCATTGACGGAAATTTTTCAAATCACCAATAGATACTTTATAGCCGGATAAATGCAGCAAGCTGTAAAGTAACATAGAACCGTGTCCAGCTGATAATACAAAGCGGTCCCGATTGAACCATTTTGAATTCTTAGGATTGTGATCCATAAAATCTGTCCAAAGCGTATAAGCCATTGGCGCTGCCCCCATCGGCAATCCTGGATGACCTGAACTTGCATTTTCAATCGCGTCAATAGCTAACGTGCGAATGGTATTAATCGATAATTGCTCAATTTGTTGTGTCATTATTTTTCTCCTTCCACTGCAAACATATTCTTTTCATATCTCTATTTTATAATGAAATCCAGAACGATACAAGCTAAGTCCATGTGGCTTACTAATGTTTCTTGTTACGTTCCTGATAATCACGAAGTTTTTTTGGCGTCACATCATTGCCTGCAGGGTCAACTACCGTCATCCCTTTTAAATGATTTTTGAAAGATCCCCGTACGTTTGCCAGATACTCTTCCCGAAGTTCTTTCTGTTCTTTTTTTTCTTCTTCTGTTAATCCTTCATTTTTCGATTTATTCGCTAATACATTTATTCTATCTATTTTATCTTTAGACAACATAACTTGTCCCTCCTTCTATAGTTAAGCGTTCAAAATGTTGTCAATACGTTGCAACAGGACAGGGAATCGAAACGGTTTTCGATGGGACGAGTAAGCATAGCAATGTTGTCAGGTTAGTATGACCGCTACAGAAAAACATAGTCCCAGTTCCAATCCTGAATAAAGAGCAGTTATTGTTCTGCTTCTCTATATTACGTCACTGTCAGTCATCATTCAAGGAATTGATATATTCCTGGTAACGCCGATGAATCGTTGCCTTCGACGCATGATAGCCGAGTCCTTCTAAAACCGTTGTAATTTCTTGAAATGTTAATTTATTTTGGCGTAACCGGACAATCTCTTTAATCGGAATTTCGGCACGCTCTCTCCCAGGGGATTGATTGATATGGTTTAAATTTTCTTGAGGGTTATATCCATTGGTTACAGCCCTGCGCATGCCCCGTTTTATTTTCATATTATGTAATTTGCGCTGATGTTCTTCTACTATACCAACAATATCCAACACCATCGAATCCGCCTCATTCAGTTCAAGTTCTCCTTCATGCGTTACTGTATAAATTGGTATCTGCATTTTTCGAAGTTGATGAAATAAAGCAATTTTTGTATTTCCTCTTCCCAGTCTTGTTTCATCCTGAATACAAAGACAATCAGCTTCTTGACGGGAAAAATAATCAAGAAGCTTAAATATACCATCTCTGTCGATATCATAACTGCTGGCTTTTTCCTGTATGCAATCTATGACAGTGAAATTTAATTTTTCAGCAAGGACTGTTAATTCTTCATATTGTCTTTGAAGCGATGTTTCCTGTGTTTTTTTATCCGTACTTACCCGGCAATAAATAATCGTTCTCAATGTCCTATCCTCCAATGGCAAACCGTTCTTGTCCACTTCCCGGGTTGTCCTTTTTTACCATTTATTTTCCTTCATTATAAATTCTATTAATACGTTATAAAATAAGCAAGGAAATAAGTTATCCTGTTCCAAAACCTAAACAGTCGTAACCATCATTACATATAAAAAAAGTAAAGCAATAATAAAAGCTACAATATAAAACGCGTCAGACTTCATTAGTTTTTCAAACATTTTAAAACTCCCCTTCAGTTATTTTATAAATTCACGGAACAGCTGTTCTAAAAATAGTATATAAAGAACAACTGTTCTTGTCAACACTTTTTAGAACGTTTGTTTGTAAAAGATAAAATTACATGCTATACTGTAAATAACAAATACCTATGCCAGAGGGGAGAAAATCATGACAAAACTTTCAAAAAGACAGCAAATGATTTTTAACTTTATTAAAGAAGAAGTAGAACAGAAAGGCTATCCGCCTTCTGTCCGGGAAATTGCAGTAGCTGTCGGTTTAGCTTCAAGCTCTACTGTTCATGGTCATTTAGAAAGATTAGAAAACAAAGGATTTATTCGTAGAGATCCAACCAAGCCCCGCGCAATTGAGGTTATATATGGTAATGAAAATGAAGCACCCAGAGATAAAGCCATTTATGTACCGGTAATTGGTAAAGTTACCGCAGGAATTCCTATTACTGCGATTGAAAATATTGAAGAATTTGTTCCCGTTCCCAGCTCTTCAGCCGGACCGGATGATAACCTGTTTGTACTAATTATTGAAGGAGAAAGTATGATTGAGGCAGGCATTCTGGATAATGATATGGTTATCGTTAAACAGCAAAGTTCTGCTGATAATGGCGATATTGTTGTGGCCATGACCGAGGAAGATGAAGCTACTGTGAAACGATTTTTTAAAGAAAAGAATCGATTCCGGCTGCAGCCTGAAAATCCGACAATGGAGCCTCTCTATTATGAAAATGTAACGATTCTTGGTAAAGTTATCGGCCTATATCGCCATATCCATTAATTGAAAAAGCTCCCAAACTGCTGTTCAAACAAGTGCTATTCCAATGAGGCCTATAGACAGCTATACAAATATTTCACGAATAAGAAGTTAACAGACATCCATTTAAAAGATGTCTGTTAACTTTTTAACATAAATCGCGCGTACGCTTCATATGTTTGTGTAAAAGACAAGCCTAAGGAGTGAATCGCCTTGACGGAAATCATTAAAAAAAGATGGATTTATATTCCGATAATCATCATTAGCTTTGTATTCGGTCTTGTTTATTTAACCAAAGTAGCTGACTATTTGACCCTCCCATTTCTATCAGTACTTTTGCTCATTCTTACTTTTCTGGAAGTCTATCCAGGCAAAAATTATTTTTCCCGGAAAAACATCATCAAAATGCTTGCTGCTCTTCTCATCGTTTCCCTTGCAGCATGGTACCAAATTACAGTTTTTATCCTTGGATAAATAACTTATTTTTCACATCTCCGTTTATTCCCTTCACTTGATTCGAAGCGATGCAGCTTCGTATTTATCTATAACAAAAGACACCTCTCTTTACTGGTAAATGTTACATGCCAATAAAGAAAAATGTCTTTTGATAAAAAGCGATTTATTTATAGCCCTAAAAAGAAGCTTATCGGCTTCTAAGCGCGGGCTTGCAAATACGATATAAGTAATGTAAATCCTATCACACATAGGGTTCAATACCCCACTAACTTACCTTATGTTCCAAACGTAATCTGTCAGCCACCATGGCAATGAATTCTGAGTTCGTCGGTTTTGCTTTGGAAATATTAATGGTGTAGCCGAATAAAGCAGAAATAGAATCAACATTTCCTCTGCTCCAAGCAACCTCAATTGCATGACGAATCGCTCTTTCAACACGAGAAGCAGTTGTACTGAACTTTTTGGCGATATCCGGGTAGAGTACTTTCGTAATGGACCCTAACAGTTCGATATCGTTATAAACCATCGTAATTGCTTCTCTTAAGTACATATATCCTTTAATATGCGCAGGTACGCCGATTTCATGAATAATATTTGTTATATTTGCTTCCAAATCTTGTTTCCTTTTATCATCTGTATTGGTTTTCGTTATATTCGTCACTCTTGGAGCAGTAAGTCCCCGTACCTGAAGGATTTGATCAGCCAGGTTCTGTATGTCAAATGGTTTCAGAATAAAATAAGAAGCCCCTAAATCAACAGCTTTCTTCATTACCTCTTCCTGGCCAAATGCTGTCAGCATAATAACATGCGGTTTTTTAGTTAAGTTCATTTTTTTAATTTCACTTAATACAGCTATACCATCCATATGCGGCATAATAATATCTAACACCAAGACATCTGGTGTCTTTTCCTCAATTAATGTGATACAATCCTTGCCGTTTAATGCTGTTCCAACAACTTCAATTTCATTCTGTTGACCAAAAAAGTCCTCCATTAATTGGATTAACTCACGATTATCATCTACAAAACATACTGATATTTTACTCACTAAAAAATCCTCCCTTTTGCTTTTTATGCACCTATTACTTATTCTACAAATAATAAGAATATCCTCTTAAAAATCAAAATAAATTTGATTTATTTCGATTTTCTTTAGCATTCTCCCTTTTTCTCTGTTTTTCAACATCCTTCGACAAACATTTAAAGCTTTATTGTATCCGTTTTCATTATAACAGATATAGATGTATTTTTTTCAAGAAATTTAAAATTTAACAATTTATGTCCATATTGTCATACAAAAACTTGTGATAACGATCGTTATCACAAGTTTTTGTATGACAGTCTTATTTCTTTGCGTTTGGAAAGAAGGAATAGCCTGCAATAAAGCTTCCTTTTATGCTGCGGATTCATTCTCGTCCGGCTGAATAATATCAGCATCTTCCAGCATCCATTCAATATGAACACCATAACCGGAAGTTGGATCATTTACAAATACATGTGTTACAGCACCAATAATTTTATCATTTTGAATAATTGGGCTCCCGCTCATTCCCTGTACAATTCCGCCTGTTACTTCTAACAAGCGCGGGTCTGTGATTTGAATAACCATTCCTTTTGTAGATGCTGATTTTTGAGGAACACTGCTGATAATTTCAACATCAAATTCTTCAATTTTTTCCCCGTCTACAACTGTTAAAATTTTTGCAGGACCTTCTTTTACTTCATGGGACAATGCAACGGGAAAGGATTCTTCATATTTCTCATGATTGACCCCTTTCTCTAATTTTCCAAATATCCCAAAGTCCGTATTTTTCGTTATATTACCAATTCGTTTTTCCTGTGTTTGAAAAGATGCTTGTTTTTCCCCGGGCAATCCATTATCACCTTTTTCAATGGATGTAACAGATGAATGAATAATCGATCCCTGTTTAATATCAATCGGTTTCTTTGTATCCATATCGGAAATAACATGCCCTAAAGCACCGTATTTCCCTGATTCCGGATCATAAAAAGTCATTGTGCCAATACCTGCTGCCGTATCCCTGATATATAAACCAATTTTATAAGCTTTTTCTTTTTTATCAAAAACAGGCTGTAAGTTGGTTTCCATAAACTTATCTCCACGCTTCAATTTGACTTGCAGCGCTTTGTTTTCTTTACCGCTATGATCAACAATCGGTTTGATATCTGTCATATGGTTTATCTTCTGTCCATTTATTTCAACAATCGTATCACCGACATTTATTTTGGCGGTTTCCCCTGGAGATTTTGCTCCTTCTGATACTTTCACTTGATGATGTCCGACCACCAGTACACCCTTTGTCTCTAATTGTACGCCGATGGATTGTCCCCCTGGTACGATTCTGACATCTTCCAGGTCTTGGTACTGTTTATCATTATCCTCCTTATTTGTACGTTCTCCTTTATTGAAAAAGGGAAGGATGGGATGGTCTTGAAATACTTCTTTATATCCTTGCATGGAAGTTTCTGCGTGGATAACGGAAGGGGAAATAAAAAATAACATAAAAACAAGTGATAAAAGCGGGCTAATGAGATATATCCACTTGTTCTTGCTTGGTCTCTGCATGAATCGTCTCCTCCTCTTACAAAAAATATGATCTTTCTGTACCTATACTTTTTGCAGTTGGAGGGCAGTTTAAACTGGAACAACCTATGTGATATGTGTATCTTTTCCTCTAAAAAAATGGATAAACGAATGTATAGTGTGTTATTCCTCGGATGCAAACGGACACGCTGTTGACGGAATTTGTAAGTATAGGAAAAAGAAAAAACCGGTACTTTTATTGTCCGGCTTTTCCAGGTTTTTATCCCTTTAATTTGATTTTTTAAAACGGTCCGCTAATGCTACCATTTCCTTCGCATGTTCTTTCGCAGTGTCAGTTAATTTTGTTCCTGTAACCATTCGGCTTAACTCTTCAATTAGTTCTTTATCATTTAATTCGACGACGGAAGTAAAAGTGCGGTTTTCTTTTTCTTTTTTCTGGATAAATTTATGCGTATCTGCCATTGCAGCAACTTGAGGAAGGTGGGTAATACATAGAACTTGTGATTCTAACGAAACTTCATGGATTTTTTCAGCAATCGCCTGGGCGACTCTTCCACTGACACCTGTATCCACTTCATCAAAAATAACACTCGTAATGCCTTGATGCTTTGAAAAGATTTTCTTTAAGGCAAGCATAATTCTTGATAACTCGCCACCTGAAGCGATTTTTGTAAGATCCTTTAAAGGTTCGCCAACATTAGTGGAAATACGAAATAATATTTTATCATAGCCGTTTGATTTCAGCTTTCGTTGTGCAGAGTCCTCAAAATCAATGGAAAAGGTCGTTTTTTCCAAATAAAGATCCTTCAATTCCCGGTGAATATCTTTTGTTAATTCTTCAGCAGCCTGCTTTCGTAAATAATGAAGCTGATCTGCCTCCAATAAAGCATCTTTTTCCAGCTCATCAATTTCAGTGACCAGTGTATTTAAATGCGATTCCCTGTTTGTAATCTGTTCGATTTCTTCTTCCACTCGACCTAAATAGTCTGTCATTTCTTCCACTGTTGAACCATATTTCCGTTTTAATCTGTTTAATTCATCGATTCGTTGCTCAATCTCATTCAGACGTTCCGGATTATATTGCAGTTGGTCAAGATAATTACGGATGTCATATGTGCTTTCTTCCAGCATATAATAATGATTGGAGATGTTATCTAATATTTCGGCAATAAAAGGATCCAAATCAGAGGCATCCTGCAAGGAACGCTGCGCCTGGCTGATTAAATCCAATCCGCGTTGTTCGCCATACAAAGCAAAATAAGCGTCAGAAAGCGATTGGTGTATTTTTTCATAATTTGCCAACTGATTGCGTTCTTCTTCTAAATCTGTATCTTCATTGGGTACAAGCTGTGCTTCTGTTAATTCCTGCTGTTGAAATTGAAGCAAATCAAGACGTTGCGCCATCTCTTGTTCATTATCATTCAAACTGCGGTACTTTTTCTTCCATTTTTCCAGTTGTTCATAAATATTCTGGTAATCCTTTTTAGCTTCTTTCATCTCATCTCCGAGATAAAGATCTAAAAAGTCAATATGCTGCTCATTATCCATTAATGATTGCGTCTCATGCTGACTATGGATATCAATCAATGTCTTTCCAAATTCACGGAGAATAGCCAGTGTCACTAATTTACTATTCACACGACAGATGCTTTTTCCGGATGAGGTTATCGTCCGTTGGAGCACAATTTGCTCATCGCTGATTTCAATCCCGTATGCTTTTCCGACTTGGTAAATAGGGTGTTTTTCGTGATCGATGAAAAACAATCCTTCAATCTCTGCTTTATTTGATTCATGTCGAACAAAGTCAACCGAACCTCTTGCACCAGCCAATAATTGGATAGCATCAATGATAATGGATTTCCCTGCGCCTGTTTCACCGGTTAACACCGTCAGTCCTTCTTGTAAGTTCAGGGATAGTTCCTCAATAATCGCAAAGTTTTTTATAGATAATTCCGTTAACATGCTGCTCACCCCGACTAAATATTTTTAAAGCATTCCAATTAATCGATTTTTAATATCCTCCGCATGTTCCGGTGTCCTGCATATAATTAAACACGTATCATCACCGCAGATGGTTCCCATAATCTCTTCCCAATCTAAATTATCAATTAAGACACCCACTGCGTGCGCATTACCGGGGAGTGTTTTTAAAATAATAAAATGACTGGCATTTTCAATTTTGACAAACGTATCTACAATCAACCGCTGCAGTTTCTGTAATGGATTAAACCGCTGATCTGCAGGTAAGCTGTACTTATACTCCCCGGTACTTGTCGGTACTTTTACCAATTGCAATTCTTTAATATCCCGGGAAACGGTTGCTTGGGTTACGTTATAGCCAAGATTTTTCAATGAATCAACCAGCTCATCCTGTGTTTCAATGATATTTTCGGTAATTAATTCACGAATTTTTATATGACGCTGTATTTTACTCATTTACAAACCCTCCTTTATTATGACGCTGCTAAAATTATTGGATTAATGCCTGCTGCGCTTCCTCCACAACCTTTTCTAAAACAACTTCTTTAGACGTTCCTTTATTTTTCCATTTAAAATGCGCCAAAAATTCAATGTTCCCTTCTGTTCCTTTGATGGGTGAATATGTGATATCCATTAAGGTAAAAGAAGCTTCCTGAGCGTAATGGATTACTTTCTCCAAAACCTCCAGGTGAATTGCCGGATCTCTTACAATTCCTTTTTCACCAACCTGCTCTCGAAGTGCTTCAAATTGAGGTTTTATTAATGCAATCACATCATTTTTTTCATGAAGCAATGTCGCAAGCACAGGAAAAATATGCTTTAAAGAAATAAAAGACACATCGATAGAAGCTACCTCAGGACAGCCGGAATATAACATATCCGGGGTAACATGCCTGAAATTTGTTCTCTCCATACTGATAACGCTGGGGTCATTACGGAGCTTCCAATCCAATTGATTATAGCCGACATCAATCGCATAACATTTTTTAGCGCCATTTTTTAAAGCACAGTCTGTAAAGCCTCCTGTTGATGAGCCGATATCCATAAAGATCTTATCTGTTACATCTACCGAAAAAGATTGAAGTGCTTTTTCAAGCTTATAACCGCCTCTGCCTACGTATTTTAAAGTCTTGTCTTTGATTCGGAGTGGTTTTTCGACAGCAATAAGACTTCCGGGTTTATCCATGCGCTCCTCCCCGGAATACACCAATCCTGCCATACAAGCCCGTTTTGCACTTTCCATGTCTTCTGCCAATTCTCGTTCCACCAACAATTCAGCAATTTTTTTCTTTTTTTTCATAAACCTGTTCCTTTACCTGTTTAATGGTCTCTTTCACTAAAGTAATCCGTTAACGCTCTTAAAAGAGAATCCTCTGCGTCCGCTAATTTTAAGCTTTCATATGCTTTTTTTACATATTTTTCTTTTTGAGCCATTGCACCATCAAGTCCTAACAATTTTGGATAAGTACTTTTTTCATTCAGCTCATCGCTTCCGACAGGCTTACCTAACTTTTCTTCTTCTCCGGAAACATCAAGAATATCATCCTGCACTTGAAAAATAAGCCCTAAATAGTGTGCATATTTCTCTAAATAATGTAGTTGATCCGCTGTCGCATCCGCTAAATATGCTCCTGCATAAATCGCAAACCGGATGAGTTCTCCTGTTTTTAATGTATGAATTTCTTCCATTTTCTCTAAAGAGACAGACTGTTTTTCAGCTTCCATATCAAGTATTTGTCCGCCGACCATCCCTTTAGGACCACTGCAGGCTGTTAACGTTTTGGTAAGGGTTACTTTCTGATCTGAGCTGAGCAATGGATCGCTTAAAATCAGCTCAAAACTGTATGTTAACAATGCATCACCGGCAAGAATCGCTGTCGCTTCATCAAACTTTTTATGATTCGTTAACATACCACGGCGGTAATCATCGTCATCCATCGCCGGCAAATCGTCATGAATGAGTGAGTAGGTATGTACCATTTCAAGAGCAATAGCGGATGACATTGCTTTTTGTACATCCTCCCCGTATGCTTCGTAGCTTGCAAATAATAAAATCGGACGTAATCTTTTTCCGCCTGCATCTAAAGAATACAGCATTGATGATTTCAGATTATCCGGTATTTCAAGTTTATCAAAGCAGCTTGCATATGCTTTTTCCAATTCTTCCCGATAATATGTTAAATAGGCTTGCAATCGTTCATGCATCTTACTTGTCCTCCTCTACATCAAACGGTTCCAGTTCACCCTGCTCATTTAAAATTGTAACCATCTTTTCCTGTACATTGGTTAATTTTTCATTGCAAAGCTTGGAAAGTTTCATTCCATCATGATAATACTCAATAGCCTGCTCCAGAGGGACATCGCCTTCTTCCAATTTTTTTACGATGACTTCCAATTTTTCCATTGCCTGCTCAAATGTTAATTGATCTTCATTCTTCTCTTCCGCCACTTTGTTCTGCCTCCTTTATCTTCTGTACTTTTGTCTGTACATATCCATCTTGTAACTGTACATCCATCGGATCTCCCTCGCTCACATCATTCACTGATTTGATCACTTTGCCATCCTGATTGTAGCTGATACCGTATCCACGAGCCATGATAGCGAGCGGATTAACCAATGTTAGTTTATTGATAGAAGCTTGCAAATCACTTTCCGATTTGGTGAGCACTTGTTTCATGGATTTATTCAGGTTTGACAGCAGTGTCTTACTTTTTTCAGATGCAATTTTGATTTCCTGCTCTGGATGCTGTGTATCCAGTCTCTGTTTGAGATGCGTATACGAAATGCGTTTCTGTTCAATCCTTACCTTCAACGATTTATTTAACGTATCCAGCATATTATCCAACTCTTGTTCTTTTTGAGCAAGTAACTGTTTCGGATATTTAAATGCATAAGTTTGGCTTAAAGCTTCCAGGCGGTTTTGATGCATTTGCATATCTGAACGCATATATTGAGTGAGCCGCTGCTTCAAGTACGACACTTTATCCAGCTGCTCTTTTTGTGAAGGAACAGCTAATTCAGCTGCTCCCGTCGGTGTTGGCGCCCGTAAATCAGCTACAAAATCAGCAATCGTTGTATCCGTTTCATGTCCCACCGCAGAAATCACGGGGATATGAGAAGCATCAATCGCTCTTGCCACTGCCTCTTCATTAAAGCTCCATAATTCTTCAATCGAACCTCCGCCGCGTCCGACAATTAATACATCATATTCATTCGGAAATGCATTTGCATACTGTATTTTTTTTACAATTGAATTGACAGCCTGCGGTCCCTGTACAGATACGGGCAAGACCGTAATCTTCACAGAAGGCGACCTTCTTTCAATCGTTGTCACAATATCACGTACAGCTGCTCCTGTCGGTGATGTAATAACACCGACATGATTAGGATAAACAGGAATTTCTTTTTTCTGGTCAGGAAGAAATAAGCCTTCTGCTTGCAATTTTTCTTTTAATTGCTCAAAAGCTTGGTATAGTGCGCCAATACCGTCTGGTTCCATTTCACGAATATAGAGCTGATACTGTCCATTAGCTTCATACACACTTACTTCTCCTCGAATAAGTACACTCATACCGTTTTCCGGCCGAAAGACAAGCTTGCTGTTATTGGAAGAAAACATCACTGCCTGAATACGGGCGTTGTCATCTTTGATGGTCATATACATATGTCCGCGGCTGTGATGTTTAAAATTAGATATTTCCCCACGCAGCCAAACCTGGCGCAAGTGGGGGTCTGTATCTATCTTACGCTTGACATACCTTGTCAGTGCAGTAACTGTTAAATAATTGTCTTTCACTTTTCAGCCAATCCTTTTGCGGCTTCAATGGTATTTTTTAAAAGCATTGTAATCGTCATCGGACCGACTCCGCGGGGAACAGGTGTAATATAAGCAGCTTTTTCTTTCGCGCTTTCAAATTCTACGTCACCAGTCAGCTTCCCGTTTTCCATACGGTTAATACCAACATCGATTACGGTCGCTCCTTCTTTCACATAGCTTCCATCAACAGCATGCTGTCTGCCCATTGCAACCACTAAAATATCTGCTTCCGACGCTATTTCACGGAGATTCTTTGTACGGGAATGACAGTATGTAACCGTCGCATTTCTTTCCAACAGCAATAACCCCATCGGTTTTCCGACAATATTGCTGCGGCCGATAATCACTGCATGCTTCCCTTCCATATCAATATGCTTCGATTCCAGCATCGTCAAAATACCAAAAGGGGTGCACGGTAAAAAGGTTTCTTCTCCATTCACAAGTTTTCCGATGTTAACCGGGTGGAAACCGTCCACGTCTTTTAACGGGGAAATGGCGTGAATCACTTGCTGTTCATCGATATGGTCAGGTAAAGGTAATTGAACAAGAATACCATGTACATTTTTATTATTATTTTGCTCTTCAATAATCTGTAACAGCTCTTGCTCCGATACGGATTCAGGAAGTTCAATCAGGTCCGATGAAATACCAGTATAATCACAAGCTTTTTCTTTTCCTCTCACATACGATTTGGAAGCAGGGTCATCTCCTACTAAAATAACGGTTAAATGCGGATGGATTTGCTGCTGTTGTTTTAATGTTGCTACTTCTTGTTTCATTTCTTCTTTTAATTGATCGGAAAGTTCTCTTCCATTTAATAATTCTGCAGTCACGCTAATACCCCCTTAAGAAATAACCTTGGATAATACACCATTAATAAATTTACCGGATTGTTCATCTCCAAATGTATGTGCCAACTCAATTGCTTCGTTGATAGACACACCGCTGGGAATGTCATCCATGTATAATAATTCATAAACTGCAAGTCTTAAAACCGTGCGTTCTACCGCTGCAATTCGGTCAATCGACCATTTCTCAAGATTCTCTGCTATTTTGGAATCAATCGTTTCTTTATAAGTAATGACACCATCAATCAGCATGGACAGAAAAACATCTTTTCGTTCTTCTTCCTTCAGTGATTCCATCGCCAAGCTGATTTCCTCTTCATTCATATCTAATTGAAAAAGCGTCTGAAATGCTTTTTCTCTGGCCTTATGTCGATTCATTACACGTCTCCTTCTACATTCTTTCATTTACTGTTAAAATCATAACACGTTTCCCTTATTTTTGGCTAGGATACAGTATACCCGCTTATCGCAAAAATGAAAACAAGTACATTCTTGTTCTCACTGTGCAAATAGAAAAACACAAGCTGTTTACGCCTGTGTTTTTCTTTATTCAAACTGTATATTCATACATTTTGCTTTATTTCATTGTTTGAGGCATGAGTATGCTACTTAAAATATCTATACAATTTCCTGATTATCCATTTGAATACCTGCTACATGCACATTTACTTCCTCAACTTGAATAGAGGTCATCGTCTGGATATTTTGCTTAATATTTGTCTGCAGCTTGGAAGCAAGCTCCGGTATAGATTTTCCAAACTGAAGGATAACATAAATATCAATAATAGCACCATTATTTGTCAGTTCCACACGAACACCTTTGCCATGTGACTTTCTGCCGAATTTTTCAGCAACACCAGTTGCAAAGTTGCCGTGCATTGACGTAACACCTTTTACTTCCGTTGCAGCAAATCCCGCAATAACCTCAAGGACTTCCGGTACAATCTGTACACTTCCTAAACTTTCATCCTCAAGAATCTCTACTAATAGTTGATCACTCATTGCCTTCACTCCTTATTTGCTATCCTCATCTTCCTTTTCTTCGATGATTGGATATTCGGTTAAGAAATTTGTGTTGAAGTCTCCCTCTTTAAACACAGGATGGCTCATGATTTGATACTGAAATGGAATGGTCGTACGAACCCCTTCCACAACAAACTCTTCTAACGCACGTTTCATCCGCTCTACTGCCTCACTTCTCGTTTCAGCATAAACAATAAGCTTGGCAATCATGGAATCATAATATGGTGGTATCCGATACCCGCTATAGGCTCCGGAATCCACCCGGACGCCCAGTCCACCAGAAGGCAGATACATTTTAATTTCCCCTGCGGAAGGCATAAAGTCTTTGTACGGATCTTCTGCATTAATACGGCATTCAATGGCATGCCCTTCAAACGTAACTTCCTCTTGAGAAAATGCAAGTTCTTGCCCATCCGCAATCCGAATTTGTTCTTTAATGAGATCCACCCCGGTAACCATTTCTGTGACCGGATGTTCTACTTGGATGCGTGTATTCATTTCCATAAAGTAAAATGCTTCCGATTTCCTGTCAAAAATATACTCAATGGTTCCTGCTCCGACGTAATCTACTGCTTGTGCCGCTTTTACAGAAGCATCTCCCATGCGCTCCCGCAATGTTGCATTAATAGCAGGTGACGGTGACTCTTCTACCAGTTTTTGCAAACGGCGCTGAATCGAGCAATCCCGTTCTCCAAGATGCACGGTATTCCCGTGTGTATCAGCCAATATTTGAATCTCCACATGTCTGAAATCTTCAATATACTTTTCCAGATAGACACCCGGATTACCAAAGGATGTCTCCGCTTCTTTTTGTGTCAGTTCCATTCCTTTGATCAGTTCTTCTTCCGAATGAGCAACACGGATTCCTTTACCGCCGCCCCCGGCAGTTGCTTTAATGATAACAGGGTAGCCTATTTCAAGCGCAATTTCTTTTGCATGTTCCACCCCATCGACAATGCCTTCTGAACCAGGAACAACCGGGACATCTGCAGCTTTCATTGTTTCTTTGGCTACGTCCTTAATTCCCATTTTTTGAATGGCTTCCGGCGTTGGCCCCACGAAAGTTACATTGCACGCTCTGCAAATCTCTGCAAAGTCAGCATTCTCTGCTAAGAATCCGTATCCTGGATGTATCGCATCTGCCTCCGTAGAAAGAGCAACACTCATGATATTTGTTATATTTAAATAGCTGTCTTTGCTTAATTTCGGACCGACACAATATGCTTCATCTGCTAACTCCACATGTAAAGATTCTTCATCCGCTTCCGAATATATCGCAACCGTCTCGATGCCCATTTCTTTACAAGCGCGGATAATTCGGACAGCTATTTCTCCACGATTGGCAATTAATAGCTTTTTAATCACTTATTCCATCCCCTTACTTCTTCTTTACTCTAAATAATGGCTGCCCATACTCTACAAGCTCACCATTTTCAACTAAAACTTCCACAATCTCTCCGTTGGTTTCCGCTTCAATTTCATTAAATAATTTCATCGCTTCCACAATACATACCACGGTGCTTGTATCTACAGTGCTTCCTTTTGTCACAAACGGATCGCCATCCGGGGAAGAAGAAGCATAAAATGTTCCGACCATCGGGGAAACAATTTCATAATCAAAATCCGCCTGAGCTTGCGATGCTTCTTCTGCTTTTGCCTCAGGTTGAGCGCTTTTTGCAGGGTCTACTTCTTGAATTGCTTGATTTTGAGGCTCCACTGCAGCTTGAGGCTGTGTTTGAACGGTAGTCGTAACTGAGCCGGTATTTTTCTTCATTGCTATCACTGCACCATTAGCCTCATAGGAAAATTCGGTTAATGATGATTTATCGACCATTTCAATAATTTCTCTAATTTCATCTACTTGTAACATGTTGGCACTCCTCATTTCAATTAAAATCTTATTCCTGTTGCAAAAGGGTTCGTTTCCCTATCTTCTAATATATTACGATAAAACGCACAAAAACTTCAAGTATACTGTAAATCATATCGGTATAAACAAGATACTGGAATGAATATAGCAGAAAAAAACACGGCTGCAAATTATTCTATCATTGAATTTGATAAAATGCTTCCCTTAATCTTGATATCTATAGTATAACAGTTCTTGCCTGTTTATGTCCGCCTGGACTTTTTTTACATAAGTAAAGCCAGCAACTTCATAAGGCTGCCGGCTTGTTGTTTATTCTTGTGTTTCCGTAGTTTCTTCCTCTGTTTCTTCCGCTTCTTCTTCTGTTTCTTCTGTACCTTCTGCTTCATCCTCTGTTCCTTCTGTATCCTCCACTGTTTCTTCCGTGGTTTCCTCAGCTTCTGTTGGTTCCTCCGCTCCTGTGGTTGGTTGGAAATTAACTTCCGCTTTTATGTCCGTTCCAAATTCATCACGAGCCATTTGCATAATATTTGCAGCTTCTGTTACCGGTAATTCCTCTGTTTTTACATGAATATGAACTTTATCGCCATCCGTCCGAACAAGAACGTCTTCATATTCTGTTGCACCTAAAAGCTGCTCTTGGAGAATGTTTTCTTTGCTGGCTAATTCCTCTAAACTGTCAATTTCCTGCAATGCTTCATCCTTTTCAGTTGGTGAGGCATTTGCTGAAGCCACTACATCTGTAAGCTGGCTTTTCTTCCGGCTGCGTTCGTCTTGAATTTCCATACGAATGGTTGTAAACAATTCATCACTATCTACATTTTCGATATTATCTACTTCTACCCCTTCATCTGATTGCGTTGCAGGTACTACATCTTCCGAGCTTGCTTCCTGCCCATCATCTACAAAAGCTAAATCATTCCCGTTTGCTGAAAAAATGTAATAGACACTTAAAACAACCATCAAACTTAACATTGTGAGTAACCATACTGTTTGTTTTTTTAACATACATTTTACCTCCTTAATTTTTAGGCATCACTGATATTTTATGTGAAGGGACGTCTAACACTCTGGATACTGCTTCAATAACCTGGCTTTTCATCGATTGACTTTCCATCCCCCCTGCAACAATGAATACGCCCCGAACTTCCGGCTGCTTTGACTGTACAAGTAAAGGTGTTTCTTGCTCTCCCTGACGGTAAAGTACGACCTGATGATCATCGGTTTGATCTTCGACTGTTCTGGAGCCTCCGTTTCGATCGGTCTCATCTGTTGTCTGTTGTCCCGTTGTTTTATTTTTTTCATACACCTGTTCACTGGTTGCATCCAGGTGAATCATGACCTCTGTGTCTGAAACACCGTCCATCTGATTCAACATACTGGAAAGCTCTTCGCCCAATGTATCCTCCAGCTCTTCTATTTCCCCTTCTATCGTTTCTGCAGCTGCTTCTTCTGATGTTTCTATCTGTGAATCGTCATAAGGAACGGGCTGCGTCTCCTCTTCCGGCTTTAAAACATTACTGATAATCATAAACAGAATTCCCACCAACCCTAAAATGACGATAAAACCTATTTTTTTTGATGGTTGTTTTTGCTCTTTCCCCGAAGCATGTTCCTTGTCTGTGGTCTGTTTTAAAAAGTGAGTCAGTTTATTTTTCAAAATCCCTCTCCTTCCCAATAGACCTTGATTTCTTTATCCTCAATTTCCCAAAGTTCTCTTAAACGGGCCTCCATCTCTTGTAATGGCTCTTCTGCATGCGTTTCCTCCTCATTGCCCCATTCAATAACCACATCTTCAACCGTATTCATCGCTCCTTCCCCTGGTTCTGATTCTGTTATATAAACAATGACCTCTGTCAGCTCCTCATATGAAACGGAGTCCGTTACAGAGAATTGGAAATCAATAGAGGCAATCTCCGCATCAAATTCTTCCTTCAACGGATCTTCTGCTATGTTTTCCAATTCATTTGCCATTTGTTCTAAAATATATGCATCTTGTCCACTTTCTATTTCTTTTTTTTCTAAATCAATTTGATTTTCTATCGATGGCTGGCCTTGAAGCTGATTCTCTATTTTGTTCATAGAGCTTGATATAGCAGCGTTTATATCGGTATTAAACAGGTAAAAAACAGGTTGAAGCAGAATCAAAATTAAGATTAAACTGATTGCCAGCCGCACATATTTTTGCAGATGATTTGCCGGAACAAGCAAATCAATGACAGATGCCAGAATGATAAATAAAATAATTTGTGTCACCCAGTCTGTAAATACCCCGATACTCATCAACCCCTATCGTAATAAGACGGTTAGATTACTTGCTGCAACAATAATGACAATCCCGAGAAAAAACATCAGGGATACAGCTAATAGACAAGCTAAAATAAATAAAATATACGTACTCACTGTATTTAAACATTGCACAATCGGTCCTCCGCCGAGTGGCTGTAATATCGCTGCAGCCAGCTTATAAATAATCGCGATAACGCCGACTTTTAAAGCAGGAAAAGCAACAATAAATAAAATAATAAAGAGACCAATCATGCCGACTGCATTTTTTAGGATAAGGGATGCGCTGAGAATCGTATCTGCAGCATCCGTAAATGTCCGTCCCAAAACGGGTATAAAGTTTCCAGTTACAAATTTTGCTGTTTTCATTGCGACGCCATCCTGAATGGCAGTCGCCGTACCCTGGACAGAAATAACTCCCAAAAAAATGGTCAAAAAAACACCCAAACTGCCTACCGCAACATTTCGAAATAAATTTGCTAAGTGTGTTACTTTATAATGACTGTTTAAACTGCTGATAATAATCAGCATGGCTGATAAAAATAATAAAGGTAACACAAAAGCGGAAATAAAAACGCCGCTGAAATGAATGAAGAATATAATAACCGGATGAAAAAAAGAAACAGAAATGACATTTCCAAAACTCGCCATCATCCCCAGTACCAGAGGCAGGAGCGCAATCATAAAATTTTGCATCGTATCAATCGCATCTTTTGTATAAGAGGTTGCTAAATAAAAACTATTCAGAACAATAAACAATAAGACGAGAAAAACAACAAAATAAGCAACTTTGCTGACCGTTGTCTGTTCAAAAGCAGATTGAAGCGATTGCAGCACTACGGCGAATAAGGTCAGCATTAAAAGCGTCCCTAACAGTTTTCCATTAATAATCAGCTCATGCAGGAGATAGCGTAAAAAATGCATCAGGATATCCTGGATAGAGAAGCTGTCTCCATTTTTTATCCATTCATAAATACTGATTTTTTGTAAATCCGGTAAATTATCTCCATATTCCATGACAAGCTGATCCCAGTAGGATTGAATTTCATCCAGCGAAATCTCATCTAATAAAGAATCTTGAAGTGTCTCTTCTTCCTCTGTCGTTATCGGGGTATCCTCCGCTTGAACAACTGTTTTATTTCCATGCATAACAATCAGAACAATAATAAACATACAAAGCATCCGGAGTAATTTGGCGAGTCCTTTAGGCAATCTGGATACTCCCTTTCCTGGCGATATTAGAATGTGTCTGTTTTTATTTCTCTTATTTTCTTTCGCCATTAAACGTTCGGGATAAAACCGATAATTGCTTCAATTACTGCTGTGATAATAGGGACAGCCAGCAGTAAAATAAATATTTTTCCTGCTAATTCAATGTATTTTGATACGGAATTCAGTCCGGCGTCCTTGGTCAGATGTGCCCCGATTTCAGCAATATAAGAAATTCCGATAATTTTTAAAATCGTTGTCAAATAAAGTCCTTGTACATTTGCCTGGTCTCCAAGTTTTTGAATTGTTTCAAATATTAATTGGACTTGTTGAATGATGGAAAAAAAGATAGCAATGCCTGTAATAAGAACGATTAAAAAAGCAATCGGACCATGAACTTCTTTTAAAAGGATATATAATATACTTGCTAATACACCTAAAATTGTAATCTGGAGAATATCCATAGCCAATCTCCTTAAAATAGAAATACAGATCTAATTTGCTGAAATAAATCAGAGAGCCCGTTCACCACGATGAGAAGAACAAGTATAAAACCAATTAATGTAGCAAACTGCGCAATTTCTTCCTTCCCCATTTGTTTTAGAATCGTATGGATCAGTGCAACAATAATGCCTATGCCGGCAATCTGAAACAGAATTAATGCGTCCACAAACATGTCCCTGCTCCTTCCCTTTTGCTACAAATTTCTTTCAAAGAATATTCAAATAAACAAAAGCGCTAAAAAGATACCGCATAATAGACCCAGCACATTTGACAATTTTCCATACGTCTGAAAACGTTCCGTGGCATTTTTCCATTGCTCCTCTAAATAGATATTGGTTAATTTTAAGTGTTTTTGCTGCTGTTCAATATCATGCTGGCCCAGCGTTCTCCCAAACTGAAGTAATATCTCCAGCTCACTTTTTTGCAGAGAGGATTGTCCAACTAATCGACGGGCGCTTGCTTTCCAAATGTCGTTAAAATCTTTTTCTTTATTTTCAAGCTCGCCAGCTAGTTCTTGATAAAATGCAGCAACTGGTCCCCGCAGTTTATCCGAGATAACATAAAACGCTTCTTGTAATGGAACCTGACTATACACCATCTCCGCCTCCAAAATCTGAAGCGATTGTAATAGTAATTGAATATGCTTGGGACGCTGTTTTAATGCTTTTCCCCATTCCCATCCAAGTGCTGTGGACATACTAATTAAAAGCAGCACGCCAATCCACTTCAATGTCACCACCTCTTTGCTTGGGGTTTATTTGCTTCCCGTCTCTATCATAAGCACAAATCAGTTTGCCGATTCTGCTCCCGCGCCCCAAAAGTAAAAAACGCTCAAAAATCGATTCCTGTACAATTTTTTGTATGGTCGGCCGACGATATAAATCTGCCATATCATTTGCATGTAACGTGCAAATAACCTGCACGCCTGCCTGAGATGCTTCAATGATGGCCTCTACATCCCTTTCCGTGCCAATCTCATCAACTATCAGGATATCAGGAGATAATGTGCGAATCGCCATCATCATTCCTTCTGCTTTCGGACAAGCATCCAATACATCTGTGCGCATTCCGATATCATGTTGCGGAACACCGCGGATAGAAGCCGCAATTTCAGAACGCTCATCTACAATGGTTACTTTTTTAGAACGGTTGATATCAGAAAAACTGGCTATTTGTCTGCAAATATCCCGAATCACAGTTGTTTTTCCGGATTGCGGAGCACCAAGAATCATGGTGTGATGATATGCGCCGTCATAGATATAAGGCATCAATGCATCTGCACATCCTTTTTTCTGTTTGGCAATACGAATATTAAAAAAGGATACCGGTTGAATCGCTTTTACTTTTTGCCCTGATGTGATAATTCCTCCTGCGATACCAACACGATGACCACCTTCAATTGTTATAAAACCATTACGCAATTCTTCTTCCATCCGGTATAGAGAATATTCACTCAGCTGATTCAGGATATAAACAGCTTCTTTCTTATCCGGCAACGGTCCATCCAGCCAACAGATAGAGGCGTCGAAAATAAATTCTATTTTTTGATGCATACGCACCCGGATTTCCTGGAGTTGCGGCCAGCGCTGACCTACGAAATGTTTTATTCTGTCTTGAAAGGCTGGTGGGAAAAGCCGCAAAATCTCATTCATGATAAAACCCCGCTTTTTGAAAAAATACAAATCAGCTTATTTTCCTTAGATTGTATGTTTACAAAGGCTCCAACTTAAAAGAAATTTGCTACAAGAGGAATGCCGTGATGATAGGGTTAAGTACGGTACTACGATGACTCGTCCCATCGAAAATGCTGAAGGCACTTTGAACATTCTCTTAAAAATATATGATTTTGAAATGAAATTATGCCCTGGAGTTATTTGTTTATGAAGAGGATTGGAATGGACCAGAGGTAGAAAAATAAAAAAACAGATAACCTGCTTTATGGATCGTTTTTTGGACATAAAAAAAGCAGCCTGCTTTCATTAGCAGACCGCTTATACCGATTTAATTTGATGCTCTGGAAACGTATTTTCCATCTGAAGTATTAATAACAAGAACGTCTCCTTCATTTACGAAGAAAGGAACTTGTACAATAAGACCCGTTTCCATTGTAGCAGGCTTGGAACCGCCGCTTGCTGTGTCCCCTTTTATTCCAGGTTCTGTTTCGGTTACGGTCAGTTCCACGTTGTTTGGAAGTTCCACTCCGATAATTTCGCTTTCATAGCTGATTACGGAAACTTCCATATTTTCTTTAATAAATTTCAACTTATCTTTTATTTGTTCCTCAGGAATTTCAAGCTGTTCGTACGTCAAAGTATTCATAAACGCATGTCTGTCGCCTGATGCGTATAAATATTGCATCTTATTATTTTCAATATGCGCTTTGCCTACTTTTTCGCCTGCACGGAATGTTTTTTCCTGAATGTTTCCGTTACGTAAATTACGAAGCTTTGAACGGACAAATGCCGCCCCTTTTCCCGGTTTTACATGCTGAAATTCAACCACTTGCCAAATATCATTGTCTACTTCAATGGTTAAACCTGTTTTAAAATCGTTTACTGAAATCATATTTTTCCTCCTGTACCCTTTATTTTATAATTGTATCAATTCTTTTGGAGCGTATGTCAGCCGCTCATTCCCCTCTTCTGTAATGACAATATCGTCCTCAATACGGCATCCACCTAATCCCGGAACATAAATTCCCGGCTCTACGGTTACTACCATACCTGGTTCTAACACCGCATCTGATCGAGGAGATAATCCGGGACCTTCATGTACTTCCATACCTACAGCATGGCCTGTGGAATGGCCAAAACGTTCCCCAAACCCTTTTTCAGTAATATAATCCCTGGTTAAAGCATCTGCCTCTTTGCCTGTCATTCCGGCTTTCGTGCCTTGTACACCTCGAAGGTTCGCCTCTAATACTATATCATAAATTTCATGTAATTCTACAGAAATTTCTCCAACAGCCAGCGTTCTTGTGATATCGGAACAATACCCTTCATATAATGCACCGTAATCCATTGTCACCAGTTCGCCTTCCTGAATCTTTTTCGTAGATGCAACGCCATGCGGCAATGCAGACCGGTAACCTGAAGCTACAATGGTGTCAAAACTTGAGGAGGTCGCTCCCTGTCTGCGCATAAAAAATTCTAATTCATTGGAAATATCGATTTCCGGTACGCCGGGTTCGATAAAAGATTGAATATGCGTAAAAGCATCATCAGCGATTTTTGCAGCTTGTTTCATCATTCTCAATTCATCCGGTGTTTTAATCATACGTAATGTTTCCAGGATTCCTTGTACAGGAATCAGTTCTTGGGAAAATTGGCGCTGATACGACTCGAATTGACTATACGTTGTATAATCTTTCTCAAAAGCCAGTCTTTTCAAGCCCAGTTTGTCGAGTTGGTTCGCAATTTCCTGGACCAATCCTTGTTTATGTTCTATGATTTCAAAGTTGTCAGCTTGTTCAGCTGCTTGTTCTGTGTAACGGAAATCTGTAATAAATAAAGCTTTGTCTGCAGTAATTAATGCCGCTCCGGACGTACCAGTAAAATTCGTAATATAGCGTCTGTTATAGGGACTATCAATCAATATCGCATCCACTTTGTTTTCTTCTAACTTTTCACGTAAACGGTCCATTTTCGTCAAAACGCTTCATCCTCTCCAAAATCTCAAGTTTCATATGTCATTTTATCATATATAGTTCCATTTGAATAATCCCGGGAGAACGCTAACTATTTTTTATAACCTCTTCCGTTTTCTGGGCGTCCATATAGTCATAGGATATGGAATAGCCAACAAATGTACCGTATAAAATAAATAAACATATCGTTGTCACCCATGTATTCATGGACCATTCCGAGATTGTAATAACATCATGGAATATAGGGCGGAATAAAAGAAACAACAGAGCCCATAAAATAAGACCATATAATATCCCTGCCCACATATGCTTGATCTTTCTAAAAACTAAATAATAGAGAAATGCAATCAGTAAAGAAACGACACCTGCCAAAACCGTTGTAAAAAAAATACCTAACCATGTATCCGTCCACGCGTCAGATACCCAGGAAGTTAACAGGTAATTTTTTGGCTGCACCTCCAAAAAATTAAAATAATACATCGCACTTGCAAGCAAGCTGAATGTCACTCCTCCTATAAATCCCGTATACATTGCTTTTACTAACACAGATTCTTCATTATCGTTTATTTGTTGTTTCTTTGACATACGTCTCACTGTCAACCACCTCCACTCTTTAGTATGACCAAATATGGAATCTGGTATGACAAAGTGAAATTTTATTCAACAAGGAATCTTATTACCTAAGAAACAAAGACTACATATATGATATTCTTAGGTGTTACGATGCTCATCCATATTATCGCAACACCTTTGTGCCATACATCCGATTGCCCTGAACAAATCGGCGTATTGCTGGCTGTAAAACTTCCACTTTGAAATTTAGTGTTTCCTTTAATCTTGCAAGCGAGTCTTCTTTTGCTAATAACACTGTGATAAAATCATATTTCTGCCTTACTATGGGAATATTTTTTATAAAAGAGGGAATAAATAAGTAATAGAGAAGGAAACTTTCACAGTAAGTAACAACTTCTTCACCTGCTCAAATGTTTTGCAGCAGGATGGATCATTTCAGTATTTCAGTACACGGCACATCAGCGCAAGGAAATGAAGTTCCTTGACAGGACTGTGCAAGCACGATGTGATAAAATATAAGCATAAATCATGCGTGAGGAAGGAGGATTTCAATTGAGAAATAAAGCAGTATCTATTTTCGTTTATGTCATTATCGCTTTTGCGGCTTTCGGTTTGGTATCCCAACTATTTGGAAATACAGCCGCATTTCTATCAAGACTATTGATTTCTATCGGAATAGGGGCAGCTATCTTTGGATTGGTTTATTTCTTTCTCATACGCAGGCGGCAGCCTTCCGGAAGACAGCGGGATAATATGAAAAAATATAAGCAAGCAGTGAAACAATCTAAATCCAAGTATGGTCATCAACAGACTGTCAAATCAACTGGGTCCGGCTATCAGAAAGCAAATCAAAAGAAAAGAAATCCTAAAAAAGCAAGTCATTTACGTGTCATCGAAGGTAATAAAGCGAAGAAGAAGAATCGTGTTTCTTCTTAAAAATGGATAGAAGATGGCGTTACAGGAGCTTAATGTTAAGCTCCTTTTTGCTTTGTTTATTTTTTTATCCTAATCCATATTGTACATCAACAATTAAATGTGCTTCCTCGTACGAAAGTATGGCGTTTTATCAACTTGTGAAAATAACCTCTACCCGCTCCATGTACGCAAGAATTTCTCACTCGATTCTTTCCCTATTATCCGCAGCTTTTCCCTATTTTCCTCGGTTATATTAAAATTCATGGAATTTTGTTCCGGAGCAGATACAAAGATAATATGATCCGCTTGCTGTTTTGATATATATCGATTGTCATGCGCCTGCTTCATTGTCGCAAAAAGAGCCGGGAACATTTGGAGAGCATTTTGAATTTTACGGGGTTCCAACGAGGCAGAAGGGTCTGTTAACTTCACGCCGATAATGGGACGGGGCTGCTTTTTTGTATCCTCGGTAAAAACCCATAACGGAAAATTACTCAATAAACCGCCATCCACCATCACGCTTTTTTCTTTTTTCCTGCCTTGTATCCTTTTCGGCATAAAAAAATATGGAAAACCGGCACTCATACGAATAGCCGCAGCTACAGAAAACGTATCCGGATGTAATCCATAAACACGTTCTAAATCATCTGGAATCACAACTAATTTACCAAGTGATAAATCACTGACCACCACTTTCAATGCACCAGATTTCAAATCACCAAATTGATAGACCCCTTGTCGGGCCAGAACATCTCGAAGCCACTCCTCCAGTTGCACCCCTTTGTATAAGCCTAATTGAAAGTAGAGAAATAACCATTTTGTTACCGGCAATACCTTTGATAATAGAGGAGGATCAGCTAATTTCTCAACATCCAGTGTTTTCATCATTTGTTTAATATCTTTATAATGATAACCCGCAGCTAAAAGCCCTGCTATAATCGCTCCTGCGGAAGTACCTGCAGCACGCTCTACTTGCAGATTTTTCTCCTGCCAAGACTCCAATACGCCGACATAAGCAAATCCTTTCACTCCCCCGCCTGAGAATACAGCATCAATTTTCATGACATCGCTCCATCCTGTATAGGTGCTTATTGATTTATACGCTTATTGGCTTGTTTATTATGCTTCCCGGTTTATGATTCCAAAAGCCAAGGGATGGAACGTGCGAATATTCAAAGGGGAGATGCAAATACCAATAGTGTATGCCGCTGTAACAAGTGCCATCATTCGTATACCAAATAGAAAAACCAGTCATTCCTCGAACAACTGGTTAGGCTTTATTTGCTTCACTTGTTTTTTGTAAATCATTTCTCCGCTGCTCATCTTCTTTAAAATAGGCAACAACATCTGCAATCCTGTCAATCGAATTCCAGCTGAGATGATGCTCAATTCCTTCTACATCATCATATATATGTTCTTCATCGACGCCGATTAATCCCAGAAAATCTTCCAGCAGTTCGTGTCTGAAAACGAGCCGCTCTCCGATTTTTTTGCCTTTAGACGTCAATACAAATCCACGGTATTTTTCGTAGTCTAAATAATTATCCTTGTCCAATTTCTGCACCATCTTTGTGACGGAAGAAGGATGCACTTCTAACGCCTCTGCGATGGAGGAAACTCTGGCATATCCTTTTGCTTCAATTAAATTATAAATAATTTCAATATAATCTTCCATGCTAGGTGTTGGCATAAAAAGCTCCTTTCTATGGTTGCCACAAGAGAGCGTAACCACTCCTTCAATAAGTACGTTAATTTTTTTTATCAAAGGAAACTTTTTTTCTACCCTAATCATAGCGTATTTTTCTATAAAACTCAAGTGATTATTTTTGGTATCGTAATGACCCTTTCATTGAATAAGCCCAAAAATGGCCTCACTTGATATACATTCGGAAGACGGCTTTTAAATCCGGGGTAGTATATCAAGTGAGGCCGATGGAATATTGCCAGAAAGAAAGCAGCCTGACACCGTGCAATAACGGTATCAGGCTGTCGTATAATATAGATTTTGCATTTTTCTCCGTTGTTTTATTTTTGTTATTTTACAATCCACATTTTAATTGTGCCCCACAGCTAGTGCACGTATTGCAACCGCCGATATCTTCCACGCTTCCTTCTCGGCAGACCGGACACGTATCTCCTACCTCGGAACCAATCGTTACATTCGTTTTATCTAATTCCTGAATCGTATCCATAAGCACAACCTTTTTATCTTCTTTCTCTTCCGGGAATAATTCTGTCTGCTCCCCAGTTTGATTGTCTTCTGCTTTTAAGGTCAGGACTTGGGAATCTCTGCTTCCATCCACATAAACAGTACCGCCTTTTGCACCGCCATTATAGAGACGGCGATATACGCTTTCTACTTGATCGACCGTATATCCCTTTGGCGCATTTACTGTTTTCGAAATGGAACTGTCAACCCAGCGCTGAATGACACATTGTGTATCAGCATGTGCTTCAGGGCTCAGATCCATTGCAGTCACAAACCAATCCGGTAAATCTTTACCTACTGCTTCTGGGTGCTCATTGAAATATTCCTCAACAATATCTGCTTTTACTTCAATAAATTTGCCCAATCGTCCGCTTCTGTAATAAGAGAACGAGAAGTACGGTTCAAGGCCTGTACTTACACCAACCATCGTACCTGTACTTCCGGTTGGAGCAACAGTAAGCAAGTGCGAGTTGCGAATGCCGTATTCCAACACGCCTTCCTGGATATCAGCCGGCATTTTTTGCATATAACCTGTTTGTATGAAACGTTCACGTAACGTTTTTGTTTCTTCTTCTGTTTCACCAACTAAAAACGGGAAACTTCCTTTTTCTTTCGCTAACTCAATAGATGTGCGATAGGCTGTTGTTGCAATGATTTCAAATACTTGATCCACAAGCTTATTCCCTGCTTCTGAGCCGTAAGCTGTATCGCAATAAATTAATAAATCATGCAGTCCCATCACACCTAAACCGACACGTCTTTCGCCTAAAGCCTGCTTTCTATTTTCAGCTAAGAAATACGGGGTTGCATCGATCACATTATCTTGCATCCGTACACCAGTCTCTACCGTATCTTTTAATTTTTCTACATTTACCGATTTGGTTTTTTTATCTGCCATTTCAGCAAGGTTAACAGCAGCTAAATTACAAACAGAAAATGGTGCAAGCGGTTGTTCTCCGCAAGGATTTGTTGCAACAACCTGCTGACCATACGCTTTTGCATTGGTCATATCATTCGCATTATCAATAAAGAAAATGCCTGGTTCTGCAGAATACGTTGCGCAAATATTGATTAAGTTCCACAACTCTTTCGCTTTTACTTTCCTGTATACACGAACGCCATAGCCCATTTCTTCCCACTTACGGACATCCCCTACTTCATGCCACTGTTCATTATAAGCTTTCATTTCTTCTGCTGTATAATTTTCCACATCTGGAAAGCGCAGTTCATAATAATCGTCTGTTTCCACTGCTTCCATAAATTCTTTTGTAATACAAACGGAGATATTAGCGCCTGCTAGAAATTCCGGATTATGAACGGAATAAGTTCCTCCATCACGCAGTTTATCCGTCGCCTGTTTCATGGCAGCATCTGTAAATCCGCCTTGACCAGGTATTGCTTTATAATTGACAATTCCCTGATATAAATCAAATTCCGTCTCTGTCAGCGGAGTAAATTTTAGCTTTTCATTTGCCAGCTGTTTTATTTGTTCGTCTTCTGTATTTTCGATTAAATAGCGCAAAATCCGCGGATTTTGCATTTTAGAAATGATAAATTCAACTATATCCGGGTGCGAATCAACGAGCATAATCATTTGCGCACCGCGTCTGGAACCGCCCTGTTCAACCAGATTTGTCAGTTTAGCAATATCATCCAGCCAGGAAACACTGCCGGAAGATTTCCCGTTAACTCCTCTGGCTAAGGTATTACGCGGTCTCAAGGTAGAACCGTTTGTACCTACTCCGCCGCCTCGTGACATAATTTCCATAACTTGTTTGCGATGATCCGATATTCCTTCGCGGGAATCTTTTACAAGCGGCATCACATAACAATTAAAATATGTTACATCTGTTTCAGCACCTGCTCCATAAAGTACACGCCCTGCCGGAATAAAGTTCATCGATGCCAATTGATTATAGAACGCATCAAATGATCTGGCTTTTCTTTCTTCTGTTTCCTCTACTTCGGAAAGCCCTGTCGCATTTCTTTTGGCAATTTGTTCATAATAAATTTCCAGAGGCTTTTCAATCACATCAAGAGAGCGCGTAATTATTCCCTTCTCTCTTTCTTCTTCTTTATCTAAGACTCCTACATAACCCGATTCAACAGCTACTTCAGCCTTGTTATCTTCCCAATTTATATCTATAATAAAACCTAGACCGCGTGCTGGAAATTTCGGATCTGCTTTGACAGTCAGAACGACAAAATCACCTTTTTTTAATGTTTTTTTCTCTGTATCTTTAAATGCATACCGATCCAGCATAACTAATCGGGACACACCTTGATGCGTGATATGCATTTCTTCTGTAATTGGATGGACAGCTTCGAATTTTTTTATATCCTCATTAAGCGCATCAATATGAACCTGTCTTAATGATTCTAAATGGGTTGTCAATGTTATCGCTCCTCGTCTTACGGTTGATTACTTATCAGTTTATCATATCTCTTTATCACAAAACAATATATAGTGCTCATTTCATTATTCTGACACAATATCTAGTTAATTATCAGAAAAGCAAGTGTTTTTTTAAAAGCTGTTACCTTTTTAATTCCCTTAAAAACAGCAAAGAAACATCGCTTTGATTGTTTTTTTATGATAACTATCCGCTTGCCAAATAAAAACTTTGAAAAATAAAATCACTACCCATATAATAAAGGTGTAGAATATAAAGATAGACGGGGGAAATAAAATGACGATTTTACTCATTGCTCTAGTTGTTTTACTTGCGATTACTATTTTTCGCTTCTATAGACAACGCACTTATTTACATGTACTGACAGAAGACCAATTTATAGAAGGTTACCGTAAAGCACAGTTAATTGATGTTCGCGAGCCCCAGGAATTTGATAAAGGCCATATTCTGGGAGCACGCAATATACCGGTTACGCAAATGAAACAAAGACTTGTTGAAATGCGGAAGGACAAGCCTATATACCTGTATTGCCAAAACAGCAGCCGTTCTGCCAGAGCTGCCCAGCTATTGCATAAAAAAGGATATAGTGACATTTATCAGCTTAAAGGCGGATTTAAAAAGTGGACCGGAAAAATTAAAACAAAAAAATAAATGATTGCGCCACGAGATGCTTTCAAATAAAAAAGCTGATTCAGAGATATTATCTGAGTCAGCTTTTATTATGGATTCATTTGTTATAAGATGCTTCTTCATACCGAAGAACGGGTTTACGTGCTGCTGTTGCTTCGTCCATCCGCTTTACAATCGTATGATGCGGCGCCTCTTGGACGATTTCCGGCTCTTCTTCTACTTCTTTTGCGATATGGGTCATGCTGTCAATAAAGGAATCAAGCGTTTCTTTGGACTCTGTTTCTGTAGGCTCAATCATCATCCCCTCTTCCACATTCAACGGAAAATAAATGGTTGGCGGATGAATATCAAAATCCAATAGTCTTTTTGCCATATCTAGTGTCCGAACACCCAATTTTTTCTGAATACTCCCTGATAGCACAAATTCATGCTTACAATGTTGCGGATAAGGCAGCTGAAATGCTTTTTCCAATTTGCGCATCATATAGTTCGCGTTGAGCACAGCATATTCACTAACCTTTTTCAATCCTTCTGCCCCCATTGTCCGAATATACGTATACGCACGTAAGTTAATACCAAAATTACCGTAGAATGGTTTTATCCGGCCGATCGATTGCGGCCTGTCATCGTCAAAGGAAAACGTATCATTTTCTTTTATAATCAACGGCTTTGGTAAATAAACGGCCAATTCTTCACTTACTCCGACTGGACCTGAGCCCGGGCCTCCGCCGCCATGTGGACCTGTGAATGTTTTATGAAGATTTAAATGCACCGCATCAAATCCCATATCTCCGGGTCTTACATAGCCCATTATGGCATTTAAATTGGCACCATCATAATAAAGCTTCCCTCCGGCTCCATGAATAATTTCGGCCATTTCTAAAATATCTTTTTCAAATAACCCTAAGGTATTCGGGTTGGTAAGCATTAATGCGGCAGTATCATCTCCAGTAACACGCCGTAAATCATCCAGATCGACAAGCCCTTCTTTATTCGATTTTACAGTCACTGCTTCAAATCCGGCTACTGCTGCCGATGCCGGATTGGTTCCATGCGCAGAATCCGGTACAATGACTTTCGTACGATGATTATCCCCATTTGCTTCGTGAAAGGCACGAATCATCATTAATGCAGTCCATTCTCCCTGCGCACCCGCTGATGATTGTAAAGAAACCTCATGCATGCCTGTAATTTCTTTTAGCGACTCCTGCAGATCATAGAGCATTTGCAAAGCGCCCTGTACAGTATTGGGATCCTGGTAGGGATGAATATGGCTGAACCCTTCCAGACGCGCAATGTCTTCATTGATTTTCGGATTATACTTCATCGTACAGGAACCAAGCGGGTAAAATCCCGAATCCACGCCATAATTGCGGGATGCAAGCCCCGTATAGTGACGAATAATATCCAATTCACTTACTTCCGGAAGCTTTGGTGCTTCCTTACGAATATAACTATCCTCTAATTCTTCTTGTAGATCAAAGGCTTCTATTTCTAATTCCGGTAAGCTGTAGCTCGTTCTTCCCTCTTTACTGCGCTCAAATAATAATGGAAAATGGTTATCAGGCATATATATCCCCCAATTCTTCAGCAAGTTGATCGATTTCTTGTTTGGTACGAATCTCTGTCACAGCTACAAGCATTTGACCTTGATAGGAAGGATCAACCTTTCCTAAATCAAAACCGCCAAGGATTCCTTTTTCAAGCAAAGCAGTATTTACTTTTGCAATATCTTGATCCAGCTGGATGACAAATTCATTAAAGAAAGAACCTTCATACACAATAGCAATACCCTTCTCTTTTAATTTCTTTTTCGCATAACGTGCTTTCTGCATGTTCATTTCAGACATTTTTCGTATCCCATGCTTCCCGATTGAACTCATCGCAACGGAGCTGGCTAACGCATTTAATGCCTGATTGGAACAAATATTTGACGTTGCTTTATCACGACGAATATGCTGTTCTCTTGCTTGCAAAGTCAACACATAACCTCTTGCGCCATTTTCATCTTTTGTTTGACCAACCAGACGTCCCGGAACTTTGCGCATTAATTTTTTACTGGTTGCGAAATATCCACAATGCGGTCCGCCAAATTGAGCGGGAATGCCAAACACTTGTGTGTCACCGGTTACAATGTCTGCACCAAATTCTCCCGGCGGAGTCAAGTAGCCGAGTGCAAGCGGGTTGCTGGATACAATCAGCATCGTTTTCTCCTGATTTTCTAATAACTGCTGAATCGATTCCATTGGCTCAATCTGACCTAAAAAGTTTGGATATTGAACCACAACACCAGCTATTTCCTCATCTAACAGCTTTTCAAGATGGGTAAGATCTGTTTTTCCATTCTTTAATGAGATCGGGATAATGTCAACTTCCTGTCCTTTCGCATACGTATGAATGACTTGCTGGTATTCCGGATGGACAGCTTCTGACACCAGTACTTTCTTTCGTTTCGTCTGGGCTGCACTTAAATTAACCGCTTCTGCTAAAGCCGTCCCCCCGTCATACATGGAGGAGTTGGCGATTGGCAGAGCCGTCAGTTCAGAAATCATGGTCTGAAATTCAAAGATAGCCTGTAACTCTCCCTGCGAAATTTCCGGCTGATAAGGTGTATAAGCCGTATAGAACTCTGATTTCGAAATGACATGGTCAACAATAGAAGGGATGTAATGGTCATACACACCCGCTCCAAGAAAAGATACGGTATCTTTGGTTGACGTATTTTTGTTTGCTAAAGCTGTTAACTCCTTGGTCAACGCGTATTCATTCACTGGTGCTTTTAAGTCTAATTCTTTCTGCAAACGGACACTGGTCGGAATGTCAGCAAATAACGCCTCTGTATCCTTTATTCCTATGACGTCCAACATGTCTTGTTTATCTTCCCTTGTCATCGGCAAATAACGAAACTCCATCTTTTCTCCCCCTTATTTGTTACGCTGATAGAATGGTGTCTTGACTACTTTTGCTCTTAAGCGGCGTTTACGGACCTGAATTTCCATCTCTGTTCCAATCTCTGTGAATGCAGATTGAACCAGCACGAATCCAATATTTTTGTGTTGAGTCGGTGATTGTGTGCCGGAAGTAACAAATCCAATTTCTTTATCATCCTGATACACAGCATAACCATGTCTCGGAATGCCTTTATCTATCATCTCGATGCCAACAAGCTGCCTCGCTGCCCCATGATTTGCTTGTTGTTCAAGTGCTTCTTTCCCAATAAAATCGGTACCCTTATTCAGCTTTACAGCAAAACCTAAACCAGCTTCCAATGGCGAAATATCAGGTGAGAGCTCTTGCCCATACAAAGCAAGCCCTGCTTCAAACCGGAGTGTATCTCTTGCTCCTAAGCCGACAGGCTGTATTCCTTCCTCTTTTCCTGTTTCTAATAAAAGATTCCATAAACGTTCGCCATTTTCTGAATCCAGATAAATTTCAAAACCATCTTCCCCTGTATAGCCTGTTCTGGAAATGAAGGCTTTCCCATCTATCCCTTCCACCACCACATCCTTTTTAAAACGGAAGAAAGAGATATCATCAAGTGGTTCCTTTACAACTTTTTGTAAAATCTGCTCCGCTTTTGGTCCTTGCAACGCTAATTGTGCTAAATTTTCCGAAATATTTTCTATGACGACATTTGCAGTAAACTTATTTTTCTCCTGCAGCCACGCAAAGTCTTTTTCTGTATTCGCTGCATTAACAACAAGCAAGTATTCATTTTCCGCAAGCATATAGACAATGAAATCATCGACTGTCCCGCCATTTTCATAGCACATCATCGTATACTGTGCCTTATTTGGTACAAGCTTGGTAATATCATTTGTGCATACTGTCTGTAGAAAATGCCCGCTTCCTGGTCCACTTACCAAAATCTCCCCCATATGCGACACATCAAACAACCCGGCTTTTGTCCGAACGGCTTCATGCTCCTCTTTAATACTTGAAAACTGAACCGGTAAATCCCATCCGCCGAAATCAATGGTCTTGGCAACCCTTTCATAAGCTGGAAAAATTGGCGTACGTTTTAATACCCCCATCGGATTCTCTCCTTTTTAAAGTTGATTAAAATCTGCTGGTAAAACAAAGTCATTGATTTTTCGCACAAAAATAGAGACTCCTCCTCAAAGAAGTCTCTGTCCGCAAACCAGAAAGTTGCGTATCCGCCAAATCGCAGGGTATGTTACAGCCCGTAGACAGGGATACTTGCTTCGTGGGTGGTTCATAAGTGTTACAAACTTATAAACGCTCTCCAGAGTAGCGTCCTACAAGAGTCTTTTTGCCTGAGAGATTCGCTCTTAACTTGCTCCTTCGGCGTTACATAGACTGTAAGCTCTCCCCTTGTATTCATCCGCTGATTGAATATATGCATGTTGGTTATACTAAAGGATGTATAACCTGTCATTCTATATATATGTTAGCAGGAAAATCTATTTGACAAAAGTATATCATATCTCTTCAAAAAAGTAATCGAAAACCATATTTAAACTGCAAGGATGTGAATCAAATATATGGATTCTATTCAAGTTCAACAAGATAATCAATTTATAAATGATTTAGAATCAGCTTTTCGTGATGAAAATGACTTAACAAATTGGGAGCTTTTTCGTATGGCATACCAGGCGGCAAATGTAACCAAACGGCCCTCTTTCAGAGGATTGCAAGCATTGGAATACCTGCCTCATTTGGATATTTTAGACCACCAATTACAAGCTGCGGAACAAGCAATTGAAACGATGCATGGACGTGCCATTTTAGCGGATGAAGTAGGGCTTGGAAAGACAATTGAAGCAGGCCTGGTTTTAAAAGAATATATGGTAAGAGGACTGGTGAAGAAAGCACTCATACTTGTTCCTGCTTCTCTCGTTAATCAATGGGAAAAAGAATTAAATGAGAAATTTTTAATCCCTGCTATTGCTTATCGAAAAAATTACAGCTGGGAAGATAATGCCATTATTATATCTTCTATTGATTCAGCCAAACGTTCTCCGCATCGGGAGGCGATCTTAGAGTTAGATTATGATTTTATTCTGGTGGATGAAGCACATAAATTAAAAAATGAGCAGACAAAAAACTACCAATTTGTACAGGAATTAAAGAAAAAGTATTGTCTTTTATTAACAGCTACGCCTGTCCAGAATAAGCTGTTAGAATTATTTAATCTGGTCAGCCTTTTAAAACCTGGACATTTAGGTAATTATAAAAGTTTCACAGAGAAATACGGAAAGGATCGCCAAAAAATGGAGCGGGATCCTTATCTGAAGAAACTTGTTCAGCAAGTGATGGTTCGTAACACAAGAAAAGATACAACTTTAAACCATTCCAAAAGAAACATCGAGACGATCTGGACATCGCTGCCTGACAGTTACCAGAAGGTTTACCAGCAATTAATGGAGTTGTCTTTTGGAATGGCATCATTTGCTAAAATCACTTATTTACGTGAATTCTGCTCTTCCAGAGAAGCCTGTTTTACGTCACTGATAAAATTAGGCGATCATGAAAATCATACAGCTATACAAGAAGCCATCGGAAATATTGAACAGTTGGAGCATCATCCAAAAGCGGAGGCGTTAACCAATCTGATTAAATCCCTGGATGGAGAAAAAGTGATTGTTTTTACGGAATATCGTGCCACCCAGTATTATTTGCAATGGTACCTGCAGCAGCATGGGATCTCCTCCGTGCCTTTTCGCGGCGGATTTAAAAGGGGTAAAAAAGATTGGATGAAACAATTATTTAAAAATCATGCGCAGGTACTGATTGCTACAGAAGCTGGCGGGGAAGGAATTAACCTGCAATTTTGCCATCACCTGATTAATTATGATTTACCTTGGAATCCAATGCGTTTGGAACAGCGAATCGGCCGTATTCATCGTTATGGTCAGGAATCAGATGTGCACATCTATAATATTGTCACGAAACAGACGATTGAGGAGCATGTGTTATCCATGCTTTATGAAAAAATAAATCTGTTTGAAAATGTGATTGGTAACTTAGACGCTATTTTAGCAGAGTTAAAAGTGGACAGCATGGAAAAAGAAATCGAATCGATTTATCAGGAATCCACTTCAGCGGGAGAAGTCCGGATTAAACTCGACAATCTGGCATCTGTGATGGAACAGGCAAATACGGAAATACAAAATGAGGAGCAGTATAGAGATGGAACAGCAAATTGATTTATCAGCATTTCTTACCGACTACTTTGAAACAAAACATTGTACCATTCTTTCTAAAGATGAAGGGCAAATCCATATTCAGCTGACTGAGAAAATGGATAAGGAATTAATGAATCGCCCCTTCTATTGGCATTACATCAAAAAAATAGGACGGGAAGGAGAACCTCAAGCACTTCGATTGATTACAGACAAAGAAAAAACAAATGAACCCGGAGAATGGATTCATTTTGGCAGTCCGAGACTTCATCAAATTATGAATAAACTGACGGAAAAAGAACGCTATACAAGGTTGTTTGAACAAGTTCGCACTTCAGACAATACACCCTTGTATCCTTGGCTTGTTGCAAATATAAAAATCAGTTACCGTGGCGCACAACATAAAGACGAAATATTTTCTATTGGCTTGCAGTTACTCCACGGACATATGACCTTAAACATGATGGATTTTCTGGAGGATATTCCTCTTGATAGAACCATCTCAGATTATTGTTATACACTGACACCGATGATCCAGCCTAAAAGCGGTTTTCTCCGTATTCAGAATGTTTTATTACAGCATGTTCAAAACCAGGATAATGCTTGGGCTGCTGCTTCTATAGAGCAATTGGAAACAGAAAAAGCAACATTAAAGCATTTTTATGAAGATGAACCTGACCATCCAAGATATGTGGAAGAATTAGAAGCTTTGGAGAAACGGTTTAAACCAACAATTTCTTTTCAAGTAATCAATGGAGGAATTTTTTATTTAACGCAACGGCAACTGGAGGAGTGAGTTAGGGACCCACGGAAAGACTGGTGTTTTTCCGTAGCGGTCGGCTTAATCTCACAACATTACAAAACGTTATACTTTTTTATGCTTGAAACAAAGAAAATCCGGACTTATCTGAATTCTGGTAAAAGAATTCAAATATATCCGGATTCTTCATTAACTGAAACACGTTTTTTTATCCAACAATTTCTGAAATAATCGTTGCAATAGAAAAGAAACCAAACACAACAGCAGCCAGACCAGAGAATAATAGCGCCAGTATATTTTTATACTTCAACTGGCGAACGATGGATACAACCGCTAATAATGCAACTGCTAAAAATAAAATACCTAATACAATATGGCCCATCCGAAAAACTCCTCCTTTTCAAGGTAAAGAATCTTGTGTAAAATGTCAGTATTTAATACTATGTAATTATCGTTAAACTATTTATATTTTATAGTATTTCCAAGCGTTTGTCGAGTTATTATAAAAGAATGGAGAGAAGAATATGGAAATCATCGCAATGCCAGTAGGACTGGTTCAGGCAAATTGTTATATCGTTTACAAAAAAGAAGAAAAAGAAGCTTTGGTCATTGATCCCGGCGGAGAACCCGAAAAAATCATCGAAGCTATCAAAAGCAATCATTTACATGTGAAGGCCATCCTGCTGACACATGCGCATTTTGATCATATAGGAGGGCTAGACCGTGTACGAGAATTCACGAATGCACCAGTCTATCTTCATAAAGCCGAATGGAACTGGTTAGGAGAACCTGCATTAAATGGATCGATTAAACTGACAGGACAGACGATTGCTGCTCAGGAGGCGGATACAGAATTGACAGAAGGAACGCTGCATATCGGAAGCTTTTCAATAGAAACGTTACACACACCCGGACACTCTCCAGGAAGTATCAGTTTCGTTTTTTCTGAAGATAATTTTGCTGTCTCTGGAGACGTATTATTTCAACAGGGCATTGGCAGAACAGACTTAATCGAGGGAGATATAGATATCTTGGAAAAGTCCATAAGGGAAAAACTTTATCATCTGCCGGCAGATTTAACCGTTCTCCCCGGCCATGGTCCTGCAACAACCATCGACTATGAAAAGAAAAATAATCCTTTTTTCCCTGCATAAAGAAAAATATTGTATCGATGAAAAAAGACCGCCTGTTTGACATACAGATGGTCTTTTTTCCGCTGTTTTTTAATGTCCAAATCCAGGTACCAGGATAAACTCTGAATACCAGGTATATCCCACAATAAATACCGTACAATATGCACCGAATAAGTACATGTACATACGTTCAGACAGCTTTAAGTAACTCAGTGTAAGGAAAAACGCCGTTTGAACCAGGAATAATAGTGCAGTATTCAGCATGTCACCTACATAAAACATTACTGTAAAAATACCTGTCCAAAAGGCAAGAACACGAAACATGCGGTCCATGTCTTCCCCCTCCTTTATAGGTAACGTTCTCATAGTTATTATATACGAGCAAGAAAGGATTGTAAACGGTTCTTATAAATATCATCCCCCCAATGATATTTATTTATTTGAAAACAATGATAAAAATGACATTTTATTCATTATCCGTCTTACAAAAGCTCTTTGGCGGGACGAGTAAACGCAGCAATGTTGTCAGGTTAAGCCGACCGCTACGGAAAAATACTGCGCTTTCCGTGGGCTTGAGCTCAGCCTCCTCGAAAAAAGAAGATCACTTTTTTCTGCGGGGTCTTCCCACTGGGACTGCGCTTACTCGCCCCACCGAAGAGCTTTTGCGCTTTCCCAGTCGAGTAAGCGGGAATTCAGTTCTATAACTTCTGACTGAATTCCTCTACTCCTCCCAGAACCGTGCGAGCGGTATTACCGCACACGGCTCCTCCTATCAACCTTCACAGAATATAGCTAATGTGATTTCGCAGGCTATATATATTTACTCTAATTTCCGGACGGACAAGCGGATACTTTTGTACGAACCGTTGAAACTTCTCCCAACTGAATGATTTCTTCTGGCTTCGTCGATTCATCCACTTGAATAAAAGTTGTTTCACTTTGTCGTAAAAGTACCTTACTTCATATATATTATCCGTGACACAATAGTAGTTGTAATAGCCTTGGAGCGCTAAATTGAGTCGCTCCATAATTAATCGGATATCCATCGTTCGATGCTTCTGAAGCCACTCCTTGTGCCTTTTAAGTTTTGCTTTCACTTTCTTGCTGCTGCTTTTACGCTTCACTCGGAACCTTCCGTTCCGGCTTCTGCTGCAGTAGTGCGTGAAACCCAGAAAATCAAAGGTAGGTGGCTTCCCTTTCTTTTTACGCTTACAGTCCTCTTCAGCGAAACGGCCAAACGGAATAATAGTAGTCTTCTCTTCCGCCATCTCTAGGCGGAATTTGTTTAACCGTTTTCTAAGCTTGTGGTAAAAGGCTTCTGCATCGCTTTTGTGTTGAAAGCAACATACGAAATCATCCGCATATCGAACCATGTATGACTGGCCTCTGCTTTCTTTGCGTATCTTCTTCTCAAACCATAAATCAAGAACGTAATGCAGGTATATATTCCCAAGAATTGGCGAAATGATGCCACCTTGCGGAGTGCCTCCCTCTGTCCGATAATACTTTCCTTCCTCCATATAGCCGCCTTTTAGAAAGCGACCAATAATTCGAAGGAAGCTTGGGTCATTAATACGGTGCTCCAGAAAGGTCATCATCCATTTATGGTCTACATTGTCAAAGAAGCCTTTGATGTCTACATCTACTACATAACTGGTATATCGCTTTTCAATATACACGTTTAGCGTCTTTAACGCATCATGACAGTTTCTTTTCGGACGAAATCCAAAGGAGCTGTCGAGAAAGTCATTCTCGTAAATAGCGTTTAATATCTTGGCCATACCTCTTTGAACGATTTTATCTTCATGTTCCGGGATACCTAAGGGTCTTTTCTTCTTTGTACCGGGTTTGTCAATATACGTTCTTCTTACCGGCACTGGTCGATACTTCTTCCCTTTCATGCGCAATACTAAGTCTTTGATATTATCGTCCAAATTGGCTCCATATTCTCCTTTGGTTACCTCATTGATACCTGTAGCCTTTTTATTTGGAAGTTCCTTATGGCATTGTTTCAGATTTTCTTCATTGAGAAGATGTGCTAAAGATGTAAAGACCATATCCTTATTTTCTTTCGCTAATTCTGCTATCCTTCGCAGTTCAGTTTCCATTCATTCTCCACCTCCGTGTGTGGTTGATGTGTCCCCTTGAAGGGCATTGATAAGTGGTGGCCTTTCCTCCATCAGCGTTACCCGACTTCATTGGTACTATGCCACCATCCGACTACCTTTAGGCTTCTGGCTACCTCACTTTATTATCGCTTGTTCACCATTACCTTCCTGCTAATTTGTTGGAAAGACCGTAAAGGTTCTCCCGAGTTGCCGTGATATATCTATGTGTAACGTGCCAAGGTCATCGACTCCGAGGAAGCTAGTGTTTTCTTGCCTTTTGTCGTAAACACCAGTGTTGTCTTCTAAGCTCCTGAACTTATCGACCTTCCTATCTCTTCACGGAATTTCGAAGCTCTATCCCTTCAACCGCTCTTGGTTTTCCGCCCATTACCTCACTGTCTACGCTTAAAAGCTTGTGTTACCACAAGCCCTCCAAGACTCGCTACGAGTGAATGGCTAGTTCTTTCTCGACGGGAATCCCACCCGCTATATATCACGACCTATGCTCGGTCGCTCCAGGAGTCTCCGTATTTTTCCTCCGCTAGTTAGCTTTATTGCTATCTACTTGTAGCTACTATATTTTTTATAAAATTCATTAACCTGACAACATTGGTAATCGCAAAAGCTCTTCGGTGGGACGAGTAAGCGCAGTCCCAGTCCCAGCCAGCTCCACTGCGAAAAAGATTCTCAAAATGAATATTAGAAAAATGGTTTGTTTAACTGGTAAACATGATCGCTGCCTTTCTGTTTAATAAACAAGAGTATATAGACCTTTTCGCCCAATTCTTCCCGAAATGATATGGAAACCTCGCCTTGCGGAAAAACATAATCCGTTTGATATGATGGAGAAATGTCATCTTCACTTAGTTCTTTACGCGCCTTCTGATAAGCCATTTGAGAGAGTGTTTCTATCTCAATATGATCCAACTGGTTATGAACGATTTCTTTTGCAGTCTGATACTGGGAAAGCAAAAAATGAATGGACAGAAAAACGATAAGAATGACCCAGACAACATGCAATAACAGAAAACCTTGTTGATTATGGAGCGTTATAAATTGTTTTTTCATATACTTCACCTGACTCTTTGGTAATCGTTAAGAATATAGCATTTGTCTGTTCTTCAAAGGCAACATCAGATACGTCATGTAGATATATTTCATGTCCTTGTCTGTTTACCTGCCTTCGTATGGAATGGTTATATTGGCTGAACGTTGCTGTTTTCTCTGTATTATCATTTCGATCAAGAAACCGGATATGCAATTGGTTATCAGCAACATGGATGGAAGTAGAGGCAATGATATCATCGTGTAAATGGATGAAAAATTGTTGCATAGATAAGGCTTCTGTATATGTTTGTTTTAATGAAAGTGTAGACAGAGCATAATGCACAAAAGGCAGCGTTAATGTCAGAACCGTCAAAGCAACCAGCATCGAAATGAGAGTAAACCCTTTTTGATTATTCCAATATGGCATAGAGACATTTTGTTTCTGTTTTTTGTTTGGCATTAGTCCATTCTGCACATCCTTTCAAATACTCCCCTTCCAGTTTGAAAGAAAATTCTGCAGAAGTCCGGTAAGGAGTTACAGTATAGTTGCTTGGGTAAGACGTTATTCCAATAAACACCCCTTGCAAATCATCATGCAGTTTACTTGTTATTTGGACTCTTTCGACTGAATCATACTGTTCTTTTGCAAGGAGGGAGAGAAGAGGAAAAAGCATGGTAAGCATGGTAAATAGAAGCAGCGATGCAATCAGGGTTTCAAATAAGGTAAATCCTTTATCGTTTTTCAACATAAAATCTGCCTTTCCCCAGTGGAAATACAATCTGATACGGCTCCCCTGCTAAGCTTACCCAAATGGTTTGTGGATTTTTTATAATCCCGCGCACATAAAATGCCACATCTTTTGGATAAGAACTCTCCAAAGAGAATTGGGATGGATATTCTCGTGTTATAACAGTAGAGCGATTAAGCGTAATACGATAGTTATCTGGATGGAATTTTAGAACATAGGGCATATTAATCTCCTGGGTGCTCGCTGTATTTTGCAAATAGAGTACATCCATTTCTAACGTATCAAGGAATTGCTTAAGCTCCAGTTTGTCTGTTTGTTCCACCTGCAGTTTAGGAACGAGTAACAACATCACAGCTAATATGGATAATGCAAATAATGTTTCGATTAACGTAAACCCTTGTTCAGTTCGAGGCATTTACCACACCGTTAGAAATAGAAAGGCTATTACCATCGGAGCATGTTGTTTGATCTTCGGTAATATAATCCGCGCTTACGAGCTGGTTTATGCTGGAAGGTAAATTGCCCGTATCAATATGATAAGCATCTGTTTGTGCTTGGACGACAGAAATCAACGCTTCACAGCCTTTTGAATGCACATCCCCTGTTTTCTTGCCCAGATTCGGTATAATTAAAATCATGATGACAGAGATGACCATTAAGACGATAAGCATCTCTATCAATGTGAAACCCTTCTGATTTTTCAACATATTACAAACTCCTTTACAACGTATTCATTAATTCAAACATCGGCGACATTAAACTGATATAGATAAATATGATAAACGCTCCAATGATGGAGAAAAAAACAGGCTGAATATAGACAATTCTTTTTTGAAGCCGCTGATACATCGTATCGATAGAAACATCGGCAAAGATAGCTAAATCTTTTGCTAAGCTTTTCGCATCCATATTAGAAGATAAAATATCTGTCAAGTGACTTTCTAAAAATGCCATTGTGGTTAATAGACCGTGGATTGACCGCCCTTTAAAATATTCTAATTGCATTTGTTTTGCGTAATAAGAAATGATTGGAAGCTTTGTCTGCTTGGACATATAATTCAAAATTTCTTTCATGGGCATGCCTGTTTGTAGAAGAGAACTGTACAAAGCAGCAAAATGAAAGGATGTTTGTTTCCTGAGGTAAGAACGGTATAGAGGGATTCTTTTATACCATTTCATTTTCGTTTCTAAAGAAATATTTTTTCTCACAAAAAGCCAAATGAGTGTACCTATGGTGAAGAAAAAAAGCAGAACAAGGATAACATATCCGAACCATGAGGAAAGAAGAATAACGACCTGAAGCAGGACAGGGAGTTCTCCAAACAAAAGCTGCTGGAAGGAAGGGATGACATACGAGTAAATAAAAAACAACAATACACTGAAAATCAGCAATAATATAAGCGGGTAACGGACCGTTTGCTGGAATTTACGAATATATTGAACACGCTGCTGAAATAATTGATAGCAATGTTCAATCCGTTCGTGTATATTGGATTTTTCCCGTACAACAAAAAGATAAGAGACCACCGAGTGATGAAAACCTGCTTTATCTAAAGCTTCATCCAAATGTTCTCCTGCTTCCAGACTTCTCAAAATCTGGCTGGAGATGTGTTCCAACTCCCCGTAGTATTTCATGGTATCTAAAGAATGGATAAGGGTAAGACCTCTTGCAAGCATACGCTGCAGAACATGTAAAAATTGCAGTTGTACAGCAATTGATATCTTTTGATTATTACGGAGAAATCGTTTCGCTAAAGCCATAAGCAAATGCCTTCCTTTGTAAATTTTTAAATTGCTGTTTTTCCGGCAAGTTTTGCAATGTACCTTCAATCGCTTCTGTCAGAGGAACACCGTCGATTAGTTCTCCGATAGCACTCCGCTGCCTTTTATTCTTTCTGGTAATCGGAATTAATCGCAGTGCCCCTACTCCAATAAGAATCTGGTGAAGATCCGCTTTCTTAATCCCCATTTCTTTTAAGCGGAAAATCGTTCCGACAGCATTTTTCGCATGTAGTGTACTCAACACAAGATGACCTGTCAAAGCTGCTTCTACAGCAAAATGAGCGGTTTCTTTATCTCTGATTTCTCCAACCATCAGAATATCCGGATCATGACGTAAAGCTGCTTTTAAACCCGTTTGATAGGAAATACCCGCTTTCTCATTAATTTGTACTTGTAAAATTTGTTTTATTTTTCTCTCGATGGGGTCTTCTAAGGAGATAATTTGGCAAGGTCTTTCCTTCATTTTCATTTCTAACAGAGAATATAGCGTGGATGATTTCCCGCTTCCGGTTGCCCCGGTTACCAGGATAAGTCCGGCTTCATGGTTCATCCATCTTCGCATTTGCTGTATTTGATTGGGAAAAAGAAATAAATAATCCAGCGGTAACGTCTCATTTTGAGGAAGAATTCGAATAGCAATCGTCTCTTGCTGGTGATGGGGAAGTGTAGAAATACGAAGTGCATAATCTTTTTTTCCAAAGTGCCAGATCATAATTCCTGCCTGAGGCTTTCTGCTTTCACCAATATCCATGTTGGCACTGAATTTAAAATATGTTCTTAGCAGCTGATATTGTTTTGTCAGGATAGTACGGATAAAAGTACGTTTACCGTGGATACGAAAGTAAATTTCAGTTTCCTGCTCATAAGGGTAGAAGTGGATATCGGATGCTTGCTGTTGTGCTGCTGCCTGAAAGAGGTCGTCAGATAACTTTGTGACGTGATTCATTTACTCACCTCCTCTAATAAATATTTCTGACATAATCTATAAGTTCGACGTTTTTTCGGATTATCCTTCTTTTTTCTAGAAAAAAGAATATATTTTTTCTCCGTGGTTTAAACTATATATAAAACAACTTCGAACAGCATTTACTCCTGCCATTACGAATACAGAAGATACGGAGCAACTTTCTTTCAAAGGAGCGTTGAATAAAAGATGAAAAGCAATGATTATATTCGATTTTTGACAGAAGAAACAATCAAATACATGAACTTATCTTCCGAAGAAAAAAAAGAACGCAAACAACAAAAGAAGCAATCGACTAACCAGTTATACAGCAACAAATGGTTAGGTGTTATTCCTTTTTCGATTCAGTCTTGGTATCACAAAAGAAAAAACAGCCGAAACTAAATCGACTGTTTCTCGTTATTCTTCGTAAAAAAACGATGCAGGCATATTCGCCTGCATCGTTTACGTTTATTCTTCCTCATCGCCAAAATCAACAAATCGGAATAAGTCTCCGTAAATAAGAGAGTCAGAATAAGAAAGTTCGGTATCTACTTGTTCTTGAACAGATTCACAAGTATTTTGTACGTTTTCCGATTCTTCACTTGCTTCTTCCTCTGAATTAGCCTCTTCCTCGACGACATCATCCATTGGCTCTCCTGTTTCACGGTCATAACAAGCACCAGCAGTACTTACATAATCATCAGTGATAAAATCGCCATTTCGTAATGCGATATAATCTTTTCTATCATCACTGAATAAGTCATTTCCGAAGTAAATATCATCATCAGATTCAATACCCAGCATGTTCAACATGGTCGGTTTCAAATCAATTTGGCCACTGATTTTATCAATTTCTTTACCATTACCGTCTCCCGGGATATGAATAAATAATGGGACACGTTGTAACTGAACCTGGTCATAAGGTGTAATCTCATCCTTATCCAAGAATTGGGCCATTGCTTTATTGTGGTTTGCACTGATTCCAATATGGTCACCCATAATCACAATGACAGAGTCTTCATACAGACCGGATTCTTTCAATTCATCAAAGAATTCTTCAATAGACTCATCCATGTAACGTACAGTTGGAATATAACTGTTTAACGTATTGGAGTTGGAATCAAACTTATCAATAGTAGCATCTTCCTCATCCAATTCAAATGGAAAGTGGTTGGTCAGTGTAATCATTTTTGTATAGAACGGTTCTTCTTGCTCTTCTAAAAGCGGAATAGATTGTTCAAAGAATGGTTTATCCTTCATACCCCATCCTACAGAGTTTTCCGGAGTTACATCATAAGATTCTTCCCCTTTGAACTCATCGATATTCAGGCTGTTATACATTTGTTCCCGATTCCAGAAACTTTTATTATTCGCATGCAGTACAGATGACGTATAGCCCTCATCTTTAATCATTTCCGGGAATGAATGATACTCATTTCCTCCATGTGTAAAGAATACTGCACCGCGAGATAATGGGTACATGGAATTTTCTACTAAAAATTCGGAATCAGATGTATTCCCCTGACCCGTTTGTTCATAAAAGTTGTCAAAGTAATACGTATCCTCATCATGCGCCAGATCATTAAGGAATGGTGTCACTTCTTCTCCATTCACTTCACTGTCCATCGCAAAATGCTGCAAGGATTCAGCGTTAATGAAAATGATATTTTTATCCTTCGCAATACCATTCATTTCTTCACTGCTCTCATGATCCACATTTTCTTTTATATAATCCTGAATTTCAGGAATTTCATTACCGTCTGCAAACACACGTTGTGATTCATTTTTAGAATGAACAACGACATCATATACATGATAGTTCAGCAATCCAATATTTTTTACTAAATATTCGCGGTCAAAACCACGGGTGAACAGCTGTGGTCTTTCCATTTCTGCAAGGAAAAAGTTACCTGCAAGTAAAACTAATGAAAATGCCAGTACGCCGACTTTACCGCTTCTTGGATACAGCACGGATAAGTTTCCTTCAAATTTCTTACTTAAATACCAGACGATCGCAACATCTGCAAAAATGAACAGATCCCATGGTTTAATTAGAGTTAAGATACTGGATCCTAAATCTGTCATATTGCTTCCCATAAATAGTTGCGGGATGGTGATAAAGTCTGTGAACTGCCGGTAGAATACCAGATTTGCCCAAACAAGTAAGGACATTGCCAACATCGCATACCGAATGTACTTCATTTGTCTGGAAGATTTTTTAAACCATACTCCTAATGCCAGAATTAAGAATGCTGACACAAACGGATTAATAAACAAAATTAATTCCTGCATGGAGTTATCAAGTTCAATATTAAATACAAACCGGTAGACAATATACGTTTTCAGACCAAGTAATAGTGCCGCAATCACATAGAGCGGTATCTTTGGCTTTTTTAATTGTTTCATTTATATCCTCTCCTAATTGATAAAAACAGGAATACGAATTTGTTCTTTAACATATTACTTCCCATTTTATTAGCTAATGTAAACCTACAACTAGAGAATTTTACATCCTTTTCATACGATTTGGCAAGAGAAAGGTTTCACATTAAATCATTTTATTTTATTACCCGTTCATAAATTACTATTTTAGTAGATAATCTGAAAAAATCAAGTCTGAAAATCAGTTAATTATTATTTTCATACACTAGATAAGCCCCACCAATGATACCCGCGTCATTCCCAAGCTGGCAAACTTTAATGGTGCAAACCTCGCTTATCCTTGGTAAAGCGTGCTTTCTGAATGCTTGGGTTACAGCTTGTATCAAATAATCTCCTGCATTTGATACGCCGCCGCCTATCAAAATATTGGAAGGATTGATAATCATTGACATGTTCGATAGTGCTTTCCCTAAAACATCTGTTGTATAGTCTATAATTTCCTTAGAAGCGGGATCTCCCTGTTTCGCCAAATCAAAAATATGACGGGTGGTAATGCTTCCCTCTGCTTGAAATACTTTCGCTAAGAGCGAATCGGGATTTGCCTGGACTTTTTCCATTCCTTGTCTAACAATACCGGTCGCCGATGCTATCGTTTCTAAACAGCCCCTTTTACCACAATTACATAAATGACCGTTTTCCAGCACTTCAATATGACCAATCTCACCCGCCATACCATTGGCGCCGTTTAAAATCGTACCATTAGCGATGATTCCGCCGCCAACACCTGTACCTAATGTAATAGCTATTAAATTTCTGGATTGATTTCCTGCACCAACCCAATTTTCTCCTAAAACTGCAATGTTCGCATCATTTTCAACATAAACAGGAACATTTGCAAGCTTTCCAAGTTCTTCAGCTAAACGAACGTCTTTCCAACCAATGTTAACGGCTTCTGCAATGACACCTGTATGCGCATCAACAAAACCGGGTGCTCCGACACCAATGCCTTTTATAGAAGCATTGTTAAACGGTGGTGTTTGCAATTTAGACGCCATGCTGGACCAAATATCTGAAATGATATTCTCGCCATTATTCGTTAAATCAGTGGGGATTTCCCATTTATCCTGAATCGTTCCATCTTTCGTAATAAAGCCAATTTTCACTGTGGTTCCACCAATATCTGCACCTGCTAATAATTCATTCATTGACACCGTTTCCTTTCTCGTATTCTCTCATTTCTTTTTTTAAAAGCAATACGGCTTGCTGAAATTGTTGTCCATTAATTAATTTCCATTCATATAGTTCATTTATTTCCATCATCATTAATTCTAAATCGCCTAAACGATCCTTAGTATAAATCAATGTGCCGAATTTCATCAGCAACTTTCGTATATCATGTATATTTTTCATGCTATCACCAAAAATATTATACCAAAACGTCATGCAAATGGGAAATAAGAATAAGACCCAAACCAAATTAACGGTCTGGATCTCTCGGTCTTAATATTGGTGGGCGGATATGTCTTTCGGGGTATGGAAAACGAATGAATGTATCACGCATATTCTTCCATGAAAATGGAACTAACGGCCAGAAATAAGGAGTGTCCAATGTTTTCATTTTTATCAGAAACAATAACCAGACTGTTACGCCAATTACATAGCCGCTTATACCAAATACGGCTGTCGAAAATAGTAGAAATAAACGGACAAGACGATTAGCCATTCCTAATTCATAGCTTGGTGTTGCGTAAGAACCGATCGCTGCAGTGGCAATATATAAAACGACCTCATTGGAAAACCAGCCGACTTCTACTGAAACATCACCAATCATAATGGCAGCTACTAAACCGAGTGCCGTTCCAAGTGAAGATGGTGTATGAATGGAAGCCATTCTTAAAACATCCAGCCCTAGTTCGACAATTAAAAATTGTACCAGTAATGGAATAACCCCAAATTCTTCCGGACCTATAAAAGCGTATGCTTCCGGAAGCAGCTCTGGCTGAACGGAGAATAAATAATAAAGCGGCAAAAGTACAAGCGAAAGAAAGATGGCCAGAAATCGCACCAGCCGTAAATAGGCACCAACAGTCGGTTTTTGCCGATATTCTTCTGCATGCTGCAAATGCTGCCAATACGTTGTCTGCGTAATCATCACACTAGGCGTTCCGTCAATTATAAGGATGATATGTCCCTCTAACAGATGGGAGGCAGCAGTATCCGGACGTTCTGTATAGCGTACCGCCGGGTATGGGTTCCAATAACGGTCACTAAAAAATTCTTCAATCGTCTTTTCAGCCATTGGAAGCCCGTCTGTATCTATCCCATCAAGCATTTTTTTCAATTTTTCTACCTGCTTCGAGTCAGCTATGTCCTCTATGTAACTAATCACGACATCTGTTTTCGAACGTCTTCCTACCTGGGTAAACTCCATTCTCAGTGACCGGTCTCTGACTCGCCGTCTGGTTAAAGCTGTGTTAAATACAAGGGTTTCTACAAAACCATCCCGCGGCCCTCTAACAACTCTCTCCAAATCGGGTTCTTCCGGAGATCGTGCCGGATATTCCCTTGCATCAATAATAATTGCCTTATCCAATTCATCTACAAATAAGACGGTAGCTCCGGAAAGGATGAAATCAACTAATTTATCCATCTCTTTCATTTCTTCTACTTCAATAAAGGGAATATCCCTTCTCATCAACTTTCGTAATGTATCCGTATCTAACTCATTCGGCTGAAGCCTTTGGAGCGATTGCATAATAAAGGTCATTACATCATCTTTTACAAAACCGTCAACCATAAACATCGCCATATCTTTACCGGCATAGTTCAAATCTAAATAAATAAGGTCAAAGCTTTTATCCACTCCTAAATAGGATTTCAAATAAGAAACATTGGTTTCGAGTTCCGGCACTACTTTTTTCATCTCATGGGCCATTTTTATCACCTTAACATCATAGGATGTAGATAGTTTATATCGTCCGGTCAAAACTATACATGTAAATACGTATTCGTAAAGGAAAACCTCGCCCTATTATTTTTTAGACAAAAAACCAGGCTGGTTGATTCATTTTCCAGCCTGGTTCTCTATTTAATAAGATGGTACTTCATTTTTTAAATCATTTAATTGTTCATTATCCGGGAATTGTTCTAACCCTTCATCAATAATGGCTTCGATTTCTGCTTCATTTGCGCCCTGCTCTGCATACAGAATGGCCAGGTTATTATACATTTCCGGCACCTTTTCATCATATTGAATCGCGTCTTCCAAGTCCTCAACAGCTTTGTCGAATTCGATTTCTTGAATATATGCATAAGAACGGTGAAATAGGAAATACGGAATTAACGTCTCGTCATCCGTTTCCGTTAAGGCTTCCGTTGTAATGGAAATAACCTCACTAAAATTCTCTTCCTCTAATTCAGTTTCTGCTTCCATTAACTTCATCTCCGGGGATGACGCATTGAAAGACCAGCCATAAATCAATAATCCAACACAGAGAATGACAAAACCAGTCCATGCAAATAGCTGTTTCGTTGGGTTCCGCTTATCTGGAACATAAACTGCACCAGCCGTTAAAAACCCTCCTGCTAAACCGCCAAGATGTGCCCCCATATCTATTTCCGGAACACTGAATCCAAGCACCAGGTTTATCCCCAAAATAAGGATAATATTCATCCCCATTGTCTGGAAGAATATTTGCTTATAGATAAGGCCAAATAATAGAAGTGCTCCAAATAAAGCAAATATAGCGCCGGAAGCTCCAGCTGATATATTGATAGAAAAAGCAAAACTTGCAATAGATCCTAGTAAACCGCCAAGAAAATAAATAATCAGAAACCGGGCTCTGCCAAATATCCTCTCAATTGCTGTTCCCAGATAAAATAAAGCAAGCATGTTCATAATCAAATGAAAAAAGCCGAGATGTAAAAACATCGAGGTGAAAAATCTCCACCATTCCCCTTCCAGGATAAAAAGATTATAGTTTGCACCCATATCAATTAAATGTTGTGTGTTTTCGATATTTCCGCTAGTATTTTGAAAAAGAAAAATGAGTACATTGAAAGCAATTAATATATATGTAAACAGCGGTTTAGAAACTGAAAATATTTTCTTTCGTTGGTTTTGTTCTTCCTGAATTTCTTGAAACAATATGATTTTCATATGATTCGCTGCAGCTTCTTTTACCGCATCTGATAATTCCCTTTCATTATCTGAAGACAAAGAAAGATGCAAATCCTGATTTAACTGATTTCTCTCTTCTGCTTCATTTTCTTCAGCAAAATAATATATGTGCATCTTGGGCGTTTTCTTTGTACCCTCTCCACGGGGATGTTTGATATCTTCCCAATCATCGACCGGTTGCTCTTCTGCTATGTAAATGGAATAAAAGGATGCGTTCGGACTCACAATGGCTTGCCTTATCCGCTGCATTTGCTGATAGGTAGCCTCTGCATCTTGCCGCAATTGATTGGACCAATCAAACGTCTGCGGTTTCACTCGAACAATCGCAGATTTCCGGTCTGTCTTCCGCAGCATCCAAACTTCATCTGTTTGATCGTCAGCGGTAATAACCCGAAACCCTTGTTCTTTTAATTTTTTCACTAGCCGATACGCCCTGTATTGCAAATGTATCTCCATAAATCATCCTCCCCTCTTTGAAGCATACCAAACTTTAATAATCAGGCGCAACTATGGGTTGAAAAGCGGATTCAACTTCGTATAAAGTAAAACCTTATTCAGTGGGGGCGTTCCATCCCCACTGAATAAGGAGCAAAGAGGAAACAATGAATGACAGACAGAACGTGAAACTGCAGGCTAAACCGCTTCTTTTTCTTTCTTCCGTAAAATGATATTTCCAATCATCGGAACGAGATATTTTCTTCCTTTTTCCCAATTTAACATGCTGTTGATTATTTTATATCTCCATTTTAGCAAAATCAAAACTGCGGATAGCATCATAGCAAATATAAAAATCATACGCATCATCTTTAGCCTCCCTCGACAATCCATCGTAGCTTTTTGCATCTGCATCATTTATTGTCAACAGAGGAAAGGATCTTATGCATATTTCTTCTATTTTCCGGTTAGGAACTCACGCTCTTCTGTGAATATCTGTGCTACAGGCAAATCATGTATTTCTCTTGGAATTTTCTCCACGATTTGTTTTTCACTGCAAAGAGAAATCGTTATCCCCTGATACTCCATCAGCATTCTGTCATAATATCCGCCGCCATAACCAATCCGGTATCCTTCTTTGTCAAAAATAATTCCGGGAACAATCAGCAAATCAATATCCTGAAACGAAATCGGTATGGTTTTATCTGGAATGGGTTCCTTTATTCCTGCATAACCATTTTGTATTTGATCTGCTTTGCTCCATGTGTAATATTGCATTTCTTTGGTTTCTACTTTGCATTTCGGAGAAGCGATTGTTTTACCTTCTTCCAAAGCTTTTTCAATGATGTGAAATGTATTCCATTCTGTATCGGTTGAAATGGTGATTCCTATCGTTTTTGCTTGTTGAAACAATGAGCTTGAAAATAATCGCTGCCGCAGTTTTTCTTCTATCTTTTTCCGTTCATGCTCCGAAAAACTGCTTAAATATTCCAACATATTATGACGCATTTTCTTTTTTTCTGACATCTTCACTTCACCTCGTTTACTAAAAAACCCTTATCCAATAATATCAGATAAGGGTTTTTTAAGTTCACTTATTTCGTTTCACGGTGTAGGGTATGTTTTTTAAGACGTGGTGAGTATTTCATAAGCTCAATACGTTCCGGATTATTACGTTTGTTTTTTGTAGAAATATAGTTACGATCTCCTGTTTCCGTGCAAGCTAACGTTATATTTACGCGCATATCTATCCCTCCAAACTTTTCAACTTGCCTTTTTACATAACTGTACAGACTTTTATTATATTATCAAACATTCTTTGATTTATCAAGGATGTTTATTTGAAAAACATGATAAAAATTTTATGACTTGGCTGATAGAGTCTGGAGCAACTTTCTATCCTGATTTCTCATGCTTTTAGCATAGTCACTCGCTTTATTTTATGGTATAACTATAAATGATACGTAAAGAGGATGTATCTAAAGGGAGGGAATTAAAAATGTTATATGCCATTTTGGCAGTGATTGTCATTGGAATTGTTCTATTTATTCTATCGTTTTTTATTAATGATCGACTTGAAGAAGTGGAAAGCCAGCTTGAACAATTATCCATTACAACAATGCAAGATACATATCAGCTGAAGAAAAAAGTATCTGTTTTAGAAGAAGAATTATTACCTCAAAATATATCTGATGACGATGCATCGTCTCAACCTAAAAATAATGATTAGAGGAGTATTATCATGAAACAACATGTAAGAGCGTTTGCTATCGGTTTGCTAACCAGTGGTGCCTTACTTCTCGCTATCTATCTATTTGGTAATTCATCTTCTGGTAATCTGGAAGATACGGAACCGGAAGAGTTGATTTCGGTTTTGGAAGATCAAGGATATGCTGTATTGACCCAAGACGAATATATTGCATATAGCGTTGACAAAGAAGATGCTGAAGAGGCTGATGCAGATGAAGAAACCAGTGATGAACAAGATACAAACAATGATTCTGCTGATAGTGAAAACACAGATGATGATAGTAACGATGAAAATAGTGACAATGAAGGCAACCGTAATGATGAAGATAGCAATGAAAATGAAGACAATGACGATAACAACTCAGAAGGAAATGAAGATGACGAATCCTCAGAAGAAGATTCTGATGTCATTGAAGCAGAAATCACACTTGAAGACGGCGCACCGCCTTCCTCCATCAGTAATGCTTTAGAAGATGAAGGAATTATTGATGACGCATGGGATTTTAATGAATACTTGGAAGATAATGATCTAAGCGGTAGTGTCATACCAGGAACTTATGAAATTGACAGCGATATGTCTTTCAGTGAAATTGGCGATGTGATTACAACGTATTCCGATGATTAAAAATGAGCTGTTCCAAATGGAGCAGCTCATTTTTATATAGCAGGAAAGTATCTTTTTAACACATGCGCTTTTTTTATACAAAACATAAAAAAACTTCCACCTTAAAAATAATAGGTGGAAGTTTTTTGTTATTCTTCTTCACTATCTTCGGAAGAATCGTCCTCGGAAGAACCATCTTCTGCTTCTTCATCATGATCTTCTTTGATGTCAAAATACGTATCTAGAATACGCTCACCAACTTTAAAGTTGATGCCATTTCCTTCACTGATTCCTGTATACGGCACAACAACCGCAAAAGCAACTTCCGGATCATCATATGGTGCATAACCGACCAGTGTCAGATTATTGAGTTTTTCGACCTCTTCCCCGTTTTCATACCAGGCTGTTTGCGCTGTTCCAGTTTTACCAGCTGGATTATAGGACTTATTTTGAAAGTAACTGCTTGCAGTTCCTTGTGAACCCTGATAAACCCGACGGAATCCTTCCTGGACACGGCTGATTTGATCATTTGTCATTTCAATCCGGTTCATCACGTTTGTATTTTTAGAATAATACAACGGCCCCAATTCATCTAACGAAGCAATCGGATCATGTGCTTCTTTTAAGAAATGTGGCTGGACACGATACCCATCATTGGCAATCGTTGAAACATACTGTGCCAATTGTAAGGTTGTATACGTATCATACTGGCCAATCGCAAAGTCAAGAATATTACCAGGGTTATCCGGCACTCCCCCTCTTACTCCGGTGCTTTCATACGGATAATCAACACCAGTGGACGCACCTAAACCAAATTGATTGAAATAATTTTGCAAGGTCTGTATCGTTTTAGCCCTATCAATGTCTAAGCCGGCATGATCCGGTAGCGGGTGACGATAATCGCCGCCCAGACGTAAGGCAACGTAGAACATGTACACGTTGGAGGATCTTTCCAGGGCTGATAAATCATCCACCGTTCCCATATTATGAGTAGATTTTTTTATTCCTCCTCCTGCCAATCGTAACGGAGCGTCATAGAACGTATCCCCCGGCGAAATAGCACCAGAGTCATATCCTGTCAGAATGGTTGCTCCTTTAATACTGGAACCAGGTTCAAACGCACTCGACAGTGCCATAAATGCAGCATCACTGTATTCGTCCTCTTCTCTATCATAGTTCACGCCGGACATTGATAGCAGTTCCCCGGTTTTCGGGTTCATAACCACTGCAAACGCATTTGTAGCAAATCGATTCGCATGAGGGCTATTCGCCTTCATAGATTGGAATTCATCTAATAAAATCTCATCAACTTCCTGTTGGAGGCCCAAATCTGTTGTTAAAACTAAATCTTTCCCCCGCTCTCCTTCTACAATCGTATCTGAATCGACAATCGATCCATTGGGGCGTGTTGTATATTGAATCTGTTCTTTACGCCCTCTCAAGAAGTCTTCATATTGCTCTTCAATTCCGCTTGTGCCGACACGGTCATTTCTGCTGTATCCTTTTGTCAGATAAGCGCTCATGTCTTCCGCTGGAATTCCTTCCTCCTGGCTGGTGATACTGCCTAAAATACTTGTCAATGTATCTCCATTCGGATAAACCCGATTCCAGTCTGTTGTGGCATTGATCCCAGGCAGTTTATCCAGATTTTCTGCTACAGCCGCATATTCTTCTGCAGAAACATCTTCATTTTTAACGACTTGCGGTGTTAATGCATATGCTTTATCCAGTTCTTTTTTAATAGCAATAACTTCTAATTCATCATCGGAAAAATCAGCAATCTCATCATCTGTAATCAATTCCAGTGTAGCAGTGTACACCTCTGAATTATCCATCTCTTCTGTATCGACTTCTTCTAATCGCTCTTCTATTTCCTCTTGATGAAGTAATAAGTAGTACTCCCGTTTATCTCTATCTGTTATTCGGTCAATATACTGCTCATCGCTCATATCGATGTATTGTGCCAGCGTTTCCGCTACATCCAGACGATCATCCGCCTGAACACCCTTAGGAGGCGTGTATGTAATGGAATACATCGCTTCATTATCAACAATCAGTTCCCCATTTGTATCATAAATCTTTCCCCTGGGCACAGGGACACTGGTCGTATCTAAGTTCGTTCGCTCGATTTCATCCTGGTATGTTTCCCCGTTTAAAATTTGCACAACACCTAACTGGAGTATTAGTGCAGAAAATAATAAGAAGATGGCAAAGAAAAGAATATTCATACGAACAGGAAGCTGGGCCCGTTTTTTCTTTTTTTTCTTATCTACCACTTTTCTCCTCCTTCGCATCTATTTTGAACTACCATCATATTTCATTATACGGTTCTTCTAAAAGTATAAGCAATAAATCATTTATATGCATCTTTTTAAACACTTGAATGATGATGAACACCATCATTCAAGTGTAGCGAAGACCACTGTTTGATTTTACCACAATTAACGACTTTTTTCGTCTGTAAAATCTTCTTTTAATGCGATTTTTTGATTTTTTACCGGTCCGATAAAAATATTGCGGACACAAAAATAAATAAAGGCATGTCCTGCACCGAATATAATGAGTAATGCAGGTATTATCATGTCGTCCGGGAAAAGGAACATCCCAAAAATAAACGCTGCAACCGAAGCGATTCGACCCAGATTCAAATAAATTTCACGCACAACAATATATTCCACTCTTCTCTCGCTCACCATCCGTGCTTTGCCGATAACATCATAGGTAAGGGATTGATATGGTACAGTCAAAATAGGAAATGCAAGGCCAATAATGACTGCATAGACAATTAACCAGAATAAACTCATTTCAAAAATAATAATAAATATAGAAGCGAATAACAGAATACCGCCAAATAAAATAGCCTTTTTTCGCAATGCCGGTTTAATCCATTTTAATGCGACAAAATAAAAAATAATGGACAACCCGGAAAGAAATAAATTAAAAACCCCTAGAACCAGCTCACTGTTCGTTACAAGGAATATCCAAATCGTAATGTAAAATCCATAAATCCCTTCTCGGAGCCCTTGAAAAAAATGAGCATGTAAAATACGTTTCCAATTTTTATTTTTCTTTCTTTCCTCAATAACAGCAGCTAAAGCAAAGCTCCCTCTGCTGCCCTTTCGTATAATAAAAAAGCTTGCGATAATAGCGGCAATAAATAAGCTAAGCGAGATGATAAAAATAGCCGTATAACCAACATCATCCGTCATTTTTGAAATCATCCATCCGGCAAGCAAAGGACCAATCATTCCAGCAAACGATGTAAGGGTGCCGGAAATGCCATTGAACCAATCTCTGGTATCCGGTTCTGTTATTTCAAAAGTAAGCACATAATATGCTAACCAGAAAAAGCCGTAACCGATTCCCAATAAACAGCCGAGGATAAAATTATAATATGCTGCCAATTCACCAATCCACAGAACAAATAAGAAAAAGAGGCATAAAAAGAGAATGCCAATCCGCAGTATGATCATACGATCGATTTTTTTAGATAATTTTCCAGCATAAATAAAGGAAAGCGCTTGGAATACGTAACTTGCCAAGTGATAATTCGCAATCACAAAAAAGTCCTCTGATTGCTTCCATAGGTACACATTAACAAATGTATTGGATAAAAAGATGCCTGCTGCATACAAAGCTCCGATAAGCAGAAGCATCCATAAATCTCTATATTCATCTTTTTGCCGATGGTATCTTCTATATTTCTGATGTAATTGCATAAAAAACGACTCCTTCTCCTTTTATTTTTAGCGAAGGAACCGTATCTATACAAAAAAGCTTGCAGATAACTTCATGTTTCTGCAAGCTTTTTTGGAAAACATCTTATTTAGCAGCGTCGTAATTGTTTGCTACTTGATCCCAGTTTACTACATTCCAGAATGCTGAAATATATTCCGGGCGTCTATTTTGATATTTAAGATAGTATGCATGCTCCCATACATCTAATCCTAGTAATGGTGTTTTGCCTTCTGTTAATGGAGAATCCTGGTTTGGTGTGCTTGTAATTTCAAGCTCTCCATTGTTTAATACGAGCCATGCCCAGCCTGAACCGAAACGTCCTGCTGCAGCTGTAGCAAACTCATCTTTAAATTTATCGAAAGAACCGAATTTGCTGTTAATTTCATCAGCTAATTTACCGGATGGTTCTCCACCGCCATTAGGTGATAGTGTCTTCCAGAAAAAGCTGTGGTTAGCATGTCCGCCGCCATTATTACGTACTGCTGTGCGGATGCTTTCAGGAACTTCATTCAAGTCTCTTACTAGCTCTTCCACTGTTTTATTCTGCAGATCTTCATGTCCTTCTAGTGCATCATTTAATTTTGTAACGTAGGTGTTGTGATGCTTCGTATGGTGAATGTTCATTGTTTCCTTATCGATAGTTGGTTCCAATGCATCATATGCATAAGGTAGTTCTGGTAATTCAAATTTTGCCATGTGTAACTCCTCCTCTAAATAAATGATGTTTTTAAGTCTACAATTATTACGTTATCAAAGGGAGCGATTTCTTGCAAATATTTTGCATTGATAGACGTGGATATTTCCTTATAAAAGTGGCATTCAGGAAGCTTCTTTTTTTCTAATTGATTAAAGGCAACTTTTTTGCCTTAATGAACCTTCGGGAAGTTTCATTTAATTTTCTTAAATACCGTCCATAACGTTATATCTTCACATTCTGATAAAAAGACATACTAAAAAAACAAGCATACGCTTGTTTTAAGATGGCTCGGGACGGAATCGAACCGCCGACACAAGGATTTTCAGTCCTCTGCTCTACCGACTGAGCTACCAAGCCGCAATTATGACGTTTTCTTTTCGTAAATATGTATGGAGGAGGTAGAGGGATTCGAACCCCCGCGCGGTTTAACCCGCCTCTCGGTTTTCAAGACCGACCCCTTCAGCCAGACTTGGGTATACCTCCAGGTAAACTAATGGTGGACCCTGCAGGACTCGAACCTGCGACCGATCGGTTATGAGCCGATAGCTCTGACCAACTGAGCTAAGGGTCCTTTTACTATTTTTATGGGGCGACCGGTGGGGATCGAACCCACGAATGCCGGAGCCACAATCCGGTGCGTTAACCACTTCGCCACGACCGCCATGGAATAGCAAATCATATATGTATATTTTTGGTAGCGGCGGAGGGGATCGAACCCCCGACCTCACGGGTATGAACCGTACGCTCTCGCCAGCTGAGCTACACCGCCATGGCTCCACAGGTAGGATTCGAACCTACGACCGATCGGTTAACAGCCGATAGCTCTACCACTGAGCTACTGTGGAATAAAGATACAATTTAAATAACAACAAAATATAATTTATCATGTTCTTCAAGTTATGTCAACAACTTTTTTTGCGGAGTTGCAAAAATGTTTATCGGAAGTTGACTGCAAGAATTATAATAGCACGTAATGTAACATATTTCAACAAAAACTTTTAAAAATTTATTCACATCCGGCATTTTATATAACAAATTTTCATTCCAGGCCAGATTCTCCGTCACAAAAAGCCGGGCACCACCATATATACCTCCATAAAAAGAAAAGAAAGGGCTCTGTCTGTGTATTTGAATCAGACAGAGCCCCAGGGTATTAATGTTCTCCCAAAACATTCTGGGCAATGTTTACAGCATGATCCCCGATCCGTTCTAAGTTACTTAATATATCAACGAATACAATACCTGCTGTTCCATTACAAATGCCTTCATTCATACGAATGATATGACTTTTACGGAATTTGCGTTCCATTTTGTCAATTTGGTCTTCCTTTTGAATCACTTCCAAAGCAGCTTCTCTGTCACTCATCTCTAACGATTCCACAGCCTGTTTTACAGTCATGTACGTTAAATCAAACATTTTATTCAAATCTTCAATTGCTTGATCGGTTAAAGATACTTTATTGGACATTTTATAATCGACTAATTCTAAGACATTCTCAAAATGATCACCAATCCGTTCAATATCACGTATGGTGCTCATTAAGGCCGTATGCTCTGCACTTTCAATCTCCGTCAGGTTTGTAGAAGCAATATCCACTAAATAGTCCGTGATTTTACGATCCAGATTGTTCAGTGCCCCTTCAATTTGTATGGCCAGCTCTGAATTTTTCGGATTTTGTGTGGTGACATAATTATGTGTTTCTTCCAGCCCCTGATACGCATATTTTCCCATACGGACTACTTCTAATTTTGCCTGCCCCAGTGCCAACGAAGAAGACTGTTGCAGAAAAATAGAATCCAAATGCTTCGGCTTATATTCGATAATAACATCATCACCTGGCACAAGCTTTGTCACAATCCATGCCAAAGCACCAATGAACGGAAATTGAATAATCGTATTCGCTATATTATAACTTCCGTGCGCAAACGCAATGGTCATCTCCTCGTTCAAACCTAGGATTGATTGTAAATAACCAATAAAGCTGGTGAATGGTAGAAGTAATAAAATAAAAATAAATGCCCCGATTAAGTTAAAGATGACATGTGTGTAAGCAGCGCGTTTGGCAGCTACAGATACGCCGATACTGGCGATAACAGATGTAATCGTTGTTCCGATATTATCACCAAACAACACGGGAATAGCTGCGTCTAATTCAATAGCTCCCTGCGCAAATAACCCTTGCAGGATACCGATTGTTGCTGTAGAACTTTGCACGATTACGGTAAAGACCGTTCCGATGACAACACCAAGAACCGGTGTTTCACTCATAGAAACCGTCAAATCCTGGAATGCTTGTAAGGAACGAAGCGGCGTCATGCCACTGCTCATTAATTCCAGTCCAAAGAATAAAGAGCCAAATCCAAACAGAGCTTGTCCAACGGCGACAATCTTTTGCTTTTTAAAGAAAAAGATGGTAAATGCCCCGATTGCTAATATAAGTAACGAATATTGGCCAATATCTATCCCGATAATAAAAGCCGTTACAGTGGTTCCGATATTTGCTCCCATAATGACACCAATCGCTTGTCTTAATGTCATAAAACCGGCATTTACAAGTCCGACAGTTAACACTGTCGTTCCGGAGCTGCTTTGAATTAGCACCGTAACAAGAATTCCAGCAAGAACTCCTAAAAAAGGATTGCTTGTAAACCGGTCTAAAATATCCCGCAAGCGATCACCGGCCGATTTCTGCAAACCGTCTCCCATGAATTTAATCCCTATCAGGAATATACCGATTCCTCCGAGAAATTCAATAATTAACTGTTGAACATCGATATCCACGAAAACTTCATCCCTTCTACCTCTTATGTAACCTTTTGTAGTGTAATCTTTTGTAGAATTTTGCGCCTCATTCATTATTGATGATTCCTGCAATAAAGTAAACATGTATGAAGAAAAATTTACAAAGATTTAATATTTGAGGATGTTCGCACAGAAAGAAGGCTTAGTATGTGCTTATTTCGTGAAAAATATTTCTTTTTCAAAAGGAAAATCGAGTAGGAGGAGGTGACTAACCTCCGACCTCTCACACCACCATACGTACGGTTCCGTATACGGCGGTTTCATTTATGTCCAACGCTTCGTTAGATAGCTATTAGTTAGACTCTTCAAACCTTGTTCTGACCAGTATTGGTCACCAAGCGCTCTATGCAAGATAGGGCTATTGGCGGTTCGCCAATAGCTCTTTCTTGTGTTTGCCCATTCCCACGCTTTTCCTTTCTTGATTCCTTGTTTCACGAGATTCTTGTGTTTCGTTTTCACTTTCTTCCACTCTTTCCAACGTATCATTCGTAGACGTCTTCGAATCCATCCGTCGAGTTCCTTGAATATCGTAGGTGTTTCTGCTAACTGGTAGTATCCCAGCCAGCCTGCGAGATATTGATTCAGTTTCTCTATTCTGTCCCCCATATTCATTGATTTCTTTCGAGACGTTAATTCTCGGATTCGTCGCTTGAAACGTTTGATACTTTCTTTCGCAATCCGTATCTTGGGATTTTCCTTATGAAAGGTGAATGAGAATCCAAGGAATTTACGTTTCCATGGGCGGTCTACCGCACTTTTCTCTTTATTGACTTCCAATTTCATCTTCTTCTCTATAAAGTTGGTGATACTTTCCATTATTCGGTGTCCTGCTCTTTTCGAACGGACATAAATATGAAAATCATCCGCATAGCGCACGAAATGGAGTCCTCTTTTCTCTAACTCTTTGTCCAGTTCATCCAGGACAATGTTTGAGAGAAGCGGACTTAACGGTCCGCCCTGAGACGCTCCTTCTGTATTCGGATGTACCACTCCGTCTTCCATGATTCCTGCTTGCAGGAATCTGCGGATAAGCTGAAGGACTTTCGGGTCTTTGACCCTCCGACTTAGCGTCCGCATCAAACGGTCGTGGTTTACTTTATCGAAGAATTTCTCTAAATCCATATCAATCACCCAGCGATATCCGTCCTTCATATATGCCCTGGCTTTCCTTACAGCGTCATGACCTCGACGCTTTGGGCGGAAGCCATAGCTATTTTCCGAGAAGGTCGGGTCATATATCGTGGTGAGCACTTGTGCGATGGCTTGTTGGATAAAACGGTCTAACACGGTGGGAATACCCAGTTTCCTCATACCGCCGCCTTCTTTATGGATTTCGTAACGGCGAACTGGTTGAGGGTAGTAGGTACCCGTTTCTAGTTGCTCCCGAATAGAAGCCCAGTGTTCCATGATATGCGCTCGTAGGTTTTGTACGGGCATTCCATCAACTCCGTGACTTCCTTTATTGCGCTCTACACGATGCAGAGCTGTCATTAGGTTTTCTCGTGCTAGAATTTGTTCCAACATGTTATCTAACTCCTGCGTGAATTGTCCTTTCTTCTTGTGTGGCAATGTCTCTCAGCCCTTCTAATGTCCCCCGCGGGATTCACCGCTTCCTCCATTAGGAAGGTTTCATGTTTCTGCTTCTTCGAGTATTGCGTACGCGAAGTGGCAATTCTCCTTAAATGATTCAGCCCTTCCCAGATATTCTAGAACTATCTGGTACTACGGCTTCGGCTGACTTCTGATAGTTCAGTGAACATTCGCATGTTCAGTTACGGCATGTGTACCGCATTTCTATCAGACCTCCCAGGGTAAGTACACACTCTTCCTCCCCATATCCCTTCTTCATTTACTCTATGCACCCTTTGGCAGTAAGGGCTTTGACTTGTTATGCAGTCTCACCCAAGTACATCTAGCCTTCTATGAAGTTTGTGTTCCTAAGGGCGGGGGTTTGCCGCCGACTTCCTTCAGATTCTGGGTCACCCCCAGACACCCTTGTCTTGAGCTAACCACTACTACTGCCTTCGTGATTCGGGACTTTAACCCTAGAGAATGTGCACATGCCTGGCACACGTATAAATACAGGGTTCATTTCAAATGAACCCTGTATCCATGTTTTTCTATTCAATTATCCTTTATGCCGCTCTTCTATCCGGACACTCGTTCCATCGACGGCAACCACTTTAATCGGTGTGCCTTTTTTAATCCAGCGCCCGCCAGATACAGCACTGTAATGTTTTTTATCTACTTCTATCGTGCCGGAAGGTCTGAAATCTGTCAAAGCGACCCCTTCTTTGCCTAATAACGCTTCATATTCTTCGCTGAGCGATCTGTAACCCTGCTCATTTGTAAGCTGGTCCATTAAAGCGATTTTCGTCCACATCTGTCTACGCTTAAACACTTTTAAAAATGCCAAGGAGGCAAATGCCCCAACGAAAATACTGATTACTGCATAAAGGCCATTTACAAAATCCGGCTGCGGCAATGCAACAGCAACAATCATAATGACCAGTCCAATCGTTGCCAACGTACCATCGTTCAATACTTTCCCGTCAATGATTATCAGTAATATTCCCAGGAAGTATATAATAAACATGAGTAAGACAGAATCTGTTTCTGTATATACGGTAAAATAAACAGTTATAAATCCCAATCCCAACACGCCAAAAATGCCACGCATGTTCACAAATATTTCACCTAATATAAATAATGTTCCAAAAAATAAAGCAAGAAATCCAATCCATTGTAATTCAACAATATCCATACACGTCACACCCTCTCATAACCTGCTTATATCTATATGTACGTTTGAGGTAAATAAATAGTTTCATTAAAGGAGAATTTTTATGGCATTTTTACGTAGATTTTCCCTAATTACCTTTATTATATTAGTGGCAGCCAGCATTTTTCAAGACTTATCTCATTCTGACGAAACAATCTCTTTTTCCAATGACGAACATGCGGAAATGCCATCTTTTGAAGCTGTTCCGGTCAAAGTCCGTCCTGGGGACACCGTACTCAGTATTACGGAGGAGATTCAAACAGTATCTGTTTCTTCCGTATCGGTTGAAAACATACTAACAACTTTTGAATCATTAAATCCAACCACTTCTTCCAACGAAATTCTTGTCCATGAAATTTACTACTTCCCTCAATTTCAAACTGAAAATTAAAAGCATAACAAATTCACTCAAGGACAAGCTGCCGTTTTAACGGTTCAACATGTCAAAGTGTTGACCCGATACTTATTACTTGCTTCCTCCATCGAAACAGGGGTTGATTGTTTTTTTCATACAACTGTAGGCAAAAATAGAAGGTACAGTGTAAGGCGAACGCTAGTAGGATATTCGATGCGGTTGCAATAGCTCAACAAATAAAAGGTCGATTAGACAGAACAAATTTTTCGTGGTGCATCATGGTCAGCAAGCATGATAATAGCGATATGTTCATCTTGGAACAGCAAGGGTTATATGCTTATTCTTAAGGGGGAAGTTGAGTCAATAAAAAAAGGCTGAAATTCAGCCTAGGAGAAAAATGGTATAACAAAAAATGCGGAAATGATGGAAAGAGCCCCTGCTATAATACCAATGAGGCCAAGGATATTTGTTCCTCTGCTTCGTGCTACAAAACCGAATACAATACTGGCCGCTCCTAATACTATCGGCCAAATAAAAAAAGAAATAACAGCTAAAATAATACTTCCCCATCCATATAATGTTCCTGGGTTAAAGCTTTTTTCCTCTTCGATATCCGGCAAATCGGAGCTAGTAAGTTCCGCTGAAAATTCTTCCATTCTTTTACTGTCTAATGAATCGTCTGTATGTCCATGCTCCGGTCTTTGTCCATGATTCGGTGCACCCTGAACATGATCGTTTTTTTCATTATCGCGCATCAGATAATCTCCTTCCTTTTTAGACTTTCATCATTAGCTTACGGAGTTAACAACTTTTCATACAGGCATCATGCGGCATTTTTAACAAAGAATGGTATAATTGTTTTGTTTTCTGCATATATTTACATGGTTGATGAATATAAGAGGATATTCAAAAGGAGTGATGACATGTCTTTTTTTATAAAAGAAATGATTAAAAATAAACTACGTAAATTAACCCCAGATGAGATTTTGCATTATAGTGGCGAATATGGTTTTTCCATTACACGCATGCAGGCTGATCAGATTGTGAATTATTTAAGGGCTTCTTCTCCTGATCCATTTAATCAGGCTGACCGTGATCGATTTATGATGGAGCTTGCAAACATTACTGATCCAAAAACCGCAGCAGCAGCACAGCAGTTAATGGATGAAGTTATTAAATCATATGGTATGGAGCATTTATTTTAGATGAATAAAAAAGATGAGTATCCCCATGAATAAGGGTACTCATCTTTTTTGTCATTATACGGTATTAACCTTCCATAATCGTTTCCTTTAAATTCTCTTGGAAAGTCCCTTCACGCAGCATCGCTATCTCATACTTGTATGGCGCTTTTTTATTCTTCTTATCTGTGCCTACATAAGGGGTTTCGAGAATCTTAGGCAATTCACTGAGCTGCGGGTGGTGAACAACTTTGTGAAGTGCATCAAAGCCGATGTAACCAAACCCAATGTTTTCATGACGGTCTTTATGAGCTTCGCGGTCATTTTTACTGTCATTAACATGAACGACTTTCAGGCGGTCTAAACCAACAATTTTATCAAATGTATTTAGTACACCGTCAAAGTCATTCACCACATCATACCCTGCGTCATGAATGTGGCACGTATCCAGACAAACGGATAGATGTTCATTATGCGTGACCCCGGAAATAATTTCAGCAAGTTCTTCAAATGTACGACCCATTTCAGATCCTTTTCCAGCCATTGTTTCTAAAGCAATTTGTACATCATTTTTCTGTTCCAGTACTTCATTTAGTCCTTCGATAATTTTTGGAATGCCTTTTTCCGGACCTTCCCCAACATGTGCCCCTGGATGAAGCACAATTTGTTTAGCGCCCAGAGCTTCTGTACGCTCGATTTCACTTCTTAGGAAATTCACACCTAATTCAAAGGTCTCCGGCTTCACAGTGTTACCGATATTAATAATATATGGTGCATGCACGACAATATCAGATATTCCATGCGCGTTCATGTGCTCCAGTCCTGCTTCAATATTTAATTCTTCAATTGGCTTTCTTCTCGTATTTTGCGGCGCACCTGTATAGATCATAAATGTATTTGCTCCGTAAGAAGCCGCCTCTTCACTAGAACCTAGTAACATTTTCTTACCATTCATGGAAACATGAGAACCTATTTTCACCATCTCTATTCCTCCTAGCGTTTTTTCCTGTTTTGTTCTTTATTCAGCTGTCTTTTAATTTGCTGTTGTTGATACTTTTGTTTCTTCTTATAACCCGGCTTTACTTTCTTTGCCTTTTTCACCCGTTTCCATGCTTCCCGGTCCGTACTGGTATCCACGGTTTTACGGCGCTGTCTTTCGTTCCAGGATTTATCTTCTATCCAATCTCCCTGCTTTACTTCCATGAAGGAGAATTCCAGTCCTTTTTGTTCTAATCGTTCAATCAGACGGGCATCCTCTTCAGAATAAATACTGACAGCCGTTCCTTCCAGTCCAGCCCGGGCAGTTCTGCCGACCCGATGAATATAAAAATGCTCTTCTTTCGGAAGCTGCGCATTAATAACGTGACTGATTCCTTTAATATCGATTCCCCGAGAAGCTAAATCGGTTGCGACTACATATTGATATCGTAATTGCTGAATATCTTTTAACACCCGTTTTCTTTCTCTCGGTGTTAAACCGCCGTGAATCACCCCGACATTTAATCCATACTCTTGAAGCTTATCTGCTAATTCATTAGCCTGTTCTTTCCCATTTGTAAAAATCAATGCCAAATAGGGGTGAGTTGTCTGGGAAATATCCCAAATAATCTGTGCCACGTCCCGATGTTTTTTTCGGATAAGGCGGTGTTCCATTGCCTCCGGTGAAAAATGCTCTTCCATTTTAATATATTCCGGGTTTTTTAAATATTTTTTAAAGAAATGTTGCAGACGCTGCGGAATTGTTGCGGAGAAAACAAGCAGCTGTATATCTTGTTTAGAGCGGACTAATAATTGATCGACTTCTTCAATAAAACCCAAGTCAAGCATTAAGTCCGCTTCATCAATAACAAAGGACTCTGCGCTATAAACGGATAATGCACCATCCTTGACTAAATCCAAAATTCTCCCAGGCGTCCCAACAACAATCATTGGCGGTGTTTTTAATTTTTCCACCGCTTTTTGTTTATCTGTACCGCCGACAAGCAGTTTTGCCGTCCAATCTTCTGTCTTATCTGCAATCGTAATGATTTTTCTTACCTCATTATAAAGTTGTGTTGCCAACTCTCTCGTTGGAGCAGTAATAACAAATTGGACTTTCTTTTGATTTTCATCCAGCTTTTGAAACAATGGTAATAAAAAGGCATGTGATTTACCTGATCCGGTCCGCGATTGGCCAATCACACTTTTATCATTCAAAATGGCAGGAATGACTCGTTCTTGAATCTCTGTCGGGTTTTTGAATCCCAGCTCTTGAATAACACGCTGCATATCCGTCCCCAGAGATAATTCTGTAAATGTTTTTCCCATTTATTTCCCTCCTTTAAGTAAAAGTTCCATCTATTTTATTGCCGTGAAACTGCTTGTAAGATTCCCACTTCAAAAATAGCGTAACCTCCAAATAAGATGTAATGGGTGATGAGAAAGCGCGATGCCATGAGATGGACGACACTTACTTTCCTCTCCAAAACAGTAGCACGCCTTAAAATCCCCACGGAATGTCCTATCACTTTATATAAATACGAATGGATCTGTATTTACTTGCGATACATAAACTTTTGACTGGAATGCAGGAATTTCCTGTATCAGCTTATTCTGTGTCGCTGTTTTCATAATCTTTTCGATATAATGACCGGCGTCGATGACAGTCAGCCCCATCTGCTCTGCATCTTGAGCAGCATGGAATGTCATATCTCCTGTAATATATACATCCGCTTTTTTTCGAAGCGCATGACTTACATATTTCTCCCCGCTGCCGCCCAAAACAGCAACTCTTTTTACATTCTTTTCTATATTACCAGAAACACGTACTTGTGGCATGTCTAAATTCTTTTTAACCATTTCAATAAATGCTTTCATGGATACGGATTGTTCCAGTGTCCCAAAGCGGCCGATCCCAAAAGAAGCACCTTTATTCTCCAATGGATAAATATCATAAGCTGGTTCTTCATAAGGATGGGCAGAAATAATTGCTTTCATCACTTTATCAAGCTCTTTTTTCGGGACAACTGCCTCCAGCTTTTTCTCATCTACATACGTCAGTTCATTTTGCGTGCCAATATACGGATCTGCTTCCTCTGATGGACGAAATGTACCTTGGCCTGGACTTTGAAAAGTACAGTGGCTGTAATCGCCGATTTGCCCTGCTCCACCTTCATTTAAGGCATCACGTAATTCCTCGACATGTGTATCCGGTACAAAAACAACGATTTTAAGCAAAGACTCGTGATCCAAAACTTCCAATGGCTCTTTAACGTGTAAACCAATCGCCTCGCTTAATAAATCATTGACGCCACCTTCTGCCACATCTAAATTCGTATGGGCCGCAAAAACCGTGATATCGTTTTTCATCAGTTTTTGCACCACTCTTCCTTTCGGATGGTCCACATTAATCTGTTTTAAAGGCTGAAACAATAAGGGATGATGTGCAATAATTAGATTGGCCCCTTTTTCCACTGCCTCATCAACCACGTCCTCTGTTACATCCAGCGTAATCAGTATATTAGAGGTAGCATCGTGGAATCGCCCCGTCTGCAAACCGACATTGTCCCAATGATAGGCAAGACTTTTCGGCGCCCACTTGTCCATTATTTGAAAAAAATCAGCATGTTTCATCGTTTGTTCCTTCATAATAAAGCTCCTCCTTCATCCAGTTTAATTCAGTTTGAAATTCAGACATTCTTTCATAGTTCACTTGTTTTGCCTGCTGCATTTGTGAAATAATCCGTTCCAGTTTTGCTTTTTCCCATGTCCATTTCTTGATAAACGCATCGTTCTTTTCATTTACTAAATAAGGACCCAACAAAAATTGTTTTTCTTTTATCTGATCATTATCGTTATATGGCGAAAAAACATTTATTTGCCGGTCAGCAACCAGCACTTCATAAATATGGCCCTGTTCGGCCATAATTTCTTCTGCTATCAATGTAAAACCATGCTGATCAAACCATCGCCTGACCTCTCTGGCATCTACATTAGGCTGAGCAATGATTCTGTCTACAGACTCAGCAATCGATGCTTGTGTTTCTAAAATAGAAGTAATCAATGCACCGCCCATTCCGGCAATAACAATCTGGTCTGCTTCTCCTTCCCTCAAGACAGTTAACCCATCGCCTAAGCGAACCTCAATCTGTTCTTCTAATTGATGAAATTGAACTGTCTTTTTAGCACTGTCAAAGGGACCTTGATTGACCTCTCCGGCAATCGCTTTTGCTTCCGGGTCTTTTTGGCAGACGTAAGCAGGCAGATAAGCGTGATCTGAACCAATATCTGCGAAACAGGCTCCTTGCGGTAAATAACCGGCAACTATTTTCAAACGGTTAGAAAGTGAAACATTTGAGTTCATTCGTTGTTCTCCTTTTACTTTGCACAATAAGAAAAGCTTTCTGTACGAATCAGAAAGCTTTCATTTCTTCCATTATATATTATTGATGCTCACTTAGCCACTCACTCAGTGCATCTAAATCATCGCCTTGTAGTTCAGGAAAAGCGGGCATACCCCCATCTGTTCCATTTTCAACAATGTCAGCGATTTCTTCCTGAGAATACCTGCCGCCTACTTCTGTTAAGTCTGGTGCAGAACCGCTTGCCAGGTCTTCCCCGTGACAAGTTACACAGTTATTTTGAAACACTTCTTCACCAGCGTCAGCAGAATCAGAATCGCCGCCTTCTTCTGCGCCTTCCTCTGCTTGTTCTTCCCCATTTTCATCGGGGTTTTGAATAGCTTCTCGCTGATCGATACCAACTACTGAAATAATAATGACTGCAATTAACCCCAGTCCGGCAATAATAGCATATGGTATAACCGGATTCTTTTTCATTACGCTTCCTCCTTATGTAATACAAATATTATATATTAATACTACTATTAGTTTACTCGAAATCTAAAAATTTTTAAAGGTTTATCCAACATATTTATTATAAAACTTGGCATCTGTAAAAGCGTACGATAACCGTCTTTACTAAAAAAAGGTATAAACCATGAGAGCCGCAATCAACACAGCCCCTGCAAAGTTAAAAACGCGCAGTTTCCTTACATACCCGAAAACAATCCATCCTGCTCCGTTTGCCATAATAACAATATGAATATAGCTTCCTAAACCCGCGGCTTCAACTATGCTGATAGATAGCTGCAAGATATATAATAACTGCATAAATAGAAATAAGTAACGGTATCGTTGTGATGTATTCTCTCCCATGTTTAAGTAAATCAGAACATTTATCATGAAAATCACACTTACAATACCCACCAGGATATACCAGGCTACATCGTAATAATAATCCAAAAAGATAACGCTTACCAAAAACGTTAACATAAAAGCAAAATGAAGTTTTCGCCATATTGGCAACCAGGTATTTTTTTCTGTTGGCATTTCTATTTCTCCGCCTCTTGTATATAAGGCCAATAAAAAATCACATTGTTCTTCCGGCAACAAATGATTTTCTTTCCACTTTACTATCTCCTGGATAATCCATTGATTCTTTTCTTGATTTTTCATACATCCACCCCGGAAGTTCAATCTATACATATATATTCATCATGGGGTGTTACTTCATGAATCGTATTGTACACCCTTTATTATATAAATATTGGAATATGCAAGTTGCTGATTCAGAACCTGCATATTCCTGTTTTTATAGCCAACAAAAGATAAAGTGACTTCTTAATCAAGAAAATCTTTCAATCGTTTGCTCCGGCTTGGGTGTCTTAATTTCCGCAATGCCTTTGCTTCAATTTGACGAATACGTTCTCTGGTTACGCCAAATACTTTTCCTACTTCTTCAAGCGTTCTTGTTCTGCCATCATCTAATCCAAAACGCAGACGAAGCACATTTTCTTCTCGATCTGTCAATGTGTCCAGTACGTCTTCAAGCTGTTCTTTTAACAATTCATAAGCAGCATGATCTGATGGAGAAACAGCTTCCTGGTCTTCGATGAAATCACCCAGATGAGAATCATCTTCTTCCCCGATCGGCGTTTCTAATGACACTGGTTCTTGGGCGATTTTTAGAATATCCCGTACCTTATCCGGACTTAATTCCATTTCTTCCCCAATTTCTTCCGGTGTCGGTTCACGTCCTAAATCCTGCAGCAAGGAACGTTGTACACGAATTAATTTATTAATGGTTTCCACCATATGAACCGGAATACGGATGGTACGAGCCTGGTCTGCTATTGCACGGGTAATGGCTTGTCTGATCCACCAGGTTGCATAGGTACTGAATTTAAATCCTTTACGGTAGTCAAATTTTTCAACAGCTTTAATCAGACCCATATTTCCTTCCTGAATCAAATCTAAGAACAGCATGCCCCGGCCGACATAACGTTTAGCGATACTGACAACAAGACGAAGGTTGGCTTCAGACAATCTTCTCTTGGCTTCAATATCTCCTTCTTCAATGCGGGAAGCAAGTTCAATTTCTTCTGCTGCCGAAAGTAAATCTACTCTGCCGATTTCTTTTAAATACATACGGACCGGATCATTAATCTTAATTCCCAGTGGTACACTGAGATCATTCAGATTAATTTCTTCTTCTTTTGCGATTTTTTGCATTTCGGGATCATCTTCAGACTCACCTATCACATCGACACCCTGATCTTCCAGATACTCATAAAATTCATCCATTTGTTCTGGTTCCATGTCAAAATTGGATAAGCCGTCAGCTACTTCTTCATATGCAAGGGTACCGCGTTTTTTACCCATGTCAACCAATTTTTCTTTTGCTTGCTCTAATGTCAGTTCGGGTTCTTTCATATGTGAAGATTTTTGTTCAGCCATGAGTCCCCCTCCTTCCAAATTGTTGAATTACTTATCATTTGTTTGCTTCTTCAGTTCAATTAACTCCATTGCCAAACGTGCGGCTTCCAAAGGATCATTTTCCTGTTCCGCCCTTTTTTGCTGCTCTCTTAAGTTCTTTTTCGTTGGACTTTGATTTGCTTCACGACGAATCATCCGTAAATAATCATCAATTTCTTCTTCTGTACTATGCTGTACATCACTGGACATTGCTAACTCAATAACCTGATTCTTTAAATATTCATCAGACAGCCTTTCCAAAAACAAACTGATGTCTGGTGAATTGCCTTCTTCATAAAATGCATATAGATGTGTTGCCACAATTTTATGGTCATTTAAATTAAACCCTGCTCCAAGCTCATTTTGTACTTTTTCAGCTATATAACCGTCTTGAAGCATATAAGATAATATTCTTTTTTCCGCATTTACATATGCGGGGTATAATTTATTATTATTTACAGATACATATGAATTAGTATAACTCTTATTACTTTGATTATCCTTCGAGGCAGGAAGTCTTTTTTGATGCTGGGCAAGCTGACTCATCAAGGCTTCTTGGGACAAACCAAATTCTTTATGCAATTCCTGAATATAATATTCCCGTTCCAGCGCACTTTCAATCAAGGAAAGTTCTTTTAAAACACGTTCGATATATTCTATACGTTCACTTTCCACCTGTAAGTTAAAATGTCTGCGCTGATACCGCATAAAGAAACTCATATAACTGTCGCTTGTCCGCAGCACTCTTTCTTTAAATGCTTCTCCGCCATGTTCCCGGACATAACTATCCGGATCCTCTTTTGCATCTAAATTCGCAATACGCACACCGCAGCCAACCGACCGCAACAAGAGAGAAGCTTTATAACGTGCTTCAATTCCGGCGCTGTCTCCGTCAAAACAAATGACAACTGTGTCAGCGTAGCGATTCAGAAGCTTTGCCTGTGTTTCAGTTAAAGCCGTTCCCATCGTGGCCACCACATTCTTTACTCCAGCCTGATAAGCGGAGATAACATCCATGTAGCCTTCCATCAAAACAGCTTCATTTTCTTTTCGAATATGACGCTTTGCTAAATCAAAATTATATAAAAGCTTACTTTTTTGAAAAAGTTCTCCTTCCGAACTATTTAGATATTTCGGACCGCTGTCCTCCTGCAGCGTTCTGCCTCCAAAACCGACAGTGCGTCCCAATGCGTTCCGTATTGGGAAGATAACTCTGCCGCGAAATCGGTCAATGACCTCATTGCTGTCATTTCCTGCCACGATTCCTGTTTTTAAAAGCATTGGCTTGGAGTACCCTTTTTGCGTTAGAAACGTTGCCGTGAAATCACGTTTGTCCGGTGCGTATCCAATTTGAAATTCTTCCAGGGTCTCATTTGTAATCCCACGGCTTTTCAGATACTCTAATCCATCCTTCCCATCTTTCTGGTACTTTATGAGGTGATGGTATAATTTTGTCAACCATTCATATGCTGAGAGCATCTGTTCCGTTTCCTCCGACATAGAGGATTCTTTCTTTATAGAGGATTCCGGCAGCTCTACTCCGCTGCGATCTGCTAAATATTTTAATGCCTCATAAAATGTGAAATTCTCCATTTCCATTAGAAACGAAAATACATTTCCGCCTTTCCCGCACCCAAAGCAATGAAAAATTTGCTTTTCCTGGGTCACTGAGAAGGAAGGTGTGTTTTCACCATGAAAAGGACATAAACCAAAATAGTTTCTACCCTGTTTTTTCAATTGCATGTATTCTCCAATAACATCGACAATATCACTGGATTTTTTTACTTCTTCAATAATTGGTTCAGGTATTTGATTAGCCATAGTTACCACCAACTATTCTTTTTGTTTTTTGTTAGAGAGATTGTACAAAATCCTCCTTTATAGACTTCTTCATTCATTTTTCGACATATTTTTTTCTTATTCTCAAAAAAAATAGCCATAACATAATTTCTACAAAGGATGCTTAAAATCCTTCTTTTTCAGAGCAAAATATGATTAAAATTGTATTTTCATTTAAATCTGCTCATACGATTTACCATTATAATATATTTTTTAATAGATTTCTATTAATTTGTTTACAAATCTATTAAAAAAAGAAAAACATTCCGTTATTGTTGCATACAGAATGCTTTTCAAACGATTATTGATTTCTTTTTTGCCACATTCTAATAATCTGGTTAGCTGTTTCTTCAACCGCTTTATGGGAAACATCGATGACAGGACAGCCTATTTTTCCGACAACATTATTAAAGAAATCCAGTTCCTGATTTATTCTGCTCACATTTGCATAAGTTGCCTGGTCACCTAACCCCAGTGCTTTCAAACGTTCTTTTCGAATGCCGTTCAGCTTTTCAGAAGATATACGGAGACCGATGCATTTTTTAGGATCTACCATCATTAGCTCTTCCGGCGGATCCACCTCGGGTACAATCGGAACATTTGCTACTTTAAAACGTTTATGTGCCAAAAATTGAGAAAGGGGCGTTTTGGACGTTCTGGAAACACCTATCAATACAATATCTGCGCGGGTTATACCTCTAGGATCTCTTCCATCATCATACTTCACTGCGAATTCAATCGCCTCAATTTTCTTAAAGTAATCTTCATCCAATTTGTGGACAAGTCCTGCCTCCAGCCGGGGCTGAACACTAAACACCCGTTCCATTGCATCCATTGTCGGACCCATAATATCAATTGCCTCAATATCTAATTCTACGGAACGTTTATTGAGATGGGCTCGCAATTCCGGATCAATCAACGTAAAACCGACCAGGCTTGAATGCGATTTTGCCTGTTGTAAAAATTCATCAATGGTTCCCTTATCCTCTACATAAGGAATCCGCTGAATTTTATAATCTCCATTTTTAAATTGGCTTAAACCTGCTTTAATGACCAGTTCAGCCGTTTCCCCCACAGAATCAGATAACACATAAATCACTTGCTGTTCAGCCATCTCGATATCCTCCCCTTTGCATTAAAAATTAAATTGTATCTTCCATTGTTAATTCCACCAGCAGTTTGGTCATTGTTGTCTTGGTAATCCGCCCGATTACCTCGAGACCATTTTTTGTATCCTTTACAACCGGAACACCATCAATTTGTCTGGATATAAGTTGATGGGCTACATCAATAAGCAAATCATTTTTGCGGCAGACTGTAATATTCGGCATTCTCGTCATGATGATCGGAACCGGTACTGAGCTTAAATCCTGGCTCCCCATGCTGGCACGTAATAAATCTTTCCGGGAAAGAACCCCTACTAAACAGGCATTTTCATTCACCACAAAAAGCGTACCGACGTCTTCTAAAAACATGGTTGATATGGCATCATATACAGACACCTTCTCACTTACAGCTACAGGAACTTGCTGAAATTCATGCACTTTATACCGTTTGATTTTTTCTGTTAATAATTCCGAACCTGTTTTTCCCGTATAAAAATAACCTACACGGGGGCGCGCATCTAAAAAGCCGGCCATTGTCAGAATAGCTAAGTCCGGTCTCAAGGTTGCACGAGTTAAAGTTAGCTGATCTGCTATTTGCTCTCCCGTGATGGGACCGTCGGCTTTTACTATTTCTATAATCCGCTGTTGCCTCTTTGATAAGTCCACTTTTTCACCACCTATACTGCTGCATTATCTGCAAGCGAATATGACGATTTCTATTGCTGATTACATCAAAATGAGCATATATGAAGGATAACGTACGATGCTTTCTTTATTTAAAAACATCGTACGTTATTATAATTCGACTCTATTCACTAAAATACCTTTTTACGAAACAAAAAGATATTTATTTACGCATGCTGCTTCCAAGCTATTTTCCGTAAATCTGCATATTGCAGGATAAGTTCGGAAAGCTCGTGAATAATAGCTAAACGGTTTTTTCTTATCTCTTCATTATCGTCCATAATCATATTGTGATCAAAAAATGCATGGATATCAGCACTTAAATTTGCAAGCAGCTGCAGTGCATCTTCGCTGTGTTGTGCATCCAATTCTTCTGTATAACTTGCTTTGACTTTCTGTACCGCGTCATACAATTCTTTTTCCGAGTCTGTTTGAAAAAGGGAAGCGTTGGCTTTATGATGTTTATCTTCTACCTTATTTTCCAAATTAAGCACACGTACCAGTGCTTCTTGGGATGATTTAAACTGTTCATTCGCTTTTTCCGCTGATAAGACATGTGCTTTTTCTACAGCAAAATGGAATACCCCTAATTGGTTATCCGTTACAGCATGAATAATATCTGTTTCGATATTTTCTTCACGCATTAAGTATTCAGCACGGGAAACGAAAAAGGACTGTAATTCTTCTCTTGCAGAAGTGTTCAGCGTTAAATCCGAATCTTGTAATACAGCTAATGTATATTCTGTCAATGATTCAACGGTGATATTCCAATGCTGGTCTTTCAAAATCCGTAAAATTCCCATTGCTTGTCTTCTTAAACCGTAAGGATCTTGTGAACCGCTCGGGATAAGCCCAACACCAATACAGCCGGCAATTGTATCCATTTTGTCCGCAATACTTAATACTGCTCCGACAGCCGTAGCAGGAAGACTGCCATGAGACTGTTTCGGCAAGTAATGCTCACGGATAGCTTGCGAAACGGTCTGCGTTTCTCCGAAGTACGCAGCGTATTTTTCACCCATGACACCTTGTAACTCTGTAAATTCGTTTACCATATTCGTCATTAAATCAAATTTACAAATTTCAGCAGCACGTGCAATTTCTTCCGTTTCTTTTAATTGCAGTTCTTCTGCTAAATGACTTGCAATCTTTTGGACCCGCTGCACTTTTTCTGTATACGTGCCTAGCTTTTCCTGAAAGACAACCCGGGAAAGCTTCTCCTGGAAGAAATCAATCGAGAGCTTTTTATCTTCTTCATAGAAAAATTCCGCATCCGCAAGACGTGCCCGCAGTACCTTCTCATTCCCTCTGACAACTGTTTCCAGTTCAAAGTCGTCACCGTTCCTTACTCCGACAAATTCAGGCAACAGTACACCGTCCCGTTCCACTGGAAAATAGCGCTGATGTTCCGCCATAGAGGTAATCAGAACTTCCTTTGGCAATTCTAAGAAAGAAGAAGCAAATTTGCCCACAAATGCTGTTGGATATTCTACAAGGTTTTTTACTTCACTTAAGAGACCTTTATCCACTGGAATGTGAAATGCATTTTCCTCTTGTAAGACGTTCAACTGTGCTACAATTTTCGCTTCCCGTTTTTTGGCATCGGCGATAACATAGTTATCTTCCAGCAGCTGTTCATATTGCTTCGGTGCCTCTATGATAAGCTTCCCACCGAGAAAACGATGGCCATATGTGATATTACTTGTATGGACATGCGCAATTTCAAACGGAATCACTTCGTTGCCATACAACGCCATTAACCAGCGTATTGGCCGTGCATAACGTAACGTTTCATTCGCCCAGCGCATATTTTTACCAAATGTAATAGACTCAATGATATCCTTAAACTCCGGAAGCAAGGACTGCACTGGTTTTCCTTCAATATATTTTTTCACATAAATATAGGAAGTTCCTTTGACTTCTTTGACGTAGATATCTTCTGTTGTTTTTCCCTGTCCTCTGGTAAAACCTTCTGCTGCTTTCGTCCAATTTCCCTGTTCATCTTTCGCAATCTTTATAGCTGGTCCTTTTACCTCTTCCTCAACCGATGCCTGACTCTCCGCTATCGCTTCTACGAGAACTGCCAATCTACGCGGGGTTGAAAAAGAAACCGCAGAAGCATAGGAAATCCGCTGCTCATCCAGCCATTGTATGGTTTTATCTAAAAATTGCTGCTCTGCGTCATCTATAAAGCGGGCCGGAAGCTCCTCTAACCCGATTTCAATCAATACATCCTGTGCCACCTTAGTTTGCCTCCTTTTTCAACATTGGAAAACCTAATTTTTCGCGTTCTTGAACATAAACTTTTGAAATGCTGCGGGCAAGATTACGAATACGGCTGATATAACCTGTTCTTTCTGTTACCGAAATAACCCCTTTCGCATCTAACAAATTAAACGTATGCGAACATTTTAAAACATAATCGTACGCCGGAAAGACAAGTCCATGTTCCATAGTCGTTCTTGCTTCCTGTTCATATTTCGTAAACAAATCAAATAACATATCCGTATTGGATGTCTCAAATGTATAGACAGAATGTTCATATTCAGGCTGATAGAAAATATCACGGAGAGTTACACCATTATTCCACTCTAAATCAAATACATTTTCTTTATCCTGAATGTAAGATGCTAACCGTTCAATGCCATATGTTAGTTCAACTGTTACCGGATTGGCTTCCAAACCGCCAATTTGCTGGAAGTAAGTAAATTGCGTAATTTCCATTCCATCTAACCATACTTCCCAGCCTAGACCGGCTGCACCGAGTGTCGGATTCTCCCAGTTATCCTCTACAAAGCGAATATCGTGCTTGAGCGGGTCAATCCCGAGCTTTTTCAGCGACTCTAAATACAGTTCTTGAATATTTTCCGGAGAAGGTTTCATAATGACTTGAAATTGATGGTGCTGATACAAACGATTCGGGTTTTTCCCGTATCTGCCATCTGCCGGACGTCTGGAAGGTTCTACATAAGCAACATTCCACGGCTCTGGTCCTAAGCTGCGCAGTAATGTCATTGGAGACATCGTTCCTGCACCTTTTTCTGTGTCGTATGCTTGCATTAAGATACAATTTTGTTCTGACCAATGATTTTGTAATGTTAAAATCATTTCCTGGATATTCATTTACTCCACTCCTTTAAATGGGAAAGAAATTTGCTGTAAGGATAGACAGGGTTTTAAAACGAAACAAAAAGCCGTCCCTATGTCTGTCATCCAAACAGACATAGGGACGGCTTCAACCGCGGTTCCACCCTACTTGCTCCCGTTTCTGAGAGCCGCTTTTCATTTCTGCTGCTCCAAAGCTCCTTCCTGAAACCCCTGTAAATCCGGCTCACACCGTCCCGGAATCGCTTGTTACGGAAAATATTTCAGTACTTTTCTTTATCATCACAGTTTTATTTCATCATCATATTAGATTTCTTTAAACAGCATTATCACAAAAAATCCACTATTGCATAAAAATTTCACTATATGTACAAATCATACTCCATTCCCCTGTTGCTTGTCAATTATTCCTTAAATAAATCAAGCTGATCCAAAAACTTCCGTGACTTAATATAATATCCTCCATAGCGATCATAGTATTCCTTTAAAATGGTCTGGAGCAATGTCACATTCTCCGGTTTCATCCGGATAGTGCCGATGCGTTCTAATTCTACTTCAGAAAAAAGATATAACAATCTGGCCAGTTTCGTGGAAAGTTCGATTGCTTCCGGGTCGATATGACGGCATGCAGGACATAGAAACCCGCCCTCTACAACAGAAAATACAAAAGGCTGTTGTGTACTTCCGCAGTTCAGACATTGATTTAAAACCGGGGCAAATCCGGCTGTTTTATACAGTTTCAATTCATACATAATAATCGGAATTTCTGCTTGTTCATTTTCTTCAATCCACGTTACTGTCTGTTGAAATTGTTCAAATAAATATGGATCTGCATGTTTATTCTCTACCAGTTTATCTGTAAGTTCTGCTATATAGGAGCAGTAAGCTGTTTTCACAAAATCTTCACGGATGCTTCGATGTGAATGCAATATTTCACCTTGCTGTATGGTGCTCAGTCCACTGCTCATATAGACGAAAAAGCGGGTGAAAACGAATGGCTGCGTAACGGCAGCCATTCGGCTTTTCGGCTTTTTTGCACCTTTTGCCAGCGCCTGAAATTTACCGACTTTTCCGCTGTAGATTGTTACTAATTTATGCGTTTCACCATAATCTTTTGTTTTTAATACCATACCATCTATCTGTTCCAACATATTCCATCACCCGGCCTTACTTTATATTGAACAGAAAATATAAACGTTCTCTAAAAAATATCTGAGGTACATGTTCAAAAAGCTGGTCTATTTCAGAAATGCTCCCTTATCATTTTACACTCTTGAACATTCGCTTAGAAAGATGGCAAGTCCATACCTTTAGAGGCAGCAGAGTCTGCCTGATTATTTTGTTCCTGTTCCGGGTTTAATTCTTCTTGCTGCTCCAATTCTTTTAGTAATAAATAGGTTTCAATGTTTCCTGTTTGATAAAATAAATTCCATGTTGCATTTAACACAAGAAACCCCGCCTTTCCAATTTATTTTTTACTAAACATTAGCACTCGCTAAAAGTGCAGCTTCATATTAAAAATCCCGCTTCTTCTATAGGTTGGTTCGATTTTGTTGTTTTCATTAGTATTAAAAATTACCATCTTTACAAAGATGTTCAAGAAATAATGAAATGTGACATTCTCTATGTTGAACACATCTCTTAATACTCATCAAGCCGGAAACCATATTCGTGTAATTGACTCTGTCTGTTTCTCCAATCTTTTTTCACTTTTACCCACAATTCTAAATATACTTTCGATCCGAGCAATGCTTCTATATCACGGCGTGACTGATGACCGATTTTTTTCAGCATGCTCCCTTGCTTACCGATTAAGATTCCTTTTTGTGAACTTCTTTCCGTAATAATAGTTGCCTGCACAAGCAATTTCTCATTTTCATTTCTTTCTATACCTTCAATAACCACAGCAATCGAATGAGGGATTTCTTCCTTGGTATGATGTAATACTTTTTCACGGATAAGCTCCGAAATAATAAATCTTTCCGGGTGATCTGTTATTTGATCCTCCGGATAATATTGCGGACCTTCAGACATATTTTCTGCAAGTACATCCAATAAATGATTCACATTATTTCCTTCCAGTGCAGATATTGGAATGATTTCAGCAAATGCATACAAGTCCTTATATTGGTCAATCATCTGCATGAGCTTTTCCGGTTGAATTTTATCGATTTTATTAATAACCAGATAAACAGGCTGTTTTACTTTTTGCAGTAAATCAATAATGTATTGATCTCCACGGCCATAGCCTTCATCTGCGTTAATCATGAATAAAATGCTATCCACTTCATTCAACGTATCCTCTGCTACCTGTACCATAAAATCACCCAATTTGTGCTTTGGTTTATGGATTCCCGGCGTATCAATGAAAATCATTTGATATTCTTTCGTAGTTAAAACACCCTGTATTTTATTTCTTGTCGTTTGCGCTTTATCACTCATTATGGCTACTTTTTGTCCGATAACCCGATTCATAAAAGTCGATTTTCCAACATTTGGTCTGCCGATAATTGCAATAAATCCTGATTTAAATTGATTTGTCATGCTGCTTTCCTCCGAATTCCTATTGTTTACTTGTTACCTATCATACTACATTTTTTAGTTGGTTTCACTATATCGACAAAACCTTTAATAAAGATACAATGAATTACAAAAAGGGAAGTTTTTATAAAAACTTCCCTTTTTGTCTATTATATAACTTGAAATTAATATTTCACTTTCTGACGCTCGCTGCGGAAAAACACTACGCTAGTTCGTTTTATCGATATTTACCTGTATCGAATATTATTTTTAAAAAAATAATTAACCTGACAACATCGATTATCACAGTCCCAACCTCAAGATGTTACGTTCTTAGTCTGCCATAGGAATGGCTTCAACTATTTCAACCGTGTAGAATACCCCACTAGCGGAGGCGGACCGTTTTGACTCCTGAGGGATCAGCACCATCTGAAGATGCCCTTTTGCCAAGCGTTCTTCTTGGCAAAAGTTAGCTGAAGAGCGTGCCCCTAGGAAAGCAAAACGGTCCACCGCAGCGGTAGCCTTACACCTTACCTTCTACTCTTTGGCAACAGATGTATGGAAGAAACTCCCCCTATTTCTATAGAATTGAAGTTACTCTAAAAAGTGAGAAAGTGAAGTTCAATTTATATAGAAATATATACCATCACAGCAATTGCATGATCTTAGGGCCGAATACAAGGACTCCGACGACAACGGAAATAATCGCTGTCACCAGCACGACGCCTGCTGCGATATCTTTTATTTCTTTTATCCGTTCATCATAACCCGGTTGGGTAAAATCCATAATCCGCTCAATGACACTGTTTATCATTTCTGTAATAAGTACAAGACCTATCGTCAATAAAATAACTGCCCATTCGATGAGAGAAAGATGGAAAAAGAAACCAGCTGCAACCACGAGTGCAGTCGCGGTCAGATGCAGTTGAAAATTAGATTCCTTTTTCACAACCGTTTTTAGTCCTGCCCAAGCAAAACGGAATCCTACAACGTGTTTCTTACCTTTCAATGCCAAATGCACCTAAGATATCATCTTGTCTCTGAAACATTTTCTGCTCATCTTCTGTATTCATATGATCGTATCCAAGCAGATGTAAGAATCCGTGTAATGCTAAAAAGGCCAGCTCTCTCTCAAAGCTGTGATTATATTCTTCCGCTTGCTCTTTTGCCTTATCAATTGAAATAATAATATCCCCAAGCACAACTGGTAAACCTTCTCCGACAATTTCAAGCTCTTCCTCTTCCATTTCCTGCATTGCAAATGAAATAACATCTGTCGGTTTATCTTTACCACGATAATCTCTGTTAATCACTTGAATCTGTTCATTATCGACAAAACTGATGGAAATCTCTGCTTCCGAAGCGACATTCTCTTCTTTCCCGGCAAAGGTAAGCAGTTTTTCGATCAGTTCTTTATGTTGATCTGACACAGCATGTGTTTCATCCTGAAAATCAATAAGCATTATTTATCGCCTTCCTTCTTCGGATACTGAATTCTGGAATGGAAAATCCCTTTCACAGAATCACAAACCGTATGTTGAATGATTTTTAACTCCCTTAATGTTAAAGGACTGTTATCTAATTGTCCATCTGAAATTTTACTATTAATAATGGAAGCAACGATGGAATCAATTTGTTCCATTGTCGGTTCCTGTAGGGATCGAACTGCCGGCTCCACCGAATCACAAATACAGATAATCGCCGTTTCCTTTGTTTCCGGCTTTGGTCCAGGATACCTGAAGTCCGCTTCATCTGTTTCCGGGTCCAGATCCTTTGCCTTCATGTAAAAGAATTGAACACAGGAATTGGAATGATGCTGCTTCGCGATATCAATGATTTCCTCAGGCATTTTATGCGCTTTTAATAAATTGCCCCCGTCCGTTGTATGCCGGATAATGATATCGGCACTTTCTTTAGGCGGTAATTTATCGTGTGGATTTTTATTCGGCATTTGATTCTCAATAAAAAATTCCGGCCGCACCGTTTTACCGATATCATGATAATAGGCTCCTACCCGTGCCAATAAACCATTTGCCCCAACCGCTTCACAAGCTGTCTCGCTGATATTCGCCACCATAACCGAGTGATGATATGTTCCAGGCGCTTCCACCAGCAGCCTTTTTAAGAGCGGCTGATTGGGATTAGCTAACTGCAGGAGTTTCATATCTGTCAACGTTCCTAAAAAGCTTTCAAATAATGGTAATAACCCAATTGCCAAAACAGCAGAAAGAAATGCAGCTATCATGCCAAAACCAAGGTATAAAAACACATCAACCCATGTATACTTTTCAAAAGACAGGAATAGAAATAGAGTAATGACAGCAGAATGGATGATAAATAATCCAATTGCTGTTTTTAAAATAACAAGACGCTCACTCCATTTCTTCATCAGCATAATCGCAGCAAGCTGTGAAAATAGGAAATAAACAGCTGCTTCTACATGCAACATCCCGGCAATGTAGTTATTAAACATAAACGCTGCTAATACAGCATATAAGATGCCCAAGCGGATGGCTGAACGTTCGCTGATTAATACTTTTAATAAAATAGCAATAGCTGCAATCGGCGTCACTAAATATAATGCATTCGACTGGTCAAAGAAATAACTCTGAATCTTCATAATGAAAATAGCCAGCATACTCAATAATAAAACAGCAGTAATCGGCAGTACACTCCAATTGTTATTTTTAGCAATTTGCAGGCATTCCATTCCAAAAAAGTAAGCGATAATAGCTGCCAGAAATCCTAATGCAAGAAGGGGATATATATTTCCTTCTTGTGATAATACTCCTACCAATTCAAGCTGTTCATAGATTTCATTTGTAATTGTCTGCCCTTCACGAACGATGGTTTCTCCAGCTCGGATAATTACTGGATCGACAAGCGTCGCAGCATCCTTTTTCTCCTGGGCGGTTGCCTCATAATCAAAAAATGAATTTTCTACTACAGCGAATGCGGCTAACTCCCTTAAAGCTTCCTGTAAATTTGCATTTACATCTAAATCCATTAAATCTCGTTCAATATTTGTTACTGCAGATTGAATATTCCCTGTCCGTATCCCTTGATTTAATACCTTTTCCAAACTCTGCGAATGGGCCGTATCCGCTTCTTCTAAATCTGCCTCTGACTGCTGCAATAATAAAAGGAATGTGTCTTCTGAAATTTCTGTGTTGATTTCTTCTGAGAGCAGCGACCTTAACTCCGTTACTTCTTCCTGATACGATTCTTCCGACTCCTCATTATATTCTTCTTTTATGGTTATGATAGCTTCAAAGATTTCATTAATATAATTTAATCTTTCTTCCGTTACTTCGTCAGAGATACTGTATCGATCAGGGACAGCATTGACCGCTTCTCTGATTCGATGGTCTGTTTCCTGTTCATCCTCAATTGTTATCGGCGACCGTATTGTTTCTTCAGAGATAGCAAAACGCTGAATATCATATGTATTGGTACGCACATTATCCAATAAAGTTATAAAAACAATGACACCGATAATAAGTGCCGGAATAATCGCAATGAAATATTTACGTCTGTTTTTAAAAAAAGAAAGGACTTTCTTCCATCTTTTTTTCAACACTTTCACCTCATCCTGTGTTTGTTGCCGTCTGTATTTGATTCGCTATAGGCTATTGAGTTTGACGGATACGATTGTTGTGCCGCAGCCAACAAAAGGACACACTAAAAACATTCATTGAACTTACCTGTATATGTATGGTTAAAGCAAGGATATTTCAAAATCGCTTATCATGAACAACAAGGATGAGACGTTCTGTTGTCTCATCCTTCATTTCCGCTTTCTGTATCGTAAGCATTTATTATTTTTTGAACAAGTGGATGGCGTACTACATCTGTTGCCTGCAGATGTACAAAGGAAAGGCCATCAACAGAAGACAGCATCCGCTCTGCAACCCTCAATCCGGATGTAATCCCTTTCGGAAGATCCACTTGTGTCATATCCCCAGTAATAATCATTTTCGAATCAAAACCAAGCCGTGTTAAAAACATTTTCATTTGAGCCGGCGTGGTATTTTGAGCTTCGTCCAATATAACAAAAGCATCATCCAGGGTCCTGCCACGCATATACGCTAACGGGGCTATTTCAATCGTTTCTCTTTCAATTAAACGCGCCGTATGCTCTACACCTAACACATCGTGCAATGCATCATAGAGCGGTCTTAAATAAGGATCTACTTTTTCTTTCAAATCCCCTGGCAAAAATCCTAAACTCTCTCCTGCTTCTACAGCCGGTCTGGTTAAGATAATTTTTTTGACAAGGCCGTTTTTCATGGCATGTACTGCCATAACAACAGCAAGGTATGTTTTCCCTGTTCCAGCAGGTCCAATTCCAAATACGAGATCTTTCGATTTAATCGCCTGAATATATTGCTTCTGTCCAAGTGTTTTTACACGGATAGCATTCCCTTTGTAATTTTTGGTGATTTCATCTTCAAATAAAGTCTCAAATTGTTTTATTTTTCCTTTTTTTGCCAGCTCTACTGCGTAGACAACATCCCGTTGTGAGATGGTTTGACCCTTTCTGATAACGCTTAAAATGGTCAGAAGAATTTCCTCAACCAATTGCGCGGCCTGCTCCTCTCCAGAAACGCGAATGGATTCGCCTCTGGATATAATGTCTACCCCAAGCAAAGCTTCCAGTTGTTTAAGATGTTTATCATTCGTACCAAACAAAGCAAGAGCTTCATTGGCACCTTCTAATTGTAAATCAATATCCAATAAGTTTTCAGGCATAATCAGTCTCCTTGAATAATAGGTTCTTCTTTTACAATATTTTCTTCTACCGAAAGATATAAGACTAATTCAACTTTACCATGCTCTGTATGTTCATGTAAAATTTTTTCTGATATGATGACAGCTTCCGGACCCAATTCATTTTGTAATTGTATCTTAGCTTGCTCGATTCCTGTGTTTACAGCCTCTTCATTTGTTCGCTGTTCCTCTATTTTCTCTGTTTCCCTCATTTCTCTGGAAACATAAGACATCGGCAGCTCCCATTTTAAAAAATGGATAGGCTGTTCCTGCTTCTCCACTTGAGAATGAGCAAAATCAGGATCTCTAAAACCCCAAAACGGAAGTTGTACATCTCCGAAACGCAAATAATGCTTTTTCTTCTGGTTTCCGGTTATTTCTTCTGCTTGATATTGTAGCGGGACTGTAACAGAAACTTCATACCATGTGTTCGCAATGACTTCTGCTTCTGCAGCAATGCCTTCATCAGGCTGTTCTTCCTGTTCTTCCGTCTCCGTACTATCTTCCCCTTCTTTGTCATTTAAATTACCAGACACTAAAACTTCTCCCGGGACAACATAGTCATTGACACTGACCATAGCTCGTCCTTTGGAAACATACATGTTAGAAATAACCCCTTTTTTGGTCGCCACTAAGTTCCTCGGCTCTCCAGGCGGAACTTCTTCCACAATTGTTTTTTCAACAGCTTCTAAATGCAGAGATGTACCTTGAAGTTCAACACCTGTCCAAAGCAGTTCAGGGACTTCATTTAAAAGCTGGCGTTGAATATCTTTTGGTGTGGCAAGGGAAAACAGCCAAACACCTGGGTATATCCCAAATGCCTCCAGTTCTGTTTCTATTTTCTCTTCAATTTCTTTTGGTACACCCGTTATATGGACAGACCATAATAAATTAGACAAAATGAAAAAAAATAGAAATCCCGTGAAGACACCAGCAAGTAAAAATTTTTTCCTGCCAAGCCTGGAAAGAAAAAAAGGAAAGCCTTTAGAATCCATAAAGGAAACTTTGTATAAAGAATCTCTCCTTATCTTTCTTAAAGCCCCCACATCTTTGAGCATAATTGTAGCCTGACAGCATGCTTCTTCCACTTTTTTAACATCCCAGATTGAAATACCCTGACTAGCGCATTTTTGCAGGAATAGTTCGGGTCTGGTCCCTTTTACCTGAACAGTAACGTAAGCACGTATAGACGGCGGGTTTTGTTTTTTCATTTCAACCTCCTGTTGTCCATTTGCAATTTTAAATTTCGCACAGAAACATACTGCTTTTACTTGAATGATTATTTTCATGAAGGAAGTTTCTTAAAACCTGATGAAAATAGAAAAATCAGGTATCCTTTTCTCCATTTTCATGATTTAAAAACAGCACCTCGGAAATCGTTCCTTCTAACATAATTTCTTTTGGAAGCATCATTTTCAGTACAAAAGAATGACCTTTAATGCTTACAAATCCATTTGTTACCTTTAGTTGAAGCTCTTCATTCGTATACAATGCTAACCCTTGATGATTTTCAATATAAAAATGCAAATTTCCAATAATTGTTATGCGCGGCATTTCCATAACAACATCGGATGGAAGAGAGAATTGCTCCATTAAAAGCGAACGGATTCTTTGTTGCCATTTCTTCAATGATGATCCCCCCTCATTGATACATATGTAAATGATGCTTTGAACAGAACTAGTTTTTAGCGCTTGGGAACGGAAGGATCTTCCCTTCATCCCCAGAAAGAATTTACATCCGAATTTTTAGGAGTCTCGGCGATTATCCTTCGCTGGTTCGTTCCATTTGCTTATTTATATAATCATGTCAAACATAGATTTTGATATTAATCCTTTTTTCTCATAAAAATACCCTGAACGGCAACGTTGCGCCGATCAGGGTATGTGGTTCTTTCTTATCTTCTTCTTTGTACGATACTTCTATATGGCTTTTTAGCACGTGGTGATCCCAAGACTTCTGCCATAATAATACCGTTGACCAATCCTTTTCCATCCAAATTCCCGGAGACACGTTTTTTCATTTCGGTCCTGCCAGGAGCATTTTCTTCGCTTTTACGGTCCACCTTCAAGTCGTTGAAGTTTTGTTCAACATCCTCCAGATTTTCTTGAGAAGAGGTTTGATAGCGATTTGCCATACGTTCCATCTGTTTTTTCTGCTGTTCTTCAATACTCCCAGCAGAAATATCCGGACGCTCTCCTTCTGTGTAAACTTGACGCTGTGCACGGGGCTGTTCTCTTTTTCTTTGCGTTTGTGCCTGTTGCCTTGTTCCTGCCCTTTGCGTCGAAGAACGTTGCTGTCTTTGTCTGGTCTGTGTCGGATTGTTTGGAGGTCTAGACTGCTTTTTTTCTTGTTCTTCCTGTTTCTTCCCGGAACTGCTCAGAAAAGAAATAATCCCGAAAACAATGATAATAACAAGATATAAATTATCAAGTATCCAGCCCATATGCCCCCTCCTTTATTATCATTTTACTTACTTATTTTGGTCGTCATCTTTGTTGTCATTGGACAATTTGCCAATAGAGTCACGCATATCTGTATCCGCATCGATATTTTGATAGTTCATATAATCCATGACACCCATTTTACCGGAACGCAATGCTTCTGCTAATGCCTGTGGTACATCTGCTTCTGCTTCAACCACTTTCGCGCGCATTTCTTGTACGCGGGCAAGCATTTCTTGTTCTTGCGCTACTGCCATTGCACGACGTTCTTCGGCTTTCGCTTGAGCAATATTCTTATCAGCTTCTGCCTGATCCGTTTGAAGAATCGCACCGATGTTTTTACCGATATCCACATCTGCAATATCAATGGACAGGATTTCAAAGGCTGTACCAGAGTCAAGCCCTTTACTTAATACTGTTTGAGAAATCATATCCGGATTTTCCAGCACTTCTGTATGTGCATTGGAACTACCGATTGTACTTACAACACCTTCACCGACACGGGCAATGATAGTTTCTTCACCAGCACCACCGACTAAACGGTCAATATTCGCACGTACAGTAATTCTCGCCAATGCTTTTACTTCAATACCATCCATTGCAATACCAGCAATAAATGGCGTTTCAATTACTTTCGGGTTGACACTCATTTGTACTGCTTCTAATACATCACGACCTGCTAAGTCGATTGCAGCGGCACGTTCAAATAACAAATCAATATTTGCCCGTTGTGCTGCGATCAATGCATTTACTACTCTGTCTACATTACCGCCAGCCAGATAGTGACTTTCCAGCTGATTGGTTTTCACATTCATACCCGCTTTATGCGCTTTAATTAGCGGATTAATAACCCGATTAGGTACTACCCGACGCAAACGCATCCCGATAAGTGTAAAGATACTGATTTTTACTCCGGCAGCCAAGGCACTGATCCATAGTGCGACCGGAACAAAAGTAAATAGTATTGCTAAAGCAATAACGATCACCGCAATAATAATAAGCGGCATGAGAATATTTTGATCCATGCTGATTCCTCCTGATTTCAAAAATGATTTTACTTTCTTACTACCTTATACTTCATGTACCTTCTGTCTAACGACTTCGAGGACGTCACGACCTTCTAAATCCATCGCAGCTGCACGTTCAAATGATAAATCAATATCTGCCCGATCTGCTGCAATGAGTGCATTTACTACATTACTCAGATTGCCGCCTTCCAAATAATGGTTTTCCAACTGCTGAAGTGTCACATCCTGACCTGCTAAATGTGCTTTAATCAGTGGATTAACTACACGCTGAGGTGTAATTCGACGCAGTCGCATACTTATCAGTCTGAAGATATTGATTCTTACCCCGGAAGCCAGGGCACTAATCCAAATTGCTACAGGAACAAGTGTAAAAAAGACTGCTAAAACAATTATGACAACCGCAATAATCACAAGCGGGATGATAGTATCATTACTCACATATGTTCCTCCCGAGATTTTAAATTATTTTACTTCCCTGACAACGACACGAACACCTTCTACCCGAATTACTTTTACTTGCTTCCCTTTATCAATATAAGAACCTTCTGTCACAACATCGAGCGTTTCATTGTCCAGTTCAATCAGTCCGGAAGGGTGCAGCGGAGTTAATGTCTTTCCTTCAAGTCCGACAAGCTCCAAACGATTCACGGAGGATACATAACCTTCTTCTGTTGTTATACTGTCTCTTAATACAATGTGACGGAACATCCCTTTGTTCAGTCCAATTCTTCTAAACAGGATAATAGCAATAATCACAGTAATTAAAAAGGCAATTCCTATACTTATTGACATATGCATCAAATCATACCCCGACATCAATAGAGAGCCGACAACTGCACCGATTCCCAGCACCCCTAAAATGCCTCCGGTGACAAAGAATTCTGCCACGATAAGACCGATACCAATCAAAAGAAGGAGCAGAGCTTCCATTCCTGCTAATCCAGCAACGACATGCCCATAAAAGAATAAAATTAACGAAACCACTCCTAATATTCCCGGGACTCCGAAACCTGGAGAGTACAGCTCTACAATTAAACCGATACTGGCAACAGATAACAAGATAGGAATAACAACAGGATGCGTTAAAAATCTCGCCGCTTCTTCTGCGATAGAAGGTTCTGTTTCCACAACATCTGCTTCAGACAGATTAAGTTCCTCTAAAAGCTCCGCACGATTCGAAACAATCCCTTCTGCATATCCTACTTCAACTGCTTCTCTGGGACCTAATGTCAAAAATTGCCCCTCAGGAGCTCCGTACTCCGGCAAGTCAATACTATTATCAGCCATCGCCGCAGCATAAATCGGGTCTCTGTCATTTGCTTCTGCCGCACTTTTCATTTGCGCCAGCCATGCTGATTGTGCTTTTTCATCAGCTGCTGTCCCGTCTTGATTAATAATTCCACTCGCACCCATCGTTGCATGTGGATTAAAATAAATATTATTCGAGAACAAAGCAATGTAAGATCCGGCAGATAATGCTTCATTGACAATATAAGCTGTTGTCGGTACTGTCAGGCCTCGGATATGGGAACCAATTTGACCGGCAGAATCAACTCGGCCGCCAGGAGTGTCAATTTCAAAAACAATATGGTCTGCACCATTTTCCATTGCTTCCGTCGTTGCCCGGTTCACAAACGCTTCCAGACCCCGCTCCACTTCCCTTTCAATTGGTATAATATAAACGGTCTCCCCTTCACCTTGTTCAGCTTCTGCCTCTGTTCCAGTGAACGTAAATATCGATAGGAAGGTTAACACGGATACAAACATTATGTATACAGCTAACCGCCTGCGATGCCTTTTCAACTTGAATCACCTCCTTATACTGCACCTTCCCTATTATATACGAAAGTAATTCATAAAAGGTTTCATTTTTCGTGGATGGGTATATCTTGATAGTACCATATGTTTCAAGAAAATAGAAAGCGTCATCTTAATTTTACATGATGATAGATTCTTTTATTCGATCTATTCCCAATGTCCTCCCCAAATAACTGAAAAAACCAACCCTGAATCGGGTTGGTTTTCTTTATCGCAATTCCTGCTCTACTATTTGTTTAATTTTAGAACCGTCAGCCTGTCCTTTGACCTTTGGCATCACGGCACCCATTACTTTCCCCATATCTTTCATCGAGGCAGCATTCACTTCTGTTATTGTTTCCTGAATGATCGATGTTAATTCTTCATCTGAAAGTTGTTTTGGTAAATATTGTTCCAATATTTCCAGTTCTTTTTCGGTCTTGTCAACCAAATCATCTCTTCCAGCATTTTTAAATTCTTGGAGGGAATCTTTTCTCTGCTTCACTTCTCTCGAAAGAATAGTTAATTCTTCATCTTCAGATAGAGTATCTTTTCCAAGCTTAATCGATTCATTCTGAATAGAAGCTTTTACCATGCGTATAACGCTAAGGGTTTCTTTATCTTTGTTCTTCATCGCCTGCTTCATATCTTGATTTAATCGATCAAGTAGCGGCATACGTCACACCTTCTTTAGAATTTACGTTTTCTAGCAGCCTCTGATTTCTTCTTACGGCGTACACTAGGTTTTTCATAGTGTTCACGTTTACGATATTCTTGTAATGTACCACTTTTTGATACACTACGCTTAAAGCGACGAAGAGCATCCTCAAGAGACTCGTTTTTACGAACGCGAGTTGTATTATTTGACATGCTAATTTCCCTCCCTCCGAAGCACAAAACCATTTTTAATGCGAGCATGAATAGACTATCATGCCTTTTTAAATTATAATATAAACCTGCAGGACGGTCAATGGTTATTTATTAATAATCTGAAGTTCCTTCTTTACCGGCAACAATTTCCACTCCTGCACTGGCACCAATTCGTGTTGCACCGGCTTCGATCATCGCTTCCGTTGTTTCCAAATCACGTATTCCTCCAGACGCTTTTACTCCCATTTCCGGTCCGACTGTTTTCCGCATCAACTTTACATCTTCTACAGTTGCACCGCCGCCGGAAAATCCTGTGGATGTTTTTACAAAGTCTGCTCCTGCTTCTTTTGCTAATTGGCAGGCAAGCACTTTCTCTTCATCTGTTAATAAAGCCGTTTCTATAATGACTTTCGTTAATGCTTTTTCTTTCGCAGCATCTACAACAGCTTTTATATCTGCTTTCACTAACGCTTCATTTCCAGATTTTAATTCTCCGATGTTGATCACCATGTCTACTTCAGCTGCTCCATTTTCGATGGCTTCTTTTGCTTCATAAACCTTTGTCTGTGTTGTTGTCGCTCCTAAAGGAAAACCGATAACCGTACAGACTTTGACGGGGGAATCTTTCAATTCACTCGCACAGTAAACAACCCAATGCGGCTGGATACAAACAGAAGCAAAGTTATTTTCTTTAGCCTCTTCGACAATTTTTGCAATTTGGTTCTTTGTTGATTCAGGCTTTAATAATGTGTGGTCTATATAAGACGCTAAGTTCATGATTGTTATCTCCTTTTATGCGTTTTTTTCTGCAACATGTGTCGCATGATCCATCACACGTACAAAAACACCTTTATTTATCGGGTATCCGGATTCTGTTATTTTCACTTTAACAATTTTACCAATTAAATCGGCTGAACCTTCAAATTGTACTTTCATATAATTATCTGTATATCCGATCAAATGATTATCTTCCTGTTCACTTGCATGTTCTTCCGGAATCACTTCCAATACTTCATCTTGATATTTGGAAGCATATTCTTTTGCAAGCTGGTCGGATAAGGTAATTAATTCATGCACGCGTCTATCTTTTACGTCATCTTCCACCTGATTGTCCATTCTTGCTGCCGGCGTTCCAGTTCTTCGGGAGAATGGAAATACGTGAAGCTCGGAATACCCAATTTCTTTAATGAAATCACATGTCTCCTGGAATTCTTCTTCTGTTTCTCCCGGAAATCCGACAATAACATCTGAAGTAATAGCAAGTCCCGGCAATGCTTTTTGTATTTTTTTCACTTTTTGACGGTAAAAATCCGTGGAATACTTTCGGCGCATTCTGGTTAATACCGAATCGGAACCAGCTTGCAGCGGAATATGCAAGTGGCGGACAATTTTTTTACTTGTATCCAGTACACGAATAACCTCATCTGTAATTTGGCTCGCTTCAATGGAACTGATACGGATACGCTCTAATCCTTCGACCTGTTCCAGTTCTTCCAGCAGCATCGCAAAATTATAGTCTTTTAAATCCTCTCCGTACCCTGCTGTATGTATTCCTGTCAGGACAAGCTCCTTATATCCTGCTTCGACTAATTTATTAGCCTGGTCAATCACATTTTCAGGATCTCTGGAACGCAGTAGTCCTCTTGACCACGGAATAATACAAAATGTGCAGAAGTTATTGCATCCTTCCTGAATTTTGAGTGACGCCCGTGTGCGATCGGTAAATACAGGTACGTCCATCTCTTCAAACACACGATTTTTCATAATGTTCGATACACCGTTTACCGGTTCTTTCGTTTTTTCATGCTCTTCAATATAGGTAAAAATATTTTTTCGTTCCTGCGTGCCGACAACGACATCCACGCCAGGAATCTCCATAATTTCACCAGGGGAAGTCTGCGCATAGCATCCTGTGACACAAACAACCGCATCCGGATTCTTTCTAATTGCACGACGGATAGTCTGTCTGCTTTTTTTATCACCAGTGTTGGTAACCGTGCATGTATTGATTACATAAACGTCTGCATCGTGATCAAAATCCACACGTTCATAGCCCTGCTCCTTGAACATTCTCCAGATGCCCTCGGTCTCGTAATGATTGACTTTACATCCTAGTGTGTGAAAGCTCACGGTTTTTGGCAATTTTTCAGCCATTTATATATCATCCTTTCGTTAACATTTCATTTTTGATTATACGTACTTAATGATATCACAAATATTTAAAAATACGATATAAAAGACCCTTTCCTCCTCATAATTAAGGGGAAGATGATATCCTGCTTTATCATTTCAATCTTGCTTCACTCATGAATTTACTTTATTTCTGCCCGCGTCATTCACTCCACCCAGCTTTTACCCGAGGAAAAATGTATGGTGAAGCGTGAGAAATACTCCTATTTTTCACTTCATTATCTACCAAAAGGAAGCCAAAAGACGAGGAAAAACCATCATAACATCAGTAAATATCTGTGGCATTGTCACATGCAATGATAGTCTATCTTCTTCGATATTGGGTTTGAACACACACTATAAGGGAAATATATATTATCAATAAGCCTTACTTGCCTAAAGGAGGCAAAACATGGATGTGTTATGGGAGTGTATAAAATTAATAGGTATGCTCCTGTTTTGCTTGTTTGTGATGTTTATGACCTGGAGATACATGCAAAGTGACGGCAAAGGATGGGATGACGGCTCGACAGGTGTGTATATTTCATGGCCGCGGAGCCGGCTGCTGAATTTTTTTGCTTTTCACCTGTTCTTTATTGGATTATTGATAACGATTCATAACTTTTTTCTTGCTGGATTTGAAATGACCTCAACCTTGCAACAAGTTGAAGGATACGAGGGAGCAGGATTAGCTATCATTTTCCTATTTGTTGGAGCAACCAATCTTTTTGGAGCGAAATTTCTTTTGGGAAAAGAGCGAGCAGGCTGGGTTCAAAAATTTGATAAAATAGCACCGTTATTGGTACGAATTTTTGGAGCAGCCCTTATTTTGCTGAGTCTTACGAGACTTGTTCAGTCTTTTGGTTAACTAGAAACTCCATTTTTACCTCTGTAAGAATAAGCATGTATATCTGACTATTCCAGGGTGACATGCACTACTATGATAGCAGTTGCTTTTTCATTGATTCTTCAACTTATTTCGTTCAAACTGGCGCATCCTATACGCATTCATTGCCGTCTCTCCAAGGGTATCCATCAAATTATGATTGGCATATGCACCGACGATGGCACCAAGCCCTGGAATGAGCTGCAGCATTTTAACCAAATCGATATAATCGCGATATTCCTGCTGAAAAACACGCCAATCCATATCAGCCAGCTCCCCCTTCTCCTGCTCCCAATTTTCAAGTATATAAAAGGTATCCTTCCGTTTTTCATCACTGGAAAAGGCAAGCTGGAAGACATGGAGAATAAACAGCCGCTCCTCATATTCATTGGCATCATAGCCATAAACTGCTGCCAGTTCAAACAAAAACTTCATCTTGATGGACAATAGCAACGGAAAATCTGCAAGTCCAAAGAAAATGCCCCCTGCGCCCGTTCCCGCACCTTCAACGACGGCTGTTTTACGATAGGAGATTAACTTTTCCTTGGCCATTTCATCCCGTTCAAACAAGGAAAGTTCGGTTGGTTTGGGTTTCTTAGTTGTCATATTGGAGCCGACCAACGTAGCCTTTACCATATTTTTAATGCTGTCTGTAATAATTTGATGCGCCTTCTCAGGGATCATGTTATTCATTTTCTTTTGTGCTTTTTTCGATAACTGATTAAAAAGACTGGATTTTTTCAACATTTTATTACGCCAATCCAGAATTTCTTTCAATACAACTGTTTCATATTCCATATTCAAAACCTGCCTTCGTTTTCTTTAGTTCCTTATACGATTTGAATTCGCAAATGGATTCAGTAAAGATTTGAATGAAAAATTTTTCTTTTGACATCAAAATCCCCTTAGATAACGGAATCGTATCTAAAGGGATGCAATCAAGGGTACATTATTATATTAGAAAGGCAGTCTGCATAATTAACATCAATCATTTTTTATGAAAGAATTGGACCGATGCATGACGTAACAACAAGCAATTATTTCACAGCTCATTAAATTTAATTTGATAACAGAACGCCAATTTTCTAAAATAATCTTTTTCCACTAAATCAGTCGGTTTTATTTTAGTAGCGGGGCTCTGAAAATATTCCAATCCGGCCACCTTCAACATATTATATACGAACTGTGAACAAAACATAATATTGGGACGGACGGAGAATTTTGTAACCAGCCCCACAAAATTATAGACACTGCCTGTGTCATTCATTTCCTTTACTTTATCTATAATCATTTGCTTTTGTTCCCTGGAAACCTTCAGACTGTAAACTAATATTTCAGCATCGTCCTTTTTGTGAAATTGCATCAATTGCTCTTGATTCAATCCGGGAGGGGAAACTTTTTCTCCACCGTTATAACTCACAATTGTTTTTAAGTCTCTGTCAAAACTGATGGAAACATGGTTATATACTTTTTGAGTAAAAACAGCGATTAGCTCGCTTGCAGGACTTCCGGTACTTGAAATAACGATATACAAATGCTCATCCGCTAAACTTCGCTGACACTCCTCAAAGAAAGCATCGGTTAAGGAATTTTTATTTACATACTTCGTATAGCTGTGTCTTGGAATATCTTCCATGATTTCATTTAAATTTTCCCTGGATAATGAGCTCCTGCCTTTCTTCAATTTATCCCCCAAACTGACAGCACTTTTTTGCATTTCTTTCATCGTGTTAAAACTGATGGTTGCAGCATCTTTTACAGAATGGGAAAAGACGTTTTGTATCGTATATAAATACATAACATACAACACACAAAAAGGAACCAGCATAAAAATTACAGCAATCATTTTCTTCATGAGAAATAATATACCGGCATCCGTACCGGAAAACACAAATAACGTATTAAATACCCGCTGCGCAGACATGATCAGTAAATAAATGATCGTGAAAATAATTTTTGTTGTTTTTTTATTCTGTGACAGCCAAAGATGGCCAATCAGAAGTACTGCCGAAACAGCGTAGATGACTGCATATATGTTTAATTGCTGTACGGAAAGCAAAAAAATCAAAAAGAATAGAAGCAGCATATTTACTAATAATAGATACATCTTTTTTATATTCATTGTTCTCTCCATATGAAATAAGTTTTAATGTCATTGTTTTCCACGCATGACAACGTGTATTAAAAACGGCATCCTGCTACAGGAACATACGCAGGCAGGATTGATTAAAAATCCTTCTTATGAAAGGATACTACAGCTATGACAGAAGTGATTACCAGCCAGAGAATCAGTATGCTGACACTGGTAAATGCAGCCGTTGATTCAAACGATTCTGACCCGGTTGTGCCAGACAAGCTGTGTATTGCCGACTGAGGCGTGACTGGCAGCAACGCTTGCTGAATGGACCCCGGAAACATACGAATCAGTGCGGGAATGGCCAATATAATAATAGAAAAAGCAATTCCTCCACCGCTGCTTTTGAAAAGAAACGTTGCCGCAACAGTAAGCAGACAGTAAAATATCGGCATCAGCAGAACACCCAAAACAAATTGCCGGATGTCTGTATCTGCTAAACTGGCGAGCGGCATGTTATTGGCCGTCAGAATGAGTTGACTGGTCAGATATGAGAGCTGCCATCAGAATACTCATTGCGATGGAGAGCAGGAAAAAGATAATATATTTTCCTAAAAATAACTTTTTTCGGTTCGGAACAGTTGCTAACGTAGTATAAATCGTTTCTGCAGTGAATTCTCTGGATATCGTTAACGCTGTAAAAACGATCAATAGAATACTGGCGAGGTCCACACCTAACATATTTGCTGATACGACCTCCATGACGGATAAATCTGTAATCGCGGTTCCCTGCGTCACATTGGTAGTCACAGCAAAGATAAATCCGAGGGCTAAGCTGATTCCAATAGTAAAAAGCAAATACATTTTCGAAAAACGAAGAAAGAAAATCTTTTTATATTCCGCTTGCATAATGTTTCTCATGGTGTTTCCCTGCCTTTTGTCAGAAGGGTATCTGTTGATACATAATCTGCTTTTCCTTCTGTTAATTCTACAAATAAATCTTCTAAGGAAGGCTGTACTTTCGTTAATTCATATAAAGCCAATTGTTCTTCTTTTGCTGTTATTCCAATTTGTTCCTTGCCTAATTGGTAAACATGAAGCTCGCCGTTTTCCGCCTGTTTCACCTCTGCCCCTTTTTTCGCTAGAAAGGCTTGTAATTTGTCATTATCTTCGCATGTTACTTTGACAAAGGAACCGAGACTGTTTTGTGCTAATTCATCGATAGTCATATCCGCAATTAGATTTCCTTGTGCCAGAATAATCATCCGGTCGGCTATCATTTGCATTTCGCTCATGAGGTGACTGGAGACAAGTACTGCTTTTCCCTCCCGTGCCAGCCTTTTCGTCAGCGCACGCAGCCAATGAATACCGTCCACATCCAATCCATTAAATGGCTCATCTAAAATAACCGTTTCCGGATCACCTAATAGAGCCGCGGCAATTCCTAAGCGCTGTTTCATTCCTAAAGAAAATGTGCCGATTGGCTTGTCTGTTACCTTTTCCAATCCCGTTTCCTTCAGCATTGTCGTTATTTGCTTCCCGGAAATACCGCTTGCTGCAGCGATGATTTCTAAATGCTGTTTTGCCGTTAATTTGGGATTGACTGCATCTGCATGTATGAAAGCTCCTACTTTAGAAACTGGATGCTTCAAATTTTTATAACGCTGCCCATCAATCGTTACACTTCCTTCGCTCGGATGCATGCATCCCAAAATCATTTTCATCGTCGTTGATTTCCCTGCACCGTTCGGGCCCAAAAATCCAGTCACAACACCTGGTTGAATGGTCAGCGATAATTGATTCACAGAAATGGTACCCTTAAAGGTTTTCGTTAAATGATTCATTTCAATCATTGTGATTCCTCCAAACGTCTGCCTTGCCTGCAGATAAATAGTGGTCTACCGCCTTATCGATAAACGTATTCGTGAAGTCAATCAGCTGCTGGTCCTCCTTTGGCCATTGCTCCCGATTTTTATAAGAATCTTTATATACATTGAGTAACTCCTTGCTTCCGTCTGTAATACTTACTACCATCTCAATCCACCTTTTCGCAAAGTCCTGTCCCTGTTCACTCTCCGGCTCGATATCATGGAGTATATGCGCAACAGCTTCCAGGATAAGTGCTTTCCAGTCCCAATAAACTTCTATAACTGCTTCTTGGTTCTGATAATGCTCTATAAAAGTATCTTCTGCTTTTTTATCAAAGGGAACATCTTTATATTGATAAACCGTATCCTTATTTAAAGAAATCATTAATTGCACCAGATTTCCCAAAGGAAGTGCATCATTTTCTTCCATTCCGGCCAAACTCGTTTCGATCATAGCAATGTTGCTTTTGATATCATGCAGTTTATAGTAAAAGATGTCTCGCTGCTTTTCTAATACATTCCGAAACTGCTCCGCATTGGAGCTTTCTTCTAATAATGTCGCAATATCTTTAATTTTTAATCCTAAAGATTTGTAGAACAGAACCTGTTGCAGCCGGGTTAAGTCGGACTCTGTATAATATCTCCGTTTACTTGTTTCATTTTTTTGTAATGGTACTAATTGAATATTATCGTAATATTGTAATGTCCGGACGGTGACTCCAGTAAGCTTGGAGATTTCTCCGATGGAAAATTTATTTTCATTTTTCACGATAGCACCTCCTACTCATTATTAAACCATATTACGTTACGTCATCTTCAATAGCAAAATAGTATTTTTTCAAGACGCTTCACTGTAAAATAAAAGACAAGACAAAAAAAGCCTGATAGCTGCATCAGGCTTTTAATATAAAATGAAGTTACGTTTGCAGAGCGTTCAATATGCATATTAATACAAACCTCCGTCATATCTTTATAAGGTAGAACATTTTTCATAAGGAGGACATAATGAGCGATAACAACCAACATTCCCCACAAGGAAGGCGTATCCCTGTTCGTAAAACAGAAGCAGCAACTAAGCATGCTAATCGTCAGCCTAAACAGACCGATAATCCGGAAGCACTTTATTCACAGACGGTTGGCAAAAATGGCCCGATACTGGAGCAGGACAGTATTTTGCACGAATCACTGGAGAACCTTGTTCATGAAAAAATCGTGGAACGGCCTTTACACGTGAAAGGATACGGAGCTTTCGGTTATTTCGAAACATTGCACAGTATGAGCGCATACACCAAACTCCCCTTTCTTCAGCAAGCTGGCCAAACCGTTCCGGTCGCCGTCCGTTTTTCCCTTGGAGCGAGCAATAAAGGTACGCCGGATACGCTGCGAAATGTGCGCGGTTTTTCAACGAAGTTCTATACAGATGATGGCATCTTTGATTTGATCTGTAATCATCTTCCTATCTTTTCGTTGCGGGATCCGAGACGTTTTGCAGAAAGTGTGGAAGCTATGGCACCATCACCGAAAAATAATTTGATGGATCCGAACCGGCTTTGGAGATTTGTCGCCAGTACGCCGGAATCCACCGCTTTTTTTGTTCGGCTGTTTTCCGATCATGGCACAGTTAAAAGCTTTCGTCACATCCCCGGCCACAGTGTCAGTACGTACGTATGGCGAAATGCGGAAGGCAGACGCCGCTACATTAAATATCTTTGGGTTCCATTTGATGGCGTGGAATACATTACAAATGAGGAGGCAGAAAAACTTGCTGCCATGAATCCGGATTATTCCGGCGAAGACCTTTTTCAAACGATAGCAAACGGAGAAACCGTTGAATACGGATTATACGTACAAATGATGGACCCAAGAGAAGCAGAACAGCTTCCATATGATCCGCTTGACGACACAAAAGTGTGGGATGAAAGGATGTTCCCGCCTCATCCAGTCGGAAAAATGGTGCTGAATCGCAATCCGGATAACTACATGGAGCAGGTAGAGAAGATTGCATTCTCCCCATCGAACTTATTAGATGGCGCAGAATTGTCCAATGACAGAATCCTGCAAGGACGCTCGAATATTTATTGGGATTCGCAGCGTTATCGTATTGGTCCCCGATTCCGTGATGTGCCGGTAAATGCGCAAAAGCATTGGCAGCCGGACGATTTACAAACCAGCGGAGAAGGTACCTATGTAGAAGGGAAACTTGTGCGCACAGATATCACCATGCAAGATGATTTTACGCAGGCGGGAGAGTTCTATCAATCCTTATCACAGACTGGAAAATCGCATCTTGTATCGAATCTTGTTGGGGCATTAACAGGCGTGGAGCGGAATTTGCAGGTGCAGAGTCTTCACTATTTTTCCCTTGCTTCCCGTGAACTTGGGGAACGTGTATCAGCCGGGTTGCGGCAATAAATTACACACCTAATAACGAAACCGATTCAAATCAGGGAACGGCCTAAAACAAAAAGAAGAAGGGTACATTAGCTTACGATGTCTACTTCTTCTTTTTAACGTTATCTTTAAACGGATTCACAGTGGTCTTTACGATGCTTTTGCCTCGTCTTTTTTAACAAGTGTAAAGAAAACAATAAAACCAATAAGCGTGGTCGTAAATATAATCGTTCCCATCGGAATGGCAGATTCCTCGCTTATGCCTGCGAGCGGTGAAAAAACGGAACCAAGTAACAACGGAAGCATGCCCAAAATGGCGCTCGCACTTCCTGCGCGGTGATCCTGTTTAGCCATTCCCAATGTAAACGTACTTGTCAATATCATCCCCATCGTCGTCATATAGATAAAAATGAATAGAACGATTAGTGTTAAAGGGCCTTCGATGATTGTCATGATAAGCAATAAAAACGTAGCTGCGAGAGCCGTAGTAACAGCTGTTTGCAGCATCTTTTTTTCAGGAATGATTCCGCTGAAACGGCCGATAATAAAACTGCCTGTTATAATCGCCAGACCATTGATCCCAAATAATACACTAAATACTTGTGGGGATACACCATAGATATCTTGATAGACAAACGGCGTCCCGGACACATAAGCAAAGCTGCCGCCATGGATAAAACCAACGACCAGGGCATAGCCGATAAAGGAACGGTCTTTCATCAGACTGCCCATCGTTTTTATCGAGGCCCCTGCAGAACTCGGTATCCGCTTATGAGAGGGCAAGGTCTCTTTCAATTTCATCGCAACAATAATAACCATAAGCAGACCGACGATACTTAAAAAGTAAAAGATACTTTTCCAGCTAGTTGATTCAAATGCCAGAATAAAACCGCCAATCATCGGGGCAACCATCGGCGCAATGGCATTAATCACCATTAATAATGAAAAAAACTTCGTCAGTGCCTGCCCGCTGAATACATCCCGCACGACTGCACGAGAAAGGACCACGCCAGCTGAAGCTGTTAATCCCTGTAAAAACCGCATTGCAATCAACACGATAATATTCGGAGCTACTGCGCAAAGGATAGAAGCCAAAGCAAACAAAAACGTAGCAATCAATAACGGCTTCCTTCTGCCCTGCGCATCACTGATTGGACCGGCAAATAATTGCCCGATTGCAAGCCCCAGTAAACACGCAGTTAAACTTACCTGCACCAGAGATGCACTGGTGTCTAAATCTTGCGTAATCTCCGGAAAACTTGGCAAATACATATCAATATTAAGCGGCCCTAAAAAAGCAAGCAGCCCGAGAAGCAATGCAAGTCCTAACCGGGCTGCTCCTGTTGGATTATGTTGTATGTTTATATCTCTTTCACCATTCAAACATTATCACTCCTGTCACTGTTATTACCAATCATTTTAGGCAAAGAAATGGCATCCCCTTATTATGATTCAAAGCTTGATGGACGCTAAGGGGGTATATATGTACATAAGTTTGTTTCCCGTTTAGTATATAAGCTTTGTCCTCTGTTCACTAAAAGAAGGTAAAACAACCTCATTCCGGCTGCTTTTACCTTCTAATTTTTAAACATGAGCTCTTCCAAATGATAAGAAATACCAGTTAACGCATATAACGCTGCTGTTTCTGTACGCAAAATCCGCTTTCCAAGCCGGATTGCCTGAAACCCTGATGCTTTAAGCTGGTTAGCTTCTTGTTCAGAAATACCGCCTTCCGGACCGATAACAAGCAAGATACGGTCCCCATCAGATAAGCTGCTCAATACAAAAGCGAAAGCAGAAGTATTTCCAGCCTCTCCTTTTGCCTCTTCTTCATATGCAAAAAGCTTTACTGTATAAGATTCGCTTTCTTTGATTAATGCTTTCAACTGCATGACAGGAGACAGATCAGGAATCCGATTGCGATGGCTCTGCTCACTAGCTTCTTTTAAAATCTTACGGAAACGATTTGCTTTTTTGGAAAACTTCTGGTCATTCCATTTGGCCACCGATCGATCTGCTGCAAATGGAATAAATTTTGCAGCTCCCAGCTCTGTCCCTTTTTGTAGAATCCATTCAAACTTATCTCCTTTTGGAATTCCTTGTGCAACCGTTACTTTGACTGGTAATTCAGCAGATTCATCCAGCCAATTTTCAATTTCTACCTGCACCTCTGTTTCATGTACTTCTACAATTTTACAACATGCTGCACGTCCGTCATCCGTATTACAAATAATTTCATCACCGGGTTTATTCCGCATCACCTTTGTTATATGATGCACATCCTCGCCTATAATCTTGACAGTTTGATCTGTCACCTGTTCTTTCGAAATAAAATAACGCTGCATGTTTCGATCACCTGCTTTTAATCCGGTTTCTTGGCAATAATGGAAACCCAATCTTCCATTTCGCTGACAGACAGAATATCAAACCCTGCTTCTGTTAACCTGTCACGAACCAATTGTTTCTTCTTTTGAATAATACCAGAAGTAATAAAATGGCCACCGGGACGAAGATTGCTGTAAGCATCTTCTACAAAACGGACAATAATCTCCGCAAGAATGTTGGAGACAATGACATCCGCCTGCTCTTCTACACCATCCAGCAAATTATTCTGTTTTGCCGTCACATAGTTTGAAAGATGATTTAATTTCACATTTAAATTGGTACTTTTTACAGCTATATCATCTAAATCAAAAGCTTGTACAGATGCAGCACCTAATTTCACCGAAGCAATGCTTAAGACACCTGATCCACAGCCGACATCTATCACTTTATCACCCGACTGCACATAAGCTTCCAGCCCTTGGACACTCAATACTGTTGTCGGATGGGTACCTGTTCCAAAAGCCATCCCTGGATCCAGCTCAATAATTAATTCATCCGTTGATACCGGCTTGTAGTCCTCCCAAGTTGGCGTAATCGTCACACGATTGGATATTTTAACGGGTTTATAGTATTTTTTCCATGCGCTTGCCCATTCCTCTTCATGGACTTCACTTAGGCTCACCTGGTTCTTCCCAATATCAATGTCATACAGCAATAACTGATTGATTGCTTGTTTAATCTCATCAACTGTTTCTCCTAAAAAACTGTTCATTGGCAAGTATGCCTTGACACGGACGCCTTCATCCGGATAATCATTGGGATCCAGTTCCACGACTTCTCCAAAACCTTCTCCCTCAAAATACTCCAAATCCAATGGATCTTCAATCACTAATCCACTCGCTCCGGTCTCATGTAAAATATTAGAAATAGGCTCTACTGCTTCGTTTGTTGTAAGAATGGTAATCTCTGACCACTTCATATGGAACACCGCCGTTCTGTTGATATATCTATAAGCCAAAAGCGCAAAGCGCCCGTTTAAAAACGTAGAGATTGGAGCGGCGCAACTGAGATAAAGGAAACACGGTGAGGTAACGAACCGATGTTGACTTATACCCGCAGGGCATAAGTGCGACTACGGCTCTGACCGCGCCTGTCGGCTTGGCAATCACCTAGTCTTCTTTATCGTAGGGCGCGACGGGAAATCTCCTAGTTTTTGGCGCTTGGAGCTGGACGTGGCTTTTCCTGAATAAAAATAATTTCATCTAAAAATTTTATATTATATATCTATGTAAACAGAGATACCTCCAGTCTGCTTATCTTAACATATCATCAAAACTACAAACTGGAGGAACACTCTGATCAGTCACCTTTGAACGCTTTACGGAAGCGTTGGAAAATATTATCCTCTTGTTCATCTGTGGATTCATTTCCACCTAATTCATTAAATTGACGCAACAAATCTTTTTGTTTATCTGTTAAATTGGTTGGCGTCATTACTTTTACTTTAATATGCTGATCGCCTTGACCTCTACCATGAACGTTTGGTGCACCTTTTCCTTTCAAGCGGAATGTTTTCCCTGCTTGTGTACCAGCTGGAATTCTTAATTTAACCTTGCCGTGTACAGTAGGTACTTCCAATTCATCCCCTAACGCAGCTTGCGCAAAGGTAAGCGGCAATTCACAGAAAATATGGTCGCCTTCCCGCACATAGAAATCATGTCTGCGAACACGAATAACAACAAATAAATCACCTGGAGGGCCGCCATTTTTGCCTGCATCCCCTTTACCAGATACACGGATTTGTTGACCTTCGTCAATCCCAGCCGGAATAGAAATGTGAATTTTTTTCTTGGTATGAACGGTTCCAGTACCGCCACATGTTTCACATTTGTCCGGAATAATTTTACCTGTTCCGTTACAATAATGACAGACACGACGATTTACGACACGGCCGAATGGTGTGTTCTGTTCTTCATTTAACTGACCTGATCCATGACAATGCGAGCAGGTTTCCGGTTTTGTCCCCGGTTTTGCTCCTGAACCATGGCAAGTATCACACTCTTCCTCCTGCGGTACTTCAATATCCGTTTCTTTCCCAAAAATGGCTTCTTCAAAATCGAGAATTAGCGTATATTGCAAATCGTCTCCTTGTTGCGGTGCGTTCGGATCACGTGTACGTCCGCCGCCGCCAAAGAACATATCGAAAATATCGCTGAATCCGCCGAAGTCTTGTGCGCCACCGCCGCCAAAACCTCCAAAACCTTGACTTTGTGGACCTGCATGACCAAATTGATCATATTGTGCCCGCTTCTGATCATCACTTAAAACTTCATAAGCTTCCTTTACTTCCTTAAATTTCTCTGCTGCACCCTCTTCCTGATTGACATCCGGATGGTATTTACGGGCCAGCTTCCGGTAACTCTTCTTTATTTCATCTTTTGAGGCGTCCTTATCTACACCTAAAAGATCATAATAATCTTTTTTTGCCAAATTACTCACTCCCGACACTCTGATTGCATAGGTTTAATCATATCATCATTCAATTGTCTATGGCAACAATGAATATCTGCTTTCATTCAAATCAACTATAAGCTTTTATCATTTCCAGTTTATCGTCCTCTGTAAAAAAGTCAAAGCCAAGAGAATCCTGACTTTGACTTTTATTCAGTAACTTTCAACAAATTGTTTATTTGTTCATTTATTTATTTTCTTTATTATCGTTGTCGTCATCATCTACTTCTGTATAATCTGCATCAACAACGTCATCGCCTTGTTGTTCCCCTGCATTTTCTGCACCTTGTGCCTCTTGAGCTTCTTGTTGTACTTGCTCATAAAGCTTAGCAGAAAGCTGTTGAACTTTTTCTTCCAGCGCATCTTTCTTCGCTTGGATTTGCTCTTGATCATTAGACTCTAAAGCTTCTTTTAATTCATCTCTTGCAGCTTCAGTCTGTTGTTTTTCCTCATCAGAAACTTTATCGCCTAAGTCTTTCAATGTTTTATCTGTTGTAAATACAAGCTGATCAGCTTGGTTGCGAAGTTCTACTTCTTCACGGCGTGCTTTATCCGCTTCTGCGTTTTCTTCTGCTTCTTTTACCATTTTATCTACTTCATCGTCAGATAAACCAGAAGAAGATTTGATTGTAATGGATTGTTCTTTATTTGTTCCTAAATCTTTTGCTCTTACGTTAACAATACCGTTCGCATCGATATCGAAGGATACTTCAATTTGAGGCATTCCACGTGGTGCTGGCGGAATATCAGATAATTGGAAGCGGCCAAGCGTTTTATTATCTGCTGCCATTTCACGTTCCCCTTGAAGTACATGAATATCTACTGCAGTCTGGTTATCAGCTGCCGTTGAGAAAGTTTGGGATGCACTTGTCGGAATAGTTGTATTACGTTCAATTAATTTTGTAAATACTGCACCCTGTGTTTCGATACCTAAAGAAAGTGGTGTTACGTCTAGTAATAATACGTCTTTCACGTCACCTTGCAGCACACCGCCTTGAATTGCGGCACCAAGTGCTACCACTTCATCCGGGTTAACACCTTTAGAAGGATCTTGACCTAATTCTTTCTTAATCGCTTCTTGTACTGCCGGAATACGTGTGGAACCACCAACTAAGATAACTTTATGAATATCATTTTTAGATAAACCAGCATCAGAAAGTGCACGGCGTGTCGGTTTCATTGTACGCTCAACTAACTCTGTTGATAATTCATCAAATTTCGCACGTGTCAATGTCATTTCCAAGTGCAATGGGCCAGCATCTCCTGCTGTGATAAATGGAAGAGAGATTTGCGTTTGTCCTACACCGGACAAGTCTTTCTTCGCTTTCTCAGCAGCATCTTTCAAACGTTGTACTGCCATTTTATCTTTAGAAAGGTCAATACCATTTTCTTTTCTGAATTCTTCTACCATGTGCTTGATGATTACTTCGTCAAAGTCATCCCCGCCAAGACGATTGTCTCCGGCTGTAGCAACAACTTCAAACGTACCGTCGCCAATGTCCAGGATAGATACGTCGAATGTACCGCCGCCAAGGTCATATACTAGAATTGTTTGATCTTGATCATCTTTATCAATACCATATGCAAGTGCTGCTGCTGTTGGTTCATTAATAATACGTTCTACTTCAAGACCAGCAATTTTACCAGCATCTTTTGTAGCCTGGCGCTCTGCGTCATTGAAATAAGCAGGAACCGTAATAACAGCTTTATCTACCGTTTCACCTGTATAATCTTCTGCATATGCTTTAATATGTTGCAGAATAATTGCTGAAATTTCTTGTGGTGTATATTCTTTATCATCAATGGTTACTTTATAGTCTGTACCAATATGACGCTTAATGGATTGAACGGTATTTGGATTTGTGATTGCCTGACGTTTAGCAACCTCTCCGACTTGTCTTTCCCCGTTTTTAAAAGATACAACAGAAGGAGTTGTACGATTTCCTTCCGGGTTTGGGATAACGACTGCCTCGCCGCCTTCCATTACTGATACACATGAGTTTGTTGTTCCTAAGTCTATTCCGATAATTTTACCCATAGTTTATTTCCTCCTTCATTCCTACTGTACACTATTTCATTATTTATTGACTTTTACCATTGCAGGCCGGATAACCCTGTCTTTTAGAAGATAGCCTTTTTGCAGCTCTTCAACAACTTTATTTGTTTCTACAGAGTCATCTTCCACTTGCATGACAGCATGGTGTATATTCGGATCAAAATCTGCACCTTCTGTTTCAATAACAGACACACCCTGCGAAGAAAATACGTCCTGTAATTGACGGTATACCATATCAATTCCTTCCAGTATACTTTCGTTTTCTCCGGACACTTCAACCTGCAGTGCGCGTTCAAAATTATCCATCACAGGAAGCAGTTCCTGAACCATATCCTGTGCTTTGTATTTACGTTCTGCTTCGCGCTCTTTTAATGTGCGGCGTTTGTAGTTGTCAAACTCTGCCTGCAAGCGAAGCAGACGGTTCTCAAGCTCTTCTTTTTCATTTTTCAAAGCTTCTGCCTGAGCTTCTACATCATTCGTTTCGTCTGCAGATTCAGTCTCTGTTTCTGTTTCGTCCGCTGCCGCATCAACAATTTCCTGTTCTTCTTGCAGCGATTCTTCTTCTTTTTTTTCATTCTCTGCCATTTACTCAAGCACCTCTTTTCTAAATTCCAATTAAAAACTATACCATAGAAGATATAGACAGAAAACCAAAATCCTTGTGGAAAGAACCGCGTCCTTTCACTCAGGATTTATCACTATACCATTTCCGCATTGCGCCAGTCATTTCCTTGGAGATGCTTTCCATTAAGGATAATACCTTTTTGTACTCCATTCTCGTAGGACCTATTAATGCAATGGTTCCCATCTGTCCGCCGCCGATATGGTAAGAAGCGGTAATCAAACTTAAGTCTTTAATCTCTTCCACTTCATTTTCATGTCCAATAGATACTTTAATACCTTGATTGGAGTTTTTCAAGAGATTTACAATTTCATCTTCGCGTTCCATCAAGGAATAAAAAGAGCGGATGCGATCGACATCATTAAATTCCGGCTGCATCAATATATTTGCTTTGCCGCCAAAATAAAGTTTCACCGCTTGCTCTTGGGTAAATAGCGCGCGAATCCAATGAAGGGATGACCCTACATCATCCATATATTTCATCATTAAAGAAGCTACCTCATTTTGGATAACCTCAGGCAGCCGATAAAGCGGCACTCCTTGAAGACGGTCATTCAAAATGTTTACAAGCTTTTCGATATCAGATGATGAAATACCTTTTGGCAAGGTAAATGAACGGTGCTCTACATGCCCGGTATTTGTGACTAAAATAGCTACTGCTGATTGGTCGGACAGTGCCAGTACTTGAATATTTTTTACTGTCGTTTCAAACATCTCCGGTCCGAGAATAATGGACGTATAATTGGTTAATTGCGAAAGAGCCTCCGCTGCCGTTTGTACAATCTGTTCAAATTCATATACCCCGTTATTCGTTAATTTTTCAATGATTCCCAATCCATGTTGATGAATTTCCGGACCAATTAAATGATCAACATAATAACGGTACCCTTTTTCTGATGGCACACGTCCAGAAGAGGTATGCGTTTTTTCCAAAAAACCGAATTCTTCTAAGTCCGCCATCTCATTCCGGATTGTTGCGGCGCTAAATGGCAACGTATCTTTTTTAGATAGTGCCCTTGACCCTACCGGTTTAGCAGACTCTATAAAATCATCAATAATGACCTGCAATATCATAAGTTGCCTATCTGTTAACATGATGATCACCTCTGTTAGCACTCTCTTGTTATGAGTGCTAAATCTATTATAAAATTATCAAATTCATTTTCTTTTGTCAAACAGTTTGGTTTTTCCTTTCTATCATTTTTGCTTCTGCATGATAAAGAATGAAACACAACCTGTTCATTTATGAAGATACGAAAACCGGAAACGGTGTTTAAGAACGGGCAATTTCCAGTTTTTCCGAAAAATCCTCCAGTAATAAAAATTCCTGAAACACCCTGTCTCCCAGAAGCATACCCTGATTTGTCAATGCATAGTTTCCGTCTTGATACATTAGTAATTCATCTCGTATCAGCTGACTTAATTCTTCACGGTATAATTTTTCCAGCGACAAATGATATCTTTCCCTAAAAGCTTGTGTATTAATCCCTTCTGCTTTTCTGAGCTGCAGAAACAATTCTTCTTCAATCCGGTCCTGTAATGTTATTTCTTCCAGATGTTCGACCGCTGACCCTGTACGGTCAATTTCTCTTATATACGTTCCTAACGGTTTGTAATTTGCCGTACGCTTCCCGGGCAAATAGCCGTGAGCACCAGCACCAAAACCAAAATAATAATCATTATTCCAATAGGTTAAATTGTGTTTGCTCTCATACCCCGGTTTGGCAAAATTACTGATTTCATACTGATAAACACCTTGTTTTTTCATATGGTTCTGGAGCAACCGGTACATCTCCACTTCAGCATCTTCGGGCGGCTGATGAAGCATCCCTTTTCGCCGTTTATGGTAAAAAACCGTTTTGGGTTCAATTTGCAATGCATATGTGGAATAATGCGGAAGACCAAATTGAAGTGCTTCTTTTAATGTTTTTTCGAAGTGGGAAACGGTTTGATCAGGGAGCGCATAAATCAAATCCAGACTAATGTTGGTAAACGCCGCCTGCGTAAGAATTTCCACGGTTGTATAAACATCTTTCACACGATGCATACGCCCGATTTTTTCAAGCATCGCATCATCCATTACCTGGACACCAAATGAAATCCGATTCACACCATAATGATACAAAAGTCTGGCCTTTTCAGCGTCGATGTCTCCCGGATTAATTTCTATCGTAAATTCTTCACAAGCGGCAAGATCAAATTTTTCATGTAAAAACTGAAAGAGCTTTTGCAATTGTTCCATTGACAATGCTGTAGGTGTTCCGCCACCCATATAAATGGTCCGAAAAACATTTCCTTTACCAGGAATGGCTGTATCTATTTCTTTTATTAACGCATCTATAAATGCATCTGCCTTCTTCTCCATGTAATAATACTTTACAAAATTGCAGTAGTGGCAAATTTGCTTACAAAAAGGGATATGAATATATACTGACTGAACGCGCATTGTATGAACTTCCTTTCTCTATAGAAAACAAAAACTCCGATACCCTTTCATGCAAAATGGATTACCCTAATAAAACATCCAAAATGCAGATTTTCTATATCGCTAAAATGAACACGGTGGCATATGGACGGCAAAATAGATACTTGCACTTTATCGCAAGTATCTATTTTCCTTTAACCCTTATGAAATCAATACTTAATCATCATCCATCCTCAAAACAGCCATAAACGCTTCTTGAGGGACTTCAACGGCGCCTACCATCTTCATCCGTTTCTTTCCTTCTTTCTGTTTTTCAAGAAGCTTTCTTTTTCGGGAAATATCTCCGCCATAAAGTTTGGCTGTCACATCTTTACGGACTGCTTTGATATTAGACCGCGCTACAATTTTATTGCCGATGGCTGCCTGGATCGGCACTTCAAATTGCTGTCTTGGGATTAAATTCTTCAGTTTCTCCACAATCTGCTTTCCACGTTCATACGCAAAATCACGGTGGACAACCAGCGACAACGCATCAATCGATTCCCCATTAAGCAATATATCCATTTTCACAAGACGAGAAGGTTGATATCCAATTAATTCATAGTCAAAGGACGCATACCCTTTTGTCTGTGATTTTAACTGATCAAAGAAATCATAAACAATTTCTGAAAGCGGGATATGATAGATGACGTTAACACGAATATCATCTAAATATTGCATATCTACAAAATTACCGCGTTTCTTTTGGGCAATTTCCATCACAGCACCGATATAATCATTCGGTACCATTATCGTAGCTTCTACAAACGGCTCGCGTACTTCTTCAATTACTTGCGGATCCGGCATTTCTGACGGGTTATCCACAGAAAAAACATCTCCATTTGTCAATTCTACTTCAAAAATAACACTTGGAGCAGTTGTAATTAAACCAATGCCAAATTCTCTTTCAATCCGTTCCTGAATAATCTCCATATGAAGTAATCCCAGGAATCCGCAACGGTAACCAAAACCAAGCGCCTGAGAAGTTTCCGGCTCATACTGCAGGGAAGAATCATTCAGTTCCAAGCGCTCCAATGCTTCTCTTAAATCATTATAATCATTGGAGTCTACCGGAAAGAGTCCGCAGAATACCATCGGATTCAGACGGCGGTAACCGGGCAGTGCTTCATCAGCCGGTCTGTCAGCTAATGTAATGGTATCCCCGACACGGGAATCACCGACATTTTTAATCGACGCTGTTAAATAGCCGACATCGCCGACAGTCAGTTCTTTTTTAGGAAGCTGTTTCGGGGTAAATACACCTACTTCGTTTACCTCGAATTCTTTGTCTGTAGCCATCATTTTAATTTTATCTCCGACTTTAATAGAGCCTTCTTTCACACAGACATAAGCGATAACTCCGCGGTACGTATCATACAGCGAGTCAAAAATTAACGCTCTTAATGGATCTTCTGCTTCTCCAGGAGGCCCCGGAACGTCTTCTGCTATACGCTCCAGAATTTCTTCAATTCCTATATTCGCTTTTGCAGAAGCTAAAATGGCTTCATCACCGTCAATCCCTAATACATCTTCTAATTCTTTTTTAACTTTTTCTGTATCGGCACTTGGCAAATCAATTTTATTAATGACCGGAATAATTTCTAAATCATTTTCCATTGCTAAATAGACGTTCGCCAATGTCTGTGCTTCAATTCCTTGTGCTGCATCCACTACAAGAATAGCTCCTTCACAGGCAGCCAGGCTTCTGGATACCTCATATGTGAAGTCGACATGGCCAGGTGTATCAATTAAGTGGAAAATAAATTCTTCTCCGGCTTTGTTTGTATATTTTAATTGCACTGCATTCAATTTAATGGTTATACCGCGTTCACGTTCCAAGTCCATGCCATCTAACAGCTGGTCTTTCATTTCACGTTTTGTAACGGTTTCTGTATTTTCAAGAATTCGATCTGCTAATGTTGACTTTCCATGGTCAATATGGGCAATGATCGAAAAGTTTCTGACGTTTCTTTTTGTATTCGTCATTTCGCGCACACTCCTAATTTTTCCTGCACTACCTAAATTTCTTTTCATCTTAAAAGGCGTCAATTACTAGCTTTGATTATAGCAATTGATGCCTTGAGATTCAATGATTAACTTAGTAAAGCGTCGTGTTTTTCCGGAGTGGTCGGCTTAACCTCACAACATTACAAAACGTTATTCTTTCTTATTCTTTTAAAAAAACAGCTCTCCGATTCCATACATAATGGAGACGATTACTTCAAATAATTGCTTAACAATTCCTCCCATCGCAGCAGCCGCACGATTTGTTAAGGAGTAATTTCCTTCTTCAAGTACATCTGTTTCCGCAATAATCATCTCTTCTTCATCCTTTGTCTCCACTGGTTCTTCTTCTATCACTTCACTCGTGGGATTGCTGGAGGGAGCAGTTTGTTCAGCTGTCTCATTCTTCTGCATCCCAAATACCAGTCCGCTAAGAAAAAAGATGACAAGTAACAACAATATAATGATATTTCGCATCAAAACTTCCCCCTATTCATCAGACTGTACTGCTTCAGCATCCCAATAATAATCGCTGAACACTTCCCCTAACACATCCGCGGAACGATTCAGTTCTTCCATGGTATTATCGACACCGCCAAACTCAATCAGTAATGCATTGCCTTCCACATCCTGATTATATACGCCATTTCCACTGGAACCATCTTTCTGAAACACGCCTCGGCTTAACCCTGGATATTCTTCTTCAAGCAATCCATGTAATTCTGTTGCAACTTTTAGGTTCTTTTCATAATCCGGATGTCCCGTACCAATAACAAATAGAATTTTTGCATATTCTTCTCCATCAATGGTTTGTGTTGTCTTGTCTTTCCTTAGAGAATCCCTATGAAGATCAAACACATATTGAATTTCCTGATTACCTGCTACTGCTTCCGTAACAATATCGCGAGAGACTTCATAAGATTGATGGTATCCCATTCCCCGCTCATCCAAAAGGGCACCAAAATCCGTATCATCTACTTGTGTACCAATTCCCTGCCTTTCAAGTTCAGCCGCTAAGCGATCACTGACTTTTGTTATATTAATTTCTCCGTGCATGGCCCCGTCAGGATCTGTTTCATTCGGCAAATGCGGTAAAAAAGACTCTCTATTGTGCGTATTATAGATAAATACAACATCTCGGTCACCGGTTGTCTGTTCATTTTCAATTTCTTCTTCCGGCTCTTCAGACTCTTCTGTTTCCTCTGTTTCCTCTGTCTCCTCGGTTTCATCCTCTTCTGTCAGTACCGCTTCTCTCTCTCGTAACACTTCTTCTAAAGGCGGATTCGATTCTATTGGAAAATGAGTAAAATCATTATCGCTTGCCATTAATAATTGATTATCATATATTGAAAAACCCGGAATTTCATTGCCAAACAACGTTCTGGGATCAGTTGGTGTCACATTCGATGTCAGCTCAAAGAATACATCAGACATTTTTGGTATTTCTGCTTCCCCTTCAGGAAAACTTTGTTTATATGCCCGGTTTTCCATTGTAATTAAATGATAAAAAACTGTACTGTCCATTTCTTTTGTCCAACTGTTAAGCATATCGGATGAAAATCGATAAGCAGGCTGTACTGCTGTTAATATACTGATTAATAGAAATATACCCACAAAACATATCATATAAAGGCCGCTTCGCCGAGAAAAGGTCTGTACCATTTTACTCCAGTTATTTCGCTTCATAAAAATACACGATCCCACCTTTCTCTAATCACTCTATAGTTCAACCTATGAGTGAAGTAGAGAAAATAGAACCGTGTAAAACGAAAAAAATAGACTTGATAGAGGAAGTGGAGAAACGTATTTACCTCGAATAACTTGAAAAATTATCAATTGTTACCGCTTCATGTAAAGCTGCATTTAAACCATTTGCTATTACTTCGGCCATATCAAGCATAAAACCATCGACTTCTTTCGGGGTGACCATTAAATTATGACCAATCGGCGTCAACACTTCCATAATCAACTGTCTCTTTTCTTCCTCTGACAGGCCGCCTATCATACCAAATAACTTTTCCCGCTGCGCTTTCTCCGGCAAATCTTCCTCAGTTAATTGTTTCGATCCAAAATTCATCCCGGCAGGCGTTAGCGATTTGGACGGGTCATCTTTTTCTTTCCATTCTCTTCCAAAATGTTTCAATACATAATCGATGGTATCACTTGTAATGGTTACAGCATCTACCACTGTTGGTACACCAATAGCAATCACCGGGATGCCCAGCGTCTGTTCACTTATTTCCTTGCGCTTATTGCCGACCCCGGAACCTGGATGAATACCTGTATCAGATAATTGGATTGTTTCATTGACTCTGCTGATGGATCTCGATGCAAGCGCATCAATAGCGATAACCATATCAGGCTGATACTTTTCTACAATACCAAAAATAAAATCACTGGTTTCAATTCCTGTTACCCCCATTACCCCCGGTGACATAGCGGCCACTTCGGCATAACCTTCTGCGACTGATTCCGGCTGCAGACGAAATAGATGACTGGTCACCAGCACTTTCTCCACGGTCATCGGCCCTAACGCATCAGGGGTTACATTCCAATTTCCTAAACCAACAATCAAGCATGATGCTTTATCTGGTAAATCTTGTTTTCTGATTAAATCTTCCAGCTCTTTTGCCAGTATTTTTGCTGCCTGATGCTGTTTCTCTGTATCTTGTTTTTTGACACCATCCGCATGAATGGTGACATAGTTACCCGGCTTCTTTCCGATTTGTTCAGCACCTTTATCATCAATTGTCACATACGAAATTTGTATACCCTTTGTCGTCGTTTCTTTATATGTGACCCCTGTGATATCTTGCTTTTCTTGATTCTCCTGCTTTTCCGTATACATGTCTTTTGCTTCCACTGCTAAATCCGTTCTTACCTGGAACTGATTCTCTGCATTTTCCATCCCATCACACCCCTTTTTTCAATACAAATATCGGCTGTCTGCATACAAGTTCTTCACAAAAATAATGCTTGCTTTACTCGCATCATGAAACATACTTAGCATGTGCTGCTTTTATTTTTTTCATACCAATTTTCAGGTGAAGCAATAATACTATTGAAAAGATGGGACAGCTTTGGTAAAATACATCTTGTCGTACGGATAAAACAGACAACAGATGAAACCATCATAAAACATGTTTTTTTAGAATCGTACACTTTTTAGGAGGTGAATAAACATGGCAAATATTAAATCTGCAGTAAAACGCGTAGAAGTTAACCAAAAGAAACGAGCTAATAACAACGCTAAACTTTCTGCTATGCGCACAGAGATCAAACGTGTGGATAAACTTGTAGAAGCAAACGACATTGAAAATGCAAAAATTGTTTTCCAATCTGCTAATAAGTTGATTGATAAAGCAGCACAAAAAGGTGTTATCCACCAAAATAACGCTAATCGTCAAAAGGCTCGTTTAGCTAAAAAAATAAACGCATAAGTATATTAATAAATAAAGGTGAAGTAAGTATGGAAAAACAACCGTAGATACTTCACCTTTTTTATTCCTCATTTTTACTACATACGCAATGAGTCCTACACCAAGTCCATTAACAGCAGCTCAAAAGCTAACCCTTTTTCCATCAGCCCCTGTTTCATTTTTGCATCCGTTTCTGCAAGCTGACAAAGGATATAAGCCAGACGTTCTTCAGTTAATTTCGCTTCCCTTGCCATTGCTACCTTAATCACATATGGGTGCGCACCAATATTCTTCTGAATTTGAAATTGCGAATAGCCCTTCTTTTTCAGCTGCTTCACTCTTAAAATCATTCGAAATTGATAAGCAAGCAAACCAATCATTGCAATTGGATCTTCATTCATTTTTTCCAAATCCTTATAAATTTCAATCGCTTCCTGAATACTCCCTTTCATAACAGCATCCACAAGTGCGATAGAGGTTGTAGTCGGTGTGTGTGATACCAGCTGCCGCGCAACTTCTTTTGTAACAACGCCATTTTCGCCAACATAAAGCGCCAGCTTCCCAATTTCACTTTGCAAGAGCTGGATATTACTCGATACTTCTGCCTCTAATATCTCCATTGCCTCTCGATCGATATCTATTCCGTATGACTTCATCAGGCTTTGAATCCATGTTTTTGCATCTTTTTCCTGCACTGCCTGGCAATCCACAGCATATGTCTGCTTTTTTAATTGTTTGGTTACTTTTTTACGTTCATCTAATTTCTCATATGGTGCTATGATCAGTAAAATAGAATATTCCGGCGGGTTTTGCAGGTATTCCTGTAAGTATGCTATATCATGTTCAAATGGCGTTTTATCCGGTTTTGTTTTTACAAAAGATGCATTACTTGCAATTATTAACTTACGATCGCCAAAAAAAGGAAATGTCTCTGCATCTGCTAACACATCTTGAACAGGTGTCTCTTCCAAATCATATAGGGACAAATTCGTCTTGTCCCCCTCTAAAACCGTATTTACCAGGCGCTTTTTTAATTGTTCCAGAAAAAAAGACTCTGTCCCGAAAGCAAAGTAAACAGGCTGGATTTGATTGCTTTTAATTTTTGTAATTTGATCCATCATGAATATGTCGCTTCCTATCCTCTCAAAATTTCATCTCTTTTTATCCTATACGGAAGCAGACATAAACGCAAGAACAAAAATAAAGGAAGAAACGCCATACTTTTACGTTTCTCCCTTATAAAGCATCTATAATAAACGTCTTAAAATAAGCCCTAGAAACAAATTTTAAGAACGATATTTGCCTATATATAATTTGTGCTTCCTGGCAAAAAGTATAGATGACAACTGTTGCTAAAAATGGCTGTATTCCTTATGAAAGAAACGCATAAAGAGTGTAGATTTTTTGATATGGATGATTTATACTATAGTTGTGAGTATAGGAGGGGTATATCTTGAACGAATTCGAAAAAGATCCGCAGTACAAAGGCAGCGATGTTGTAGACTCCATTAAAGGATTTACCTTTTCATTTCTCTTTTTCTTTATCATTTTTGCAATTGGCGTTGCCATCAGCGTAATCGGCCGATAATAAAAGAGATAAAAGGTCAAAAAGGAAGGGATTACATCTCTTCTTTTTTTGTTTTCAAAAGAAGTACGTTCTCATTCTAGGTTATGGTAAAAACGTTGAAAATGTTCCTCCGCCATCTTTCGTATAATAAAATTGAATCGCACCTTGTTGATCTGTTCGGTACACTTGTACTTGATTGGCTTCCAGTATTTCCAGCACTTCTTCGTTGGGGTGATGATAGTGGTTATTTCTCCCTACAGAAATCAGACCTGCACGCGGCTTGACAGCATCGATAAACACTTCACTTGTCGATGTGTTACTGCCATGGTGAGCAACCTTTAAAATATCGACTTGCAATCCCGGATAGTTACGTATAATCTGCTCTTCTATTTCCTTGCTAATATCCCCTGTAAACAGCCAATTCAGCCCCAGATTTGTATACAAAACCACCGAATTATCGTTTGGATTTCCTTTATCTGCATCAGGTGCCAATACTTGAAAAGTCATCACATCATTAAAATGCAGGGTATCTCCTGCTTGTGCGTAAGTCATATTTAAATCAGGTTGTATCTGCTGAAATTCTTCTAATAAAGCCCGATCAAAATAAGGGCTTACGATTAATTCTTTGACGTGAACCTCTTCTAAAATATAACGGATACTTCCAAAATGATCGATATCGTCATGTGACACAATAATCGCATCCAGCTCTTTTATCCCGCGCTGATGAAAATAAGCACGGATAATATTCTTATATACGCCTCTCGTCGGTTCCATATCTTCAAAATGAAAAGCAGATCCTGCATCAATCATAACCACAGCTTCTCTTTTTTCGGATTCCACCAAAATAGCGTCTCCCTGCCCCATATCAAACATCGTTATAATACCTTCTTCCTGAAAATACGGCTTACTTGCAGTTATTAAAATCGGAAGTATAAAAATAATCCCTGCCAGCCATGCTAATTTCTCCTGTCTATGTTCCACAAATTTCATAAATAAGAAAAAACAAACGAAATAAACAACCACCCCGAAGACGGGCAACTGGTCTAAATAGATTGGTGAAGGAAAGGTCTCATCAATCCATTCCATAAATAGCAGTGCTCTCGAATGAATGAAAAGAAAGCTATCATCAAAAATGGCTAAAATAGAAGCAGGCAAAAAATGAATCATTGTAAAGATATACAAAAGTGGAATGACAAAGAAAGTAAAGTAAGGAATAACTACTACATTCATAAAAATCGATAGCGGATGGAAGATGTTAAAATAATAAATCTGCAGCGGAAGAATGGCCATTTGTGCAATAAAACTTATTTGAAAAACTTTCCATACTGGTGATTTTGACCGGCTAATCCACTCTTGTGATAATAGGATGGCAAAGGTCACAGCAAATGAGAATTGAAAACCGACTTGATAAATCATATAAGGATCCCAAAGGATAAATACCATAAAAACAATACATAATAGATCAGAATAAGGGAGTTTCCATTGCAGTTTTTGAAAAACGAGGAGGACTGCCATCATCAAAGCAGCGCGGAGAACAGGCGGATTAGCACCGGCCAATATGGCATACACGGGAAGAAAGAAAATAAGCAACAGCTGTGTTTTCTCTTTCGTCATGATATTACCTTTGACTAAAATCAAATATAAAAAAGCAATAACCAGTATCACATGGGTACCGGAGATGGCGATAATATGTGATAATCCAAATCGCTGGAATAATTCTGTTACGGATTCTTCCATAGCTGAGGTATCTCCAAATACAATGGCATGAATCCATGGCGATGTATCATCACTCCAAGCGGTTTCCATCTGATTCAGCAAATTTGTCCGTAGTTTATACAGAGAAGGCAGCACGCCTTTTTCTGTGACACATTGTATTTGATTAAAATCTTCTAACACAGCCTGGTGGGTAATTTGGTTTTTAAGTAAAAATTGACGGAAATCGAACTGGGCGGGGTTTGTACTGGAAGGCGGTATTTCAATACTTTGCTGGATCGTACACTTGGAGCCATGAAACAGGGAATGGTTGAGAGGTATCTCTCGAACATTCTCATCTTTTTCAGGAAAATACGTAACGAGGAGTTTGGAGGAATTATCGGATGGAAGAAGCGTGAATTGGATTTGTTCCGAACTGATTTTCACTTCACCTTCAATCTCTCCGCTAATTTCTGCTTCTACTGCATGTTCCTCAAATGCTGTCTGGGGAACTTTTGGAATAATATAGATAAATGTGATGAAACTGAGCAGTGTCATCAGCCAGACCGCAATATTCATTTTTTTCAGAAACTTAAGCCACAGGAACCATAAGATAAAAAGAAGGAACAGCCATTTCATATCCAACAGATGATATAAAATGGCTAATACAGATGCAATAGCAGGAAAATGCCAGTATCCTCTCACTGTTTGTTCTCTTCATTAAAGAATAATCGCGTTGCATCTGCTTTTATTTTCTCCCTTTCATCAGGAGATAAATTTGCGGTTTCCAACTTTTCCATAAGTTCCTGGACAAACGCATTCTTTTCCTCAAACTTCGTATCAACCACAGCATCAACCAATGGCACCTTTTGTGTACGTACCCCGGCTTGTTCAAATAACTCCACAGCATAAGGATGATTCTTATAATCTTCTGCGTAATATAAATTTTTGATACCGCTTTGCACAAGCTGTTTGGAGCATTGCAGACAAGGAAAATGCGTAACATAAATATCTGCGCCTTCTGTTGGCACACCAAATTTAGCACATTGAAGCAGTGCATTTGCTTCTGCATGTACCGTTCGCACACAATGCCCATCAATGACATAACATCCCTCATCGATACAATGCACATCCCCGGAAACACTTCCATTATAACCGCCGGCAATAATACGTTTATCGCGGACGATTGTTGCACCAACCATTAAGCGTGTACATGTACTACGCAAAGCTAAAAGATGACTTTGCGCCATAAAATACTGATTCCAAGCAATTCTCTCCATGCTAATTACCTCTTTCTCTTTTTTTCTACGGCACTTGGATGTGCTCCATAAGCGTCTCCAGTGTTTTTTCGCCGATGCCGGAAATCTCCAGTAAATCCGCTTCCTTTTGAAACTGCCCATGTTCATCACGATGGGCAATAATCGCTTCTGCTTTAGCAGGACCAATACCAGGCAGTTGTGTCAGTTCTTCACTGGAAGCAGTATTTATTTTTATTTTCCCGCTCTCCGACTGTTCTTCTGTGACATCATTTTCTGTATTCTCTTCTTCCTGACCGACAGCCGGTATGACAATAACCATTTCATCCTGAACAGCCTGCGCTAAGTTTACTTGAACAATGTCCGCGTCTCCAGTGAAACCGCCGGCACGTTCCACAATATCCTGGACGCGATCGCCTTCTTCCATTTCATATACTCCCGGTTCTGTCACTTCTCCTTTGACATCGACCAATGCCGTTTGCGTTTGTGGCTGAGGTTGTGGCTGTTCTTCTTCGGTTTCTTCAACAAGCGGCGTTTCTGCCGGGTCTTCTTGATCAGGAGGGATTAATGAGGCTGACAACGGATCAGAGGCGTCTTTCTTACTAACAAAGATAACAAATACAATGACAGCAGCAATCATAATCAAAAGGAATTTATATTTCTTTAACCAATACAAAAGATATTACCTCCTTCTTTGTCAAAATAGCATTCCATCATAATATTATTTCGACAAAGAAAGGTAATCTCCTTTTTTTAAGAAAACAGCGTAAAATTGACTTTTATACGATTACTTTTCAGCTAAAAAGAAAAATCTTTCTGATTGTTCATCCCAAATATCTTTTTCTAATGAAAAATCAGCGTAAATATGGATTTTTTTAAATCCAATTTTTTTTAACATATGTTGATAAGTAGCTATCGGAAATGTACGTTGATGATGCGTCTCTTGAAAACGGATAAAATGTTCTCCTTGTTCCTGCCGGAAAAAAGTAAGCTGATGATACATTTCCCCTGGCTCATCGCCAGGGATGCATTCCCAAATATAAGCTGCTTCATCCGTTACATCGGAAAATGTCTGTCCAAGATAGATATCTTCCACAGTATGCATTGAATGGACATCGAAGAAAAATATACCATCCGGTTTTAACGATTGATGGATATTTTGAAACGCTTTTTCTACGTCTGTAACATCTGTGACATAATTGATGACATCGCAGCAGCTGATTACCATATCATAGTGCTGTTTCCAATCATCTAATTTTGTAATATCAGCTTCCACCCAGTCTATGTTATCAGCAGAGACTGTCTCTTTTTGTGCTTGTCTCAGCATTTCACCAGACTGATCTACACCCGTCATTGTGTAACCGCCCGCTGCCAACTTTCTCGTAATAATCCCCGTGCCGCAACCGACGTCCATAATCGATTGCACAGGACTTTTGGTTCGAGCTATCATCTGCTGAATCATGACCATCCAATCATCGTAAGGAACGTGTTCCATCAGCTCGTCATAAACTTCAGCCATTTTGCTATATGCCATTTTCATTACCCTTCTTGCTTTATATTCAGTGCAACACGATCCGCATCGCCCCAAAGCTTTTCTAAATTATAATAGTACCTTTCGTCTTCATGAAAAACATGGCAAACGATATCGCCAATATCAACAAGTACCCAACGTGCTTCTTCAAAGCCTTCCATTCTTTTTATGTCATTTCCGTGTTTTTCCGCCGTTTCTTTTATTGCACGGGCAATTGCCTGAACCTGCCGCTCATTACTCCCGTGACAAATCACGAAATAATCAGAGACTAGAGATACATCATGCATATCTAAAGCAATAATATTTTTTGCTCTTTTATCGTCGCAGGCTTCTGCAACTACTTGAATTAATTCTTTATTATCCATTTTTTATTCCTCCAAAAACTTGTTGATTTAAGTCATTATAAGCATGAAAACTGTCAGGGTACACTGTATTATTCTTTTCCATTAAGAAACGGACGGTGTTCCTGGCAGCCTGATAGCATGCCTTTGTTAAATCCGATTCAGCTGTATCTCTCACTTCATCCAACCCGGGGAAACTTCTGCCCGGTTCTGTATAATCAGCAAGAAAGATAATTTTATCCAGCTTTGTCATCTTCGCTCTTCCGGTTGTATGAAAGAAAATCGCATCTTTTATTTCCTGATTTGTAACACCGTATTTTTCTTCTATCCGGACCGACGCAACCGGCCCATGCCATAATTCATGATGAAAGGAAAGCAGTGAATCCGGCAAATAGCTGTCTGTTTCAATGGTCTGCTTCATTTCCTCCAGGGAATCACATTTACAATAATCATGAAATAAGGCAGCTATCTCTGCATTTTCTACTGATTCATGAAAGACTTTAGCCAACTTTATTGCTGTATCTGTTACTCGCAGCGTATGCTCATATCTTCCTTGGGTCAACCTTTCTTTCAAATCAACTTTGAGATTCTCTATATCCATAAATCCGATTCTCCTTAATATAATTCATCACATCATCAGGAAGCAAATAGCGGACTTTCTCGCCTTCTTCTAATCGATTTCTGATAAAGGTAGAGGAAATGTCCAGCGGATGTATTTCCAGACGCTCAACGGCATACGGTGTTTCTAATGTGTAACCCGGCCTTGACACGCCAATAAAATGAATCATCTGCACTAATTCATTTATCCGGTTCCATTTTGGCAAATACGCTACCATATCTCCACCGATAATAAAACGGAAATCAACTTCAGAATAGTTCGTTGTCAACTCCTGTACCGTATCGTATGTGTACGATTTTCCCTCTCTCTCCAGCTCTAATGCATTCACTTGAAAATGTGGATTATCCTGTATAGCCAAACGAAGCATTTCCAACCGGTGTGCTGCATCAAGAACTTCTGTCTCTTTATGAGGCGGTGTGCTTGTGGGAATAAACCAAATTTCATCTAATTGCTTTCTGATTCTAACTTCTTCAGCAATCCATAAATGACCTATATGAGGCGGGTTAAATGTCCCGCCCAGAATTCCAATCTTTTTCAAATACTCACCTTCTGCAATGATAAATACCTATCCAAAAGCTGCCAACGGTTTACGCCGGGATGGGCAGTCGTAAGCAGACGCAGAGACCCGGCCCCTGCTCTATCAAGACTGTGGCGGCTTTTGAAATACGCTTTATTGTGGTAGTTTGATTTCTTTATGATCTTGTGATTCTCTATATAAAATAATTGTACTGCCGATTACCTGAACTACTTCTGCATCTGTGCCAGAAGAAATTTGTTCTGCAACGACATGTTTATCTTCCAGACAATTTTGCAGAATGCTCACTTTAATTAATTCTCTTTTTTCTAATGCCTCACTAATTTGTGTGACCATATTTTCGTTCACACCATCTTTGCCAACCTGAAAAATCGGCTTAACGGCATGTGATTCTTTGCGTAAAAATTGTTTTTGTTTATTTGTTAACATTTTATTGATCTCCTTTTATTTTTGCTATCATTTCTTCGTCCATTCCGTACACATCTACAGGTTGGTTTGTCCAAATTTCAAATGCTTTCTGTGCTTGATAAAGCAGCATCGTATGCCCATAGTGCGTACGCCCGCCTTTTTCATTTGCCTGCTTTAAAAACTGCGTATCCAGCGGCTGATAAACAATATCACTGACAATAGTGTCTTTTCGTAAGTTCTTCAGGTCTATGATTTGTTTGGCTTCATTCATCCCCACTGAACTTGTTTGAATAATAACATCATATGCCGCCAAATTTTCTTCCGCTTCCGCCAATGTAATCACAGAACTTTGGTAACCTAAGATAATATCTTCACATTTAGATGTTGTCCGGTTCGCAAGTGTCAGGTTTGTATAACCGGCCTGAATAAGACCGTGAAAAATACCTCGTGCAGCACCGCCGGCACCCAGTAATAGAATAGAAACATCTTTATTACGATCCATATCGGAAAACTTATCGCGTAATGCCTGTACATAGCCAATACCGTCTGTGTTATATCCGACCCACTCATTTCCTTCTAAAGAAACGGTATTTACTGCCCCGACGCGCTCGGCTGTCACATCCATTCTGTCCAAATAAGGAATAATGGTCTGTTTATAAGGAGCTGTAATATTAAACCCGTTCACTTCTGCATCTCTCAACTTTTTGATTTCTTCCTCAAAAACTGCTTCACCCGGTATTTCATGTAACGTATAGGATCCTTCTAAACCGGTCCGTTCAAAAAAAGTTTGATGAATCCAGGGCGATAAAGAATGTTTGATTGGATAACCGATTAATTTAAATGTTAAACGCAAAAGAATGCTCCTCTCTCTATATAATAAATACATCTTTTTCTAAAGGTAATATCTTCTTATTGGCCTGCCAAAATAGATTTTCTTGTCGTAACAGCGACTCCTTTGGGACTATGGGCAGCTACTGTGGCACCGTCTCCTTGAATACTGATCCATCCCAGTCCAGGAAAGACAATATCCACTTTTCCTTTTTCCACTTTAAAGCTGTGCGCCACCAGCGGCGGAAATTGCTGCAGCTGTTCTCCATAAGGCGGAGCTAACATTTCCCCAGCATGTTTTTCATACAATGCGTCCGCATTCTCCAATTTTGTCCGGTGGATAGTTAAGTCATTTGAGAAATAACATATAAAAGATTGTTTCTCTCCTTTTATAAAATCAAGCCTTACCAATCCGCCGATAAATAATGTTTGCTGTTCATTTAATTGGTACACTCGTGCCTTTACTTCTTTTTTCGGTGTAATCATTTTTAATTCCTTTTCGGAAACATAGTGTGCCATTTGCTGTTTATTCACAATTCCAGGGGTATCTACTAAAAAGGAATGGTCATCCAACGGGATTTCAATAAATCCTAAGGTGGTTCCTGGAAAATAAGACGTTGTTATGGCATTTTCTTCTCCTGTCGTTTCTTTAATTAAACGGTTAATAAAAGTTGATTTTCCGACATTGGTTACACCGACAATAAAGACATCCTTATTGGCCCGGTGTATTTCTATTTTCTGCTTCAGCTCGTCCAGCCCTTTTTCTTTCACTGAAGAAATTAAAATAACATCTTTTATTTTAATCCCCAGCTGGCTTGCTTCATGACGTAACCATTGCTTTAATTTATTCTCATTTGTTGATTTTGGCAATAAATCAAGCTTATTCCCTACTAAAATAATTGGATTATCTCCCGTAATTCGTGGCAAATTACTTAATAAAGTGCCGTCAACATCAAAAATATCAATAATATGGACAATTAATCCATCTCTGTCTCGTATGGAACTGACCATTTTTAAAAAGTCGGCGTCCGTTAATGATACATCTTGAATTTCATTATAATGCTTCAGGCGAAAACATCTTTTACATAAAATAACATCTTTTTCTAACGCACTGACAGGCGCATATCCTGGTTCATTGGGATGCTCTGTTTGAATAACAGCACCGCATCCCTGACAAATATGTTGCTCCAATCTTATTCCTCCTTATGGCGCTTATCTTTGAACGGCATTCTTTTTAAAATTTTTCGCTCAATCAAACGATTAATCTTTGTTTTTTTATCATCCGTTTGTACCACTGGAACAACCAAAACCGTGTAAAAACCGGCAATGTTACCGCCAAGCACATCTGTCAACAGCTGATCACCGACTACTAAAATCTCTTCTTTCTCCAGTTCCATTTGCTTTGCTACTGTTTTAAAAGCTCTCCCCAAAGGTTTTTTGGCACTAAATACAAATGGCGTTCCGAGCGGTTCTGAAAAAACCGTAACACGTTCTTGATTATTATTGGATATGATAGTCACTTTTATATCATTTTCTTCCATTATTTTAAACCATGCAATAACATCAGGTGTTGCATCTTTTACATCCCATGCAACCAGCGTATTATCCAAGTCTGTAATAATACCTTTTATTCCCTGATCCTTCAATTTTTCAGGTTTCAAGTCAAAAATTTGATCAATTTGCTCATCTGGCAAAAATTTAGAAAACATACATACACCTCAAGATTTCCGATTAATTGATAGATATGTAAAGTCCTTTCCTTCATTCTATAGCAATAAGGACGGTAACTCTACGCTACAACACATTATACCTAATCCTGCTACAGCTGACTAGCTTTTCGTAAAAACATCCTTCTATTTGTTGAACAAGGCATGGTGTATAGCTCCGCTCCGGCCAACCACTACGCTTTCCGCCGCAGCGGTCGCCTTACACTTTACCATCTTTTCCTTGCCAAAAGCTGTATAAAAAACAATCAGCCCTGCTCCGATGAAATGGAAGTTACTTTTTAAAGGGCAAAGTTGAGTTCATATAAAATGTATCCCCGGCCAACATGGCTTTCCAATATTTTCTTTACAGCAATAAATGCTACAAGTTGTTCAGCAAATATGCATATAATCCGTAAAAATCGTTCGACAAATTCCGATATTATTCGATTTTGTGGATAACTTTATCAACATAAAAATGTACCAATAACAATATCAAGCGAGGTTACCCACCTTTTTATACACAACTTATATACAACTATATGTAGATAAGTTAGAGCTTGTTAACACAAGATACACGTGTTAAATTATTATTATCTTAAGAAGAATTGATGACGATTGAGGAGGTTGTATTGTGGAAACATTATCGGACGAATTATTACTAGAATCATATTATACGGCAATAGCCTTAAATCTAAGTCCTGATTTTCTTTCTTTGTTTGAGGAAGAAATCCATAAAAGATCTCTGACTCATAAAATCAAAGAATCTGTATAATTTTGTCTTTTAATAAAAAAACTTCAATGGAAACATTGAAGTTTTTTTTATGCTTTTCCCCCTGTTTCTTCCTATTTAAAATATAATTTGCCGACCATTGCAGACAGCATTCTTTTAGTATGCATCCAGCTTTAGAATAGGTTATAATCGAATATAGCACTCTGATTTGTGTAAAAAATCGTAAAGAGATGGAATAATAATCAAGAAAAGCATGGTATTCCCCCTTTATTATCGCACCGAATAACCTTTATATTTTCTGTTAAAAGAGAACTTTCATTCTTATATCTTATGAATTTCTTTTGAATAATGATACAAGCTATTTAAGAAATGAAATCAACGCTTTCAACAACAGAAATATTTATAGAGGATGTTCAAAATGTCCGCAAACGATTCTGACGGTATAGCTAATCGTCATTCTGTAAAAGAAAAATGACGTCATTTACTTCCCGCTTTCAACCGGATTATTTTTTGAACACATACGAAAAGGAATTCGTAATTATTGTAAAAGGAGGAATTACTGTTGACGTTATTACATTGGGCTGTATTGTCACCATTTATCGCAGCCATATTCATTCCATTCTTGTATAAGTACTTAAAAAGAATACATACTGGCTGGTTTGTTTTAATTGTGCCCCTGGTACTATTCATTTATTTATTATCATTTATACCAAGAACATCATCAGGAGAAGTGATTTTAAATACATTGAACTGGGTGCCTTCCCTCGGTATAAACTTTGATGTGTATCTGGATGGGTTAAGCTTACTTTTCACATTATTGATTACCGGGATTGGGGCATTAGTAGTCCTCTACTCTATTTACTACTTATCTAAACAAAAAGAAAAACTCAACAATTTCTATGTTTATCTACTAATGTTTATGGGTGCCATGCTGGGAGTTGTACTTTCTGATAACTTAATTGTTATTTATGTTTTCTGGGAAGTAACAAGTATTGCTTCCTCATTATTAATCAGTTATTGGTATACGAGAGAAAAATCAATATATGGTGCGCAAAAATCAATGTATATCACTGTTTTTGGCGGATTATCCATGCTTGGTGGTTTTTCATTACTTTACGTTATTGCAGGCACATTCAGTATCAGAGAGCTCATTGCCAACGCTGACCTTGTGATGGCAAGCAGTTTATTTATTCCGGCAATGATTCTTGTCTTACTAGGAGCATTCACCAAGTCTGCGCAATTTCCATTTCATATTTGGCTGCCGGACGCGATGGAAGCTCCAACACCTGTGAGTGCTTATCTACATTCTGCCACCATGGTTAAGGCAGGTATTTATCTTGTTGCAAGATTAACAGGCGTTTTTGGCGGTGCGCCAGAGTGGTTCTGGATTATTACATCAGCAGGACTCATCACATTAACCTGGGGTTCTATCTCAGCAGTACGTCAAAAAGATTTAAAAGGTATCTTGGCATATTCCACAGTCAGTCAGCTCGGTTTAATTATGAGCTTGCTGGGAGCAGGTTCTGCTGCATTTTATTTTCAGGACGGGGATAATGCATTATACATGACTGCTATTTTAGCAGCAGTATTTCATTTAATTAATCATGCTACCTTTAAAGGAAGCCTGTTTATGGCAGCTGGAATTATTGACCATGAAACAGGAACAAGAGATGTTCGAAAACTGGGCGGTTTAATGACCATCATGCCTGTGACAGCAACGATTTCACTGATTGGTCTTGCCTCTATGGCAGGTCTGCCTCCATTTAATGGATTCTTAAGTAAGGAATTGTTTCTTACTGGGATGTTAAACGTCACAGAGTACGGCATTTTTAATTTGGAAACATTTGGTATCATCATTCCGATTATTGCCTGGATTGCTAGTGTGTTGACCTTCCTATACTGTATTCTCATGTTTTACAGAACATTTATGGGTAAACTCGACATGAGCAAATTAAGTGTTAAACACGTGCATGAAGCACCAGTTGGTATGCTGATCAGTCCGATTATACTAGCCGCTCTCGTTATTGTATTCGGACTTTTCCCTAACTTGCTGGCCTATTCTATTATTGAGCCTGCTATGGCAGCTATTGCACCGGGGATTCTTTCTCCAGGGGAGTTTTTTGATGTACACATCTCCCATTGGCATGGCTTTTCTGCCGAGCTCTTTATGACGATTGGTATTATTGTTTTAGGCCTTATTCTGTTTATGACATTTAAAAAATGGGAGAACTCTGCCTTTTACCGCGGAGAGCGCGATGTATTAAACAGTGCCTATGATTGGGGATATGAAGGTTTAATCAAAGGTTCACAAAGCCTAACCCGTCTGCAAATGACCGGACGGTTACGGGATTACTTTATTTACATGTGCACGTTTATTATCCTGATTCTGGCTTATACGATGTATCGCTTTAGTCTGCCGTCAATTCAGTCTCTGGACTTGTCACCGGTCCCAATTTATATGTGGATCATTATGCTCGTTTTTGTCGGGTCTGTCTTGATTGTTCCATTTATTAATAATCGGGTAGCTTTGATTATTACGACTGGTGTCAGTGGATTTATTGTAGCTCTATTATTTGTCCTATTCAGAGCTCCTGATTTGGCATTAACGCAGCTGCTTATTGAATCCGTATCTGTTATCCTGTTTATGCTTGTCTTTTACCATTTACCTAATTTGAAAAAGGTAAAGACACCATCGAAAACGAAAGCAATCAAATTAATTGTTTCCATCGGTTTCGGATTAATGATTACACTCGGTTCATTGTCAACTTTCTCTATGGGACAGAATACGGGTTATGATTCTATTTCAGAGTTTTATACAGAAAACGCCAAAGAAGAAGCGGGAGGATATAATATTGTTAACGTCATCTTAGTAGACTTCCGTGGCATGGATACGATGTTAGAAATACTTGTTCTTTCCATGGCTGCATTAGCTGTTGTCAGCTTAATTCGTTTGCGTTTTAAAGGGAGTGAGGATATATGATGCAAAAGCCCAATAATATGATGCTGCAGACATTAGCGAGATTAATTATTGTGATTGTCCTCTCCTTTTCCATCTATCTATTACTGGCAGGACATAACAGTCCTGGGGGAGGATTTGTCGGCGGTCTGATGACAGCAAGCGCTATTCTGATTCTGTACCTTTCATTTGACATTAAATCAATCCAAGCTGTTATTCGATTTGATTATGTAAAAATAGTTGGTATCGGGTTACTTTTGGCTGCTTTGACAGGTGTCATATCCATGGTATTCGGTTTTCCTTTTATGAAGCAGTTCTTTGACTATTTCACGCTTCCTATTCTGGGAGAAGTCGAATTGACTACCGCTATGTTATTCGATTTAGGCGTTTACTTTGTTGTTCTGGCCAGTGCGCTGAAAATTATTCTAACGATTGCGGAGGATGATAAATAATGGAACTACTCATGTCAATTATAATAGGGATCGTTTTTAGCGTAACCGTCTACTTGCTTATGTCTAAAAAATTGCTCCGCGTGATTGCAGGAACATTATTACTTTCCCACGCTGTCCATCTGTTATTGTTAACAATGTCGGGACTGCAGCGCGGCGCTTCACCTATATTAAGTTTTGATGCGGAAACATATACGGATCCTTTACCACAGGCGTTAGTACTGACAGCAATTGTTATCAGCTTTGGTGTGACTTCCATATTGTTAGTAATGGCCTATCGCACCTATAAAGTCCATAAAACAGACGATTTAGAAGAATTAAGGGGTTCTGCAGATGAGTAATGTAATCATTTTGCCGATTATTATACCTTTCATAATCGGCGCTATACTGATACTTCTATATAAAAGACACACGGTTCAGCGTGTGCTAAGCGGAATCACAATGCTGGCTCTGCTGGCACTTTCCGTTTACTTAGCAGTTTATGTCTATCAACATGGAACAGTTGTATTGGACGTAGGAGATTGGGAAGCACCTTTCGGAATTGTCATTGTTGCAGATTTGCTTTCCACTCTGATGCTGGTTCTGTCTACGTTGATCGGGACAATTTGTATGTTTTTTGCATTTCAGACTGTTGCCCGGGATAGAGAAAAACAGTTTTTCTATCCGCTTTATCTTTTCTTGATGATTGGAGTAAATGGCTCTTTTCTAACTGGAGATTTATTTAACCTGTTTGTATTTTTTGAAGTGATGCTAATTGCCTCTTATGGATTAATTGTTCATGGCGGAACAGGCTATCAATTAAGAGAATCCTTTAAATACGTTGTGATTAACGTTTTTGCTTCTGCCCTTTTCATTGTCGGAATCGCTTGGATTTATTCCATTACCGGAACCATGAATATGGCGCACATAGCTGAGCGTGTTGCGGAGCTGGATCAGACTGGAGCATTAAATATTGTAGCAATTATGCTATTTATTGTTTTTGCGTCCAAGGGGGCATTATTCCCATTATATTTTTGGCTTCCGCACTCTTATTATGGACCGCCGGCAGCCATCGCCGCATTATTTGGCGGCCTTTTAACCAAGGTAGGAATTTATGCCATTATCCGAACATTTACGCTGATTTTCAATCATGATATCAACTTCACTCATAAAGGGGTTATCGTCACCATTGCAGGTATCACAATGATCATTGGTGCACTCGGAGCGATAGCACAAGTTGATTTCAAACGGATGCTTTCTTACCTGATTATCAGTCAAGTAAGTTTTATGGTAATGGGCTTAGGAATTTTCACTCCGCTTGCAGTCGCTGGAGCTGTTTTCTATATTATTCATCATATGATTGTGGAACCAGCACTATTTTTATTTGCAGGCGCCACCAAAAAGGTTACTGGAACAACGGATTTAAGAAAAATGGGAGGGCTTCTTGGTACGCATCCCTGGCTGAGCTGGCTATTCTTTATCTCCGCAATTTCCTTGGCAGGTATTCCGCCGCTAAGTGGATTCTTTAGTAAATTTTCACTTATATTGGCAGGCTTTGAAGAGCACCAATATGTGATTGCCGCAGCAGCCTTGCTGGCAGGATTACTGACATTAATTTCTATGATGAAAGTTTTCAGCTTTGCCTTTTGGGGCAAGCAAAAACATAGTGCAGAACAAGCAAAAATCTCCGTAGGGAAACTTTTATTGCCTATCTTGCCTCTGGTTGCTCTGACCATTATTTTAGGTTTTGCAGCGGAACCAGTTTTCAATTATTCAATGGAAGTTGCGGAAGATATTTTAAACCCTACAAATTATATTGAATCTGTGCTGAAGGAGTAGTTGCTATGCCTTTTCAAATATTAATAAATGTTTTGCTCGCGATACTCTGGATGTTTTTACAAAATGAGTATACAGCCGTAAACTTTATTTCCGGTTATGTGATAGGAATCCTGATTTTATTTATCATACGTCGTTTCCTTAAGTTTGAGTTTTATTTAAAAAGAGTCTGGGCTATCATTAAATTAATTTATCTGTTTATTGTTGAATTAATTAAAGCAAATATTGATGTTGTGAAAGTAGTACTTAAACCAAAACAAGATCACCAGCCTGGAATTGTTGCTGTAAGAACAAAATTAGAATCCCATTTTGAGATTTCTATTCTTGCTGCATTAATTACATTAACTCCTGGAACCATTTCTATGGATTTTTCACAAGACAGCAAGACCATTTACATTCACTCTTTAGATGTTCCAGATAAAGAATCCATGATTAAAAATGTTCATGATTCTTTTGAAAAAGCCATTATGGAGGTGACGAAATAATGTTTGATACAGTTTTAATCGTGGCATTAAGCGCACTCTCCATCGCACTTCTATTGTTGTTTATCCGTGTTATTGCCGGTCCTTCTACACAGGATAGAATTTTGGCTTTGGATGCAATAGGTGTTCTGCTAGTCGGTGTTATCGGGATTTTAATGATTTTACAAGATACATCCGTATTCTCAGACATTGTTCTCGTACTGACTATTTTGGGTTTTGTTGGAACGTTGAGTCTCTCAAAATTCCTGGAAAGAGGTGTTATTATTGAGCACGATGATTGATATACTTGTAGCTATTTTTGTTGTCATTGGTGTATTTTTTGCTGTAGTTAGTGCAATTGGCATTGTCAGGTTAAAAGACGTCTATAGCCGTGCTCATGCTTCTGGTAAAAGTGCAACATTAGGTGTTATTTTCATCATGTTGGCTGTGTTCATTCACTTTTTATCCCAGGGTATCATGAATGCAAAAGTACTATTAGCTATTGTCTTCTTATTCCTGACAGCTCCGGTAGCCAGCTTAATGATAACGAGATCTGCCTACCGTACTGGTGTGAAACTCGATAAGAATACAGGAATCGATGATTTAAAGGAAATGTATGAAACAAATCAGAACCAATCCAAATAAATAACATAAAAGCTCCGATTTCTCTGGATAACTTGAGATATCGGAGCTTTTTATATTATATGTACTGCCGTAAAATTCCAAAGCAGCGCAAGTAAGATAAAATAATTTCTTTCTTGCGCTTTTCCATTCTTCATGGACAGACACTTTTTCTGCCTTCTGCACATATGATGAAGCTATAGGCACTTACCTAGAAAGTTTAAAGATGCTTACTCTTGGAGGTGATGGGATTTGTCTGTTGTATTATCTGCACTTGGACTATTTATTAAAGAAGCATTATTTTTTGTCTCTTATGTCAAGAACCAGTCTTTCCCCCAGCCACTATCCCCGAAGGAAGAAGCAAAATACATCCAATTGATGCAGGAAGGAGATGAAGATGCCAGAAACAAACTGATTGAACATAATCTCCGTCTCGTAGCCCATCTGGTCAAAAAATTTGAAAACACCGGCGAGGATATGGAGGACTTAATCTCTATCGGTACGATTGGTTTAATCAAAGGGGTGGAAAGTTTTTCTACCGGCAAAGGAACAAAACTGGCCACCTACGCGGCACGTTGTGTGGAAAATGAAATACTGATGCACTTAAGAGCTCTTAAGAAAGTCAAAAAAGATGTCTCTCTACACGATCCGATTGGGCAGGATAAAGAAGGAAATGAAATCAGCTTAATCGATATATTAGAAGCTGAAAATGAAAATGTGATTGAATATATTCAATTAAACATGGAAATTTCCAAGATTGAACAGTATTTCTCCATCTTAGACAGCAGGGAACGGGAAGTAATCGTGTATCGTTACGGATTAAACGACCAGGAGGAAATGACGCAGCGGGAGATTGCCAAGAAACTGAATATCTCCAGAAGCTATGTATCGCGCATTGAGAAGCGTGCCCTAATGAAAGTATTCCATGAGTATTATCGGAACGAACACCCTTCCCATTAACCCAGAAGTGCATTTAAAAAGGCTCCAAGTGTTTAAAAGTCACTTGGAGCCTTTTTGTATAGATACGTAAATTCAAAAAGAGAGAAGCCAATTTATGCCCCTCTCTCGTCCGCTCTCTATTCTTTTTCAATCTCCACATTTTTTGATGGAGAAAATGTAGAAATAGCATGTTTAAAAATAAGTTGTTGTTTGCCATCCGTTTCCAGCAATACGGTAAAATTATCAAATGCTTTTAATACCCCTCTTAACTGAAAACCATTGGTTAAAAAAACAGTTACAAAAACATGATTCTTTCGCAATTGGTTTAAATATTGATCTTGAATATTAACGGATTGGGCCATAAATAAGTTCCTCCTCTTTTCTATCTATACCTCTTTATTCTATTTATTCCTGCAAAAATCCTGCTAAATCTTTTAAAATTAATTTCTTTTGTTGCGAACTTTCTTTTTCGGTAAGCTGATACCAATGGACATCCAATTTATTCCGGAACCATGTGAGCTGTCTCTTCGCATATTTGCGTGAATGTTGCTTTACAGCATGGACCGCATCTTCCAATGACAACCGATGATCCAGGTAAGCTACGATTTCTTTGTAGCCAATGGCATGCATAGACTGACAATTTTTATAACCTTTCTCGATAAGAGTTGCTACCTCTTCCAGCAAGCCCGCTTCTATCATGTTATCCACACGTTGGTTAATCCGATTATACAGGATGGACCGTTCCATATCCAATCCGATAATAAACGGATCATACGGGGATTCCACCTGTTGTTCTTTTTGATACGCGGTCATCGTCAGTCCGGTCAACTCATGAACTTCCAATGCACGAACAAGACGACGGTGGTTGTTAGGATGAATTTTTTCAGCTTGTTCCGGATCAACCTGTTTCAAGCGCTCATATAATTTTCCCGGTCCTTCTGTTTCTATTTGTTGAAACAGCTTTTTGGTTAATTCTTCATCACGGCGCTGGTCGGAAAAGTGATAATCAAACAACACAGATTGAATATACAACCCGCTCCCGCCAACGATAATAGGAAGATTTCCCCGTTCATGAATGGCTTCAATATGATACTTTACATGCGCTTGGAAATCGGCTGCCGAGAAAGGCTGGTCAGGTTTTATGATATCAATCATATGATGCGGGACGCCTTTTGTTTCTTCCGCCGTTACTTTTGCTGTTCCGATATCCATTCCAATATATACTTGGGTGGAATCACCACTGATAATTTCTCCTTGAAACTGTTTGGCAGCAGCAATTCCTAACGATGTCTTTCCGACTGCTGTCGGCCCTACAATAGAAATTACTTTTTTCTTCATGTGTGTGTTCCTCAACTTCTTCCATTTTATTTTCACATTACATAATACGTTTAAACATTTTTTCCAGTTCATAGGTAGAAAAATGAACAATAATTGGTCTTCCGTGCGGACAAGTAAAGGGATCTGTTGTATTGCGTAAATCTTCCAGCAACTGGAACATTTCTTCCGTTGTTAAATAATGATTCGCTTTGATAGATCTTTTACAAGACATCAATATCGCTGCTTCTTCCCGTATTTTTTCTACATCGACTGCAGATTCCCGAATGAACTGATCCACCATTTCCCGGATGATTTCTTCTTCAAGACCCGCCGGGAACCAAGTAGGATGAGAACGGATAACATAGGTCTGATTACCAAATGGTTCGAAAAATAAACCTGCTTTTTCTAATGCATCTTTTGCTTCTTCAATAAAGATAGCTTCTTTTTTAGAAAAATCAAAGGTCATCGGGATTAAAAGCTCCTGTGACTCATTGATTGGCTTGCCGAGTTTGCGTTTAAAAAATTCATATTTGACCCGTTCTTGCGCAGCATGCTGGTCAACCATATACAATCCATTTTCATTTTGCGCCATAATATAGGTCCCTTGCAATTGACCGATTGGATACATCATCGGTACCCGCGGCTGCTGCTCTGTTTTTTCTTCTGTCTGAGAAGGGGGCGAAACATCATTTAAAGGCCTTTCAGGAACGATTTCTTCCTGCTGGATAGATGGTTCCGGTTCATTTGTTTCAGCTTCTATATACCTGTTCTCGTCACGAATAACAGCAGGTTCTTCATTTTGAACCGGATTATTTTCCTTGATAATCGGTTCTGCTTGTTTAAATACGCTGGCTTTCTCTTGAAATGGGTTAACAGCATCCGTCTCAAACTGAAAAGCATGCTGCTCCGATTTTTCTTTCGGCTCCGGCTTTTTCTTCACCTCCGGAATCAGCGTCATCTTCCGGAAATGGGTCTGAATCATATCTTTAACAGCTTCATAAAGCTCTTTTTCTTTACTGAAGCGGACCTCCAGTTTGGCAGGGTGCACATTCACATCAACAAGGATGGAATCCATCTCGATAGAAAGGATGACAATGGGAGAACGACCAATCGGTAACAATGTATGGTATCCTTCTATAATGGCTTTATTTAATACCACGTTACGGATAAATCTGCCATTAATAATCGTTGACATATAATTTCTGGAAGCTCTTGTTACTTCCGGCTTTGCTACATAACCGGTAATCGTAAAATCGACTGTTTTATACGTTACAGGGGACATTTGTTTTGCAACACTCATCCCGTACACTTGTGAAATGACTTGCAACATATCTTTATTTCCGGATGTTTTCAGCAGCCCTTTCCCATTATGCGTTGCTTCGATTCGGATTTCCGGGTGCGCCAGCGCCATCCGGTTCAATACGTCGGATATATGTCCCAATTCGGTATGCAGGCTTTTCATATATTTTAACCGTGCAGGCGTATTGTAGAATAAATCACGGACAACGATTTCCGTACCTTGGCGGGCATCACTTTTCCCTCTTTTGACAACTTCTCCGCCTTCTAATTCCAGCGCTACTCCTGCCGAGTCCCCTTGTGATGAATGAATAGAGAGTCTGCTTACTGATGCAATACTTGCCAGCGCCTCCCCGCGGAAGCCGAGTGTTTTCACATGGAAAAGGTCCGTCTCTGTACTAATTTTACTGGTTGCATGGGGTAAAAAAGCTTTCTCCACATCCGTTGCAGCAATGCCGGAGCCATTATCGACAATACGTATTTCCGATAATCCGGCTTCATGTACATCGATTCGTATCCAGGTAGCACCCGCATCAATACTATTTTCCATGATTTCTTTGACAACCGAAGCAGGGCGCTCTACCACTTCTCCGGCTGCTATTTTATTTGCCAGGCTATCCGGCATTTGTTCAATTGGCATGCTATCACCTTCCTCTTACATGTTACTTTAATTTCTTCTGCAGGCGATATAATTCATTCATAGCCTCTAACGGATTCATTTCCAATATATTCAAATTTTGGAGCTCTTCTAATGTTTTGCTTTCTTTGTGATTGAACTTCTCCGGTTTACGCGGCTTATTATCCTCTTCTACAAAAAAGGATAATTGGTCAGACTGTGCATCTTCCGGTTCAATCGTTACTGCTGTTTCTTTCGATTCTTCTTGTGTTCCTTCTTTTACGCCGTTGTTTTCAAAGCCCTCGAGAATAACAGAAGCGCGGCTGATTAATTCATCCGGCAAATCTGCTAATTTAGCTACATGAATCCCGTAACTCTGATCTGCTGCTCCTTCTTTAATCTGATGGAGGAATACAACATTTCCTTCATGTTCTTCTGCACGGACATGGATATTTTTTAAATGCTCTAAGGTATCTTCCAACGCTGTCAACTCATGATAGTGGGTAGAAAACAGCGTTTTTGCATGAATATGATGATGAATATACTCTACAATCGCCTGCGCTAAAGCCATGCCGTCATACGTACTTGTACCGCGTCCAATTTCATCTAATAAAATCAGGCTGTCCGCTGTTGCATTCCGGAGGGCATGTCTTGCTTCCAGCATCTCTACCATAAAGGTGCTCTGTCCGGACACCAAATCATCCGCCGCCCCGATTCTCGTAAAAATCTGATCAAAGACAGGGAGTACTCCTGATTCTGCCGGAATAAAGCAGCCTGTCTGCCCCATAATGGCAATCAGAGCCACTTGACGCATATACGTACTCTTACCGGACATGTTTGGACCTGTAATAAGCAGCATCTGATCATGATGATCCAGATGTACATCATTCGGTACAAAAGTACCGTTTTTCATCACCTGTTCAACTACCGGATGGCGCCCGCCCTCTACAGCGAAAACGCCTTTCTCAAACGTCGGCCGCTTATAATTATTTTCTTCACTAACCGTTGCAAATCCCTGCAGCACATCGATTTCACTGATAATCTGTGCAAGCTGTTGAATTAATGGAATCTCCTGCTTTATCTGCTCTCTAATTTCAATAAATAAATCGTACTCCAACTCCACACTTTTTTCATCTGCTTCTAAAATAAGCGTCTCTTTTTCTTTGAGCTCCGGCGTAATAAAACGCTCTGCATTCGTAAGTGTCTGTTTACGCTCGTAGCGATCATCTTTTAACAGATGCAGGTTCGGCCTTGTTACTTCAATATAATAACCAAACACACGGTTATATCCTATTTTAAGGGACTTAATCCCGGTTTGTTCCCGTTCTTTCTGCTCTAACGATGCTATCCATTGTTTGCCGTTCTTAGAAGCATCGCGATATTTATCCAACTCTTCATGGTAGCCTTCTTTGATTAAGGCCCCTTCTTTGACAGAAAGCGGAGGATCTTCTACCAAGCTATTTTCCAGTAATTCTACCGTATCTTCCGGGTAAATTAAAGCATCTGCCAGTTTGTCAACTTCAGCAGTTTGCAATTCGCCGAGCGCTTCTTTTATTTCCGGGATTTTCTGCAAAGACTGTTTTAATTGGACGAGGTCTCTCGCATTCACATTTCCAAAAGCAATTCTTCCGGATAAACGCTCTAAATCATAGACGGATTTTAAATTTTCCCGTATATTTTCCCGCTCCATAAAAGCGTTCAGAAAAGTCTCGACAACCTCAAGGCGGCGGTTAATAGTAACTTGATTCAATAACGGGCGTTCCAGCCATTTTTTCAGCATTCTTGCTCCCATCGCTGTCACCGTCTTATCAAGCACCCACAGCAGACTGCCGCGCTTAGACTTTTTCATAATTGTCTCTGTCAGCTCTAAATTACGTTTGGAATACATATCCAGGCTCATATATTGTTTTAATTCAATCACTTCTGCCGGCTGCAGGTGGTCCAGAGAGCGTTTTTGTGTACTTTGGATATAATTTAATAATCTGCTGAAAGCTTTCATCAGACGTTCATCGTTTAAGTTATCGCTTAAATCACGAAATTCTGCATTAAAATTGACTTCATCCTGATAGGATACCGTCACCTGCAATCTGTCCTGCAGCTGTGTTTGCATTTCTTCAGGCAGCGTGGATGAAATAACAATTTCCTTTACCGGCTGGTGATAAAATTCATGAATCACACTGTCCCAGCCATCTTCCATTAACGCAAGGCGATTCTCCCCGGTAGATAAATCATTATACGCAATTACAAACGAGCCATCATCAAAATGGGATAAGCTGCCAATATAATTATTTTCCCCTTCTACAAGCATATTACTTTCCATCACTGTTCCCGGCGTGATCATTTGAACAACTTCCCGTTTGACGACCCCTTTAGCAGTCTTGGGATCTTCAACCTGCTCACAGATGGCTACCTTATAACCTTTTTCGATTAATGTTTTAATATAATTTTCCGCAGAATGATAAGGCACACCACACATGGGAATCGGGTCATCGCCGCCAGCCCGCTTCGTTAAAGTGATTTCTAATTCCTGCGCTGCCTTTATGGCATCATCATAAAACAACTCATAAAAATCTCCGAGCCTGTAAAATAAAAAAGCATCCTTGTATTGTGATTTTATGTCTATGTATTGCTGCATCATTGGTGTTATTTTACTCATGCATCTTTTCCTCCAGCTTGCTAAAATAGTCTATATATCTTTTCATGTACTTTTATATTTCATCTTATACGAATCGAATTCCATTATAGCATATTCTAAAGTATCCTTGTCCTATCCTGTTCTTAGAAAAACGAAACATTCGCTAAAGAGTATAGGAATGTTTCGTTTCAGCATTTCCTGCAGTGTGTAATAGAAAACGAGAGTATTAACTACCCTCGTTTCATGTTAATCTTTGTGATTGTGATGGATAAAGTCCGGTTTGATATCTTCTGCTTCATCATCCGTCATTTCATAATCCCACATAAAATCATCTTCTTCATCGTCACTCTGCCAATTCGGCTTTACTTTCACACAAATTTTCGTTTCTCCAATGATTTGCACAACAAATTCACGCTCGATATCAACCGAAATACTTTTGCCCTTATCTGAAATCATACACTCTAAGCAATTAGGCTGCTGAAGTACTTTTGCGATAATATCATATTCATCATTAATACAATTATCGTCTTTTACAGATAAAGGAACGACATCTGTATACTCCACCCTTTCTGTGATAACCTCTGTCTTTGTATTATCGTTGTAAGAATACCATACGTTAATATCATAACTGCCACTGATAATGACAGTATCCTCAGACTTCTTCTTTGCGTGGTACAGATGATTAATTACCCAGCACCCAAGAATACTTGTCGGACGATGGCTCGGAGTTATCGTATGGGTGTCTTTTGTAAATTTTCTGCCTTTACCACATACTGCTTTCGTAATGATTTCTCTATATTCTTTATCAAGAAAAGTCATGATATATTTTACCTCCTCTTTTTTCATAGTCATTTTATGCACGGCAAATACCTAAAGTGCATAACTCTTGCCAAGAAAAAAGAAAAGGCGTCGTTTTAAGAATAACCTAAAGGGTTTTTATTGCGAAAAATGGGCTGACAGCAGCCGTTCCATCCTAATAATAAGGGCGTGTAAAAGTTTTCGTTTTTCACTGGATAATGAAAAGCCGGACAACTGAATTATCCGGCTTTTCTTCTATCTATTTTTATGACACGAATACAGGATTAGTTCGCACAGCTGGAACTATTTTTTGTCTGCGATCCTGTTTCTCCTTTTAGCACATCGCCGCCTGTGGATTCAATAATATCGTTTGTAACCGTACGGGATATGGTTTTGGAAACCAGCTGCAGAACATCATTCACCACAATTTGTGATTCTTTAAACTCCTGCACTACAGGAATTTCATCGATTTCATTTTGTAATTTATCAATTTCTTGTTCAATACGCTGCAAAGCTTCCTTCTTTTCGTAGGCTTGAAAGTTAACTGCCTGTTTCTGCAAGGTTTTTATTTTTTGAATCAGATTCTGCACCTTTTGATTCGCATTTAATTTAGCTTCTACTTGTTTAAAACGTTCGATTTCTTCCGTGCTTCCAAGCATCGCCGCTAACTTTCTGGCTTCATCAAGTACTTCTTTTCGTTCATACATCGCCATTTATTTCACCTCAACTTTATTTTCGACCATAACACCGTTTAGTGACCATGTTTTTGTCTCTGTAATTTCTACTTCCACAATGTGGCCAATCGCCGATTTAGGTCCTTTAAAGTTTACTAATTTGTTTCTTTCCGTATAACCGGCAAGTACATCCGGGTCTTTCTTACTTTCCCCTTCTACCAGAACCTTCACAGTTTCACCTTGATAAGTCTGCATTGACGCTGCAGATTGCTTATTAACCAGTTCATTTAAACGATATAAGCGTTGTTTTTTCACTTCTTCAGGAACGTCATCCTGCTTTCTTGCAGCCGGTGTTCCTTCCCGCGGGGAATAAATAAAGGTGTAAGCAGCTTCAAAACCAACTTCTTCAACCAATGTCATTGTTTCTTCAAACTGCTCTTCTGTTTCGTTCGGGAAACCAACAATAATATCTGTTGTCAATGTTGCATTTGGCATGGCTTTACGAATTTTTCTTACTAATTCTAAATAATCTTCCCGAGTATATTTACGGTTCATTTTCTTCAATATTTCACTGCTTCCAGACTGAACCGGCAGATGAATATGATCAAGAAGATTTCCGCCTTGGGCCAGCACTTCAATCAGACGATCATCAAAGTCACGTGGATGGGATGTTGTAAACCGGACACGCGGGATATCAATTTTATGGACATCATCCATTAAATCACCTAAACCATATTCGATATCATCAAAGTCTTTTCCATAGGCATTTACATTTTGACCAAGGAATGTGACTTCTTTGTACCCTTGTGCGACAAGATGACGGACTTCCTGAATAATATCCTGCGGACGTCGGCTGCGTTCTTTACCGCGCGTCATCGGCACTATACAGTACGTACAGAATTTATCACAGCCGTACATAATGTTTACCCATGCTTTTGTTTTGCCTTTACGTGCTTTAGGCAGATTCTCAATAATGTCGCCTTCTTTAGACCACACTTCCACAATCATTTCTTTGCCAAACAATGCTTCTTTCACCAGGTGTGGCAAGCGATGGATATTATGCGTTCCAAATATCAAGTCAATGTGCTGATGCTTTTCCAGAATCCGGTTAACAACGGACTCCTCCTGTGACATACATCCGCATACACCAATAATCAGATCCGGATTTTCTAATTTTAACGGTTTTAAATGGCCGATTTCACCGAATACTTTATTCTCCGCATTTTCACGTATGGCACATGTATTCAACAGGATGATGTCCGCTTCTTCGGTCACATTCGTGGATTCATAACCCATTTCTGATAAAATACCAGCCATGACTTCCGTATCGTGCTCATTCATCTGACATCCGTAAGTACGGATTAAATACTTTTTCCCCTCGCCGATTCGTTGCATATCTTCCGGGATAGAGAAATCATAATGAAATTGAATGTCTTCCTTACGGCGCTTTCTCGCTTTCTTTATATCAGGAGATTGCGGTTCATATTCCATTTGAAAATATTTAGCGATAAATTCCTCACTGGATGTATTTTTAATGCGTTCTATATTTGTTTCTTCGTTACGAATCTGGGCCTGTTGTTTTCGTTGTTCTTCATTCATCAGGTTAATCCCCTTTCTTTCATCGATTCATATGTATTAATGCACTAACCTATAGTATAAAGCCTATATATAAATTGTACAATATGCAAAGCTGGAAACATCAAAAAATCTCTTTTTCCATTATTGAAAAAAGAGATTTTTCCATTTCCTGCATGAATCATTGCTTATACTTGGTCTATCTTTCCTTTTGAACAAACATTTGGCATGCTATCTTATCGGGGTTCAATAATTAGCTTAATTGCCGTACGTTCCTCATCATCAATTAAAATATCTGTAAATGCCGGTATACAGATTAAATCGACTCCACTTGGTGCTACAAAACCGCGAGCGATAGCAACTGCTTTGACGGATTGATTCAGTGCTCCTGCACCGATTGCCTGAATTTCAGCCGTACCCCGCTCCCTAAGTACATTTGCCAAAGCTCCTGCCACTGAGTTTGGATTAGATTTTGCTGAAACTTTTAAAACTTCCATCACTAGTACCTCCTCATGTGCTATTTATACTTTTATTGCTACTATTTCTCCTGGAGATGTATACCGTGTCCGACTGTACAATAACAGATATTACACAAAGAAGGGGTGATCATCATTAATAAGAATCCTTTCAATGGCTACTGCTTTTCCAGTCGAATCGTCCGTACTAATGAATACTCCATTTAGTTGTGTTCTTCCCTTTTTTTCAATTTCAAAACGTACTGGAAGAGAAGTTTGGAATCTTTTAATAACGGACTCCTTCTCCACACCTAATATTGCATCATACGGTCCTGTCATCCCCACATCTGATATATATGCAGTACCTTCAGGCAATATTCTTTCGTCTGCCGTTTGCGTATGTGTATGCGTTCCGACAACAGCTGTTACTCTTCCGTCTAAATACCAGCCGAGAGCTTGTTTCTCACTTGTTGCTTCCCCATGAAAATCAACAAAAATCGTATTGGTTCGTTTCTTCGCTTCCTCCAGTAATTGATCTGCTTTTCCAAATGGATCATCAATCGGCGGAAGGAAGGTTCTCCCTTGCAGATTAATCACGGCTGCTTCTTTTCCATTAATATTTGTGTAGGTTATGCCTTTACCAGGATTATTCTCCGGGAAATTTGCCGGACGAATCATCGCAGGTGCCTGATCAATAAACTCAAAAATTTCTTTCTTATCCCAGGTATGATTGCCCATCGTAATAACCTGTGCTCCGGCTTGTAAAAATTGTTTATAAATTTTTTCCGTAATTCCTTTTCCGGCAGCTGCATTTTCTCCATTAATAATCGTTAGATTCGGCTTATATTTTTCTTTTAATTTCGGCAGGTAATCTGAAACCATATCTCTTCCCGGAGAACCTACAACATCACCAATAAATAAAATTTTCATTTCTTCCAACCTTTCTTCTCAGCGCACGAAACAATATATATTTGTTTCTAATCTAAAAAGCAAAGGCGACATCTGTCGCCCTTGCTTTATTTCGCGTATTCAACTGCTCTTGTTTCCCGAATAACCGTAATTTTAATATGTCCAGGGTAGTCAAGCTCCCCTTCAATACGTTTTCTGATATCACGAGCAATTCTCGATGATTCCATGTCATCAATATCATCAGGACGAACCATGATACGGATTTCACGGCCGGCTTGAATGGCAAATGACTTCTCTACGCCTTCAAACGACTCAGATATCTCTTCCAGTTTTTCTAAACGCTTGATGTAATTTTCAAGGGTTTCACTTCGAGCTCCCGGTCTGGCGGCAGAAAGTGCATCTGCAGCTGCAACTAACACAGATATAACAGAGGTTGCCTCTTCATCTCCGTGGTGGGAAGCAATCGCATTAACAACAACTTCATGTTCATTGTATTTCATTGCCAGTTCTTTTCCGATTTCAACGTGACTTCCTTCTACTTCATGATCAATCGCTTTTCCGATATCATGGAGAAGGCCGGCTCTTCTGGCCAAATGAATATCTTCACCTAATTCTGCTGCCAGCAGTCCTGACAAGTAAGCAACTTCGGTTGAGTGCTTCAAGACATTTTGACCGTAACTTGTACGATATTTTAAACGACCCAGAATCTTTACAAGATCCGGATGTAACCCGTGGACTCCAACTTCAAATGTTGTTTCCTCACCCACTTCACGTATATACTCGTCAACATCACGTCTGGATTTTTCAACCATCTCTTCAATACGTGCAGGGTGAATTCTGCCATCCTGTACAAGTCTTTCTAATGCCATGCGTGCGATTTCACGCCGTATCGGATCAAAACCGGATAATATAACCGCTTCCGGTGTATCATCAATAATTAAATCAATTCCCGTTAACGTTTCTAATGTGCGGATATTTCGTCCTTCTCTCCCGATAATACGGCCTTTCATCTCATCATTTGGCAAATTCACAACAGAGACCGTTGTTTCAGCAACGTGATCAGCTGCGCATCTTTGAAGTGCAAGCGACAAGATATCTTTCGCTTTCTTATCCGCTTCTTCATTTGCACGATTTTCAGCTTCTTTAATCATAATAGCTGATTCATGCTGGACTTCTTTTTCAATGCGCTCTAAAATAACTTGTCTCGCCTGTTCGGTTGTATATCCTGAAATGCGCTCAAGCTCAGCTTGCTGCTCGTCTTTCATAGCTTCCACTTTGCTTTTCATTTCTTCAATTTGTTGTTGTTGTTCCACTATCGTTTGTTCCTTTTGTTCGAGCAGAACTTCACGTTTGTCTAATGTTTCACCTTTTCTGTCCAGATTTTCTTCTTTTTGCATCAGACGATTTTCTTGTTTTTGAGCTTCCGCACGACGCTCACGAATCTCTTCTTCGGCTTGGGTCCGAAGTTTATGATTCTCATCTTTTGCTTCCAGAAGCGCCTCTTTCTTAGCAGTATCTGCATTTCTGTGTGCTTCGTCCACAATTTGTTTCGCTAATGTTTCCGCACTAGAAATTTTAGCTTCTGCAATAGATTTACGTACGAGATAACCAACAACAAATACGACGACTAAAGCAAGCAAAATGGAGATGATAATAACCACAGTATTCATAACTTCACCTCCTATTGCCTATAAAATTGTAAATTGCGTATTTGTCGGCATATCACATTTTCAAATGCATCAAATAAAGGTAATTTCATAAAGTAAATTATAAAATTATACACTATTAATATTAATTCTCACCCGCCGGAATGTCAAGGAACTCCCGATATAAATTATAATATATTGGAAATAATATTCGTTATGAAATCGAAGGGTGATAAACCAGATTTTATTTGTTGAAGCAGGAATCTTACAAAAGCCCTTCGATGAAATGAGTTATCGCAATGATTTTCGGCGGGGCGAGCAATCATAGCAATGTTGTCAGGTTAGTGTGACCGCTACGGAAAAACACTACGATATCAATGCGGTACTTTTATATGTTACCAGAGGCGGAGGGTTGTTTAACATTAGATTCATTTTTGCTTCATGATTGGTTTTGATGAAAAACTATTTTTTTCATTAAAAAACCATAGTTCTCGAACTATGGTTTTTCGTTTAACTTGACAAGTCAAATGATAAAAATGCAGGTAATTGCTGTTCATGTTTATCGAGCATAATTTGTTCCGGCTTAACGCCCTGCTCACGCAACACTTCAATATTCTGTGTGAGGAATTCGTCACTACCAACAATATAGAAGAGTCCATTTTTGTCTGCGGCAAAATTTTTCACTTCTTCATAGTAGTCTTTACGGTTATCAACAAACTGTGATGTGAACTTTTTATCAGGTGCAGATTCAAAAATAGGCGTAAATAAGAAATCTCTGGATGAATCAATGTTCAGTGAATGAATCTGATTGACGTTATCAGTACGTTCCAAATACTCAAGCACAAGTGGTCTGAACGTTGCCAGGCCAACTCCCGAGGACAGCAGATACACATTTCTGTCTTCTCTTTTAAGCGGCACATTCGAATGTGTTTTAAATATAGCCACTTCATGACCGACTTCCATATTTCTTAAAATAGATTTAAATTCCGAGCACTGCTCTCTAATCCGGGTTGTGATACCGATTGAATTTTCATGCGGCAAAGTGGAAATGGACATATGCCGAATCAGACTGCGGTTTGGTTTATCTCCGGCATTGAAACCTTCAAATGCAAAGTGAGTATGGGCACCTTCTTCCCATGTGAAGCCTTCCGGACAGTCGAGCAAGTATGTTTTCACCTCAGGGGCTTCCTCAATAATCTTATTTATTTTAGTCCAGTATATTTTCATAATGCATTCTCCTTGTATATTATGTTTAAGCCTAATAATTAATAGATTTTAGGCATCACTTGTACCTTGAAAATTAAATAATAATAGTTAGTCATTTTATTTATTGTTGGAGGGCGCAGCTTCGTAATGAGCGTATGCTTGCCTTGGCAAGCATACCGCGAATTAGAAAGAAGCAAGCGACAGTGCGGTAGCCCTCAAACAAAAGTGTTTACGATGCTGAGCTGTCTTTGGGAAAATAGCCATAGGTAGCGTTCCTACCAAGGGATTGTTCCGATTTCTCCTGTTGCCCCAAGCTAACACTTGGGTGTCTTCCAATTAGAGAGTGTTGCCCTGGCCCTGTGTTATAGACCTACACGTTGACTGTTTCCCGGTCAGTTAGCCCTCCCGCAAAGCAGAAGGAGGCTCATGCACTGCTGACTCCCGGTGTATTCCAATAGCTCGCAAGGCTGTCGTTCATAGGTTTCCCAGGGACATCTCAGCATCGTAGGCGCTACATCATCATAAACCAAAGGAGGTGATTCCTATGACTTCTCCCTTGTTCGTCGGAATTGACGTAAGCAGTAAGCATAACGTCGTCTGTTGCTTAACCCGGGACGAAGTGAAACGGCCTCTGAGCCGATTTACCATTACCAACAATCGTCCCGGCATTCAAGAATTGAAAGACCGTATTTCCAAACTCGTCAAAAAACATGGGTTTGAACAGGTTTTATTCGGTCTGGAACACACCGGAAGCTATTCGACGCACACGGCTATCTATTTGCAGCAGCACCTGGACTTTGGCGTATCAGATAAATTGGTTTACGCATTGAATCCTAGCCTTATCAAAGAATTCAAAAAAGCGAATTTTCTCGATGCTCCCAAAAACGACCGGGTGGATGCCTGGTATATTGCCGCAAAACTTCGTGCAGGTAATTTACCGCATCCTTATACGTGGAGCGAGCCACAAATGGCTCTACAGCGACTGACACGTGCACGATATCATTTGATGCAGGATTTAACACGGGAGAGCAACTTTCTCCTGACAAACCTGTATTTAAAGTTCAGCGACTATACCATCGCTGGACCGTTTAAACAAAACACGCTCGGCGTAACGTCCATGGCCGTCATGGAAGAGTTTACTTCCGTTGAAGAACTCGTTGATATCTCATTGGACGAGCTCATTACCTTTTTGGTGCACCATGGAAAAAATCGATTCGATGATCCCGAAGCCGTTGCCCGTTCCTTAAAAAAGGCAGCACGGTCTTCTTATCGGCTATCTGACTCCATGGCAGATTCGGTCAACTTAGCGATGGCATCCAGTATCCGGGTTATTCGCGCTATTCAGCAGGAATTAAAGGTCTTGAAAAAAGCCATTATGGATCATTTAGAAACCATCCCACAAACGCTGGATACAGTCCCGGGAATTGGTCCGATTTTCGCTTCTGGTATCCTGGCCGAAGTAGACATTCATCAATTCCAAAAACAGCAGCAGCTGGCTAAATTCGGCGGAATTGCCTGGAACCAGTCGCAATCCGGTGATTTTACTGCCAATCGAACCCGGCTGATTCAATCGGGGAACCGCTATCTCAAGTACTACCTCTTTGAGGCCGCAAACAGTGTTCGGGTGCATGACCCTGTTTTTGCCCAGTACTATGCGAAAAAGCGGGAAGAACCAAAAGAATTTGCCAACAAACGTGCCCTTGCGCTTACAGCTCGAAAACTTGTGCGGTTGATCTTTTATCTGCTGAAGAACAACCAAATTTATCATCCAGAAGGAGGGATGCCACAAAATCATAAATAGATTTTTATCGCCCTTTTTCTTTCACCTATTAATTTGTTTATATGGTATAAAATGTAAACAAATTAGGGTGGGTTTAGTTTCCTATTGCCTTTTTTAGCTGTATTGGCACGAATGAAGTAGGTTTTTAAAAATCAGTGCTTGACATTATACCGCTGCTCTCATCCATTAATGTTTCTGCTATCATTCAGTATACAATAAATGATAACAATTCTCAATTAAATAGATGAATTATTTTAAAAAAACGAAACTTCCTTCAGTGGGAGTTTCGCTTTATCCCCTACTAAATATGAAAAGAATATGTTCGTGGCCCCTTGAAGCAGGAGGCTTACAAATGCTCTTCGCCGGGGCGAGTAAGCGCATTCCCCAGTCCCAGCCAATTACACTGCGATGAAACCATATGTAAAAAACCATAGTGCAATGACTATGGTTTTTAAAACATTAAAGATCCATGCTTTCCTGTTCTTCTTGAGATTTTTCTTCATTTTGTTCCGGTTCTTTGTCCAGTTCATAATGGTCGCGGATAGCTGTATTGATTTCTTTAAATGTTTCTATATTTTCTTTCAGGAATTGTTTTGCATTCTCTCTTCCCTGACCTAAGCGGTCTCCATTATAAGAATACCAGGCGCCGCTTTTTTGAACAATATCCAAATCTGTCCCGACATCCAGGACTTCCCCTTCTTTGGAAATACCCTTACCATACATAATATCTACTTCCGCCTGTTTGAATGGAGGTGCTACTTTATTTTTTACAACCTTAATACGGGCTTTGTTTCCTACCATCTCATTGCCGACTTTAAGCGTTTCAGCACGGCGAACTTCCAAGCGCACAGAAGAATAGAATTTTAAAGCCCGGCCGCCAGGAGTTGTTTCCGGATTTCCGAACATTACGCCTACTTTTTCACGGATTTGGTTGATGAAAACAGCTGTTGTATTGGATTTATTGATAGCTCCTGACAATTTACGGAGCGCCTGTGACATTAATCTGGCCTGCAAGCCGACATGGGAATCCCCCATCTCTCCTTCAATCTCTGCTTTTGGCACAAGTGCTGCCACAGAATCGACAACAATAATATCTACTGCACCGCTTCGTACAAGTGCTTCAGCAATCTCTAAAGCCTGTTCTCCTGTATCCGGCTGTGATAATAAAAGTTCATCTATATTCACGCCAAGTGCGCGTGCATAAACAGGGTCAAGTGCATGCTCGGCATCAATAAAAGCAGCCTGCCCGCCCTGCTTCTGAGCTTCTGCAATCGCATGAAGCGCGACCGTAGTTTTACCGGAAGATTCCGGACCATATATCTCTACTACTCTTCCTCTTGGATAACCGCCAATTCCGAGCGAAACATCCAAAGCCAGTGAACCGCTTGGAATCGTGGCAATCTTTGGTATTTCATTCTCCCCCATTTTCATAATGGAACCTTTACCAAATTGCTTCTCTATTTGTCTTAAAGCCGTATCTAAAGCTTGTTGTTTATCACTCACCGAAAATTACCTCCTTTATCTATCTGTATCTATCATACAATGATTTTTTAGATTTAACAAGTAAAAAGACGAATAAATGTTCTTGTATTTTCGAGAGGATTTTCTGCTCAAAATTTAAAATTATATGCTCCATTACTCTGAAAAAGCAATTTTATGCACCGGGATAACATTGAATCATTAAAATGCATTACCAATTATTTTTTTAAATAGTGATATAATAATTCAAAGCCTTTTAAAGCAGCTCTCTCACGGATGTTATTGCGATTTCCTGATAAAAGAATAGCGTTTGATTCTACGATTTCACCCGCATCACAAATAGCAATATAAACTTGTCCGACGGGTTTTCCCTCCTGTTTATCAGGTCCGGCCACTCCCGTAAAAGAAATAGCCATCGGCGTCTGCAGTTTCAAAGCAGTTTGTTCGGCCATCGCTTCTGCACATTCCTTACTCACAACACCATATTTCGAAATCCATTCCGCTGATAAATCCAATAAAGACGATTTCGCAGCTGTCTGATACGTAATGAAGCTTCCAGCAAATACATTCGAAGCTCCCGCGGCAGATACGAGATTACTAGAAAACAGTCCCCCCGTTAGACTTTCTGCAGCACCAATTGTTTTGTTCTGTTCTGTTAATAGCTCAATCACTTTGTTTTCGATTGTCTGTTCATCTTCCCCAAAACAATACTCCCCAACACGTGCTAAAATTTCCTGCTTCTTATCAGCAACAAGCTTTTGAGCTTCTTCCTTGGATGAAGCACTTGCTGTAACCCGGATAACAACACCTTGATCTTGCGCAAGCGGAGCAATCGTCGGATTTGTTTGTTCATGAATCATATCGGTTAATTCATGCTCTAAATTTGATTCCCCAATCCCGATAAATTTCAACACCGTGGATTGAATGACCTGCTGCTTCCCGGTCAGACTTTCTAAAAATGGAAACAGCTCCTCAACAGAAATCTGCTTCATTTCCCGAGGAACACCCGGCAGAAAGAACCAATGTGTACCCTGATAATCCACATACATTCCCGGCGCCATGCCAGCGTTATTTTTTAACACACGGGCTCCTTCAAAAACGCGGGCCTGCTTTCGATTATTCGGTGTCATCGTACGATTACGCGCTTGGTAGTAACTTTCTATTTTATCCATGGTTATTTTATCTTCTACCAGGGGAAGGTCTGTTAATTGTACAAAGCCTTCCCGTGTCATGTCATCTTCTGTCGGCCCTAATCCACCGGTGACAATCACAATATCTGAACGTGATTGCGCGAGACGGAAAGCCTCCTCTACACGATCCAGGTTATCTCCAACCACCGTATGGTTATACACATTAATGCCATAAGCAGCTAATTGCTCTGACAGCCACTCTGCATTTGTATTTGCTATTTGTCCTAATAATAATTCTGTACCTACCGCAACGATTTCTGCTTGATAATTTTTTGTCATTTTGAATCCCTCATTATATGCCAGTTTTTAACAAAGTAATCCACTCCGGAAATAATGGTGAATACTAAAGAAATATATAACATGATTGTGCCAAACGGAAAGCTTATATAAGAAAATGGAAAATTATGAAGCAACAAAGAAGCAATGGCAACCATTTGTGTTGCTGTTTTCAATTTCCCCATACTTCCGGCAGCCATAACTGTTCCTTCTCCAGCTGCCACGAGTCTTAATCCGGTAACTGCCAGCTCCCTGCTGATAATAATAATGACAACCCATGCCGGAGCAAGTTCAATTTCTACTAATAAAATCAAAGCAGCCGACACAAGCAGTTTATCTGCTAAAGGATCCATAAACTTCCCTAAATTGGTTACCAGATTATATTTTCTTGCATAGTAGCCGTCTACCCAGTCTGTGCCTGCAGCAATTATAAATAGAAGAGCTGCAGCAAAGTGGGCAACAGGTAATGTTGCATCGCCTATCTCCCAGCTTCCCCATGAAAATGGTACGCTCATCAGTATAATAAAAACAGGTATCATTAAAACACGGGTAAAAGTTAACTTATTTGGTAAATTCATTTTACACCCTCCAATAATTTAAGAAAAACCCGCATAGGCAGTTTTTCCAATACGTTCGCATTTACATATGCTAATGTGCAAGAAGGAAACCCTCCCAGTAAAAGGAGGGTTTATTTCTTACATCATTTATGATTCATCACTCATCTGCAAATCGATGCGCTGATGAACCGCAGAAGTAGGATATTCTATGTCTGTTCCATCAATAGAAACAGTCACTGCGGATGAGTTGCCTATATTTAAAGAAATGGTATCTTCTTCCGCCAACTCAATCTCCACCGGGTCTGAATCTGCATCAAAATTACCGTTGAATAAATATTCATCATCAGAACCAGTTACTTCCAACCAGCTGTTCTGTTCATCATCTGCAGATTCCAATGTCAATGTTGTGCTGTCACTGATATTGGTTACTTCAAGCACAGACGTCGGGGAATTACCTGTTCCTTCTTCAACAACCTCAACGGAGACTTCTCCATTTTCTTCTGTTTCCCCGTCCGCTTCTTCCGCTCCATCTTCTGTTCCTTCTTCCGCATCTTCAGCAGTATCTGCATCATCGTTTCCGCCTTCTTCACCGGAATCATCAATAATCATACCGCCATCGTTACTATTGCTATCTTCCGCCGGTTCCCCGTCACTTGGCGATGATGAATTTTGACTCAGGAAAAATATAGCTACTGCAACGATAGCGATCATTAATAACACGACTGTTACCGTCGGAATAAGAGATAACGACCGTGATTCTTTATCTGATCTGCTCTCTTTTCTGGTCCGCTGAATCCTGCTGTATTGGACATTCTCTTCTTCTGTTTCCGGAAGTTCTTCTTTATGATCAGTCATAATATCGTCCGGATCAATTCCTACAGCAGATGCATATTCTTTAATAAATGCACGCGTGTAGAACTTCCCTGGAAGAATATCAAAATTCCCTTCTTCAATTGCAACCAGGTACCTTTTTTGAATTTTTGTTTTCTCCTGCAGGCTGTCCAAAGAAATATCCTTCTCCAGCCGTGCTTCTTTTAGTTTTTCACCAACATCCATTTAAAACACCTTCCACCTTTTTGATTAAAACATAGAGAATCCATCTTGAGGCAATCCTTCATTTTCCACTGTTTCGTAAGTGATTTCCTGACCTTCATGTGTTCTAAGTTCAATAATGTAATCAAAATCTTCCAAGCTGTATCCGGTAGATTGAACAAAAATATCCGGATGTTCAATCACTTTCACAGCCGGAAGCTGCATAATTTCTCTGATAAGCCGCCAATGCTCCTCTTCATCCATTTTTCTTTTAGAGACAATCCCGTCGATAATGTAAATATTGTCCGAATCATATTCTCCTTCTATTAAGCTTTTGCGGACTGTCTGTTTAATCATGGTGCTGGATACAAACAGCCATCGCTTATTAGCACTGACGCTTGCTGCAACAACAGATTCCGTTTTTCCTACTCTGGGCATTCCCCGTATCCCAATAAGTTTATGCCCTTCCACTTTAAATAATTCAGCCATAAAGTCAACTAAAAGGCCAAGCTCATCCCGCACAAAACGGATGGTTTTCCGATTATCGTTATCATGGTGGATAAATTTCCCATGACGAACGGTAATTTTATCACGCAATTTAGGCTTGCGAAGCTTGTGTACTTTAATGGCATCCATTGTTTCTAAAATGTATTTCAGCCTTACGATATTCTCATCATGCTTAGATAGAATCAGCATTGCTCTGCGGGAATTTTCGACGCCATTAATCATAATAATATTAATTGTCAGCATCCCGAGCAAAGAAGAGATTTCACCCAATAAGCCCGGACGGTTTTTTAAATTTTCATATTCTAAGTACCATTCAGTTCTATCCATAGTAAGCTCCTTTTAGAGAATGTTCAAACAGCTGCCGACACTTGGACATCTTATTGAACACGTATTTTAGAAAGAATTATTCAAATCAGGCAACTTAACATGTCGTACTATGTACCATCATATCGAAAAAATGAACCTTCTATTATAATATACCATTTTTTCGATATTTCCTAAACTACTAATCCCTTTTTCACCATTCATTTTTTGAAGTTTTTTAAAATCAGAAAAGAAGCTATATAGAACATACTATACAGCTTCTTTCCCTCTTATTCATTATTTAATCATGTTTTTGGACAAGTTTTATCATGGTGCTGGCAAGCGCTTGTTGCTCTTCCTCCGAAGCTGTACTCCATAAAGCTTTCAGTACTTCTTCTTCTGGTGTTTTCGCATCCACACTCTCAGCCAGATAATCGCCGACTTCCGCTGCCAAATTTGTCAGGGTATCGTGATTAATACCATTTTCTTCAGCCTGCTGCAAACGTCCTTTTAAAAACCCTTTCCATGAATCAAAGTTATCTAATACTGACATCAGGACATGCCTCCTCAAACATATTCTTAGCAAATGAAGCATCATGATCACTTGCCTGCTGCTGTCCCAGGTAACCGAGATGCAACTATTTTAAAGCACCTATAGTATTTGAGGAATGACAGAATTTATACATGTCCTTTCTCCATTATAATCCGCCGTTAATATGAATAATTTCACCCTGGATATAACTGGATTCGTCACCCAATAAATAACTGACAGCATTGGCTACCTCTTCCGGACGGCCAGCGCGGTTTTCAGGGATTTCTTCAATAAAGACCGCTGCTTCTTCCGCAGATAAATGAGCATTCATTTTCGTATCGATGAAACCGGGACTTACTGCATTCACCTGAATATTTGATACAGCCACTTCTTTTGCCAAAGCCTTCACAAATATATTTTGGGCTCCTTTGACACTGGAGTAGACTACTTCATTACTTGCCCCGTAGTCTCCCCACATACTTGTAACAAATACAATACTCCCCTGCTGCCTGCGAATCATATCGGGTAAAAAATGATGTGTAATCAGCCAGGGTGACTTCACATGTACTTGTAATAAGGCATCCATTTCTTCTGGCTTCATATCCTGAAACAGACCATAATAAGCTTGACCACCTGCGAAGACAATTCCATCTACAGATATAGATACAGCTTGGATAAAAGCATGCACTTCTGTTTCATCTGCTACATTCACCTGATAAGCAGCTACAATAGCGTTATGACGATCCGATTGCATCAACGCTTCAATTGGTGCCTGATTGGAATGATAATGCAGGATAAGCTGGTATCCGTCTGCCATCAATTTTTTGGCAATAGCGGATCCGATATCACCACTGGCCCCCATTAAAAGGATGGTTTTCTTCATTCTTCCACCGTTTCTTTTTGAATCGTACAAGTTGCCAGACGTTCTTCTTCAATCCACGTACTTAAAAATGCATTGACATCCTGAACTGTCAGTTTTTGGATAAATGGCACGATATCCAGTAAATTCACATGCTTAAAAGCTAATGTAGCAAATTGATTGGCAATAAATTCTAACGAGTTCATGGCACGGAGTATCTCCCCCATTTTTTTCTTTTTCATCCGTTCGAAAGCCGCTTCACTGATTTCCATATCCTTTGTTGACAACAGCATTTCCTGTACCCTGGAAGCAAATTGTTCCGGATGTTTGGTATTGGAACCAATGGCAACATACCCAAAGGACGATTGCAAATTACTTTCGAAAAAGAAACTGTTATCAATTAAATCAGCATCGTATAATTCTTGGTAAAAGTCGCCCCCGGTGGAAAAGAAATAATCGAGTACGATATCTGTTAATAAATCACGTTTTAGATAAGCATCTCCTTGAAGCTGCTGTTTCGGCTCTTTAATACCTACTGAACATTTTGGTATCGACACCGGCATGTTTATTTTTAATTCTTTCTCTTTTACCTGATTCGGTTCTTCCGGGAATTCACGCTGTATATCCTCTAATTTATCAAATGATTTTTTTTCCTGGTTTTGGATAATGATATCCATCATCTGCTCCGGATCAACATTTCCCGTTACAAATAAAATCATATTTTCCGGATGGTAAAAAGTATGGTAACAGGTATACAGGTCATCTTTTGTAATCGTATAAATCGAATCCACCGTACCGGCAATATCGATATTGACAGGATGATGATGGAACAATGCCTTATTCGTTCCCATGAACAGGCGCCAATCCGGCTGATCATCATACATATTAATTTCCTGGGCGATAATACCTTTTTCCTTTTCAACCGACTGTTCCGAGAAATACGGATCCTGTACAAAATCAATCAATGTTAAAACATTTTTTTCAATATTACTTGTTGCTGAAAATAAATAAGCTGTCTCTGTAAACGAAGTAAATGCATTCGGAGAAGCTGCCTGTTTCGTAAAATCTGTAAAAACATCACGGTCTTCTTTCTCAAATAATTTATGCTCCAAGAAATGTGCAATTCCATCCGGTACCGTAATTGGCTCATTTTGGCCAATAGGTACAAAGCTGCGATCAACCGAGCCATAATTGGTCATAAAAACACCGTATGTTTTTGTCAGCTCTGGTTTTGGCAACAAACAAACCTGCAATCCATTATCCAGTTTTTTTTCATATAATGTTTCGTCCACTGTTTCAAAATACTGCTTATTCATGAGCTGCTCCTCCTTCACTTGTTAATAGATAAACCATGTCTTCCTGCACTTGCTCCGCTACATCAATAACCTGCTCTTTGGTTACCTGCTGGATGCCTGCAAACAGTTCATCCATGGTCATTTCTTTCTGCCCGACCACTTGCTGATACATTAATTCAATGATTCCCTGTGCATGATCCAGCGTCTCTTGTAACTGGTTAATGATAAGCTGCTTCGTTTCCTCTAATTCTTCTTCTGTAAAATCCCCGTTTTTCATGGCTTCCATCTGCTCGCGAATAATCGACAGTGCTTTCTCATAGTCTGCCGGTGCAATACCGCTCATCACAAATAACAAACCTTTATGGCTTTCTATACGGGATGCCACTGTATAAGCAAGGCTATTTTTCTCTCTTACATTAATAAATAATTTTGAACTTGGAAAACCGCCAAAGAGGGCATTAAAAACCTGCAAAGCCGGGTATTTTTCATCCCGGTAAAGAATATTGGTCCGATAGCCAATATTTAATTTTGCCTGTTGAATCTGGTCTTTCTCAACGACTTCTTTTCCGTTTTCTACCTGCTTCGATATATCTTCATCAGCAGGTGCTATGTCCTTTTGGTTTCCAGAACGTTTAAACTGTTGGGTTAATAGGTTCAACATCTGTTCTGCTTCGAAATCACCGCTCACATAAACATCCATGGCATCTTCTGTACGGACATTTTCAAAATATGTGAACAATGCGTCATTTGAGAGTGTGGACAGGTCTTCTTCATAGCCCTGTGCATGAATGCTGTATGCCTCATCACCACACATTTCATCAATTAATCGCATATTGGCATAGCTGGCCTTATTATCCTTAATGGAATGTATATTTTGACGCAGCGTCTCTTTTTCTCTCTCAAACACCTTCTGGGAAAAGCCATTACCTTCCTGATGCGGTTGATAAATCATTTCATGCAGTAACCCAGCAGCCCGTTCCATTAGAGAATCACTTTCCGGGAGAAACTTTGCATTCGGCACTTCTAAGTAAAACGTCAATATATGACTTTCTCCTTTTTTAGATCCGCCGATAGATATGACTGAACCATACAGTTCTGCTAATTCTTCCTGCAGTTCTTTACGTGTTGGAAACGAAGCAGTTCCTTGTTTTAAAATATAAGGAAGTAACGCCCGTTTCGTGATAGTCTCCCTTTCTAACGGAGCACGGAATTTCACTGCAAAGGTAATTGTTTTATGCTTTTTATTTGGAAGTATGTGAAATTGGATATTGTTTTCCATCTTCTTGATTTCTTTAACGCTCATAATTATCCTCCATTCTTAACGATCTACTATTTATTTTACGCCTTTCTCTTCCTTATCATCCATCATCCTGAAAGAAAACAAAAAATAATTTATCGCAGTGCAACAGACTGGGGCTGGGACTGGGACTACCAATGCTGTCAGGTTAATCAATTTTATAAAAATTATATTCGATACAGGTAGATAGTAATAAAACTATCTAGCGGAGGAAAAACACGGAGACTCCTGCGGGAAAGCGCAAATGTCTTCGGTGGGACGAGTAAGCGCAGTCCCAGTGGGAAGACCCCGCAGGAAAAAAGCGAACTTCTTTTTTCCGAGGAGGAGTGAGCTCGGGGCCCGCGGAAAGCGTAGTGTTTTTCCGTAGCGGTCATATTAACCTGACAACCTTGCTGCGATTACTCGTCCCATCGAAAACCATTGCGCTTACCATTGTTGTCAGGTTACCGCGACCGCTACGAAATAAAGTTTCACTTTATATTCTTTTCCGCACAACCTGAAAGCGAAACATATCTGCCCGAAAATAATTCATGGAATATAAAACAGCCTCATCATCACTGGTATAATGCATCTGTTTTAACAAAAGCAGCGGATCATCCGGCGTACATTGCAAAATACTGTAGATTCGTTCATGATATGTAAATGGTTCTATATCCGCTATGGCATAAGCAATTTGTTTTTCCGAAGCTGCTTCAATCGTGCTGATAATAGACGCTTTTTCCCGCAGTTTTGCTAACGATAGATAAGGTGCCGGTGCTTTATCCATACAAAACACAACAGGAACATCATCCGCCGTACGGATTCTTTCTATTGTTGTGACAGATTCCAGATCAAATTTACCGAAATCACGCTGTTCCTGTACGGTAGCGTCTAATACATCGGTGCTAATATATTGTGTTCCCGGCTTTTTTCCAGACTGTTTAATCATATACGTTACGCTGCTCAGCTCTTCAATACCAGCTTGAAATAACGGGGTCGCATTGACAAATGTGCCGACGCCATGTTTGCGGGTGACAATTTGGTCTTCTTCCAGCATCCTCAACGCTTCCCTTAACGTTGCCCGGGAAACTCCTAATTGTTTGGAAAGCGTATATTCTGATGGCAATTTTTCTTCCTCTGTATACGTTCCGTCTGCAATACCTGCTTTTATTTTATCCATTACCTGTAAATATAAATGTCTCTCATCATCACGTAAAGTCATTTTTCCACCTCTTTCCTATTATATACTTGATAATAACCTTTTATATCTGCTTCTAATCGTATCATTTCTTCAATGAATTTTGAACTTTTGACTTGCCGCATGGAAAAAGCGGCTTACCTCCCAGAGATAAACCGCGTTTCTTTAAGATGTACCAGAGTGCTCTTCTGCCTGGTCAGATACCAGTACGGTACGGGGTTTGCTTCCTTCATAAGGCCCGACAATACCACGTTCTTCCATGGCGTCGATTAACCGGGCAGCCCTTGTATAACCAATCCGGAAGCGGCGCTGCAACTTAGAGACGCTGGCACTTTGCATTTCAATAATCAATTGCACGGCCTCATCATAGAGTTCGTCATCTACTTCCTCTACAACTTCATTCGTCTCTTCCGGTATCATTTCTTCCTGATAACTTGCCTGTTGTTGTTCCACACAGTGTTCAACAATGCGTTCCACCTCTTCATCCGATAAAAATGCACCTTGCACACGGGTGGTCTTAGAACTGCCGGCCGGAACATACAGCATATCGCCGCGTCCCAGTAATTTCTCTGCTCCACCTGAATCCAGAATCGTACGTGAATCAGTTGTCGATGAAACACTAAACGCTATTCTGGATGGAATATTTGCTTTAATTACACCGGTAATAACGTCTACAGATGGACGTTGTGTCGCAATAATCAAATGAATCCCAGCTGCCCTTGCCATTTGTGCAAGCCGGGTAATCGCATCTTCCACGTCATTGGAAGCTACCATCATTAAATCCGCCAGCTCATCTACCAGTACCACAATATATGGCAAGTAAGGCTGCTGATCCTCTTCAGCTGCCGTTTCATTAAACTTCCGGATATAAGCGTTATATGCCTCCATATTTCTTGTACCGCTGTCTGAAAACAGATCATATCTCCGTTCCATCTCGTCAACAATCTTTTTTAAAGCCCTGGAAGCTTTTTTCGGGTCAGTAACCACAGGTGTTAATAGATGCGGAATTCCGTTGTATACATTCAACTCTACTTTTTTCGGGTCAATCATCATCATCTTCACTTCATGCGGTTTGGCACGCATTAAAATACTGGTAATAATGCCATTGACACAGACACTTTTCCCGCTTCCTGTCGCACCTGCAATCAGTAAATGCGGCATTTTATTTAGTTCACCGGCTATTGCTTCCCCGGAAATATCCCGGCCTAAAGCAAACATCAATTTATTCGTTTTAGACGATTGTTTATCCAGCACTTCCCGAAGCGAAACCATCGCGATTTCTTTGTTGGGAACTTCAATGCCGACTGCTGATTTACCTGGTATAGGCGCTTCGATACGAATATCTTTGGCTGCCAGTGCCAGCGCAATATCATCATGCAGACCAACGATTTTACTGACCTTCACACCAGACTCCGGATAAACTTCATATTTGGTCACTGCCGGTCCGACATGTACTTTGGCTATCTTCGCTTTCACACCGAAACTTTGAAAAGTCCGGTCGAGTTTGCGGACCGTTGCCTGGATATGGGATTTTTCCTGCTGTTGCGAATGATGTGCCGGATTAGCTAATAATTCCATTGATGGCAGCTGATAATCATGATTTTCTGTTGCTGTCATCGGCATTCCTTCATGCGCTTCTTCCTCGTGGTCTATGTTTGCTGTTTTTTCTTTCGTATTCTCTGTTTTTCCTTTATTGGCTTCTGTTCCAGGCTGTTCCTGGTAGGCGACATCTGTAAAATCATTGATAAGAAGCTCTTCCGCACTGTATTCTTGTTCTTCCGGGGCAGCATTATCTGCCTCTGCCCGGCTTTTCGTTACAGTATCGGGAACGTCTTTTTGATTCTTATTTTCTTCTTCCTTACGCTCAGCCCGGTTCTCTTTAGACCTTTCGATACGTTCTCCAAGATAAGCAAAAGTCGCTTTTATTCCCGCTGTCAGTTTTTTTATAAAATCACCAATGGATAAGTTTGTCATAAAGATAATCCCGATGAGAAAACAGAAAAACACAACTATCCGAGAACCTGCAATAGAAAACAGGAAGTAGGAAATCGTGAATAAAAGTGCGCCAAACATACCGCCGCCGGTCTGTACCAATGTACCTGTTCCGTCTAAATATTGAAAGTAAAGCTGCCAGGTCAACCCCAGAATCGAAACATCCTCCGCATTTGTCAGCAGACTTTCCATCACCTGTACATGGGTCAGTAATAACATACCAGCCATAAAGATATAAAATCCGATTAATCTTCTGGTCAGAAAATCAGGGGCTTTTCTTTTAAAAATAAGGTAAAAGCCAATGATAAATAAGGCCACAGGAATAATAAAATGCCATATTCCCATGAAAAATTGGAATATGTTCCCAAGCCAGTCCGGTATAGCACCACCGCTTAATATAGCTGCCCCGCTTCCAAATATAGCAATAAAGATTAATAATAGTCCTGTTAACTCCATTTGCAGTCCTTTAGCCTGCTTGGTTGTCCGTTTTTTTCTTTTCTTTCTTTTTTTGGCAGCCATTTTCTCACCCCCGTATGTATAACAAATAAAGATTGCCAGAATAGTAGATTCGAAATACTAAAAATCAAACTTCCCAGCGTAACAAGGAAACTGGAATCAGTTCTCTTTATGCAGACAGAGAGACTTCATCAGGTGTCTTCTCTATAAAGAGGCCACTGTTCCAGTTATCATATCATCCCATATTCTTTCTTGCATTTATCTTTTTACCATTTCTTTATTATAGCACAGATTTCCATCAGCTGATAATTCTTCCTGGTAAAAAATCCGGATTCAAATAATCATTCGGATTACTCGAAATCAACTGATTAATTTGATAGTTGCCATCCTCGTTTTTCGAGACAAATACCGTTCTGCCCTGCCATTCCACTGCTTGTATCTCGTTTCCTGTCCCTTGTGCTTCCGGGAAAATTTCCTGATAGGACAAAGGAGTATAGAGTATCATGAAGCGTCACCTTCTTTTTCCGGATGCGTTTGCTGTATCATCTGATTTAAATTTTGAATTGCTTCTTTAACACCGCCGACTTCATCAATAATCCCAAAGTCCACAGCTTCCTTGCCAACCACATTTGTGCCAATATCGCGTGTCAGATTCCCTTTTGCAAACATCAGCTCTTTCAGCTTTTCGGAATCAATATTGGAATGGTCGACAATAAACTGAATCACCCGTTCCTGCATTTTGTCCAGATATTCAAAAGTTTGCGGCACGCCAATAACCATTCCTGTTAACCGGACTGGATGGATGGTCATCGTTGCTGTTGGAACAATAAAGGAATAATCCGTCGCCACGGCAATGGGTGCGCCGATGGAATGACCGCCTCCCAATACAATCGAAGTAGTCGGCTTCGACATCGAAGCAATCATTTCCGCCAGAGCAAGCCCGGCCTCTACATCCCCGCCAACTGTATTTAACAAAATAATTAAACCTTCAATTTTAGGATTTTGTTCTACGGCAATCAGCTGCGGCAGCAAATGTTCATATTTTGTAGTTTTATTTTGCGGCGGCAGCTGAAGATGTCCTTCCACCTGTCCGATAATCGATAAAACATGGATGTTTGAATCAGGCGCCTGCGGAACATTTGCTTGCCCAAGCTGCTGTATTTTTTCTACCAGAGAGGATGCGTTCTGCTGATTTTCCTCTTCTCCTTGATTTTCATTATTATCATCCGTATCCATACGCATATGAAAACTCCTTCCAGCTGTGTTTATATGATTAGTATAAACAATCCGTTAAAAATCATGCGGAAGAAGGCATATAGAAACTGCATTCCTTTTTTTCAAATATTATTCCATGTAAAAAAAAGGGCATAAAGCAGATGGAAAAGCTGCTTCATGCCCTTTTTCTATTTATAATGGTACTTCCTGTTTACTTAATCCAAATACTTCATGTAATGCATTTACTGCAGTTACTAACTCATGATCGTGGACTAAAACCCAAATGGTCGTATGGCTGTCTGCTGACTGCAATATTTGTACACCAACATCTGTTAATGCCTTTACGATTTTAGAAGCAACACCTGGAACACCGGTCATTCCTGCGCCCACAGCTGAAACCTTGGCACAATTCTCTTTCATTTCCGGCTGAAAACCAAGCACCTCTAAAATCTCAATCGCTTTTGCCGTCAGTTCGGATGGAACAGTATACGCCACGCCGGTTGGGGAAATATTAATAAAGTCTACAGAAATACCCGCTTCTGCCATTGCCTTAAATACTTCGGACTGCATGCGATAAGCCGACTCTTTCGTCTGCACTTTAATTTGCGTTACGTTCGCAATATGAGCAATCCCTGTAATCATCCGCTCGGAAATATCCGCACTTTCCTCTTCAACCCGCGAAGAAGTCACAAGCGTTCCCATTCGTTCGGAATAGGTGGAGCGGATTCGCATCGGGATTTTTCCCTGCATTGCTATTTCTACAGCACGGGGATGAATCACTTTAGCCCCTTGATAAGCAAGATTACAAATTTCCGTATATGTCACGACATCCAGCGGACGTGCGTTTTTGACAACGCGTGGATCTGCTGTCATAATCCCTTCCACATCTGTAAAAATTTCAATACGTTCAGCTTCTAAAGCAACGCCTAAAGCTGCTGCAGATGTATCACTGCCGCCTCTGCCAATCGTTGTTATTTCTCCGGACTCACTTTGTCCCTGGAAACCTGCAACAACAACAACATCATGTGTTTCTAATTCTTGTAAAACGCGTGCCGGATTCACCTTTTTAATTTTTGCCCGGTTAAAATCCTCACTCGTCACAAAACCGGCTTGCGCACCGGTCAAAGCCGTTGCAGAGACATGATTTTTTTGCAATTCATTGGATAGAACAACCGATGAAATCACTTCACCGCATGACATCAGCAAATCCAGCTCGCGATTGTCGTTTTTATTTGCCGGAAAGTCAACCAGGTTTAGTAAACTGTCCGTTGCATAAGGATCCGGCTTTCTCCCTAATGCGGAAACAACAACAACTAACTTATATTCTTGAACAAGTGCATCTTTAATATGACGAATAACATGTTCCCGATTGGTTTCTGATTGTACAGAAGTTCCTCCGAATTTTTGAACTAATACTTGCAATATGAACACCTCAACACGATCCAAGAAGTTAAACTCTGGATGCCTATTAGATTGATTACCTCATAAAAGACTGGAAAAACTTATTTTTTCAACCAGTCGCGTTCCACTAAAGTTTGTGCGATTTGCACAGTATTCCAGGCTGCGCCTTTTAATAGATTATCAGATACGACCCATAAGTGGAAGCCTTTTGGATTGTCTAAATCTTTTCTGATACGTCCTACGAAAACTTCTTCTTTGCCTTGAGCAGATTGCGGTGTCGGATAGTCCTGTTCCTGCGGATTATCCTGCAATACTACACCATCAGCTTCTTTTAACGTCTTCCAAAAGTCTCCTACATTCAAGCCTTCCTGCTCTACTTCAATATAAACACTCTCTGCATGGGAAACAGCAAATGGAAGTCGCACACAGGTTGCCGCTACATTTAATGCTTCATCATGCATGATTTTTTTCGTTTCGTTAATCATTTTCATCTCTTCAAAAGTAAAACCGTTATCTTCAAAAACGTCGATTTGCGGCAAAGCGTTAAAAGCGATTGGAAAGTGGTTTTTATCCCCTTTAACCGGTAAAATCTCAGCTTTTACTTCATTGCCTTCCAAATAATCTCTGGACTGTTCATATAACTCATCCACCGCTGCGTTTCCGGCTCCAGATACAGCCTGATAGGTAGAAACAATAATTTTACCCATTCCAAATGCATCTTTTAACGGTTTTAACGCCGCAACCATCTGGATGGTAGAACAGTTCGGGTTGGCTATGATCCCCTGATGTTTGGCGATATCTTCCGGATTTACTTCCGGTACAACAAGTGGTACATCTTTATCCATACGGTAAGCACTTGTATTATCAACGACGACTGCTCCTCTTTTAACCGCTTCAGGAGCCAATTTTTTAGAAATAGATCCGCCCGCAGAAAATAGTGCAATGTCTACACCTGTAAATGATTCCGGTGCTGCTTCTTCGACAATTATTTTTTCTCCGCGAAAGGTTTCTTCTTTTCCTGCCGAACGAGCCGAAGATAATAATTTCAGTTGTTTTACCGGAAAGTTTTTATCTTCTAGTATTTGTTTAATTTTCTGGCCTACTGCCCCTGTAGCACCTACAATAGCTACATTGTATGTTTGTTGCTCTGCCATTCCAATAACTCCCTCCACTTATTAAATGTCAACTAAACTTCATTTTAACACATTTTTTGTGGAATAAGGTACAATAATCGGCTGAATTTGTTTTCCTTTTAACGCATCCGCAGCAGCAGGAATTAATTGATTCAGGTTTGCTGAGAGCGAAGAGGGTTTTTGATACGGATTATCCTGCCCGAATGGTACAAAATAGATATGCTTTGCATTAAGCAATACGGCTAAATTCTTGGCATTTAACCCAAGGGCGTCATTGGTAGTCAAAGCTAATACAATCGGATTTTCATTACGGAGCGTAGACTTAGCGGCCATTAAGACAGCATTATCTGTGTGGGCGTTAGCGAATTTGCTCATTGAATTCCCAGTCAATGGAGCAATGACCATCACATCCAGTGGTTTATCCGGTCCATAAGGTTCTGCATCAGGAATCGTGGTGATAATTGGCTGGTTGGTGATTTTCTCAAGTTTTTTCACATTATCCTTTGCTTTCCCGTGTTTGGTATCCGTGAATTGAACCGTGTCCGTTATAAACGGAATAACTTCCGCACCCTGATCGACAAGCTCCTCAATAATCGGAAAAATATGCGTGAACGTATGATGCGATCCTGTTAAGCCGAAGCCAATCCGTTTATCCTTAAATGTCATTCTGACGCACGCTCCTCCTCCAAAATTTGTTCCATTACATTGGCAAGTATTTTCCCTGCCGTTCTTGGCGCAACAATGCCCGGTAAGCTTCTTGCCAAGATAGCGTGAATCCCCCGTTTTTCTGCAAATTCAAAATCGGTTCCGCCCGGCTTTGATGCTAAGTCAATAATAACGGCATTCGTTGGCAGGTTCCGAATAGCCTCTTTCGTCACTACCAGACTCGGAATGGTATTGATTAAAATATCGCAATGCTCCGTATTTTGATCTAATTCATGTAGAGGCACTGCATATAAACCCATCTCTGTAATTCGGGCCAAGTCTCTAATACTTCTGGCACAGACAGAAACCTTTGCTCCCAATGCAGAAAACTTATTTGCTACCGTATTTCCTACCCTTCCAAAACCGACAACCATTACCCGTGAGGAATGCACGGTCTGATCGGTATGTTCAAAAGCCATCATAATGGCACCTTCCGCTGTTGGAATGGAGTTATAGATTGCAACATCATCACGATCAAGCAATGGTACTAATTTCACGCCTGCTTTTTCCGCCAAACTTGTTAAGTAAGCATTCGTTATTCCCGTAAAAACGATACATGCCGGATGTAATTTCCGAAACCATGCTTCATCTAAATGTATTTTCTTATCTGTAAAAACCGTTTCCACATTCCCTTTTGAATCTATACCTGTGATTGGCAAAACAACGACATCTAACTTGCTTTGGTCCAATTCGTCCAGCGCGGATTCATTTAAACCTGTAAAGCCTTGCTCTAATTTATCAAAACCGCAAAGAATCACTTCATTATCGGGATTTCCTTTTAATATTTTTATTAACTCTAAATATCTTGCATCTCCACCGATCACTGCAATTCGTCGACTCATTTTACGCATAACCTCCAGACAACTTTTCACGTATTCATGATTCGATATAGCTTATGAATTTTTAAATCAGTGGTGACCATTTAAGCCGTAAAAATACAATTTACCTGTCAAAAAAGGGGAAAACCTATATGCATATAAAAAAAGCTTGTTTATCCAGCAAGAAAAGGTATATCTGAATCCTTTTCCAGCCAAACAAACAAGCTTAGCCATATTACCCTTCTTCAGGGAGTTCTGTATCAATCATAATCATATCCGTACCAATTTTCCGGATGGCTTGCCAATGAATCTTGGTTTCTTCCCCTTCTTTCACGAGACCGAACCATTTGTAGCTGGGGATGATAAACGCTTCAATTTGTCCTGTTTTCGGATTAATTTCTAAATCGGTCTGACCGAGCATTCCAAGCCTTTTTCCTTCGTTCACATTAATAATTTCCTTATCTCCCATATCTCGAAAGCGTACCACCTTAAAACCTCCTTTTCTCTATTCTGCAAACAGGTCATTACCGTTTCAGAACGATAAAGATTCCATTAATACACTATATGTCCAAAACAGGAAAACATGCTTTTATCACGGAGAAGCCTTCGTAAAATTCCCGATGCACGCAGCTTTCCTTTATATATGTGAATCTTCCGGTGCGATTAAGGCTCGGGATGGCGTCTGCCCAAACACATGTTGAATAACGTCCGTTATTTGCTCGTTTGATATACCGTCAATTTCCAGTATCAAATCATCTAATGTACGGTGCTTCTGTAATACTAATTCATTCCGCCCGTTCCGTGACATCCGGCTGTTCGTGCTTTCCAGCCCCAGCATCAAACTTCCTTTTATCTGCTCTTTACTGTTCCGTAATTCTTTTTCCGATAAACCTTGTTCCACAAAATCATGGAGTGTGGATTGAATCACTTCTTCCAGTTGTCCAAGCTGGTTGTTTCCAGTACCGGCGTAAATGGTCAGCAGGCCATCATCGAAAAATGCAGCATGGTAAGAGAAGACAGCATAAGCCAGTCCTTTTTTCTCCCGCACTTCTTGAAATAGGCGCGAACTCATACTGCCTCCCAGCACATTATTTACAATAGCTAACGGATATAAATGCTTATCCCCTGCCTCATAACCGTTGTAACCGAGACACAGATGCGCCTGCTCCGTATCCTTGCTCCGGTAAATAGCCTCCTGCAAAAATACAGGTTTCGTTATGTTTTCTTTAGTAGTATTTCTAGTAAATGAGCCGAAGTAAGCATCAATATCATCTATAAACGAACGGCTTACATTCCCGGCTACTGAAATCACAACATTTTCAGGTGTGTAATGATCTTCCACATATTGCTGTAATTGCTTTTGGTCAAATGATGCCAGCTGCTTTTCGGTTCCAAGAATCGGATATCCTAACGGATGCTTGCCATAAGCGGCTTCAGCCAATAAATCATGGACAATATCATCCGGTGTATCTTCACACATTTTTATTTCTTCATAGACGACTTTTTTCTCTCTTTCCATTTCCTCTTCATCAAAGGTGGATTCAAAAAACATATCTGCTAATACTTCTAGCGCAAATGCTTTATGGGTATCCAATACTTTTGCGTAAAAGCAGGTATATTCTTTCGAAGTAAACGCATTAATCTGCCCGCCGACAGAATCAAATGCTTCCGCAATATCCTGCGCACTTCTTGTTTTCGTTCCTTTAAAAAACATATGCTCTAAAAAATGGGAAATACCGTTATTGTGGACCGTTTCATTTCTGGACCCGGTTTTGATCCATATTCCTATGGTTACAGAACGCACGGATGGCATTGATTCTAATACAATCCGTACACCGTTGCTGCTTGTATACTTTTCTACCAATTCTTATCCTCCTTGTCATACATCTTCTAGTAAATTAACGTGATTCACTTAACAATGATTCTACCGTTCCTATCTTATACCCTTTTTCTTTAAGCAGGGTAATCATTTGCTCCAGACCATTCGTGCTTGCCTCGGTCGGGTGCATAAGAATCATTGCTCCAGGATGAACGTTTTTTTCTATGCGATTAACCATAACAGAAACGGATGGATTCTTCCAATCAATTGTATCAAGTGTCCATAAGATTGTTTCCATATTCAGATCAGCTGCTGTTTCTACGGTTTCATTGTTAAAACTTCCACTAGGCGGAGCGAACCATTTAGGTGTATCTCCTGTAATTGTTTTTAAAATTTGATTGGTTTCTTCTATTTGCGTACGGGCATTGCTCTTATCAAGTGTCGCCATATCTGGATGATCATAGGCATGATTGCCGATGATATGCCCTTCTTCTTTAATCATTTTGACAAGACTGGAATTATTTTGCGCCCATTTTCCTTCAATAAAAAATGTCGCCTTTACTTGATGCTCTTTTAAAATTTGCAGCATTTCCGGGATATATGCGTCTCCCCATGAAACGTTGATTAAAAAGGAAACCATTTCTTTTTCAGGATGCCCCCGATAAATGGGAGATGGCTCTAAATCTTCTAACAAGATTTCCGGAGAGGTTTCATTAAAAACAAGTAAGTCCTCATCCCATTTATTTGCTTCTTGCATTTTCTGATAAGATTCCTCCACATTTACTTCCAGCCCATTCCGTCCTGGCGTTTTCTTCCATACCTCATCAATATAAGCATTTTCCGCATCTTCTTGGTACGTATCTTTTTTTTGGTCAATCTCCATATACAGTGCATCTTTTGGTGCATTTACTTCTATTTCTAACGGATCTACTGCAACAGTTTCCGTTTGAAAAGGATTATAACGTATATCAAATACCGTGAATATTAAAATGAGAAACACAAGAACATGTACATACTTAAAGTACCGCTTCATCTCTAATCCCTCCCTCTTGGTATTTTTATGCGCTCAGAGGGACAAGTATGAATGGTTTTAAGCGTTATCCTGATTCCATAAAAAAAGAAACTGAATTAAAAAAATCAGCTTCTTTTTCACAGAACAATATTCCCATTGTCGGGATTATGATTGAGCATTTTCTTTCTTCTCATCTTGCAGAACGGCTTTTCTGGAAAGATTCACTCTGCCTTGGCGGTCAATTTCTTTTACTTTTACCATGATTTGATCGCCGATAGAAACAGCATCTTCCACTTTATTTGTACGTTCTTCCGCAAGCTCAGAAATATGAACCAGTCCGTCTTTTCCTTTGAACAGTTCCACAAACGCACCAAATTTTTCAATCCGTTTTACTGTTCCAAGGTATACCTGGCCAACTTCTACTTCACGCACAAGGTCTTCAATGATTTTCTTCGCTTTATGGTTCATCTCGCTATCAGTTGATGAAATAAAGACATTTCCATCCTGTTCAATGTCAATTTTTACGCCGGTTTCATCAATGATTTGATTGATTTGCTTTCCGCTCGGCCCAATCACATCACGAATTTTATCCGGATTAATCGACATTGTCAGGATTTTTGGCGCGTATTCAGACAGTTCTTCTTTCGGCTGTTCAATGGTTGCAAGCATTGAATCTAATATATGCATACGGCCTTTTTTAGCTTGTGTCAGTGCTTCTTCTAAAATCGCACGGGATAAGCCGTCAATTTTAATATCCATTTGCAATGCGGTAACACCTTTTTCAGTACCGGCAACTTTAAAGTCCATATCGCCAAGCGCATCTTCCATGCCTTGGATATCAGAAAGGATGGTGTAATCATCACCTGATTTAACCAGCCCCATCGCAATACCTGCAACCGGCGATTTAATCGGAACACCGGCATCCATCATCGCCAATGTACTTGCACAAATACTTGCCTGGGAAGTAGAACCGTTTGATTCCAGCACTTCGGAAACAAGGCGGATGGTATAAGGGAAATCTTTCTCATTCGGCACGACTTTTTCCAGTGCCCGCTCGCCTAACGCACCATGACCGATTTCACGACGGCCCGGTCCACGGATAGGGCCTGTTTCCCCGACACTATATTGCGGGAAATTATAGTGATGCATAAAACGTTTAGTCTCTTCTAAATCAAGTCCGTCTAAAATTTGCACATCGCCCAATGCTCCCAGTGTACAGATACTTAAGGCTTGCGTCTGTCCGCGAGTAAACAAACCGGAACCGTGTGTGCGTGGAAGGACGTTGATACGGGAAGATAATGGACGGATTTCATCTACTTTCCGGCCGTCCGGGCGAATTTTTTCTTTCGTAATCAGGCGGCGTACTTCTTCTTTCACCATTTTATCCAATACGGATTTAACCTGCTTCACCGTTTCTTCTTCTGCTTCTTCTTCCTCATATTTCCCGACGACTTCCTGCTTCACTTCATCAATAGCAACGTCGCGGCCGTGTTTATCCACCACTTTAATGGCTTCCGTCAACTTTTCCTTGGCTTCTGCTTCGACTTTTTCTGCCAGCTCTTCATCTATCTCGGCTATTTCCACTTCAAATTTTTCTTTTGCAAATGCTTGTACAATTTCTTCCTGAAAAGCAACGAGGCGTTTAATTTCTTCATGTCCAAACATAATTGCCTCGAGCATCACATCTTCCGGTACTTCATCCGCGCCGGCCTCTACCATGTTAATAGCATCTTTGGTTCCGGCAACCGTTAAGTCAATATCACTTTTTTCCTCTTGTTCCACCGTAGGGTTAATAATTAGTTCTCCATCAACACGACCGACATGAACGCCTGCAATCGGCTGCTCAAACGGAATATCGGATATACTTAAAGCAATGGATGAACCGATCATTGCTGCAATTTCGGAAGAACAGTCCTGATCCACACTCATAACCGTGCTGATAACTTGTACTTCATTACGGAATCCATCAGGGAATAACGGACGAATCGGGCGGTCAATCAGTCTTGACGTCAGGATTGCTTTTTCACTGGGACGTCCTTCCCGTTTAATAAACCCTCCCGGAATTTTTCCTACTGCATATAATCTTTCTTCATAATTTACGGTTAATGGAAAGAATGGTAAATCTTTTGGTTCTTTGGAAGCGGTGGCTACCGATAGTACAGCAGTGTCTCCATAATGAATCATGCAGGCACCATTTGCTTGTTTTGCCAGCTCCCCTACTTCAACTGTAAATTTCTTTCCTGAAATCTCTGTAGAGAATAGCTTTTTTTCATCTGCCATTAGTTTTGTTGCTCCTTTCAAGGCTACAGCAATTTAAATTTATATGTAGCACTTCATATATTACATTTTTCTTCTATCTTCTATTATTCACAAAAGAATCCCTTTTTATAGAATAAACGATAGCCTGCCAGGAATCAATCACTTCCTTTTACACAGGCTGCTGGTTTGCATCAGTCCATCAAATATTTCGACAGGCTTCACCGTTTTTACATAAAAGAAAAAGCAGGATTGCTCCTGCTTTTTGCGTCATTAACGGCGTAAACCAAGTCGTTTGATTAACTCACGGTAACGGGTAACGTCTTTATTACGTAAATAAGTTAATAAGTTACGGCGTCTACCTACCATTTTCAAAAGACCGCGACGTGAATGGTGGTCTTTTTTATGTGTACGTAAATGTTCGTTTAATGCAGTAATTTCTGCAGTTAGAACAGCGATTTGAACCTCTGGAGATCCAGTATCTGTATCGTGCACCTTATACTCATTAATAATTTCGTTTTTACGTTCTTGTGTAATTGCCATTGTGGCACCTCCAAAAAAATAATTTGTTATCCCCAATCCCCTAGCATACGCCGGAGTTACGTGATGCCAAGCGATGGTTGTACAACTATAAGCATACCGCTTTTAAAGAAAAAAATCAAGCATAAGTTTATCACGAGGCAGCTGACTGCAGCTGTAGTTTACCGGTTTGCTAAATAAGCTCTTATTTCCTGTTCATCCTGCTGCATTCTTTCTATCAAGGCTTCCTTCGAATCAAATTTAATCTCTTCTCTTGTATTAGACAGCCATTCAATTGTGATTTCCTCATCATATAAATTATCATCAAAGTCAAACAGGTACACTTCAACAGACATATCCGCCTGATCTTCTGTAAATGTCGGGTTGGTTCCAATATTCGCCATCCCGCCGTATATATTGCCCTTCCGATCAACACGTGCAGCATACACACCTTGCTTCGGCAGCAGCGCATCTTTCGTTATCGCTAAGTTTGCTGTCGGATAACCTAATTCACGTCCGCGGCTCGCCCCTTTGACGACGACACCGGTGGTTGTATAGGGTCTTCCCAGCAACTGCTCTGCCTCTTCCATCTCTCCGGAGGCCAATGCCTTTCGGATTCGGGTAGAGCTGATTTTTTCTTCTTGTAAAGTAACTTTATCTATTGCTTCCCAAGTAAACGCATCCCTTGCATAATCCTGCATATCTGCCATTTTTCCTTTTCCTTTGTGTCCAAAAGAATAATCAAAACCTGCAACCAGATGTTTGATGTTTAAACCGATAATGAAGTGATCAATAAATTCTTGCGGGCTAAGCTTCGATAACTCCTCATTGAAACGGATAATGTATACACGGTCAACACCCAGGTCTTGGACGATTGCCTGCTTCTCAGAAGGCAGCGTTATGTACTTGACATGCGCTGCATCTTTTTTTAACACGACAGAAGGATGCGGAAAAAAGGTGATAACAGCACTTTCCATATTATTTTGTGCCGCTTTATCTACTGCTTGCTGAATAACCTTCTGATGCCCTTTATGGATTCCATCAAAAAAACCGATAGCGCTAACTGTTTCTGGTAAATCTTCCTTATGTAACGTATGCGGATAGGATAATTCCATTGTTTTCATCCTGCTACACCTTCTCTTTCTTTAGAATACTCTTAATGGTTTCATTTGCTCCGGCTTATCTGGATGCCTGCCGTAAATCGCTAATACTTCGTTATTATTTATAAATACAATCGGGTCATCTGTCAAAAAAGGGGCTTCTGTAACCGCTAATTTCTGGCCATTTTTAATACGGGACTTTAATGCTTCATCTACTTCTTGATGCATTAAATGACTTAAACCATCAGAAATCGGGCTTAACAGCTGTTCTTGTTCATTCTTGGCAGCCGCCTCTTCTATCATAGCAAAAGTAATCGTATTTTTCTTGGAAAAACTACCGGTTTGTATTCTTTCTAACTGCAGCATATGTGCCGGGTAGCCTAATTGCTTTCCTATATCTACACATAGTGTCCGGATATAAGTTCCTTTCGAACATACGACATATATATCAAAGGTGTTTTTTTCCTTATCTAATGCTTCAAGCTGTAAATCATGGATAAACACTTTCCGCACCGGTCTTTCCACTGCTTCATTTGCTCTTGCATATTCATATAGTTTTTTACCATGAACTTTGACAGCAGAATACATAGGAGGAACTTGGGTGATTGTCCCTTTATATTTTTCTAAAACAGCTTCTATCTCTGTTTTTTCCGGCATTCGGATGACTTCTTTTTCATCCACTATATTTCCGGTCGCATCTTCTGTGTCTGTCTCTGCTCCTAAGGCGACCGTCCCTGAATACATTTTCTTCGTATCCGTCAAATACGGAACAATCTTGGTGGCATTGCCAATACAAATAGGCAGTACCCCCTCTACTTCTGGATCTAATGTCCCTGTATGCCCAACTTTTTTCGTATAAAAATAGCGGCGACATTTCGCAACGCAATCGAAAGAAGTCATCCCTTTAGGCTTCCAAAGCGGTAAAATTCCATTCACCATAAAACACCGTCCTTTCTTCATAAAGTACGCAATATAACCATTCGTAAAACTCCTGTGACAAAAAGTGCTGTCTTGGAGAAGACACGGACGCGGTATGTACCATGATGCAATATAGCAAAAAAACTGATCCTTACCGGGAATCAGAAGGATCAGTTTTCAACATTACTTATTAAGATCTCTCAATATAGAGTCTATCCGGTTACCTTGCTCGATCGCTTCATCAAATTCAAAGTTAAGTTCAGGTGTTTTACGCAAACGAATCCGTTTGCCAATTTCTGAACGAATAAACCCTTTTGCTTTTGCAAGTCCCAATAAGGTTTCCTGCTTTTTCTTCTCATCACCTAATACCGAAATAAATATTTTTGCCTGTTGTAAATCGCCGGTTACTTCTACATCGGTAACTGTCACAAAACCTACACGGGGGTCTTTTATTTTTCTGGATAAAATATCCCCCAGCTCTTTTTTCATTTGCTCTGCAACGCGATGAGCTCTTAATTCAGACATTCATCTCACCTCACATACTCCGATGAACCTTCATGTTAAAGGGGGTTCAAAAAGCCCTGCTTCTAAACCATTTATTGCTTATCTTTCAGCGCTTTTTGAACACACACTTCTACAATCGTTCTACATTGGTTATTGTTCTCTCTAATTCAGAAAAAGAATCTATTGTGTGTAAAGCTTGTTGGATTACTTTTTCAGCATGCACATAATCATTGGAAACAATCACAATCCCAAGACTGGTGCGTTGCCACAAATCATGAAATCCAATCTCGGAAACAGAAACATTAAAAGATTGACGTAATTTATTCATCACCCGCTTCAACACGGAGCGTTTCGCTTTTAACGAATTTCCTTCATACAACATACATTCTACTTCTGCATAGAGAATCATTTTCTTTCCATTTCTTCCATGATATAAGCTTCGATTGTGTCGCCTTCTTTAATATCATTAAAGTTCTTTAATGTGATACCACATTCATAGTTTTTTTGAACTTCTTTCACGTCATCTTTAAAACGTTTCAAATCAAGCAGGTCGCCTTCATAAAGTACAACACCATCACGAATTAAACGAACACTGGAATCTCTCGTGATTTTGCCGTCTGTTACATAGCTTCCGGCAATCGTACCGATACGTGATACTTTAAATGTTTCACGGACTTCTGCCTGGCCAATTACTTTTTCCTGATACTCTGGATCAAGAAGACCTTTCATGGCAGCTTCAATCTCTTCAATCGCACTATAAATCACACGGTGAAGACGTAAATCAATTTTTTCAGATTCTGCAGCTCTTTTCGCATTCACATCCGGACGGACGTTAAATCCGATTACAATGGCATTGGATGCAGAAGCAAGGATAATATCGGATTCCTTAATCGCACCTACACCTGTGTGAATGATTTTAACGTTCACACCTTCCACTTCAATTTTACGCAGCGAAGCCGCCAACGCTTCCACAGAACCCTGCACATCCGCTTTAACAATAATGTTTAATTCTTTCATTTCCCCTTGTTTAATTTGTTCAAACAAATCATCTAAGCTGACCGTAGATTGGCTGCCGCGATTTTCATCAATTTGCTTCTCTTGACGGGCAATACCAATTTGACGCGCTTTTTTCTCATCTGAAAATGCGAGGAATTGGTCTCCAGCCTGCGGAACATGTTGCAGTCCGGTAATTTCAGCCGGAGCGGATGGACCGACTTCCTTCACACGCTGGCCGAGGTCATTGACCATTGCACGCACTTTTCCGTACGTACTTCCCACAACAAGCGGGTCTCCTACATGCAAGGTGCCATTTTGTATCAGCAGTGTCGCTACAGAACCTCTGCCTTTATCTAACTTCGCATCAATAACGGTACCGAAAGCTTTTGCATCCGGGTTTGCTTTTAACTCTTCCACTTCTGCAACTAATAAAATCATCTCAAGAAGATCATCTATACCTTCCCCTTTAATCGCAGAAAGATTCACAAAGATGGTACTGCCGCCCCAGGCTTCCGGAATCAATTCATGCTCTGTTAATTCCTGCATCACACGGTCCGGATTGGCACCTTCTTTATCCATTTTATTAACTGCTACGATAATTGGTACTCCTGCAGCTTTCGCATGGTTAATTGCCTCCGTTGTTTGCGGCATAACGCCATCATCTGCAGCAACAACTAAAATAGCAATATCTGTTACCTGCGCCCCGCGAGAACGCATGCTGGTGAACGCTGCGTGCCCCGGCGTATCCAAGAACGTCACTTTTTTACCGTCATTTTCAACCTGGTAAGCGCCAATATGCTGCGTGATGCCGCCAGCCTCGCCAGCTGTAACTTTCGTATGGCGAATAGCATCCAACAGCGTTGTTTTCCCGTGGTCAACATGTCCCATAATGGTAACCACAGCCGGACGTTCTACTAATTTATCACTATCGTCTTCTTCAATATATTTGTCAAGGTCTGTATCTTCTAAAATAATTTCTTTTTCTACTTCTACATTATATTCTTCACAGATTAACTCAACAGCATCATCTTCCAGGTCTTGGTTTTTTGTAGCCATCACACCCATAAACATTAATTTCTTGATGATTTCTGCTGGTTCTTTTTGCAGTTTATCTGCCAGTTCCTGTACGGTTAACGTACCGTGATACATGATTTTACTTGGAGTCTCTTTCACTAATGACTGCCCCTTTTGCTGTTGATGTTGTTTCCCTTTTTTAGGGGAATTTTGTTTTTTATTATTCGGATTATCTTTCTTCCCACGCTGATTTGCATTTGGTTTTTTATTGGAAGTTTTTTTATCCTTTTGCTGCTTATTCGTATTTACTTGGTTATGATTCGTGTTTTGTTTTGTCTGCGGGTTGAACTTTTCATCCAATTGTTTGATTTCTTTATCTGAAATGGTAGACATATGATTAGAAACTTCTATATTCTTATTCTTTAAAAATTGAATGATTTCCTTACTCGCAACATTATTTTTCTTTGCGTATTCATATACACGTATTTTGGTCATACCTTCACCTCCGGATTAATTTATCGCAGTGCAACTGGCTATTAGACTTCCGCTCCAAGAAATAAGAAAATAGATCCTTTCCAAGAAGGAGATCTAATAGCCAATAACGGAACGATTGGTTCAACTGCCATTCAGTAAAAGATATCAGATTCCCTCACTGAAGGAAGTCTCCCTTTATCCAACAAACTAAAAGTGGAGAGCGCCCTTAAATACGGTCGCCTAATTGTATTTACTCGCCTTGCCGGAATATTCCGAGCCAATATCGGCTTTCAATACGGACACGGTATACCGTTTTCAGCCGTTGAACATATGGTGCTAACCATTTTTTATTTAGCGCCCGGAGCTAGAAAGCTATCTCTATAGCTTGGGAGTTCATTTTCGAAAAAGGTTACACTTTCTTGGTTAATAAAGAAAGGAGTTTTTTTGCAAAGCCTGCATCCAATATTGCTATAGCTACCCGCTGTTCTTTTCCAATTGCCTGTGATAATACTTCCCTATCAGCAACAAAACGGTATGGAACATGGTATGAATTGCATTTATCCGCAAGTTTCTTTTTCGTTTGCGGTCCAATATCTTCAGCCAATAAAACAAGCTTTGCACGGCCTTTACGGATATCCTTTATAATGTTATCTCCTGTTGAACATTTACCTGCTCTGACAGCGAGACCAATGATATTTAGATAATTCGGATTCATGTCATTCTCCCTCTACTAAAGCTTCTAACTCATCGTAGATTGTCGGACTTACTTCTGTATTCAATGTTTTGTTAAGTGCACCCGTTTGCCGGGCCTGCTCAATCACAGACTTTTCTTTGGAAAGGTAAGCGCCACGACCGTTTTTTTTGCCGGATTCGTCAACAAACACTTCCCCTTCTTTATTCCGGACAATGCGGATTAAGTCTTTTTTCGGTTTCATTTCATTTGTAATAACACATTTTCTTTCTGGTATCTTTTTTTTCTTAGCCAAGGGAAATACCTCCTTATTCAAACAAATCTTCATCGTTGTCAGAATAAGCTTCTTCTATTTCTGCATCATCCAGCAAACCTTCTGCTTTTGCATCCGATTCACTTTTAATATCAATTTTCCAGCCTGTAAGTTTTGCAGCTAAACGCGCATTCTGTCCTCGTTTGCCAATAGCCAGTGATAATTGATAGTCCGGAACAATCACCGTCGTTGCCTTTTCTTCTTCATCTACCAGCACCTTCAGGACTTTGGATGGGCTTAAAGCATTCGATACGTAAACAACAGGATCTTCCGACCACTCGACAATATCGATCTTTTCCCCTTTTAATTCTGTCACAATCGCTTGAACACGCTGCCCTTTCTGCCCGACACAAGAACCTACCGGATCGATTTCCGGGTCCGGTGCATAAACAGAGATTTTAGAGCGGTCTCCGGCTTCACGGGAAACAGATCTGATTTCAACAATGCCATCATAAATTTCCGGAACTTCCATTTCAAATAATCGTTTTAACAAACCAGGATGGGAACGCGAAATATAAATTTGCGGTCCTTTACTTGTATTCTCCACTTTTGTCACATACACTTTCAAACGATCATGAATATGGTATTCTTCTGTTGGCATCTGTTCAGCCTCTGCCAGTTTTGCTTCAATTTTACCCAGATTCACATAGACAAAACGTGCATCCTTACGCTGAATAATCCCTGTCATGACATCTTCTTCTCTATCAATATATTCAGAGAAAATCACGCCGCGTTCTGCCTCACGGACCCGCTGTGTAACGACTTGCTTTGCAGCCTGTGCAGCAATACGCCCAAAATCTTTCGGTGTCACTTCCACTTCTATAACGTCTTCCACTTCATAATTCGGATTAATACTTTTCGCTTCATCCAGAGATATTTCGAGTTGTGCGTCTTCTACATTTTCAACAATCGTTTTTCTCGCAAAAACGCCCATCTTTCCAGTCGTTTCATTCAACTCTACCCGGACATTTGACGCTGCCTTAAAATTTTTCTTATAAGCAGAAATAAGCGCTGCTTCCAAGGCTTCCATCAAAATATCCTTTTCTATTCCTTTTTCTTTTGCTAAATGATCAATCGCATCAAACAACTGCGTGCTCACTTTTTCTTTTCCCCCTTTTGGTTGATGTGTATCAATAAATCCGACAAAAGGGATATTGAAATCCTTTTATCGTACTTTTAAACGATACTTTTCATTAAAACATGACTGCTAGTCTTGCTTTTGCAACTTTTTCATAAGGTATTTCTACAATTTTCTTTCTTGTCTTTACTTTATATTCAATAGAAAGGGTCTCATTCTCCACATTTTTTAAAATACCTTCAAATGTTTTTTCATCATCAATTTTCTCATATAACTTGACGAAAACATTTTGTCCAATATTCTTTTTCAAGTCTTCCAGCGTTTTTAACGGCTTTTCAACCCCAGGAGAAGATACTTCCAGAAAATAAGCTTCTTTAATTGGATCCGCTTCATCCAGTTTTTCACTTAACTGTTCAGATACCTCACCGCATTCTACAATGTCAATACCGCCTTCTTTATCAATATAAACACGTAGAAACCAGTTCTTTCCTTCTTTCACATATTCCATATCAACTAATTCTAAATTTTTCTCTTCTAAGATTGGATTAAGTAATTCAGTCGTTATATCAATTACCTTGGAACTCAAGTGTAAACCTCCTTTAACCATGTCTCCGCACCTTCAGCCAATATAAAACCCCTGCCTAAAAAAGTGGCGGGGGAAGCAGAGAGTCCTGTTTAGGCGGAGTATGAAGAAAGAGCGGGCGTGAACCCACTCTTTACATTCGTACGTATCAAACATTCTAACCAAAAAATAGTATAGCATATTCTATACCCCTTTGCAAACCATCAAAACAAGACTTCAAAGCTTTCCAGAGCCGTGCTGTTATGGTCAGCTTACCCAAAAACAAGGCATTTTATCCGGATAATCCTCATCAGTTAAAATAATGAAAGCTGATTTTTCTCTTCCATTCCTTCTAAACATCCATGATTATCTAAATACTCTAATACCGTTTTGGAAATTTTACTTCTTTCTCGTAAATCTTCTTTCGATAAAAATTCGCCTTCTTCACGCGCTTTTACAATATTTAAGGCTGCATTTGTACCTAATCCATCCACGGCATTAAAAGGAGGTAACAAGGAATCGCCGTCAACGATAAATTCTGTCGCACTCGATTTATATAAATCTACTTTTTTAAAGGATAGACCGCGTTCGCACATTTCTAAACAAATCTCCAGCACCGTAAGCAGACTTTTCTCTTTCGGTGAAGCATCATTGCCTTTATAACTGATTTCTTCAATGCGTTTCCGAATCGCTTCAGACCCTTTAATCATTGTATCTAACTCAAAATCATCTGCGCGGACAGTAAAGTAGGCAGCGTAAAAAAGAATCGGATGATGCACTTTGAAATAGGCAATGCGCACAGCCATCAATACATAAGCTGCAGCATGGGCTTTCGGAAACATATATTTAATCTTCTTACAAGATTCAATATACCAGTCGGGTACATTATTTTTCTTCATTTCCTCGATCCATTCATCCTTCAAGCCTTTACCTTTACGGACAAACTCCATGATATTAAATGCTAAAGAAGGCTCTAACCCTTTATGCATTAAATACACCATAATATCATCACGACAACCGATAACGTCCGGAAGTTTACAAATACCATCGTTAATCAGTTCCTCGGCATTACCGAGCCATACGTCTGTACCATGTGACAGACCAGATATAATAATCAGTTCCGCAAATGTTTTCGGCTTCGTATCCTCAAGCATCTGCCGGACAAATCGTGTTCCGAATTCAGGTACTCCCAACGTTCCTGTTTTACATTGAATCTGATCCGGAGTAACGCCTAGGGATTCGGTACCTCCAAAGATTTTCATAACCTCTTCATCATCGGTCGGAATCGTTTTAGGGTCAATACCGCTTAAATCCTGCAGCATACGAATTACAGTCGGATCATCGTGTCCGAGTATATCCAGCTTCAACAAATTATCATGAATCGAATGGAAATCAAAATGCGTTGTCCGCCATTCACTGTTCCGATCATCAGCCGGGAATTGAATTGGTGTGAAATCATAAATTTCTTTATCGTCCGGAACAACAATAATTCCTCCCGGATGCTGTCCAGTTGTTCTTTTTACCCCTGTACAGCCTTGCACAAGCCGATCAATTTCTGCATTTTTATACACGAGCTGATGATCAGAGGCATAACCTTTTACATAACCATAAGCTGTTTTTTCTGCGACTGTACCGATTGTTCCAGCTCGGTATACATTATCAATACCAAACAACTCTTTTGTATAGTTGTGGGCACGAGGCTGATAGTCTCCTGAGAAGTTCAAGTCAATATCGGGTACTTTATCCCCTTTAAAGCCTAAGAATGTCTCAAAAGGAATATCGTGTCCATCTTTTCTCAGCGCAGCTCCGCACGAAGGACAGGCTTTATCTTCTAAATCAAAACCGCTTGCTACGGAACCATCTGTAAAGAACTCAGAATGCTTGCAGCTTGGACACACATAATGTGGCGGCAGCGGGTTCACTTCCGTAATTTCGGTCATCGTTGCAACAAAGGATGAACCGACAGAGCCCCTGGAACCTACCAGGTAACCATCGTTCAGTGACTTTTTAACAAGCTTCTGGGAAATTAAATAAATAACAGCAAACCCATTTCCGATAATACTCTCTAACTCTGTTTCCAGACGGTTCGTCACAATTTCCGGTATCGGCTCACCGTATATTTCCTTTGCCATGTTATAGCATAGATCACGCATTTCTTGTTCGGCACCTTCAATATTCGGTGTAAACAAACCATCCTGGATTGGAGAAATCGTTTCTATATGATCTGCTAACTGTTGGGTGTTTTGAACAACAACTTCTTTTGCTTTGTCTTTTCCTAAAAAGGAGAAGGCCGCAAGCATTTCATTCGTTGTTCGAAACGGCGTATCCGGTAATGTTTGCCGATTTAATGGATTACCGGCCTGGGAGGCAATTAAGATTTGCCGATATTGCTTATCAAAATCCTGCAGATAGTGGACATTTCCGGTAGCTGTTACCAGTTTGTCCATCCGTTCGCCAAGATTGACCAGTTTCCGTAGTATATCCACAATTTGCGCTTCATTTTGCACCAAATCTTTATCCACTAAATGAACAAAGTTTTTTGGCGGCTGTACTTCAATATAATCGTAGAATTCAGCAACCTGCTCTGCTTCTTCTTCCGATTTCTGCATCATTGTTTCAAATACTTCACCCCGGTCACAAGCCGTCCCGATTAAAAGTCCTTTGCGGTACTTTTTCAAGACAGATCTTGGCAGCCGCGGTTCCCGGTAGAAATAATCAATATGCGCATGAGATACAATCTTATATAAATTTTTCAAACCTTCCTGCGTCTGTGCCAAAATCGTGCAGTGAAAAGGTCTGGAACGTTGATAAGCGTTGTTTTCTCCCATATGGTTATTTAAATCCTGATGATTGGTTATTCCTCTTTCCATTAATTTTTGCACAAGATTCCATAATAAATAGCCTGTAGCTTCCGCATCATAGATAGCACGGTGATGCTGGGTCAATTCAATTCCTAAATGTTTACATAAGGTATTCAGACGGTGATTTTTAAGCTCAGTAATTAAAAATCGTGCTAATTCCAACGTGTCAATGACCGGATTAGTCGCTTTCGCATAGTCAATCCGTTTAAAACCTTGATTTAAGAAGCCCATATCAAAGCTTGCATTATGTGCGACTAAAATATCGTCCCCCATCCAGGCATGAAATTCTTTTAGAACGTCGCCTACTTCCGGGGCATCTTTTACCATATCATCCGTAATACCTGTTAAATCGGTTGTTGTCTGTGACAGCGGATGATGCGGATTTGCAAAAGATTCAAACCGGTCAACGATTTCTCCATCTCTTACTTTTACTGCGGCCAATTCAATAATGGTATCGTACACAGCAGAAAGTCCTGTTGTTTCCACGTCAAATACAACATAGGTGTCTTCTTTTAAGGAACGGTCGCTCTCATTGTAGGCAATGGGAACACCATCATCGACCAGGTTTGCTTCTACACCATAGAGTACTTTCACACCATGTTTCTGTCCGGCATAATATGCATCCGGAAAACCTTGTACACCAGCATGATCTGTGATGGCAACAGCAGGATGTCCCCATTTAGCAGCCTGTTCAACCAATGCATCCGGCGAAACTACCGCATCCATCTGACTCATCGTCGTATGTGCATGTAATTCCACTCTTTTTTCATCTTCCGGTGCCTCGTCTTGTTTTTCTTTGACTTGCACCTCATGAATATCCTTTGCCATCATAGCCAATTCATTGGTATACATATCCGTCTGGATACTGCCGCGGGCTTTTACCCATATCCCTTTTTTAACAGATTGAAACTTGCTGACATCGTCATTACCGCCTGAAAACATTTTGATTTGCAGGGAATCTGTATAATCGGTTACTTTCATAATCAAAAGGCTGCGCCCGGATCGCAATTCACGGATTTCTGCATCAAATACATATCCTTGTACGGTAATACGTCTTTCTTCTTCTAAAATTTGATTCATCTCTACCGGATCATCTTGAATTTTATAACCGATTGCGAACGGCTGACTGACAGGCGTATCTTTTTCTTTATCCCGCTTTTCTTTTTCCTGAACCGTTTTTTGAACCAGCGCCTGGTCCTCTTTTGCCTTATTGTCCTGAAATGCTTGCATTTCGTCCTGATTTGCCTTCACTTCAAAATCAATAGCATAAGGTCTCGCTCCGATTTGATAACAGAACTGACTGAAGGCCGGCTCCAGCCTTTTTTTTAAAATATTGGATTCTGTTTCGTTTCTGGAAGTCAGCATAATTTTATTATCCACAATCCGTGGTGTCTGCTGCATGACCATTTCCTGATGGGCGGGAGAAATCGGTGTTGTTGCTAAAAAGTGTTTCCAGTAAACACCTATGTCCTGTTCATTACATTGTTTGTTATTTGTATGTAATGTCAGTTCCACCTTTTCCGCAATAGATGAGAAACTTTTTTGCAGGGACTGGTATAAATATAAATATTCATCAAAAGGAAGCACATCTTCCAGGTGAATATAAAAATGCCATTTTTTCTCTTGTTTATATACTTCTACTTTTTCCAAATAACTTGAAGCAAAATACGTTTGCACCGATGTTTCAGACAATTGAATTTGCTCAAGCAGCAATTTCATTTTTTCTTGCTTGGAAATCTGCATTTTGTGCCCCTCCAATCTGTAAATATTTTCACTTACGAAAAGAAAGCTTCTTTTATTAGTACTCAACTTACGCACCTAAGAAGAAGCATATAGACCTTGCTGTTCCAAGATGAACAGGATCGCTGTTATCATGCTTGCTTTGAGTTCAATCATCTTTCTATTTTTTGAACAAGGTATGGTGTGTAGCTTCCACTCCGCCGCAGCGGTAGCCTTACACTTTATCTTCTACTCTTTCTCAACAGCTGTATGGAAGAAAAGATCAACCCCTGTTCCTATGGAAAGAAAGTTTAAAATCCCAAAGTTGAGTTATTATTAAAACACGATACCCTTGTCTATAAACCGACAAGGGTATCCTATTGGATTTACTATTTTATTTTACAAGAATAATCGCTGAATGTCATTCCATGTGACAACAATCATTAGTAACATCAGAAGTGCAAATCCAACAAAGTGGAATACACCTTCTTTTTCCGGAGCAACCGGTTTTCCTCTGACTGCTTCGATGCCGACAAACATCAGTCTGCCACCGTCTAACGCCGGTAGAGGAACCAAATTAATAATTCCTAAATTAATGCTCAGCATTGCCGTCCACATTAAGAAGGTAGTAAAACCGGACTGAACAACTTGATTAGTTGCATCATAAATGCCTACTGGTCCGGATAAAACGTCAATAGACAATTGCCCTGTAACTAACATAACTAAATTGGTAATAATAAGCTTTGATGTTTCAAATGTCTGCTCAAAGCCAAAGGTTACAGTACCAAGGAGATCTTTTTCATATGCTGCAGTTACTCCAATTTGTCCGATATTCATCGGATCGCCCTTTTCATCAACGGTTTCCACTTCTGCTGGAACCACGGTGAGTTCATGTTCCGTACCGCCCCTGGAGATAACTAAATCCAATTCCTCTCCCGGGCTTTCTTGCACAATACCTGTGAACTGATTCCACGTTGAAATGGACTGATCACCGATTTGTGTAATAATATCATTTTCCTCGAATCCCGCTTCTTCCGCAGGACTGTCGGGTTGAATTTCCCCCATCTGTGCTTCCTCTACAGGAACACCTTGAATCAGTCCAATAAGCAGAAAGATAAAGATGGCAAGTACAAAGTTCATCATCGGTCCGGCAAATAGCTGCATTGCACGTTGACCAACTGTTTTCGATGCAAATTGTCTATCGAAAGGAGCGATTTGTGTTTCTCTTTCGTCAACGATAAACATTGCTTTCGGATCGACATCAAAATGAAGTTTTGTTTCTTCATCATCCAATTCATAACCTTCAATGTAAAGCTTATGGTCAAGGTCCACTTTCTCTACTTCAATCGTGCGGGCATTCGGATGTTTTGATTTGTTATTGACAATAATTTGAGATACTTTTCCATCTTTATTAAAATCCAGGGCAACATGGTGTCCCGGTTTTAACTCGACAATTTCCGGATCATCTCCTGCAACACGGACATATCCGCCCGCCGGGATTAATCGAATGGTATAAAGTGTCTCATTTTTGGTGAATGATAATATCTTTGGGCCAAATCCGATTGCAAATTCACGGACAAGCATTCCTGCCCGTTTTGCAAAAATCAAGTGCCCCCACTCATGGATAGAAACGAGTACACCAAACATTAATATAAATGCAATAACAGTTGTCATGACAGCACCTTCCTTCTGATAAAGGTAAAAGAGATTACTCCACCTTACTTTTCTATCATAATATAAACATAACTGTATTACATAAACTTATGACGTAATACAAATTTATTTTTTAATAACTGAAAGCCATTCATAATGATTGGCTTGTCTCATCATTTTAAAAATAAAACATGCTATGTACGGAGAAAAGAAAGCTCTTCACCTAGTATATGCAACATTTCAGCTTACTTTACTGATTCTACAACATTCGTTTTCATTTGTTAAAAAAAATGAATAAAATGCAGTAATGGAAAAACAAAAAGCATGCTGTCAAAGCGGTCTAAAATACCACCATGCCCAGGCAGGATTTTCCCTGAGTCCTTCACATTATATATACGTTTAAAAGCAGATTCAACTAAATCACCTATTTGCCCGACACAGGAAGCAATCACCGTAACCATCATGACTGTCAACAAGGACTGCTCAAATGGTGTTATCAGATGAAAGATGACAGCAACAACTACTGCTACAAAAATACCTCCCAGTGCACCTTCTACCGTCTTCTTGGGGCTGATTGCAGGCAATAGTTTCCGTTTGCCAAGCTTCCTCCCGAATAAGTAAGCTCCTGTATCTGTTGCCCAGATAATAAAAAATGCAAATAAAATATTTCTCAGCGCATTATCACCATCTCTTGTCTCCAGCAAATAGAAGAATCCTAACCCGACATAAAATGCTGCAAGGATAACGAATCCGACCTGATCAAAAGTAAAAGCATTTTGAACCAGTACCGTATATGCTAATAAAACAAAAATCAGAATAGAAATCAATTCATACTTCGTAAACCATGTAATATCAGTAAAAACGGCATCAGGCAGTAAAACCACCCACGTTAATAAAGCTGATAAAACATATGGTAAGAAGTGCTTTTCCGGCGGGCGCATACGGATTAATTCAATTAATCCTATTGTGGCCAACAGATAGATAAAAATAGTAAACGGCATGCCGCCCATTATAATAATCGGTACAAATACAAGCAGCGCCAATACCGCTGTTATCGTTCGTTGCTTCATTCCATTATCATCACCTTATATACCTCCATATCGTCTTTTCCGCTGCTGATATGCAAGTAATGCTTCATAAAATGTTTCTTCCGTAAACTCGGGCCAAAGCTTATCCGTAAACCAAAACTCGGTATATGCCATTTGCCAAAGCATAAAATTACTTAATCGGTATTCTCCACCGGTCCGGATTAATAAATCCGGATCAGGTACGCCATTGGTATATAAATGTTTGGAAAAGGTCTCTTCATCCAAACAGTCAATATCCAAATTTTCTTCTTTTAAGTCGATGGCAATTTGCTTCACAGCTTTTAAAATCTCGTAACGGCTGCCATAATTCAGTGCAAAATTTAAGATAAGGCCATCATTATGCTTGGTTTTTTCTATTGCATAGTTTACAGCTTCCTGCGTATTATTTGGCAATGCATGAAAATCACCTATTGTTTCGATACGAACATTATTTTCCATCAAACTTGGTAAATATACATGCAAAAATTCTTTGGGAAGTTTTAAAATATAGTCCACTTCTTGTTTTGGACGTTTCCAGTTTTCTGTTGAGAAAGCATAAAGCGTTAAAACCTTCACATTTGCTCCCACAGCGGTTTTAACGATTTTATTCACCGTAGAAACACCTTCTTTATGACCTGCAAACCTGGGTAAACCCCGCTTTTGCGCCCATCTGCCGTTCCCGTCCATGATGATAGCAACATGACCTGGAGCATTTTCTGCAGAAAGTGAATCTGTTTCTTTTGGTTGTTTTGATAAAAAAGGAATTTTAATAGACATTTTCCGTCCCCCGAATGGTTGTTTGTTCATAACCCTCTTCATCTTTTACAAGAACAAGGGATGAAAGGCATGACCATGCCAATAATAATTAGTGTCTGTTCAAAAGTAGCCAATGATTTTCGATGGGACGAGTAATCGCAGCAATGTTGTCAGGTTAGTATGACCGCTACGGAAAAACACTACGCTTTCCGCGGGCTTGAGCTCAGCCTCCTCGAAAAAAAGAAGTTCGCTTTTTTCCTGCGGGGTCTTCCCACTGCGCTTTCCCGCAGGAGTCTCCGTGTTTTTCCTCCGCTGGTTAGCTTTATTGCTCTATGCTTATAGCAACTATTATTTTTTTTAAATTTATTAACCTGACAACATCGGTAATCGCAGTCCCAAAATTAGAGGCAAGAATATCAACTAAAGACTTCTCCGCTTATCATTTGGTTACTTTTTGAACGTCCTTTATTATGACTATATTTCATTAAACATGTATTTAGCGCAATTGCCGGTAACATGAATACAAAAACCCCCTTTAATAAGAGGGCTTAATGGCATCTTACTACGTTAGCAGAAAACTGTCACCTTTAAACAAAAATATATTTACTGTTAAAGCTGATAGAAATAATGTATATCTCTTATCAAACTTCCATAATTTCATTTTCTTTTGTTTTTGCTAAGTCTTCAATTTGTTTAATAAAAGCATCCGTTGTGTTCTGTACATCGTCTTGAAATGCTCTCAAGTCGTCTTCAGTAATGTCTCCATTTTTTTCATCTTTTTTCAGCTGATCATTGGCTTGACGACGATGGTTTCTGATTTGCACGCGGGCTTCTTCTGAATATTTGCCGACTAATTTCACCAGTTCTTTTCTTCTTTCTTGCGTAAGCGCAGGAATATTTATCCGGATGATGTTTCCATCATTAGACGGTGAGAGACCCAAATCTGCTTTCTGAATTGCTTTATCAATATCGCCGATAGCAGATTTATCATACGGTGTCACCGTTAATAATCTTGCCTCCGGTGCACCTACTTGAGCCAGTTGATTAAGCGGCGTGTTCGCACCATAATAATCCACATAAACATTATCCAAAAGGCTTGGATTGGCACGACCGGCACGAACAGAGGCTAAATTTCTTGAAAAAGCTTGAACAGCCTGCTTCATTTTTTCCTTCATATCTTTTATCACTGAATCTGACATTTTTAGTTCCCCCTTATCGTTGTTCCAATATTTTCACCTTGTACGACTCGCTTAATGTTTCCTTTTTCCATAATAGAGAAGACAATTAACGGCAGGTCATTATCCATACATAATGAAGAAGCGGTAGAATCCATCACGCCTAATCCGGCATTTAACATTTCTAAATAGGTTAATGATTGATATTTTTTTGCTTCTTTATTCATTTTAGGATCGTCCGTATAAACGCCGTCCACGTTATTTTTAGCCATTAAAATAACTTCTGCTTCGATTTCTGCAGCACGTAATGCTGCTGTTGTATCGGTAGAAAAATAAGGATTTCCGGTTCCGGCAGCAAAAATAACAACACGTTTTTTCTCCAGATGGCGAATCGCTTTCCGCCGTATGTATGGCTCTGCAACCTGTCTCATTTCAATGGATGTCTGAACTCTGGTCTCTACACCAATGGTTTCCAGACCATCCTGCAGGGCCAGGGAATTCATAATGGTTGCGAGCATGCCCATATAATCAGCTGAAGCTCTATCCATTCCCATTTCGGATCCTACTTTACCGCGCCAGATATTTCCGCCGCCTACGACCACAGCAACCTCTACTCCAAGGTCTGCAACTTCTTTCACTTGCTCTGAAATGGAATGAATGATTTCTGGTGAGATTCCATAACCTTCTTCTCCACTTAAAGCTTCTCCACTTAATTTTAACACAACTCTATTATAATGTGCTGTTGTCATAATAACCTCCAGAGAAAAAATATATTTTGCACTTATATAGGATGTTCAAAAAGTCCAATAAAAATGACACTGCGAATTTCTGCGTTGGCTTGCTTTTACGGTACTCACGTATTATAAAGCATAGGGGAACTTCTACTAAGAACACCCACGTCCTGTGGGCAACGTAGAAGTCACCACATCCTGTGAAAGTCCGTTCCTCAAAGCGGCGCCGCCTTGAACTTCTTGGTCCTATTTATCGGTCTTTTTGAACACGCACTTATATAGTTACAAAGAAGGGAACAAATTAATGTCCCCTAATTTGTATCACTTATTTTTTAATTTGGCTCATAACTTCTTCCGCGAAATTGTCTTCACGTTTTTCCATTCCTTCGCCTACTGCATAGCGAACGAATGCTTTGACAGAAGCGCCTTTATCTTCAACATATTTTTTCACTTTTTGGTCTGGATCTTTTACAAAACTTTGCTCTAAAAGAACGATTTCTTCAAAGAATTTGCCTAGACGGCCTTCTACCATTTTTTCAACGATGTTTTCTGGCTTGCCTTCGTTTAATGCTTGTGTTTTAAGCATTTCACGCTCGCTGTTTACTTCTTCTTCTGCAACTTCATCACGGGATGTATAGCGCGGATTGATAGCTGCTACATGCATTGCAATGTCTTTCGCAAGTGTTTCATCAGTGGTTCCTTCCAATAAAGAAAGTACGCCGATATTTCCGCCCATATGAAGGTAAGCGCCAAATGCATCATTATCTGTTTTTTCTAATACTGTGAAACGGCGAAGAGAAATTTTCTCTCCGATTTTAGAAATAACTTTTGTAATGGCATCTCCAACTGTCTCTGATCCATCTAAAAGATTTTGTTGTAGAGCTTCTTCTACGGATGCAGGATTATTTTTAACAATGTGCTTTCCAAGATCGGCAAGCAATTGTTTGAACTGATCATTTTTGGTTACGAAGTCTGTTTCACAGTTTACTTCAATAATAGCAGCTTTGTTTCCATCGATTTCAATGTGTGTTAAACCTTCAGCTGCGACACGGTCTGCTTTTTTAGCAGCTTTTGCCATGCCTTTTTCACGAAGAAAATCAACTGCTTGATCCATATCTCCGTCTGTTTCTGTTAGTGCTTTTTTACAATCCATCATTCCAGCACCTGTTTTTTCACGTAATTCTTTAACCATTTGAGCAGTTACTGCCATGTTAAATTCCTCCTTGGTATATTCATTTATAGAAGTTGAATTAAAGATTTAAATAACTTTCTTACTTAACAGTATAGGCATCAAGAGAGTCTTCATAGTGATCGCTATGGAAAAACACTACACTTTCTCATAGAAGTCTCTGTATTTTCCCTCCGTTAGGTCGTTCTAATCTTTAATCATTATTCATTTATTAGTATAAATTAGTTAAAATCAACCTATACCTTTATAGCGTTCGCGCATATTACACATTCATTCTTCTTGAAAAAAGGGTGATAAAAGGCTTCTATCCTCTTATCACCCTCACCTTTTAAAAGATTACTCTTGGGAAGCAGTTTCTTCTTCTACTTCTGCTTCTAATTGGTCTTGTTCAGAAACAGGTTCTTCTGTTTCTTCACCTTGTTTCACTTCCAGAATAGCATCTGCCATTTTTGAAGTAAGAAGTTTTACTGCACGGATGGCGTCATCGTTTGCAGGAATAACATAATCGATTTCATCCGGATCACAGTTTGTATCCACAATTCCGATGATTGGAATGTTTAATTTATGAGCTTCCGCAATAGCAATACGCTCTTTACGAGGATCGATAACAAACATCGCATCCGGAAGTTTCTTCATTTCTTTCACACCGCCTAAGAATTTAACAAGACGATCTTTTTCTTTCAATAAGTCAACAACTTCTTTTTTAGGCAGTACTTCAAATGTACCGTCTTCTTCCATTTTTTCAATGTCTTTCAAACGATTAATACGTTTACGGATAGTTTGGAAGTTTGTTAACGTTCCGCCTAACCAGCGTTGGTTTACATAGAACATTCCAGAACGGACAGCTTCATCACGTACGGAATCCTGTGCTTGTTTTTTTGTACCGACGAAAAGAACAGTACCGCCGTTTGCTGCGATTTCTTTTACGTAGTTGTATGCCTCATCCACTTTTTTAACTGTTTTTTGTAAGTCGATGATGTAGATGCCGTTACGCTCCGTGAAAATATATTTTTTCATTTTCGGATTCCAACGACGTGTTTGGTGACCAAAGTGTACACCAGCTTCTAGCAATTGTTTCATTGAAATTGCTGCCATAATAAATTCCTCCTAATTGGTTTTTTTCCTCCGCATTTTTCTTCTTTATAAGAATACTGTCTAGCAGCACCAATCTTATAAATCCAAATGCGTGTGTTGTTTTTATCTAACTATTAATCGTGGATTCATAAATCCTCTCTGATAATTAGACTATTTACACCAAAAGTTAATATACCACAACATCCCAATGTAAGCAAGTAATTTTCATGACTTTTTTTGATGCATTTTGATAATTATTTCAGCTTCAATTTTACCACAGTTTAACTGTTGGGCTATCTCGTCTGTTGTATTCCCATTTGCATGGAGCTGCAATACCTTTGCTTCCAAAGAAGTTTCTACTTCGTCCTGGTAAACAGCCGATGGGGACATTTCCGGATTCTGCAGTTTCTCCTCTGTTTTGATAGATGCGGCTTCTGTATCTTCTGCAACGGGAGAAGCAGTTTGTTGTATTTCTTCCCAATCAGCTGTTTTTGTATCAGGTTGCTTTTCTTCCTCTAAAAGGCGCTGCAACATTTTATTCTCTTTCCGAATTTCCGTCAGCGTCTCTTTTAATACAGCTTCTGTTTCCTTACTATTACCGGCATGCTGTCTGTCCTTTAATAATAAATAAATAGCTAATAGGGAGACACCATGTAGTATAAAGCTGATCATCCATAGTAATGTTGACATATTTATTCCTTTCCATACATACTTTTACATATTCTCTTTCTACCTAAGCCTGCGTGATTTTTTGTAACGTTGACCGTAACTTAACAATACTTCGCTTATGTATTTGAGAAATCCGGGAAGTCGTTAATCCCAGCACTTGGCCAATCTCTGTAAAGGTTAACTCATCTTGATAAAACAGACTGATGACAAGCTGTTCTTTTTCATTTAATGATTTAATTCCATCTATCAATTCCTCTTTCCGTTCTGCCTGAATAAGTCTGGATTCCGGTCTCAGATCAGGTTTATCGGATACACTGTAGCCGATACCTTCTTTTAAATCACTTTCATGACTTTTCGGTTTATCTTCAATGGACAGCATATTGCTAACGACCATATCCCGCATGGTTGTTTCCACTTCCTGAACAGACATCCCGGTTATATCAGCAATATCTTCCGGCTGCGCCTCACGTTGATACCTTTGTTCAAAAGATTCACTTGCCTGTTCCACTTTTTTCGTTTTCTCACGGATAGACCGTGGCAGCCAATCTTCTTTTCTCAAACCATCCATAATGGAACCTTTAATCCGAAATGAAGCATATGTATCAAACTTCAGATCACGTTTTAGTTCAAATTTATGCAAGGCATCATACAGCCCCAGCAAACCATAACTGCGTATTTCTTCCCGATCAACACGATGAGGCAGCTGACTCGCAATTCTTTCCGTGTGAAAGGAAACAAGATACATGTAGTTCTCAATGAGTATGTTTGCTGCTTCATTATCTTGATTGGATACCCAATTTTCCCATAACTTTTTTTCTTGTAAAGGCTCTAGAGAACTCAAAGAAATACACGCTCCTTTCCAATCGGTTAAATGGTAAAAATATCATGATTCCGTTTCCTCACAGAAAGTTTAGAAGTGACTGGATCAAATTCAATGGTTCTCCCTAAATTTCCGCCTACATCCGAAGAAACAATTTTAATATTTGATTTCCGGAGGGCTTCCTGAACTGCTTCGATGTTTTTATCGCCAATCCGCATAAAGCTGGTTCCTTTACCAACTTGAAACATTTGTGCTCCTCCGGCCATCTTTGCTTTTATACTGACGGCTCCCAGTTCCAGCAGCATTTCTATCAGTTGAGGAATAGCTGTATCCGCGTATTTCATCGGGTTTATAGTTCCTGCCTTTGCTTGGCCGGAATCAGGTAACAAAACGTGGGATAACCCTGCTATTCCTTGTCTTTCATCATATAACACCGTGCCGATACACGAACCCAGGCCTAAAGTACGGATTGTATCCGGCGCATGGACCGTTTTTGTATCTGCAATACCTACATTTACAATTGTTTTCATCGCACTCATATTAATTCCATCCTAATTTGGCAAAAAGCTTCTGAAAAGAGTCCGGATCAGGAATAAATAAGAAATTGCCTCTAATTTGTTCATGTCCTTCTTCTTCTTGCCTGATTTCCGTATCAATGATAATGCAGTAATCTGTTACTTGAGAAATTTCTAATAATCCCATTGTCATTATAGCTCCGGCCATATCCATTCCAAGATGCGGGACGGAAGGCTGCAGGTTCATTCCCGTAAAGTCGGAAAGAGCTGTGAGGTAAGAACCTGTTAAGATATTTCCAATTTCACTTAATGCAGACATCGCAATCTCTAATTCTGCACCGTTTGTTTGTTCAGATAATTGAAACGCCTGATTATGAGTCAATTTTTGCACCAGGTATTCTGCTTCTTCGATATCCACAACAATCGCCATCACGCCCGTTATTTCACCTTCCACCTGAAACATAATACCGACAATCGGCTGCTCCGGCCCGCCGACTAATGCAATCACTTCATTAAAATCAGCAATCTCCACATTGGGAACCGTCATATCAATCTTCTGTTCCAGAAGCCGGGATAGGGATGTTGCTGCATTTCCAGCGCCAATATTTCCTACCTCTTTTAAAATATCTTTCTGAAAACCCGTCAGTTTAAAAACATCCATTAACGATCATCCGTTTCTTGTGTCTTTATTTCTTCTAAATGTAATAACGCATATATATTTAATAAGATAATCAAGCGGTTATCCAGATGTGCGATAGCCTGGATGTATTCCTTTTTTACAGTACCAATTGTTTCTGGCGGATTTTCCAATAGATCGACGGGGATATCTAAAACATCCTCTGCGCTGTCTATCATTAAACCTACCTGTGTCTCTTCTATTCTGGTAATAATAATCTGATCCTCATCCCGGCTATGCTCCTGCTGTCCTTCCAGCCGGATTCGTAAATCGATGACAGGAATAACCTTCCCTCTCAGATTAATAACTCCTTTGATATAGTTTTTCTCATGCGGAACACGAGTGATTGGCAAAGCTGTCTCAATAGATTCTACAAAATTCACAGGCAGTCCGTATTCACTGCCATTCAGCTCAAAAATAATTGTTTTTTCCAGTGTTTCTGAAGTTGATTGTTCTTGTGTCATTCAAATCGATCCCTTCAAATTATTTGTTAACAAGGTTACTCAGCTGGCTCGCCATTTGATTTAAAGGTACTTGATAATCAGCCAGTCCTTCCTTAACAATAGATTTTGGCATGCCGTAAACAATTGCCGTCTCTTCCGTTTCTGCTAGTGATAATACATGGGCATTTGCTTTTTTCAGTTCTTTTAAACCAAGCGTTCCGTCATTTCCCATTCCTGTTAAGACACAAGTGACAATCTGATAATTCCGAAGGGCACATAAAGAACGGAACAAGGTATTTACAGAGGGACGGTGCCCATTATCCGGAGACTGCTGATTTAACGAAACAATTAATGCCGTCCCGCTGCTTTTCACCTCCATATGATAGCCGCCTGGCGCAATATAGACCGTCCCCTTTTTCATTAATTCACCATGTTCTGCTTCTTTCACGGCTACCTTGCTAATCTGATTCAGCCTTTCCGCAAGCGATGCAGTAAATCCGGGAGGCATATGCTGTACGACGGCAATCGGAACACGGATATCTTTCGGTAAAGCGGTAATCACTTTCTGCAAAGCTCTCGGACCGCCGGTAGATGTTCCGATAGCCAGGAGTCTTTTCGTTGATAGAGCAGGTGGTACGGGCATCGTTAGCGGCTTTTGAATCGCTTCGATCGGCTTATGCTCTTCCGCATGATTGATTTTTTTATGTACCTTAACCGTTGCCGCTGTATATACCTTGTCACATATTTCTTGTTCTACCTTTTTTATATCTAATGAAATCGCTCCGGACGGCTTTGTAATAAAGTCCACCGCCCCTGTCGAGATAGCCTGAATGGTATAGTCGGCTCCTTGTTTTGTTTCACTGGACAGCATAATAACCGGAACTGGGTTTTCATCCATAATCTGTTTTAAAGCTCCTAAACCGTCCAGCTTTGGCATCTGTACATCCATGGTTACCACATCCGGCTGCAGCTTTTTTACTTTATTTACGCCGTCTACACCGTGTACAGCAGATCCAACAACATGAAAACGGCCATCTTCTGTTAAAATTTCTGTAATCATCTTTCTCATAAATGCAGAATCATCTACGACAAGAACATTAATTAGAGTCATTCCTTCACCCCTTCATGAAATGTTTTATCCGTTCTATGAAACTGCCGGATTTACGTCCTGTTCTATCAGCTCGGTTTACGTAGGTTTTCAGAATGAAATCGATCGCTTTTGATGCTTTCGTTTTCGGATACAACATCGTATACGGCTTCTGATGCATCACCGCTTTCATCACATTCCCATCTTCAGGTATAGAACCCAGCCCTTGCGCTTCTCCATCTAAAAATGAGTCAATAACTGCATGAAAGTTATCAAGAATAGCGTTGTTTCTTGAACGGTTTAAAATCGTATAAATCGGCATATCCGTCTGATTCGTTAAAATGTGCTTTACCATTCCATATGCGTCTGTAATGGAGGTCGGTTCCGGCGTTGTTATTACAAAACATTCATCTGCTGCCAAAATAAAAAATAACGCAGTTTCGGTCATGCCAGCTCCCATATCAAACAGAACATAATCATATTCTCTTAACAGCTTTTCCAGGCCTTGGTAAAAGATTGCTTTTTTATGCTTGTCCAACTCCACAAATTCGAGAAGCCCGGAACCCCCGGGAATATAGTCCATCCCATAAGAACTTTTTACAATTGCCTCATGCATCGAAATCCGGTTATTTAAAACATCCGCAATCGAATTGTCTGTTTGCATACCAAGAAGTAAATCAATGTTTCCCATGCCAACGTCTAAATCAAATAGCAGCACGCGCTGATTTTCCTGTGCCAGTTTAATAGAAAAGTTAAGGGTAAAGTTTGATTTTCCTACCCCGCCTTTCCCGCTGCATACCGCAATGGTTTTTGCGATTCTGTCAGAGGAGAGCTGATTCCGGAGTTTTTCTGCTTGATCATAACTCATTGTTTATCACCTGTAATGAGATGTTTCAGCTGCTTTAAAGTTGGATGTATCATATCCTCCGGAACATCTTGTCCGTTCGTCATATAACCAATCCGGATATCCGGATATTGGAATACGACATTTAAAATATTTCCGTACTGCTCTGTTTCATCCAGTTTTGTCAAGATCAGACCATGGATACCAATGGCATCAAATTTCCCATAAATGTCCAGAAAATCTTTCGGTTTGGCAGTCATCGATAAAACCAAGTAATTGGTTACTTCTTCCGGGTGTATCCAGTCCGCCAGATCTTTCACATACACATCATCCCGATAATTCCGGCCCGCTGTATCTACTAAAATCACATCATAATCCCGGAACTGTTCAATATATTCCTGGTATTCTTTTTTAGTATAGGCTACTTCTACAGGTATATGGAGAATTTTGGCATATGTTTTTAATTGTTCAACCGCTGCAATACGGTATGTATCCAGGGTGATAAGTGCAACGCTTTTATTCTCTGTTAATTGCATTTGTGCAGCAATTTTTGCAATGGTTGTCGTTTTCCCTACACCAGTTGGGCCGACAAACTGAATCACTTGATGCGGATAAGTAAATCCTGTTTGCAGTTGTTCTAAGCGTTTTGCTAATTGTTTATTAACGTTTTCCTTCAACCTATTTGCGGTATCTCCCTCAGAGGAAACGGCATCTTTATTTCCTTCCGTCACGATATTTAAAGCAATATCAGAAAGAACTTCCTGCTTGGTCAAACTGTCATAAACCAATTGTTCCTCTGGTGTTAATTGAAGTTTCAGCTGCCTGTTTTGTGCTTCCAACAGCTTATAAACCTGTTCCATCTCTTTTGAATGGGAACCATCCGCTGTATTTTCTTGAATTGTTTCTTTTTTAAGGACGGGTTTTTCCTTTTTGACAGCCGTTTTATTAGAAGGTTTGACCGGATCCGGATCATATCCGGCAACAACTTCTATATAGTTCTTTTTAAAGAAACCTAACACACCGCCTGATTTTATTTGTCTGGACTGTAAAATCACAGCATCAGTACCAAAATCCTTCCTCACTTGCTTCATCACTTCCGGCATAGAAGGCGCTTTGTATTTTTTTATTTTCATCCGATATTCACCACCCCTACACTTTGTACCTCGACTGTCGGCTCCAATTCATTGTAAGACAATACGACAACCTGCGGTAAAAACCGGTCCAGTAATTGTTTCAAGTACATTCGCACTGCTGGAGAACAAATAATGATAATGGTTTCCTCCTGCAGCGAAACTTTTTCAGCCTCTTTATGAATGGCCTGCACAATTTCCTGTTGCTGATCCGGCTCTAAAGCTAAATAATTGCCATGTTCTGTCTGTTGAATATGATCAGCAATGGCTTTTTCAATCTTCCCGGAAACCGTAATTACTTTCAACGGACTATCATCCTTCACAAAGCTTTTCGTGATTTGAGCTGCTAATCCTTGTCTGACGTACTCACCTAACACATCGGTATCGTTTGTGAACCTGGCAAAATCAGCCAACGTTTCAAAAATCACCGGCAAATTCCGGATTGATACCCCTTCTCTTAAAAGCTTTGCCAATACTTTTTGAACATCGCCAACAGATAATGGCTCTGGCGTTACTTCCTCCACTAAGATCGGGTTCGACTCTTTTAAGTGATCGATAAGCTGTTTTGTTTCTTCCCTTCCCAACAGTTCAAATGCATGTTTCTTAATCACTTCTGTCAGGTGTGTCGATACAACAGAAGGAGGATCAACTACCGTATACCCTGATAACTCTGCCTCATCTTTTATGTCCTCACTTATCCATTTTGCAGGCAGCCCAAATGCAGGTTCTTTTGTTTCAATACCTTCTATATCATCCTCTAAAAAGTCGGGAGCCATGGCTAAATAATGATTCAGCATGAGTTCACCGCTGGCAACCTTATCCCCTTTTATCTTCAGTTGATATTCATTCGGCTGCAGTTGGATGTTATCTCTGATTCTTACGACAGGTATCACCAGTCCCAGCTCAATCGCCAGCTGTCTCCGTATCATAATAACCCGGTCCAGGAGGTCACCGCCTTGAGATGTATCCGCCAAAGGAATCAATCCATAGCCGAATTCAAATTCAATCGGATCCATATTTAACAGATCGACAACATTTTCCTGCTGTTTGAGTGCTGTTGATTCGGACTCTTCTTCCTCTTCTTCTGTGACCTCTTCCGGTTCCGTACTCTTTCTTTCCATCCAATAGCCGCTAAAAGCTAAAAATGCAGCTAACAGGGTTGTCAGGAAAAAATTAATCGGTGTCAGTCCAAGGAGGAAAATAGCCCCTGCAGCAATATATAACAGTTTCGGAAACTGTAGCAGCTGACCTGTTACATCAAAGCTTAAGTTGCTTCCCCGGGCAGACCTCGTCACAACAATCCCTGTTGCTGTAGAAATAAGCAATGCAGGAATTTGGCTGACCAGGCCGTCCCCGACAGTCAGTCTCATAAATAAATCAACCGCTTCTTGCATGGACATTCCCATCTGGACAACACCAATAATCATTCCAAAGAGAATGTTAATCAGTACAATAACAATTCCTGCAATAGCATCTCCTTTGACAAATTTACTTGCCCCATCCATGGAACCGTGAAAATCAGCTTCATTTTCAATTTTCTCACGGCGCTCTTTTGCCTGACTTTCTGTAATTAAACCTGCATTTAAATCGGCGTCAACGCTCATCTGTTTTCCGGGCATGCCATCAAGGGAGAATCTGGCTGCCACTTCTGATACACGTTCTGCACCTTTCGTAATAACAATAAAATTAATAATCACTAGAATGACAAATACAACAAACCCAACTAAGGGGTTATTCCCTATTACAAAGGAGCCGAACGTTTCGACAACTCCTCCTGCATCACCTTCAGAGAGAATGGCCCGGGTGGTGGACACATTTAAAGCTAACCGGAATAGTGTCAGAAGCAATATCAACGTCGGAAATACGGAAAATTGCAATGGTTCCGTTGTATTCATTGCTACTAAAATCACAACGAGTGCAAGTATAATATTAATTAATATGAAAAGACTTAAAAGTTCTCCAGGCAAAGGAATAACCAGCATGATAATGACTAGTATAACGCCTATGAGAACCGCAATATCCCGGAACTTCATTTCCATTCTCTCCTAACTTCTTACGCTTTTTTTCTCCATTTGGTACACATAAGCAAGCACTTCTGCCACGGGTTGAAAGTATTCTTCGGGAATCCGTTCATCCAATTCCGTACTTGCATAAAGTGCCCTTGCCAGAGAACGATTTTCGATCATATGTACATGGTGCTCTTTTGCAATTTCTTTGATGCGCTGCGCAATACTGTCTGTTCCTTTTGCAACAACAAAGGGAGCATCCGCCTTTGTTTCATCATATTTAATTGCAATCGCATAATGTGTCGGGTTGGTAATAATCACATCTGCTCCCGGAACTTCACTCATCATTCTTCTGGTTGCGATTTGCCTCTGCTTTTCTTTCATTTTAGATTTAATTAAAGGATCCCCTTCGACATTTTTATACTCGTCTTTAATATCTTGTTTGGACATACGGATGTTTTTCTCAAAATCATATTTTTGATACAAATAATCCAGAACACCTAAAAAGAGTAATAAAGCAATCGCTGCAAAAGCCATGATGGCAGTAACTTGTGCAAAAAATCCTAACGCTCCTTCCGGCTCCAGAAATGCCGTCATCAGCATTTGGTCTTTATTTATCCAAATTACTGAAAATGTTACCGCACCGACTAAAGCAATTTTCAGCATCGATTTCAGAAATTCCACCAGGGCACGAATGGAAAAGATTCGTTTAGCCCCTTTAATGGGATCTATTTTTTTTAAATCCGGCTTTAATGACTCTGTCGAAAATAAGAATTTAACCTGAAGCAAATTAGCTGCAACCCCAAAAACAATTGCGATTAGCATAATCGGCGCAACCATTAGAGCTGCTTGAAGGGCGGAATCATTAAAAAGGGTTTGGATCGAATGATTGGTTATATCCCAATGAATATATTCCGTAAATGATTTTCGATAAAATGCCAACATATAATCAAGGATATATCCGCCAAATACAAATAAACCGATAAAACAGCCCAGCAGCAAAATGGCTGTATTGATATCCTGACTTTTAGCAACACGTCCTTTTTTACGTTCATCCTGCCTTTTCTTTGGAGTGGCTTTTTCTGTTTTTTCACCTGCAAAAAATTGTAAGTCTAATGTTAATGTCACATTAAACACCTCCAAATAAAGCCATCAATTGCTCCATCACCCGAAACATCGCTTCAAAAACGGATTGCAGTATTCCGACGTACAGAGCGAGAAATACCAGAATCGCTATAAAACTCACTAATATTTTCAATGGCAGACCGACAACAAATACATTCATTTGCGGTACGGTACGGGCCACGATTCCCAATGCCACATCTACTAAAAATAAACAGCCGACAATAGGGATAGCTATTTGAAAAGCAATAATGAACATCGTATTAAAAGTGGTTAACACGAATTCTATGATGCTTTCCTCGCCAAAAGGAATAAATTGATCTAATGGAATGTAGGAAAAACTGTTCATCATGCCATTCAAAATCATATGATGGCCATCTACGGATAACAAAAATAACAATGAAATAATATAAAAATATTGGCCTGTCAAAGGACTCTGTGCACCTGTTTGCGGATCTACCACATTCGCAATGGCAAAACCCATTTGAAAATCAATAAATCCACCGGCAATCTGGATAGCCGACACCAGAATGAATGCTATCAGTCCAATACAAATCCCGACCAGGGCTTCTTTTACCAGCAAGAATACATATAAATCATTTAAAGCAACATGATCAATATCCACGGTTGATATTAAAATAATGGCCAGAAAAAAACTGATTCCGATTTTAAATTGAACCGGAACAGACCGATAAGAGAATAAAGGCATAATGACAAAGAATGTCAAAAGCCGTACAAAAATTAACATAAATGCTGGAACAAGGTTCCAATTAATCATCTCAATCATTACGCACAACTACCCTATGTACTGATTTAAATTCACATACAGATTGGAAGTAAATTCAACAATGGTCGTTAACATCCACGGTCCAAAAAATACCAGGCCGAGTAACACCGCCAAAATTTTAGGAATAAATGCCAATGTCTGCTCTTGAATTTGCGTTGTTGCCTGAAAAATACTTACCAGTAAACCTACTGCCAAAGCTAACAGCAACAACGGGACAGTTATTAATAAAATGGTAAAAATACCCCGTTCAGCCAGGGTTAATACTAACTCACTACTCATTGATTCTACTCCTTCCAGTACATCCTGAATGTCCAGCACTTCCAATACATGTTAAAAACCGCCGAGTAGAGACTGCGTAATCAAATACCAACCATCCACCAAGACAAATAATAATATTTTAAACGGCAATGAAATCATTACCGGCGGCAACATCATCATTCCCATAGACATCAAAATACTTGCTACGGCCATGTCAATAATTAAAAATGGAATGAAAACCATAAACCCCATTTGAAATGCTGTTTTTAACTCACTGATAGCAAATGCAGGAACTAAGGTAGTTAACGGAATATCCTGTACTGTTTCCGGCGGTTCTGCCTCTGTGTAATTCAGGAACAATTGCAAATCCTTCTGTCTCGTATGCTGTGCCATAAATTCTTTTAACGGGACACTTGCATTTTCATACGCTTCATCCAGTGTAATCTCCTCTGCAAAAAGTGGAGATAGACCTTCTTCATAAACTTCCGAAAAAGTCGGAGCCATGATAAAAAACGTCATGAATAGAGCAATACCGATTAACACCTGATTAGGAGGCATCTGCTGTGTAGCCAATGATGTACGTACAAATGACAAAACAATAATAATGCGTGTAAAACTTGTCATTAATATCAAAATTCCCGGAGCTAAGGAGAATATGGTTAATAACAAGAGCAGCCTTACAGACATAGCTACATTTGTCGGATCAGAGCTTGAAAATATATCTATAAATTCATTCATGGACATCGTCCTTATGTTTCTGAATCAGATCCTGGCGATTTTTACGAATCGACTTCAATTCCCTGTTCAGTAATTGATTAAAAGACGCATTGGATAACGGATCGCTTTCTGCTTTTTTTCCTTTTGAAAAGAAAGATAAAGCATCTGTCCCTTTTTCTGTCGATTGATTCAGCAATTGTTCTATGCTTTCAGGGTCATCGATTTCTTCTAATAGCTCCACGTTATCTCCAACCCCGATTAGATAATATTTGTTTCCTGCACGGATAATTTGCACGGATTTATTCGATCCGACGGACACGCCGCCTACATTACGCAAAATACCCGGCTGCTGGTTAAATCCATTCTTTTTTCCTAAAAACTTTAAGACGACGTAAACTAAGCCTAATACAAGAGCCAGGCCAATAACTAAGCGGACAATTTGCCAGCCCATGGATGAATCATTTGAGTCATCCTCAACTAAAAATGCATTGTCATTGTTGTCCATCATCATATCTTCATCATTTTCTTCCGGTTGTTCTTGATCTGTATTTAATTCTTCTTCGTTACACCCCTCGTCATTTTCAAGGCAGTCTAACACATTTGCTTCTGCACCTACGCTGATGGGAAGCAGCAGAAAAAATAGCATGCCTGCCCCCAGCGCGTAGAGATACCATGATTGCTTCTTCAATCTCGTCAACTCACTTTTTAAATTGAAGTTTTTCAGTTTAGTACCAAAATCTATGGGTGATGTTATCTCATAAATAAGTTAATGAAACTAATCGGCATAGTGTTTTTCCGCAACGGTTGCTGTAATAAAAAATATAGCCATTTGTAACCCATAGATTTTGGTGAAGAACCAAGTTTTCTTAGCCGAGTGCTTTTTGAATCGCTTCAATGACACGATCTGCCTGGAACGGTTTAACAATAAAATCTTTTGCTCCCACCTGAATAGCATCAATAACCATTGCCTGCTGCCCCATTGCGGAACACATAATGACTTTTGCATCCGGATTAATCTGAAGAATTTCCTTCAAGGCTTGTAATCCATCTTTTTCCGGCATGGTAATATCCATCGTTACCAAATCAGGCTGTTGTTCTTTATATTTTTCTACCGCTTCATTGCCATCTTGTGCTTCTCCAACTACTTCAAAATCATTTTTGGTTAAAATATCTTTAATCATCATTCTCATGAAAGCTGCATCATCTACAATTAATATCTTTTTACCCATTTTTTCTCGCTCCTTCAATTTGAAAAATCTATTTCTTTAAATGTTGAATTCGATCAGTCTGGCTGACAATGTCTGTTACACGGACGCCAAAATTCTCATCAATGACAACGACTTCTCCTTCAGCTACCAATTTTTCATTTACCAGAATATCTACAGGTTCGCCTGCCAGTTTGTCCAATTCAATAATGGACCCTGCTCCCATTTCCAGGATTTCCTTAATAGACTGCTTTGTTCTGCCTAATTCAACCGTCACCCGTAAAGGAATATCCATTAACATATCCAGATTACGCTGGCCTTGATAATTGATCGGAGCCTGCTCGAAATTTGAAAATGCAGCTTCCTGGATGTTTGATTTTTGCATACTTGGTCTGCCTAAAATATCATTGTTTCTTTGAATCGTTGACCCATTATTCTCTGCTTCCCTGCTGACAGGTTGTTCTGTCGGCTGATGGTCTGCTGCTGGTTCTGAAACCGCCATTGAACTTGCATCCGGGCTGGCCGCAGCTTGGCTTTTCGAAGCTTGTTCTGATTCTTCTTCCGATGCTTGTACGGGAGCGTGTTCCGGCTCCGTTTGATTGGGAGCTTCTTCTTCGGCAGAAGGCGTCGGATTCATTAATTGCTGTACTAATTCTTTGGCAAAGTCCAGCGGAACCAGCTGTACCATATTCGAATCGATTAAATCCCCTACCATTAATTTGAAAAATACTTTGACATATACTTTTTCTCCAAATAAAAGATCTTTTTTCTGTTGATCCAATCCATGGATGATTTCAGGAGGAGAAATATCTATTTTCTTATTAAATACAGTGGACATACTTGTAGCAGCTGAACCCATCATCTGATTCATCGCTTCCTGAACAGCACTGAGATGCATTTCATTGAGTTCTCCGTCCGGGCTGGTTCCATCGCCGCCAAGCATAATATCAGCAATGATCGCTGCATCCTCTGATTTAATGAAAAACACATTGTTGCCTATAAAACCTTTTATGTAATTCACTTGAACACTTACAGGTTTAAACGTAACTTCGCTTTCTAGTTCTTCCTTATCAACTGTCGTAACTGCCGGCGTTGTAATTTCCACTTTTTGATTTAAAAGCGTAGACAACGTGGTAGCAGAGCTTCCGAAAGAAATATTACCAATTTCTCCTAAAGCATCTTTTTCTACATCCGTTAAAAACGGTTTTTCTTCTGTCTGCTCCTGCTCGTTGTCCTCCTGACTATCTTCAGGGACTTTCAGCAGGGCATCTATTTCTTCTTGCGACAGCTTGCCGTCATTCATCATTTTCCATCACCCCATTCAGTTCCTCTAATACTTGAACAGACATTTTATGCCGGTACTCACCTGGTTGTACAAGGAACTTAAATTCATCGTTCACAGCCATTTTCAACGGTGAATCAATGGCTTGATCCAATGCAATTACATCGCCGGCAGAAAATCTTAGAAATTCATCAATATTCATAGATGTCTCACCCAAAATGGCTTTTACTTCGACATCTGTATTTTTCAGATACTGCGACATTCTTTGCATGCTTTTTTCATCTTTATTATTCGTCTGCATCCAATAAGACGCAGAGAGCTTGGGGATGATCGGTTCCAAAATGACATGAGGAATACAGATGTTAATCATCCCGGAAGCTTCCCCAATCATTGCTGATAGCGATACAACAACGACTGTTTCCGTCGGTGCAACGATTTGCAGGAATTGTGGATTTTCTTCAAATTCCTCTAATACAGGTTCAATATCTGTAACAGAGGACCAAGCTTCTTTTAAATTCCCTTCTGCCTTCTCAAACAATTGAGTGAGCAATATCTTTTCAATTTCTGTCAGACTGCTTGATTTTGAACCGGTAGAGCCATTCCCGCCAAGCAGCCGCTCCAATAATGCAAATGCAATATTAGGATTGACTTCCATGATTAAATTTCCGTCTAATGGCTGTAAGCTATAAATGTTCAGAACTGTCGGCTTTGGTACGGATCGTATAAATTCCTCATAGGGTACTTGATCAACAGAGGTAACCGTAATATTCACATATGTTCTGAGCTGCGTGGCAAAAAAGGTTGTCAGCAACCTCGCATAATTCTCATGCAGTCTTGCAATACTGCGTATCTGGTCTTTTGAGAAACGTAATGCTCTCTTAAAATCATATACGCGGATTCTTTTTTCATCTTCTTCCTTTTTCAATTCTTCCGCATCCATTTCTCCTGATGTTATCGCTGATAGCAAGGCATCAATTTCATTTTGTGATAATACCTCATCCATAAAATCTGGTCACCTCCTGACAGGAGTTATCATCTATTGAAGTATCTTTTTAATGGTATATACTTCGGTAACCGTTCCTTCTGTCATCATTTCATTTAAATTTGTCTTTAGTGTATCTTCCAGGTCATCAAGTCCTGTTTGAAATTCATCTTCATCCATAACGGCCAATTCTTTAATTAGTAAATTGGTAATCTGAAAATCTCTTTTTTCCAATTCATCGATGGCATCATTATCATCTGTAATGACTTGAAATTGCACTTGAACATACCTGTTATCCATTATGTCTGTTGTCACCTCTGATGTTTCATAGGAATGACTGACCATGTCATCAATCGATTGTTCCCCGGATGTTGTTTCCGGTTCATTTATATAAATAACAATAATTAATGTTGCCACGACAACGACAAGTAATGTAATAATAGATGTCATCACGACCTTCACTATCTTACTCATCTTTTTCACCTGCCTTTAATGGAAGCGCAGGGAAGCCAATCTGATGATAAAAATCTGTCACCTTTTTAATAATTTCTTCTTCACTTTCTTTGACAAATACTTTTTTTCCATTTAGTAAAGAAATGCTTGTATCTGCATAAGCCTGTACCTGCTCAATCATAATGGCATTCAGAACAAAAGATTCATTATTTAATCGGGTTAATTTAATCATAAGTTACCAGGGCGATCCTGATAATACTGGTTCAGGTTCGCCCCTTACCCTCCCTTGCTTATCGTTTTAGATTAACAAGCTCTTGCAAAATCTCATCCGAGGTTGTAATAATTCTTGTATTTGCCTGAAATGAACGCTGTGCAGTAATCATTTCTGTGAATTCTTCCGACAAATCCACGTTGGACATTTCTAAGGCGCCGCTAACAATTTCTCCTGTACCATTTGCTCCACCCGGTGCACCTAAATCCGGCTCACCAGCATTATCCGTAGCTGCATACAAACTACCTCCGACTTTTTCTAATCCCGATGGGTTCGAAAAATTAGCTAATGCAATTTGTCCAGCTTGTTGATTGTTATCATTTCCATCAATATAAGTCACCGTTCCATCCGGTTCTACACTGAAGCTCTCTGCATTGTCCGGAATATTGATATTATTTCCGCCGGTAGATTGTAAATAATAACCATCTGCATTGACGACATCTCCATTATCATCCAGGTAAAAATTGCCGGCACGTGTATAGTAATCATTACCATCTCCCTGCACGACAAACATTCCATCTCCTTCTATTGCAAAATCTAATGGATTATTTGTTGTTTGCATAAACCCTTGGGTATGCGTATTTGAAATGGCGCCTTCCTGAGATCCAAGACCAACTTGAGATGCGTTGATGCCGCCCCGTTCAGCTCCGGCTCCTTGTGCTGCGGATGTTGTCTGGCTCAGCATATCCTGAAAATTAATATTCGCTTTTTTATAGCCAGCTGTATTTACGTTAGCAATATTATTCCCGATAACATCTAATTTGGTCTGTGAATTTTTCATTCCTGAAATACCTGAATACATGGATCGTAACATGATTATTTCCCCTTTTTTCTTTTAATTTGACCGCTTCTGTCAATCCACGGTGACAAGCTTCCCGTAAAGGGTCCGGCTTGTTTGAACTTATAGTAAAATCGTTCCGTCAATATTTGTAAATATTTTTTTATCTGCCTCATTTTGATTCAGTGCCGTAACAATAGTATTGTTTTTCACACTGACTACCATGGCATTCCCGTCAACAACAACCAGGGCATCTTTGACCCCTTTTTGTTTTGCTTCTTTTACTTTATCCTGTATAGACTGCCATTCCTGCTTGCTCAAGTGAATATTCCGATCTTGCATCCGTTCTGCAGCATGTTTACTGACAGTCAATTCCTGCTGTTGTTGAAGCATCTCTCCAAAGGAAGTATTCCTTTTGGATGGCTGCGCTTTTGGCATATGCTGTTCCTGCGATATAGGTGGTATGATAGGTTGAATAGGGCGAACCATTATTCTTCTCCTTCCTCATTCCCTACAGGGCCTGCTGTATCATTTTCTGATTCATTATCCGCTTCGTTTGCTGCTGTTCCAACTTCCACCACTGAATCAGCATAGATTTTTTTGCCATTATCTAAATGGAAAACAGCCCATCCATCCTGCTCAGATACCGAAACAATTTCATTTGTGTCAACACCAGCTACTTCTCCAGTTTCTTCATCAAATGTTCTGTAATTCACCGTCTCCCCAATCATATGACTATACTGGATAGCTGGCGATACGAGCTGGTTGTTTACTAAAAGGTCCATCGAATTAGACATATTCATCATTTGCTCCAGAGAAGAGAAAGTTGCCATTTGTGCAATAAACTCCGATTCATCCATGGAATTCGTCGGATCCTGGTTTTGCATTTGCGTTACCAATAGTTCCAAAAATTCGTCTTTTCCCAATTCCGGAGAAGGTTCTCTTTCTTTTGGCTGATTACTTAAGTATAAAGATGTGTCAACAGAAGTGATGATTGTCACCGCCTTTCAAATAGTTTGTCTGTATAACTTGCTCCATGATTAAACCTGTTCTTCTATATTTTGAGATAGTAACTGCTCCATAAACGATTCAAATGACTCCGTATCAGGGGCTGGCTCCTGTTCACCGGATTCAGAAGATGCTTCTTCATGTCCTGATTGCTGCTGTTCATTTTGATTTTCCTTCGAACTTTTCGACGCGTCTGTTTGGGAAGCAGCCAAATTATCCTGTCTTTCCACCGATACTTGATGCGGTGAAAACATATTTCTCAGCTGATGCAGGTTCGATTCCAGTACTTCCTTCACTGCTTTGGAAGAAACGAGCATCTGTACAGTCAATTCTCCATTTGTCTGCACAAAACGAATGGTCATATCTCCTAAATTTTCCGGTCTTAACTGAATAGCTATCGGGTTTTGTCCACGCGCAAATCCTTGGAGACGCTGGCTTTGCACAATCGTTTCCATCTTTTCAATCAATTCTTTCCCGGATAAACCTTTCGCTGTATCCGACTGTCCCATATGGATGATAAATTGTTCCACTTTTGAAATCGGCAGACTTTCCTGCTTCAGCCCGGCTGATGATGTACCTTGAAAAGAAGTTTGCAGCCATGCTGCCAATTTAGCCTCCGTACGATGCACCATGTCTTCTTTTACCGGTTGGCGGTATTCCGCTTCATTATTTGTATCTGTTTGACTTGTACCATTCATATGCCCGTTCTGCTTGATAACTCCCGGAGATACTTCTTTGAAAGCCGACTGCAGCCATGTGGCTATTCTTGCTTCTAATCGCTGCATTCCTTCTATATCTCCCGCAGATGCTTGCCGGGATGACATCATGGCTGATGCGGATTGTTCCATCGCTTGTTTTACTTGGTTTTCCGCTTGCTCCGGTTGACGATATGCTTGCAACAGCTTGGCGATTTGCTTCATTACCTGCTCTGCAACGCTTGGCTCTGCAGTTTGTATTTGCCGGTTTATCACATCCAGCACTTGCTGTATATTTGCTTTTAAAGAATCAGCTTGCCCTTCGTTAAACGCCATACTTTCCAGCAGCTCTTCGTCTAGGAGACCTGACTCTGTCAACTGCTTCGTAATCTGTTCCATTATATGTTTCGCTTCGGCCGGATCAAGTTCTGATATAACCTGTTGTAAATCTTGTAACACGCTGTCAGCGTCCAAGTTATCAAGATGTTCACCACGCTTTGATAAATCGCCAGCCAGTAATGAACATGCCATTTGATGTATCGTCTGATCAAAAGGAGATGAATCTGCGCTTTGTATTTGCTGCTGTATCTTATCCAGCATATTTTCCTTATCTAAATCCGGATTCTTTTGGAAAAATGCCTCCCAATCTTGCAGCAAATTTGCCAGTTTGCCAGCTACGTCATCTATATCTGCCGTTTTTTCAATATCTTTTAGCAGATTGATCATTTCGTTATAAATATCTGCGGCAGCTTTTTCATCTGCTTTCGCATCCGTTGTTACATCTATTTGATTGACTTGATTTTTTGAGGACAAGTGCCTGTTGAGCAATTTTTCGAGAAGTAATTGCTGCTCGTCATCCTCCGTTGAACGCGCCTCTTGTTGTGAAGCAGCTTCCTGCATGATAATAGCAGCTACTTCTTCTTGCAGGAATTCATTTTCCTTCAAAATCGCCATCACTTCATCCGGAAGTATTTCTTCCAGATTTTCATACATTTCCGCAAGCTGTTGTTCCTTGCCTTGCTGCGGCTGCACCTTATCTTTCAAACTCGGGAACGGTTCCGTTTGTCGTAGTAATAATTCTCCGAAATGAGAATCTTGCTTTATCTCTGTTTTTGCAGATGCCTGATTAGAAGATGGAAAATCCGTTATATTTAACCTTGCCGCTTGCATTATTTCACCTCCCTTCAAGCTGTGCTATAAGGAATCAGTCCATTAACATTTGCGAATAAGTAGTCGCTGCTTCCACATTCATCTCCTGTAAAATATCGCCACGATCACCTGTAGACATTTCTTCTAGAATCGTAATGGCTGAATCGTTTTCCATATTTTCCAAAATGGCAGCCGCCTCTTTACTTTTCATACCCTCTAATGTTCTGGTCATCGAACTTTTTTCCGTTGCAGCGCCCGCTTCTGCTTGTCCCTGTTCGCCATCCTGCTGTTCACCGTTATCTTCTTCTGTGTCTTCTTCCGCTTCTTCGTCCATTTCATCCATCTCTTCTTCTAAACTGCTTACCTGCGTTTCTAAATCAGCAATCGTTTCTTCAAGTTCCTGGATTTGTTCATCTTTATTATCAATCATTTCATTCCTGCTCTCCACTTGGTTCCGCAGTACGTCCAAGTCGTTTTCAGAGCTTACTTCTTCACCAGTTCCGCCGGATTCGTCTGTAAACATTTCTCCAACCACGGGAACAGATTGCCCCCGTTCTTTTATCCAATCCAATGTATTAAATCCGGCAATATGTAACACAAAAACGACAATGACAACCAGGATGAGAAGGGGCATCGCTATTAAAAACAGTTTCATAAAAATACCGCCGGAGGACTTTTGAACGTCCGTTTCCATTTCACTTTGTTTTTTATTTTTCATCATTTTCACCTTTGGTTTTGTCTCAGAAATTGTTGCATGGACATTTCATCCATAAAATCAGCTTCTTGTTTCCTTATCATTGCTTGTGTTTCTTCTTTTTTCAAATCAATAATCTTCTCATATTTCTTATATTCAATATAAGCTTCGGACAATTTTGTTTGCTTCGAATGCATATCATTCCTTGCTCTTTGTACCAAAACTTGTACCGTTTGAATCTGGTTTGTCAATTTTTCAATATAAGCAGATTGCTCCTTTATTTTTTCAATCGACGTCGATGCCTGAACAGCATTGTCAAAGGAAGTTTCCGCCATTTCTTTTTTCTTCAACAAGTTGTACAGTTCTTTTGCAATTTGTTCGAACGTTTCTTGCGACGCTGTAAAAGCCTTTTGAGCTACCTGTCTCTCGTTATCATGCATATCTCGTATTTTAGTAAGACTGGATATCTTAGCCATTTAATACAACTCCTTTAATCCACCAGGTTTTTCATCATCTGTATTGTTTCTGCAAGGCTCACGCGCTCATAGACTCCTTGTTTTAAAAAAGAAACAATAGATGGATATGCCGCTATAGCTAAGTCAATTTCGGAATTTGTTCCTTTTTTATATGCTCCGATAGAGATTAATTCATTATTTTCTTCATAGGTCGCAAGAAGCGATCTTAACCTTGCAGCAATTTGTTTATGTTCATCTGTTGCGATAACATTCATTACCCTGCTGATAGACTTCAGAACATTAATAGCAGGATACTGTCCCCGTTCGGCAATTTTCCGGTCCAGCACAATATGGCCGTCTAATATTCCCCGGACAGCATCTGCTATCGGTTCGTTCATATCATCCCCATCAACAAGCACTGTATAAAAACCTGTTATCGAACCATTTTCATCGGTACCTGCCCGCTCCAAGAGCTTTGGTAAGATGGAGAATACACTCGGTGTGTACCCTTTTGTCGTTGGCGGTTCTCCTATCGCTAAACCAATTTCTCTTTGCGCCATAGCAACCCGCGTAACAGAATCCATCATTAAATTCACATGCAAACCTTGTTCCCTGAAATATTCGCTGATTGCTGTAGCGGTATATGCACCACGGATTCGCATAAGAGCAGGCTGGTCAGAGGTTGCCGCAACAATAATCGATTTTTGTAAGCCTTCTTCTCCTAAATCATGTTCAATAAATTCCCGGACTTCTCTTCCCCGTTCGCCAATAAGGGCAATAACGTTCACATCAGCGCTGCTGTTTCTGGCAATCATTCCAAGCAGGGTGCTTTTGCCGACGCCGCTGCCTGCAAATAAACCAACACGCTGGCCAACTCCCATGGATAGAAGTCCATCGATAGCCCGGACGCCAACTTGTATCGGCTCCCTAATGGTCGGGCGGGAGAGGGGATTAGGCGGTTTTCGCTCCGTTTGATATCCTGTTAATCCCTTGGGAAGAGGGAAGCCATCTAAAAGCGGCTTCCCTAAAGGGTCCAGTACTTGACCGATCAAACTCCGGCCAACTTTTACTTTTAACGGATGGCCGGTTGCCTCCACTAAACAGCCTGAACCTACTTCATTTACTTCCCGATAAGGCATCAAAATGATTTTTTCGTTTTGAAACCCTACCACTTCAGCTAATATTGGTTCACTGCTGCCCGCGCTCGTATGAATATAACAAACCTCACCGATGTTCGCGGCCGGACCTTCTGACTCAATCATCAAACCGACAACGCGTATCACTTTTCCAAACCGTTTATACGGAACCGTCTTCTCTATAACGGAAATCAACGCCTCTTTGTTCATTGTACATCCTCCATGACATACTCCATTAACGATTCACGAATACTTTCCAGTTGTGTGTTTACACTTGTTTCTATCTGGCCGTGCGGGTACTGGATAATACAATCTGTCGGCTGCATGTCCGTATCGGCATGAATCGAGAGTTTGGTTTCTTCCCCGACTAGTCGCTGCAGTTCTTCCTGATGGGAATGAACTTCTTCATAGTATTCCGGGTGAACGACAATAACGATGACCGGTTGAGATCTGACTTCATTAAGTGCTTCTTCGATTAATGTCTTGATGTAAACCGGCTGTTCTTTCAGTTCATTATGTAACACCTTATTCGCTACTGCCATGGCTATCTCTACAATACTTTCAGCTTGCTTCTCTAAGGTTTGATGATAGTCCTCTTTGGCTATATCAATGATATGGTTCGCTTCTTGCAGTTTGTCCCTAAACTGCTGATAAGCCTCTTGTTTTCCATCCTCATATCCCTTTTGAAAACCTTGTTGCTGTGCATTCTCCATTAATTCCTGTTTTTGTGTTTCCCAATTGTTCCGTGCTTCTTCTATCTGATTATCCGCTTCTTCTTTCCGTTTTTTCTGCTCTCGTTCAATCGAAGCCAGTTCTTCTTTTTGGAAAGAAATCTTCTCAGATAATTGCCGGTGCACTTCTTTTTCATTTTCTGGAGGGGTCGTCACCGGAGGAATGATAGACTCAATTGGCTTGATTCCAATTTGCTTTTTATGTTCAGACAATAATATCGTCTCCTCCGCCCCGTGCTATAACAATTTCTCCTTTTTCCTCCAGGCCGCGTATGACATTCACTATTCTTGTTTGTGATTCTTCGACATCTTTTAACCGTACCGGCCCCATGTACTCCATCTCTTCTTTAAAAGTGGTTACCATCCGTTCTGACATGTTTTGGAAAACAATATCCTTCACTTCATTACTTGCTACTTTAAGAGACAAACGCAAGTCATCGTTAACTACCTCTCTGATTACTCGCTGTATTGCACGATTATCCAATGTCACAATATCTTCAAACACAAACATTCTTTTCTTAATCTCTTCTGCTAATTCCGGATCCTGCGATTCCAGCGTCTCTAAAATGGTTCTCTCAGTGGAGCGATCCACGCCATTCAATACTTCAACTACTGTTTGAATGCCGCCGGTTTGCGTATAATCTTCCGTCATAGAAGAAGAGATATTTTTCTCCAGCACTTGCTCTATCTGGCTGATTATCTCCGGAGAAGTAGAGTCCATGGTAGCAATTCTGCTGGCCACATCAGCTTGGACATTTTTCGGCAACGCAGACAGGATTTGACCGCTTTGTTCCGCATCCAGGTAAGAAAGGATGAGCGCAATGGTTTGCGGGTGTTCTCCCTGAATATAATTCAACACCTGCTGCGGGTCTGCCTTTCTTGCAAAATCAAACGGCCTCACCTGTAAAGAAGAAGTCAGCCGATTAATAATGCTGGATGCCTCCTGTTTTCCAAATGCTTTTTCTAAAACTGTTTTTGCATACCCTATTCCCCCTTGAGAGATATAGTCCTGTGCAACAGCAATTTGATGGAACTGATCCAATATATCTTCTTTTAAATTGGAATCTACTTTTTTTACGGAGGAAATGTCCAAACTGAGTTTTTCAATTTCTTCTTCTGATAAATATTTATACACTTGTGCGGATACATCCGGACCTAATGAGATTAAAAGAATGGCTGCCTTCTGTCTGCCTGTCAACGTATTTTTTCTTGCCATAACTCGTACCTCCTAATCCTCATTCATCCAGCTGCGCAACAGCTTTGCAAATTCTTCTGGTTTTTCATTCGCAATTTTCTCCAGTTGCTTCCTTCTGATAACTTCTTCCGAGTCCTCTGTAGGAAGGTCGGGAATAACTGGTTCTTCTTCCTGATTTGTCACATCGGCTTGTTCTTCTTGTATTTCTTCTTCTTCCCACATCTGCTCTGTCCGGTTTCTTCTGAGCATAAATAGCAATACAATAATGGCAATAAGTAATATACCACCGACAATATAAAGCCATATTGGAATTCCTGAGCCGGATGGTTCTTCTTGTTCTTCACCGGAAGTGCTGAATTCCTGGAAAACAATCGACGTATTTGCTACATCATCTTCCTCTTGTAAATCTCCATCAACTGACGTTTCGATGACTGAATTCAAGATAGAATCGATGCCTTCCTGCACATCTGTCTGTTCCTGCTGATTCAAAAATTCCATTTCACCATCTTCGCCCTGCCTTGCACTGTTCACAGCCACCTGTATTCCAAGGTCTCTGACCTGGTAGGGACTTTCTACTATTTCACTGCGGATGCGGTTAAACTCATAATTAATGGTTTCCCGGTCTAATTCATAATCTCCGTCTTCGCCTTCTCCCTCCTCAGCAGGAAAATTGGCAACATCTTCGTCTCCAGCACCAGCAACACCTTCCGGATTTCCTTGACCAGTGTAAGACTCTTGAATCGTTTCTAAGCTGACAGGAAGTCCTTCCATTGCTTCCAAATCAACAGGTTCTACTATTTCCTCTGTTCGGTTTTCTTGAGAAAAATCAATATCTGCCGTAACAGAAACAACAATATTTTCATTTCCTACCATCGTTCCGAGCATTTGTTGTAGTCTGCGTTGAATATCCTTCTCAACATCTTTTTTAATCGATTGCTGATCCGAATAGGAATTTTGCCCGCCGGCTAATTGCGTTTCCTGGTCATAATATTCAAAGTACTGGTTCATGATCATAATGTCTTCGGAATCCAAATTGGGGATTGCCTTTGAAACGAGGTGATATAGTCCCTCTACCTGATTTCCTTCAAATTGATAACCCGGTTGTGTATGTAACATAATAGCGACACTTGCCTCGCCTGTTGATTCATCAGCGAAAACAGGCTGTTCAGGCATATTTATCATCACATTTGCATCCTGTACGCCCTCAATCCCGGAGATTAAATTGCCAAGTTCTGTCTGCATGGCATCTAATTTCATCACACTGAACTCATTCTCTGTCACACCCCAGGAGGCATTTTCACTAAAAAAAGAATAATCAATACTTCCGCTGTTCGGGAGCCCCATCGAAGCAAATTCCAATAGTAACGAATCATCTTCGCCTTCAGGAACCAGAATGGTAGTTCCGCCATTTTCCAACTCATACGGAACAGCTTTCGCATCTAATTCACTTGTAATTTGACCAGCCTCTTGCATAGATAACTCGTTATATAAAGGAACATAGTTCGTAGTGGAACTAAAGAAGATGACAGAAGCGATAATCATCACTATTAAAATAGCCCCGCCAATTATTGACCCTTTTTGCCCCTTCGATCTGGACTTCCAAAAAGTAAAAGTGGACTCTCTCCATTTTTGTAATTTCTCTTTCATATGCACTACCCTCACTATATTCAAAACTCTAAAACTGTTCATTTTGTCCCGGTTTATTAAGCCTTTTTACATTGTTTCATTCAAAAAGTTTCCAAATTAAAAGGAGCTGACTACAGTATCAAGCGTTTGTAATCACTCGCTCCATTGAAAAGTGCCGGGACTTTTTAAATAAGCTCTTATACTTGCATACGCATGATTTCATTGTATGCATCAATTGCTTTACTTTGTACTTGTACACCTGTTTCCAATGCAACACTTGCTTTTTGGGCTGAAATCATTACATCGTGGAGGTTTTCTACGCTGCCATTAGCTAATCCTTCTGTTTTCTTATCTGATTCCAATTGCATGTGATTCAAATCCTCTACAGCGTTTTTTAACATAGAAGAGAAATTACTCTGCGCTTGACTTGGAGTTAACTGCGAAGATTGACCTTCTTCCATTCGGCTTACCGGAGGGAGACCTGTTCCAATCGTATTCATTTCGTACAACCACCTTTACCTTTTATTGACCTATTTCTAATGTTTTCGTCAGCATTCCTTTACTCGCATTAAATGCTGTTACATTTGCTTCATATGAACGGGAGGCACTCATTAAATCTACCATTTCTTTTAATGGATCGACGTTAGGCATTTCTACATAACCTTCCTCATTCGCATCCGGATGTTCCGGGTTATATACAAGTTCAAACGGTGTCTGATCTTCTGTAATACTTGTAGCCTGCACACCGCCGCCGGAAGCATTGTTTCCTTCTGCATGTTTTAACATTTGCTTAAATGATGGCTGACCCGTTCCAAATGTAGCCATTTTCCGGCGATATGGTTCGAATTCCCCGTCTGCGTTTTGTGTTGCCCGGGTTGTCTGTGCGTTTGCCAGATTGGAAGAGACCAGGTCCATACGCAGTCTCTGTGAGGTCAAACCACTAGCGCTGGAATTCATTGATTGAAAGATAGACATTTTAATTTCCTCCCCGGATAACTGATTGCAGGCTGTTAAATTTGCCATTCATACGATCGATCAAACTATTATAATAGATTTGATTTTTAGCCAGTTCGGACATTTCTTTATCCATATCGACGTTATTACCATTATGATTATATGTAGTTGATGTATCTTTTGAAATACGGTACGGCTTGTTATCTTCCCCGCTAGAATTCAAATGACGTTCATTGGTTGTTTTTGTCTGAAGACCGGCCATTTCATTTTCCAAAGCTGATTTAAACGTTACTTGATCAGCTTTATAATTTGGTGTATCTGCATTTGAAATGTTATTTGAAATAGCATTATTTTTTGCAGAAGCATACTGTATCGAATTTTCTAATTGATCAATCGTTCCACTAAACAGATTCATTTTATCTTTTACACCTCTTTTTCATCTGGTAATTTTGCGTTCAAAAGTTCCCGCCTCTTTTTCTGAAATAACGATTCATAGTAATGTTGTTATCCATGTCTTTCCATGCTTATTATCTGTTAATTTCTAGAATTTGCTGAAAGACACCCATAAATGATGTTTTTGATACGAACTAATTCTAAATTAAGTATTAGACAAAGTCTATGCAATTTCTACATTAAAATTGACAAATTAAAAAACTGTTCATTTTAACCAGGTCAAAGGTCCTTTATATGTTTATAATTATTCTTGTTGCTTCAATCCCCCAATATTATCCAATCTAATTATCTATGCACGCCTCGAAAATAGGTAAATAACCCATTTTATTATATTCAGCACTTCTCAAAACAGGTAATTAGACCTTTCTTTTATTCTACCTTTTCTATGCAACAAATTCAATATACTCATGAAAAATTTAACATAAGAATAATGTACCTGTAGAAATTTCTTATTTTTTGTTTTAAATTCTCACTTCATTAAGAAAAACCAAGAAAATCACTTGGTCTTTAGAATACCGGTATTCCTGCCAAAAAGATGTCCGCTGCGGGAAGTCGCTTTCCGCAGCACTTAAGTGCAACTCTAGCTCTGTCTATCCCCGTTGGCTTGCCAGTCACTAAGCATCTCTCTAGGTAGAGCAATCTCGTGTTGGCTCTTATTTTTAGCGCTTGGAGCCAGATGCAGTCTTTTATCTGCAAATCGTTATATACAGGCAAACCATTTGATCACGGAAAACCGCCCGTAAAAATTCTGTCTCCAAATAAAGAGTAAAAATGCATTTATTTAGGCGGGAGATAAAGGGCGCTAACTCCCTAAATCACTCAGGCTAATCATTCAGCGGAAAAAAGCAGCAGATTAAGTTCGCGACACCTAGAGACTGCGCTTACCAATGCTGTCAGGTTAATATAACCGCTCCGGAAACATTTGCGCATCAAAACTTCCACTAAATGAAGTTTCGTTTTTATCATTTCCCAGAAAAAAAGCTGCGAAGGAATTTTTTCCTTCACAGCTTTTTTATTTTATCCGTTTACCGTGTACGAATTTTTTCTAATTCTACCAGGAATTTGTCGTTTAATACTTTAATATACGTTCCTTTCATACCCAGAGAGCGGGATTCGATGACGCCTGCACTTTCCAATTTACGCAGTGCATTAACGATAACAGAACGTGTAATACCTACACGGTCAGCAATTTTACTTGCTACCAGCAAGCCTTCTTTTCCATTCAGCTCTTCAAAAATATGGTCAATTGCTTCCAGTTCACTATAAGAGAGGGAACTGATTGCCATTTGTACAACAGCTTTACTGCGGGCTTCCATTTCAATTTCTTCTGTTTTTTCATGAAGAATCTCCATGCCTACTACAGTTGCGCCATATTCAGCTAGTAATAAATCATCGTCATTAAATGTTTCGTTCACACGACCGATAATTAATGTTCCTAAACGTTCACCGCCACCAATAATTGGGACGATTGTCGTATACCCATCTTTGAACAATTCTTTATTTTCAACAGGGAACACCGTGTGCTTGTTATTAATATCCAGGTTTGGAGTAGTTTCACGAATTTCTTGTAACCCTTCTGTATATTCTTCAGGGAATTGCTTTTCTTCAAGCATCGTTTTCATACGATCATTTTCTACTTCCTGGTTTACGCCAACTCCTAATAGTTTCCCGCGACGACTGACTATATATACGTTCCCGCGAATCACATCACGTAATGATGCTGACATTTCATTAAAGTTTACCGACTTTCCTGTTGCTGTTTGTAACATAGCGTTAATTTTTCGTGCTCTTGTTAGTAAATCCATTGTATAGTCCTCCATTCAAAATTTTAAATTATAGTATAAATTGGCTGAGATCTTTGTTCTGAGCAATCGTCGAAAGCTTATCGTCAACATACCCTTCCGTAATTTCAACTTCTGTCATTGAAATATCAGGAGCTTCATAGGATAGGTCTTCTAATAGTTTTTCCAGGATTGTGTGCAATCTACGCGCTCCGATATTATCTGTATTCTGGTTGACATCATAAGCTATTTGCGCAAGTCTTTCTATAGCTTCGTCCGTAAATTTAAGTTTTATACCTTCTGTTTCCAACATTTGCTTATATTGTTTCAATAAAGCATTAGAAGGTTCTATTAAAATCTGTTTAAATTCATTGATTGTTAAATTTTCCAACTCTACGCGGATTGGAAATCTGCCTTGCAGTTCAGGAATTAAGTCAGAAGGTTTCGACATATGAAAAGCTCCTGCTGCAACAAACAGAATGTGATCGGTTTTTAACGTTCCATGTTTGGTAGTGACAGTTGAACCTTCCACAATCGGCAAGATATCCCTTTGCACACCTTCTCTGGAAACATTCGCAGACCCTTCCTGTTTGCCGGCTACTTTATCAATTTCATCAATGAAAATGATACCAGCCCGTTCCGAACGTTTAATTGCCTCCTGAGCGACCTCATCCATATCGACAAGCTTTTGTGCTTCCTGTTTGGTCAACACTTTCCTCGCCTCTGAAACTGTTAATTTCCGTTTCTTTTTCTTCTTGGGCATGAACTGTCCAAAAGCATCCTGCATATTCATCCCCATTTGTTCCATTCCCGAACCTTGCAGCATATCAAACATGGAAGGCGGAATTTCTTCTATTTCAATAGAAACATAATGGTCTTCTAACTCACCTAAAGCTAACTGGTGCGCAGTCCGCTTTCTTTTCGATTTCATTTCTGTTTCTTCATCAGAAACATCTTCCTCTTGATCTTCATCTGAATCCGCAGCTTGGAATAGCATTTCGAAGGGGTTTTTCATAGAACTTTTTGATTTCGTTTGTGGAACGAGTAATTTTACAAGTTTCTGATTGGCTTCTTGCTCTGCTAAGTCCATGACATCTTCCATCTTTTCCTCTTTTACCATTCGGACTGCTTTTTCTACCAAATCGCGCACCATGGATTCAACATCTCTGCCGACATAACCGACTTCTGTAAACTTTGTAGCCTCTACTTTAACAAATGGCGCACCAACCAGTATTGCCAGGCGTCTGGCAATTTCGGTTTTTCCTACGCCTGTCGGGCCCATCATTAAAATATTTTTAGGAACAACTTCATCCCGGAAATTTTCGTCCAGCTTCATCCGTCTGTAGCGGTTCCTTAAAGCAACAGCCACCGATTTTTTCGCCTGCTTTTGTCCGATAATATAACGATCTAACTTATTCACAATTTGTTTTGGCGTTAAGTCCACCGTCATCAAAAGCGTCCTCCTTTATCACGATTTCATTAAAAGTAGAAACGCAACATCCTATTCCAATACTTCTAATGTAATCTGATCATTTGTAAACACACAAATATCTCCCGCTACTTCCAGTGCAGTTTGCGCAATTTCCGCAGCAGATAACCCGGGGGCTTTTTGAAGCAATGCTCTGCCGGCACTTAAGGCGTAATTGCCTCCAGAACCGATAGCCAAAATACCATCATCCGGTTCAATAACTTCACCTGTTCCCGAGACAAGATACATACTTTCTTTATTCATCACAATCAGCATCGCTTCCAGCTTCCTGAGAACTTTATCAGAACGCCACTCTTGTGCTAGTTCCACAGCAGCTCTTGTCAAATTGCCATGAAAAGCCTGTAATTTCCCTTCAAATTTCTCAAATAATGTGAAAGCATCTGCCACAGATCCGGCAAAACCAGCCAGAACTTTTCCATTATATAAAGTTCTCACTTTTTTTGCGGTATGTTTCATAATGACAGAGTTACCTAATGTCACTTGACCATCACCACTCATGGCACATTTTCCATCATGCTGTACTGCAAATATGGTAGTGGCATGCATCTCGTAATCCATATATCCACCTCACCTAATTTTTATCATTTGCGCGCGGATGGCTTTTCATATAAGCCTTCTTCAGATGCTCTTTAGAAACATGCGTGTATATTTGTGTAGAGGATAAACTTTCATGTCCTAACAGTTCCTGTACAGACCTTAAGTCAGCTCCCTCATTTAACATATGTGTTGCAAAGGTATGCCTGAGCTTATGGGGATGTACATGAATATTTATAGAAGCTTTTTCTACTATTTTATCTAATACAGTTCGAATGCCTCTGGTTGTTATCGGGTTTCCTCTTGCATTTAGAAATACATTCTCCGTTATGCTATTTGATTTATTCAGTAAATTTTTTCTTCCGTATAGCAGGTACTTTTCTAAAGCCGCTTCCGCGAAACTGCCAAAAGGAACATAACGCTCTTTTCGCCCTTTTCCTTTTACAAAAATAGTTCCGATTGAAAAATCAATATCCTGCAAGCGCAATTGCTGACACTCACTGACACGGATTCCAGTACCATACAGAATTTCCAGCAGCGCCTGGTCACGCTGGCCTAAATCCGTCTGCACATCACTCACACAAAAAAGCTTCTCCAGCTCCTCTTCATACAAAAAGCCCGGAACAGGTTTTTCTGATTTAGGGAGTGAAAGCTGTGAAAATGGATTCTCCGTCACAAAATTTTCCCGTTCCAAAAATCGGTAAAAACTCCTTAACGAAGAAATTTTTCTGGAAACGGACCTTCTGCTTAATCCATCCTGATATAATTCTGTAAGAAATACCCGGACTTCCCGGTAGCTTACATCTTTCAAATCGTTTACTTCTTCTCTTTGCATAAAAGCTCCAAATGTTTCTAAATCCGTCCGATAATATTGAACAGTATACGGTGAGGCATTTTTTTCAATTTGCAAATACGCTATAAATTCATCCATATATGTTGTTAAATTCACAAACGAGTCACCTCATCATCGTATAACGGATAAAGCATAGCACACTCCATATCATAATGCAATAAATTTAACTAAATTGTAATAAAATTCAGAAAGGTGCTTACAGCTAAGAAAATTCAATAAAGTAGCCAGTATAGAAAGGATGGTTGGAGGAATAGCAAAAATCACGCTGTGTCTTTTCTGTTACAAGTTCGACTGTTTCTTAAGATCAGCAAATTACGATTTTTAATCACGCAACATATTCTTTTCATCTGGATAGGCCTCTTTCCTTTTGAAAAGAGAAAGTGCCTAGCCAAGTAGAGATTATAATCATCGTTACCATTTTCGTCAACTTTAAGATACTTTATACGGATTATTTCAAAAATAACCTGGCTCACTCGAGCATTATGCAGATGACATTACTCCCTTTTTCTCTCTTAACGCACAACAGAAGTAACCGATCAGATGATCAGTTACTTCTGTGCCACTTCTTTATAATCACAGTTCGAGCATTGAACTTGTGTTTCTTTTTTTGTTTTCTTTTCAACAAGCATCGAGTCACATTTTGGACAAGGTCTGGCAATAGGTTTATCCCATGAAACAAAATCACATTCCGGATATCGGTCGCAACCGTAAAATGTTCTCTTTTTCTTTGATTTTCTTTCTACTACGTCACCTTTATGACATTTCGGGCAAGTAACACCTATTTTCTTCAGAATCGGCTTGGTATTTCGGCATTCAGGGAAATTGGAGCATGCCAAGAACTTCCCGTAACGGCCCATTTTATATACCATTTCATATCCACATTCTTCACAGGTAATTCCTGCAGGTTCATCACGAATTTCTACTTTTTCCATTTCAGCTTCTGCTGTTTCAAGCTGTTTGCTGAAATCCTGATAGAAATCATCAATGACATCGATCCAAGCTGTTTTTCCTTCTTCTATAGAGTCTAAGCCTGTTTCCATTTTCGCAGTAAATTCGGCATCAACTACTTCCGGGAAAAACTCTTTCACTAATTCACAGACAATGGTTCCCAATTCCGTCGGGACAAATCGTTTATTGTCCATTGTTACATATCCTCTGCGCTGAATCGTATCCAGTGTCGGTGCATAAGTAGATGGACGGCCGATTCCCATTTCCTCCATGGTTTTAACAAGTCTTGCATCTGTATAACGCGGCGGCGGCTGTGTGAAGTGTTGATTCGGTTGCACTTCTTTCGATTCAACTTTCGTGCCCTCTTCCAGGTCCGGCAATATTTTATCTTCCATCTTTTTATTATCGTCGTTGCCTTCCACATAGACTTTCATAAAACCTTTAAATTTTATTTTTGAACCGGTTGCACGGAATTCTACGCCGTTATTTAACAGATGAACGGTCATTGTATCCATTACGGCAGGTGCCATTTGGCTTGCAACAAAACGTTCCCAGATAAGTTTATAGAGGCGTAATTGATCTCTTGACAGTTTTTCCTTCAATACTTTTGGATCACGAAGCGTGGAAGTCGGGCGGATGGCCTCATGGGCATCTTGTGCACCGTTTTTATTTTTAGCTGCGCCTTGTTTTCCAAGATATTTATCACCATAGTTCTCTTTTATATAATCTTTTGCTTCTTCCTTGGCGCTGTCAGAAATTCTGGTAGAATCTGTACGCATATATGTGATGAGACCAGTTATCCCACCGGAAGAACGGCCCAAATCAATTCCTTCATATAATTGTTGCGCAATCATCATTGTTTTCTTTGCCCGGAAGTTCAGTTTTCTTGCTGCTTCCTGTTGGAGGGATGAAGTTGTAAATGGAAGTGCGGGGTTTCGTTTTCTTTCCCGTTTTTTCACACTGTCAACAGTGAATTCTTTTCCATCCAGTTTCTTTTTAACCTCTTCCACATCATCTTTGGTTTGCAGTTTTTTCTTCTTGCCATCAACACCATAAAAGGAACCTTCAAATGTTTCGCTTCCTTTTGTAAACACAGCATCAATAGACCAATATTCTTCGGGTTTGAAATTCTCAATTTCTTTCTCCCTGTCAATAATCATTTTTAAAGCAACAGACTGTACCCGTCCTGCACTCAATCCTTTTTTCACTTTCTTCCATAGTAATGGACTGATATTATAACCTACTAAACGGTCCAGAATACGGCGGGCCTGCTGCGCATCTACTAAATTTAAATCTATTGCACGGGGATGCTTAAATGATTCTTTAATAGCATCTTTGGTAATTTCATTAAAAACAACACGGCATTTCGAATTTTCATCTACATTTAAAGCATATGCTAAATGCCATGCAATGGCTTCCCCTTCCCTGTCCGGGTCGGCTGCAAGATAGATTTTTTTCGCTTTTTTCGCTGATTTTCTTAAGTCTTTAAGTATATCTCCTTTTCCTCGGATAGTGATATACTTTGGTTCATAATTATCTTCTACATTTACTCCCGTTTGACTTTTGGGTAAATCACGAACATGACCCATGGAAGCTTTTACTGTATATTTTTTTCCTAAATATCGTTCAATCGTCTTTGCTTTTGCCGGCGATTCAACGATAACGAGATAATCTGACATGTACGTTCCTCCCATAATGAGGTTGACAATTTACGAATAGAAATCTTTCCTAATACTATAGATAGAATACGATTTTGTCAAACACTATTTATTGAACTTTTGAAAATAATAATTCCATTCTGTGTAAATATCTTCCGCAGATTGGATTAATTTAGCACCATTTTGAATGATTTCATTACAACCTGTGCACTGTTTTATAAGCGGATTACCCGGCACTGCAAAAACATCTCTACCCTGGTCAAGAGCCTGATCTACTGTAATCATTGTGCCGCTTTTTTTCATCGCTTCAATCACTAACGTTCCCATTGCCAAACCGCTTATAATCCGGTTTCTTTCAGGAAAATGATATTTTTGAGGCGGTGTATCAGGCGGATATTCGGAAAGAACGAGTCCTTTCTTTACCATCTCTTGATATAGTTTCTGATGTTCTCTAGGATAAACAGAATGAAAACCGCTGCCCAGAACTGCAATCGTATTTCCCTGGCGTTGTAATGTCAGTCGGTGCGCCATACTGTCAACGCCTCTAGCCATTCCGCTAACAATAACCCATTTCGAATCAATTATAGGCGTTATCGCAAGTGCAAGTTTTTCAAATGCTTCTTTCGATGGATTCCTAGTACCGATTACGCTTAGTGCCGGCTGTTTTGTTAATAAGTCTACGTTTCCCGCACCATATAAAACGAGCGGTGCGTCTTTAATTGTATTTAACATAACAGGGTAATATTCGTCAACTATTGTGATGATATGGAACGCTCTTGACTCTTCCAATATCTTTTGTTTTCGTTGGAGATTATGAAGGTCTTTCAAGAGGAGTTGTGCTTTTTTCTGAGGAATTCGAATAATTTGTGACAATTCAGATGAAGAGATTTGGTAAATCTTTTTCAGGTCCGGATCCACCCGTACCCATTTGCGGATAAAAGAACGTGTCGCATAACGACAGCGGCAGAGATGAATGAAGTCTAACCGATTAAAGTGATAGTTCAACGCTTTTCCTTCTCCTTCCTATTAAAAGGAGAAGCCTGGACATCTTGCTGCTTCTACCTTTTATCAGATAGAAGCAGCATTTGCTGTCCGGCTTCTTTTTTAGATAATCTTTACAGTTTTAGTGTGTTTTACATTTTTCCTGCAAGCCTTTTTCTGTTAATGCTTCAATCATTGTTTCTCCCATCACAGCAGGTGTAGCAGCTACTTTAATACCGCAAGATTCCATAATGCGGATTTTTTCTTCTGCTGTACCTTTTCCGCCGGAGATAATCGCACCTGCGTGGCCCATCCGTTTTCCTGGAGGCGCCGTTGCTCCGCCGATAAATCCAACGACTGGTTTTGTCATGTTCGCTTTGATCCACTCAGCAGCTTCTTCTTCCGCAGTACCGCCGATTTCACCAATCATGATAACTGCTTCTGTTTCCGGATCATTATTAAATGCATCTAATACATCAATAAAGTTTGTCCCATTAACAGGGTCGCCACCAATACCAACAGCTGTTGTTTGTCCATAACCAGCTTCTGATAATTGATGAACTGCTTCATAGGTTAGGGTACCAGAACGGGAAACAACTCCGATATGTCCTTTTTTATGAATATATCCAGGCATAATACCAATTTTTGTTTCATCTGCAGTGATTACACCAGGGCAGTTAGGGCCGACAAGACGTGTTTTCTTGCCTTCCATATAACGTTTTACTTTTACCATATCCATCACTGGAATGTGCTCTGTAATACAGATTACTAAATCAAGCTCTGCATCTGTTGCTTCCAAAATCGCATCAGCGGCAAACGGAGCCGGTACATAGATAACCGATGCAGTTGCTCCAGTAGCTTTTACAGCATCTTCCACAGTATTAAAGACAGGAACGCCTTCTACTTCTGTCCCCGCTTTTTTCGGTGTCACACCACCAACAATTTGAGTCCCATAGTCCAGCATTTGTTTTGTATGGAAACGCGCTGTTCCACCTGTAATTCCTTGGACTATTACTTTTGTATCTTTATTTACATAAACACTCATTCTAAGTCCGTCCTTTCCTATTTGTAAGTCAATACACGGTAACTACTAAACTTTATTTTACGGCAGCAACAATTTTTTCTGCGCCATCTGCCATAGAAGATGCAGAGGTAATATTCAGACCTGATTCATCTAGAATTTCTTTACCCCGCTCTACGTTTGTGCCTTCCAAGCGAACAACCAACGGAATCGTTAGTCCCATTTGTTTTGTTGCTTCCACAACACCTTCAGCGATGACATCACACTTCATAATTCCACCGAAAATGTTTACAAAAATCCCTTTTACATTTTTATCGGAAAGAATAATTTTAAATGCTTCTGTTACTTTCTCGGTTGTAGCACCGCCCCCTACATCAAGGAAGTTTGCCGGATCGCCGCCATAATGCTTAATAATGTCCATTGTAGACATTGCCAAACCGGCGCCATTTACCATACATCCGATATTTCCATCTAAGGAAACATAGCTTAAGTCATATTTAGAAGCTTGAATTTCTTTCTCATCTTCTTCGGCCAAATCACGCAAATCGGCTATATCCGATTGACGATACAAGGCGTTATCATCAAAATTTAATTTTGCATCCAATGCAAGCACTTCATTATCGCCAGTTGTTACAAGCGGATTGATTTCTGCGATAGAGCAATCTTTGGCAACAAAAGCATCATAAAGCGCCGTCATAAATTTAACTGCTTTCCCCAGCAATTCATCCGGGATATTAATATTAAAAGCTAGTCTTCTAGCTTGATATGGTGATAGACCAACAACCGGATCAATCACTTCTTTAAAGATTTTTTCTGGTGTTGCTTCTGCCACTTCTTCTATTTCTGTGCCGCCTTCTTCAGACGCCATCATAACAACTTTGGATGTAGCGCGATCAAGAACTACCCCTACGTAATATTCACGCTGAATATCACAGCCTTCTTCAATAAGTAAACGTTTTACTTCTGTGCCATCAGGGCCATTTTGATGTGTTACAAGGGTCTTTCCTAAAATTTCATCCGCATATGTACGAACTTCCTCCAGGCTCTTTGCAACCTTTACACCGCCGGCTTTTCCGCGCCCGCCAGCATGGATTTGCGCTTTGACAACGGTTACAGACGACCCAAGCTTCTCTGCTGCTTCTACAGCTTCGTCAACGGAATAAGCTACATGACCGTCGGGAACGTTTACACCAAATTCTCGTAAAACTTGTTTACCTTGGTACTCATGAATGTTCATCTTCCATCCTCCTATCAAAATCAATGCAATACTATTGTATTAAAAATAGAGAAAATAAACAAGAAATAGAGAACATAAATTCAATATTATTTCCTTTTTCATCAAAAACAATGATTTATTGAAGGTGAATTTTTCCATCCTTTCCCAAAATCGTTTTATCATTTGTTCGCTTTTCCGGTTTGTTTATCTGCCCGATAGATAAAGGCAAATACTTCTGAAACGACTTGGAACAGTTCTTCCGGAATCTGTTCATTGATGTTTAATTCCGACAGCACTTCTACTAAGGACGGGTCATCCACTATCGGTATGTGATGCTCCTCCGCCCGTTCGATGATTTCTTCAGCCAGGAAGCCTTTCCCTGCGGCGGCAACTCGTGGTGCTTCTTCCATACGCTGCTCATAGCTTAAAGCAACTGCTTTTTTCCGTTTCTCATTCATATGCGAAAGTCCACCTTTCTCTGGACAGATTGTTCATCAGCAGTGCTCCCTGCCTGATGTTGCTTACCATCTTCTGTATAAGGTTTGCAGGTAATGGATGCTACTTGATAATCCATTTTTTCCAATGCTTCTTGTAAATCAGGACGCAATTGGTCTACTAACATCGGTGTAGATGGCTGATCATTATAAACTGTAATAGCAACTGCCTGCTTGTGAACATGCAAATCTACGATGGTTTCTTTCATACTGTATAGCTCCAAGTCAAATATAATCCGGCAATGTTCCGGATCAATCCTTCCATCAGCTGTTTTCTTTCCTTCAAATTGTAAATCGATATCCTTGGATAAACCAAACTTTTGACTAGGTATCTGTATATTAGCCTGTATAAAATAATGATTGTCCTGCATATTATTTATTTGCATACCATTTAAAAAATGAACGACTTGCTGTGCGTTTTCTCTACCCGGAGTGCTCCCGTTTTGCTGAAGCATTTCCAGTAGTAAATGTTTGAATTGCATCGTATGAGGCTCGTCTGTTTTCAGGGAGCTTTCTGCATTTAAACCAGCATCACGCAGGACCCATAGCATTTGCTGCAAAAATTGTTCTTTCGGATGATGCGCATTAGTTTCATTTGAAGCCATCCAAATGTTCATCAATCGCTCCAGTGCCTGATAATTTTTCGGTTCCATTAAAGCTTCCAGCAAAGGGCGCATGGTGTCTTTCCCTTCCTGCGTTATCGTCTCAGGATGAGCGAAATACGAAGGAAATACAGCGGTTAGATTTGTCTTCGATTGCTTTGCGGTATTATTCCCTTGCGCCATCGCTCCATGTAATGCTTTAGCCTCTGTCATTAATTGTTTCTGGCTGTTCAAAATAGACTGGAGTTGTTCCCTGGTGCCCTCAAAACTGCTTGTAAATGGTACCGCCGTTGTTCCTTGGCTTTTTGATATAGATGGTTGCCATTGCTGTAATGCATTGATCCACCCTTGCTTATCTAATGTTTTTGAGATAATGCCGAGGTCTTGCAAAAGAGGAAACAGTACTGGTTTTGCAGCTTGGGCATCGGCAGTCAGGACATTCCTCGCCATTCTTTCCGTAGATGTATCTAAAATATGCATGAACCGTTCCAGCGTTTGAAAGTTTTCCGGCACTGATAATGCTTTGATTACTTGCCGGGTATCCGCTTCATTTCCTTGTGCCTGATTTGAAAAATATGTTGGATATTGTGCTTCCAAGTTTGGTCTCATCTGCGCTGTCGTATTATTTCCCTGTTGTACTGCATTTGCTTCAGCTAGCAGCAGCTGCTGGTTCGCTAAAATCGATTGAAGCTGCCGCTTGGTTCCTTCAAAACTGGCTGTAAATGGAGATGTGGATGCTGCTTGGTTTGGTGTATTCTGCGGACCTGACGGGTTCCATTGTTGTAAAATATTCGACCATCCTTGTCTATCCAATGCTTTGGAAACGATACCGAGGTCTTGAAGCAATGGAAATAAAACAGGTCTGGCTGTTTGAGCATCCGCAGTCAGAATTGCACGTACAGCACTCTGTTCAGATGGAAAGCCTCTTAGAACATGTTCTAAATCAGCTTGCAGCATCGGTTGCTGTCCAGGAGAAAGAGAGCGGTCTAATGATGCTAAACCTTCACTGATACTGCCATTTTGTAATACGTGCACCGCTTGAAAAGAAGCTTGCGTTACCGGAATACGCATCTTCATCAGCTGCATGAGAACAGGCAAGGCTTGCTGCCGGGAAATTTTATTTTCCTGAATATATTGGAGGGCCTGCTTCAGATCACTTCGTTGTATAGGTACCTGTTCTTTGGCAAGAGCGTTAACCAGCCGGACAGACAGCTTATTTTCTTTTATACCAAGTTGCTGCAATAGCTGGCGCGTTATTTGCTGTCCATTCTGCAGTTCACCGGTCATTACTTTTAACTCCGGCATATTCCCTTCCGTGGAGTCCACTTGAAAAAAGTATCTGCCGCCAACAGAAAGAGAGGCCTCAAGCTGGGCTATCACCTGTTGTCCTTGCATTTGAATCACAGCTCGATGATGTGGATAAAGCTGCTTGACAGTACCCTGTAAAACATCGCCCGCTTTCAAATTCTGAAGCAAACCTGCTTTGGTTGATTGTGATAATTTCCCCGTCATTACATTATCTTGAATCCGCATAGCTTCTCCTCTTTTTTCTTTATTCTTTTAATAATGTTTTTATTGGAGCAAAACTCGCTCGATGGTAAGGTGTCACTCCGGATTGATTCAGTCCATCCAAGTGTGCTTTCGTTCCATATCCCATATTTTTATCAAAATGGTAAGTCGGATATTTTGTATGTAATTCTTTCATGAACTGGTCACGGGCTACTTTTGCCAAAATACTGGCCGCTGCAATACTGATACTGGAGGCGTCTCCTTTGATAATGGCTTCTTGGGAATGATTTAGTCCCGGAAGATGAACGGCATCTACTAATACATGTTCCGGCGAAGGAGTTAATCCAGCCAGCGCTTCGTACATTGCTTTTTTCGTTGCTTCATAAATATTCATTGCATCAATCACCTGATTATCTATAAAAGAAATGTGGTAACTGACTGCATGTTCCTTGATATATGTACTATATTCTTCTCTCACGCTTTCTTTCAGCTTCTTAGAATCATTTAAGCCGATTAAACGAAAATCTTCCGGCAGGATAACAGCAGCTGCTACAACAGGACCTGCAAGCGGTCCTCTCCCTACTTCATCTACACCTGCAATCCATTTTGCACCGTTCGAATACGCTTTTCTCTCATACTGCTGCATGCTTTCAAATTGTTCGATTAATTGTTTTTCACGCGCTTGTTTACGCTGATAGGATTTTAAAAGAGTCTGTACGCCTTTTCTATCATCCTGCACAAGCATTTCCCATTCTTCAGATGTTAGATTGTCTCCATGTAATAATTGCTTAATTTCTGCGATGGATTGTTTTTTCATGATGTAACCTGCTTTCTTTTATTATCGTCATTTTTCCCGATATGTTAAATAACCACTTTAGATACGAAAAAAGCCTACAAAGAAAAATCCCTTGCAGACTAATCATACATTTTATCGCAGTGCAATGGCCGCTGCGAAATAAAGATTCACTCTATGGCTGTTCCAATGTGAATTTGCCTAATTTTCCAGTACGTAAATCCTGAAGAACAATATCGGAAACTTTATCAAAATTCACATGTCCGCCGCTTTCTAATGCGCCTCTTTTTCTCCCTATGCCTTCAAATAGTTCCACCATATCCGTGCTGTCTTCTATATCATAACGTTCCGGTAAACGATTCGGATATTCTTCAAATAAAAAACGGATAACAAAGGCAGTAATATCTTGTAACGGAAGGAGCTGATCTTTTATTGTTCCGATTGCAGCAAGTCGGTACCCTACAACCTCTTCTTCAAATTTCGGCCATAAAATACCCGGTGTATCAAGCAATTCAAAGTCTTTCTTTATCTTAATCCACAGTTGCTGCTTGGTAATTCCAGGACGGTCTCCTGTCTTCGCAACCTTTTTACTGGCAAGCCGGTTAATTAATGTCGATTTCCCTACGTTTGGAATACCAACAATCATTGCTCTTGCAGGTCTGGGTTTAATTCCCTTTTTTTGGAGTTTATCCATTTTCTCTTGTGCCATAGCCTTTGCAAGCTGGACAACTTGCTGTATATCACTTTTTTGGTTCACATCCACCGCAGCGGCTTGTACACCTTTTTCCTGATAGCTTTCAATCCATGCAGCTGTTTGAGCAGGATCAGCTAAATCTTTTTTCATCATCAGAACAAGTTTCGGCTTTTGTCCCAAGACCTCTTGCAACATCGGATTTTGTGAAGAATATGGCACTCTCGCATCCACTAATTCAATCACAAAATCAACGAGCTTTAATTGTTCCTGTACTTCTCTCCTGGCTTTAGCCATATGACCGGGAAACCATTGAATAGGCATAAGGTATTTCAACTCCTTTCATATCAAGCTTTCTAAGACTTAATCTTGAAATTTCTTAAATTCATTCGCAAATATATTGTTTTATTTCAAGTAAATACATACGTAACTCAAAACCCTTTATTTTTTCTCTCAGGGCATTTCTATCACCAATCGCTCATTTTTATTCACTAAAATGAATACGATTCAATGGCCAGTAGACAAGATCTGCTTTTCCAACAACTTCATCCATCGGCACTACCCCAATAATCCGGCTGTCCGTTGAATTACTACGGTTATCACCTAACACAAATACAGAATCCTCAGGAACAACCTCGTATCCTTCTTCTAAATCTTCCAGTTCAAAATCATTTGTAAAGACCTGGTCACTTAAAAAAGGCTGATCTACTGGTTCGCCATCTATATACAGCACATTATCTCTTACTGCTACATGCTCTCCAGGAAGCCCTACAACCCGCTTAATAAAGTCATTTTGCTCAGGAGCATGGAAAACAACAATATCAAAACGATCTGGTTCTCCAAGTGTATACGTAATCTTATTGACAATCATTTGATCACGATCGTGTAAGGTCGGCAACATCGAGGGGCCTTCTACAACGATAGGAGCAAATAAAAACATCCGTACCAGAAACACAAAGCCAAAAGCAAGCAACAGTGCTTTAATCCAGTCCAGCCATTCATTTTTTTTCTTAGTTTGTTCTTTCTGTTCTTTCTCTGTCATCTGACTTCCTCCGATAACTTCAGTCTACCTATTATTGTAGCTAGGAAACTTTAGATAAACAACTTCTAAGTATATTTTTTTATATACCACTTCTTGAACAAGAATCTAACGTGCAGCATACTCGAAACAGAAATGTTGTTTCGTATTATATTTTCTGAAGCAATGAAAAAGAGCTACTGCCATCATTGACGTAGCCCTTTTGTATTCGTTTCAAATTCTCTGTCGGCTGATTAGCGACGCTCTTTAATACGAGCTGCTTTTCCGCGCAGGTTACGAAGATAATAAAGCTTCGCACGACGTACGATACCGCGACGAGAAACTTCGATTTTATCAACTCTTGGTGAATGTAATGGGAAAGTACGCTCCACACCAATACCGTAAGAAATTTTTCTTACTGTAAATGTTTCGCTGATTCCGCCGTTTTGACGTTTGATTACAACACCTTCAAATACCTGGATACGCTCACGACTACCCTCTACAACCTTTACGTGAACTTTTAATGTATCACCAGGTCGAAAATCAGGATGATCTGTACGCAATTGATCTTTGGTTACGTCTGCAATAATTTGTTGCATGATTTTCACTCCTTCCAAACTAATGCTCATGTCCTCATTTGAACAGCGGAACATCGTTCTACATACTTATACGCACATAAGCACAATTAATAATATAGCATATTCTTGCGTGAAGTACAACTACTTTTCGTTATTTTTTATTTCTTGAAGTATTTTTTTATCCGCTTCATTCAACGCTTGATTTCCCAACAAATCTGGGCGTCTTTGAGCGGTTCGTTTCAAAGATTCCTTCCTTCTCCAAGCATCAATATTCGCATGGTTACCTGATAAAAGGACATCCGGAACCTTCATTCCCCGAAAATCAGCCGGACGTGTATAATGGGGGTGCTCCAATAAACCTGTTGAAAAAGAATCCTGCTTAGCCGACGCTTCATTTCCAAGTGCTTCCGGCAATAGCCGAACAACGCTATCTACAACAACCATGGCCCCCAGTTCTCCGCCTGTTAATACATAGTCGCCGATGGATATTTCATCCGTTACCAGATGCTCACGAATTCGTTCATCATACCCTTCATAATGACCGCATATAAAAATCAAATGGTCCTCCTGCGCAAATTCTTCTGCTTTTTGTTGTGTATAAGCTTCTCCTTGAGGACACATTAAAACCACACGGGGACGGGATTTACTGTCTTTTTTTACAGCTTCCACCGCATCAAATACAGGCTGTGGAGTCAGCACCATGCCTGCTCCTCCGCCATAAGGATAATCATCTGTCTTTTTATGTTTATTTGTCGAATAATCACGAAAGTCAATGAGCTGATAAGAAAACTGTTCTTTATCTGCTGCTTTCTTTAAAATAGAGCTTTCCATTACACCATGGAACATTTCCGGGAAAAGCGTCAGAATATCAATATGCATCTAATCTAACATCCCTTCCATTAACTCCACTGTAATAACTCCCGTTTGAATATCTACCTTTTTAATTACATCTTCAATGTAAGGTATTAACAAATCCTTCATACCAGGTCTTTGTACAACCCAGACATCATTAGCACCAGGAGACAGGATTTCTTTTACTTTCCCTAAAGTATCTCCGTCCGTTGTCTGAACCACGCAGCCGATAATTTCATGATAGTAAAACGCATTCTCTTCCAATTCTTCTGTTTGATTTTTATCGATATACAAATTCAAACCCTTCCACTTCTCCACTTCATTCATATTTGTATATCCTTCGAATGTCAGTAAGTCAAAACCTTTATGAATGCGGTGTGACGCAATGGTTAATGAAGTATCCCCATCATCTGATACGAGAATTACTTCATTGCCGGGAGTGAACCGTTCTTCAAAATCGGTAACACGCAAAATTTTCACTTCACCTCGAACGCCATGTGTATTAACGATTTTTCCAATTTTTAATTTCTCTGTGTGCATGTTTTCCCACCTATTCTAATCATCAATTCGGATAACTTTATCATCTTTAATTACAATAGCCTGCTCCTTCATAATGTGGTTCCAATCTGAGCCGACTTCGACTTCAACAAGAGCTTCAACCTCTTTTTCCACGATTTCACTACCCATTTCTAATTCATCCAGCTGCTCTATTTTAAAATCCAGCAGCTTCATTTTTTCCTGCCGATTTTTAATTTCCTGGTTAAACTTCGATTCCATATCGGAACGGACATTTGTATTTTTGTTCTTTAATTTTCTTATTTCAAATTGGAGTTGTTGACACTCTTGTTCAAGACGTAATTTATGATTCGTGAAATTTTGGCGGATTTTTTCTTTGCTTTCTTCGGTTACAACTAACTTAATGGGAACTTTTTTGATTAATTTCAATGATATTCAGCTCCTGCCTGATAGATTCGAAAATGTGTAAAAAGGGAAAGTTGAGCCCTAAAAAAAACAGGGTCAGCTTTCCCTTCACCAAGCTGTCCAAACAGAATACATCACTCCGTTTGGACAGGAATCTTACATAATATCTAAAAAAATGCGTTTATTACCACCAGTATTCGCTGCATAGACAACCGTACGGATTGCTTTTGCAACTCGTCCGTTTTTGCCAATAACTTTTCCGACATCATCCGGATGAACCGTTAAATGATAAGTAACCTTCGAATCTTCTTCGGTTTCCTTAATAACAATATCGTCCGGATAATCTACTAATGAGGTAACAATCGATTTAATCAGGGCTTTCATGATATCACACTACTTATTTAGAATTTTTTTGTTCGTGGAAATTCTTCATGATGCCTTCTTTAGAAAACAGGTTACGTACTGTGTCACTTGGCTTCGCGCCTTTTGTCATCCAATCAAGTGCTTTTTCTTCATCTATTTTAACTTCAACCGGATTTACTACAGGATTGTACGTACCGATTTGTTCGATAAAGCGACCGTCACGTGGAGAACGAGAGTCAGCTACTACAATACGATAGAATGGATTTCTTTTCGCACCCATACGTTTTAAACGAATTTTTACTGCCATGTTTTTGCACCTCCAATAATTATCTTATCACAAGAATTGATTCTACCAGATAGTTTTTAGTCTGTAAAGTATTTTTCCATTACAAGCTTATTTTATTATAAAAAGACGTGAAAATCAACACGAAGATACGTGTTCAAAGCGAAAAAAGTTCTTTACCGCCAGTCACATTATTTTAACGGACTTTTTGAACTCCCTTTACATGAAAGGAAATTTCATGCCGCCGCCTTTTCCTTTCTTGCCCTTTTGCATATTGGTCATCTGCTTCATCATTTTTTTCATTTCGGAGAACTGTTTTAACAAGCGGTTTACCGCTGCAACAGAAGTTCCGGACCCTTTTGCAATACGTTTTCTTCTGCTTCCGTTAATGACGCTCGGTTCCTGGCGTTCTTCTTTTGTCATCGATTGAATAATCGCCTCTACCTCTGTCAACTGACTTTCGTCCAGCTGCGCATTTTTCAAGCCTTTCATCTTGTTGGATCCCGGAATCATAGACATTAAGTCATCTAATGGACCCATTTGACGCACCTGTCCCATCTGTTCCAGGAAATCATCAAATGTAAAGGACATCGAACGCATTTTTTCTTCAAGGTCTTTTGCCTGTTTTTCATCTACATTGGTCTGCGCTTTTTCAATAAGAGAGAGCACGTCCCCCATGCCAAGTATTCTGGAAGCCATACGTTCCGGGTGGAAAGCTTCCAGCTGATCCAATTTTTCACCCATGCCGGCAAATTTAATCGGCTTATCTGTTACTGCTTTGATAGAAAGTGCCGCACCGCCGCGCGTATCCCCATCTAATTTCGTCAGAACTACTCCGGTAATATCCAGCTGATCATTAAAGCTTTCCGCAACATTGACTGCATCTTGACCTGTCATGGAATCGACCACTAAGAAGATTTCATCCGGTTTTACATCCGTTTTGATACGCTGTAACTCTTCCATAAGGTTTTCATCCACATGGAGACGTCCAGCCGTATCAATAATGACATAATCATTATGATTTTCTTTCGCCTGAGCAATCGCCTGGTTGGCAATATCAACCGGATTTGCCTCTGTTCCTAATGAGAAAACAGGCATATCCAGCTGTGTTCCCAGTGTTTCCAATTGATCTACCGCTGCCGGACGATAGACGTCACAAGCAACTAATAGCGGGTTGCGGTTATGATTTTTACGCAAATCATTCGCCAGTTTTCCGGTAGTTGTTGTCTTACCAGCACCTTGGAGACCGACCATCATAATAACCGTTGGAGAACGATCCGCTACAGCAATTTTACTTTGTTCGCCGCCCATTAAGTTGGTTAATTCATCTTTCACTACTTTGATAACCTGCTGTCCAGGCGTTAAACTTTCCATTACTTCCTGCCCGACCGCTCTTTCCTTTATCCGGGCAATTAACTGTTTCACTACTTTGAAGTTTACGTCCGCTTCCAGCAGTGCCAGGCGAACTTCTCTTGTCATCTCTTTCACATCTTGCTCGGAGACCTTGCCTTTACCGGTAATTTTCTTTATCGTACCTTGGAGACGCTCCGCTAATCCTTCAAATGCCATAGAAGGTATCCCCCTAATCTATATCTTGTAATTGTTGAACATATTTCTGTGCCTCCGGATCTTTTACTGTTTCCGAAAGCTTTTCAATAATTTGCGTTCTTTTTTCAAATCTTGAAAGAAGATGCAGCTTATCCTCATAAGACTCCAACGTTTTTTCCGTTCTTCTAATATTATCATACACAGCTTGTCTGGAAACTTCCAACAGCTCTGAAATTTCTCCCAAAGAATAATCTTCCCGATAATACATTTCCATATAGCTGCACTGTTTCGGTGTCAAAAGTGATTGATAAAAATCAAATAAATAATTAATCCGGTTCGTTTTTTCCAACAACGGGCACACCTCTTGTTAAGTGATTTTCCTTTACATTTATCATATCCAATCAAATCAGAAATTGTCAAGCAGCAGAAAAATCGGCTATGCTTATTCTGCTTCCTTCTCTTCCTCACTCATTCCCAAATCCGCAAACAAACCGTATACAAATGCATCTGCTTCAAACTGCTGCAGGTCATCGATTTTTTCGCCTAATCCCACATATTTGACCGGAATCTGTAATTCATTACGGATAGCCAGCACAATGCCGCCTTTTGCTGTGCCATCCAATTTGGTCAGAACAATGCCGGTTACATTCGTTGCCTCCGAAAAAGTACGTGCTTGTGTTAACGCATTTTGGCCAGTCGTTGCATCCAATACAAGCAGAACTTCCTGAGGAGCGCCTGGAATTTCACGTTCAATAACGCGCTTTACCTTAGCAAGTTCATTCATCAGGTTTACTTTATTCTGAAGTCTCCCGGCAGTGTCACAAATCAAAACATCTGAGCCGCGTGATTTGGCAGCCTTAATCCCATCATAAATGACTGCAGCAGGATCACTGCCTTCATTATGTTTAATAACCGGAACACCAGCACGCTCTCCCCAAATGTCCAATTGTTCGATTGCACCGGCACGGAACGTATCCCCGGCTGCCATAATGACATTTTTGCCATCTGCTTTTAATTGATGGGCAAGTTTACCGATACTCGTTGTTTTTCCAACGCCATTTACGCCGACAACAAGAATCACCTGTAATCCCTCTCCATCTACCTGCATATGCTGGATAGACGCATCTTCGTCACCATAATAAATTTCTACGAGTTTTTCGGAGATGACATCTTTTATTTCCGAGGAATCCTTAATATTTTGTCGTTTCACTTCCATTCGTAGTTCCTCAACCAGATCCATTACTGTCGTAACGCCGACATCCGCAGTAATAAGAACCTCTTCCAATTCTTCAAAGAAATCCTCGTCCACCTTGCGATAACGAGCGATGAGGTCATTTAATTTACCAGAAAAGGAATTCCTTGTTTTTTTCATTCCTTCCTGGTATTTTTCAGAAACTTCCTGTGTTTCTTCATTTTGCTTAAAGCGTTGTTTTAATTTATCCATAAATCCCATAGTGATATCCTCCTACGATTGCATCAATTCTTTTGTATCTTCCAACCGGACAGAAACGAGTCTTGACACGCCCGATTCCTGCATCGTCACCCCATAAAGAACATCCGCTTCTTCCATGGTTCCTTTACGATGGGTGATAACGATAAATTGCGTATCTTTACTGAATTGCTTTACATACTTCGCAAAACGGACAACATTTGCTTCATCCAGAGCTGCTTCTACCTCATCCAGTATGCAAAAAGGAACCGGACGGACACGTAAAATAGAAAAGAGAAGAGCAATGGCTGTTAAAGCACGTTCGCCACCAGATAAAAGACTTAAATGCTGCAGTTTTTTGCCGGGCGGTTGCGCAATAATATCGACACCTGTTTCCAATAAATTACTGGGATCGGTTAATTTTAATTCAGCATGTCCACCACCGAACAAGTGCTGGAACACATGAGAAAACTCTTCCTTTATTTTTGAAAAAGTAGTGTCAAATCTTTCTTTCATTTCTGTGTCCATCTCTTCAATAACAGTATATAGTGTTCGCTTACCTTCCACAAGGTCGTCCCTTTGTTCTTTTAAAAACTGATATCGTTCAGAAATACGCTCGTATTCATCGATAGCCCCTAAATTAATCGAACCTAATTGGCTGATTTGGTTCTTCAAGCGGCTGACAACCGCTTTTGCTTCATCCATATTTTCAACTTTGGAATAATCACGCTTTGCCATCTCATACGTCATCATATATTCTTTTTCAAGCTGCTGCAGATGGCTGTCAAGCTCTACATCCAAACGGTTAGATTTCACTTCCTGTTTCTGATATTGCTCATTTGTCGCTTTAAATTGTTCCTGGGCTTTTTTCAGCTTCTCTTCTAACGACTGTTGTTGTTCAGCGCTGGTTTTTCTCTTTTGACGCTGTTTTTCAATGCTTTCTGTTATTTCCTGTTTGGAATTTCTAGCATTGGTAATATTTGCTTCCATTTCTTCTTCTGTCTCTTCTTGATTTTTTATAGCCGCTATGGTTTCCAGTTCTTCGTTCGCTTCATTCTTTTCCTGAAGTGCCCGTTCAAGCTGCGTTTCCAAAGCTTTTGTATTTGCTTTTTGATTTTTATAACGTTCTTCCTGTTCTGCCAAGGCTACTTTCACTTCATAAAAAGTGTCCTGCAGTTTTTCCCGGGTTTCTTTTAATTTTGCTTCTTCTTCTGTTAAGCTATCTATTTCTTTTTGGGTCGTTTGCAGTTTGAGACGGATGTCTTCTAATTCCTTTGCTAACACCTCGCTCCGGTCTGTTAATTCTGTATGACTCTGTTCGTTCTGCTTCTTATCCATATCATAGATAGCTAAATTGTCATTGACAGATGTTAATTTTGCCTGGAGAGATTGGAAATCAGCCTGACTTTCCTGAACGTCTGATTGTATACTTTGTGTCTCTTGTTCCGTCAAACTTATTTTTTTATCTAATTCACCTAGATAGTCTCTTTTTTTCTGTACACCCTTCTCAAACTGCTCTGTTTTCTGTTTATATTCGGCCAAGCGTGCCTGCAGCTCCTGTAAGTCCTTTTCACGGGTAAATAAGGATTGATTCTGCTTTTTCTGCGCCCCTCCTGACATAGAACCGCCAGGATGCACCATATCTCCATCCAGCGTAACAATACGGTATCTCCGCTGCAGTTTTATCGCCAAGTCATTGGCATCCCGCAACGTTTTAGCAATCACAACATTCCCCATGACATGCTGCACCGCTTTTTCATATTTTTTGGCTTTCGCCTCTACCAAATCCGATGCTACACCCACGAAGCCGGGATGATCACTTACTTGTTGCTGGCCGTCTCTTGCTAAAAAGCGCGGTTGAATCGATTGAAGCGGCAGAAAAGTTGCCCGTCCGCTGTTTGTTTTTTTCAGCCAGTTAATCGCCTCTCTGGCTGTTTGATCGGTTTCCACAACGATATTCTGCGCCTGCCCGCCTAACACGGTCTCCATCGCAGTAATATAGTCTTTAGGGACATCCATCAACTCAATAACAGCCCCTTCTATCCCTGACAACTTCCCTTCTTCCCTTGCTCGCAAAATTTGACGCACACCCTGGAAGAACCCTTGGAAATCTTCCTTCATTTCTTCCAGCATTTCTTTCTTTGATTTTACTTTTTCAATATATTGATAACCTTGATATAGTTTTGATTGAGCTTCCTCATATTTTGCACGTTCTGACTGCATTTCCTGCTTGAACGTCTTTAATTGTTCGTTCTTTTCTTCTAAATGATTCTTGTTTGTTTCTAATCGTTCTCCGGCAGCTGTTTGTTTATCTTGTAACGTTTTTCTTTCTGCGAGCATATCTTTAAATTTCATAGATTGAGAACTATTTTTAGCCTCTATCTGCTCTTGCTGCCGGTCGACAGATTGTTTTTCATTTCGAAAAGCTGCCTGCTGATTCAATAACTCAATATATTCTGCTTTTAAATCTTCTATTCGATTCGCTACATCTTCCGGGCGTATCGATAATTTTTTTTCGATTTTCTTTTTCCTGGCCAATGTATCAGCTTTTTCCGTCTCTAAACGTGCCAATTTTTCTTGTTCTTCTGCTTTTTGCTGCTCCAGTACATTGACATTAGAAGTCACCCGCTCTAGTTGCTGTGCAAGTTTTTCTTTATTTTCATCGGCATGCTTGGAGCGTTCATCAAATAATTGCTTTTTGCCTTCATACTTCTCCAGACGTTCTGTTACTTCCAATAATTCAGCCTGCAATTGTTCCATTTCTGTCTCGTATTGCTGTAGCCGTTCTTTTTCTTTTGCCAGATCTGTTTCAATCAGGCGAATCGTTTCCGATTGTTCGTTTTGTTTTTTTTCATTGTCAGCTAAATATGTCAATACCTGCTGCCATTCTTGATGTATTTGTTCCATTTCCGTAATCAGCACAGAAATCTCTGTTTCTTGAAGCTCAGCTTGTAAAGTCTGATATTCTTTTGCTTTTTTAGATTGTTCTTCTAACGGATCCAATTGCTGCTCAATTTCATAAACAATATCCTCTACACGATTCAGATTCTCCTGTGTTTCAGCAAGCTTGTACTCTGCTTTTTTCTTCCGCTGCTTATATTTTAAAACGCCTGCAGCTTCTTCAAAAATCACACGTCGCTCTTCCGCTTTTGAACTCAGAATCTCTTCTACCCGTCCTTGACTGATAATAGAGAATGCTTCTCTGCCCAGCCCGGAATCAATAAACAGATCTACAATATCTTTCAGCCGGCAAACCTGTTTATTAATATAAAATTCACTCTCTCCAGACCGGTAAACTCTTCTTGTTACACTGACTTCTTCATAATCCAAGGGAACACGCTGTTCTTTATTATCTAATACGAGTGTAACTTCCGCGACATTTAAAGGAGATCTCGAATCACTTCCCTGGAATATAATATCTTCCATTTTTGAACCGCGGAGGGATTTCATTGATTGTTCCCCCAATACCCAGCGAACCGCATCCGTAATATTACTTTTCCCGCTGCCATTGGGACCTACTACGGCTGTCACACCAGGTACAAAATCAACGTTAATCCGTTCCGCAAAGGATTTAAATCCAACACTTTCCAATCGCTTTAAATGCATAATCATTCTCCTAAAAATCAATCGTTCTATTTATAGTTACTATACTCAACTTTCGCACCTAAGAAGAAGCATATAAACCTTGCTGTTCCAGGATGAACAGGATCACTATTATCATGGTTGGTTTTCGTTCAATCACCCTTGTATTTGTTGAACAAGATATGGTGTATAGCAACCGCTCCGGTCAACCACTACGCTTTCCGCCGCAGCGGTCGCCTTACACATTACCTTCTAATTCTTTGTCGACAAACGTATGAAAGTAACGATTAACCCTGTTCCGATGAAAAGGAAGTTACTTTTTAAAGGGCAAAAGTTGAGTTAATATAGTTATAAATCTCATTTTTTATTTTATCGTTGCTAGAATAGTTTAGCTAATACATTTTATCATATTATGACGCTTTAGCCTATGTGCAGCGCGGTATTAATTCAAAAAGGAACAACCATTAACGATTGTTAAAACTTATGCTATAATAAACATCTATTACTTGATACATTTAGTTACCGTACGTGGTTAAAGTGAAGTACCATTCACTGCTATTTAATAGTTTTTCCATGTACATCCAAATTCCAAATGATGGATTATACTAAGGGGGATAAGATGCAGTTAGATCAGCCAAGCGTTGAAAATATGGAGTACATGCTTCAGGAATTAGCAGAAAAGTTACAAGTAGTTAATCGTTCGATTATGGACGCAGATGATTACAATATCGAAAAATATGATGATTTAAAATGGATGTATGATATGGTCATCAGTAAAGGCCGTTTAAGTGCCTCAGAAACACAAGCCTTTATTAATGAACTGGCAGCCATTCGTAAATAAAGTGGAACCAATCGGGCTATTACTATGTTCCGATTTCCACACAGAATTTTCAGGACTCCTTCTTTCTTGAATCGGAAGTCTTCCAGACAGTCACACTGTGATCATACAAAAAACGTTACGCAAGAACAGGCAACCGAACGGTTCTTGCGTAACGTTTTTTTATGAGCAGCATATTTTTATTCCGGAAGTTTTTTCTCCAGTGCTGCTTTAGCTGCTTTTTGTTCAGCTTCTTTTTTTGTTCTTCCATTTCCTCTTCCGGCTGGTTCTCCTTGAATTACAACCTGAGCAATAAATTCTTTGTGATGCGATGGTCCATGCTCATCAATAATGTGATATTCAATTTTTCTATCCTTTTGCTTCTGAACAATTTCCTGAAGATGACTTTTATAATCCATCACACTTGCTGTGGCATCTACTGTTAAAGCAGGAAAAATACGGGTATTTAAAAAGTGAAGCACGGCATCAAAGCCTTGGTCTAAATAAAGCGCGCCTAAAAAAGCCTCAAATGCATCTGCTAAAATAGCCGGTCTCTGTCTTCCACCTGTCTGTTCTTCCCCTTTACCCAACAGGATATATTGTCCAAAATCAAATTGTTTTGCAAAAACCGTTAAAGACGCTTCACATACGATAGCTGCACGTATTTTGGTCATTTCACCTTCGGGCATGTCCTGATTATTTCTATACAAATATTGAGAAACAGCTAATTCCAGTACTGCGTCTCCCAAGAATTCCAACCGCTCATTATCATTCAGCTTGATTTTCTTGTATTCATTCACATAAGAAGAATGGGTAAATGCTTCTTTTAATAATTTTTTTTGTTGAAAAGTTATTCCTAATTTCTGTTCCAATTGACTTAATTCCATATGAACCTCCTTCACTCCTATGAATAAAATGATGATATGTTTGTCATCTTATATTTTTTGCTGTTCATCGATTGCCTCAAATAACTGGTATGCAGTTAGTGTACCATATACGGAATATAATTATTTATTTCCTTGTTTTAAGTTCCACTTCTGCACCTTTACCGTGAAACACAAATAATGAGGGAAAGTCTCCAAAAGAAACTTCCCCTCCCTGTTTTTTTATTCATTAAGCTTTGCTGTTTATGTAATCTACAGCATCACCTACTGTATTAATCTTTTCCGCATCTTCATCAGCGATTTCAATATCAAACTCATCTTCTAATTCCATAACAAGTTCAACAACATCTAATGAGTCCGCTTCAAGGTCATCTTTAAATGAAGCTTCTAAAACGACTTTTTCTTCATCTACATCAAGACGATCAGCAATGATGGACTTTACTTGTTCAAACACGTCTGCCATTCCCCGTTCACCCCCTTTCAAAGTTTCCTTCGCTTTTTATTTTTGTTCTGCAATTGTATTACATCACCATTCCACCGTCAATATGAATGGTTTGTCCTGTAATATAATTAGCATCTTCACTAGCTAAAAAGCGGATAACACGTGCTACATCTTCTGGTTTGCCGAAGCGTTCTAACGGTACCAGTTGTAATAAAGATTCCTGCTGCTCTTCACTTAATTGGTCCGTCATGTCTGTGGAAATAAAACCAGGAGCCACCGCATTTACCAAGATATTTCGAGAAGCAAGCTCCTTCGCTGTTGTTTTCGTCAAACCAATGACCCCTGCTTTTGCAGCTACATAGTTGGCTTGTCCCGGATTTCCGCTTACGCCGACGATGGATGCAACATTAATAATCCGCCCGGATTTTTGTTTCATCATTTGACGGGTCACTGCTTTTGTACATAAGAAGGTTCCTTTCAAGTTCGTTTGAATAACCTGATCGAATTCCTCTTCTTTCATGCGCATTAACAAGTTATCTTTTGTAATTCCTGCATTATTTACCAGGATATCAATGGAGCCGAATTCCTTCACGGCCTGCTTCATAAGTTGCTTTACAGATTCTTCATCAGAAACATTAGCTTGTATCTTCACTGCTTTTACACCAAGTTCCTCGACTTCTGTGACAACCTCTTCTGCTTTTGCTTCGCTCCCTGAATAGTTTACAACCACATTCGCTCCGTTTTTAGCAAGTTCCAAAGCAATCTCTCTGCCGATTCCCCTGGAAGCACCAGTTACTACTGCCGTTTGCCCTTGTAACATTATTCTTCCTCCTTATACCAGCGAATAAACGCTTCGAGCGATTCTTGATCCTGCACAGCAAATGTTTTTGCTTTCCGGTCTATTTTTTTCAATAAGCCGCATAAAACTTTACCCGTACCTACTTCTACAAATACATCAATGCCTTGTTCCAGCATCTTTTGAATTGATTCCTCAAAGCGAACCGGCGAGTAAAGCTGCTGTACTAATAATTCTTTCACAGTGTCTTTTTCCGTTACTGCATCTGCTGAAACATTTGCATAAACAGGCATTTTCGGATTTTCCAAAGATACTTCATTTAAATATGCTGCAAAGTCTTCATTCGCTTGTTTCATTAATCTGGAATGGAATGGTCCGCTCACATTTAATGGAAGCACCCGCTTTGCTCCTGCTTCTTTTAATAAGGCCGTCGCCTGTTCAACACCTGGGACCGATCCGGAGATAACGATCTGTCCAGGACAATTTAAATTGGCAATATCTACAATTTCATTCGTCACCTGATCTAGCGCTTCCTGAACTTTATCCTGTCCAAGACCTAAAACCGCCGCCATCGTTCCTTGTCCCTCAGGAACGGCTTGTTCCATTAGATGACCTCTTACTTTGACCAGCCCGATAGCATCCTGCCACTTCATTGCGCCAGCCGCCACCAGTGCACTGTATTCTCCCAGACTATGCCCCACAACCATCGAAGGGCGAATACCGTTTTCTTCTAACAGCTGTGTAACAGCAACACTGGATAATAATAATGCCGGCTGCGTATTTTCTGTTTCTGTCAACGTTTCTTTTGGACCTTCAAACATAAGCGTTTGTAGATCCATATCTAAAACTTCATTTGCTTCCTGATACATTGCTTGTATATGCGGGTAAGCATCGTATAAATCTTTCCCCATACCAACTGTCTGCGATCCTTGGCCAGGGAACATAAATGCAATACGTTTCATTTACTTTTCCTCCTCTTCCCCCATTGTTTCAATGGTATCTTGAATGGTGGCTGTTACATTGTTATCTACCATATAAACAGCTTGTTTAACCGCATTGGTTATTGCCCGGCTTTTTGAGGATCCATGGGCTTTAATAACCGGTGCGCGGAGACCGAACAATCCTGCACCGCCATATTCTGAGTAATCTAATCGGCCCTTTATACCTTTCAGGTCTTTTTTGACAAGAGCAGCAGCAATTTTGGTTTTTGCAGAAGACATAAACGTATCTTTTAAAAGAGAAAAGATTGTTTCTGCCACACCTTCCATGGTTTTTAATGCGATATTCCCGCTAAATCCATCTGTCACGACAACATCCGCAACGCCATTTAATATATCTCTTGCCTCTACGTTTCCTACAAAATGGATAGGGGCATTTTCTAAAAGCTGAAAAGCTTTTTTCGTTAAATCATTTCCTTTTCCATCTTCGGTACCGACGTTTAATAAGCCGACTCGAGGCGTTTTAATATTTCTTACTCTCTCCACGTAGATGGAACCCATAATGGCGTATTGAAGCAAATGTTCCGGCTTAGCGTCCACGTTCGCACCGACATCCAGCATCAGGAAACCTTGCCCGTCTACTGTCGGAAATGTAGGGCTTAGCGCAGGACGATCAATACCGGGAATCCTGCCCACGACAAACAAACCTGCACTCATTAATGCACCGGTATTCCCCGCAGAAATACATGCGTCTGCTTCACCGTCTTTGACAGCCTTGGCCATTAATACAAGCGAAGCATTCTTTTTGCGCCGTACTGCTTTTACCGGCTCATCCTCTGGTGTAATTCTTTCGTCTGTATGTATGACTTTAATTTGTTGATGATCCGTTAAAACCGGATTGATCTGGTTTTCATCACCATAAAGTGTAATTTGTAAATCTTTATTTTCTTTGACAGCTTCCATCGCACCTAAAACAATTTCCTTCGGTGCATGGTCGCCTCCCATTGCATCTATCGCTAATCGCATTCACTTATTCTCCTTTGCTTTCACTGGAATGAAACATGAAAAATTCACCTGTAAGCACAAGCTCGTTATTCACAAAGCTCTTCACTTCCACAATGGTGTGTCCACGGTTATCTTTTCCTTTTATAACCGCTTTGGCAATCACTCTTTCTCCTTCTTTCACCTGTCTCTTAAAGCGCAGGCTGGATTTTGCTGTTAAAGCAAGCTCATCGTTAATAACAGCTACGGCTAATGAATTCGCCTGGGCAAACAGATGATGCCCTCTGGCAATCTTATTTCTGGAAAAAACAAACTCCGACGTGATATCAAGCATAGAGATAGCCCGTTCATCCAATTCCAAATCAATAATATCCCCAATCACTTCTTCCACCGGCAAAGCTTTAACTGTCTCATTCCATTGCTTCGTAGCCACATATTTTATCCGTTCACGAAGTTCAGGAATAGAGAGCTCCATACGGTCTAACCGAATGGTTTGAATACTGACTTCAAAATCTTTCGCTAACTGCTCGTCCGTTACAAATGGAGATTCTTCTATTTTTTCTCTTAACAATGATTGTCGTTCTGCTTTTGAGCGTTTCATTTCTATCATCAAACTTTCATTTCAAATTTTAGAGAGATGCCGGTTCTATTGATGACGTCGTAACGGTTGTTGGGCGGGAACAAGTTAACAGAGTATAGGTGTCCGTTATTCCCTCTGGAAAGGGAATAGATAAACGGTCATTTCATCTTCTGATCAAATCAAGCCACCCTCCGTAGGAAAGAACGAAACTTCCATGGAAGTTTCGTTCTATGACTTGGTACTAATAGTAATATATAATAGCAATCTTTTTTATGCAAGTAATCTATTGAATGATCGCAGCGCAACTGGCTGTTATCTTAAAAATAATGCGTACACAAAAATGGGAGACAGCCGTCCGTAGCGGGCTGATTTGCTCCGTTTTATATTTGGTTTCCGGATTAATCCAGCTTTGCCGAAAGCCCCTCTTCTTCTGCTAATATTTCTTTTAAGTACCTATAATCTTCAGTTTGCAATAAATTGTTTTCAACAATATGCTGTGCATCTTGTCTTGCTGTTTCGAGTGCTCTGTAATCATGCACCATATCAGCTACTTTAAATTCCGGCATACCGCTTTGTTTTCTGCCGAAAAAGTCGCCCGGACCACGCAATTGCAAGTCTTGTTCGGATAATTCAAATCCATCATTTGTTTCTGACATAATCCGCATACGCTCTTTCCCGACTTCTCCCTTAGGTTCTGCGATAAGAATACAATAGCTTTGCTTTGCTCCTCTGCCGACACGTCCCCTGAGCTGATGCAGTTGTGACAGACCGAAACGCTCCGCATCATAAATCACCATCACGGTGGCATTGGGAACATTCACACCTACTTCTACGACCGTTGTAGAGACTAGCACATTCACTTTATTATCAGCAAAATCACGCATGACGTCATCTTTCTCTGCAGAGGTTAGACGCCCATGCATTAAGCCGATCTCCATTTCATTATCATAGTAAGCTGTCAGTTGATGATACAGGTCAACGGCGTTTTGAATATCTAATTTATCCGACTCCTCGATCAACGGGCTGATAATATATGCTTGTTCCCCTTGCTTGACCCGTTCTTGAATAAAATCAAGAATCCGTTCAAACATATTTTCCTTCACCCATAACGTTTCAATCTCTTTTCTCCCGGAAGGAAGCTGGTTAATAATGGATACATCCATATCACCAAACGTTGTAATCGCAAGTGTTCTGGGGATCGGGGTTGCGGTCATAAATAAAACATCCGGATCCAATCCTTTATCCCGCAATGTTCTGCGTTGAGCAACCCCAAAGCGATGCTGCTCATCGACAATCGCCAGTCCTAAATCATTAAACAAAACATCTTCCTGAATAAGGGCATGCGTTCCAATCACGACATCTATTTCTTTATTTTCAATTTGCTGTGTCAGCTCTCTGCGCTTCTTTCCTTTTACAGATCCAGTTAACAAGGCAACGCTAGCTCTACCTTCCAGCATAGACTGAAAAGATTGGAAATGCTGTTCTGCTAAAATCTCCGTAGGGACCATCAGCGCCCCTTGTTTGCCTGCTGTAACAGCAGCATATAAACAAATCGCCGCAACTGCTGTTTTCCCTGATCCAACATCTCCTTGAAGCAGCCGATTCATCCGGTAAGCAAGTTTCATATCCTTTAAGATTTCAGTTAACACAGCTTGCTGTGCCTCTGTTAAGGTGTAAGGCAGCGAGCTGATAAAGTCCTCTACTTTATCCATCTGAAAATCTTGGGCATTTCCTTTCGTGGATTCACGGTTTATTTTTCGGATTAACTGCATCTTAAGCTGAAACAGCAGAAATTCTTCATAAATAAATCTCCGCCGCGCGTGTTTTAAAGCAACCCTGCTCTCTGGAAAATGCATTGTTCTTACTGCTTCTTGTCGATTTGGCAGCTTATAATTTTCCAAATAAGAAGCAGGCAATATTTCTGTTATATCTTGTTCATGTGCGTTAAGCACCTGCTTTAATATCTTTTGGAATTTATAAGAAGTCAAATCGCCTTTCAGCGAATAAACAGGAGTAATCGAATCATCTTCTTCCGTTTTTCCGATTTTATATTGACTGACTGTGATTTGCAGGCGACGTGCGTCCCATTTCCCGGTCAATGTAATATCCTGCCCTTGCTGAATTTGTTTTTTTGCAAATGCCCGGTTAAACATAATCGCTTTAACAGCAACACCTTCCACTTCTACCGTAAAGCTTAACCTTGATTTATTTTTCCTAAAAAAAGTAAGAGAAGGGTCGTAAACCACCTTCCCTTTAATCGTCACTTTTTCATCATGTACCAGCTCTTGCAAAGGTTTTTCCTCATAAATATCGTATCGATACGGGAAATATTCCAATATATCATCTATCTCATGAATATGCATGGAAGCAAGTTGCTCTGCTGCTTTTTCGCCGACACCTTTCACTTCTAATATCGATTCGTTCATTTCCAACATCCTTTTCAATCAGAAAAACAGCAATACCAGCTCAGAGTCTAATGAGCAAATACGTCTATTTTTCGTAAATACCTGATTAAACAGATACTCCAAAGATTTTTTCCTTTAAAAATCGTCCCGTTGGTGTATCAGCCAATCCGCCTTCACCCGTTTCACGCAAAGAAGACGGCATCTGTTTCCCGATGCGGTACATCGCACCGATTACTTCATCACAAGGAATACGGCTTTCCACTCCTGCCAGCGCCATATCAGCAGACACAATCGCAAGGGACGAGCCTCCTGCATTTCGCTTCACGCATGGAACTTCTACCAAACCTGCTACTGGGTCACAGACCAGACCGAGCATATTTTTTAATGTCATTGCGAAAGCATGCGCCGATTGTTCCGGCGTACCTCCTGCCATTTCGACAATCGCCGCAGAAGCCATGGCGCCCGCTGAACCAACTTCCGCTTGGCATCCACCTGCCGCACCGGAAATAAATGCATTATTAGCCACAACAAAACCAAAGGCCCCCGAAGTAAATAAATAACGAATCATATCTTCTCGCGTCGGGTTTAACTGTTCCTTCACCGCAAACAGCGTCCCTGGCACACAACCGGCGCTTCCAGCAGTCGGTGTTGCGCAAATGATGCCCATGGCTGCATTGACTTCATTGGTTCCCATTGCTTTACTGACAGCATCCATCATAAGATTCCCGGATAATGGCGTTTTTTCTTTCATGTACTTCTGTACTTTCACCGCGTCTCCGCCGGTGAGTCCCGTTACCGATTGGACTCCTTTTAAAGCATCTTCCACCGCATTTTCCATAACGGTAAGGTTTTTCTCCATTTCGGCAAAAACTTCTTCTCTCGTTTTCTCTTTCACGTCCATTTCCTGACGTATCATCACTTCTGAAATAGAAATGTTTTCTGTTTTTGCTTTCTCTACTAACTCCGCAACTGTTCTAAACATGAAAATCCCCCTTCTTAACTTACAATCTTCGCAATAGAGATAATATGATCAGCAGCCTCGAGTTCCTGCAGGATAGTATCATCTACATTCTGATCTACCTCAATTACCATCAGCGCCTCTTTACCCACATCTTTCCGGTTCACTTCCATATGGCCGATATTCACTTCATATTTTGCTAAAATTTTCGTTACAGACGCAATCGCACCGTAACGATCATTGTGCATAATTAAAATAGCCGGATGGTTCCCGGATAATCGAAGTTCAAAACCGTTCAATTCTGTAATCTCCACTTTTCCGCCACCGACAGATATTCCCATCAGCTCCTGCTGTTCTTTTCCATCTCCAATAAGGATACGGACCGTATTGGGATGATTTACCGCCGCACTATCTTCTATAAACTCGATGTCCAAACCTTTTTCTTTTGCCAGCTCTAATGCCTTATTTATTTGCGGGTCATCCGTTTCCATGTCTAACAGACCACCAGCAAGTGCAAAGTCTGTTCCATGGCCCCGATAGGTTTTGGCAAAAGACTCATAAAGATGTATTCTTGCCCACGTCGGCTGTTTTCCAAACAGATTCCGGGCTGCTTTTCCAATCCGGGCAGCACCGGCCGTATGTGAACTGGATGGACCCACCATGACCGGGCCGATAATATCAAATACGGAATTATATTTCATGAAATAACACCGTCCTAAATATATTTAATGTAACTGTCACCATTATAACAAAAATCCAGACGCAAAACACAATGTAATCGCAAAAAAGCAATCATGCGTTCGCCGGACTAAGCAGTATACTCTATTTATAGACACTGCCAAAACAAAATAAAGCTCAGGCTGATTTATATTATCAGGCTGAGCTTTATATGCTTAAAAACTTTGTTGCGGCCGTTATTCCGCTACCTTTATTCAACAGAGAAAATATAGGAATAAATTGGCTGTTCGCCTTGATGAACTTCCACTTCTATTTCATCATATTTCTCTTCCACATAAGATTCCAACGCTTCGACTTCTTCTTCTGACACATCTTCTCCAAAAAGAATTGTCAGTATCTCAGCGTCGTCCGAAATCATTTGATCAATAAGAGCTTCCGCTGCTTGTTGTTTTTCCTTATGTGTGGTTACAATTTTGCCTTCATCTATCCCCATAAAATGTCCTTTGGCAATATCAATTCCATCAATTTGTGTATCTCGAATCGCATACGTAATTTGACCGCTTCGTACCTGCTTCCCTGCTTCTTCCATGGCTGCTTTATTCTCCTCTAACGAAGCCTCGGGATGGAATGCCAGCATCGCGCTAATTCCTTGAGGGATTGTTTTGGTTGGAACAACCCGAACATGATCACCGGCCAATTCAGCAGCTTGCTCAGCTGCCATTTGAATATTCTTATTGTTGGGAAGCACAATGATGTTTTCTGCGTTTGCTTTTTTCACCGCATCCGTTATATCTTGCGTACTAGGGTTCATGGTTTGTCCACCTTCAATAACCACAGCAACGCCAAGGTTTTCAAATAATTCCTTTAGCCCATTCCCCATGGCCACGGTAACTACTCCATAAGCCGATTTTTCTTTCGGCGTTTCTTTTTTATCGCCTTTATCACCGACAATCGCCGTATGCTGCTCCCGCATATTTTCAATTTTCAAGTTGATCAAGCTGCCATATTGTTGTCCCAGATTTAAGCATGTCCCCGGTGCTTCGGCATGAACATGTACCTTTACAATATCATCGTCGGAAACCACAAGAAGGGAATCTCCCCACTCACTTAATTCATTGCGGAAAGTTGTCTCATCAAAGGGATGTTCTTTTAATTTTTCATCTTCTAACTTCACCATGAACTCTGTACAATATCCGTATACAATATCTTCGGTGTCCATGAAATCCTGCGTTACTTTATGGTGCTCTGCATTAATCATTTCGTCCATTTTCGTAGCGGCATCCGATTCTCCAGGGAGTTCTTCCCCTTTCAATGCAGCCAGAAATCCTTCGTAAATCGTTACTAAGCCTTGTCCACCGGAATCCACTACCCCAACTTCTTTAAGAACAGGCAATAAATCAGGGGTACGTTTCAGTGATGCTTTTGCTTCTTTTAATATTTCTTCCATAAAAGCAATAATATCCAACCCATTATCCGCTATTTCCATAGCTTTATTTCCTGCATCTTTTGCTACGGTAAGAATGGTTCCTTCCACCGGTTTCATTACAGCTTTATAAGCTGCATTGACAGAGCCTTCAAACCCCTGTGCGAAATCTTTGACATCAAGTTCTTTTTTCCCTTCGCAAGCTTTTGCAAAGCCGCGAAAAATTTGCGATAATATCACACCGGAATTTCCTCTGGCTCCCATTAACAACCCTTTTGAAAAAGTACTAGTCACTTCATATACTTTATCTGTTTCTATTTTTTTCACTTCATTTGCCCCGGAAGTGATGGTTAAATTCATGTTTGTCCCGGTATCCCCATCTGGAACCGGGAAGACGTTTAATGCGTCAATTTTTTGTGCATTATTCGAGAGATGGTAAGCTCCTGTCAGTACCATCTGAGATAGCAACGCTGCATCAATTTTTTCAAGTCCCACGCCTTTTCCTCCTTCTGCTCTAGTCCTTTTCTACACGGACACCCTGGATATATATATTTACCGAATCAATTTCTAAGCCCAGGGACTGGCTGAGTGTATATTTCACTTGTGATTGTACATTATGTGCTACTTCGGAAATTTTAGTACCATAACTGACAATAATATACAAGTCAATATGTAATTTTCCATCTTCCTGACGGACAACAATCCCTTTAGCATAATTTTCTTTTCGTAGTATTTCAGCAATATTATCTTTAATTTGGCTTTTAGATGCCATTCCGACAATTCCATAGCACTCCACAGCTGTTCCACCGGCTATTGTGGCAATAACATCTGTTGTTATCGTAACGAGTCCATCGTTTGTATGCAACTCAATTGACATAACTACAGCTCCTTTATTACGAATTATAAAATGACTGACATTTCCTATCTATTCATTCATTTCTTCCTCATATATGGTTCAAATTATACTATACGCCCTGCCATTTTAAAAGCGAACAAGCGACGAAGGAGAAGCCTGTCTTTTCAGGCATTTTCAATCATTTCATATAAAAGAAAAACTCCATTATTACAATGTATGATTTTCATGCATCTGTCAAGCAGTTTTTCTTTAAGGAGATCGTCAAAATGAAAGATTCAATTGCAAAAAACATTAACTTATGATAAATTAAGTTAGTGGTATAATGAATTTGGAAGGTAAGGAGGGAATAACATGGCTAAAAAATGTGTTGTAACTGGACGCAAGACTCGTAGTGGTAACCACCGCTCTCACGCTATGAATTCCAACAAACGTAATTTTAAAGCAAATGTACAAAAAGTACGTATTATGGTAGATGGAAAACCGAAAAAAGTATATGTATCTGCTCGTGCATTAAAATCAGGCAAAGTAGAACGTGTATAATATACGAAAATATGTGCATATGCCTTAAAAACACCATGGTCTTCCGTGGTGTTTTTTTGTTTCTAACAATCATATTTGGACCGGCAGATGATGAACACCATGAAAAAAAGTATCATCCTAAAAACGAGCTTTTACCATCAGAGAGAGGCAAAAGCTCGTTTACTATTACTTATCTTTTTTAAATACACCAATAACCACTTTCACAAATCCACCTACAAACTTAGGAAGCTTAATCGTATAGAATTTCATTTATAAAGGCCCTCCCTGTTTAACCATCCTTTTTGCTCCTAGTTAAACTGCATCATAACTCTTTACTAGTATTAGTATGCCTTTATGAAAAGAAAAAGTACCTTTTTTTTGACTAAGCTCATTAGATATGCATAAAGAAGATCCCCAACGTATCGTTTGATTCTCCAGAGGATATAAGAAACCCTTTAGTGTTAGGCCGGATACTTCAGGGGTAAATGGCAAAAAAGAAATATAAGCATAACCTTCAGAATCAACAGGATAACTTCCCGGCGCAACTATTTCTATATAATTGCCATTATCTATCATAACAGCACGCTTTCCCTGTTGTAATAACGGGTAAAGCAATTGAATATTCATTAACGTATGGTCCGTCCTGCCTCCTGTGACACCGAAAAAGAACAATTGATCCGCTCCATTTGCTATTGCTGCATCCACCGCTATTTCCAAATCCGTTTGATTCTTCATTGATGGATGCTGATCAAAATGGGCGGCATGCTTTTCAATCACAGCATATTCAGCAGCAGAGACCGAATCAAAATCTCCGGTCGCTATATCAATCGGAAGCCCCTGTTCCGCCAGATAAAATGCTCCGCGGTCAGCGCCTACCCAGAAATCCATTTCATTTTGGTAGTTTAAAAGAGGCGGCAAATATTTTCTCGGACCATTTCCGACAATTCCGGCACACTTCATTATTTCTCTGCACTCGCACGAATGGTATCCATTGCTTCTTTGCGGTTTTCCTGATTAAAAATAGCACTACCGGCAACTAACACATCTGCCCCATTTGCTGTACAAATTGGAGCTGTCTCTTCATTGACGCCGCCATCGATTTCTATTTCAAAATCTAATCCCATTTCATCCCGCCATGCTGCAATTTGGGCAACTTTAGAAATGACATCTTTAATAAATGCTTGTCCGCCAAAACCTGGATTAACAGTCATTAACAAAACAAGATCCACTTCTGTTAAAATGGGTTTAATCATTTCTGCTGGTGTTCCTGGATTAATGACCACTCCGGGTTTTACATCATAGGAACGAATCAATTGTAATGTCCGGTGCAAATGGACACATGCTTCCTGATGAACCGTAATAATCGATGCACTTTTTGCAAATTGTGGTATATATGCATCCGGGTTTTCTATCATTAAATGAACATCCAATGGAAGGTTCGTAATGGGTTTAATAGCATCTGCTATTAAAGGACCGATTGTAATATTGGGAACGAAATGCCCATCCATCACATCAACATGGATATAATCCGCTCCGCCGCTTTCCACATCTTTAATTTCTTCCCCTAACTTCGCAAAATCTGCTGATAAAATAGAAGGTGCTATTTTTGTCATGATTAATACCTCGGCTTTCTTGTTTTAATCTCTTCTAAAAATCGTAAATAATGCTGATACCTGAATGCAGCGATGTCTCCATCATGAACAGCTGCTTTTACGGCACATTTAGGTTCTTTATCATGCAGGCAGCCTCGAAACTTACAGCCGGGCATATAACGTCTTATCTCTGGAAAGCAGACGCCCAAATCCTCTGTCTCTAAATCCGAAAACTCTAACACACTAAATCCAGGAGTATCAGCCACCAGACCTTCTCCGATTGTTAAAAGCTCCACATGCCTGGTTGTATGTTTCCCTCTTCCAAGACTTTTGGAAATCTCTGCAGTTTCTAAAAACAGATTCGGATCCAGGGTATTTAGTAAGGATGATTTCCCAACCCCGGACTGGCCCGCAAAAACAGAAACTTTATCCTTGAAATACGGTAATACTTCACAAATCCACTCCGGTTCCTTCGATGATAACAATTTCACTTCATAGCCAATGTCCTGATAAGCTGCTTGATATTCCTTTACTCTTTCCTTTTCTTCTTGTGTAGCCAAATCCATTTTTGTAATAAAAATGATTGGCTCAATGTGTTTGAATTCAATCAGAACAAGGAATCGATCAAGTAATAATGGATTGAAATCCGGAGAGGTAGCTGCATTGACGATGCACACCTGATTAATATTGGCAACAGGAGGCCGAATAAGTTCATTCGACCTGTCTCTTACTTTCATTATATAGCCTTCATCCTCATTACGAACTTCAAATTCCACATAGTCGCCAACTAAAGGGGTAATCTTTTTATTCCGGAACAAACCTCTGCCTTTGCAAGCATAAACTCCCTTATTCGACTGTACATAGTAGAAGCCGCTTAATGCTTTAATGATTCTGCCTGTTGCCATCTACTCTTCCTCTCCCTCATAGGATACAGTCCTTTCCGTAATCTCTTCATCATCTCTGGTAATGCGGTATTCCGCATCTGTATCTGCTGCAATGGTTAATGTGAACGTTACTTCGGTATCTTCTGTTATTGTCTCTTCCCGGTAAACATCAGAGATATCATTATTGCTATCTCCAATATAGATGCGTACTGTCTGCTCTTCCGGTTCGGATGTTTCTGCCTCTGCTTCTGACTCTGACCCTTCTTCATTTTCTTCGGATTCCGGATCTTCATTTTCTGCTTCTGTATCTTCATTATTTTCATTATCACTATCTGATTCAGCGTTCTCTTCTTCTTCATCATTGTTTGCATCATCAGAATTTGCATCATCAGATGAATTCTCTCCATCTTCTTCTGTCTCTTCCGTTTGTTCCTCGTTTTGCTGCTCTTCTTCTTCTGTTTCTTCTTGGTCATCTAATGTATATGGAACCATATAAGAAACAGAATGCGAACGTGGCGGCTCTTCTTCAGGCCCCAAGGAGAAATAAACATCCACTGCCGAACCCTTCTCCACATCCGTTCCTGATTCAGGAGATTGACTGGTAACCAGCCCTTCTTCCACATCATCCGAATATTCTTCATGCTTGTTCATTACTAATTCATTGCGATCGACGTAATCTTGTACTTCCTCTTCGTCCATTCCTGTCAGATTATTCAAGCTCACCATTTCCGGACCGGCACTGACTTCAAAAATAACTTTTGTATCAGCAGGAACAACAGAAGATTCCGGATCTGGCTGAATTTGTGAAATAATCTCGCCCACAGGCTGATCAGAATTCCTTTCAAAAGGAGTGATATCATTGAATCCTTCCTGATTCAATTCCGATTCCACCTCTTCAAAATCCTCGCCTTCATAATCGTCAAATTCCACTTGTTCCGGTCCTTGACTGACAAATAACGTGACTGTCGATCTTTCTTTTACAGTTCTTCCGGAAACAGGATCAGTCCGTTCGACATATCCTGACTCAATGTCATCCGAATTGACCTCTTCTACTTCAACAAGAAGGTTTTGGCTTTCAAGCGAATCTCTTGCATCTTCTGCCAATTGATTCGAAAAATCTTCTATTGTTACATCCTGAGGCTGCATAGCATATACAATTGCAGCACTGCCAATCCCGACAAGTAATAATATCAGGATAGAAATCCAGAGAATTTTTTTCTTTTTACTAGCAGGCTTCTTGTCCTTTTTCTTCTTCTTTTTTTTATTTTTCTCTTCATTATTTTCTTCCGGATAGCTTTTTGTCGGCTCTGCATCGCCCTGATGAACAACAGTCTGGTCAGCGTCTGGATCGTCCTCGGACAGACTGCTATCTGTTATTATCGGAATGGCCTTGGTCTCATCGCCTTCTTCATCTGGAATAGTGAAAGGTGCTTCATTTAATTTTTCCGGTGAAAGGGCTGCTGCAAGTGCTGCCTCAAACTGATAAACATCTTCATAACGATAAAATGGATTTTTTGCAGTTGCTTGCAAAACAATATTCTCCACACTTTGCGGAATATCCGGATTAATCTCTTTCACTGAAGGTGTATCGCTCTGTAAATGCTTCAAGGCAATCGAAACAGGCGATTGTCCAGAAAAAGGAAGCTTTCCAGTTAACAATTCAAACAATACAATACCCAGTGAATAAATATCCGATTTTTTCGTTGCCATACCTCCACGGGCCTGCTCCGGTGACAGATAATGAACAGAACCCAGGATAGAATTTGTTTGGGTTAACGCTGTTGCACTAAGAGCCATCGCAATCCCGAAATCTGTCACTTTCACTTGACCAAAACGGTCAATTAATATATTTTGCGGCTTAATATCCCGATGGATAATATCATTTTCATGCGCATGCGCAATGGCAGAAGCAATCTGTTTCATAATATCCAATGCCAGAGGAACGTCCACCGGTCCATACTGCTGGATATACTCCTTTAAAGTCATTCCCTCCACATATTCCATGACCATATATAACGTCTGGTCATCTTCACCAACATCAAAGATATTAACAATATTCGGATGAGAAAGAGAGCTTGCAGATTGCGCCTCCCGATCGAAACGGGCGATAAACTCCTGGTCATGTACATAATCTGTACGCAACGCTTTAACAGCTACATCGCGTTCAAGAATTGTATCTCTGGCAAGAAAGACATTTGCCATGCCTCCTCCGCCAATTTTCCGCTCAATCCGATATCGATCATTCAATAAATGTCCTGTATTCATGCAGGTTCACCTGCCTCCGAGTCCGAACCGTCATGTGCCATCAATATAAGCGAAATATTATCTTCTCCACCGCGCTGATTCGCTAAATCAATAAGTTGCTGACCTATCTCACCCATCTCTTTATCTGACGTAATAAACTGGGCTAATTCCGATTGGCTCATCTTATCGGATAAGCCGTCTGAACATAATAATAAACGATCTCCGACTTGCCAAGTCAACGTCCTTACATCCGTATCAACTTCTGCATCTGTACCCAGCGCGCGGATAATATAATTTTTATACGGGTGGACTTCTGCATCCCCCTCTGTAATCTCGCCTCTTTTTACAAGTTCATTGACAAAAGAATGATCTTCTGTCAACTGTTCCATTTGGCCTCCTCGTGCAATATATAAGCGGCTGTCACCGATATGAGCAATAATAAGGGAATTCCTTATCATTACCGCAGCCACAAGGGTCGTCCCCATTCCTTCCAGTTGCTTATTTTCCTGGGCTTTATGAAAGATTTGGGCATTCGTCTCCCTGATTATGTTTTGAAACCACTGTTTAATATCCTCTGCGTTTTCAATTTGTTCTGTTTCTTCCCATTTATTTTTAATATTTTCAACAGCCAGCATACTTGCTACATCGCCGGCTTGGTGTCCGCCCATACCGTCCGCAATAACAGCAATCGGCTGTGCGCTTTTATTTTCAAAAATGCCGCCTGCATCTTCATTATGATTACGGACTTGTCCGCAATGTGTTAAGAAAAGCCCTTTCAAGAGCTACTCCCCCTTTATAGTTCCAAATATATATCCTTTTCAAACGATGATGATTCCTTTGAAAGGATGTTCAATCACACGATACAGTTACGAATCGGGGATTAAAACATTTGATGCTATCCATAATTATGGCACAATCTTACTTATATTAAAACTATGTAATGTATAAGTTACAGAGGTTGTTCAAAAAGCCGGTAAATCATAAGCAGCAAATGCTTTAACCGGCATGGTTTTTCATAAGACCGGACCGCCGTTACTCGTCTCAACAAAAACCATTGGGCTTTTTTTGAACAACCATCTACTTAAAAATTTTCGCTTTCCATAAGCATACATTACCTATCCCGTTTGATTCTTGTCAGGAAAAATCCATCTGTTTGAAAATCCTGGGGGAACAGTTGTAAACCTTCTGGCGACCATCCCGGCGCTTGTCTTAATGGTTCGGAAAGTTCATTTTGAAAAGCAAGGTCGATATGAAAGGCAGGATTTTTTTCCAAGAATGTTTGCACCACTTGGTTATTTTCCTCTTTATCCACCGTACATGTGCTGTAAATAAGGACTCCGCCCGGTTTAAGAAGGGGGGCTGCAGTCTCGATTATATTCAGCTGAATCGATGCAAGGCGTTCTATATCGCTGGCTTGCTTTTCATATTTAATTTCAGGCTTTCCGTTAATCACTCCCAGTCCGGAGCAGGGAGCATCAATAAGTATTCTGTCAAAGCTTGCTTCATCATACTTTTCATCCAGTTTTCTGGCGTCTCCCTGAAAAGCAGATATAGCATGCAAATCCAATATGGCTGCTTTTTCCTCGATTAATTTTACCTTTTTCTGATGCAAATCATAGGCATGAATATCGCCCTGATCTGTCATTTTTTCAGCAATATGCGTCGCTTTGCCGCCTGGAGCACTGCATGTATCCAGCACTTTCATGCCCGGCTCTAGTTGTAAAGATTCAGCTGTAAGCATAGAACTCTGGTCTTGTATCGTTGCAAAGCCATCCTGCAAAAGCGTTGTCTGAAAGATATTCCCTTTTCTAATCAGAATCCCTTGCGGGGAAAATGGGGACGCTTCTACCTCAAATCCTTGGTTTTCCAACTGTTTCATAACCGATTCGCGGGTTGTTTTCATTGGCTGAATCCGGATGGACATTGGAAAGTGCTTAACATTTTCACGACACATCGCTTCCGTCCGTTCTATCCCGTACATCTCCACCCATCTTTCCACGAGCCACAAAGGGTGGCTTGTCTCTATCGAAATACGTTCAACCGGATCCTCTATCAGGGACAAATCCGGAAGACCTTTTCGCTGCATACTGCGTAATATACCATTGACAAAAGAGGCCGTTCCCTTATGACCGCGAATTTTAGCAATTTCAACAGATTCATGGACAATCGCATGATCCGGAATTTTTTCTAAATATACCATCTGATAGACAGACATTCTTAAAAGCTGCTTCACCCAGACATCTAATTTCTTCTTATTTTTCATAAATTGTGCCAAATAATAGTCAATCGTTATTTGATTTTGTACTGTTCCGTAGACAACCTCTGTTAATAACCTTTTATCTTTTTCACTGAAATTTGTTTGCTGCAGTTCATGGTTCAACAGCAGGTTGCTGAAACCTTTATCTTTTTCAATCCGGATAAGGATATCAAGCATGGTTTGTCTCAATTGATATTTCGCCATTATTTTATTCTCCTAATATAACACCGATTTGAATCCTGTCCTGGGAAGCCTGTAAATAATCTTTTACCTCCATCCGTTTTTTTCCGGCAGGTTGAATTTCTGTAATGTTGATACTTGTTTGTTGACCGCATTGAACGGTAAAGGATTCACTGTCTTTCGCTATAATTTCACCAGCTGGTCTGGAAGCAGAGGTGGCTGGACCTTCTTCTCCCCACCAGATTTTCATGACTTTCCCATCATAAGTTGAAAATGCAACCGGCCAAGGATGAAGTCCCCTTATTTGATTATAAATCTCCCAGGCAGGCCGATTCCAATCAATCTTTTCTTGTTCCCGTTTAATATTGGAAGCAAAAGTTGCCGCTGTCTCATCCTGTTTTTCAGGCGTTATGTTTCCGGCAAACAGATCAGACAAAGTATCGATAAGAAGCGTTGAACCGGATTCTGCCAGCTTATCATGTACTGTTCCAACATGGTCCGTGTCTTCTATTTCCACCTCTACCTGTGAAAGAATATCTCCCGCATCTAATTTCTCCGCCATATACATAATGGTCACACCTGTTTTCTGCTTTCCTTGCATAATAGCATAGTGAATAGGCGCTCCACCACGTAATTCCGGGAGCAGAGAAGCATGTACATTGATTGCTCCAAACGGCGCTATCTCAAGTACTTCTTTTGGCAGAATCTGTCCATAAGCAGCCGTTATAATCAAATCCGGCTTGGCATCTGCGAGTACTTGATAATCTTCTCTTAACTTTTCTGGTTGAAACACTTCTATATCGTGTTTGAGCGCTTCCTCTTTAACCGGCGACGGCGTAATTATTTTTTTTCTGCCTTTAGGCCGGTCCGGCTGTGTCACAACCAGCACGACTTCATATTGATTTGCAATAAGTTTTTGTAAAACAGGGACAGCAAAATCCGGTGTCCCCATAAAAGCAATTCGTTTCAATTAAATCCCTCATTTCCCTATATAAGTTGAAATAAATGTGACTATTTAACTTATATCATTTCAATTTCCTTACATCATATAATACGGCTGCATATCGATAAACAACTGCAACTCCTGTTTCCGTATCTCATCCGCATATGTCGATTGAATATGTTCCAAATATCGAACTAACTCGGGTTCATGTTTGTATTTTATCATGCACTGATACCGATATCTATCTTTTATCCGTGCAATCGTCGAAGGAGTCGGGCCTAAGATGGTTGTCCCGGGGGACACAACCCCGCTCAGCTGTTTCACAATTTCCCCTGCAACCTGAACCGCCCGCACATGGTTTTCATGCGAGACCGTAATCAATACAAGGAAAACAAACGGCGGGTATTGGAACGCTTTTCGAACAGCCATTTCATGCTGATAAAAATCAAGAAAATTATGGTCTGCAGCATACGTCACACTATAATGTTCCGGCGTATACGTCTGGACAATCACCTTTCCTGTCAGTTCATGTCTCCCCGCTCTGCCACTTACCTGCGTCAACAATTGAAACGTACGTTCCGATGCACGAAAATCAGGAAGGTGCAGCATCGCGTCCGCAGATAACACCCCAACCAATGTAACATCTTTAAAGTCAAGGCCTTTGGCAATCATTTGTGTACCTAGTAAAATATCAGCCTTTTTCTCTGAAAACTGTTTTAATAATTTTTCATGCGCTCCCTTTCTTCTTGTTGTATCTACATCCATCCGTATAACACGAGCTTCTGGTAATAATTTTGTTAAAGATTCTTCCACCCGTTGTGTGCCTGTCCCAAAATACCGGATCAAATCACTGTCACAGGATGGGCAATGTTCAGGAACCGCCTGCTCATAGGAGCAATAATGGCATTTAAGCCGATGCGTTTTCTTATGGTAGGTTAATGCAATATCACAATGCGGACATTCTGCTACATGGCCACAATCCCGGCACATCACAAAGGTGGAATATCCTCTGCGGTTTAAAAGCAGCACAATTTGTTCTCCCCGCTCCATACAGGCTTTCATATTATCCATCAGCGACGTGGAAAACATCGTCCGATTCCCTGCATGCAGTTCTTTACGCATATCCACTACTTCTACACTCGGCATTTGCTGATGGTTGGTACGGCTCGCAAGCGTTAAAAGCTTGTATACTCCTTTTTTAGCTCTGGCAAAGCTTTCCAAAGAAGGGGTCGCACTGCCAAGTACAACCGGACAGCGATGATTACCCGCTCTTTCTATCGCAACATCTCTGGCATGATACCGAGGCTGATCTTCCTGCTTATACGTAGTTTCATGCTCCTCATCAATAATAATAATGCCGATATTGGTAAAAGGGGCGAAGATTGCTGAACGGGCCCCAACTACTACTTGCACCTGCTTCTGTTGAATCTTTCTCCATTCATCATATTTTTCTCCGGCAGAAAGTCCACTATGCATTACCGCTACATTGGACCCGAACCTTCCTTTGAAACGACGCACCATTTGTGGCGTTAATGAAATTTCCGGAACGAGCACAATCGCTTCCTGGCCTTTAGCGATAACATGCTGGATAGATTGTAAATAAACCTCTGTTTTCCCGCTTCCTGTCACCCCATGTAATAGAAATACATTGTTTTCATTCTCATCGATGGCGTCCACGACCGGTTCCATCGCCTGTGATTGCTCTTCAGTCAATTCAAATGCTTCCGTCCGTTCAATCGGCTGATTCTTATAAGGATCACGGAACACTTCCTGTTGAAACGTTTTGATAATGCCTTTGCTTTCCAGCGTCTTCACCGTTTGTGCGGATGTATGAAGCTGTTTAATTAATTTGGCCTGTTCTACCGGTTCCGGATGATCGATGAAATATTGAATCAGTTCTTTTTGTTTTTTAGCTTGTTTCGATAAATCTTCCAAAGCCTCCATCGCACGCATCTCGGATATATCTAACTGCACCATGGTTAGCAGTTTTTTTGTAATTCTCGATTTCACATGATAATAAACGGTGATATTCCCGGCTTCTATCTGTTTTTGCAGATGGTGATAGCTAATAGAAGATGCGGTGAACGTTTCAAACGGAATCGACTCTCTTCCTGCAAATAAATCTTCTAATTCCGGCGTGAGAAATTCATCTGTCTCCCGAACCAAATCTTTTGTATAATGTGATTTTAATACTTGAGGGAGCATCGTCTGAAATACGGTAATATATAAGCTCAACGTCTTGTTAGCAACGGATTTCCCAAGGTGGAGCAGTTCCTCCGTTAAGACAGGTGTGATATCCAGAACCTCATGCAGCTCTTTTAATTTGGCAAGATGGGACGCTCCTTTAAGCGCAACAACAAATCCCATAATCTTCCGCGGACCAAATGGAACCGTAACGCGCATGCCAGGTGTGATGATTTCATGATATTTCTCCGGCACGAGATAGTCGTATGTTTGGTTTGTCGCACTAGCCGGAACATCGACGATAACACTGGCTATTTTCAAATCGAATCATCCTTCATGTCTTGTAAAATACAGTCCAGAAGCTGTTCTGCTATCTGTCTTTTTGTAGCCTGCTGCAATTCCGTCACCGATTCGGCTTTATTAATATAGGATACAATATTGGTATCTCCTTCGAATCCGGCTCCTTCACGGCTGACATCATTCACAACGATAGCATCCAGATTCTTCTTCTTCCGTTTTTCTAATCCATAATCAACCGGGCTATCCGTTTCTGCAGCAAACCCGACTAAAAATTGATTTTCTTTTCTTTCCCCAAGCTTTTGTAAGATATCTTCTGTCCGTTCCATCACAATTGTATCGTCCCCATCTTTTTTCTTCACTTTGGAAGCATGTACCTCTTTAGGGCGATAATCTGCTACAGCAGCCGATTTTATCACAATATCCTTATCGGTAAATTGTTCGTTCATCACATCATACATTTCCTGTGCAGAGACGACATCGATCCGTTTAATTGCCGGATGCTGTGTCTCTATCGATACCGGGCCGGCAACCAATGTCACATCTGCTCCCCGTTCAGCAGCTGCTTCTGCCAAGGCAAAACCCATCTTTCCAGAAGAGCGGTTCGTAAAGAAACGCACCGGATCAACCATTTCCTTCGTTGGTCCCCCAGAGATTAGCACCTTTTTTCCTTGCATATCCAGATTTTTTTGCTGGTGACGTTCCAATACTGTAATAATCTCCTGTGGTTCTTCGAGACGACCTTTCCCCACATAACCACAAGCTAAATAACCGTCACCCGGTTCAATAAAATGATATCCCCATTGTTCAAGCTGTTTCATATTTTGAATCACTGCCGGGTGCTCATACATATGCACATTCATAGCCGGTGCAATATATACTTCCGCCTGTGTTGCCAGCATCGTAGTAGAGAGCATATCATCCGCTTGCCCATGAGCTATTTTTGCAAGAATATTCGCAGTTGCCGGTGCAAGAACAGCAATATCCGCCCAATCGGCCAAATCAATATGCGCTATCTTTTCCGGATTTTTTTCATCAAACGTATCGGTATACACCGGATTTCTTGTCAAAGCTTGAAATGTCAATGGTGTCACAAATTCAGTCGCACTTTCTGTCATAATCACCTTCACTTCTGCTCCAAGCTGTGTCAATTTACTTGCCAGCGCACTTACTTTATAAACTGCAATACCGCCGGTAACACCTAGAAGTATTTTTTTCTGATGAAGCATGGAAATCATCCTCTCTATCATATATCCTTCATAAATTTGTGTTTGTAATCAATGCTTGATTGGAAAACTTATTCCAACACCCATTCTTATCTTCTCTATACATAGTTATAACATATAACCATCGAATTCTGCCGGATAAAGACTTGAAAAAGATGTGGAAAAAATAGAACAATTCGCTTACTCAACTTTCGCACCTAAGAATAAGCATATAACCCTTGCTGTTCCAGGATGGACATGATCGCTATTATCATGCTTGCTTTTGGTTCAATCATCCTTCTATTTTTTGACCAGGATAGGCTGTATAACTCCGCTCCGGCCAACCACTCCGCTTTCCATGGGGACGGCTTCAGCTAACTTGAAAAGAAAACCGCTTTTCAAGTGGATCTTCAGCTCGCCCTATTCCCATAGGAGTCTACGTGGTTGGCCTGCGCTCTAATAGGATTCTTCAGTGTATGAAAGAAATAACATATTGATGAAATCATATGAAATAATCGCTTTTTAGCCTGAATAAACAATCATTCTGGTGTTTCATTGGTTGATTTAGTAGTTCAAATCATGCCAGCATGAATCGTTACTGTCGAGAATATCCTGCTAGCGGAGGTGGACCGTTTTGACTCCTGAGGGATCAGCACCATCTGAAGATGCCCTTTTGCCAAGTGCTCTTCTTGGCAAAAGTTAGCTGAAGAGCGTGCCCCTAGGCAGACTAAGAACGCAACGTCCTGGGGTTGCGCTTACTCACCCCATCGAAAACATTTGTTGCAACGTCTGCACTAGTACGTCCTGTATGTCGGAAAGCAAAACAGTCCGCCGTAGCGGTCGCCTTACACTTTACCTTCTATTCTTTGTCAACAGCTGTACGGAAGAAACAATCAACCCCTGTTTCTATGGAATGGAAGTTACTTTTTTAAGTGCAAAAGTTGAGTCACTTACAAATAGAAAGACCTTTGCAAGTCGGGCAATTCTTATAGGAAGAATTGTTCAACATGCAAAGGTCTTTTATTACTTACCGGATATTTCCTGTTTTTGTTTTGGGTGAAGAGCCTTATTTTTTAATATACAGTTTTCCAGCCTCAATTTCCTCTAAAGCTTTTCCGAGATACTTATGTGATTTTGAATGCTCTACCAGAACATCATCTGTTTCACTCAATTCTCTGGCTCTTCTGGCCGATAGTGTAACCAGGCTGTATTTTGATTTAATTTTTTTTTGCAATGAATCAATAGAAGGTTCTAATATCATAATCGTTCATCCTCCAACATTTACTTTTATTATTTTACGGCTCTTTCCCGCTTTCAATACTCCGTTTTAATAATTGCTCTTACTTTATCAAACCATTTTTCCCTGTTTCCAGCTTCGTTATTCATCTGCTATTTCATCATTTGTCACAAGTCGTTGTCCCACTGTTTCAGGCTGCACTGCAGATAATACAACATGATCGCTGTCTGTAATGATAACAGCTCTCGTACGTCTTCCATACGTAGCGTCTACCAGTTTGTTATTATCTCTGGCAACGGTAATAATTCTTTTCACTGGTGCTGATTCCGGAGACACAATAGAAATAATTCGGTTTGCGGAAACAACATTACCAAAGCCAATGTTTATTAAACTTAAATTCAAATTTTTTCCCCCTACCATTTCTCTTCTGTCTATAATAGTACCATTATACTGTATATTAAATGAATTTTATACCCTAAACTTATTAATTACAAAAACAAAGCGAAAAAGCAGGAAAGAATAGAATGACATTTGCAGACCGTGTATTGTGTTCTTCACCTTATTCCAAAAAACATTTCACATTATCAAGCTGCATGTTAAGGAAGATTTTTAGTAGCAGATCCCTACAGATAACTAGTGCCTTTTTCCTCGTTTGTAAGACCATTTCCTTTCCAAAAAAAGGGGCAGCCGAAATCAACCAAGAAAGAAAGGCGCGTAAATACTGTAAAAGAATCTATCAAAAGAGCAACACCTTCTATATTAATATAACACACTATTACACATTTTTAAATGCTTCCCCTGTTCCCAAGAGTTACATGCCCATCGCAAAGCAATCTAAAAAAGTCTTTTTTACAAAGTGAAACTTCAATTCAGTGGGAGTTTCACACGCGGTTTTCCGTGATACATACATACTCCAAGAGACATGAAAACAACTATCCCTTGCCTTACAGCGTTCACAGGGATAGTTGTTTTTATTCCATGTACTTATTTTTTCGTAAATCCAAATAATACAGTTGGCAATGCTCCCAATCCGACGATCAGGAACCAGTCAATAACAGACAAGGTTACTGTATGGAAAATCGGCTGAAGCGGCGGGAAGTAAATGACAACTAAGAGTAAGAGCATGGATGACATAACCGCTAAAATAAGGTAGCGGTTTTCAAATAAATTTCTGGAAAAAATGGACTTCTCACTCCGGCAGTCAAATACATGAATTAATTGTGCTACTACCAAAGTTGTAAAAGCAATGGTCTGGGCATAAACAAGATTACTAGGATCATTTTGGTACGCGATAATAAAGGCGATTAATGTGACAACTCCAATTAATATTCCCCTGCTGATAATCTTATAGCCGAGTCCGCGGGAGAAAATTCCTTCACGCGGATTTCGCGGACCTCTTTTCATCACATCATCTTCAGCCTGGTCCACCCCTAATGCCATTGCCGGCAATCCGTCTGTTACCAGATTTACCCAAAGAATTTGCACCGGCACGAGTGGTAACGGCAGCCCCAGAATCATGGCAAACAGCATAACTAATATTTCCCCTACATTGGAAGCTAGCAAATAACGAATAAATTTACGGATATTTTCATAGATATTTCTGCCTTCCTGAATGGCAGATTTAATTGTTGCAAAGTTATCATCCATCAAAACAAGCGAAGATGCTTCTTTTGTTACATCTGTACCGCTGATTCCCATTGCAATACCGATATCACTCGCTTTCATAGCAGGTGCATCATTCACTCCATCTCCTGTCATGGCAACGATATGCCCTTGTTCTTGAAAGGCGTTGACAATCCGGAGTTTATGTTCTGGTGTAACACGCGCAAAAACATACGTGTCTTCAATTATATCCACTAGTTCGGCATCAGACAAATGGGTAAGCTCTTTGCCTTCCAGGACCTTTCCGTTCTCCGGAAGAATCTCTAAATGACTTGCAATTGCTTTCGCCGTATGCGCATGGTCACCTGTTATCATGACGGTTTTTATCCCTGCTTCTTTACATTCACGAACGGCTGCTTTGACTTCTTTTCTAGGAGGATCCATCAACCCGTATAAGCCAATAAATGTCAAGTCTTCTTCCAATAATGCCGTATCTAATGAATCAGAAGGAGATAATACCCGAAAACCTACCGCAATGGTCCGAAGCGCTTTTTCAGCCATCGATACCATTGCCCGTTCCGTTTTTTGAAGCTGTTCTTTAGCCAAAGGTGTCTTTCCGTCTTCTGTTTGAATATAGGAAGATCTCGGAAGCAAGATATCAGGAGCGCCTTTTGTTATTAACAACCGCATGCCATTCTCATCTTCCACAACGATACTCATCCGCTTCCGGTTGGAATCAAATGGAATTTCTTTTATAATTCGAAATGGCTGTTTATCATTTTCATGGAAACCAAATTTATAAGCTGCGACAAGTAATGCACCATCTGTCGGGTCGCCGTCCACCATATTTTTCCCTTTTTTCGTAGTGATGGACGCATGATTACAAAGCATCCCATAGAGCAGCATAGATTGTAAATTGGAATGATCAGTCTCTATTTTTTGCTGATTATATAGAAAATCCCCCTGTGTCTGATACCCGTCACCTGTCACATATAACGTTTTTCCATTTATATATACTTCTTTTACTGTCATCTGATTTTCGGTCATCGTGCCTGTCTTATCTGAACAAATAACGGAAGCACAGCCTAACGTCTCTACGGCCGAAAGCCTTCTTACAATGGCTTTCTTTTTGATCATCCGCTGGACACCTAGCGATAAAGCAACTGTTACAATCGCCGGCAAGCCTTCTGGAATAGCAGCTACTGCCAGAGACACGCCTGCTAAAAACATTTCATACATCGGATGTCCTTGAAAAATCCCTGCTCCGACAACGAGTACCGTTAAGAATAAGGCAACAACGATCAATATTTTCCCTAATTCAGCTAATTTCATTTCCAGCGGTGTAATCGTCTTTTTCGTATTATCCAATAAAGTCGCAATCTGGCCCATCACCGTTTTCATCCCGGTACCGACCACGATTCCCTCACCTGAACCGCGTGTAACAAGTGTACCCATAAAAGCCATATTGACCTGATCCTGTGCGTCCAATCCATCCATTCGAATTTCTTTTGTATGTTTGGCAACCGGAAGAGACTCTCCTGTCAAAGCAGATTCTTCTGTTTCCAGACTGGTTGTTTGAATCACTCTTACATCTGCCGGAACCCGGTCCCCGCTTGAAAATTTGACAACGTCTCCTACGACCACTTCTTTAGATGGGATTTTCACCCACCCGCCATCACGTCTTACACTGGCTATCGGGGCAGACAGCTCTTTCAACTTCTCTAATGAATTTTCTGCTTTCTGTTCTTGAAAATAACCAATGACCCCGTTAATTAATACAATCACCATAATCGCAATGGCATCAATAAACTCTCCTAATAACCCGGCAACCAATGTAGCTGCTAATAATACAAGTACCATAAAATCCTGGAATTGTTTTAAGAACAGAATCCATCCCGGTACTTTTTTCTTCGCTGCTAAAACATTCTCGCCATATTGCTGACGTCTTTTCGCAACCTGCTTCTCTCCTAACCCGACATTCGATTTTACTTGTAATGTCTCTTCTAATTTTTCTGTTGTAAGCTGATACCATTTCATTATACATTCCTCCGGCAGACATAAATTGTACAAGCACTTAATCCATTTCTATGCCCCAACATCTAAAAAAATGCTATAATTGCCGATGAGGTGATTACTTATGCCATTTGACGGTATTGTAACAAGAGCGGTTACAGAAGAATTAAGCGCGAAATTAGAAAAAGGAAAAATCAATAAAATCTATCAACCATCGGAAACGGAAATTGTGATGACAGTCCGCAGCCAGTCTGTCAACCACAGTCTGCTGTTTTCTGTTCATCCGACATACGCCCGTTTTCATATCACCAATGATTCCTATACCAATCCCAAAGAACCGCCGATGTTTTGCATGATACTAAGAAAACATCTGGCAGGAAGTGTCATTGAACGGATTGAACAAAAAGGCATGGAGCGTATCGTGACCTTTACCATACGGACTCGCAACGAAATAGGCGATGTCAGCTATAAACAATTAATTATCGAATTAATGGGGAAACACAGTAACTTTATTTTGGTAGATCAGGAAAAAGGACATATTATTGATAGCTTAAAGCATGTCTCTTTATCCCAAAATCGGCACCGGATTATTTTGCCGGGTCAGACCTACCAGTTACCGCCGGACCAGAATAAATTTTCTATTTTAGATATAGACAGTGCATCGATTGTAAAAAAAATGGATTTTAACGCTGGAAAAATGGATAAACAACTGCTTGGTTTATTAGAAGGTTTCTCGCCGTTTGTTACGAAAAGAATGATAAAACGCGTCAGCCTTGGCTCCAGTCAGGATTATGAAGATATGCTTTCCATTGTGCAAAAGCAAATAAAAGAAAATGATTATCAGCCTGCTATCTATCAGGAGCCGAAAGAAGAATTTCATGTGCTTGCTTTTTCCGATGAAAAACCAGACAAAGTGTTTGAAGAGGTCAACACGATGCTCGATGCCTTCTATTCCGGAAAAGCGGAACGGGACCGAGTGAAACAGCAGGCAAAAGACCTTTATCGCTTTATCAAAAATGAACAAGATAAAAATATCCGGAAACTGAAAAAACATCGGCAGACAGTGGAAAAATCGGAACGGGCAGATTACTATCAAAAACAAGGAGAACTTTTAACAGCACATATGCATTTGGTGAAACCGAATCAAAAAGAAGTATCCGTAATAGATTATTATGACCCGGACCAAAAGGAAATGACGATTACGCTGAATCCAAATAAATCACCAAGTGCCAATGCACAGAGTTATTTCAAAACCTATCAGAAACTGAAGAATTCTCGTAAGATGATGGAATCGGAAATCAAACGGACCAATGAAGAAATCGATTATTTTGATCAGTTACTGCAGCAGCTTGATGTAGCAAGTACCGATGACATTGAAGAAATTCGCGAGGAACTTAGGGAAGAAGGTTATTTAAAAAGACAGCGCACGTCGAAAAAGACGAAAAAACCACAGAAACCCGCACCGGAAACGTATCAATCATCGGACGGTACAACGATTTTAGTCGGGAAAAATAACAAGCAGAATGAATATGCAACCATGCGACTGGCGCACCGCGATGATATCTGGCTGCATACGAAGGATATTCCCGGCTCCCATGTGATTATCCGGGACAGGGAGCCCAGTGAAAAAACACTGGAAGAAGCTGCGATTTTAGCTGCTTATTACAGCAAATCACAGCAATCTTCTTCGGTACCGGTCGACTACACGCAAATCCGCCATGTGAAAAAGCCGAACGGTTCCAAGCCGGGATACGTGACATATGATAATCAAAAAACATTGTTTGTCACACCAGCAAAAGAGATTGTAGATCAATTGAAAGTAAAATAAACAAGCTGGTGTATCATTTCTTTGATTTGATACACCAGCTTGTTTCATTTCAAACCTCCCTTTATTTCCTGACTGACCAATCACAAAATTAGAGTCTTCCCCATCATCATGATAAACTCGTACTATATCCATTCATGATAAATAATCTGGAAAAGAGGTTAAAATATATGAAACTTGTTGGCATATCAGGCGCTCCCGCCGGAGACAAGACAGCTATCGCAGTGAACCATGTTCTAGTGAACGCCAAACGGACCAACCCTGACTTAAAGACAGAATTAGTCGACATAAGAGATTATGAAATAGACTTTTTTAATGGCGCTCCCCTAGCAGACTATAATGAGGACACTTGGAATATCGTTAAAAAAATCACATCTGCTGATTTCCTTGTATTTGGAACACCGATTTATCAGGCTTCCATTCCGGGATCGCTAAAAAATTTATTCGATCATTTACCGGAATTTGCATTCAAGCGAAAGGTAACAGGCATGATTGCTACAGGCTGGTCTGATCGGCATTTTCTTGTCATGGAATATCATCTGCGCTCGATTCTATCTTATTTTAAAGGGTTAGTCCCAACTGGAAATGTCTTTGTCCATAACAGCGCTTTTAATATGGACGGGGATGAAATAAAAGATGCACGTGTGTTGGAACGGATACAAGCGCTGGCCGAAGAAATAGTTGCTTTGCAGGACGGGATGAAGAACGGATAATCCCATATGGAAGCGTCCATTTGTTATGATGATTTCGGAATCAATCAGTCTCATAAAAAAGTTCCAGCAAATACATGCTGGAACCTTTTTTATGAGACTATCCTTTTAAACTGCTGTCGGTTTCAATTCCACCTCAATATTACCTCTGGTTGCTTTGGAATAAGGGCAGAATTGGTGCGCAGCTTCCGCTAAATCCTCTGCCTCTTCTTGATTAACACCTTCGATTTTAATATGCAGCGTTGCTCCAATTTTAAAACCGTCATCCGCAGGGTCTTTCATAAAATGAACCTCTGCTGTTGTTTCTGATGAGATATTTTTCCCTTTATTAGATGCCATTAAATTAAGAGCACCATCATAGCACGCTGCATAACCCGCAGCAAAAAGCTGTTCGGGATTGGAGCCTTTTTCTCCGGATTTATCTCCAGCCGGATTAACTAAATTCACATCGATAAGTCCGTCATCTGATTTCACATGACCATCTCTACCGTTTTGTGCGGTTGCTTTTGAACTGAAAATAACATTACTCATTGAAATCACTGCTCCTTTTTTATATTGTCTAAAGGTACTATTTCCTTTATTGATTTTCTTTAAACATCTTTTTAGAGGAAGTTTAAAAAATCCAATAAAAATGACGTGCCAGGAAAAGGAACTTCTACTAAGAACGCCCACGCCGTGTAGGCAACACAGCAGTCACCGCATCCTGCGGAAGTGCGTTGACGAGCTATTTATCGGACTTTCTGAACACGCACTTTTAGAAAAAGAATCCCTATTTTTAATCAACAATAAAATCATACCTTTCCAGCAGGCGGAGAAAATGATCGACTTGCGGCAGCTGCCGGATACCCTCCTGAAAACAAGCCCATGTATCGCGAGTCAACGCCTGATTTTTCACAAATAAAGGCACATAAGGATATTGTTCTTTCAAATGATCGGAAACGCTTCCCGGCAGTACAGCCATCCCGATTCCCTGCTTCATAAACTGTTTACAAGTTTCAATTTGGTCTACAGTCATCTTTTTTTGCGGCTTGATATTATGCTGCTGCTCAAATAGCCAGCTATCGACCAATTCATGCATACTGTCATCACTTTTAAAAGAAATAATCGGTCTTTCCTTTACCTCCTTTTCCGGAAAAGGCTCGGTATCAAAAATATAAAGCGGGTCGTCGAACAAATGGACAGAGGTTGTTTCTTTTAATGTCTCGCCGCGGATAATGCATACATGATACTGCTTATGATTTCTCCGAATATCTTCACTGATTCCGGTAACCAAATCAATCGTTACTTTCGGATAAGCAGCTGTAAATTCACCCAAAATTTCCGGTAAATAACGCTGGCTGATTAATGATGAACAGGCAATAGACAGGGTTCCCTGTATTTCTTCTCCTGACTCCGCCAAGCGATTTTTAAATTGCCGCTCTTTCTCCACCGTTTCTTTCGCATGCTGGATAATCCGTTCCCCGGCAGGCGTCGGCAATAACCGCTTCGATGTCCGGATAAATATCTCTTCTCCAAAATAGTTTTCCATGTATTTTAATCGCTGTGTCACAGCAGGCTGGGATATAAGAATTGCTTTTGCCGTCCCCCTGATGGTGCCAATTTCATAAAGCTGTAAAAGGATTTCATAATCATCCATTCGCATAAAAAAAACACTCCTATAACAATAGGTTATCATTTTTGATTAAAATATCGTATTTTACTTATTTGATTATACCATATAATATGAATTTAAGAAGAAATTTTTCACCAAATATAACGATGTACTCGTAACACGCCTATGAAATGAAACTTTGTTTTACAATGAAAACAAGAGAGGAAGCATGTGGATGGATAAAAAGTTTTTGAATCAATCGTTATTTACCCAAAGGAAAGATGCGTACGTCAACAGCAAGGTACACAGCAATCCGGAAGCTTTACAAAAAATTGTAGAATGGCTGAGCCCCTTAGGTGACCAAACTGTTTTAGACATCGCAACAGGCGGCGGCCAGGTCGCAAAAGCCTTAGCCCCTTTTGCCAAACAGGTCATTGCAACCGATTTAACCCCGTCGATGCTGACAAATGTACGAAACAGTTTCACCAATGATGAAATCGATAACATATTATTGATTATTGCTGATGCGGAAGAACTCCCTTTTCTCGATGATTCCATGGATATCATCACCTGCCGGATTGCTGCACATCATTTTCCGCGCCCGGAAACGTTTATCCGGGAAGTGTACCGCGTTTTAAAACCTGGCGGAAAGTTTCTATTTGTCGATAATGTTGCTCCGGAAGATGAAGCGGAAGATCAATTTTACAATCAGCTGGAAACCATGCGCGATCCAAGCCATGAACGGGCCAAGAAGATTTCCGAATGGAAACAGCTCTTTTCCAATGATTCCTTTACCCTTCTGCAGGAGGATATCCGGATAAAAAAACTCCCTTTTCAGGATTGGCTGAACCGCACGTTAAATACAGCAGAAGAGCAGCAACAGGTCGCTGATTTTATTGAAATAGCGGATGACAAACTGCAACGGTCGATACGTTTGGAAAAAGATGCAAATACGATTGTTTCTTTTTCTATTGATGAGTGGATTAGTATGTGGCGAAAATGAATGGTGGTAATAAAAAGAGTTGCAAATGAAATCAAGAAGTCAGTTGCCATCATAAAACAACCACCTTCTTGATTTAAATGCTTAAGCTTTTTATAATATAAATAGGCAAGAGAGAATAATATTTCTCCCTTACCAGTGGTGACGACAGACGATTACTTGCCAGAGTGATCGTCTTTTTACTTATTTATATTCCTACAACGCACTTCTCCAAGCTAACACTGTCTCTTTTTCCTTTTCCGCCAGCTTGTTCTCTTCTATCAATAGTTCTAACAGCTGATCAAATCCGGTAATGGATTGATGTGTAAATCCTGCTTCTTCAAATGCTTTTTGCGCTCTTGGAAGTCCATAAGAAAAAATGGAGTATACTGCCGTAATGTCAGCTCCGTCCTGTTCCAGTGCTGCAGCAGATTGAATCGATGAGCCGCCGGTGGAAATCAAATCTTCAATAACGAGGACCTTTTTCCCTTGTACGGATACCCCTTCAATCTGGTTTTCTTTTCCGTGGCCCTTTGGTTTGGAACGCACATATACCATTGGCAAGTCAAGTTCTTCCGCCAGCCAGGCTGCATGCGGAATACCGGCAGTTGCACAACCGGCGATGATTTCCGGTTTTGTCTCACTCTTTTTCACCATCTCAGCAAATGCGTGAACAATTTTTTTACGGACAGCAGGATAACTCATGGTTAAACGATTATCACAATAAATAGGCGATTTTAATCCGGATGTCCAAGTGAAATAATTATCTGCATTTAATTGTACGGCTTCGATTTCTAATAAGTCTTTGGTTATGTTATTTTCCATGCTGCCACTCCTTCATTACTTGTTCATATGCTTTTCTTGGATTTTCTGCTTTGGTTATGCTTCTGCCGACCACCAGAAAATCGCTGCCCCGCTGTTTAGCTTCTTTCGGGGTCGCTACCCGTTTCTGATCATCCTGGGACGAATCGGATAACCGGATACCTGGGGTTATGGATAAGAAATCTTCTCCATAATGTGCTTTAATCATTGGCACTTCATGGACAGAACTGACAACGCCATCTGCTCCTGCTTCTTTTGCTAAAGATGCAAAACGGATAACGTTCGCTTCCACATTTCCCGGTAAGCCAAGCTCCTGTTCTAAAACAGCGTTGTCCATCGACGTAAGTATGGTTACCGCCATCAATTTTGTGGATGAACCTGCCAGCCCCTGCTTTGCCTGATAGATCATTTCTTTCCCGCCCATTGCATGAATCGTTACAACATCTACGTTCAAGGAAGCAATATTTTTCATTGCCTGATGAACAGTATTTGGAATATCATGAAGCTTTAAATCCAGAAAAATCGAATGATTATCTGCCTGCAGCTTTTCAATAATAGCCGGCCCTTCACGATAAAAGAGTTCCATGCCTAATTTCACAGGAACTCCGGCTAAATCATTTCTTTTTAAAAACTGTTCTGTTTCTGTCCATGTTGAAAAATCTAAAGCGACAAAAACGCTCATACGTGTACACTCCTTCTATCAATCACATCTTGCACAGAAGTATATTGATACTTCCTTAACATTTCCGGAAGCTCCTCTATGATATCGACACACGCAAAAGGATTTTGGAAATTTGCTGTTCCGACTGCGACGGCATCGGCACCAGCCTGCAAAAATTCCAGTACATCTTCTGCTGTAGAGATGCCTCCCATGCCGATGATTGGTATAGATACCTGCTTCCGCACTTCATAAATCATTCGAATCGCAATTGGTTTAATAGCCGGACCGGATAATCCGCCAGTCTGATTGGCAATCAATGGTTTTCCAGTTGGTAAATGCAGCTGCATCCCTGTTAGTGTATTAATCATGGACAATCCATCTGCACCAGCTTCTTCGACTGCTTTTGCCATGTCCACAATGTTGGTTACATTGGGAGACAGCTTTACATATACCGGAAGATTACTGGCTTCTTTTACGGCTGCTGTGACTGTTTTCGCCATCTCCGGATCAGTACCGAATTGAATACCGCCTTCTTTGACATTGGGACAGGATATATTTAATTCTAATGCTTGAACCCCTTTTACCTCGTTAAATGCTTCTGCCACGAAAACATATTCTTCTAAAAAGCTGCCGGCAATATTGGCGATAATTGACGTATCATAGGCAGCGAGCCTCGGCACTTCATTCGCAATAATTCGCTCTACCCCGGGATTTTGCAAGCCAATCGCATTTAACATGCCAGAAGCCGTTTCTGCCACACGGGGCGTCGGATTTCCGGGACGTTCAAATTTCGTCGCTGCTTTCATAATGACTGCTCCCAAACGGCTGAGGTCATAGAATTCGCTATACTCCTTGCCAAAGCCAAAACAGCCGGATGCCGGCATAACCGGATTTTTTAATGTCAGTCCAGGTAGTTTTACTTCCAGGTTCATAAAATAACCTCCTGCGCAGAAAATACGGGTCCGTCACTGCAAATTTTTTTATAGCTGTTATCCACTGTCGGGAGCACACAGGCCATACAAGCACCGACCCCACAGCCCATTCGTTCCTCGAGCGACACTTTTCCTGTCGTATCTTTTAACTCTGTTGTCACGGCACGGAGCATCGGCAGCGGCCCACAGCTGAAATATTGATCAAATTCGCCCACTTTAGGGAATACATGTGTTACAAACCCTTGATGTCCGTAAGAACCATCATTGGTGACGACATACGTTTCTGCCATTTCCTTAAATGCATCTTCGTAAAACACATAATCCTTTGACTGAAATCCCAGTACAGCCACAAGCTCGACATTCTTTTCACTTAAACGTCTGGCCAAGTGGTAGATAGGAGGAACCCCAATTCCTCCACCTACTAACAAAATTCGCTCCCCTTCTTTGACATCCTCTATAGCGAAGCCATTTCCATTGGGACCAAGTACGTCCACCGTCATTCCCGGCTGATAAGCTGCTAAAGCATTTGTTCCACCGCCTACCATTTTAAATAAGATGGTAACTGTTCCTTCTTCCGGATGCACTTTTGCAATTGAAATCGGTCTCCGTAACGTAAAACCGGGGACAAGCAGATGCAAAAACTGCCCTGGCACGGTTTGTTGACTGATTTCCGGCTGATACAATGTCATTTCAATCGTTTCTTTCGCAATCATATCCACCGTTAATACGTTCATTTCATATCTTTTCTTCATGATTGTTTCACCTTTTTCTTGTCCATAGACTGTGCTATAAATGTCGTTGAATCAATAACATTGATAATCGCATTGACAGTATCCAGGCTGGTCAGACATGCAATACCATGTTCTACAGCCTCACGACGGATTAAGAAACCGTCAGATCTTGGTTTCTGTCCGGAATTCAGTGTATTGATAACAAATTGAACTTTTCCTTCTTCAATAATGGAAAGCACATTCGGTTCATCCACACCAACTTTGCCTACTTGCACGACAGGAATATCGCCTTTTTCCCGGATGAAGGCTGCTGTTCCCTGTGTCGCATAAAGAACAAATCCGAGCTGATGGAAACGTTCCGCCACTTCCAGCATTTCAGCCTTGTCCTTATCCGCAACAGTTAATAACACGCCGCCTTCTTGCGGTACTTTTAATCCCGAAGCTACAAGCCCTTTATACAATGCTTTTTCCATTGTTTTATCATAGCCGATTGCTTCTCCCGTAGATTTCATCTCTGGTCCAAGAATGGTGTCTACGCTACGTAATTTTTCAAAGGAGAATACCGGAATTTTGACAGAAACAAGGTCTTGTTCTGGTAAAATACCTGTCTCATAGCCCATATCAGCTAATTTTTCTCCCAGGATACACTTCGTCGCAATATTTGCCATCGTAACCCCGGTAATTTTACTTAAGAAAGGAATCGTTCTGCTGGCTCTTGGATTTACTTCAAGTACATACACATCCTCATCACGGATAATGAACTGAATATTAATTAATCCTTTTACATGCAATGAACGGGATATTTTCTTTGCAGCATCCAGGCATTTTTCTTTCACCGTTTCACTCAGGCGCTGCGGCGGGTAGACAGCCATGGAATCTCCGGAGTGAACACCGGCACGTTCAATATGTTCCATCATACCAGGAATAATCGTTGTTTCTCCATCGCTGATAGCATCCACTTCTGCTTCCATGCCTGTTACATATTTATCAATTAAAATCGGGTGCGCCGAATCCGCGCCATCTGTTTTCGCTAAATAATGTTCCAGCTCTTTTTCGCTATATACAATTTCCATACGACTGCCGCCAATCACATAGGAAGGACGGACAAGTACCGGATAACCAATATCATTCGCTGTTTGCATGGCCTGATCTAACCTTGGTACAGCTTTTCCCTGCGGCCGGAGCAAGTCCAGTTCATCTAATAAAACTTCAAATTTATCCCGGTCTTCCGCACGATCAATTGCTTCTAAGTCTGTACCTAAAATCTTCACTCCGCGGCGTTCCAGGCCATCAGCAAGGTTTATCGCTGTCTGTCCGCCGAACTGGACAATTACCCCTTCCGGTTTTTCCAGTTCAATCACATGCATGACATCTTCCAGCGTCAACGGTTCAAAGTATAGTTTATCCGAAATCGTAAAATCGGTTGATACGGTTTCCGGATTGTTATTCATAATAATGGCTTCATAGCCAAGCTCTTTAATCGCAAATACAGAATGCACCGTTGCATAGTCAAACTCAATCCCCTGTCCGATACGGATAGGCCCGGAGCCGAGCACTAAGATTTTCTTGCGGTCCGTTACTTCTGATTCGTTTTCTGTTTCATATGAACTATAGAAATAAGGCGTTTCTGATTCAAATTCTGCCGCACAAGTATCTACCATTTTATAAACAGGGAAGATATGGTTTTCTTTTCTGCATGCATACACATCATCCAGCGGAATATCCCATAGTCTGGCAACCTGTACGTCTGCAATGCCGCGTTCTTTTGCTTCTTGTAACACGCTCACATCATGCTTGTTTTCAACTAAAGCTTTTTCTGTCTCTATTATTTTATTTAAACTGTTTAAGAAGAAACGGTCAATCTTTGTCATATGAAATATTTTATCCACCGTATAGCCGCGGCGTAATGCTTCTGCTAACAGAAAAATACGTTCATCATCTGCACGCTTCAAGCGCTTATCCAATGTTTCTTCGTCTAGTTCCTCGGCTTTTGGAAGGTACAGCTCTTCGGTACCCATTTCCAGCGAGCGCACCCCTTTAAGTAAGGATTCTTCCAAATTTCGTCCGATTGCCATCACTTCTCCGGTCGCTTTCATCTGCGTTCCTAAACGGCGGTCTCCGGAAGTAAATTTATCAAATGGAAACCGCGGGAATTTGGTTACGACATAGTCCAACGCCGGTTCAAACATCGCATACGTTTTACCGGTAATTGGGTTGATAATTTCATCCAGTGTGTAGCCGACCGCAATTTTAGCGGCAATTTTAGCAATTGGGTAACCTGTTGCTTTTGATGCCAGTGCAGAGGAGCGGCTGACACGCGGGTTAACTTCTATGATATAGTATTGAAAGCTGTATGGATCAAGCGCCAGTTGTACATTACAGCCGCCTTCAATTTCTAAGGCACGGATAATTTTTAACGACGCATGACGTAATAGTTGATATTCACGATCCGTTAATGTCTGTGATGGCGCTACAACAATCGAATCCCCTGTATGAATACCGACCGGGTCTATATTTTCCATGTTACAAACAACAATGGCCTGGTCTTTATGGTCACGCATCACTTCATATTCAATTTCTTTAAATCCGGCAATATTTCGTTCAACCAAACATTGATGAACAGGAGAAAGGGCGAGCCCATTATATGTAATTTCTTTTAACTCTTCCTCGCTATAGCACATTCCTCCGCCTGTACCACCGAGCGTATAGGCCGGGCGTACAATCAGCGGGTAGCCAATGTCGTTTGCAAACTCTACCGCTTCCTCCACAGTATGTACAATGTCACTTTCCGGTACCGGCTCATTTAATTCATTCATTAACGTACGGAATAATTCTCTATCCTCCGCCTTTTGAATCGATGTCGGAGCTGTTCCTAAAAGTTGGACATGGTGATCCTCTAATATCCCTTTGCGGACCAATTCCATGGCAAGATTCAAACCAGTCTGACCGCCCAACGTAGGCAAAATCGCATCCGGGTGTTCTTTACGGATAATTTTAGTTAAAAATTCTTCCGTCAGGGGTTCCATATATACTTTATCCGCAACCGTATTATCCGTCATAATTGTTGCAGGATTGGAGTTAGCTAAAATAACTTCATAGCCTTCTTCTCTCAATGCCTGACAAGCCTGCGTTCCAGAATAATCGAATTCTGCTGCTTGACCGATAACGATTGGCCCGGAGCCAATCACGAGAATTTTTTGAATATCTGTACGTTTAGGCATGCATATGAACCTCCCGTTTTTTCACTTGTTGCTGCATCATTTCTAAAAATGTATCAAATAAATAATTGGTATCCTCCGGCCCCGGAGATGCTTCCGGGTGGTACTGGACTGAGAACGCCGGATATATGGTATGTCTTACGCCTTCTACTGTACTATCATTAATCGCTTGTTGCGTTAATTCGAGTCCCGTATTTTCCAACGTTTCCGGATTTACTGCATAACTGTGATTTTGCGAAGTTACATACGTTTTATCATTCTCTAAATCTTTGACAGGATGATTGGCCCCGCGATGCCCGAATTTCATTTTAGTTGTATTTGCCCCACAGGCTAAAGACAACAGCTGATGACCAAGACAAATTCCGAATATCGGTACTTGCCCGATGATTTCTCGAATCATTTCAATAGCTTCCGGTACATCTTTTGGGTCTCCCGGTCCGTTGGTCAGCATAATGCCGTCCGGACGAAGACGAAGCATGTCCGCTGCATCATAATTATACGGAACTACCGTAATCTGGCAATCTCGTTTTGTTAACTCTCGAAGAATACCATGCTTAGCACCAAAATCAACTAATACAACACGATATCCTCTGCCCGGTACCACATACGGCTTGCTTGTCGACGTCTGTTTCACTTGATCTGTCCGGAACGCCGCATTCCGCAAGTTTTCTATCGTACTATCTATCTCTTCTTCCGCAGAAACGATTGCTGCTTTCATCGTTCCATGCTTCCGAATAATGCGTGTTAATTTCCTAGTATCAATCCCTGCAATTCCCGGGATATGATTCGCCTTTAAGAAACTGTCGATCGTCTCTTCATTTCGAAAATTGGAAGGCTGTTCACTGTACTCTTTGACAATCAACCCATGAATAAATGGTGTTACCGTTTCATAATCATCTCGGTTGATGCCATAATTGCCAATTAAAGGGTACGTCATGGTAACAAATTGACCGCAGTAACTCGGATCTGTAATCACTTCTTGGTATCCAGTCATTCCTGTGTTAAAAACAATCTCCCCTTTGGAGAGTTCTTCACTGCCAAAACCATATCCTTCAAAAACCGTCCCATCCTCCAAGATTAAATGGCGTTTACGCATGGACCGTCTCCTCAAATACGACTTCTCCATTAACGATCGTCATGACAGGGAACCCGGTTACTTCCCAGCCGTGGAAAGGTGTGTTATTTCCTTTGGAAGCAAATTGATACTTGTCGATTTTTGCTGTTTTTTCCAAATCGATAATCGTTAAATCTGCAGGTGCCCCTTTTTCCATCGTTCCATATGGAAGTCCGAAAACATCCGCCGGTTTTTTGGTCATTCTATCTAATAGTTCATATAAGCTTAATACGTTTTTTTGTACTAAATGTGTGTATAATAGCGGGAATGCCGTTTCTAAGCCGACAATGCCAAATGGTGCTTCAAGAAATCCATTTGCTTTTTCTTCTTCCCCGTGAGGAGCATGGTCTGTCGCAATAAAATCAAGCGTTCCATCTAAAAGCCCTTCAATCAGTGCTTCTTGATCATCTTTTCCTCTTAACGGCGGATTCATCTTAAAGTTTGCATCATTTTCAACAATATCTGTTTCATTTAAAATCAGGTGATGTGGTGAAACTTCTCCTGTTACTTTAATTCCCGCTTTTTTCGCATCGCGGATAACACGTACAGATTCTTTCGTGCTGACATGGCATACATGATAGTGACAATCTGCCGCTTCCGCTAATAAAACATCTCTGGCAATTTGGACAGATTCGCTTAAAGATGGAATGCCCGGGAGATTCAGCCGTTTACTTACTTCTCCGTCGTGGGTCACACCGCCGTATACAAGAGAGTTATCTTCACAATGCGCCACGATAGCTGCACCGCATGCTGCTGCTTCCTTCATGGCCTGCAACATCTGATTCGCTGTCTGGATGCCTACCCCGTCATCTGTAAAAGCAAATGCGCCTTGCTCAAATAACGCTTTGATATTAGAACGTTCTTCCCCTTTTAATCCTTTTGTAATGGATGCATATGGCAAAACACGGACAACAGCATCTTCTTCGATTTTTTGTAGAAGCTTCTCTAATGATGCTTCACTATCAGGTACCGGATTCGTGTTCGGCATATTGCAAACGGTTGTATATCCCCCTCTTGCAGCTGATTGTGTACCTGTTTGAATGGTTTCTTTATATTCACCGCCCGGCTCGCGTAAGTGAATATGCACGTCAATCAAGCCTGGCGTGACCAAATTATTTTTTGCATCAATCGTTTTATCAGCCTGCTCTGTTACTTCCGGCGCTACTTCCTGTATTTTTCCGTCTTCGATAAGCACCTCACAGTTTACCAATTCATTAGATGATGTTAAGCATTTTGCGTTCGTTAATTTCGTTTTCATAAATAATCCCCCATTCTTTTAATACATGAATTAAAATTGCCATTCTGACATAGACACCATTTTCCATTTGTTTAAAAATACGTGATTGTTTGCTTTCTACAAGTCTTGTATCGATTTCTACTCCCCGGTTAATGGGAGCAGGATGCATGATAATTGCGTGCTTTTGCATTTTTGCAGCTCTTTCCATCGTTAATCCATAAAGCGAGAGATAATCGTCGGTTTCGGTTTTAAAAACATGACGTTCATGTTGAATTCGTAATAACATAACTGCATCTGCTATTTCAACAGCTTCATCCATTGTAATGTATGGAAATTTAAGAGAATAATCTTCAAAGCCAGGTGCTGCACTGAAGTAAACATCGGCACCTAATTTTTCCAATGCGTGTGCGTTTGACTTCGCTACGCGGCTGTGAACAATATCTCCTGCAATCACAATTTTCTTCCCTTCTACATTGCCGAACTCCTGATACATTGTCAGTAAATCCAGCATACATTGTGTAGGATGCTCTTCTTTGCCGGAGCCCGCATTAATCACAGGGATATTCAACTGTCCTTCTTCCTCCATATCATCCATCCAATAATCCGACGGATGACGGACAATTAAGAAATCGGCACCTATAGCTTCGAAGGTTTTTGCTGTATCATATAAAGATTCACCTTTTATCAGACTGGATCCATCTTTATGCAAATCCAATACCTCAAATCCAAGCTTTTTCTGCGCAACCTCAAAACTCATTTTTGTTCTTGTGCTGGGTTCAAAAAACAGATTTGCTGCAAACAGCTGTTTATTAATTGTTCTTGGCGATTTTCTAATTAATTCAGCTTCTTTAAGAATTTGATTCATGGTTTCTTTCGAGAGTTGTTGCATCGAAATAAAATGTTTCACGATTCATCTCTCCTTTTGGTGTCTTTTTTTATTTTGTCAGTAAAAAAGCTCCCTGCAAAGGTTGCAGAGAGCTAGACGAATACCCGACACTGCGTCGGCATTCGCTATCTTTAACAACCTTTCAAACCTCTCTGGATTTGATTAAAAGTTATCATGTATTCTTTTCATATATGGAAACAAGATCAACTTGATCTTCTTCACTTAACTGAACAACGACTATCTCCTGTTCAGAGGTGGGAATATTCTTGCCGACATAGTCAGCCCGAATAGGCAGCTCGCGATGACCACGGTCAATCAAAGTTCCAAGCTGTATGGTCGCCGGCCTGCCGACATCCATGACAGCATCCATAGCCGCACGGACCGTTCTGCCTGTGTAAAGCACATCATCAATCAGAATAACTTGTTTGTTTGTTATATCCATGTCAATAGAAACCGAGTTGATTTGCGGTTCTTCCAGATGATTTTTTTTCTCTAAATCATCTCGATACATGGTAATATCCAGCTCGCCAAATGGAACTTCCACAGCTTCAATTTGCTTGATCTTCTCTTGAATACTTTTTGCCAGCGGAACACCTCTTGTTTTGATTCCAATTAATATGAGGTTCTCTCCACCCTTATTCTTTTCCAGAATCTCATGAGACATTCTGGTTAATGCTCTGTTTATGGAAGCAGCATCAAGAATCTCTGTTTTTTTCTTCAACCCGGTCACCCCTTTCTGCATGAAAAATGCCCTTTTCCTGTTATTAGAAAAGGGCATACGTATAACGTAAGTAAACTTGCTCATCGCAGCCTTCCTAGCCTCACAGGACTATTGTTAAAGGTCTTTATTTGTTGTTACTTATTATGTCAGAATGTGCGGAGCCTGTCAATACTTTTTGCGGATTTGGTCGAGCACTTCTGTAAAGACCGCTGGAGGAGCTGCTTCAAACGTCATCCACTCTTCCGTTCTTGGATGGATAAAAGCCAATTGCTTCGCATGCAGCGCCTGACCATGTACATCTAATGTTTTCCGCCGTCCATATTTTGGATCGCCTGCAATCGGAAAGCCGATATATTGCATATGCACACGTATTTGATGGGTTCTTCCTGTTCCCAATTGACATTCAACATGGGTATATTCAGGAAAATGTTCTAACACTCGAAAATGTGTCACAGCGGACTTTCCATTTTCAACAATACCCATTTTCTGCCGGTCTTTTGGATCTCTGCCGATAGGTGCATCAATTAAGCCGGTCTCATGACCAATTTCTCCGTGAACAATTGCTTCATATGTTCTTTTTAAGGTCTTCTCCTGCAGCTGTTCCGATAAATGCTGATGGGAAAAATCATTTTTAGCTACCACTAACAGACCGCTGGTATCCATATCAATCCGGTGCACAATCCCCGGACGTTCAACTCCATTAATCCCTGATAAATCGTTACAATGATATAATAATGCGTGCACCAAGGTTCCTGTCTGATGGCCGGCAGAAGGGTGAACAACCATTCCTTTCGGTTTATTTACCACCAGCAAATCCGAATCCTCATAGACAATATCCAAGGGAATGTTCTCCGGCTCCAAGATAAGCGGTTTTGTTTCAGGGATTTCCCAAGTAATTTTTTCATCAGCCAAGCATTTTTGATTGGCTTTTACCGGTTCGCCATTCACTTTTACATACGCTTCTTCAATCCAGCTTTGAATTTGCGATCGGGAGTGGTCTTGTAATAAATCAGATAAGATTTTATCTACTCTTTTTTTATGCTCTGTTTCTGTCACTGTATGCTCATGTACGGTCATTTTTTCGCTTTGCCCCGCTTTCTCTCATCCAATATAATCGCAATGATAACAATGATAACTCCAATCGTCAGGGAAGCATCTGCGATATTAAATATTGGAAAATTATAATTAAAAATATAGAAATTCGCAAAGTCTACCACTTCCTGGTATAAAATGCGATCGATGAAATTCCCTGCCGCTCCTCCTATTAATACACCAACGCCTGTAGCAATCAGACGATCCTGCTTTCCATGTGTATGTAAAAAGTATATTAATCCAATCATCACAACCACCGTTATGATATAAAACAGGCTCATTTGCCCTTCCAGAATCCCCCATGCTGCTCCGGAATTACGGTGCGAGGTAATATAGAAAAAATCATTTATAATCGGGATTGATTCCCCTATTTCCATTCTTGTAGCCACCAGCCACTTCGTCCATTGGTCCAACCCAATTAAGACAAGGGCAATGAAATAATATCTCCACATGTTCATATCTCCAATCTAAGGAAGTCTTTTTTATCGCAGTGTAACTGGCTGGGGCTGAGACTGGGACTGCGCTTACTCGTCCCATCGAAGGACTTTTGCGCTTACTCGCCCCATCGAAAACCATTTGTAAGACTCCCACTTCAAAAAATGAATGAAAATTTTATTTCTAAGTGGGAGCTCCAATAGCCAGTAACGGCCCGATTCGTTCAACTAACCTTCAGCGGGGGATGAAAGAACCCTCCACTGAAGGAAGTTTCACTTTATCTTATCCTTTCTGCTGGTAATTTTCAAGAAACAACGATGAACATGATCTCTATTATTATACTTGCTTTGAGTTCAATCATCCTTCTATTTTTTGAACAGGGTATAGTTATAGCTTCCGCTCCGGCCAACCACTCCACTTTCCGCTGTAGCGGTCGCCTTACACTTTACCTTCTTTTCTTTGTCAACAGCTGTATGAAAGTAACGATCAACCCCTGTTCCTATGAAATGAAAGTTACTTGTTAAAATGCATAAGTTGAGTAATCGAGTAGAGGGAAAAGCTAAGTAACTTCTCGCCCCTCTCACACCACCGTACGTACGGTTCCGTATACGGCGGTTCAATAGTTTGAGTGTACGAACTGGTATTGAAGAGCGATATCTTTATATCCTCTCGATGCCAGTTCTTTGTCTGTCAATGAACGGTGGAGTACATAGCTACCTGATATAATCCAGTAACCTTTTCTTGTATTCGACCATTCATAAGCTTTCCGTTTATCGATACCTAACTGAATTAGATTCTTTCGTTTCGTACGTGGATTTTTCCACTGTTTCCAGATATATTGTCTAATTCTTCGCTTCAACCACCCATTCAGATTCTTCATAAATCCTTTCATTTCTCCTATGCCATAGTAATTTATCCACCCTGTCATAAGTTGCTGGATTTCTTTTAAAATCCTATCGATACTTCGTCCACGATTACGTTTCGTGATTCGTCTGAGTTTCTGTTTAACGGTCTCTTTTGCTTTATAATGCGGACGAATCTGAACACCTTTCTTTGTGACGAGGAGACAGAAGCCTAGAAACTTTCGTTTCAGAGGGCTTCCAACCGCACTCTTCTCCCGATTCACGGTAAGACTTAAATCCATCTCGAGAAATTTCGTAATACTTTTCATTACGCGTTGACCTGCTCTTTTACTTTTTACATAAATGTTACAGTCGTCTGCGTAACGCACGAACCGGTGTCCTCGTTTCTCCAGTAAATGGTCTAACTCGTTTAAGTAAATATTACTGAGTAACGGAGACAGGTTCCCGCCTTGAGGCGTTCCTTCCTCTGATTTTTGAAAGATGCCGTCAATCATGATTCCACTTAATAAATATTGTCTTATCAAGCGTAGTACGCGTTTATCTGTGATCTGTTTTTCCACAAAATACATCAGTTTGTCATGATTGACCGTATCGAAATAGGCTTTCATATCCAAGTCCACCACATGTTTGTACCCTTGTTCGTAATGCGATTTTGCCCGTATGATGGCTTGATGTGCACTACGTTTTGGACGAAACCCAAAACTATTATCGGAGAACGTCGGTTCAAATATGGGTTGTAACACTTGGTTTATTGCTTGTTGAAGCATTCGGTCAATAACGGTAGGGATTCCAAGTTTTCTTATTCCGCCGTCTTGTTTTGGAATGTCAACCCGCATTACGGGTTGAGGTTTATACTTCCCAAGATACAACTGCGTTAATAGTTCTTCCCTGTGCTCCTTCAAGTATGGAAGCAGCTGGTCGTATGTCATACCATCCACTCCCGCTGCTCCCTTGTTTCTGACCACTTGAAGGTAAGCTTGATTTAGATTGTCCCTTGAAAGGATTCTTTCAAACAGATTGGATACACCATTTTGATTGTTCTTTTCACCATGAAAGGCACTATGCACTTCGACATACCCTTCATGTTCCACATTATCTCTCTGCCGATAGCCAGGTTCTCCTGTTTTCTGCAGTTCTCGCACCTTTCACACCTCCTAGACTTTTCAAAATTACGATTGTTCGGTCCTTCATGTTTTGGCCTTTTCACACTACTACGACCTCTGCTGACTTCTTGTGATTCACCAAGATGTCACCACCTTAGTTGTGTTGACTCGTTATTCTTCAACTTGTTCATCACCCTCACAAGACCTCCCCCGGTAAGAGTGAGAACTTTCCTCCCATATAACTGCTAGATTTACTGTATAGGTTTCGGGCAGTATTGGACTTCATCTTGTAGTGCAGATTTATCCGACCTAATCCAGCCTTCTATCTAATTTCTGTTCGTCAGTCCAGGAGTTTGCGTCTGACTTCCTTCAGCCACTATCTCACAATAGCCACCTTGTCTTTCGCTAACAGTTCCTACTGCCAAGCCTGTAGTGGACTTTCACCACCAAGTTCTCACCCATGCAGGGCGCACACCTAAAAAAGAGCCAGCTCTTAGAAAGCCGGCTCTTTTTTACTTTAATCCATATAGTTTTCTTTCACTACACTTGCACATCTTGCGCACAATGTTGGATGATCTTGATCTTCACCCACTGTTTCAGAAGAAACCCAGCAGCGTTCACAAGTTTCGCCCGGATGTTTTTCGACTTTCACTTCTACATAATCATATGCTTTGCCGATTCCTTTTTCGCTGGTAACAACTGCTTCAGATACAATAAAGTACTGGTGCAGGTGTGTAACATTTTCAAGCACCTGTTTTGTCTCATCATCCAGCGGTGCTAATGTTATTTTTGCTTCTAAAGATTTTCCAATAACTTTTTCGCTTCTAGCTTCTTCCAGAGCTTTTAGGACATCATCTCTTACTTCCATAAAGTGGTCCCATTTACCGACAACCTCTTCTGACCCTGCAACTTGACGCGGCTCAGGAATGTCTGTTAAATGAACTGTTTCAGCTTCCACTCCAGGGATATATTCCCAAACTTCTTCCGTAGTATGCGGAATAATTGGAGCAATTAACTTCACAAGTGTTGTTAAGATTTCATAGTATCCGGTTTGAATACTGCGACGGCGAGGATTATCCGCTGCTTCAATATATAGAATATCTTTCGCAAAATCTAAATAGAAGGAGCTTAAATCAACAGCACAGAAATTATGAACCTGGCTGATGACCGGCGCAAATTCAAATTCCTCATAATTATCACGCGCATTTTTCAAGATTTGCTGCAGGCGATGAAGCATATAACGGTCGACTTCTTGCAAATCTTCATCCTTCACACGGTCTTTACTCGGATCAAAATCAGCAAGGTTTGCTAATAAGAAACGGAAGGTATTGCGGATTTTCCGATAACTTTCCGATGTTTGTTTTAAAATAGCATCCGAAATACGTACATCTGCCTGATAATCTACACTGGATACCCAGAGACGCAAAATATCGGCACCTAATTGTTTTTGTACTTTAGAAGGATCAATGGTATTACCCAATGATTTACTCATCTTACGGCCATTTCCGTCAAGGGTGAAACCATGGCTGATAATATTTTTAAATGGTGTTTTTCCAGTTATAGCTACAGACGTAGATAAGGATGAATTAAACCAGCCACGATACTGGTCACTGCCTTCTAAATACACATCAGCTGGACGATCGAGCTCTTCACGGTTCATCAGTACCCCTTCATGTGAGGAACCTGAATCAAACCACACATCCATAATGTCAGCTTCTTTAGTAAACTTGCCATTCGGGCTGTGCTCCGAAGTATACCCTTCCGGCAATAAATCTTTGGCTTCTCTCTCAAACCAGACATTCGAACCATATTCACGGAAAAGTTCCGATACATGTGAAATCGTCTCGTCGTTAATGATTGGTGTGCCGTCTTCTCCATAAAATACCGGAATCGGAACACCCCAGGCGCGTTGTCTGGAAATACACCAGTCTTCCCGGTCTCTTACCATATTATAGAGTCTCGTTTCTCCCCAATGCGGATACCAGTTCACTTGTTTGATTTCATCCAGAATATCCTGACGGAAGTCTTTAATTGACGCAAACCACTGTGATGTCGCACGGAAAATCGTTGGTTTCTTTGTTCTCCAATCATGCGGATACGAGTGTGTGATGAACTCTAATTTTAATAGTGCTCCATCTTCCTCTAATTTTTCTGTGATAGCTTTATTTGCTTTATCATAGAACAATCCTTCGAATCCCGGCGCTTCACTGGTGAATACACCCTTCTCATCTACTGGACAAAAAGCATCGATGCCATATCTGCGGCAAACATAGAAGTCATCTTCCCCATGACCAGGCGCTGTATGAACACAGCCTGTTCCTGCGTCTGTTGTCACATGCTCTCCCAGCATAACAAGCGATTTGCGGTCATAAAAAGGATGCTGCGCTTCTACGCGATCTGCTTCCTGACCTTTGAATTTCTTGACAACCGTTACATCTTCCCAACCTAATTCTTCTTTTACATCTTCTAACAAAGCTTCTGCAACGATATACTTTTCATCATTTACTTGTGCCACCACATAGCTTAAGTCAGGATGTAAACTGATTCCTAAGTTCGCTGGAAGCGTCCAAGGAGTTGTCGTCCAAATAATCATTTTTTCTCCGCCATCAAATACATCTTTTCCGTCTGTTACTTCAAAAGAAACATAGATAGAAGGAGAGCGTTTATCCTGATACTCGATTTCTGCTTCTGCAAGAGCTGATTCCGAAGACGGAGACCAATATACCGGCTTGAGGCCTTTATAAATATAACCTTTCCGTGCCATCTCACCAAATACTTTAATTTGCGAAGCTTCATAATCCTTCGTTAGCGTAATATATGGATTATCCCAATCTCCACGCACACCTAATTTTTTAAATTGCGTACGCTGGCTGTCAATTTGCTGAAGGGCATATTCTTCACAAAGCTTACGAAATTCCGCCACAGACATTTCTTTTCGTTTTACTTTCTTCTTCGCTAGCGCCGTTTCAATCGGCAATCCATGTGTATCCCAGCCAGGAACATAGGGAGCATAGTAACCAGTCATGGATTTATAACGGACAATGAAATCCTTTAAGATTTTATTCAACGCATGCCCAATATGGATATCTCCATTCGCATAAGGAGGCCCATCATGCAAAACGAATAATGGTCTGTCCGCTGTACGTTCCAGATTTTTTTGATATTGATTGTTTTCTTCCCATTTTTTTTGGCGTTCCGGTTCTTTATTCGGAAGATTTCCACGCATTGGGAAAGCTGTTTTCGGCATTAATAATGTTTGTTTGTATTCCAAGATATTCCCTCCTGTAATGTTCATCACATATTAAAATGTTTTTTAAATACAAAAAGAGCCCTCTAATCCCTAAAGGGACGAGAAGACTCGCGGTACCACCCTTATAAATTTAATGACCCGCATTAAATTCACTCGATATCCGTAACGTGGACAGCCGGCTGTTCCTACATTTTTTCGTAACAGCTACTCCAGAGTGATTTTCTAAAAGTACTTTGTATCAGGCTTCCACCGTCCCTGACTCGCTTAGACAAAATAATCTTCTATACTTTCTCTTTCTTCGTATTTATTATAAAAATCATATCATTTTTTCATATAAAACCAATGTTATAAACGCTACACTTGTATGAATTATATGTAATATATAAGTTTAAGTCAAGTCTTTACGATTCATGTTCCATTAGTTCTAAATCTTCATCTACCTCTGTATCAAACAATTCTTCCCAATCGTCTGTACCGAGCATTTCTAATTGTGCCTGGACGAGCATGCGCATTCTGGAACGGAATACCTTGGCCTGTTTTTTCAGTTCTTCTACATCCAGTGAAATTTTTCGTGCTTTGCTTAATGACTCATTGACAATACGATCTGCATTTTTTTCAGCTTCTTTGACAATTAATTTTGCTTCTTTTTGCGCACTGCCTTTAATATCTTCTGCTGTTTCCTGCGCAACAAGAATCGACTTATTTAATGTCTCTTCAATATTTGTAAAATGCCCCAATCTTTCTTGAAGCTCTTTTGCCTTCTGGTCTAACTCATCTCTCTCACGGATGACAATTTCATAATCTTTTTTCACTTGATCCAGAAATTTATTGACTTCATCCACGTCATAGCCTTTCCATCCTCTTGCAAATTCTTTATTATGAATATCTAATGGTGATAGTGCCACCATCTCCACCTCCCTGTTCGGTGTTTTTAGCTTCTCTTTCATTATTCAATAATTCGAGCTAAAATTCCAGTATTTATTGCAATTTCGCGGCAGTCATTTTGATTTTATCTTTTTTCGTCCTCCCGCGGATTGCTACTACTTTACTTCTGCCTTTTCCCCGGACAGAGAGCATGTCCCCTTCTTGTAACTGGAATTTCACATCATCGACTACCCGGTAATTTACTTTTACATGCAGTTTTTGAATCAAAACAGCTGCGTCTTTCCGGGATACCCCATATATCTCTTTCACCACTGTATCCAGTCGCAAAGAGGAAATAGTCTTCTCAGACTCTGTCCAAGCTTCTTTTTTAACAAGAAGAGAAGTCAGCGGGGTTTCTTTAAAAGATATACGGGATTTTTTAATCGATGTCAAATTCATCTTGATAAACGGAACAACCTCTCCTGCCGCCAGCAAATGAACTTTTCCATCTGCTATCATGATATCTCCCAGTTTTTTACGCTTTATACCCTGGGACATAAAAGCTCCCATGACATCCCGGTGTTCCAGTCGAACGAATTTTTCCGGATAAACTGCCTCCAAGAGCTCCACTTGGAACATTTCCTCTGTGATGGTTTCATACACAGGGGCAATCACGATTCTTTTTCGTTCACTGTACAGAGAACCGCCAAATGCTTCCACTTGCAATTCATCCTGATGGACACCTAAAAGCATCTGTACAATTTCCTGTTCACGGGGATCCAAAAAATCTGTCAATTTCGGGATATAAGATCGCTCCACCTGGTCTTTCCAAGAAAGAACCTGATCAATAAAAGGCTGCTCTTCTTTTCGAAAATGCTGATAAACTTCCATGGTCATCCCTTTCTTTCCACCTTACATCATTGCAAGCTGCATAAAGCCCATTCTGGCAAAATACAATAACATAATCGCAACAATTGGAGAAAAATCAATCATGCCAAGTGGCGGAATAAACTTACGGAATATTTCTAAATAAGGCTCGCAAATGTTTCCGAGCATTTCTCCAAATTTTGACTCCCTTGCTCCCGGGAACCAGGACATCAAAATATATATAATTAATGCAAAGCTATAAATGTTTAAAGCTATACTTATTAGTGAAACGATTTGTCCCAACATCAGCTGCTACCATCCTTTATCGTAATCTTCCTGTTCATATAACATTTCAGAGATACTTCCGGATATCTCTACATTATCCGGCGTACATAGAAATGTTTCTGATCCCAATTTTTGAATATCCCCTTTCACGGCATATACTGTTCCGCTCAAAAAATCCACAATCCGCTTTGCCTGTTGATGATCAACTCGCTGCAAATTGATGATAACTGCCCGTCTGTTCACAACGTTATCAGCAATATCCTGAGCTTCATTATAATTTCTGGGTTCAGCTAAAACAACTTTTGAACTCGTATTTTGTATGCTGGAAAGGTTCACAACATTCTTACCTCCTGCCGTTTTTTCCTGAACGGAAGGTATTTCTTCTGTCTGCTCTTCCTCAGCATATTCATACTCATATTCATCATCCATCGTGAAATAATTCTTAAGCTTCTTTTTAAAGCTCATGCTTTGCACCTCACTTTATTGTTCTTTGCCGACCAGTTTGGTGCCTATCCGAATATGTGTCGCACCTTCCTCCACAGCAACCTGATAGTCATTACTCATCCCCATAGATAAGTATTCACATGGTGCATGATCAAAGTTCTGCTTCTGGATATGGTCTCGCAGCAACCGCATTTTTTTAAACAGCGGACGGGTATCTGCCGGATTGTCAACATGTGGCGCCATGGTCATTAAACCGACGACACGTATATGCTCAAATGCTGCCAAGTCTTTTATGAACGATTCCACTTCTGCTTCTGCTAATCCGTGTTTCGATTCCTCACCGCTCACATTTACCTGAACAAAGCAAAGAACGGTTTGTTGACTTCGTTTATTAATCTCTTTTGCCAAAGATTTTCTGTCCAGTGAATGGATATAATCAACTTGATGAATCATATCTTTTACTTTTCTGGATTGCAGCGACCCGATGAAATGCCAGGAGGCACGATCTCTGATCTCTTCATATTTCGCTAAAAAACCTTCATTTCTGTTTTCTCCCAAATCCGTTATCCCGGCAGAAACTGCTTCTTTCGCTCGTTCTATTGTAACATATTTCGTCACAGCGATAATATGAATATCTTCTTTATTTCTGCCAACTCTTTCTGCAGCTTGTTCTATATCAGCCTGAATTCCCTCCAAATTTTCTCTTACTGCCACCATGCTAATCCTCCATTATTTCATCTGTTTCTAAAAAGCCGATAAAACCTAACATTCTTCCTGTTTTTCCATTATCACGCCGATGTGAAAAGAATAGTCTCTCATCTTGAAATGTACAATATGTTGTTACCTCTATATTATGACGAAAGACACCAGATTGTACAAGGATGTCGGCATTAAGCTCTTTTAAATCAATAACATATTGCTTTGGCGATACCTCTTTCGTAAATTTTTGTTTCTGTTCATCACTCAGATACGATAATACAACATCGTCAACAATGTAATTTTCTTTGGAAATACTCGGACCTATCGCAACTTTGAGGTTTTCTAAAGAAACCCCTGCTTCTTTTAATTTTTGTACCATTTCCCAGGCAATCTGTCCAACCGTCCCTTTCCATCCTGCATGGGCAATGCCAGCTATCCTTGTAATTGGATCCACAAAAAATAAGGGAACACAATCTGCAAAAAAAGCCGTACCAAGCATAGAATCTGATTCATTCATAATTAATCCATCGACTCCGGATATACTGGAATTAAAAGAAACACTACCCTTTCCAGCATCTGCTGTGTCTGCCAGATAGACTTTTGTTCCATGTACCTGTTCACCGCTAATCCATCGGGATAACGGTACATGTAACTCTTTGCTGAGAATACGCCGATTTTCTAAGACGTTTTTCTCGTTATCTGCTACATGGAGCCCCATATTTAATTGCCCGTAGGCTCCCTCACTGACACCGCCATTTTTTGTTGTGAATCCTGCAATCAAGCCCGGGATTTCCGTTTCCCACGAGGATAGATGCAGTCTTGTCTTCCTTTTTAGCTGAAATGGCTCCATGTTTTTCCCTCTTTCCTCTTTGTTCTCCATTTCCTTACAAGCATTCTGCAAGTCTTATTTTTTGTATTTCAATTTGTGTCTTATTTTAACACATTATATCGATAATTTCTCCTTAATCTTCGGTATAGAGATCCGGCCCTTTTACTTTTTCCACTAAAATCACATCTTCCCCAATCCGTACGATTTTTTCCCAAGCAATGAAAAGCTCTCCAGCTTTGGCAAACATGCCTGATTTTTTCCCTTTCGCTTCCGCAATGATAGCGATAATTCTCCCGGTCCTTCCGTCTATCTCCAAATCAATGATATGCCCTAATCTTGTTCCATCGTCCATCACAATTAATTCTTTTATTTGTAAGTCAGATAGTTTCACCATGCCAGCTCCCTCCTCTTCTTATTCTATGCATGGACAGCCGCTTTTTTTCATAAAAACTCAACTTTCGCCCTTTAAAAAGTAACTTCCATCCCATAGGGACAGGGGTTGATTGTTTCTTCCATACAGCTGTTGACAAAGATGAGAAGGTAAAGTGTAAGACGACCGCTACGGCGGACCGTTTTGCTTTCCTAGGGGCACGCTCTTCAGCTAACTTTTGCCAAGAAAAGCACTTGGCAAAAGTGGATCTTCAGATGGTGCTGATCCCTCAGGAGTCAAAACGGTCCGCCTCCGCTAGTTAGATATTCTATACGTGAAATAGCTGAACAAATAAAAGGTAGATCAGACAGAAGAGACTTTTTGTAGTGAATGGTAAAAATGTTCAACAATCATTCCTTTCTGTGCATGAAAGCTATTCTCGATATGAACGATCTACGATGTCATGATTTGAACTGCTAAATCAACCATTTGAAACACCAAAAATGATTGGTTTTTCAGGCTAAAAAGCGATTATTTCATCTAACTTCATCAGTATGTCATTTCTTCCATGCGCTGTAGAATCCTATTAGAGCGCAGGCCAACCACGTAGACTCCTAAGTGGTTTGCAAGCTAAAACCGTGACTTCTGTCACAACGCTTGCACTTGCACGTCGTGTGCATCGCAGGGCGAGCTGAAGATCCACTTGAAAAGCGGTTTTCTTTTCAAGTTAGCTGAAGCCGTCCCCATGGCAGACTAAGATCGCAACGTCCTGTTGCAACGTCTGCACTAGTACGTCCTGTACGTCGGAAAGCGGAGTGGTTGGCCGGAGCGGAGCTATACACCATATCCCGTTCAAAAAATAGTTAAGATAAAAATAAAAAGAGCTGTTTCCAATTCAATGAAGTATATCCATATGTAAATAACATATAGCGCAGGATGAAGAAGTATCTTGGCATCAAAAAAAGCCTCACCGCGCAGGCAAGGCTTTGCAATTATTCAAACATTTGCTTATTCATCTGGGAAATAGCTCCTTTTTCAAGTCTGGACACTTGAGCTTGCGATATTCCAATCTCATCCGCCACTTCCATCTGTGTCTTCCCTTGAAAAAAGCGTTTATTTAGAATCATTTTTTCTCTCGAATTTAAGCGGTGCATTCCTTCTTTCAGTGACAGTTTATCTGCCCATGTGGAATCTTTATCTTTATCATCACTCAACTGATCCATCACAAAAATAGGATCTCCGCCATCGTTATAGATTGGTTCAAAAAGAGAAACCGGATCTTGAATAGCGTCCAGTGCAAAAACAATTTCCGCCTGCTCGACGTCCATTTCCTTGGCAATTTCTGCTGGAGATGGATCTTTGGACGTTTTACTGATTAATTGTTCCCTGACCTGCAGGGCCCGATAAGCAATATCACGTAAAGACCTGGATACACGAATCGGATTATTATCCCGTAAGTACCTTCTGATCTCACCAATGATCATGGGAACAGCATAGGTGGAGAAACGCACATTATGGGATAAATCAAAATTATCAATTGATTTCATCAGACCGATACAGCCAACTTGAAATAAATCATCAACATATTCACCACGGTTATTAAAACGCTGAATAACGCTAAGAACAAGGCGTAGATTGCCATTTACTAATTCTTCCCGGGCAAACATATCGTTTTCCTGCTGCATCCGTACAAATAATTTTTTCATTTCATCGTTTTTAAGTACTGGAAGTTTTGATGTATCAACCCCGCATATTTCAACTTTATGTCTTGCCATTCATGAAAACCTCCCCAATCTTAGATGCTGTTCAAGGACAGTATCTCCCCGGGAAAAGTTTTTATGCAGGAAAAAGTTGTAAAAAAAGATGTGATATGCGGTTTATGATTGACATAGCAAGTTAAACCATTTTATTAAATTCTTTTTTTAAACGACGTATAATTTTCTTCTCTAATCGGGAAATATAAGACTGGGAAATTCCAAGCATATCTGCTACATCTTTTTGTGTTTTTTCATCATCGCCCACTAATCCAAAACGAAGTTCCATAATTTGCTTCTCACGTGCATTTAATTTGCTCAAGGCTGATTTTAACAACGATTTATCCACATTCGATTCAATGCTTTTCGTAATAATATCTTCTTCTGTTCCCAGCACGTCCGATAACAAGAGTTCATTGCCATCCCAATCAATATTCAGCGGTTCATCAAAAGAAACCTCTGTCTTTAACTTATTGGTTCGGCGCAAATACATTAAAATTTCATTTTCGATACAGCGGGAAGCATAGGTAGCCAGCTTAATCTTTTTTTCCGGATTAAACGTATTTACTGCTTTAATCAGCCCGATCGTGCCTATACTAATCAAATCTTCAATATTTATTCCTGTATTTTCAAATTTTCGAGCAATATAAACAACCAATCTCAAGTTTCTTTCAATTAACATTGATCTGGCCGTTTTATCTCCTTTAGGCAGTTTTTTTAGTAATTCCTGTTCTTCCTGTTTGGTTAAAGGCGGCGGTAATGCTTCACTTCCACCAATGTAATAGATTTCCTTTGGCTTGATTCCTATCTTTCTAAGAAATTGATACCAGCGTAATTTAAGTTTGAACTTCCAAATAGCCATAACGCACACTCCTTTATGCTGTTTGTGTGATAGATTGCTTCACGATAAGGGGATGCAGCAGGCAATGATATTGCCCGTCCCTTTCCAATACGCCAAATTGAATTCCAATTAATACATTTGCCGTCTCCAAAACATCATTGTTATAAAATATGGTCAGTTTTTCTGCCCGGATGGCCAACATAAATGAATGAGCTCCATCGACTCCCTGATAAGGAACCAAGTGCAGTTTGTCTTCCCATTTCTTTGGAAGTCTGCTGAAATCCAGATTCTCTTTCACATGTTGCAGCTCCTTCCACACTTCATCATCAAACCACTGTTTTAAAAATGGCTGATCACATATGACAACAGGTTGTTTCGTCAATGGATCGACAAGCTGATTTCCGCTATCGATATAACCAATGGACTCAAAGGATTGATGATTGATGGTCAATACAACCTTATGCATCTCATCATATTTCACTTGTTCTCCAACATGCTCGTCCATACGCCGTTTTGTAAAATACCAAATAATCGGAAAGCAAGTAATAACAAAAATCCAGCTGACCGGGTCACCATAACCCTGGTTAAATGTGATAATCCCCTCCAAAGAAACAGTTACCGGACGTTGCAGGAAAAAATGAATCGCCATTAATCCTCCTCCGATAGCAAAAGAAACGAAATAAAAGAGGAAAGTCAGTTTGATAAAGCGATACAGACTTTTAAAGCCAAATGTGCTGCAAATAATGACAAAGGAATACATCAGTTTGCCGGCAACATGATTGAAAAAGGAATCAGGAAAATAGATTGTCAGCGGAACAATGCATGAAGCAACAAAAGCGCCAAAAAACAGGCGGATTTTTTTTACTGGTTTTCGGGCAAGTATCTGTACGAGCATCAGCAGCATTAAATCCACCATAAAATTTAATGCCCAAATAACGTCTAAGTAAATAGACAATCCGTACCGCACCTCCCTTACGTTTTACTGCTCACCAGAAGGAGACATTACCTTCTGTATACTTGATTTCATAAAATGAAAGTAATATATGTTGAAAAGTATAGACAATCTGAAGAGAAAAGTCTGTCAATTCTTGTATGCAAAAAGAAGCTATTTAACACTTATTCTTAAGAATCGTGTCTAATGATTTTTGGGGGGTGAAAATGGAAGGTTTATATATTCCCGTTCTATCAAAAAACGCTGTGCTAAAAGGAGTTCTTTTAGCACAGCGTTTTTTGGCAGTTAAAAAGGATACATTTTCTTACCGCATAAGTGTAACGAAGGTTGTCACCTGAAACATTGTGACAACCGCATTTTTTTATTTTATCTTTTACCGATTACGGTTTCGGTTTCTTAAGAAGGTCGGAATATCCAGCTCATCTTCCTCAGGACGAGGTTTAGAAGGAGATGGATTGGATGCTTCTCTTTCCCTGACAGGGTTTGATTCATTTGGTTGTTTTGTTGCTGCCTGTTGTGTTTGTCCTGTATTTGGACGTTGCTGTTTTTGACGTGTATCAGCTTTTGGCTGTGCATTTTCATCAAAACCAGTAGCAATGACGGTAACAACAATTTCATCATTGAGGTTTTCATTAATAACGGAACCAAAGATAACATTCACTTCTTGATCTGCTGCAGAAGTAACTAAATCAGCTGCCTCCTGTACTTCATAAAGGCTGAGGTTTGTACCGCCGGTGATATTCATTAGAATACCATGCGCCCCATCAATCGAGGTTTCCAGTAATGGAGAAGAAATTGCTTTTTTAGCCGCTTCTGTTGCTCTTGTTTCTCCGGTTGCAATGCCGATACCCATTAGAGCAGAACCTTTGTCATACATGATTGTTTTTACGTCAGCAAAGTCGACGTTAATCAGACCCGGCTTGGCAATCAAATCAGAGATACCTTGTACACCTTGACGAAGTACATTATCTGCTTCACGGAATGCTTCCAGCATCGGTGTATTTTTATCCACGATTTCCAGCAGACGATCATTTGGAATAACAATTAATGTATCTACGCTGCCCTTCAGCGTATCGATACCGGACACCGCTTGTGTCGATCTTCTCCGGCCTTCGAAAGAAAACGGACGAGTTACGACACCAACAGTCAATGCTCCCAGATCTTTCGCTACCTGTGCAATAACTGGAGCTGCACCAGTTCCAGTACCGCCGCCCATTCCGGCAGTAACAAAAACCATGTCTGCACCTTTTAACGCTTCTTCTAATTGTTCTTTACTTTCTTCCGCTGCTTTTTTTCCAACTTCCGGATTGGCACCGGCACCAAGACCACGGGTTAGTTTGCCGCCAATTTGTATTTGGGATTCTGCCTGAGAAAGATTTAAAGCTTGTGAATCCGTGTTTACTGCGATAAATTCAACACCTTCTACGCCATGCTCAATCATTCGGTTCACGGCGTTATTACCGCCGCCGCCGACTCCAATAACTTTTATCGTTGCTAATTCTTCCATGTTTGTATCAAAATCTAACATATTATGGTTCCTCCTAGTCTACTAATTACGAACAATTTCTAATAACAACTTCTGCGGACAGAAATTAATCAAAGAAATATTTGAATAGATTAGCAAATCCTGATTCTTTCTTTTTGCCTTGTTTCTTCTGTTTCTTTTCACTTGCAGGTCTGGATTGCTTAGCAGGCCGTTGTTCCACATTTTCTTCTAAAGCTACTGCAGGGTATAATTCTTTTCCTTGTATTTTCGCATTACGATAAGCAAATTGTAAAATACCGACGCCTGCTGTAAATTGGGATTCTCTAACACCAATATAATCCGGTACAGCTACACGTACATTGGAATAAAATAAATCCTGTGCCAGCTCTAAACTTCCAGGCATTGCTGTTGTGCCTCCAGTTAAGACAAAACCGCCAGGCAGCTCCTGATAACCCATTTTTCGGATTTCCTTGTCAATATACGTGTATATTTCTTCTAATCTAGCTTCTATCATATCAGCTAATTGGAGTTGATTAAATACTTGTCTTTGATTACTTCCGATGGTTGTTACTTCGAATGTTTCATCCTCTGAAGCATCGTTGTAAAATGCATATCCATGTTTTAATTTAATCTGTTCTGCTTCTTCTGTAGAGATGCGCAATCCGATGGATAAGTCCTTCGTTATATTATCCCCGCCTAAGTTAATAACACTCGTAGCTGCTAAATGATCATTTTCAAATACAGATACAGTTGTACATCCGCCTCCAATGTCAATCAGCACCGATCCCATATTCATCTCATCTTTTGATAAGGCAATCGTTCCTGCTGCAAGCGGCTGAAGACAAATATCCGATACTTCCAAATGAGCTCTCTCCACACATTTTAAGATATTATGCAGAATGGTTTTAGAGCAAGTAATAATGGTACCTTCCATCTCCAGCCGGACACCAATCATTCCTCTGGGATCTGTAATTTCATCCAATCCGTCTACAATAAACTGTTTGGGAATGACATCGATAATTTCCCGTTCCGGCGGAATGGAAATAACTTGCGCTCCATCAATTACTCTTGTTACGTCTTCATCATTGATTTCTCTATTCTCACTTTGTACAGCTACAACGCCATGACAAGGCTGAAGCTGGATGTGGGATCCGTTTATTCCGACTACTACGCGGTGGATTTCCATCCCTACCATTCTTTCAGCTTGTTCAACCGCACTTCGGATAGAATGAACCGTTTGATCAATATCAACAATAGCACCCTTCTTCATTCCATTTGACGCTGCAGTACCGACTCCAATAATATTTAAAGAGTCTTGTTGTACTTCTCCAATAATTACTTTTATTGTATTTGTCCCGATATCGAGACTGACTAGTATTTCACTGTTATTCAAAAAAGAGCACCTCCCCGTAAAAATATACTGACGATATTTTTACTGCCACGTTATCCTTCGTATAGTCTTTAATTCTAAAAGAAAATGAATAAAAAATAAACATATTTTATGCTTATTTTTTCAAGTAATCTATTTCGATAAAAACCGACACTATACCATACGTTCCTAAAGGATGATATATGACTTCATTCTACAAATTATTCATTTCCTGTATTTTCATTTTCTTCATTAACTTCCTCATTAATTTCTTCTATCTCGTCTTCGATATCCACTTCTTCCATCTCGTCCTTCTCAAAAGACTCGAAATAGATGCCGACTCCCATATGGATGATACCTTTATCATCCTCTTCAAGCTGGCTGACAATGGATGGATAATAGTCTAATTTATCCAAGACCTGATCTACATTTCCTTCCACCAGAAAACCATCACTCATATACAGTGTAATAAGCGTTGTATCCACATCCTCTTCTGGCTCTTTTCGCTCAATTTCCGAAATCATATTAAAAATACTCGGGCGGACCCCTTCCATTTCGGCTGCCAGTTCGGTTAACTGCGATTCATTAAAATCAGATATTAACGGCGCATTGCCGATAGATGCTCTTGCATTCTGCTGGATAACTTGACCATCCGCAAGAACCGGATAAAACGCTCTTCCATCTTGAACATAGCCCAGGACAGACTGCTCCTCCACTTCAATTAAAACAGTACTGGGAAAACGCCGGTTAATAGATGCTTGCTCAATGACAGGATTTTCTTCCATGTCTGAAGCAACAGAAGATCCATTCAAAGACCAGATATTCATGCCTTCTGTTAAACCTGACTCATCTATTATGTACTCATCTGTTAAGAATACATTCCCGTTTACCTCAATCGATCTTACTTCACTCCATGGAGATTGCAGATAAATAATAACAGCAATGAGAATGAAAAATATAGATAAATAAAATATTAATCTTCTATTTGCTTTTTTCTTTCTGGCCTGCTTTAATTTCGGAATTCGATCCTCAATAGAAACGATATTTTTATCACTCATCTCCATTTCTTCCTTTATCCATTATTTTTAAGGGAAATAACTGTATAAGTTTATTCCCTTGTATTTACAAAAAGTATATCATAAATGAAGGGGTTACACGTAGTTGACTTCTGTATGTTTCTAAAATTTTTTTCGTTTTATAAAAAAATGACGTTTGCTTAAGCGGTATTCCATATTTCTCCTGCATTCATTCATCCCCATGGAGAACGTTCCAAAATCATGTTTACTCAAATGATTGGTTTCGTACTTTTCTCCATACTTTTGGAATGCCTGCTGATACTTAATAAAATTCCCGCTGCACATAGTGTCAAGGTCAGAGATGAACCTCCGTAGCTGAGGAAAGGCAGTGTAATCCCTGTTACAGGAATTAAACCGATAACCACGCTTATATTAATCATTGCCTGTAAGACTAACATACTAGCTATTCCCAACGCCAGCAGCCTGCTAAATAAATCAGGTGCCTCTACAGCAATTTTAATCCCTCTCCATAATAGCAGAAAAAACAATAGAATAGTTGCAGAACCTCCAATTAAACCTAATTCTTCTGCAATAATGGAAAAAATAAAATCCGTCTGCGGTTCCGGGAGGTAAAAATATTTTTGCAAACTGTTCCCTAATCCGAGCCCCATCAAACCTCCCGGGCCAATAGCATAAAGTGATTGGATAATTTGAAACCCATGTCCTAAAGGATCCTCCCAGGGATTTAAGAATGCTAAAATCCGGTTAATCCGATAAGGAGCGGAAGCAATTAAACCAATAAAACCGATCACACCGATTCCGGCTAATCCAAAAAAATGGGATAGCTTAGCGCCTGCTACAAAAAGCAGTATCATGCATGTTAATACCAGCACCATCCCTGTACCTAAATCAGGCTGGAGCATAATAAGTCCAAAAGCAGTAAAAATCAAAAGCAAACAGGGAAAGAATCCTTTTTTAAATGAGGTGATATATTTTTGATAGTCAGATAAAATCGCTGCCAGAAAAATGATCAAACCTAATTTCATAAATTCAGAAGGCTGAATACTGAATGCACCGATACCAATCCAGCTTTGCGCACCGCCGCGAACCATTCCGATTCCCGGGATCAGGACAAGTAAAAGCAGTATAAAGCAGAAAAACAATAAGATCTTTGCATATTTTTTCCATATATAATAAGGAAAATAGGAAATAACCACCATCCCGATAAAGCCAATTCCGGCAAATAAGAGCTGTCTTTTTAAGTAATAAAAGGAATCATTAAACTTATATTCCGACCAGATATAGGAGGAACTATAAACCATCAACATACCGACACCTAACAGAACAACGATGATGCCAAATAATACTTTATCCAATTTATTTTGATTGCGGATGAACTTATTCAAAAATACCCCTTCTTTCCATGAGATAAACTAAGGAAATAGGGGCATTTTAAAATATAATGTACGATAACTGTACTGGCTTGTTCCAGTTCGTCTGCTATTAGTAAGTATTTGTTCAAGCCCCTTAGTCCATTGTATGAACAGCTTGGACAAATATGTCTCCTCTCTCTTCAAACGTTTTATACTGATCCCAGCTAGCACAAGCAGGTGAAAGCAATAAAATATCTCCTTCATCTGATAATGAAAAACCAATTTCAGCAGCATTCTCCACATCGCTTGCATGCGTAATTACCGGAATACCTGCTTCTTTTCCGATACGCTCTAATTTGGATGCCGTTTCTCCAAATACAACCATTGCTTTTACATTTTGTAAATGCGGAATAAGCTCATCAAACTCATTTCCACGATCTAAACCGCCAGCAAGTAGCACGATTTCTTTTTTAAAGGAATCCAATGCTTTTTGTGTGGCTAATATGTTTGTTGCTTTAGAATCATTGTACACATAACGGCCTTTATGCCGTCCTACAAATTCTAATCGGTGTTTAACACCGGAAAATGTTTTTAAGACATACTGAATTCCTTCATTTGTCGCACCATTTAACTTGGCTGCTGCAACAGATGCCAGGATATTTTCCAAATTATGCTGTCCAACCAGAACAATATCTTCCCGCGCCATGATTGCTTCCTCAAAAAAGTACACATACGTGTCATCAGCCCAAGCACCCGTCTGTTGCAGATACTGTGTTGCTGAAAAAGCTATTTTTTTTGCTTTAGCATCCGTCACTTTATCTTGAAGTATTGGATCATCTGCATTGTATACAAGATAATCGTCTGCACACTGATTTTTAAATATATGACATTTTGCATTTACATAGCTTTCTAAATCGCCGTGATAATCCAAATGGGCTTCATAAATATTTAACAATACTGCTGTAGAAGGACGAAATGCTGCTATTCCCTGTAATTGAAAAGAAGACAATTCCATGACCATTTTTTCATCCGGCTGCATCGTTTGAGCGACTTCTGTTGCAGCGATGCCAATGTTACCAGCAAGTTTCACCTTACAATCACTATGTTTCAGCATCTCTGTCACTAAGGTAGTTGTCGTCGTTTTCCCGTTGGATCCGGTGATTCCGATGATCGGCTGTTCTGTTAAATGGGAGACCAGCTCCACTTCAGTAATAACCGGAATCCCGCGTTTGAATGCTTCTGCAACCACTGGATGATCATACCGTATTCCAGGGTTTTTCACGACAATCTTTTTCCCATCTAACACGTGCAAGGGGTGAGAACCCAGGACAAGATGCGCTCCTTTTTGTTGAAGCTCTAATACCTGCGCATCCTCATACGTTGCTGCTGCATCATTGACAGTTACTTCTTTCCCGTTCTCTAAAAGCACTTTTGCAGCAGCTGTACCACTTCGGGCTAATCCTAGGACAAGCACATTTTCCGGGAACTGTTTCCACGTCTTCATGACATCCCCACCTCAATATAAATAGCAAGAACGGCAAACAGAAGGCCTGCAAGCCAAAATGTTGTTACGACTCTCCATTCTGACCATCCTGTTAATTCATAGTGGTGATGCAACGGGCTCATCTTGAAAATACGTTTTCCGGTCGTTTTAAAAGAAATCACCTGGATAATAACGGATAATGTTTCAATAACAAATACACCGCCGATAATAACTAATAAAATCTCCAGTTTCAGCAGTATCGCAATTGCTGCGATAGCTCCCCCTAAAGCCAAAGATCCTGTATCTCCCATAAAGACTTTAGCAGGATGCGCATTAAACACTAAGAACCCTAAGAGGGCACCCACTACTGCTAAGGAAAAGACAGTCACCATATCATTAGGCACGCCATACCAGGCAATAATCGCAAATGCACCGAATGCAATGGCTGCAGTCCCGGCTAATAGACCATCCAGCCCATCTGTTAAATTGACAGCGTTGGAAGCTCCTACCAGCATGACAATAATAAGGATGGCGTAAAACCAGCCAAGGTCAAATTGAACAGACGTTCCCGGAATAGCAATATCTGTCGGGAAATCCTGTGCGCGTAAAACAAAGTAAAATACAAGTGCAATAATAATTTGTCCAATTAATTTCTGCATCGATGTTAGACCAAGATTTCTTTTCATTGCCACTTTAATATAATCGTCTAAAAAACCTAATAAGCCATAACCAAATAATACAAAAAGTAACAGCCATAACTCATAGTTAATGCCACCGCCAACTCTGCTTCCCATAATAAGCGATGTAATCATAATACTGAAGACAATCATGATTCCGCCCATCGTTGGCGTTCCTGTTTTCTTTTGATGCGATTCAGGGCCTTCTTCTCTAATACTTTGTCCAAACTTTAATCGTCTTAAAAAAGGGATAAAAATTGGAGATAGAAGAACTGTTATAAGAAACGCTACTGCGATTGTAATTAATAAACCTGTTATATTCATTTTCTCTCCACCTCATTTGTAACCTTCTGCAGGGTTGTTTCTTAAGCATGATAGAATCAGCGCAATACGCATGGATTTTCATAGAGTAAATCTCTCTACATCCGGTTTACCGCACTGATTCTGCTTCTTCACTAATGGAAACATCACCTGTCAGATGCCTTAACATAATTGTTCTAAAAAAGTTTCAAATTTCATTCCTCTTGATGCCTTCAACAAGATCAGATTTTCCGGTTCCAAATACTTTTCCACATGACTCATAAGCTCAAGCTTATCCTTCAAATGGACAGCAGGAAGCTCAGGAAATTGCTTCTTTAACGCATCATGTATGTACTGTGAATGATGACCATACGTATACACTGCTGTTATCTCTGGACTGATGGCATCCGCAATACCCCGGTGAAATTCTTCTGCAAAATCACCAAGCTCCAGAATATCACCTAAAACAAGAATTTTATGCTGATATCCTTTCATCTCCTCAACGACTTGAATTGATGCTTTCATCGAAGCCGGAGAAGCATTGTAAGCATCATTAATCACTGTCACACCATTCTTACCCAGGTGCTTTTCAAAGCGCATTTTGGTCATTTCCAACTGGGCAAAAGCCGTTTTGATTGTTTCAGCAGGAATCTTCATTTCCATTGCCAGCTGGATAACATATGCAGCATTTTTCGCATGGTGCTTTCCTAAGAGCGGAATTTGATAAGCTTCTTCTCCCACATCAAAGGTTGTCACGGTTTCCTCTACAGCTACATGGTCAATCACAACATTATTTTCCCCGCTAAAGCCTACCCTTATTTTGGGAACAGGAATATTAGCACTTGTTAAAAGCGGTTCATCCCCATCAATAATTAATGTTCCTCCCGGCTTTATTCCGGAAACTATTTCTAATTTAGCTTGGGCAATCCCTTCTTTAGAGCCGAGATTTTCAATATGCTGTCCATCAATATTGGTAATAACCGCATGATCCGGTTCACCAATACGGCTTAACAGCTCTATTTCTCCAAAATGATTCATACCCATTTCCAGAATCAATACTTCGGTGTTCCGGTCCATTGATAAAATGGTTAGCGGAAGCCCGATATGATTATTATAATTTCCTTTTGTAGCATGGGTTTTAAACGTTGTCTGCATCACCGCTTTGGTTAAGTCTTTCGTTGTTGTCTTTCCATTCGATCCGGTAATACCGATAACGGTCGGATTGACTTCTTTCCGATAAGCGGATGCAAGCTCCTGTAATGCTTTGACAGTGTCGTTTACAAATAAAATAAGTAACGCGTCCGGAAGATTTTCCGGAAGCGGTGTTTCCTTTTGCCAAAAAGTTGCTGCTGCGCCATTCTCCACTGCTCCAGCGATAAATTGGTGCCCGTCAAACTTTTCTCCGGCAATCGGTATATAAAGTCCGTTATGAGAACGGACACGGCTGTCATTAACTACTTCATGAATTTCCAAATCAGCAGGAATCTGCCCTTGGTGATGGGGAAATAATTGTTTTAATTGTGATGCAGTAAATAACATCTCTTACTCCCCTTTCTCTTTAATGGCTTCCCGAGCAATTTGACGATCATCAAAATCATATTTTGTCTTGCCAATAATTTGATAGGTTTCATGACCTTTTCCTGCAATTAAAATAATATCGCCTTTTTGAGCAAGCTCTACAGCATGTTTAATTGCTTCAGTCCGGTCAACAATGACTTCAAAGGTTGCTTCTTCTTCCGTTAAATGAGCTGTCATATCTTCCAAAATCTGTACCGGTTCCTCTGTGCGCGGGTTATCCGATGTAAACAGAACATGATCAGCATACTTCACAGCCACATTCGCCATTAATGGACGTTTCGTGCGATCACGGTCGCCTCCACAGCCAACAACCACATACACTTTACGCTCTGCAAATTCCCGGCTCGTCTGGAGTACATTCTCCAAGGAGTCAGGTGTATGTGCAAAATCGACAATCACAGAATAATCCTGGCCTTCATTAATTGGTTCAAACCGGCCGTCTACCCCTTTAACCGACTCCAGCGCTTCTTTAATCACATCTAAGCCAATATTTGATGCAATCGCGGCAGCACTGGCAGCAAGCATGTTATAGACATTAAACATACCGATTAAATTCGTTTTAATATGCGTCGTACCGATTGGTGTCACCAGTTTAAACGCAACTCCGGATGGAGATAGCATGATATTTTTGGCCATCATATCCGCATCCTGTTTACAGCTGTAGGTAATGACCTGCTGTGCTGTACTGCGTTTTAGTAAATCGCTTGAATCGTCGTCTTCATTAATAATGGCATATTTCTTTTTCCCTTGCTGATAGTCATTCCCCAATCCGGAGAAAAGAAGACTCTTCGCCCGTAAATAATCATCCATATCTTTATGATAATCCAGGTGATCCTGTGACAGGTTTGTAAAAATACCAATGTCATAATCACAGCCAAAAACCCTTCCCATGTCCAAGGCATGCGAAGAAACTTCCATGATGACCTGCTCTGCTTCTTTTTCCTGCATTTGATGAAAAATGCGGTTCAGTTCCAGCACATCTGGTGTTGTATTGATGACCGGAAATGTTTCATTGCCGATTTTCACTTGAATACTTCCGATAACACCGGATTTTTTTCCCTGTTGTTCAAAAATCGTATCTAATAAATATGTTGTTGTTGTTTTTCCATTCGTTCCCGTGACACCAATCAGCGGAAATTTTGTGGTTGGATAATCATAGTATGCGGCTGAAAGCATCGCCAAGGCACGGCCAGTATCTTTCACCTGGATTAGCGGAATGTCCCCGCTCACATGTACATCCCTGGAAATAACAGCCGCCGCAGCGCCTTTATCTATTGCTTGCTGAAGAAAGTCATGACCATCTACGGTGTAACCTTCAATACACACAAATAAGCTCCCTGGTTCTACTTTTCTGGAGTCCATTTCTACGTTGACAACTTCTACATTCTGAATGGACCCGGTTGTTTGATAAAATCCAATTTCATTTAATAGTTTATCAAGTTTCATTTTCACACCCTATTTCTATTCTTTTCCTTTAAAGGTATTCTCAACGATTCTCTTCTTTAAGAGGGTTGTTATCAAGTTCCATTTAGAAAACCGTTATTTACATTTTTTTATTTACCGTGAAAGATAACAAAATCTATTATATCAAATTTCTATCGATTTAACGATTATTTTCTTGACCTAAAAATAAACGAATCGTACTTCCAGATTCTAGCATTGTTCCCGCTTTTGGAGACTGATCAATAATTTCATCTCCCTCTCCACTCACATCAATGGATAGATCTAACGGGTACTCCGCCAGTTCATCTGTGCTTTCACCAATAAAATCCGGCACTTCAATCTTAGGCTGTTCCGGCCAAGCATATTCTTTCTCCAAACCATCCGTACGCGGTTCTACGTTCATCGCCCGCAAGCTGTCATCAATTATTGTTCCAACAATAGGTGCAGCCACAACACCACCAAATTGGATAGTATCTTTCGGATTATCAACAGCCAGATAAACGACAATCTCCGGATCATCTGCAGGCGCAAAACCGATAAAAGATACAATATAGTTATTTTCTAAATACCCGCCATTAGGCCCCACTTTTTGAGCGGTCCCTGTTTTTCCGCCGACACGGTATCCGTCCACATAAGCAGGCCTACCTGTCCCCTGTGCGACAACTGTTTCTAATGTTTCCCGAATCGTTTCTGATGTTTCTTGCGAGATAACGCGTTCCTTTACTTCCGGTTCATAACTTTCCACCACGTCTCCCGTTACAGGGTCCACCCACTCTTCCGCAATCATCGGTTCATATAAATAACCGCCATTTACCGCTGCTGCAACAGCCATTACTTGCTGAATCGGCGTAACAGATACACCCTGTCCAAAGGATGTGGTCGCAAGCTCTACAGGCCCGACATTTTCCGGATCAAAAAGAATCCCATTCCCTTCACCTTGCAAATCAATTCCTGTTTTTCTTCCAAATCCAAAAGCATCAATATAAGAAAAAAGCTTCTCTGTTCCAAGCATTTGTCCTAAATTTACAAATCCAGGGTTACAGGAATTTTGGACAACTTCGAGGTATGATTGATCCCCATGGCCACCTTTTTTCCAGCAATGAATGGTCGTTCCGTCCACTTTAATATCGCCATCATCATAATACCGGTCTTTCTCCAAATCAACAACGCCCTCTTCCAAAGCAGCTGCCAGCGTAATAATTTTGAAGGTGGAACCAGGCTCATACGTACTCCAAATAGGCAAATTTCTGCCAAATATAGAAGAATCAACATCCTGATAATTTTCTGGATTAAAATTCGGCCGGCTGGACATCCCCAGTACCCCGCCTGTTTTCGGGTTAACAGCAATGGCCATTGCCCCGTCCGGATTATATTCCGCAACAACTTGGTCTAGCTCCCTTTCCATAATGGTTTGTACTTTGTTATGAATCGTCGTTTTTAAATTCAGCCCATCTTTAGGGGATTGATATTCGTCTGCCAGCTGTTCCAATCTTCCCCCTTTTGCATCCGAAAAAAAGGATAGACTGCCATTTTCTCCTTTCAATTTATCATCATAAAATAATTCGAGCCCCATCAGCCCCTGGTTATCAATTCCTGTAAACCCGAGTACATGGGATAAAGCACTATTATTTGGATAATGACGTTTTGAATCCTTTGCTAAATAAACGCCATCCAAATCCAATTCTCTAATCGCCTGCTCCTGTTCATTGTTCACTTTTATCCCTTCAGGCCGTACCATCACACTTAATGCATTTTGAGTAACTAAATCCATCATCCGGTCTTGTGGTACATCAAGAATTTCCCCAAGTTGCCTGGCTGTCGTTTCCGGCTCTTTAATTTGTCTCGGCATTAATAATACCGTTGGCGCGGTGACATTCTCTGCCAGTATTTCATTCTCCGAGTCAAGAATATATCCTCTTTCTGCTGCAAATGTTATATCTCTTGTCCATAAATCATTGGCACTGTCGGACAGATCATCGCTCAATACAAGCTGAACATAAGCCAGTCTTGCAACAATAACGAGTAAAATAAGAATCGCAAATAAAAAAACGGTAATCATTCGTTTTTTTATGATAATTGTGGATATGCGTTTCATGAAAGAACTCCCTTCATCATACTTTGCTTTGTATCCACTATATGAATATTAAAAATGGAATAGAACAAGCTATCCTTGATTTCTATGACGTATTCCAACGACAATTATTTCTTCCCATCTCACCTGTATTTGTTAATTCCTTACAAAAAAAGACTTGCTGAAAAAATATCACTATTCTTTCAGCAAGTCTTCCTTTTTATTCTTCTTCCGTTTCTTCTTCGTTGCTCTCGTTGTTTTCTTCTTCATCCGAATCATCTGCATCGTCATCATCCGATGATGTATCAGATGACCCGCCGGAAGGGTCTTCTAATTCAACACCCAAATAGTCACCTTCCTGAATCGGCTTTCCAACTTCAATATTTTGCGAGCTAACATAACCATTACCAAATCTTTCTGTTTGCAATTCCAACATATCAGCAAAGCGCATTACTTCTCTTAATGACCAGCCTGTTAAATCAGGCATCGTTGGTTCATCTGTAAGTAATAAGACTTTTTCACTTGGCAATATGCTCTCTCCAGGTTCCACGCTGCTTGAAACAATATTCTCTCCTTCACCAATAACAATTGGGTCAAAGCCTCTTTCTTCTAAAGCAGCCTGTGCACTTTCAGTAGATTCATCCACTACTTCCGGGAATTCAACCTCTTCAACCTGGTTCGTTTCATTTTCTTCGTCTGGTTCTACATCTAAATAATGCAAGCTGTTTTCTACCACATTATTAAAAATAAAAGCAAGCGGCGCAGAACCTGATTCTGTATCTTCCAATTCTGGCTGCTGGATAGATACATAGACCATTAATTCCGGATCATCCATCGGAGCCATACCTAAAAAGGAAAATACGTAATTATCTCGTCCAGTTAAATAGCCGCCGCCATCAGGGTTAGGCATTTGTGCTGTTCCCGTTTTACCGCCAACGACATAATCATCTAATTTATAAGGCGCTCCAGTCCCATCTTCATCATTGACGACAGAAGCTAATAATTCTTTCATTTCCTCCGCTGTCTCCGGTGAAATCGGCTGGCCGGAATATTCCGGTTCTGCTTCCTCCAATACATTTCCGGTGGTAGAATCAACAATTTTATCCACTACATAAGGCTTCACCATTTTTCCATCATTGACTACAGCGGAAGCAGCTTTCATCTGCTGGATTGGAGTAACCGTTGACCCTTGACCAAAGGCTGTTCTTAATTTTTCAGACGGCCAATTATATTGAATCTGCCCAATCGATTCATCCGGAAGATCAATGCCGGTTGGGTCTTCAAAACCGAATGCCTGAATGTATTCATAGAATTTATCTGCGCCGATGTCTTCCCAAAGCAATTTGGAAGCAGCTACGTTGGAAGAACGCAGAAAACCTTCATCATAGGAAATTTCTCCCCAGCCTTCTCCCTGGTTATGGTCTCTGATTTCTTCAATTCTCTCATTCGGCTGATACGTTCCAGATTCAAAGGTTTCGTCTCCATTATAGACACCTTCTTCTAATGCCGCTGCCCATGTGAAAATTTTAAATGTTGACCCAGGTTCAAACGGAGAAGAAATTGGATCATTGTACCAGTTTTCAACATCATTGGGGCTATTCGGATTATAGCTTGGACGTGTACTCATTGCTATAATTTCACCGGTTTTCGGATTCATAATAATCGCATTCATTTTTGCCGGATTATATTGTTCATCCACTTGTGTCATAACGTCTTCTAATAAAGTTTGCACTTTTTGATCCAGTGTCAGATAAACAGAATCTCCATCTTCCGGCTCCTGCACAATTTCATCAGGATCTAATAATTTTTTGTCATAGCGGTCACGTTGATAAGAGATAGAGCCATCCTTTCCGCCGAGAACCCCGTTCATAACATCTTCCATTCCTGTTACACCGGTAATACTATGTTCAACGCCGTCTTCTGTCTCTTCTTCTGTTTCGCGTGCAAAACCAATAATATGGGAAGCAAACATCCCATTAGGGTAATAACGTTTCGGTTCTTCATCAAAGTAAATACCCGGTATGCCTGATTCCTCTATTTCTTCTTTTTCCTGTTGCGTTAACTGACGACCAAGCTGTCCAAATTCAACCTGAAATCTTTCTGACTGAACAGCCTCGTCTAATATCTGTTTTATTTCATTTTTATCCTCATCTAGAATAGAAGCTAGTGTTTCCGCTGTTTCTTCCGTGTTTGAAACATGCAGGGCTTCCGGTGAGTTCTCTGAATATGCTTCATCTAATATAGCGTACATTCGGTAGGCTGGACGGTCATAGGCTAATACCATCCCATTCTTATCCATGATTTGTCCCCGTTCTGCATTCATCTTGTAGGAAGCTGTTCGTTGTTCCTCCGCCCAATCATCCAATGAAACACCGCCCACTTCACCTGTTGCCTGGATATACATAAACCTGCCTGCAAGCACAAGGAATAAAGCAACGAAAAACAGCATATAAATGCCTGCCATTACGTTTGCTGTCTTATTTTTTTTCATGTTAAAGAATCCCCTTGCTAGTTGTTAACCGTTTCTGCTTGTTTCACTTCCGAATTTTGGATTTTCAAACCATTTTTTTCTGCAATATCAATGATTCTTTCTGGACGTGACAACTCCTCTTTCTCAAAATGTAAATTTTCATTCACTGTTTTTTGACTGCTGATGTTGTCCTCTAACTGCTGCATGTCACGATTTAAAGCATCGGTTCCGGAAGCATAGGAAACCATTCCAATTCCGAATACTAAAATAACAGCACTGGTAACAGCGTAAACTATTTTTTCGCCTTTTGTAATCCATGGTGCCTTTTTTACCTTTTTGACGACCGTTTTTGTTTCTTCTTGGGGATTATATTGGGGATTTACTTGCCACTTTCTAGCTTGATTTTCGCTCATCTCTTTTTCCACCCTTCTTCATAACGGAAATCATTATTCCATTCATTTATTTTTTCGACAATCCGCAACTTAGCTGAACGTGATCGTCTATTTTCATCTAACTCATCATCTTGAGCTATTATCGGTTTTCGGCTTATTAATTTAAATGGGGCCTGGTGGGTTTCCGGGACAATAGGAAGATTTCTGGGTACAGGCTTATCCGTACTCCATGTCTTAAAAGCCTGTTTACAAAGACGGTCTTCTAATGAATGGAAGGTAATGACTGCAATTCTTCCATTTATCCCCGTTAATTCAGCAGCCTGATGAAGTGCCTGATTAAATACTTCCAGTTCGTCATTGACAGCAATGCGTATCGCTTGAAAAATACGTTTTGCCGGATGCCCGCCTTTTCTTCTGGCAGGAGCAGGTATCGCATCTTTAATAATCTCTACCAGTTCTCCTGTTGTTTCAATTGGCTTTACAGATCTTGCCTTCTCTATTTTCCGGGCAATTCCTTTAGAAAACTTCTCTTCGCCATATCGGAAAAAGATAGAGACTAATTGTTCGTAACTCCATTCATTCACTACTTGATATGCTGTGCGTTCCTGCGACTGATCCATACGCATATCCAATGCTGCATCCTGATGATAGCTGAATCCTCTCTCCGCCTGATCCAGCTGCGGTGAAGATACGCCTAAATCAAAGAGAACACCATCTACTTGCGTTACACCTAATTCAGCAAGGCTTGTCTTCAGTCCTTGAAAGTTTGAATGTATAAACGTTATTTTATCTTGATACTTGTTCAACTGTTCCTTTGCGGCTTGCAGGGCTTGTACATCCTGATCAAAAGCATAGAGCCTTCCGTTTTCATTAAGTCTTGATGCAATCTCCAGGGAATGTCCTCCACCGCCGACGGTACAGTCAACATAAATACCATCCGGATTGATTCCCAACCCTTTTATTGTTTCTTCTTTTAAAACACTATAATGTTCAAACATCTAATCCACCAACTTTTTCACTTCTCTATAATGCGTTAAATATCAAAATCCATTAGATTTTCAGCAATCTCTGCAAACGATTCTTCTGATTCCTCTACATACGTATTCCAGTGATCGCTGGCCCATAATTCCACACGATTGGAAACGCCAATTACATGGCAATCCTTTTCCAAATCAGCGTAAGTCCGCAGATTCGCAGGAATATTTATTCTTCCCTGTTTATCTACTTCACATTCCACCGCACCAGAGAAAAAGAATCGTGTAAAAGCTCGGGCATCCTTTTTAGTCAGTGGGAGTTGCTTTAACTTACCTTCCAAAATTTCCCATTCTTGTTGAGGGTATGCGAATAAACATTTATCAAGTCCACGCGTTAAAACAAAAGATGTCCCTAACTCTTCTCTAAACTTGGAAGGGACAATGATTCGTCCTTTTGTGTCAATGCTATGTTGGAATTCTCCCATAAACATATAGACGCCCCCTACTTTCGTAAATTCATAATACCACATTGCCCCACTATGCTCCACTATTTCTTCAAAAATATTTTAAATCTCTTTTTCAAAGCGTTTTATAACCTTTTTTTAAACCTAAAAAAGACTGTCATATCAATAGATAGACAGTCTTTTACTTCCTATACGAAATGAGGTGGGGACGCGTGGGGGGAATTTATTCAACCACCCAATGACCTTTTTCCATATCCAGTGAAAAAGATGTTAACTGGGAGATAAGCTCCGTCCCATAATGATTCAATAAAAATAACGGATTCCAAACACGTTCTTGCAATCCTCCATGCGGATGAAGCACCAGCTCCAGCTGATTCAATTCATGGAGAACTTTCGAATGTTTTTTCTCAAATTCTTTATGGAAACGTTTGTTCATAAATTGAATGTTATCTAACAGATAAGCTAAATTCTTTTCGCTCAGCGCCTGGATATCATCTCCCATTTCAGCAGCCATATCACGGATTGGCTGATGTATATCTTTCATTTTTTCCGCAACATCCGTTGTTACCTGATCGATTTCCCGGCTGCCATTCGCCTCCATATAATCATCCACAGTGGATTGAACACCATTTAAAATAACGTCTTTTACCGTCAGCTGATATTTGGAGATTAACTTCTTCGTAGACGCATCTAAAAATGTAAAAGAAAGTCTCGGCACCACTGGCGGCATCTGTAAATTCATCACATGGAAACCCGATTTCAAAGCTGCCCAATAAGCTATCTCACCAGGTCCGGCTATAAAGGCCAGCGTAGGAAACATATACTCTTGCATCATTGGTCTTGTTACCACGTTATTACTTAATTTCCACGGTTCATTGCTGGCGACATCCTGCAGTTCCTTCTCTGTGAACGAAATCTCCTGTTGTTTCCCAATCCAATTCCCGCTCTCATCTACTTTCAACAAAATTCTGCCTTGCATCTCATCATGGTAAAATAAATTCCCATCTGACATATCAGCTTCTATTGCGAGCGGGTAGTCCATTGTTTCTAATTTATTCAAGGTATCAGCAACAGCTGCACTAATTTGCGGCCGCTTTTGAATCATCTCCAGAAAACAACCTGTCTCCAGTTTGCGGAATGCAGCATTCCCGGAATCTACCAGCACAATCCCTTGGGTTGGAAACAATGCAAAAATAAGACGTGCAAAAAAATCAATAAAATTAGAAGCTTGATCCTGAACTTCTTGAATTAATGCGTAAATATCTTTTGTATGCGCCGTCTCCGGCAACGTTTCAAAAACCGATTCCACCCATTCGGACAGCTCTTTTTTGTTCATTTCCAATTCGGAAACAGCTTTTTTACCAGCATCTATATTCTTGGTTTTGAGCTTGCGTTTTTGAAAATCTTTGTCCCCTGTGGGACAGTAAATATGATTCACTTCCTCAAAATCATGATCTTCACCGGCAATCCAGAACACTGGAATAACCGGTTTTTCCAACGCCTTTTCCTGCTGCTTAGCCAGCTCAAGGATGGATATAATTTTATTTATCGTATAGATTGGACCTGTCAACAACCCGGCTTGCTGACCGCCAATCACAACCGTACTCTGCTCATCATTTAAGCGTTCAATTTGTTTTAGTGTTTCTTCTGGTGCTCCCCATTCTTTATTTAATGTATGTAATACATCCGTTAAGGAAGACCTGTTAAAATCTCGTTCCGTCACATCTTGTACGCGTTTATAAAAATCTTTATACGGATGGTAGTCAAACATATCTGTTATATTCGTTTCTTCATTTTTATAATCAGCTACCAATCTGTTGGCAGCAGGTAAAGTTAATGAATTTATCTGCATATCATTTTCCCCTTACGTCGATTTGGATTCATTCCGTATTGTACAGAAAAAACAGCAAGAATCAAACTAAATTGCTCTCTCCGGGAAAATGAATTGATTTTTTCAGGTTAAAATTTCTAAAATAATATAAATAACACTTAAAATCAGATATACAGAAGCAAATAGTAAAAATGCGCTTCTCCAAACAATTTTAATTGCTTTGGACAACTCGATATCCTGCTGTGTCCGATATTGCTGAATTAAAATACCTGTCAGGCTTATCAAGAATAAAAGAATAATCCAACCGAAAAAATTCCGATCAAACAAAAGCTGCAATAAAACTCCAGTACCTAAAATAAAAAAGATCGCAGACCATTGAACAGCATTATGTACAGCTTTCCACGTATGTTTTTTGCTCAGTTTTGTTATCCAATAAACTAAAAAAGTAACGATAAATGGAAATGCAATAAAAAGTGCCAAGGTATAATAAATATAATCTCGCATTCTTTTCCCCCTGCCTGAAAACAAATTATTTTCATCAGGTTACGTCAACCTGTCTGATTTATTTCGACAAATCTAATAGAATTAATTTAAAATTTGTCTCTTATGTATTATAATTTAGTCAGGGAAGGAAATCTACATTCAACTTTATGAATGTAGTGATACTTTATTCAGGAGGGGTAATATGGGAAATGTAAAGATAGAAAATTTGTTGATTAATTTTAAAACACTGGAAAAATTTAAGCGTTTTCGCGAATACGGAAACCAGGAATTAACGATGATGGAAGATTTAGAGAATAAAATTATTGAGAATAATAGCACATCTCCTTTTTACGGAATTTATATTGGAGATAATTTAATAGCACGAATGAGTCTTTATGAAATACGTAAGGAATATGATTTTTATTTCGAACCTCCACAAGAATATCTGACACTGTGGAAACTGGAGGTCATTCCTGATTATCAGGGAAGAGGGTACGGAAAAGCACTTGTAGATTTCGCAAAAAGTTTTGGTTTGCCTATTAAGACAAATCCAAGAATTAATTCTCATGATTTTTGGGAGAAGATGGGATTCGTTAAACCACATTATGAAATGGAACGTGATTTAGGTGAAAATCCATTACTATGGCTGCCTGAAGGAGTCAATGAAAAAGACACGAAGCAATAAGCTTCCTGTCTTTTTTTACGTATTCGAATAAATAAATATAATTACTTTGAAATGGTATTCAACAGTTGATTTATTTCTCCCCATACCGTTTCATATGTTGCAATTTTGTTTTTTAAATCTTTATTTTCCTGCAATGCTTTATCTAATTCTTCCCGCTTCACAAAACCTTCCTGCTGCGGTATATCCTTCCGCATTTTTTCTAGCAGCTGAATAGCTGTATCAATAGATTGAATCGATGGCGCTTCTATAGCCGGATAAGTAATGCGCTGCTTTAATCCAGCTTTTCTTTTTTCTTTTGCAGCTTGCACTTGTTCCTGGCATTGTTTTCTTATTTTAGCATTCCAGCGAAACCCGCACGCTGCTGAAGTTCTGGATAATTTTTCAGCAACTTCTTTAAAGGCTTCCAATTGTGTTCTTCCTTCCTGTATACACTTGAGTACTGTATCAGCTAGTAGTCTGTCTTCTTCTTCTGTCCATGCATCCTGTCGTGTATCGTTCATAACATACCTCCTATTAGGGTTTGCTATCAATGTATGCAAAAAATAGGTATGCTAGAATCGTTTTATAGTAAATTGGCAAAATAAAAGTGAAAAATGCTGTAATTGGATTGGACTGTTCTTTAAAGACAAGCATCCCCAAGTAAACAATTCTGTGAAACGAAAAAAACAGACCATGTGATATGATCTGTTTTCGTTAATTAGAATTAGTTACTCACAACTTCTTTTCCGTCATAATGTCCGCAAGATTTGCAAACACGATGAGGTTTTGTTAATTCGCCACAGTTAGAGCATTCTACCATGCCAGGTACGTGTAATTTTTTATGCGTACGGCGTTGGTTTTTTACTTTTTTGGAAGTTCTTCTTTTAGGTACTGCCATGACTTACACCTCCTTCAAAATGAAAGTAAAACTTGAATCAGATTCTTATTTTTCTTCCTGATTATTATTAAGGAAAGACTCCAATTTTTTTAATCTCGGATCGATATTCTTGTCTTCCTTCGTTTCAGATACAAATTCCCAATCCTTCCCGCTAGAAGGGGCTGCCTCCTCCGAATCAACATGATCCACATTGTCGGCAAAAACGCGGTACGGAATTTCCAATAGTATATTTTCCTTGATAAATGGGATTAAGTCAAGAACTTCTCCCTGAATGGGATGAATTTCTTGTTCCTCTTCTTCTTTCCCATAATAAGCAGAAGCAGAAAAAACCTCGTTTGCATCTATGTCAAACGAATAAGGAACATCCACCAATGTGCGGGCACATGGAAGTATCATCTCTCCCTTTATGCGCATGTTCACATAAAACTCCTCACCATGAACCGTCACTTGTCCGTTTACATGTACCGGAGAAATTTTACGTATATCATTATTCATCGTTTCCAGTTCGGACACATCTGCATGATCATCAAAGAAATACGGCTCATTTACGGAACCTTTTTTAATCTGATTAATAGTCAATTTCATTAAAATCACCTCTAGGCAACAAGATAAATGATAAAAGAAAATACGGCATTTGTCAATATATTTTCTTTTTCGCCACAGGTTGAAGTACGGTTCATATTCTGTCTGCGTCTGTGGTCCCGCAACTGCCATATTTTCTTTACAGAAACAGTATTCCTGATATAGGGTATACAATACAGCATTTAGAATCATTTTAACGGTAATTTGGCTTTTTGTCATGTTATTTCTATTTTTCTCAAACAGCTCCCTGAATATGTTAAAATAGAACTACTTAAAAAATAGAGGTGAGTGTATGGAAGCTTGCGGTTTAGTGGTTGAATATAATCCCTTCCATTATGGACATCAATATCATTTAAAAAAAGCCAGAGAAGAGACAGGTGCTGCTTGTATGATTGCGGTTATGAGCGGAAATTTTTTGCAACGCGGTGAACCGGCAATCATGGACAAATATCATCGTGCTAAAGCGGCCATCCTTGGAGGCGTTGATTTAGTAGTTGAGTTACCATATGCGTATGCTGTGCAACATAGTGATTATTTTGCCAAAGGAGCAATCGAAACGCTCTACCACGCCGGAGTTAACGCGGTCTGTTTCGGCAGCGAATCCGGCAATATTGCTGCTTTTACAGATGCTTATCAGCTGCAGAAAGAGCATCGTCCTACCTACGAATCAAATTTGAAAATGTATTTAAATCAAGGATTTTCCTATCCGGACGCAGCAACAAAAGCTTACCAGCATATTTTCGGTTTATCTGAAATACTTGATGTGTCCCAACCGAATAATATATTAGGTTTAGGTTATGTCCGAGCAATAAAAGATGCACATTATCCAATCCAGCCGATTACTATCAAACGAATACAGAACAATTATCATGACACTGTCATTACAGGAAAGATCGCCAGTGCCACCAGTATCCGTAAAGAAGTGCTGGTGAATACGTCTGCAACAGCTGCTGACAGCATGCCTGCTGAAACATTACAGCTATTGACAACCTATAAACAGGAAGCCGGACAATGGCATGAGTGGGAATTATATTTTCCCTTCCTGAAATATCGTGTACAAACCATGACTTCTGCAGAATTAGAGCAAATAGAAGGGGTTGTAGAAGGATTGGAGCATCGAATGAAACGCACTGTTGAGGAAGCTTCATCCTTTCAAGAATGGATGCATGCCTTGAAAACAAAGCGTTACACTTGGACAAGGCTCCAGCGGATATTCGTTCATATTTTAACTCATACCAGAAAAGAAGAAAAAATATTAGAGCATGATACCGGGTACGTACGGATACTTGCCATGAACAAAACCGGTCAGGCTTATTTAAATCAACAGAAAAAGCAAACTGACTTCCCATTTATTACAAAAATGAATCAGATGAAACATCCGTTTCTGCAAATAGAAGAACGGGCCGCCAAAGCATATTACAGCATTTTAGCTGCTGAAAAACAAAGAAATTTCTTTTTACAGGAACTGACTTCCCCGATTATTGTAAAATAAGCGGAATCATACATCGTATGGTTATAAAAAGAGGATTTCCGTGCTCTTTATTGCACGGAAATCCTCTTTATTGGTTCTTATTCATTCGCAGCACTTTCTAAATAGTCCACTGCATCTTGAAAATCATCCACTGGAACAATCTCCATATCTGTTCCGATACTTTCTGCAGTTTCTGCTGCTACTTCATAATTCGAATCTTCCTGTCCGCCCTCATTAGGTGCAAAGAAAATATCCACATCTTCTTTATCAGAAGCAACGACTTTCTTATCTATTCCGCCAATTCGATGGATATTTCCTTCATAATCAATTTCACCAGTACCGCCGATTTGTTTGCCGCCGGTTAAATCATCTTCCGTTAACTGATCATAGATTTCCAATGAAAACATCAGGCCTGCACTCGGGCCACCGATATTGCCACTTGAAAATCGTGTTTCCGGCTGAACCGTTACTTCACGATCTGTCACAAGATTTATACCAACACCTACACGGCTCTCTTCATCATCCAGCGGTGCTAAATCCAAATCTACAGTATGTTCTTCATCGTCTCTTTCATAAACGACTGTTACTGTATCCCCAGACTCTTTTCCATCAATATAATCAAGCAAATCCTGAGATTCATTCACTTCTGCATCATCAATTCCGATGATACGGTCTCCACTCTCTAATTTCCCCTCTGCTGGAAGCCCATCCACTGCAGCAACCACATAGACACCTTTAAAATCAATATCTATCTCTTTATCCGCTGCTTCATAAGCAACGACAGTGGCCGCTTCCTGAGAGCTTTCCATCACTTGGAGCTGTGCTTCCATATAGTCTTCCTGGGACATTCCTTCCGGGAAAACCTGATCTAAAGGAAGAATCTCCTGATGCGGCAAAACGAGAGCAGCAGCATATAAAATAGGGGTTGCCTGCATACCGCTTATTGTCACCAAATGCATTTCCCCTTCACTAGGGTAGCCGCCGTCTACTTCTACAATAGGATCTAATGCATCGGCTCCTCCCGGTTTTTGAATATAATACGGCAATTGATAGACACCCAATAAATAAACGATTACTACAACAGCTAATAAACCTATAATTCTTTTTTTCGTTAATCGCAATGCTCTTGATTCCCCTTCCTGGCACACTTACTAAATATATATCTATGGCATATTTTTAGATGGTATTCGCGTATATATCATATAGAGAAACTGTTTAAGAATCGGTACCATTTTCAATCAGGCAGGTTATTGCCTTCTTGGGAGTCCCTGAGATTTTAAACACTTGTTTTTCTTATACAGCATTGGTAAACGTCCAATATCGTCACTTTATTATTACGTTAACACATCGGACAAGCTAGCATTATTCTACTACTTCCCGCCATAATTGTACAGAATAGACACTTCATGGCATGAAGCCAAAAAAGAGGAATGACACTTTCATTTCCGGATAAAAAGCAAGCAGTATTTTTTTGAATAAGCATTAGTAGGGGGATATCAGATTGAAACAAAAGCTAAAAACACTTGGCTATGCCGGGATATCTATTTTCTTATTCTTCAGTTTAATACGATTTCCAGATCAGGCATTGGAAGCAGCTATCCGCGGGTTAAATATGTGGTGGGAGGTTGTCTTTCCCTCTTTACTGCCATTTTTTATAACTGCTGAGCTATTATTAGCTTTCGGTGTCGTAAAATTTCTTGGTATTCTATTTGAACCAATTATGCGGCCGTTATTTAATATCCCCGGTGCCGGGAGCTTTGGCTGGATTATGGGAATGGCCAGCGGTTACCCAACAGGGGCAAAAATAGCAGCGAGGCTTCGTGAAGAAAAGCAAGTAACACAAATAGAAGCGGAAAGATTAGTATCTTTCACAAATAATTCCAGCCCGCTTTTTATATTTGGAGCCATTTCCGCCGGCTTTTTTTATAATATAAAATTGGGCTTACTATTAGCTGTATGTCATTATGGTGCAAACACCCTTGTCGGAATCGTTATGCGTTTTCATGGAAGGAAACAGGAGAAGCATATCACTAAGAAAAAAAGGGCTCCCTTTTCACTGAAAAAAGCATTTCAGGAGATGCACCGAAACCGTTTGAGAAATACACGCCCATTTGGGGAGATATTGGGAGATGCTGTATTAAATTCGATTCAAACACTTGTCATGGTCGGCGGATTTATCATTTTATTTTCCGTTCTTATTAAACTGCTCTTCCTGATGGACATTACACCGTTTTTTGCAGCATTTATTGAACCGATTCTTCCAATATTTGAACTGCCAAAAGAATTAGGACTTCCATTTATCTCCGGTTTATTTGAAATCACCGTGGGATCGAACTTAATTTCACAAGTAACGACCGATTCTCTGTTGCAAAAAGCAATGTTAATTAGTTTTATCCTGGGCTTTAACGGATTATCCATCCAGGCTCAAATTGCAAGTATTTTAGCAAAAACCGATATCCGTTTCCACCCGTATTTCTTTGCCCGTCTTTTACATGGAACATTTGCTGTTGGACTGACACTTATTTTATACAAACCGCTGTATCTCGATCGAATTGTGATTCATTCGAATGAAATTCCTGCTGCCACGGTGCAGGACCCCTCTATTTGGATGCATATATACTACTTTTTGCAAACGATTGGACCAGCCATAACAATTATCAGTTTAGCAGCAGCTATTTATATCATTATCCATCATAGTAAAAAAGAATAATTTTCTTTGAAACCAGAAAAGAGAGCCGGTTGTCAACCTGACTCTCTTTTTCTTCAAAGACAATAATAGATATCATCCGGTATTTTAAAATGCATTATATTTCTTCTGAAGCGCTTCTTCCACCAATTCGGGGACAAGTCCGCTGATATTTCCCTGGTATTTAGCAGCTTCTTTGACCATGCTCGAACTTAAAAAAGAGTATTTTGTGTTTGTCATCATAAATAAGGTTTCCACATCTTCATTTAACTTCCGGTTCATTGAAGTAATCTGCATTTCATATTCAAAGTCACTGACTGCACGCAGTCCTCTAATGACAGCAGTAGCTCCTACTTCTCTTGCATAATCCATGAGTAATCCACTTGACGAATCAACCCGCACATTTGGTAAATCTTTTAATGTTTCTTCCAACAATTGTTTTCTTTCTTCCACCGTAAAGAGCGGGGATTTAGATTGATTATTAAACACAGTGACTACAATCTCTTCAAACACTTTAGCACCGCGTCTGATAATGTCCAAATGTCCATTTGTAACCGGATCAAAACTTCCTGGGCATATTGCTAATTTCCGCATCATTTATGCTTCCTCACTTTCGTCTGTTTGGTAAATCGTCACTTGAACCAAGCCGCCGTAATCTGCCTGTTTAATTGCTTTTAACGATTTATACTCATCAGGCAACAGATTTGACTTATCATGCTCACAATACACAATCGCATTTTTTTGAAGCATGTGATTATCGAGAAGATAATCAAGTATTTTCATATAATCTTGACTTTTATACGGTGGATCTAAAAGTACTAAATCAAATTGTAATTCCCGTTTGGCGATGGCTTTTAACGCACGCTCTGCGTCATTTCGATAGACCTCTGCCTTCTGTTCTAATTGGAGCGTTTTCAAATTCTCTTTTATCGTCTGGATTGCTTTCGGATGCTTGTCTATAAAAATGACCTTTGACATCTCTCTGCTTAATGCTTCTATCCCGAGTGATCCGCTTCCGGCAAACAAATCCAATGCTGTCCCACCTGAGAAGAATGGACCGATTATTTGAAATACAGCTTCTTTTACTTTATCAGAAGTTGGCCTTGTCGTTTCGCCAGCTGCACTTTTTAATGCTCTTCCTTTATGTATCCCTGCTATTACACGCACTTCTGAATCACCTCAGCTTCTCTTGCTCGTCAATAGTCTACCACGATTCTCACGTTTAGCAAATAATTTTTATTCGTGATGTATATTATTTCTTTTCTTTGTCCATAATATCATAATGATTCAGCTAAATATGATTTAGTTGAAACGGAAGAAGGCTTATCCTTCCCCATAAGCTCTTCATCCGGTTTCTCCTCTCCCTTTAGCCTTTTATTTTTAAAATAAAAGGACCTGCAGTAATTTTGACTGCAGGTTTTTTCTTTTTTATCCCTTATTATAACACTAACTAAATCCCCATTTTATAATCGTATTGTTTCGCTTTGTCCGGTATGGCATTTTCATAATTTGTCGGAATAAATGGCTTCTGAGATCGTTCTACTTTAGAAACAAACGAAAATTGATTAAATTTTTTCTCCATCACATCGATATCTTCCCGATTCACATAAATAACCGCATAACGATGTTTTTTAGATACATGAATAAGATGCCCGTGTTTTTTTAACTGTCTGACATTTTTCATGTGCTGAAACCAGACAACGATGCCTTGTCTTTCTACCATACTGCCATCCTCCTTCTTATCTGTATTATGTATAAAGCAGGTCGCTTATTTTTAAGCTTCCTGCTTATGTTTTACTTTACGATGCACAGCCGCAAGCGCCGCCACTACCGCAGCCGCAGCCGCTATCTGTTAGTGCCGCACCATCTTTTGGTGCTTTAATCTGTCCACTGACACTCTCTGCAACAAACTGACTAATCTCATCCAAAAGATTTTGCAGATTTCTTTCAGCAACTTTAAAAGCTGCCACCTTATCATGTAAATCCATATCCCGCTTTTTGGAACGGACTTGTTTCATAATATCATAATAGTCCGGATGATATCTGCCGAACCGCTGCACATCTTCATAATGTTCTTTGACATCTGCAAATGTTCGAATCAGATGCTGCGCTTCCTTGTCTTCATCCAATGCCTGTTTCGCTGATTGATACTGCTTCATGACATCCGATTGTAAAACCATCTTCCCGAGAAGCTCCGATTCATCTAATATATCTACATACTCCATCGTAGCAATCATTCCCGCACCTCCACGAATAAATTAATAAAATGTAAACAAGAGAGAATATCTCTTAGTAAGTTTTATGCCATTAACTATTAAAATAGATATTATTCCATGATTAAATCTTAATAGTTATCCTTTTCATCATACCATTTTATAATTCGAAAGAAAATAGAGGTGACTTTTAAAAAAGAAATAACTCCATTGCTTTGTCAGGCTCCTGAAAAACAATTCTTTTTAATCCTTCATCGATTTAGCCATTTCCGCAAACATTCTTACCATTTGTAATTGATTTGAGAAGTTATTTACTTTTTGCGGAAATGTTTTTCCATAAAATTTTTTTGCTTCTTTTTTCAGTTCTGTAAGCCGGCTTGGGTCACGCATTAAATAACGGTACCAAACGGGATGATACCGGACAAATTCGGCCAGTTCCGGATTTTTTTTGAGATAAACAATAATGTCATTATCCATTTTATCCCCTCTAATCTTTTCTTAATGAAAAAGGAGCCTGAGATGTATTCTTAGCGGAAGGCTTTTTCATATCACCAATTATCTCCTGCACAACACCGATTGCATTGCTTAATTGTTCAATTTGTCCTTGTACCTTTTCTGTGTCCAGATTTTGTGTATAGTCCACAATCTGTTTGATAAGATCGGAATGGTCTGTTTTCTTATCTTTTTTGTTTTCCTGGCTCTTTGGTTTCGCATCTCCGGATGATTCTTCGACTTTATATGCATTCCAAAACGGATCATCTTCGTCTAAAATCGCCCATTTTTCATAAAATTCCTGCCACCCTTTGCCACTTTTTCTGATTTCTTCCAATAACTTAGGATGGCGATTGACAAAGGATTTGAATGCTTCAACACTGGGATGCAATTGACTCATTTTTCTCACCGTCCTTTTTTCACACTAAACATATACTATATTGAGCACTCTCATGTATATACAACAAAGACTTTCCTGCTTTTTAACACTTGAGCCTGCCACATCTGCTTTAAAACTGCCTATAATAATCTATGTGAATTGCTTAATAATGTGTCAATGCCTTATAAAGAAAATTTGGCATTCGTTAAAGGGAGCCTTGAAAGCGTGTTTTGCTTTCTTAGAATCCCTTATGCTCTTGAGTGCAAGCCTTTCGGCGAATGCCTTAGTTGCACTTATACTTGGTACCTAAAAATTTTTACTACGTCGAAATTCTTCTGCGTTAAAATTTTATACTTTCCTAACGTGTAAAAAAAGAAGCCATGAACCATGGCTTCTCTCTACCCATAAATAATACGTATGTTAAAATGGCTTACCCAAAAAGTTTTGTGTATAATAAAAGCGATATACGCCGACACCAAGGTAACTATATTCATCGCTTAATAAGGCTTCCCTGTGGCTTTCACTATTTAGCCAGCCCTCCATAGCAGCAGGGGCATCCGGATACTGTGCTGCGATATTTTCTCCAGCAGCGACATAAGCAACCTGTCTTTCCTCCAACCGTTCTTTTAAACCATCGCCATCCAAACTATCATGGGAGAAATAATCATTTTCATACATATCTTTACTATGATCATATGCCACCAGACTTACTTGATCATCCCATTCTAGTTGAGGGAGATCATGTTGGTCACGCATGATATTAGAGATATCAAAAATTTGCTGCTCCATCCCTTCCTGAATGTCCCTCCACTCTTCTTCACTAAATGCAGGCTGTTCAGGCAGCTCTCCACGGTATTCAATTTCATAGGGTCTTTGCGATAAAAGCGCATCACCAGTAGTAATTCTCATAGAAGATAATGTCTCTGTTATCGTGTCAAAATAGAATTGGATAAACATTGTGTCACTGATTTTGACTAATGGCCTCGTCTGAAGGTCTTCCTCATTCAACCGGAAAGTAAAAGAAGCGTCTCCCTTTGAATAGGTTACCTCATTTGAAAAAGGAAATGTATCAGCTACTTCCGTGTAATCTTCTCCGGAATCAATTGGTGCAGTCTCCAAATCTTCACCAATGGCATAAACAGATATAATCTCATCATCTAAAACAGCAAACTGACCATATTGAGTTTCTGAATTATTATATACATACCATTCATAATTATATGCACTAACATCAATTCTGTCCGGTTCTCCCAGCTCTTCAGTAAGTTCTGTTGACGTCTTTCCGATCCATTGATATAAGTCGCCTTCTAAATTCATCTGAGGAAGTTCAGCTACCGTTCCCTTTGATTCAATCGTTTCTTCCTCTTCATCGAAATGGGGCTTTGCTTCTCTTACAACTTCTTCCGGTGATGAACTCATCTGGTTAATAACAATAAATACAAGGAGTGCAATAATCATGATTATCATAAAATTACGAAATATCTTCATGATTGGAACCCCCATCCAGCAAACGCATAGATTATTCATAGTGTCGATTCAAAAAAGTACCAATGATTTTCGCCTCGCAAGTAATCGAAGTTCCGGCAACATTATCTCATTAATCGAGACACCGTGAAAGAGCTTATCAACGAAATAATTTGCAGCGTATCCTTTGCGGACTTTTTTGAATTTCAACTTATAATCTATTTATCTGTTCTATACCCTTTTATTCATAATATTATACCCTTTCTTTGCTCACGTCCATGGTTTCTATTGCATCTATTATCATTTCGTATTATCCTTACATTAAGCAGAATATTATAGATGGGGTGAAGACGTAATGAGATTTGAAAACACAGGGATAGAAGACACAATTATTGATGTACAGGTACTGGACCATGTAACAGCAAATCTTGCATTTATCCGGGCAGGTCAATGGGACTATGAACGTGTTACTTATGATTACAAAATTGGTTCCAACGAAGAAAACATTACATACTATATCCGGGTACAAGGATACGCTATCGAAGGGGACGTAGATAAACGCAATGCCGTTATTCAATTAAAGACACCTTTACTCGGTAAACATTATTACCCGCATGGTGTGGAATATGGGGAAGAAGAGAACTTTCCTGAAAGCGTTATAGAAAGAGCGCATACGTTACTTGCAAAACTTAGTGATGAGTTACAATATTATAAAAAATAAATGATGACACATTAAAAAGAGATCACATACTTATTTTGAAATTTGTGATCTCTTTTCATATTCCTGAAGACAGTTTTGTAGAGTGCTAATAGCTTATAGTTGCCGAGTATAAATGAAAAAGGATACATGTTTCCGAATGAAACACGGTATCCTTTAAATTTCGTACAATATGTTACTAATATAAACTTCCGGTTAAAAACCTAAAATGGCTTTTATCATGCTGGTCGTTTCGCCCGGATCGTATAATACGTATAGAAAAATATAAACCATAACCCCCGTAATCGCACTGAAAAACCAAATAATACTTGTTACAGGACCTATTTTACGATGTTTTTTAATATTTCTCTTAAATGCCAATACAAGCGTTACAATCCCGAACACCGCTCCGACAGTAGCCAAGATAATATGGAAAACCAAGAAAATAGTAAAATACGTCTGTATATTTTCAGGTCCGCCAAAGCTTGTATTTCCGATAAAGACGGTACGTGATACATAAATAATAAAGAATAGCAGTGCGCTGATAGCTGCTGATATCATCACAACTTTATGTTCTTTTCTCTTATTATTTACGATTAAAATCCAGCCTATTGCCACGAGTATAGCGCTCAAAGCTATAAAAAATGTGCTGATTGTTGGTAATACATGCATTTCGTTATCCTCCAGTATTTCTAAATATACGTCCAAAAGGTATCAGGAAAAAGTAAAGAAGCCCTGTCCGTGCAAATCATATAAAGGTTCGCTTTCATGCCCTTATATGGATATTCACCGGAACCGTATCAAAACCTATAGAAGATTTGCTCCCCGACTCCGGGCGTTACCGCCTTCTATTCCTTTATTCCAGCTTCCCTTCTAAAACTTTCTCTTCATTGTGATTCTGCCGTTTTTGGCGGCAGCGGATCGATGGTATTCTTTTCTTTTCTAACCCAAGAAAAGATAACAGTTGCCAAAATCCCTCCATAGGTGATTTCCTGAATAATCTTCATGATAATACCGCCAAGCTGCTGGTCAGTGAGTGTACTGAGCGGCGTAAACATTTCCGGCCCTGTTAAACCGGGAGCAAGCCCTTGTAACACATCTGGCGGTACACACAGGCTCATCGCCTGCATCCAGGATCCTCCTTGTGTATACGTTGCATAAAGAGGCTCAGAAGCAAAAATGATGAGCGCACATGCCGGCGTGATTAATACACTGTTTGCAAAAATATATCCTATTTTTAACAGAGGCTGCATATGGTCAAATTCCTTTAAAGGAGACAGCAATGGAAAAATCATTAGAAAAGCTCCAACTAATAATAAACCATGAATCACCGAATGAATGACCGGCGAAGACTTTGCAAACTCAAAGAAAACAGGTATATGATAAACCGAAAATAAACCATTAAATATTAATAGGGAGATTAAAGGCTTTGTACCTATTTTGACAATTGGTCTGATAACAGGACGATCAATTGCTATTCTCCATAACCAGGCTGGAATCCCTTTGATAATCAATATTGGTACAATGAGTAAATAAATTGCCATTTGAATCATGTGAGCAGTTAGTGTTATGTGTGAAAGTAAATCAATTGGCGAACCTTTTACAAAATATAAACATATCATTGCCGTATAAAAAAATACTTGCTGCTTCACTGATACTTTATCATGATTACCAAATTTATGCCGATATGGCCCTGTTATAAGAAAGTAAACCAACATGATGAGAGCAATAAATAGCATAAAGTACGGACTCCACAACGCCCGAAAACCGAATATTTGTATATCCAACCACATAGCAAATCATCTCCAGTTTCGTCTGCTTTGTCTATTATACCTTAAATTGGACAAGAATTCTCTAGGAGGATTGTGACGATTTTAAAACATCTCTTTATTTTTCCTATCTATTTTTCTATGTATAAGTTGCATTGAAGATTTTACATTTTATATAGTAAAAACACTATGATGATTAAAACGTAAACCATCATAGTGTTTTTATTTCAAATGATTATTTTCAATTTGCTTTACTTACCACCAAGTAATAATAGTAAACGTCAATGCAATCATGACTGTAATGAAAATACCGCCGTAGATAATTTGTGAAGGTACCTCATGTCCTTTATCTTTCAAGTGCATAAAGTAGAAAAACTGAAAGCCTACCTGCACAAAAGCAAGAAGTAACAATATTGGAATCACATAAGTGGATGGTACCTCAAACATAACAAGAGCAAATGCGACTAATGTAAAAAATATCATTAACGCAAAACTGACAACCATTTTTTGCATTTCTTGTTTATTCTTTTGCTTCTGGAACGAATTAATCTTTCTTGTACTCATTTCATCTGTCATAAATTAACTCACCATCCCCATCAAATAAACAACTGTAAAGATGAATACCCACACTACATCGATAAAGTGCCAATATAGCGCAAATGTATTGAATTTTGGAGCATTATACAGGCTCAACCCTCTCTTCGCATTACGTACCATTAACGTAATAATCCAGGATAAACCGAATGCAACGTGCCCTCCGTGGAAGCCAACCAAAGCATAAAATGCTGAACCGAATGCAGAAGAGCGAAACGTAAACTCATAATCATGAATATAATGCGCAAACTCATAAATCTCACATGCAAGGAAAGCAAGACCAAGTAACGCGGTAATTCCCATCCATAGTTGCATCTTTTTAAAGTCATTATTCTTCATATGATAAATTGCATACACACTAGTTAAAGAACTTGTTAAAAGCAAAACAGTCATTAAAAATACTAAACCAAGTCCGTATAATTCCTGTGTTGTTGGTCCGCCCGCAGCAGAATCTTTCAATGCGAGGTACGTACCAAACAGGCAGGCAAAAAGAACCGTCTCTCCACCAAGGAATATCCATAAACCCATAAATTTATGTTTTCCTTCTGTTGTTGCCTTTGAAGGATCTTTTGGCATATCCTTTGGATCAATGGAATGATCATGACTCATATTAATCACCCACCCTTTCTAGTTCTTCTTTAGAGATATGATGCCCGTGGTCATCTTTTAACGAACGGATCAACATACAAATTAGCGCAACCGCTACTCCTCCGTACACAGCTATTAACCAGTATTTATTACCCGTTTGATAAATAAAACCATAGGAAGCAATCGAGAAACCAATCGTCATAATGAATGGAAGAATAGACCCGTTTGGCATATGAATTTCATCGGTAGGTTCTGCCGGAGTCATTTTTTTATTTCCTTCCGTTTTTTCAATCCAAAATGAATCCAGTCCGCGAACTAACGGTAATTGTTTAAAGTTATAGTGAACCGGTGGTGATGAAATTGTCCATTCTAATGTACGTCCAGTTCCCCAAGCATCAGCAGGAGCTTTTTTGCCTTTGATTGTTGTGTGAATAATATTAATCAAGAATACAATTACACCAAATGACATAAAGAAAGCACCAATGGAACTGATAAGGTTACCAGTATCCAGCCCCTGGTTTTCTAAAAATACCCAGTAACGACGCGGCATTCCCATTAAACCTAAGAAATGCTGAATAAAGAATGTTAAATGAAATCCGACAAAGAATGTCCAGAATGATATTTGACCTAATCCTTCATGCAAATACTTACCAAACATTTTTGGCCACCAGTAATGCAGACCAGCTAATATACCAAAAACAGTTCCCCCTACAATTACGTAGTGAAAGTGTCCGATAACAAAGTACGTGTCATGATATTGATAGTCGGCAACAGCAGAAGCCAGCATAACACCAGTCATTCCCCCAATAGTAAATGACGGAATAAAAGCTAATGACCATAACATAGCTGTATTGATTTTGATACTGCCTCCCCAAAGGGTGAACAGCCAGTTAAATATTTTAATACCTGTTGGCACAGCAATCGCCATTGTAGCAACTGCAAAGATAGAGTTTGCAACTGGTCCCAGCCCTACTGTAAACATATGGTGAGCCCATACCATAAAGCCTAGAAATGCAATCAAGAAAGTTGCAAATACCATCGCTGTATAACCAAACAAACGCTTTTTGGCGAAAGTAGGAAAAACCTCACTAAAAACACCAAATACCGGTAAAATTAAAATATATACTTCCGGATGTCCAAATATCCAGAATAAATGCTGCCAAATAACAGCATTCCCGCCTAATGCAGCATCAAAAAATGCTGAACCAAACATACGGTCAAACATCATTAAGAATAATCCAACCGTTAATGCCGGGAAAGCAAACAGTATTAAGATACTTGCTACAAACGTGGTCCATGTAAATAACGGCATTCTCATATACGTCATACCGGGAGCACGCATTAATACAATCGTAACAATAAAGTTAATACCTCCCATTAATGTTCCTGCCCCGGATAATTGCAGCCCCATAATGTAAAAGTCAATGCCATGACCTGGTGATTGTATTGATAAAGGAGCATAATTGGTCCAGCCGGCATCAGGTGCGCCAGTAAACCAGCTAAGGTTTAATAAAACTCCTCCAAAAAAGAATAACCAGAATCCTAAAGAGTTCAGAAACGGGAACGCAACGTCACGCGCTCCAATTTGCAGCGGCATAATAAAGTTCATCAATCCTAATAATATTGGCATGGCCGCAAGAAAAATCATGGTAGTACCGTGCATGGTAATCATTTCATTATATAGACCAGCACTGATAAAATTATTTTCTGGTGAAATCAATTGAATACGAATAATAACAGCTTCAAGGCCGCCTAACAGGAAAAAGAGCCCGCCTCCGGCAAGATACAGAATACCTATCTTTTTATGATCGACAGTCGTCAGCCAATCCCATAAGACAGCCCCGAAACCTCTTTTTTGAGCACTAGTCATACCCAAATTATAAACCTCCCTTAGTAACAGTCGTTCTTTTTTTATTCTCCTGCGCTTTCAGGTGTAATCTCTGAAGGTTGTAATTGCATTAAATAATCCGCAATACTTTCCGCTTCTTCTTGACTGAGTTCTGGATATTGACCGGTCATTTTGTTCCCCGGCTTAATAGATTCAGGATCCATTATCCAGTCCACAAGATTTTCATTATCGTGCTCCAGTACACCGGCAACTCTGGAACGGTCTCCAAAGTTTGATAAGTTCGGCCCGATTGGCCCATTGTTCTCCGGTCCAGCTTCAATACCAGAAGCGGCAGAATCAATCGCATGGCAGTTCATGCAATTATTAGCTTCAAACAATTCCTGACCTTCCTGTGCATCAGCAGTTTCAGGTTCCGCTTCGGCATCCGTGTTTTGCATGTCTTCTACCCATTGGTCATACTCTTCAGGTGATACAGCAATCACTTTAAAATCCATTAATGAATGCGAAGGTCCGCATAACTCAGCACACTTACCCCAGTAGACCCCTTCTTCATAGGCTTCAATGTACATCGTATTTACATTCTCTGCGTTAACATCCATTTTCCCGGAAATTGATGGAACCCAAAATGAATGGATAACATCAGAAGAGAGCATATGTAAATAAACGCGCTCACCAGTAGGAATGTAAAGGTCTTGACTTGTTTGAATTTCCTCGCCCGGATACTCAAAATGCCACCAGTATTGGTTCCCTTTTACATTGACATTCGTGAGTTCGTCTGCACTGGAGTCATCTGCCAGATTAAATGTAGTTAAAACAGTCGGTACAGCAATAATTAATACCAATATGATTGGAATTACTGTCCATATTACTTCCAGCTTATGATTCCCTTCCACTTGTTCAGGAATATGGTTTTCCTGTCCTTTTTTCCTGCGAAAACGAACGAGTGTAATCACATAAATCACCATAACCACAATAAATACGCCAACCATGATTAATGTGGTCAGAAGAATAAGATCCATGGATTTTTCTGCTCCATACCCTTTAGGTTCAAGTGCAGTCAAGTTTTCGATTCCACAACCTGCAAGAAATAATGCCAACAGTGTGAATACGAATAATACTTTTGTTTTTCCCATCCAACCTTTCATGTAAGAATACCTCTCTTTCTTCTTGTTCTTTCCTTTTATATTTAAAATTTCAAGGAATAACAAACATTAATTAAATATCGGCAGTGTAACAATAATCATTAACGGAAAAAGAATTGTTAAATAATTCAATGAAAATATAAATACTAAATTAGCCCACTTTATATCTTTTTCCGTAAATAATCCTATAAAACCTATAATCAGCCACGCGACATTTAAAATAGTTGCTGCTACCGTAAAGGTTAATCCCAAAGCAGGAAGTAACAAAAACGGCAATGGTAGAAGGCAAGCAATATAGACAACAATTTGTCTTTTCGTTATACCCATACCTCTTACAACCGGCAGCATCGGTACACCGGCTGCCTTATACTCTTCTTTCTTTTTCATTGCTAATGCAAGAAAATGCGGTGTTTGCCATATAAACATAATCATAAACATGATAAGCGGAACCACGTGAAAAGAAGAATCGACTGCTGCCCAGCCGATAACAGGGGGCATCGCGCCGGATAAACTTCCAATAGCTGTGTTTAATGTGTATCTTCTTTTTGACCATATCGTATACAGTACGACATAACCAAACCAGCCTATAAAAGCAAATAGTGCTGCATACCAAGTGGTAAACATTAATACTGCAATCCCGAGAGCACTTATTACCATGCCCATTGTCAGTACTGTCCGTAATGAAAAGAATCCTGTTACAGTTGGTCTTTTCATTGTTCTGGACATCTTGGGATCAATATCTGCATCATACCAGTTATTGATAATACAACCGCCGGCAATTACTAAAGCACTTCCAATTATCATCAAAAGAAATGTCCCCCAATGATCACTAAAAGAGGCGTTTGTTAAAGCGATAGCGACAAAAAAACCTGTAATTGCCGTAATCAAATTTGAATTGACAATTCCGATTTTTACAAGCGCCTTCACTTCTGACAGAAAAACAGTTATTTTTTCTTTGGTTGAGATAGTGGTGTTTCCAATTAACTCCGAATAAGTCATATCTACTTTATCCATAATTTCCCCCCTTTGTACCAGTAGGAAGACATAATAATAAACAGAATACACGCTTTTGATTCTTATGTATTCCGTTTTCATCTCATTATAGCATGGATTTCTATGACAATCTAATGAACTTTTATATATTATTTTACAACAATTTGAACATTTCATTGAAAGGGTTTACTAAAAATAGATAAAGTAAATAAATTATGTATCTTTTCTTTGATTCGTGCTTGTTCCAAAAGAAGTAAAATAAGAGAAACAGTCCATTGAAAATCGCAGCCTTATTGGAAATTTACAGTCACCACGGCGTTTCATCACTCTCCATCTCAGAAACATTCTGAACCTTTCTATAAATAACATAACTGTTCTTTCCCATACTTGCCCATACTATATTTCTAGCAAACAAAATAAAATTATGCAAGCTTTTTTTATTTGCTGGTGAAAACTCTATTAAAACATGGTACGATAAATATTGGCATTTTATATCGTACAGATTTAGCGGTTGTTCTATTTTGTTCAAAATTGGAAAGCGTTTCCCGTATATTTTTTGATAAACTTAAAGAACGGGGGATATTAAATAAAAGCGAGGTTACATAGATATGTTGAAAAAACTAAAAATACTATCTGTGATAACGACCATTGGAATGCTTCCTCTTCTTTTAGGAGGAGCACTTGTTACAAAAACAGGTTCAGCAGATGGATGCGGGGACAGCTGGCCGCTGTGTGAAGGAGAACTTCTTCCTGCCAACCTTCATTTTGAAATGATTGTTGAACTAAGTCATCGAATGGTCAGCGGCGCAGTTGGTATATTGGTACTCTTACTTGCCATCCTGTCCTGGAGGGCGTACAGACATCACAAAGAAGTTATTTTCTTAAGCTTTTCCGCCCTATTCTTTATTATGCTGCAGGCACTGGTCGGTGCAGCAGCCGTAGTATGGGGACAATCCGATTTTATATTGGCTACACATTTCGGGATATCTTTAATTTGTTTTGCAGCCGTCTTTTTACTTATGCTATTATTCTTTGAAATTGATAAAAAATTACATACAGAAGATATCCATATTAAAAAGCCGCATCGAATTGAAATCTATGCGATAACGATTTACACGATGTGCGTCGTATACACCGGAGCGCTCGTACGTCATACGAATTCCATCCTGGACTGCCCGGATTGGCCATTTTGTTCCAATTCGGAGCCCTTTGCCCTTGCAAGCTATTCATTTAACCAATGGGTACAGACAGGACATCGTTTTGCCGCTGGAATCTTATTTTTATGGACACTCTTTTTGACAATACGTATGCTAAAGAAATACAGTCATAACCATGTTATGAAATGGGGCTGGATGATTACATTGGCGCTGATTACACTCCAGGTTATCTCTGGTTCACTGATCGTCCTTACACAGCTTAATTTATTCATTGCATTGGCTCATGCACTATTTATAACTTGTTATTTTGGGATGCTGAGTTACTTTATCCACCTCTCTTTCCGAAGCAGCAGAAGAGAGAAATAATAGAATTTGAACATTTTAATATTTACAAATAAAAGGAAGTCCTGCATATTCAAACAGGACTTCCTTTTACTTTCCTTATTCCAGTTCAATTAATAAATCATTTACACCAATCGAGCTTCCTGCCTGAACATGAATATCCTTGATAACCCCTTCTAATGGAGCTTGTACAGACGTTTCCATCTTCATGGCTTCATTTGTCATCAGATGCTGTCCTTTTTTAACCGTATCCCCTTTTGCACAATGTATCTCAAGAACGGTTCCAGGCATTGTCGCACCTACATGTTTCGGATTCGATTTATCTGCTTTCGGATTGGCTGCAATAGCAGACTCAATGCTGTTATCACGAACCGTAATTTCACGTGTCTGTCCATTTAGTTCAAAATAAACAACTCGTGTCCCGTCTTCTTTCGGTTCAGAAATCGAAACCAGTTTGACAATGAGTGTTTTCCCTTTTTCAATCTCTACCTCAATGACTTCACCCAGTTTCATACCATAGAAGAAAGTCGGCGTATCTAACACAGACATATCCCCATACGTATTCAAGAAGTCTTCGTAGTCTTTGAATACTTTTGGATAAAGTGCATTTGAAATTAAATCATGACTGCTGACTGGACGATTCAGCTCATTATAAAGCGTATCACGCATAGCCTCGAAATCGACATCCTCCAATAATTCACCTGGTCTGACGGTAATCGGTTCTTTATCTTTCAAAATCAGCTTCTGGAGTTTTTCCGGGAAACCTTGATAAGGCTGTCCAATATATCCTTGTGCAAATTCAATCACAGAATCAGGAAAATCAATGGACTCCCCTTTTTCATAAAGGCTTTCCTCTGTTAAATCGTTTTGCACCATAAAGAGTGCCATATCTCCCACGACTTTGGAAGATGGAGTCACTTTGACAATATCTCCAAACATATCATTCACTCGACGGAACATCGCTTTTACTTCGTTCCAGCGATCACCTAACCCAACAGCTTTTGCCTGCTGCTGCAGATTACTGTACTGACCGCCCGGCATTTCATGATGGTAGATTTCCGTATGCGGCGCCTTCAAACCACTTTCAAAATCTTTGTAGTACTGGCGCACGCCTTCCCAGTACTGCCCAATCTCTTCAAACTTTTCAACATTCAGCTCTGGCTGCTGCTCCGTTCCATCTAAAGCATAGTATAGAGACTGCGCACTCGGCTGTGACGTTGTTCCTGCCATTGAACCGACCGCAACATCTACCGCATCCACGCCTGCTTCAATCGCTTTGGAATAAGCATAGACACCATTTCCGCTTGTATCATGCGTATGCAAATGAATCGGAATATCTACTGTTTCTTTTAATGTGCTGACCAGCTGATAAGCAGCTTCCGGCTTGAGCAATCCGGCCATATCTTTAATTCCTAAAATATGTGCACCGGCTGTTTCTAATTCTTTTGCCATATTTTTATAGTAATCAATATCATATTTTTGTCTGCCTGTATCTAAGATATCACCGGTATAACAAATAGCCGCTTCTGCAATTTTATCGGTTTTGCGGACATTATCGATAGCTACCTGCATTCCTTCCACCCAGTTCAGGCTGTCGAAAATTCGGAAAACATCGATGCCTGCTTCCGCACTTTTCTTCACAAATAATTCGATCACATTATCTGAATAATTCTTATATCCAACCGCATTACTTGCACGAAGCAACATCTGGAACAGGACATTTGGCATACGTTTTCTTAGTTGCAGCAGTCTCTGCCAAGGATCTTCTTTTAAGAAACGGTAAGCTACATCATACGTTGCCCCGCCCCACATTTCTACAGAAAACAGATTAGGCAGTAATTTTGCAGTCGGCTCGGCAATATGCAATAAATCATTGGTACGAACCCGAGTAGCCAACAATGATTGATGTGCGTCACGGAATGTTGTATCTGTCAGCATCACCTTGTTTTGCTCTTTGAGCCATTTTGCCAACCCTTCCGGACCACGTTCATCTAAAATTTGTTTTGTTCCAGGTTGTGTGTTTATATCTTGCGTATCCGGAATAATGATGTTATCAAAGTCGGGTTTTTCTTGTTTTTCTGCCCCGTCCACACCATTTAATGTTGTATTCGCAATATACGTCAGCATTTTTGTTCCACGGTCACGTCGTACCGGGAAAATAAATAGCTCCGGTGTTTTATCAACGAACGTCGTATCATATGCTCCTGATAAAAATTGATCATGTAACATCACGTTCTCAAGAAATGGAATATTTGTCTTAATTCCTCTGATACGGAATTCTTTTAAATTTCGCACCATTTTAATTGTAGCTTGCTCAAAATCAAGTGCCCATGTAGAAACCTTCACCAATAACGAATCGTAGTGAGGGGAAATAATTGCTCCCTGATAGGCATTGCCGGCATCCAAACGGACACCAAAACCGCCGCCGCTGCGGTATGCATTAATCTTTCCGGTATCAGGCATAAAATCATTTAACGGGTCTTCCGATGTCACACGGGATTGGATCGCATACCCTTGCGTTGTAATCTTATCCTGTTCCGGAATACCAACTGCCTTATCATGCAGACCAAAACCATCAGCAACTTTTAATTGTGTCTGAACAATATCGACTCCCGTAATCATCTCTGTGATGGTATGTTCTACCTGCACACGCGGATTAACTTCGATGAAATAAAATTCATTATCCGTAACAAGAAACTCCACCGTACCGGCGTTGATATAATTGACATTTTCCATCAGATCAACAGCCGCCTGACAAATCGCTTCTCGTAAATCCTCATTCAACGAAATACTCGGAGCTACTTCGATCAACTTCTGGTGCCGGCGTTGAACAGAACAGTCCCTTTCATATAAATGAACAATATTCCCTTGTTTATCGCCAATAATTTGTACTTCAATATGCTTCGGATTTTCGATTAATTTTTCTACATAAATTTCATCATTACCAAATGCAGCCTTTGCTTCCGATTTTGCGCGGTCATAAGCATTCTCTACTTCATCCGCATCCTGGACAACACGCATTCCTCTTCCGCCGCCGCCAAGTGAAGCCTTAATAATAATGGGATAGCCATGTTTCTCTCCAAAAGCCTTTACTTCTTCTAAAGAATAAACAGGGCCGTCACTGCCCGGTATAATTGGCAATTCTGCAGCTAGTGCCTGTTCTCTTGCTTTTACTTTATCTCCAAACATATTTAAATGTTCGCTGGTAGGGCCAATAAAAATAATGCCCTCTTCTTCACATCTTTTTGCAAATTCAATGTTCTCGGAAAGAAATCCATACCCGGGGTGGATGGCATCCACGTCCACTTCTTTTGCTAAAGCGATGATTCCTTCAATATCTAAGTATGCGTCAATCGGTTTTTTTCCTTCACCGATTAAATAAGCTTCATCTGCTTTAAATCGGTGAAAAGAAGAAGAATCTTCTTTGGAATAAACAGCTACCGTGCGAATATTTAATTCGGTACAAGCCCGAAATACACGTATCGCAATTTCGCCTCTGTTTGCAACTAATACTTTGTTCATTTGCTTCAAATCACTCATGCTTTACCACCTCTGTTCGAATTGATAGATTTTCTATGAAATAAGCCGGCTTTAGGTGCCAGTTCTTCCTTTTCACTATCTTTCTGGTTAACTTGCATAGCTATATTATTAAGAATCCCCACAGCTATCATCATGAAAAGCAAGGAAGATCCTCCATAACTGACAAAAGGTAAAGGGACGCCAGTGATTGGCAGAATCCCGCTGATTGAGCCTAAATTAATAAAAGTTTGAATGCCTACCATTGATGAAATTCCAAGTGCTAGCAATGAACCAAAGCTGTCCTGGCATTTTCTTGAAATATAAAGTCCTCTAAAGACAATCGCAGCTAATAATCCTAAAACAATAGCCACGCCTATAAACCCGAGTTCTTCTGCAATGATAGCCATAATAAAATCTGTATGGCCTTCTACCAGAAAGCCCAGCTTTTGAATGCTTTGACCCAACCCTTCTCCTGTTAAACCGCCAACACCAATCGCAACATAGGATTGGATTAATTGGTACCCATTTAAATCCGGAGAATTAAACGGCTGGTAAGCACCCGTGAAACGGGAAAGCCTTTCTTCTGTTACCATGTTTGGAATAGCAAATGCCAGCAAAAGCAATCCGGCAAAAACAAGAATAGATAAATGCCTCCATTTAATACCAGAAGCAAAAATAACCGAACATGCCATTAAAAAAATAATGGCCGCTGTTCCAACATCCGGCTGGCCAACAATTAATGCAAGTACCACTGCTGTGATAATAAGCGGTGGCAATACCCCTTTACTGAATTGATCCAGATAAGCCTGCTTTTTTGAATAAATCGCAGACAAATATATAATCAGACCAAGCTTGGCAACCTCAGCAGGCTGCAGACTAAATGGACCAAACCGGAACCACGACCTTGCATTATTAACTGTATCCCCAAAGAAAAGAACAGCCACAAGCAAGATAATACAAGTGATAATAATTATTTTCATTATCCTTTGGTAGATTTGGTAAGGCAAATAGGATGTAATCACAAATCCTATCAGGGCAACAATAAAGAATATTATTTGTCTGTTAAGATAAAAGCTGCTGTCTGATCCTTCTACAACAGCTAACACCATACTTGCACTATATACCATCACGATGCCAAAACTAGCTAATAGAATTGGTGTAATCATCAATGTGAAATCGAAGTGTTTCCAATTTTTTAACATTATATTTTTCTCCTAGTCACTATGTAAGTTTAAGAGATTTTTAACAGTATATCATATTTGTTTATAGAGCTGTTATTTTTATCTCTCATTTGTCAGTATACATTTTTTAACATATACAAAACAATAGGGAGCTCTAAAAGATTTCATTCGAAGTCCAAGGCTATCGTTTTCTCACCTTGCATTTTCTCCTTCACTTACTTTGTACATATGTTACGATGCTATGTTTATTTTGCCGATGCTTTTTCTTTTTAAAAAGTTTCAACAAGCCCTAAACAGCCTCTTCTTCTGCTGCTTATACCAAAAGAAAAAAGCGCAAGCCCCTCTGTTAAAAAATAAAGAACGAACAGTCTCTATTTTCGCAGTGTGTTTCGACCGTCAGCCGAACCCCCTTTTTTGGCTTAGCGCTCAAACATGCAACTACACCTTCATAAGGATAAACAAACAATAATCGTTGTACTTGCTTATCTTTTAAAAAAACCTTGCCGCTCCTTACATTGGCAAAGTTTTATGTTGTACTGTAACAGTCATAGACAGTGATAATCACAAAGTATCTTGTGAAGCTTCATGCAGTATATTCAGCTTTTTCTCCAAGTTCCCCAATAGATTTCGCCCTTCATGCTCCGTAATCAGTTCTAAACGGACGGCAAAATCAATTTCTCTGGATAAACCAAACATTTGTGTATCCAGTACGTCCTCATACACAGGACATTGAGGCATTGTTAAATTTTCTATCTGAACCTCGATTAAACGAAGTATCTTGTCAGCATCAGCTTTCAAAAGAGCGTGGGCTTTTTCACGGTGATTAATCGTTACATCAGGCATCAATATAATCCCCTCCGCATATTATCATTCTTTATATAATATTATCGCTCCAAGCGCAAAAATGCAAATTTAACTTAAGTATTCTGTTAAATTTACATTGCTTATTCTTTTTTATAACAGATGGATTTTGACACATGTTATCGTTATCAACCGAAATAAAATAGATGAAAGTCATCTCGAACTTTGCTATTCTTGTAATTGGAAGTATGTGCAAACTGTATTTAAGAAGCAAGCGCTTCCGTATATTAGCTTGTAGTACTTGTATATAATTGAAATGAACTTAGGGGGATAAAATAAGATGATTGTCATGATTAAAGGAAACGTAGGATATCCGATCACGCTTGATCCGACTGTATGGATTTTCGATGATCGAAAAGTGGAACTGGAGCATGCTTTTATTGAAAAAGAAGAAGGAGAGACAAGCACATCCATTTTTCATAAGCCGCCGGTAAATCGGAGCATCTCCAAGATGGAAGGAGAAGAATATTTAAAAAATAGTTATGTGATTCCATTACATGATTTTCTGAACAACGCAGAACCAAAAAAGGACGCCCGGGAAATAGAATTTATTAAAAGCAGTGGTGAAAATGAAAAAATATCATTAGAAGATGCCAAAAACGGCTATTTGCTTTTTTCATTGGAAGGCAAGCCGCTTTTTGAAGATGGTCCAGTTCATTTTTACGATAAGGACGGATCTAATAAAGATAATCCGATTAAATTTATTAAAGAAATTCATGTTCATTAATTATCAACAAAGTCCGCTTGCCGTATGTTTCATACAAATTAGCAAGCGGACTCCTTTTTATTTATTTTCATTTTTCCGAGACAGATGATTCATTTCATCCTTTTTTTCATTATAATATTGTACTCCAAATTGAGATCCTTCAGAAACCATTTTAGCGTTTTCAAGCTGGTCCAATTCGTCTTCTTCAAATTGATCAGGTTTTCCTGCATTTTCAAAAACCCGCAATGTTTCAGTGGCCGAGTTTTCTTTTTTCCGTTTTTTTCTATCGGACAATAATACTCCGGCGACTCCTGCTCCTACTGCACCTAACGCTGATACAACATATCTTTTTTTCATCCTATCATCCTTTCAAACAATCAGACATTTCTTTCATCTTTAATCTTATCATTCCCGCTTCTCAGGATTTCAAACTTTGATAATTTATTTCGGATGAAAAAATATGCTATACTATATTTATAAAAGGTATTGTTTCATTATTTTTACCGAATTGAGGTGGAAACATGCAGGTTAAATGTACCATTTGTGATAAAGTGGAAGAAATAGACAAAGATTCACTGCATGCGAAAAGGTTACGTAACCGCAGAAAAAATATTCATTTATGTACCCCATGCTATAAACGCATTGAAGAGAATACGAAAAAAAGGCTGGCAACAGGAAATTTCCGCTTCTATCAAGAAGATAAGAAAGTAGATGACTACTTGTAAGCAGCTTTTCTTTATTTCATATAAAAAGCAGGAACCCGTATAGAAGTTCCTGCTTTTTTATTTTGCCATGTAATCCGTATCCAATTTTATACGTTCTCTTCCTTTACCTCTTTACGATGTTTTCGTTCACGATGTAATCGAAAACGATAAATGCCCAAAACTAAAATAATAACAATTAAACACTCAATCGTCGGCATCTGCATAACCGTTGAAAAAATGGTTATAACAAATGTGCCAATCATTAATAATATGTACACAATAATATTTTTCCCAATCGGGAGCTTCTTAGCAAACCCAAGCTGATAAGCGATTGCTAAAAGAATCAGGTTCATTACATAAAAAATCCAGAAAATATTATCTGTTCCATTTACTTCAAAGACATAATCAAATACCATCGTTTACATGCCACCTTATCTATGCGCTTCCTTTATCATACTAAAAGTGCTTTCATATGACTAGAGAAAAATGAAAAATTATATGTATGTTTTTTGAAGTTCATGGTTATATGCTTTATACTATTTTGTGGACAGATAGCAAAGGCGGTTGAAAAATGAAGAAATTAGATATTCCAATGCTATTATTAGCATGTCTTGTCGTATTGTTATTTATTTTAGTTGCATTAGCGATTGCTTTACGAAGTGTATGGGCTATCATTTTATGCATTATTCTTGCATTCGCAGTCTTCGGATACGGCATATCCAAAAAGAAAAAAAGGAAGGGATAATTACTTCCTTCCTTCCTTTAAAAATTCGATAATATAGTCGTGTATTGCAGGATTGGCTACGACAGCAGGTGACCTTTCCAGCGGATTCCACGGATTCCCGTCAACGTCACCGGCAACTCCGCCAACTTCTGTATTCAATATAATTCCACCTGCCACATCCCACGGCGCAAGACTTAATGCCAGGTAAGCGTCTTGTATGCCTTCCGCAACATGCGCCAGTTCTAATGCTGCAGATCCGATAGTCCGTGTGCCTCTTACTGTACGCACAAATTTTTGCATCACGGGATAATCCACTACCTTATTATCGCACAACCAAAAGTGATTCATCCCGACAATGGCTTCTTTGATTTTTTTCTCCTTATCCAGCGGAGCTAACCGGCTATCATTTTTAAAAGCACCTTCTCCACGCTTAGCATGGTATAAAATATCATCCATGACGTCATAAACAAACCCGATTTCACCTACGCCATTATGTAAAATACCAATAGATATAGCAAATGTTCGTTTTTGATGGACAAAGTTCATCGTACCGTCAATCGGATCAATAATCCATATGGTTCCGTCAACATGGGATAAGGTATCTCCAAATCCTTCTTCACCAATAATGTGGTGTTTCGGGTAACGGTGATGAATACGATCTACAAAGAACTTTTCCGTCTGTTTATCCAGTATCGTTACCAAGTCGTTCGGATTGGATTTTGTTTCAATATCTAAAGGTTCATTCATGTGCCCGCGAATTTGGGCGCCTGCTTCGTATATCCATTGTTTTGCTGTTTCATAAATTTCCTGTCTTTGTTGCTGATCCATTATACATCGCCTCCCAAAAGTGCAATTACACTTATTTTATCAGACTGCTCTCTATTAAACCAATCCCAGCCATTCCATTCTTAAGTGAAAGGCGCCTGCTTCATATAATCAACAAATAACCCTAATATGCACTTTCTCATCAAGAAAGCTGCTATATATTAGGGTAGGCGAGATGGATGTTAATCCATAAGATTCATCCACTGTTCACTGAGCTGTTTTAATTTCTCTTTTGATTTAATGATTTGTACCGTATCTTTTTCCTGCAACGCATCGTATAATGTTGCCAATTCATAATCAATCTCTAATTTAATGACAGGGAGACGTTCTTCTGCTTCTTTCCGTCGGAGAGCTTCCATCACATATTTCATCCTATCACTCCTTATGAGAGGGGTCATTTTCCAACTGCGAGCCGATTGTTATTTTCGTTTCATGTATGTGTTATATATTATGATTTACCGGATGAATTGTTCACCCTGAACAATAAATTTGGTTTATTGTTACCACTCTATTCCCCTTAATCATCAAATTAAAACCTTTTCTTATTTGAATGAATTTCATAATTGCTCTTTTTAAAAATACAAAGACGAACCGAATTTTCGAAAGTGTATTTTTAAAAACAAAATTATGCAGTTTGTTGTTGTTGAATAAGCTCAGCTTGGATGCGATCCGCAGCTAATTTGGAAGCATTATAAATCAAAGCGACCATATCAAAATGGACTTTCGCACGCTTTCCAGTACGATAACGAACATTGTTTAGCTGATAGAACTCTTTCAGATAAGCATTGACACGTTCTACTGCTGTCCGTTGTTTAAAAATCTTTTTCCAAGCTCTTGATCCGCGTGCAGGCGCAGTATAACGTCTTAAATCCGTAGTTATCTTGACTTTATACACTTTTTGACAGATACCTTCGTTCGCAAGTGGGCAGTCGCTGCATTCCTTTGGTCTGGTATATTTCAATGTTTCGTATTTTGGATCAAAGCTATCATATTTATAGGAATGTTCTCGAAAACAGGTTGGGGCAAAATTCTTATCAAACCCAATCATTTCGCCTTCATTGCGCTTATTATAGGCAATGACAGACTGTTGTCCCATGCGATGAATCTGTTCATAAATCGGCTCGAAATCGTAACCAGCATCTAGCGTATTATAATGAACAGTGGTAAGAGGAAGGCGCTGGTCCGTTCCCTTTAATAAGGCGATAGCGGCTTTTCCATCATTTAAGCTGCCAGATGAAAACAAGGATTGTAGAATATACTGGCTTGATGTACCAACTGCGAGATGTCCTTTGTAGCCAAACCAGTATTCATTTTTACCGTCTGCATTCTTTTTCACACCCCATTTGGGGGCTAGTGGTACTTCTGCACGCAAGATGTCTAACGGAACGTCTAACTGTGCTTCGATTTTCTTTTCATACAATGGCAGGTTTGCTTCCTTTTCTGCTTGTTCTTGAAGGTACTGTTCGCGTTCTTCTTTGGATTTACGCCCACGCTTTTTGGGCGCAGCTTCCGGTTTTTCTTCTTTTTGAACGGGTGCCTTATCTCGTGCTTCAAAATGGGTGGCATCAATGGCAATGACTTCATCGGCAATAAACCCTTCTGTGACAGCTGCCAGCGTTACGCTTTCGAAGGATTTTTCTAAAATATCTGATTCACTCAGTTTCGTTACGAGACGAGAATACGCAGCTTCTGATGGAATAGCGTCGGAAACCAGAAATCCGCAGTTCATTTTAAAGATAAAGTCATCATTGAGACGCTTGATTAAGTCTTTGATCGTTGGGATGCGTTCGATGTAGCGAATAAAAAAGGAAATAATCATCCCTGCATAATTTAGCTCAACAGGCGCTCCCAGCCGGGATTTCTTATTAATCGCATGATAAATAAGATCCAGATCAATCGCTGAAATAATCGCTTCATATTTTTGGGTAGGTTCCATGTCATATAATTCTTGGATGCCAAATAGGCTCGGTTGTCGTATAATGGTCATAAGAAGTACTCCTCCAGTCTTTTTATGGTTTTCTTGTCAACTACCATTATACAAGATTTGGGGAGGTACTTCTTTTTTCATGTCCTGAACTCATTGGGGCACAAGGGATAAGAATTATGAAATTCATTCATTTGTAAAAAGATCGGCTTTTTCCATTTTCTGCTCTGGCTTGACTTCTTTGTACAGATAAAGAATAATAATTTATATTAGCAATAGGATTTACAATGAAAGAAAGGATGACATTTGTGGAATTACGTCACTTTACAAAAGAAGATTTTCAAACGTTTACCATTGATGGTTTAGATGAACGTATGGAAGCTATACAGAAAAGAATCCAGCCAAAATTTCAAGCAATAGGTGAAGAACTTGTCTCCTATTTGTCAGAGAAAACAGATCAGGAGCTTTATTTACATATTGCGAGACACGCACGCAGAAGTGTTCATCCGCCTAATGACACATGGTTGGCAATTGCAGATAATAAAAGAGGATATAAAAAGCATCCCCATTTCCAAGTTGGATTATTTGATGATCATTTATTTATTTGGCTGGCACTTATTTATGAATTACCGAACAAACAAAAAATTGCAGAAAGCTATTTAGATCATTTTGAGGAAATCAAAAAGCTTCCTGCATCATTTGTTGTTTCATTAGACCATACAAAAAAAGATGCGGTTTCCTTAGAAGCGTTATCTGAAAAGGATTTAGAACGTTTTCGGGACGTGAAAAAAGCAGAATTTTTAATTGGCAGGCATTTATCCTATGATGATCCCATTTTACAAAATGATAAAGAATTATTTGCCACCATTACGGAAACATATGAACAGCTGCTCCCGCTTTATCAATTAGCAATTGACAGTCGAGATGCATAAGTAAATACACCCCCTTAAGCAATTTTCATGCTTAAGGGGGTGTATTTATTTCATGGAAATCAGCGTTTCATCAGACTCTCTTGCTTTTTTCACAACATGGTAGCTGGAATATCCGGAAGACCGCTTAAATTCTTCAAATATTTGTTTTTCCTCGCTTTTTGACGGAACAATCTCTTTGAAACGGCGATATAAAGAAAGTAGGTCTTCTCGTCTTACACCTTTTTCATATGCCTGTTCGATTAATGAGAAAAAATTAACGACATCAATAATTTCATTCGTCGACCATGTCTCATCCATGGGATATGCATAATTCATTTTGACACCTCTTTATTCCATTTTTCTTTCACCTGATCCGCTTCCTGTATGATGGTATCTATTACTTCCTTCACACTCAAAATTTGATGAATACGGCTTGCCCCTTGACCGGCCCAACCGAAACCTGCTGTCGTTTCACCGGTAGCGATATATTTTTGATTTACCTCTCCACTAATATAATTCTTTAACTGCTCATAATTATTCTCGTACTTGTTTTCAAGGGATAAAATATTTTCTGTAAAAGGGGTTCTGAGAGCTCTTGCCGGGGTACCTAAGGATCGTTTAATAACAACGGTATCTCCTTCTCCCGCAGCCACTATCGCTTTTTTATAATTTATATGCGCCTGAACTTCCTTTGTTGCAATAAACCTTGTCCCCATTTCAATCCCTTCTGCTCCAAGCGCAAGTGCAGCCATCAGCCCTCTTCCATCAACGATACCGCCGGATGCAATAACAGGAATATCAAGTTCATCTGCGACTTGTGGAGCTAGAACAATGGTGCCGGTGTCACTTCTTCCTAAGTGGCCCCCGCCTTCCTGTCCGACAACCATCACAGCATCCGCACCTAATTCTTGTGCTTTCACTGCCTGTCTGACAGATGCAACCAATACAAGTTTTTTGATAGGGTGGTCTTTTAACATATTTAATACACCGGCAGGATTTCCACCTGTAACGGAAACAACAGGTACTTGCTCTTCTATAGCGACTTTTACCATATGGTCATACTTTCTGCCGTGCTGACCAATAGCAAAGTTTACACCGAATGGCCGGTCTGTTAACTGTTTTACCTTTTGTATTTCTTTCTGCAGATTTTCAGGAGAGGCCAGGCTCATTGCCGTAACCTGTCCCAGTCCTCCCGCATTGCTCACTGCCGCAGCCAAATCAGCATATGCCAAGTATGCCAATCCACCTTGAATAATTGGATATTTTATATTTAACAGCTTGGTTATCCTTGTTTGATACACGCTTTTCCCTCCACCTGACTCTATTCTGATGTTTCAATTAAGTTGGGATCCGCTATCTCATAACCTTGATCTCTCAGACCATCAATAACATCCCCTAAAGCTTCATTCGTCCATTCACGATCGTGCATAAGCAAATTCGAACCTGCATGAAGCAATGATTGATCCTCACCTATTTCAGGCGCTTCTCCTGAAATCAGAGCTTCTTTTAATTTGTCCGCATCTTCATAAGGCTCAAAATAATCAAAGCCGTATGTCCAATTCATTAAAACCATTCCTTCATCTTTGACGACCTCACGTGAATGATCGGAATTAGCGCCATGCGGTGCACGGAAAAATTCAGGACGTTCTCCAATAATATCTTCAATTTTATCGTTTAGACTGACAATCTCCTCTGTCTGTTCATCCTCAGGGATATCTGGAATAACAGGATGAGAATATGTATGATTACCAATTGGAAATCCCATGTCATGAATAGCTTTTAATTCTTCTTGCCCTTCCTCATCTTCAATGAAGTGGCCATTGACAAAGAAAATTGCTTTCGCATCCTTTTCCTGCAATGTTTCAGCCATTTCCATCGCATACTCATCCGGCGCATCATCAATAGTGAGAAGGACAACATCTTCATCCGCGTCATCAATAGGATGGATAGAAGCTGTTTCTTCATCAATATAATAAATCGGTTCTTGATTTTCTGCGCTCTCCTCCTCACTTCCTTCTTCCGCTTCTTCTTCATTTGTTCCGTCTTCATCAGAGCTTTCATTTTCTTGGCTCTCTGAATCATTTTCTGTTTCTTCTGTTTCATCCTCTGATTGTTCCGCACTGCTCTCTTCGTTATTATTTGAGCTGCACGCTGCCACCATGCCGAACATCAAAAACAATACGACAATAAGTACATTTTTTCGTGACATGTTATCAAAAACCTCCCCTATTTATTACTAAATTCTGATTTAATTATAGGTTAGTTTTTTATAATGGGCAACCAGTGTATGACGATTGTGTTTTTTAAGAAAAAAGTCGAAACATGTTTTGTTTTTATGAGAATGGGTATTTTACAAAGTAATATGTAAGAAGAATATACAGCACATAAAGAACTGCTGTCCTATTCTTATACATTTAGGAAACGGAGAGGGCTGATGTGAATCCAAAACGTGTAAAGCATGGACATAAGACTTATACAATTTTAAAATTCCTTATTCGATAAAACAGTTGACAATAAGGTTAAAGGATTGATAGTCTGATAAAGGTATTTTTTCTGATAAAGAGGCGCAGTGAATTGGTTTAATACCAGTCCAAACATAACATACAATTACTCTGGGCAGTGGATTATTTATGTTAAAATGCAGCAATTTGACCGACTTCATGCTTATTTGTAAACATCATTTGAAAAGTCTGGAAGCCTATTCCGGGAAACAGTGTAAATTAAAATTATATTTTATTCTTTTGGATTGTTTCATCTTACTTGTTCGTTTCCGGATAATCACCCCCTTCAAGGGAATAATAAACTGTACAAATCAGCTGAACTTTCCAAAATAACAACGATTAAACGGAATGGGTAATGATAGCACCCTCTAATCTACTTACTTTCCAAATTATAAGGAGGTCATAATTATTAAATCGAAAACACTCACACCCGTTTTTTGGGTATCTTTAACATTGATACTTATATTTCTTATTTGGGGAACTTTTTTCCCTGCAAATGTTGAATACGTACTAGGGATAATTGATGGTTTTATTTCGGATACCTTTGGCTGGTTTTATATGCTGGTTACTACAGGTTTCATTATTGTTGCATTGTTCCTCATCTTTGGACCATACGGAAAAATTAAACTAGGTAAACCGGATGATGAGCCGGAATATAACTATTTTACTTGGTTTGCGTTTTTATTCACCGCTGGTATGGGGGTTGGCCTCGTATTCTACGGTGTTACAGAACCTGTGTCTCATTATTATTCACCGTCTACTGCAGATCCTGAAACGACGGCTGCAACAGAAGAAGCATTACGTTATACCGTATTTCATTGGGGATTTCACCCATGGTCAACTTACGCAGTACTTGCTTTAGCACTTGCTTATTTTAAATTCCGTCATCGGGCTCCAGCTCTAATCAGTTCTGCTTTTGCACCACTGTTTGGTGACCGTACAAAAGGAATTCTGGGAATTTCTATTGATACACTTGCGGTATTTGCTACTGTATTTGGGATTGCAACGTCACTCGGGCTCGGTGCAACACAAATTACAGCAGGGTTAAATTTCACGTTTGAAGGGATTCCAAATAACTTCACAGTGAATATGATTGTGATTATAGTTATTACAGCCCTATTCATGCTTTCTGCTACGACAGGAATCAACAAAGGAATTCGCTATCTGAGCTGGACTAACGTTGTTCTTGCTATTGGATTGATGGTGTTTGTATTTGTTTTAGGTTCATCGACAAAAATGGTCGAAACTTTTACAACTACGTTGGGAAATTATTTGCAGAATCTCCCTAGTATGACATTTAGTACAAATGCATTTGAAGGAAATAGAGGATTCCTAAATGATTGGACACTATTTTATTGGGCATGGTGGATTGGTTGGTCCCCATTTGTCGGAACATTTATTGCCCGGGTTTCCAGAGGAAGAACAATTCGTGAATTTGTTATCGGAGTAACTGCTGTACCGGTGATATTCAGTGCCTTCTGGTTCTCTGTTTTTGGTATAGCAGGATTAGATATGGATATTTCGCAAGGCGGATCAATTTATCAGTTAATGAACGAACTGGGAGAAGAAGTAGCTTTATTCGCTTTCCTTGAGTCTTCACCGATGTCTTCCATTGTTATCGGTATTGCAGTACTCTTGATATCTTGTTTCTTTATCACTTCTGCCGACTCAGGAACTTTTGTACTCAGTATGCTTACAACAGGCGGTAAACTAAATCCGAATATGGGTGTAAAAGTTATCTGGGGAATCATTTTAGCGGCGATTGCTACCGTATTATTATGGTCTGGTGGTTTAAGCGCCTTAGAAATGGCCATGCTGATTGCAGCATTCCCATTTGCCTTCTTAATGATTCTTATGACAATTTCACTTTTCAAAGCACTGAGAAGTGAGCATAAGATTTTAACATTGGAAGCCAGACAACGCAGATATGATCCAAGCTTCCGGGAAAATCAGAGAAAAGAAATAAGAAGAATGAAAGAAGGATTCCAAAAAACACTGCCTGATAAGGATGAAGAAAACAAAGACAACTTTTAATTTCTAAAATAAAGTATTTAAAAATAGGCTTTATACTGCTGCAAAATAAAAATGATGTGCATTAAAAACGCTCCTTAAGTATCTTAATGATAACTTAAGGAGCGTTTTTAATGCCGTCTTCTTTTCGGTCATAATGATATCCTTTTTATCCGTATCCTCCAAGCTGTATACGCATACATTTCCATGGTATGTTGCTTTTTCTTTAAAAAGTATTACACTTTGCTACAAACGAATGTTACTCTGATATCATTTTCTTTACTATTTTATAACATCTGCTGATTTCGTGAATTTATTTGTTAAGCTAAATATAGCGAACGAAAATAAAAGAAGCTGCTTTTGTTTTCGGGAAGAGGTGACATAGAATGAAGAAAATTGGTATCATTCTACTATTATCTGTCTTCATGTCCCTGTTAAATAGCTGTCAGGCTGAAGAGGACTTACAAGTTATCGAATTTCAATTTACAGACTATCAAGTGATTTATGTTCCCCCAGAGGAAGATAACGAAGGCTATATGAATACATTCATTGATTTGAAGGCAAAGTATCCAGAAGAAATTAGCAGTCCAGAAAAGCGTACCATGGGCAATCAGGACTTACCTTCAGATTATACATTAAATAATAACAGTATTTATTTACTGAAAGACGAATCGGTTATTTACTCGAGTGAGAATGCCATGTCGTATGGAGACCTTATGAAGACATTGGAGTCCATTGTAAATACGGATGATCAATTGGTTTATTAATATGGAAAAGCGCCTTCAGAATGGATAGATAGCATAAAAAACACCATTTCTATCACGTCTTACTTATATAAAACATTAAAAAATGCTCCGGGGATATCCCCGGAGCATTTTTCTTTGTCTAAGCAATTATAAAGAAGACTTACGATGAGCAAGCCGACAGACGCAGACAGAAGTAAAGTCTTACTTATGCCCTGCGATAAGTCATCGGTTCGTTACCTCATCGTGAGGTTCCTTTATCACAAGAAATAAAGGAAATTCAACCGCCCCAAAAACAGGGGCGCAGCTTCTCCGTTTTGAAGCGGACACTTACCACTTTTGCTCTTACATTGTATGAATTGGTGTACCCAAAGCAACTTCTGCAGCTTCCATTGTAATCTCACCTAATGTAGGATGAGCATGGATTGTTAGTGCGATATCTTCTGCCGTCATACCAGATTCAATAGCCAATCCAATTTCAGCAATCATATCACTTGCATTTGGACCTGCAATTTGCCCGCCGATGATAAGACCATCTTCTTTACGGGTGATTAATTTCAGGAATCCTTCTGATGTATTTAATGATAGTGCACGTCCATTTGCTGCAAATGGGAATTTAGATGCTTTTACATCATACCCTTCATCTTTCGCAGCTTGTTCTGATAAACCTACTGTTGCCAACTCAGGCTCAGTAAATGCTACCGCCGGAATGGCATTGTAATCAATTGCTGCTTTTTCGCCGCTGATTGCTTCCGCTGCAATTTTCGCTTCATAAGATGCTTTATGCGCAAGCGCCGGACCAGGAACAATATCACCGATGGCAAAGATACTTTCTACAGAAGTTCTGCCTTGTTCATCCACTTTGATCAAACCTTTGTCATCCATTTCAACGCCGATTTGTTCTAAGCCAAGTTCTTCTGTGTTTGGACGGCGGCCTACTGTAACCAATACATAGTCAGCTTCAATGACTTCTTCTTCACCATTTGCTTCATAAGTCACTTTTACGCCGTTTTCTGTTTCTTCAGCACCTTTAGCCATTGCTTCCGTAACAACTTTAGCACCTTTTTTATCCAGCTCTTTTTTAACAACTTGTGTCAATTGCTTTTCAAATCCGCCAAGAATATCTTTTGCGCCTTCTAAGAAGGTTACTTCTGTCCCGAAGTTTGCATAAGCTGTACCAAGTTCTGTTCCAACATAACCAGAACCAATAACAACTAGTTTCTCTGGAACTTCAGACAGGTTCAATGCACCTGTAGAATCCAATACTCTTTCAGAGAATTTGAAAGAAGGAATTTCAATTGGTGAAGAGCCCGTACCAAGAATACAATTGTTAAACTTATACGTTTGAGAGTCTTTTTCACCAGCAACTTTTACTGAATGCTCATCAATAAAGTAAACTTCCCCTTTTACAATATCTACTTTATTTCCTTTTAAGAGCCCTTGAACACCAGAAGTAAGCTTATTTACAACAGAACCTTTCCACTCTTGTACTTTAGAAAAGTCAAGACTTACATTTTCTGTTGTAATCCCCAGTTCGTCAGTTCCTTTGGCATTTTGATATTTATGTCCAGCTTCAATAAGTGCTTTGGAAGGAATACATCCAACATTCAAGCACACGCCGCCTAAAGGTCCTTTGTCAACAATTGTAACCTTTTGTCCAAGCTGTGCCGCGCGGATTGCAGCGACATAGCCTCCTGGACCAGCACCAACGACAAGTGTATCTACTTCTACCGGAAAATCTCCTACTACCATGAATTTACGCCTCCATCATAATTAATTGTGGGTCATTCAATAAACGTTTGATTTGGTTCAATGCATTTTGTGCAGTCGCACCATCAACAATACGATGATCAAAGCTTAAGGACAATGCAAGAACCGGTGCTACAACAATCTCCCCATCACGAACGACAGGTTTTTCTGCAATACGACCGATTCCGAGAATAGCTGCTTCCGGATAGTTTAATACAGGAGTAAACCATTGACCGCCAGCAGAACCAATATTGGTAATCGTATTAGAAGCCCCTTTCATTTCGTCTGGTTTCAGTTTACCATCTCTCGCTTTTACTGCCAATTCATTGATTTCACTGGAAATTTCAAAGATAGATTTTTTATCTGCATTTTTGACAACAGGTACTAAAAGTCCGCGATCTGTGTCTGCAGCAATTCCGATATTATAATAATGTTTTTCCGCAATTTCGTCGGTTGCATCATCAATATAAGAATTCAAAATCGGGAATCTCTTCGATGCAGAAATTAATGCTTTTACGACATATGGCAGATAAGTCAGCTTAATATCCTGCTCTGCTGCAACAGCTTTGAATTTCTTACGATGTGCTACTAAGTCCGTTACGTCCACTTCATCCAACAAGGTAACATGCGGTGCTTTTGATTTAGAGTTCACCATTGAATTTGCAATGGCTTTACGCATCGCTGTCATTTTCTCGCGCGTTTCTGGGTACTCACCTTGTGGAGCAGCTGCTGCCTGTGCACCTTCAGAAGTTGCTGTTTCTGCAGATTCAGAAGAAGCTTCCGTTTGGTCTCCACTTAAGAAGCTTTCTACATCTTCTTTTGTAATACGACCATTTTTGCCGCTGCCTTGTACATCTTTAATATTCACGTCATTTTCACGTGCGAATTTACGGACAGAAGGCATCGCAATAACGCGAGTGTCATCTTCAGATCCTGATGCATCGCCCGACGCTTGTTCCATGCTTTCTTCAGCTTTTTCTTCTTTTGACTCAGAAGAAGTATCTTCCGATTTTGTATCTTCCTCTTCTTCATCATCGTAACCTTCTGCATCAAATGAAATTAATGTATCGCCTACAACAGCAACTTCGCCTTCAGCCACATGAATCTTCGTTACTGTTCCGTCTACCTGTGATGGAATTTCAACGACGGATTTATCATTTTGAATTTCACAAAGCACGTCATCTTCTTTAACTTCGTCGCCTTCTTTTACGAACCATTTAACAAGCTCGCCTTCGTGAATTCCTTCACCGATATCGGGTAATTTAAAATTAAATGCCATGAGTTTGACCTCCTAAAAATTAAAAGTTGATTACTTCGTTTACTTTCTCAATAACGTCTTTATGGTCCGGCAACCAAACTTCTTCTGCATCAGAGAATGCATATACTGTGTCCGGTGCAGTAACACGAAGAATAGGAGCTTCTAAATGCAATATTGCTCTTTCTTGAATTTCAGAAATGACTTGTCCGGCAACTCCCGCCTGACGCTGTGCTTCCTGAACGAATACAACACGGTTCGTTTTCTTCACTGATTCAATAATGGTGTCATAATCAACCGGAGAAATCGTACGCAAGTCGATAACCTCTGCTGAAATGCCGTCTTTTTCCAACTCTTCAGCTGCTTTTAAGGAAGAATGCACCATTGCTCCATAAGCAACCAATGTTACGTCAGAACCTTCCCGTTTTACATCTGCTTTTCCGATATCAACCGTATATTCTTCTTCAGGAACTTCCCCGCGGAAAGAGCGGTATAATTTCATATGCTCTAAGAATAATACTGGATCATTATCACGAATAGCAGAAATAAGAAGTCCTTTTGCTTCATATGGTGTAGAAGGAATAATCACTTTCATACCTGGTTGCTGAGCAATCAGACCTTCTAAAGAATCTGCGTGCAGCTCTGGTGTATGAACACCTCCGCCGAATGGGGCACGAATCGTAATCGGTGCATGATAGTGACCGCCGGAACGGTAACGCAAACGAGCCATTTGGCCGTTAATAGAATCCATCGCCTCAAAAACAAAGCCGAAAAACTGGATTTCCGGTACTGGACGAAATCCTTCCAATGCTAAACCAATGGATAAACCGCCAATTCCTGATTCAGCAAGCGGTGTATCAAATACACGATCTTCGCCGAATTCATCTTGAAGACCTTCCGTTGCACGGAAAACTCCGCCATTTTGTCCAACATCTTCACCAAAAACAAGCACGTTTTCGTCATTTTTCAACTCGACGCGCATTGCATCAGTGATTGCTTGAATCATTGTCATTTGTGCCATGATCTATTTCGACTCCTTTGCTTGGTAAATTTCTTTTTGCTCCTGTAAATGAGTTGGAAGCTCTTCATACATATGATCAATTAAATCTGTCACTTTTTGTTTAGGTTGCTGTTCTGCTTGTTTAATTGCTTTTTTGATATCTTCTTTTGCTTCATCAATTACTTTGTTTTCTTCTTCTTCAGACCAGAGTTTTTTACCTTCTAAATATTTACGGAAACGGACAAGCGGGTCTTTTTTCTCCCATTCCTGATCCATTTCTTCCGTACGATAACGGGTCGGGTCATCGCCGGACATCGTATGTGGTCCAAAACGGTATGTCAATGTTTCGATTAATGTAGGACCGTCTCCGGCTACTGCACGGTCACGGGCGATTTTCATAGCAGCATACACTGCTAAAACGTCCATTCCATCTACTTGAATTCCTTCAATTCCGGCTGCAACTGCTTTTTGAGCTAATGTTTTTGCATTCGTTTGTTTTTCTACAGGAACAGAAATAGCAAAACGGTTATTCTGCACAACAAAAATAGCAGGGGCTTTAAAAGCACCAGCATTGTTAATTCCTTCATAGAAGTCGCCTTGAGAGGTACCGCCATCACCAGTATAAGTAACTGCTACATTTTTCTTGCCGCGTTTTTTCAAACCAAGTGCTACGCCGGCTGTTTGAACATACTGCGCACCAATGATAATCTGTGGGCTGGTTGCTCTCAATTCATCCGGGTACTGGTTTCCATGGAAATGACCTTTAGAGAACAAGAAAGCTTGATATAATGGAAGTCCTTGCCAGATCAGCTGTGGAACATCACGATATCCCGGGAGAATAAAATCTTCCTGCTCCAATGCAAACTGACTTCCTAATTGAGAAGCTTCTTGACCTGCAGTTGGTGCATAGAAACCTAAACGTCCTTGACGGTTAAGCGCAATAGAACGCTGGTCAAGTATACGTGTATACACCATACGACGCATTAATTCTTTCAATTCATCATCCGACAAATCCGGGAGATCATCTTTATTTATTACTTTTCCGCTTTCATCTAAAACCTGGAACATTTCGAATTGGTTTTCAATACTTTCAAGTACCTGTTTCAAAATGATTCACCTCTTCCTTTCATATATCAAAATTAAGTATTCTTTTACTATTCTACCCTTAAACAATAAAAATTACATATGAAAACCTTTACCCTGAAGCACCATTTTCTAATCTGTATTATTTTATCGTTACTGTTCTAAAAGGACATCCAATAGAAAGTAATACAATTTTATCTTCTATCATATTAGCTCATTTTAACAGGATGGTCAATCAGTTTGTTTATAGAAGCTTCATATATCATCCACCCATTTTTCCTTCTCTGTCCACTCAAGCAAAAACTGTATTACTATATGAAAAAACTGTATCAATTTTATATATGATACAGGATGTCGTAAAACCGCATTCAACAGGGATTTCTTCTCTACGAAACAAAAAAAGCTTCCGTGATGCATTTTTATGCATCACGGAAGCTTTTTTCAGTTATTCAGCAGCTTCTGCTTCGGAATCATCATTATAATTTACATTTAAGTCGGAGTCCTCATAAAATGTACGTTTTGCTTCATTGTAATCTGCTGTTAATTGATTGAACTCGCCATTTAATGCAATAATACTTTCATAATTTTCATTTAGCGCTTCTAAATGATTGGTTACCTCGTCCTGTTCAAGTTCTTCTAACTGCAGCATTTCATATAATTCTTTTTCCTGATCGACAGAAGCTTGATAAGTATCATTTAAATCATAATATGTGGTATACCGTTCTCCCATTACATCATACATCGTTTCAGCGTCCTGCTGTACATTTTCATCTTCCAAATCGGAAATAATAGATTCTATCTCACTAAATTCTTCTTCAGAGGACTCAATGCTTTCTTTTTCCTCCTCCAATTTTTCTTGTTTTTGGTCAACAACAGAGACAGCTTCTTCTGACAATTGTTGAATTTCATCGAATTGGTCCATATCCAATTCAACGATTTGAGAATAGATTTCCTGCTCCTGCTGTTCCAGTTCTTGAATTTCCTGTTGTTGCGTTTCATATCCTTCTTCCAGCTGAATTGCTTCTTCAAGATGGTCGTGTATTTGTTCTTCGGAAGACTTACTGCTGCATGCGGCAATTATAAATAAAGAAGAAATAATGATTGCTGTTAGATAACCCTTTTTTGACACAAAAAAACCTCCAATATATGATGCATTTCTTTTTTTAGCTATATACCTTTAAAATTGTAACACACTAAATATGTACCGGAAAAGAAAATTATTACGCGTCGACCGTATCTTTTTCCCCTCCTCTTCCTGTTTCAAACAAAAACTTTTACATTTCCTTTTTCTATTCTATATTATGTAAATAGCATACCACGCTTTAAATTATGTGTTATGATAAGCACCAGACTTATTTAGCATAAAGGAAAACTTTATTCAAAGGGAGTTTCTGTGTGAAATTCCCGTAAAAAGTTTCTATTTGATATAATTATTATAAAGGAGTCATAAATATGATAACAATGAAGGACATTGTCAGAGAAGGATACCCCTCTTTAACCAAAAAAGCAGCTGAGGTAGAAGTTCCGTTGTCTGCAGAAGATAAGCAATTACTAGAAGATATGCTTCAGTTTTTAAAAAACAGTCAAGACGAGGAAATAGCTGAAAAATATGACTTAAGAGCTGGTGTAGGTTTAGCCGCACCACAGCTTGGTGTTGAAAAACAATTGATTGCATTGCACTTTGAAGACAGCAGAGGAAGACAATACAGCATGGGATTAGCAAATCCTAAAATTATCAGCCATTCTGTAGAGCAGGCATACTTGCAAGGCGGCGAAGGGTGTTTGTCCGTTGACCGTGTTGTTGAAGGGTATGTTCCAAGACACGCCCGCGTGACAATTACTGCAACAGATATAAATGATAATCCGGTGAAACTCCGCTTAAAAAATTACCCTGCGGTTGTATTCCAACATGAAATTGATCATTTACAAGGTATTATGTTTTTTGATCGAATTAACCAGGATAGTCCATTCGCTGTTCCGGATAATTCCATCGAAATTAGTTAACTTCACCACTTCCGGAAAAGGTTCAACACCAAAATCGACGGGTGACTAACAGCTATCTTTTTGATAAAAGTAACCATGGACTTTGATGAGAAGCCTTGGAAAATTCATTTTAAAACTGTATAAATTTGCTTTTTTGGACGATGATAGAAATAGTTTACCTGATGCGGGCAGAAGAATATTTTTTATTATTTATCGTTTTTTATTTAATTCTTTTCCATTTCGTACTATACTATAGATAAGAGGATTGGACGGTAGAGGGTTAAATTTGCTTTTCTATATTATCGGAAGGAGAAGTGAGTCCTTATGCTGAAACGTCTTAAAGAGAAACTAAAAAAACGTTTAAAGGATTTACTAGGCAAAGAGGGGCGCGTACCAACTACTAATAAAAATTAATCGCCAAATACTATTTTTCAAACAGAAAAGCCATTTTTCAGGTGAGCCGACGGAAACTTACCTTTTCATTTATAACGGAATAAATGATATCTATAATAACCCTGACTATATAATGTCGTTTTTAATTTTAAAGGAGAGATGAAATGATTTTTAAAGTATTATATCAGGCATCGAGCAAAGAAGTGCCTGTAAGAGAACGGACGGAAAGCCTCTATGTAGAAGCAGCGTCCATCAGAGAAGCAAGATCAAAATTAAGTGACCGCAACATTAACATTGAGTACATTCAAGTATTAGATGAGGCACATCTCGAATACGAAAAACGTACCGGCAACTTCGAAGTGGAGAACGTATAAGGATGAAGTTTGTAAAAAATGATCAAACTGCTGTATTTGCCCTTGGCGGACTTGGGGAAATCGGCAAAAATACGTATGCAGTTCAATTCCAGGATGAGATTATCCTTATTGATGCGGGAATTAAATTCCCGGAGGATGACCTTCTTGGTATTGATTATGTTATCCCGGATTACACCTATCTTGTGCAAAATCAAGATAAAATTAAAGGTCTTTTTGTTACACATGGTCACGAAGACCACATTGGTGGAATCCCATTTTTATTAAAACAAATTAATGTGCCAATTTATGCTGGAAAGTTAGCAATCGGTTTAATCCGTAATAAGCTGGAAGAACACGGTTTATTGCGCACTACCAAGCTAAATTCCATTCAAGAAGATGATGTTATTAAATTCCGTAAAACTTCCGTTAGCTTTTTCCGTACAACACACAGTATTCCAGACTCTTTTGGCGTTGTCGTAAAAACACCACCTGGTAATATTGTGCATACTGGTGACTTCAAATTTGATTTCACACCAGTTGGAGAACCTGCAAACCTTGCAAAAATGGCTCAAATTGGCGAAGAAGGAGTATTATGTCTTCTTTCCGATAGTACGAATAGTGAAGTTCCCGGGTTTACAATGTCAGAAAGTGTCGTTGGCGAGAGCATCCAAGATATATTCGGCCGTGTTGACGGCAGACTGATATTTGCCACGTTTGCGTCTAATATCTACCGTCTTCAGCAAGTTGTCGAAGCAGCTGTCAAGCATCATCGTAAAGTTGCTGTATTCGGAAGGAGCATGGAATCTGCGATAAACATTGGATTGGAATTAGGTTATATCCAAGCTCCTAAAGATACATTTGTGGATGCCAACCAAATTAATCGTCTTCCGGCAAATGAAGTAACGATCCTCTGCACTGGTTCACAAGGTGAATCAATGGCTGCACTTTCCCGGATTGCCAACGGTACACACCGTCAAATTCAATTGATTCCTGGAGATACGGTTGTATTTTCATCGTCACCAATCCCTGGAAATACAGTTAGTGTAAGCAAAACAATTAACAAATTGTACCGTGCAGGAGCAGATGTTATTCATGGAAAATTGAGCAACATTCATACATCCGGTCACGGAAGCCAGGAAGAGCAAAAACTGATGTTGCGTTTAATTCAGCCAAAATTCTTTATGCCGATTCATGGTGAGTACCGCATGCTGAAAGAACATGTGAAATTAGCTGAGTCATGCGGTGTAGAAGAAAGTCATTCTTATGTGATGGATAATGGGGATGTACTTGCTCTTGGAAAAGAACAAGCTGCCATCGCAGGTAAAATCCCATCTGGTTCTATCTATGTGGATGGAAGCGGCATCGGGGATATCGGAAATATTGTTCTTAGAGACCGTAGAATCCTTTCTGAAGAAGGCTTAGTAATTGTTGTTGTAAGCATTAATATGAAAGAATTCAAAATTGAATCAGGTCCCGACATTATTTCCCGCGGCTTTGTATATATGCGCGAGTCCGAAGACCTTATCAAGGATGCACAAAAGCTGGTTTCCAAACACTTGGACAAAGTGATGGAACGCCGCACAACACAATGGTCAGAAATTAAAAATGAAATCACGGATACAATCGCTCCGTTCTTATATGAAAAGACGAAGCGCCGCCCAATGGTATTGCCGATTATTATGGAAATATAAAACGAAATTTCCATCAGCGGGAGTTTTTACGGGCAATGATTCCGTGATAATATGAAAAGCTCCATTCTCCTGATTTTGTGGAGAATGGAGCTTTTCTATCCATAAGTCTTTAAAAGGCCGTTAATATTAGAAAGAGGTATAACGATGAAGGATAAATATTATGATAAGCTATTGCATATACATACCATGGAGGATAAGAAAACCATTTATCCTGAATTCCAGCAATATAATCCATATGAACCAACTCCATATAATGCCTTGGAAAAATTAACAAAACATTATACGTTTGATAAGCAGGACACCGTAATTGATTTTGGATGCGGGAAAGGGCGCTTGCCTTTTTACCTTCATTATTTTCAACATATATCCGTAACCGGCATTGAAATGGATACACATTTTTTCCATGCTGCACAGCATAATTTGCAGTCTTATCAGCAATTAATCCGTTCCGAAAATAATCAAGCCAATATTCAATTTATTTGCAGTTTAGCAGAAGAATATAACATTGGCGCAACAGATAACCGGTTTTACTTTTTTAATCCTTTTTCGGTTAACATTTTTAAGCGTATTATCTCTAATATCTTAATATCGGTTAAAGATGTGCCGAGAGAGATTGATATTATTTTATATTATCCGCATCAAACGTATATCCATTTTCTTGAACATAACAGCCCTTTCGAATTATTAACAGAAATCAAATTAAAATCATACTGGTTGAATCCAGATGAACGGATAATGGTCTATCGTTATGATAATACATTGTTCGAAGCTAAATAAAAAAAATCACTTGGCCGTTATCATACCGGTGTTCTTGCCGAGAAGATGTCCGCTGCGGGAAGTCGCTTTCCGCGGGCAACGCTTCAGCCTCTTCGGAAGAAGCCCACTTCCTGCGGGGGTCTTCAGCCGTTGCTTTTCCCGCAGAAGTCGACTTCCCTCCACTCCCATCTAAGAGGAAATATATTTTCTTCGCTTTCTTATCAAGATATTAATGCCTAATCTTAAAAAAGGCCTTTCCATTTCTTACAACAGTCGTGGAAAGGTCTTTTTATTTAATCAAATATCAAAGCTTTTTCAAATCGGTTAATATCCTGATCCGCTCCAATAACTACAAGCACGTCCCCTTCATACAACGGCTCCTCTGCATCCGGAGATACATCAATGTCTGCCCCTCTTTTTATTCCAACAATGTTACAACCGTATCTTGCGCGGATATCAAGAGCAATTAAACTTTTTCCAATCATTTTTTTACCAGCAATAACTTCAACGATACTGTACTCATTTGAAAGTTCAAGGTACTCTAAAATATTATTGGATATGAAATTATGCGCTAACCGCTTTCCCATGTCTCTCTCCGGATGCACGACATGATGCACGCCAATCCGGTTCAATATTTTATCATGATAATCATTCTGTGCCTTCACCGTAATTCTTCTAATTTCTAAATCGGTTAATATAACTGCTGCCAAAATACTGGCCTGGATATTTTCTCCGATAGCAACAATAACATGGTCAAAATTTGTAATACCGATTTCTTTTAAGGCATCCTCGTCCGTTGCGTCCAAAACAACAGAATGATAAGCAATATTTTTATATTCATTCACTTTCGTCTCGTCAGAGTCAATTGCCAGCACATGCATACCTTTTTCACTGAGCTCTTTACAAATACTGCCGCCAAATCTGCCGAGACCAATTACTGCAAAATCTTTTTTCATATGAGAACCTCCATTCTTTCGCTCCTACATATATTAACATAGAGCGTAACTTTATTCAGTGAGAAGGTTAGCGCAGAAATGTTTCACTAGCCTTCAAGTTATACTGCGATAAAAGAAAGAAGAGAGCAGCTAAAATAGCACCTGCTCTCCCCTGTTTTATATTCTACATGGCATCCAGCATCGTAAATTGTGATTTTACCAGCTCGTAATACTTCCCGCGCTGCTGCATTAATTCCTGATGATTTCCGTTTTCTAAAATCTCTCCCTGCTCCAGAACATAAATACAGTCTGCCTCTCGAATCGTTGACAGCCGATGCGCGATAATAATCGAAGTTCTCCCTTTTAATAAGCTTTTTAAAGCATTTTGAATCTTCACTTCTGATTCTGTATCAATACTCGCTGTTGCTTCATCCAGAATAATAATACTTGGATTTGCCAAAAGCGCTCTGGCAAAGGATAATAACTGTCTTTCTCCGGCAGAAAGAATGTTCCCCCGCTCTTCTACTTCTGTCTCATAACCATCCGCCAACCGATTGATAAAACTATCCGCTCCGACAACTGTTGCTGCCTCTTTAACTTCTTCATCACTTGCTTCTGGTCTTCCAAAACGAATATTTTCCATAATGGTTCCTGAAAAAATAAATGTATCCTGAAGAACAACGCTAATTTTCTGTCTTAAGCTGTCTAATGTTACATCTTTAAGGTCGTGCCCATCTATATGGACCACCCCTGATGTAGGATCATAAAAGCGACTGATTAAGTTGGCAATAGTAGACTTTCCGCTTCCGGTATGCCCGACCAGCGCAATCGTCTGGCCAGCCTCCATATGCAATGAAATTTTCTTTAAAGCCATACGGTCTGCATGATAAGCAAACGCTACTTCATCAAACGTAATATGACCCTCCATCTTTTCAAATTCATACGCATCTTCTTTTTCACGAACATTAGGCTGTTCATCCAGGAATTCAAATATACGTTCTGACGATGCCATGGCCATGAGCAGTTGGTTATACATTTGTCCCAGCCGGGAAATCGGCTCCCAGAACATGCCTAAGAAAAAAGCAAAGGAAATAAATGTACCCAATTCAACCGTCCCATTCAAAATTAAATAGGAACCAAATGCAATTAATATAATCGTCCCTGCTGCATCGCAGATATCCACCAGCGGTCTGAAAAAGGCACTTTTCTTTGCTGCATCACGGGATCTATGAAAGAAACCTCTATTTACTCCATCAAAAAAGGCAGCATTTTCTTTTTCCTGTGAGAAGGACTGGGTAATACGTATCCCCTGAAGACCTTCATTCAAATGTGAATTCATTCTGGATTGCTGCAAACGAACCAGCTGCCAGGAACGCCTGATTTTTCTTCTTAATGCCGTGGAAATGATAAACATTAACGGGATGACGATGACGACTGCGAGCGCAAGAGGCGGGCTCATCACAAAAAGAATAATAACAATGCCGCTTAACATGAAAATATCCATTAGTAGATTAATAATTCCATTGGTAAACAATTCTTGCAAAGAATTAATATCATTTAAAATCCGTACAAGGATAGAACCTGCTGAACGATTATCGAAAAAACGATGTGACAACCTCTGGACATGAGAAAATAGCTTTTGTCTTAAATCATAAATAACATTCTGCCCTAAGATATTTACCCATTTGATCCGGAAGCGGTTAGCAATAAAACTAATCATATAAAGAATGGCAATGCCTATTACAAGATAAACTAACAAATTCCCATTATTTTGTGCAATCGCAATATCGACGGCTACCTTCCCAATTAGTATCGGAATAGCCAGACGGACAGCTGTAGCAATCGCCATCGCTAGGACCGCCCCAGGTAAATACGTTTTGGAGTATGGTTTTAAAAACTGAAGTAACCGCCACATCTGTTTCCAGTTAAAAGGCTTTTCAATCGTCTGATCTGTTGTATAGTGAAATCGCTCCAAATGATGATGCTGTTTCTTAGGTTCTGTTACATTCGTCAAGTATCCCGCCTCCTTTTAATGAACCACACTCATAATTTCTTCACGGTCTTGGTATTGTATATCATAAATACGTTCATAAGGACCTTTATTATTTAATAAAAAGGCATGCGTTCCCCGTTCAACAATTTCTCCGTCTTCCATGACTAAAATCTCATCTGCATGTTTTAAAGAAGAAATACGGTGTGCAATAATAAAAGACGTCCGGTTCTTCATTACTTCTTGCAGTGCCTTTTGAATCTTATGCTCGGTCTGCATATCGACAGCAGATGTCGCATCGTCTAAAACAAGAATAGCCGGATCAATACATATAGCTCGTGCTATGGCTATACGCTGTTTCTGTCCGCCGGATAACCCCATCCCTCTTTCTCCTAAAAGCGTGTCATAAGCATTCGGAAGCTCCATGATAAAATCATGTGCCTGAGCCATTTTAGCCGCTGCTATAATAGCTTCCTCACGAATTCCGGGCGTACCAAATGAAATATTTTCTTTAATTGTTGTTGAAAACAGGAATGGCTCCTGCAGTACAAAACCGATTTGGCTGCGGAGACTTTTCAGCTTATAGTCCGAAACAGGACGTCCGTCAATGACTATATCTCCTGCTTCCGGTTCATAAAATCGAGTCATCAGCTGGGTTATACTTGTTTTCCCGGAACCCGTCGCTCCGATTAATCCGATTGTTTTCCCAGGCGGAGCATCAAAACAGATATGTTTTAATGCCGCATCATCTTCTTCCACATACGTAAGTGTCACATTGTTAAATGTGACATGACCTCGAATCTTCGTATCGATAGCATCAACCTTTTCTTCCATATCCTCGTGTGCTTCCAGAATCTCTAATAATCGTTCCCCGGATGCTTTAGCCTGAGAAAATTGATTAATGATAAAGCCTAAGTTCATCAAAGGCCCCATAATGAACCAAACCAAACTAAAAAAAGCCATTAATTGTCCAGTTGTCATCGAACCATTGATGACGAAAAAACCTCCGAACGCTAATAAAATAACCGCACTAACATTCCCGATAAATTCCATTACCGGAAAATACTTAGCCCACAATCCGGAAGTGAATAAATATTTCCTGCGATAATTATCGTTACTTTCTGAAAACCTCCCAATTTCAAAATCTTCTCTTGATAATGATTTTACGGTATTCATCCCGCTTATGTTCTCTTGAACCCTCGTATTTAATCGGCCAAAAGATCGCCGGATGCTTCGAAAGGCAGGATGAACCTGTTTATCAAATTTATAAACAACGAATGCCAAAAATGGCATTGCAGCCATCGTGATAATTGCTAGGGGAATGGAATAATAAAGCATTACCGAAATACTGATCAACATTAAGGAAACCACACGAATCAATTCTGCGAAACCAACAGATAAAAAGAAACGGAATCCTTCCACATCTGCAGTAAGGCGTGACATAAGATCTCCTGTTTTTGCATTATCATAATATTTAAATGCAAGCGATTGCAATTTGTCATATAATGATTCCCGCAACTTATAGACCGACGTCATTCCGAATAAATCTCCCAGATATTGAAAGAAAAAAGTAGATATACCTTTGACCATCATTAATCCTAAAAAAGCACCGCAGATATAAGGTATCAATCCATATCTCTGTTCCGCGACCACTTCATCAATGGTGATTTGCAGGATAATTGGGTAAACAACGGTAATCACTGTCACAATAAGCATACTGAAAACAGACCAGATAAAATACTTCTTATACGGCCAATAAAAGCGCTTTAATTTTTTAAAAATATTCAACTTTTATTCCTCCTTTCCCATTTTCATAATAACTAATATAACGGTTTCCGAAATAAATTTCTACTGTTTCGCGAAATTTATTTGAAAATTTTTTAAAAAGATTTTTCTGTTGTTAGCTCTACTTTTTCGTGGTAATGTTTTTACAATATCTCTTCATATAAAAAACTCCATTCTGGAAAGAACAGAGTTTGCTCAGGATTAGTCACCAATGTACTTCATAGAGCATATCCAAATCATAACCGTGCATTGGAGACACACATATACTACCTTGTATGCATTAATCGTTTCAACCGCTGTTCTATTAAACTGACAGAAGATTTCCCGATTTGTTTAAACCGCAGCCTTTCCTGCTTATCAAACAAATATAACGCCGGAACATAACGAAACTGGAACAGAGATGTCAGCTTATCTGTTTTATCATCTAAACAAACGGCATTAAAATATAACGGATCCAATTTCTTTTTTATATCGGCTAAGCTTACCTGCTCCCTATCTAAATAGGTATGGATTAATACAGGGGTGATTCTTTTTGACTTAATTTCTGGAATAGCTGCCAAGTTTTTCAGTAAATAACCACAGGATGAACAATTTACAGACCAAAAGATAACCAGTTTAGGCCCGTCATTTGATAACACCGGCGACAGACTGCTTCCCTGCAATAAACGGGCACTTGTTAAATCGGGAAGTATATCATAAATCTGCATGACGTCACTCCTTCTTTTTACTCTTTAACTGATATATGACCGAAGCAGAAAATCTATGCGTCTGATTTTTATTGTCAAATGACTTCAGTTTAAAATATAACTCAGCAAATGACAAAAAGACTTTCTCCAATATGGAAAAAGTCTTTTTATCATTTATTGCTTTATATACTGCTAATCAAATGAACGGAAAAATGTTTCTACTGCATCCACACCAATAGGAAGGGCAGCTTCATCCGGATTCAGTTTTGCATGATGAAGTCCATGAGATGAATCTACGCCAAGCCAGAACATCAATCCGGGAATCACTTTCAACATATCTCCAAAATCTTCGCCAGTCATTGCCGCAGAGGCTTGAACATATGTAATATCCGTATGTTGCAAGGCGTCTTTAAACTGTTCTACATATTCTTTATTATTAACTACCTGATAATAATTCGAACCGTAATCTACATCTATCTGACAATCATAAGCAATCTCAAAACCTTTGATCAGCTTTTCTAATTCTTCCTTCACTACCATAATCGAAGAAGCTTCCGTTGTTCGAATGGTTCCTTCCAGTCGAGCTGTTTCCGCTATAGCATTCTGGACAAACCCGCTTTCCATTTTTCCGATTGTCACAACGGAGCCGTCTAACGGGTTTAGCCTTCTGGAAACAATTTGCTGTGCCTGCACAACAAAATTACTTGCGGCTACGGTCATATCTTTCGCAAGATGCGGATAGGCAGCATGGCCGCCAAGACCTGTAAAATCAAGAAACAGTTCGCTTGTGTTCGCAAACAAGAGACCCGGTTTGGAAGATACTTCACCGACTGGCAGTTCCGGAGCAATATGCAATGCAAATATAGTATCCGGCTTCCAGGCAAGAAATTCTTCAGATGCCAGCATTGGTTTGGCACCGCCCGGCCCTTCCTCTGCCGGTTGAAAAATAAACAGTACATCTTCGTTTATCGGTTCTGCAATCATCCGGCTGAGTGCTGCCAAAGCAATCGTCATATGAAAATCATGTCCACACGCATGCATTTTCCCAGCATGCGTGGAAGCAAAGTCAAAACCTGTGTCTTCTGAAATTGGAAGACCGTCGATATCTGTCCGGAAACCAATCCGCTTGGAAGGGTTCGTTCCAGCCACGTGTACCAATATACCGGTACGCCAGGTTTTCACTTCAACCCGGTCGGTCACCATTTCCTGAATTTTTGCCAGTAGATAACTTTGCGTTTTCTTCTCTTCAAAACCTAATTCCGGAATTTGATGCAATTCTCTGCGGACCGTTTGCAAATCAAATGCTGTCATAACGTTTCATCTGCCTTAATTATCTAATTTACGAAGCTCTTGTTTAATTTCTGTTTTCGTTTTTGTCTGCTCGTCAATTTCTTTTAATACTTTCGCAGGTGTTCCGCCAACTAATGTGTTTGGCTCTACATCTTTTGTGACAATCGATCCAGCTGCAACAATGGATCCTTTGCCAATCGTAATTCCTTCAAGGACAACCACATTCGCCCCAATCACAACATCATCTTCCACTGTAACCGGTTTTGCAGAAGGTGGTTCAATCACACCGGCTAAAACAGTACCGGCACCTACGTGGCAATTTTTTCCTACAGTTGCTCTGCCGCCAAGAACAGCATTCATATCAATCATTGTTCCTTCACCAATAGCAGCTCCAATATTAATGGATGCCCCCATCATAACAACAACACCATCTCCAATTTCTACCTGGTCACGGATAATAGCGCCTGGTTCAATGCGTGCATTGATATTTTTTAAATCCAACATGGGAATCGCAGAATTACGACGGTCATTTTCAACCACATAGTCTTCAATAACCGCTTTATTCTCTTTCAAAAATGATTCTACTGCTTTCCATTCTCCAAATAGAGTACCACTTTTCGCATCAACAAATGCTTTTATCTCATCTTGTTCTGGAAGTTTGTCCAAATCACCCTTCACATAGACTTTTACAGGGGTACTTTTCTTGCTATCAGAAATAAATTGTATAATTTCATTTGCATCCATCGTTACCTACTCCTCCATTTTTTATAATCTCTTTCTTACTTTAGCAGACGAAACCATCGTCAGCAACTAATATCATCAGAAAACCAGGTATTCGTCCTGCTTATGAAATATGGTTACGGCACTTATGTAAAGAAAGGCCTCCATGGAGTGAAAGACGCTCTTTTCTTTGACTCCCAGAGACCTTATTGTTATTTTTTATATGCATTCATATAGATATCTTTTTTTACTTGCTTCAATATAGCTCTTCTTGTTAAAATACCGTCAAAATAGCCATCCGCATCTACTAAACATACAAATGGATGGTTAATGGACGCATTCAATCCGTCTAATAAACTATTCTCTCTTGTTAAGGTTGGCACATCTTCGGCCATAACGTCCATCACTCGGATTTCTGATAAACGTTCCATTTCAAAACTTTCTATTCCCAGTACTTCATTCAGGATGACCGTTTTGCCGATAATTCCAGCAAATTTATAGGTTGCGTCAAGGACTGGTACTGCTGTATAACCGGATTTCATTAATACTAGTAATGCGTGTTCTAAAGGATTATTAAGTTGGACATGCGCCACCTTCTCAGCAGGTATGAGGACTTCACTAATCTTAATATCTGTCAATTGCTTATCTTGCGTTGCGCTCACCTTACTTCCCCCTCTCCTCATAAAAAAAACACTACGTTTACCCCATGATATACTCTGATTGCTTCATTATTCGATACAACCGTCAACGATACACACTCTTCATTTTAACACACTTCTCCAGTTATCTCACGATTATTGCATTGACAGATTCCCAAAATGGAAAAATATAGACTTTCATGAATATACTGCTTTCTTATGGAAACATGTTACATTCCATGCTTCAAAACTATTAAAAACCTTTTCCTATAGAATTCTTAAAACGATGCTATTTGCAAAGTGAAAAAAGCGCCCCATCCATGCTATAATTTTTGTATTGGAATATCAGAAAGGAAATTATTCAATGAATCGCAGAACCTTTTTAAAAAGATCCCTAGGAAGCTTATTGACATTGCTCGGCTTAAGCGGCGGAAGTTATTTTTACGCCCGTGAGATAGAGCCTGCTCTACTGACAATCACCGAAGAATCGATTTCAGATCCCCAAATTCCCAAAGCTTTTAATCAGTTTAAAATTGTCCAGTTTTCCGATACACATCTAGGTTTTCACTATACTTTAGAACAGCTGGAAACCCTTATTTCGAAAATCAACGACTTGGAGCCTGATTTAATTTTGTTTACAGGAGATCTGGTTGATGAACCAAATAACTATGACTGGAATAACAAGCTTATTCAATTATTAAAGAATCTCAACGCCCCAAACGGGAAATTCTGGATATATGGAAACCATGATCATGGTGGTTATGGAACAGATATTTTATATGAAACCTTTGAAGCTGCAGATTTTACCCTCCTGCAAAACAGTGCGACCCGAATCCAGCAAGGAGATGCATCCTTTATACTGGCAGGGCTGGATGATGCAATGCTTGGAAACCCGGATATTGGCAAATCCATAGAAGAACGGGCTAATTCCGATTTTACCATCCTTTTAGCTCATGAACCCGACCTTGCAGATGCTGTAAAAGAATATCCGGTCGATATTCAAATATCTGGGCATAGTCATGGCGGACAAGTTCGTTTGCCATTTATCGGCCACTTGTATACACCTGCATATGCAGAAAAATATGTACAAGGAAAATATACGATTTCAGACAGGCTGACGCTTTATGTAAATAGAGGAATTGGTACAACCAGACTGCCTTACCGATTTTTATGCAGACCAGAACTGCATACCTATACCTTACATTCCACTTAGGTTTTAAGAGGATGTTCAAAAGAACGCTTGTAAATACAGCAACAATGGCATCACCTCGTCAACGCAGAAATTTACGGCGTCCTATTTATCGGGCGTTTCGATCATCCTCTTAAAATGTCATAATTCCTTCATACGAGAGGCTTTCTCAAGGTATTCCCCGATGCTATAATGAATATAAGTATAGTGGGAAAGGATTTCGTTATATGAGAAATTATTTAATACTTATTGGTTTATTTTTTGTATTGGCTGGATGTGGACAGAGCCATGCGATTGAAACAACGATGTCAGAAGAAGTTCCCGAATTTGAATACACTACACAAGACGAAGAACAGCTCGGCTTGGATGATTTGAAGGGAGAATGGTGGATTGCTGACTTCATGTTTACAAATTGTAAAACCGTTTGTATGCCGATGACAAACAATATGTCCCATCTGCAAGAAATGATGGAAGAAGAAGGAATCGATGCACAACTGGTGTCTTTCAGTGTTGATCCGGACTTTGATACACCCGAGGTATTAAAAGATTACGCCTCTAATTATGACGCAGATTTTGACAACTGGTCTTTTGTAACCGGATACGACTTTGAAACCATTCGCGAATTTTCCATTAAACATTTTAAAAACCTCGTTCAAGCTCCCGCTGATGGAGACGATCAGGTTCTGCACGGCACATCCTTCTTTTTAGTCAGCCCAGAAGGAGAAGTTGTCAAAAATTATGACGGTGTGGAAATTGACAACATGGATGCCATTCTTGCTGATTTAAAAAAAGTAAATTAAGAAATGACTTATAAAGATTAAAATACCTCTTCTGACATCCAGAGAGGTTCTTTATTTTTTTCACGGTAAAAAGACCTCAGCCTTGAAATTGAGGTTTTTTGCTGAACAACATGTAACCAGTATAAACAAGTGCATTTGTTCGTGTTTTTTCTGATTAAGTATTGAAATTCCATAAAGTTTCAGTTAGAGTAATAATTAATATAATTCCTTTTTTAAAAAGGGAGGGACAAAAGATGAAACATGACGTTGAAGTTCAAAAACTGGCACAAGCTTTATTTGTCATTAATAAACATGCAAAAACAGCCCCCGAGCCAAAGCAGTTATATCAATTAAAAAAACAAGCCATTGAAAAATTATTAAAAGAGAAAAAAGCTGTGAAAAAAGGATTGCATTTTTCCGATCATCCTAAGCTCAGTAATCAGCATTCAACAGTGCTTATTAAGGTTGGAGACTACTGTTTCCATATCCCCCCTGCCAAAGAAGATTTAAAACAATTGAAACATTTAGGCGCATTAAATCAAAGTTACCGCAATCCGCCGGTGAAAATGTCACTATCCCAGGCGAAACGCCTTATCTGTAAATACGTCAACTGGAAGCAGGAAAAAACAAGCTCCAAACCGGCCCGGAAACAGCATTCGAGCTACTACGTACCATCTTCACTTGGCAAAATGGATTGGCCTCCTGCACGCTCAAAAAAAAGATAAACATATCCAGCATGTCTAGGTATAGGAAGCATCTAATATATTTTTGTTTTATATTCAAACGAAAATAAAATATTTGTAAGTGTTATTTTACTTTCTTTTTAATAAAAATTGATGCAGTAACGGGAACACGGCTAAACTGAACCCTAAAAACACAAGACTCTGCATCGCTGTTTTTAAAAACGGCCAGACTTCCTTTTCCTGAACCATACCCGAAATAATCGTAAAACATATGATAACAATGCTCGCACCAATATAAGCAAGGAAGCGCAGCATTTGATTTTTTATGGCCCATCTATATATTTTTTTCATTACAAAGTAAACGCCTAAACTGCATAAAAGCATCGTACCAACATAAATATATGCACTATTAATTCCAATATTTCCAATGGCCACTATCCCTGCTGACAACATATTCTCACCTTTTCTTCTAAAAAATCTGTTGTTATCACAGTTTCGACGCTTTAACTTTATTTTATACCGGAGTAAACTTGAAATATACGGTAAGAAAAAACCGCTTTTGCAGGAACTTCTCCTACTCAGCGGTTAATTCTTCATTCTTTTTATGATTCAAGAAAAAAGCTTCTTGTTTCTTTTCTAACTTCTCTTCAATTTGTGATATACTTTTTTCATCGTTTAATAATTCTTGTCTATTCATATCGACAAGTTGTTCAAAATTAAGAGATCTTGGTCGCATGTTGTATTCTCCTTTCGTTTCGTCTCTAATTTTATTATACCCATTTCTGTTCATATTAATCCAAATTATTTGAACATTTATTGAAAATTTTAAGTGAAGGTGATTTTGTTGAAGCATTTATTAAATAATAACGTAGAAAATATTGAAATATCCGGCATCCGGAAATTTTTTAATCTCGTTTCCGGTGAAAAAGATGTGGTCTCTTTAACTATCGGACAACCTGATTTCCATACTCCGGATCATGTTAAAGAAGCTGGAATTAACGCCATTGAAAATAATTTTACAACGTATACACCGAATCAGGGAATTCTTGATTTACGGAAAGCAATCCATCATTATTATAAAACAAATTATGAGCTGGTTTATCAGCCAGAATCGGAAATTATCGTTACCTCCGGCGCATCGGAAGCAATTGATATTACTTTCCGGACCATACTTACACCTGGAGATGAGGTGATATTACCAAGTCCGATTTATCCAGGCTATGAACCGCTTATCACATTAGCCGGTGCTAAACCGGTTCATGTGGATACAACAAATACCGGGTTTAAATTCACACCGGAAACATTGGCAAATGTGATCTCGGAAAAAACAAAATGCGTTGTGCTTCCTTCTCCATCAAATCCGACAGGTGCAGCCTATTCCAGACAGGAATTACAAGCACTCGCAGATGTCCTTCATGGAAAAGAGATTTTCATTTTATCAGATGAGATTTATAGTGAAATTATATTCGATTTTGCACATACATCCATTGCTTCCATTTCTGATTTAAAAAATCAAACCATTGTTATCAATGGAGTGTCTAAATCCCATTCTATGACAGGTTTCCGTATCGGATACACACTCGCTCCAGAATGGTTATCCAAACAAATGCTGAAGGTTCATCAATACAATGTATCCTGCGCTGCATCCATTAGTCAATACGCTGCATTAGAAGCGTTGACAAGTTACGAAGAACATACAGCACATATCAAAGAGGTTTTTAGAAAACGCAGAGATTATGTATATGACCGTCTGGTACAGATGGGATTAGAGGTGGAACGGCCTCAAGGCGCTTTCTACATTTTTCCGAAGCTGCAATTAAATGATATGACTTCCTTTGAGCTTGGTCTGGCTCTTGTCCATGATGCCAAACTTGCCCTTGTTCCAGGCAGCAGTTTTCCGCAAAACGGGGAAGGTTATATGCGTTTAAGTTATGCTTATCACGAAGATGTTTTAAAAGAAGGATTAGATCGGTTAGAAGCCTATTTAAACGAATCTGATTCCAAAAAGAACCGCTGATTGCATGAGGCCCCGTCTTTCCGGGGCTTTCTGGCCGGTGTATTTGCGCCTGATTGTGTAAACATGCTAGGATAAAAAGAGAATATGTATTTTTTGGAGATGAGTTTGTGGATAACAATCATAAAAAAGAATGGATAGGCTGGTTAAAGATTATTATTATCACAATAATGGTGGCCTTTTTTCTTAGAACATTTATTTTTGCCACTTCCATTGTAGAAGGAGAAAGTATGTACCCTACGCTTCAGGATGGGGAACGAGTCATTTTCAATAAAGTTGTTTATGCGATGGATGATCCGCACAGAGGCGATGTCGTCATTATCCAGCAATCCCCCAAAAATTATGTGAAACGCATTATCGGTATGCCCGGGGAAACAATAGAAATTGAAAATGGACGATTATATATTGACGGCGAAATTTACCAGCAGCATTTTTTAAGTGATGAGGTCATTGCACAAACCAGTAATTTCGGGCCGTTAGAAATTCCCGAAGATAATTATTTTGTCATGGGGGATAATCGGCTAATCAGCAAAGACAGCCGTAATGGACTGGGCTTTATTCCACGAGATGATATCATCGGTAAATCGGAATTAATTATCTATCCTTTAGATGAATTCGGCTGGATAGATTAAAAGCAGAAAACTGCATTCTTTTTTCTTCTAGAGATGAGAAACAGCTTTCTGCTTTTATAATGATGAAAAACTATTCTCTATCCATCACACAATAACCAACATTCAATACAAGAATACCAAAACACACGACGCCGAAAAGCATTTCCATTCTGAAGCACTCCCTTCATTTATGTACAGAAATATTATTCTACTTGCATAGTTCTATCTTATCAATATCTTCGCATAAAATAAAGGAAAAAAGAATTGTCTGTTAATTACCAAGTATGGCTCTTTTGTTTTAACAACTCTTGTCTTGTTCCTTCCGTACTGCCAATTCATAGCGAATGCCATTCCACTGACATGCCTTTCTCCTCCCAGCGGTTTTAAAAATCAGGGCGAATGTCTATACACATTTTATCTAGCTGCATACAGTAATACTGTAAGTTCAGGAGGTGAAAAAGCATGGGCTATGGATATGGTGGCGGCTACGGCTACGGTGGCGGCTATGGTGGCGGCTACGGAAACGGCTTTGCGTTGATTGTTGTTCTTTTCATTTTACTAATCATCGTAGGAGCTGCATTTTACTGCTAATCAAAAAATGGCTTGTGCTAAGGCACAGGCCATTTTATTTTTTCCTTTTGAAATAAATTCATTAACCGATAATCATTCTTTCTTTTGGATAATTAAATTTTGCAGGCTCTTTTTTACGTCTGAAAATCAATAGAAACGTCAGTATTCCAACCCGCCCGATAAACATTAAAATCATCAATATTATTTTACTGACCACCGATAAATCTTCTGTAATTCCTAAAGACAAGCCAACCGTACCAAAAGCCGAAGTGACTTCAAAAATAATGGACTCTAATGACACAGGCTCCAGAATCGTCAGTAAAATAACCGAAGAAAAGACAATCATCATCGCAAAAATGGTAACCGTTACCGCTTTATTTAAATCCACTTCATACACTTCACGGTGAAATACTTTAACACTTCTTCCACCGCGGATAAACGTAAATAGAAAAATAAGTACCAGCGCAAAGGTTGTTGTCCGAATACCTCCCCCTGCACTGCTTGGGGATGCACCAATAAACATCAGTGCAGACATAAATAAATGGTTCGTATTCGACAATATATTCAAATCCATTGTTGCTAACCCGCCGCTCCTCGTAGTGACAGATTGAAATAATGTATAAAAAAAAGATTCATGCCAAGGAATACCTTTAAATAAACCATTTAAATCAAATAAATAAATTCCAATGGCGCCAACGATAATCAAGCTGAAAAAAGTGGCTGTTGTCAGCTTTGTAAATAAACTGAAATGAAATCTTTGTTCTTGTTTTTTACGTTGAAATACATATTCCTTTATCTCGATAATGACTGGATATCCGATCGCGCCAACGATAATAAGTATCATCGTGATGGTTTGAACAAAATAATCAGACTGAAAAGGAATCAGTGACTGGCCGGTAATATCGAAGCCTCCATTTGTCACAGCGCTGATAACAGCGAAAAACCCTTGTAAAAATGCTTCTTCAAATGAAGCATAATACGTCATAAAATAACTCCCTAAGATAACAAAAAATAGAGCTTCCACAATCAGCAGAAGATAAGCAATATTTTTAATTAGTTTCACCATGCCGTCGAAATGAGTTTGATTCTGATCGGTCATAATCATATTTCTTTCTTTAAAACCGATACGTCTTCCCAGCATAACCCAAAGCATCGTACCAATTGTCATAATTCCGACGGCTCCAATTTGCATCATCAGGGCTAAAAAAATAATCCCCGTTGTGCTTAAGGAACCTGCAATGGAAATCGTACTCAGACCTGTTACACTAATTGCACTGACCGCTGTAAATACAATATCAATAAAAGGGATATCGACTCCCGGCTGTTGCGAAACAGGTAAGGATAACAAAATGGTTGATAATGCGATTGCTGCTATATAATATAATAACAACAGCTGAAAAGAAGTCCATTGGTGAATACTTTTATATTTATTAAACATTTTCTTCATTGTTATTCCCTTCCTCTAATCACACTTACGTACCAATCATACTAATAAATCTCTTTAAATTTTTGAATTAAATGCTCTCCCTCATACCCCTTTTCTACAAGTTTCCTCAATAGTTGCTCCACATCATTCTTTTGTTTATCAATTATTTTACCCATCAGCATCACGTTCATTTGTTCACCGATTTCATGCATCTCAGTCATTTTCGTGATAAAGGAGGCAGGTTCATTTGACTCTTTTGTAATGGTAGCTTGAACCATCAATTCTTCATTTTGCTTATTTTCAAAATAACTCCAATAAGAACGATGGGTAAATCCTTCAATCAGCCATGTATCATAATCATCTTCCCGGTTAATAATCAGGCCGTCAATCAGATTCACTTCTGTCCCTTCCAGCCCTTTATCATAATCTAATATCACCAATTTACGCAATTTAAATGTTTTCATATACATCATCCTCCAACGTATAGATCATTATGATTTCATTGACCTTTCCTATTGTACGCAAACGCATTTCTTTTTTTATAATAACACATCCCATCGTGATGCAACATTGATTCTTAACAGATATACAAGCAAGTTTCTTGGAATCAATCTTAGCCCCATGATACACTTAATTGGAATATTGTTTTTCATAATCGACAATGAAATAGTCCATTCACAAATATAGAAGAAATCATCGAAGGAGGAACAACGTTTTGAACCAAATCATTGAAACAATTATGAACCACCGATCTATTCGGAAATTTTCAGATAAACCTTTAACTAACGATCAAATAAAAACCATTGTAGAAAGTGCACATCGCGCTTCAAGCTCCAGTAATGTGATGGCTTACAGCATTATAGGCGTGTCCGACCAGGAAGTCAAAGATAAGCTTCATGCTATTTCCGGACATGATCACGTCAAAACAAATGGCCATTTACTTATCTTCTGTGCAGACTTACATCGCATTGAACAGTTGGATGAAGTGGAACACTCGGAAGCTTTTCAAGAGAACCTGGAAAGTACCGAACAATTTATTGTAGGTACAATCGATGCTGCTTTAGCCGCACAAAATGCTGCTGTTGCAGCCGAATCGCTCGGGTTAGGTATCTGCTACCTGGGAAGCCTGCGTAATGATATCCAAGCTTTTAACGATGTTGTAAAAGCACCATCGCATGTTGTTCCCTTGTTCGGCTTAGCAATCGGCCATCCAAGAGAAATACCGGATATTAAACCGCGCATGCCACTTCAAGCTATCTATCATGAAAATCAATACATTCCTTTTGATAAACAAAAGCACTATATCCAAGAATACGATCAAACCATGAAAGATTATTATGAATCCCGAAGCTCTAATAATAAACAGGAAACATGGACAGAACAAATCAACCAAAAATACAAAAATCCAACTCGTATGGATGTAGGGCCTTTTGTCAAAGCAAAAAATTTAAATAAACGGTAAAACTAAAGAAAACTTGGAACCAAAACGGCAGTCTCCCTGCCGTTTTTTCACGTTAAAAACACCTCTCCCCGAAACCTCAAACCGTCTCTTCTCTTATCCATTAATAAATATCTTTCGTATTTCTTATACGCACGCTCCCATTTTTCTGACCAGATTCTTATCCATAAACGTGCATTAAAAAATAATCTTTTCTTTCCATTCCGGCGCATAGCTTGGTAATTGTTTACAAGCATAAAAAATAACTTTTTCATCAAAATAATAAGTGCAAGATATAAAAGGGAGTGAAGAAAATGACAGTAGGTACACAAGTTCAACAAACTGTTTCAGGTTTAAAAAGTGCGCAGGCAAGTCTAGAGCAGTTTGCACTTCAAACTGACAACAAACAGGCAAAACAGCTATATCAAAATGCAGCACAACAGACACAAGGTATTTTAGATCAGTTAGAACCGAGAGTACAACAAGTCATGCAGGAAGAACCTCAATATAAACAGTAAAAAGACTTGTACAAACATGTAAAGAATCGGGAGACTATCTGTACAGTCTCCCCTGCTACATATCAGATAAAGAACAGGATGTGACTATATGCAATATAAACAAATACCCCTGCTGCTTCTCTTTATTATATTTTTAGTCGGGTGCCATCATACGAATGAATCTTCTAATTCAGAAAATCCGAACATCCAACATCTGTCCACAAATTCGTCTCAGGACACTGCAACACAGGCGAAAGAATTTCTGGAGAGTAAAGATGACATTCAAGCTGTTCACGCAGCAAATACAAAGGATACGCTGCTGGTTACTATTGAAATACCCCACCATGAACGTTTCGCACTGCAGGATAAAAGAAAAGCCTACCAGAAGAAACTACAGCAAATGTTTCCAGATTTCACGGTAGAACTATCAACGGACAAAAAGATTGTTCTTGAAACATCCAAACTGGAAGAAAAAATACAAAACCAATCACTAACAGAAGAAGAAATCAAGAAAAAAATAGAGAAAATCATACAATTATCCAAGGAACAGACTTGATGTCTGTTCCATCATCCTCTCTATTTATAACCTGAAAAGGAGTGCTATGTAATGGGAGACAAAAAGAAACAAAAGCTAAATCCGAATCAACAGCGTTATCAAGCTTTTCAGCAAAAGCGGGAAACAAAACGGCCTATCTTCAAAAACTGCATCAAGGCTTTTCTTATCGGCGGATTCATCTGTTTCATCGGACAGCTCATTTCTACTTTTTATATTTATCAATTTAATTTCACAGAAAAAACAGCCGGGAATCCAACGACTGCTACATTGATTTTTATTACGATGCTGCTAACCGGATTTGGTGTTTATGATCGTATTGCACAATTTGCCGGAGCAGGAACGGCTGTGCCGGTAACCGGGTTTGGAAATGCTGTTATTTCTTCAGCCATTGAATATCGTTCAGAAGGCTTTGTCCTGGGTGTAGGAAGCAACATGCTTAAACTCGCCGGACCGGTTATTGTTTATGGTGTTTTTGCTGCATTTATCGTAGCCATCATTAAAACCATCCTGACGCAATGGGGGGGATTCTAATGCTGAAAGGACATCAATCCTGGGTTTTCGAAAACCATCCGGCAATTATTTCGACAGGTACTATCGGCGGACCTTTTGAAGCAAAAGGAAACATTCCGGAAGCATTTGATATGCTTCACGAAGATATGTGGGTCAATCAAGATTCTTGGGAAAAAGCACAGCAGAAAATGCTGGAAGAAGCATTACAGACAACATTAAAAAAAGCGCGGATTGAAAAGGAAAACGTTGAATTTTTAATTGCCGGTGACTTAATTAACCAAATGACACCGACCAGTTTTGCTGCAAGTACTAGCAGCATCCCTTTTCTGGGAACTTTCAGTGCTTGTGCCACCTCAATGGAAAGCTTAGCACTTGCTGCTTCCATTATCAATGCGAAAGGAGCAAATTATATTCTGTGCGCAGCTTCCAGCCATAATGCGGCAACAGAAAAACAATTTCGCTATCCAACCGAATACGGCGGACAGAAACCTCCAACATCACAATGGACGGTAACTGGAGCTGGTTGTGCGCTTGTTGCTCAAAATGGCACAGGACCATCAGTTACATCAGCTACGATTGGAAAAGTAGCGGACATGGGAATGACGGACCCATTCAATATGGGCGGGGCAATGGCTATTGCTGCTGTTGATACAATAGAGGCGCACTTCCGGGATATGGAGATTGATCCATCTTATTATGATTTAATCATCACTGGCGACCTCGGACATGTGGGAAGAGAAGTTTCTTTGGATTTATTACATGAGAGAAATATACCGATTGAAGCAGAAAAATATAAAGATTGCGGCATTGCTATCTATCGCGAAGATCAGCCGGTTCTTGCCGGCGGAAGCGGTGCAGCCTGCTCCGCCATCGTCACATATGGGCATTATCTTCAAGAAGTGATGAAAGGCAATTTAAAAAGGATTTTAGTAGTGGCTACCGGGTCTTTACATTCTACCTTAAGTATTCAGCAAAAAGCACCTATACCATGTATTGCACATGCTGTGTCAATCGAAGCAAGAGGTGAACAGTTATGATTTTTTTCTGGGCATTCGTTATCGGAGGGCTTATCTGCGTTATTGGACAAATAATGTTCGATGTATTTAAGTTATCTCCAGCACATACATTAACCATTTTAGTTATTTCTGGAGCTGTTCTCGATGGAATCGGCTGGTATGAACCACTTATTGATTTTGCAGGAGCGGGAGTAACCGTCCCCATCACAAGCTTTGGGAATTCATTAGTCCACGGAGCCATACAAGAAGCGGAAACACATGGACTCATCGGCGTCGTAACCGGTATGTTTGAGGTAACAAGTGCCGGTATTTCTGCAGCTATTATATTTGGCGTCATTGGAGCCATCATATTTAAACCAAAAGGTTAGGGAGATGCTTTATGACAGTAGGATCACAAGTAAAAACATGTTACGCTACATTAAAATCAATTGAAGCAGGTCTGGACTTATTACATGCTTCAACAACTGAACAGGATTTAAAGAACACGATTGAGGAAGTAACTGGTTTCATAAAAGATGCACGGCATGATATGCATCAGCAAGTTATTTATATGGATAAACAAGAGCCGCAATATAAGTCATAAGGAGGGAAAATTATGCCAGAATGGATATCGATTATTATTCGCTCCATTATTTTAATCACCGTTTTATTTTTCTTTGTTAAGTGGCTAGGGGCAAAACAGCTGTCACAACTTAATATTTTTGAAACCATATCCGGCATTGTACTTGGAGGAATAGCCGCTTTTCATACAGTCGATCCGTACAGCAGTTTTTATTATGCTTTATTAGCGATGTTTGTCTGGTTTATTGCTGCATTTACAATTGAAAAATTATCTTTGAAAAGCAAACGAATCCGGGACTTCACAGATGGAAAGAGCACGGTTTTTATACAAAATGGAAAGATTATGGAGGAGAATTTAAAAAAAGAAGGTTATTCTACAGATGATCTGTTGGAAAAACTACGAAATAATAACCAATTTCTTGTTTCTGATGTGGAATTTGCTGTCCTGGAACCGACCGGAGAATTAAATGTGTTGCCCAAAAAAGAAAATCAGCCGGTTACCTTAAAAGACTTAAAAATTACCTCTGCACCGGCTAAAGAACCACAGACAGTCATCGCTGACGGAAATATACTACTGGAACCTCTGGCGAACGCCTCATTAAATCCCGCTTGGCTGGAGACAGAGCTAGAAAAACAAAATGTAACAGTAGACAATGTTTTCCTTGGCCAAGTCGATCATCAAGGCCAATTATTTCTGGACCTTTACGACGATCATATTGCAGTACCTGAACCTGCTCAACCGGCTCTGTTATTGGCCAGTATGAAAAAATGCCAAGCAGATTTAGAATTATTTGCCTTAGCAACAGACAACCCGGAAGCAAAAGTGTTATATGAACGAAACCAAAAACGGCTGCAAGAAGTTGTGAATCGAATGGAGCCTTTCTTAACATCATGAATATATGTCAAAAACAGCATTATATTTCACCAGTACCAATAAAAAAGAAGGCAGCGGGACTTCTATGCTGCATACTGGTCCCCTGCCTTTACTTTTTAATAAAATAAAACTGTTCCTAGTCTATATAATCATTTTTAAGAAATACGGATGATTACTTTTCCAAACTGTTTTCCCTCATCTAAATAACTGAATGCTTCCAGACTTTGATCTAAGGAAAAGATGCGGTCGACAACGGGATGCAATTGATAATTTTCTGCATGCTTTAACGCTGCCCTCAGTTCTTCTCGACAACCCATCGTGGAACCAATCAGTTTATATTGACCATAAAAGAAGGCACGTAAATCAAAATCTATCACATCCTCTGTCGTTGCGCCGAATGTAACAAACCTGCCTCCTTTTTTCAAAATAGCCAGAGAACGGTGAAAAGTTGCTTTTCCATTACTATCAATGACCATATCAACCGTTTCATTACCTAATTTTTCTTCCCAATCATCTGCTGTATCAATGACAACATCAGCTCCAAGTTCACGAGCTTTTTCTCTTTTCTCTTCACTCCGGGAAGTGGTAATTACCCGCGCCCCGATATTTTTAGCGAATGCAATTAAATAAGTTGCAACACCGCCGCCTGCTCCAGGTATAAAGACCGTGTCTGTTTTTTGCAGCTGGCCTTTTGTAAACATTGCCCGATATCCCGTTAATGCAGCTAATGGAAAAGCCGCCGCTTCTTCCCAGCTCATATAAGCCGGTTTTGGCTCTACTTGATCTTCGGAAATGACTATCTTTTCTGCAAACGTGCCATGGTCAGGCATCCCCAGAATATCAAATTCTTTGGGCGGAGCTTCACTGTTTTGTTCCCAACGTAAAGACGGATTAATGATGACTTCATCTCCAATTTTTACATCAATAACGTTTTTACCGATTTCTTCAATGATTCCTGCTCCATCTGAACCAAGAATTAATGCTTCTTCCGATTCTTTTCTGCGGCCGGGGATACCCAGGTCCCTCCGGTTAAGTCCTGCCGCTTTCAATTTCACTACCACTTCTGATCCCCCTGGCTCCAGAGGTTCCATTTCTGTCATATGCAAACCGTCATTTTCATGTACTAATGCCCGCATTCTCTTTTTCCTCCTTCAAATAAGTTCCCATCTGTTTTAATTGTTTTCGACTGGTAATGTCTTCCGAAAAAAACGGAATATAGAATATCGTTTGTGCAGAAAAATCCGCCGCAATATGTTCTAGATACATTTTTTCGTTCTGTTTCCGTTTTTCAATGAAATCACCACTGGCCTTCTCCGGCAATACCTTATTTACAATAATATAAGGTATGACAATCTGAAATTTCTCCAAGAGAAGGATTGCTTTTTTTGTCTCGGCTATCGGCAATTTCTCCGGATTTAAAACAAATAGAAAGGTTGTTTCTTGCCTGTCCAATAGAATATCTCTTGCCTTCGCAAAGCGTTGTTTCCGTTTTTGTAATGTATCGTAAATCGGGTCATCAACGGGTTGACCATCGTTTAATAGTTGAGAATATTGTGTATTCGTTTTCTTTCTTTTCGTTAATAGACCTTCAATCCAAATCCCCATTAATTCCGGAAGAGACAACAAGCGAATGGTATGTCCTGTTGGTGCCGTATCAAATACCAGTTTATCAAACCTGTCCCCTTCTTCCAAAATAATTGATATGAGCTTATCAAATAAGGCCGCTTCATCTGCGCCTGGAGAGGCTTTTGCTGTGTCTAATTGGCGGTGTACTTCTTCCATCATATCAACATGGACAACGCCTTGTATATTTTCCTTTACTTTTTTGATATACGCATCTGTTTCTTTGTCCGAATCAATCTCCAGTGCATATAAGTTTTTTTCAACAGCTGTGATTTTTCCACCAATTCGCTGCTGAAAAATATCACTTACATTGTGCGCAGGATCGGTGGAAACGAGTAATGTACGGTATCCTGTCTCCGCATATTCCATTGCTAAAGCGGCAGCTGAGCTCGATTTTCCGACGCCGCCTTTGCCTCCCACAAAAATAATCCGATTCTTTTCTCCAAGCATCGTTTCCCACCCCTTCTATGTATTTTCACCAACGAATCATTGCCGCTTTTAACAACATCGAATCCCGTTAAGCGGGGATTTATCCATCCCCATCCGTAAATGCCAATCATGGAAAGATTCAATGATGTAAGGGTATAGCTCCAACGTATAATAATAAACTGGATTCGGTATACCCAGCATTTCAGAATATAGAAGCAGCAGGAAAAAATCATCCTCATTTCTCAATTCCCTGGCAACCTCTGACTTGTGCGGCAGACTAATCACTTCCTCATAATACTGAATCAATTGTTTTATTCTATCTGTCAGCATACTACAACCTCCCAAATGATAGCTTTTTGCTTGCTTAGAAGTACCCAAACCTGTTTTCTCGTAAAACAGGTTTGGATGTAAAATCAGTCTTTATCAAATGGATCTTCTATCTTTTTCATCAACTCTGAAAAAGAGGTCAAAGCTATCCATATCGCAAACACAAAGATAATCGAGCCTAATACGAACAGCAGCATATTCGATTCTGTCCCTATCCACGACCATTCAAAGACAACCTGTTGAAACATTGCATACATCGTCATGAAGATCAGAAAAATCATCGGGATAAGTGCCACCATATAATTGCTGCCTCTTCGTTTTAACCAAATCGCAATTAAAAATAAACTGATAGCAGCCAGCAATTGATTGGCTGTACCAAATAATGGCCAGATCAAATATCCGCCCGATCCGAAACCATTCGGACCTTCAGGAATTAACACAAGTGCTGCACTGGAAAGCACGGCAATCGATGTCGCTACATGCGTTTTGGTTAATGGCTGTATTTTATATTCAATGCCTAATTCCGCAATAATATACCGCATCAAACGAACAGATGTATCTAATGTCGTCGCAGCAAAACTGACTACAATAATCGATACAATGGTTGTTGCGATATCTGACGGAATTCCCAAGCCATTTGCTAATGTTGCCGCGCCTTCAATAAATGTCCCCAGTCCGATTGCATTTGCTTCAGTAAAGGAAGTATAGGCTTGTGAAAATGCATCTGTATTTGCAAAGAATGTTCCAACAGCAATAATGGAAACAAGTGCCAAAATCCCTTCTCCCACTGCCCCGAAGTAACCTACAAAACGTGCATCCGTTTCTTTATCCAGCTGTTTAGACGATGTTCCTGAAGATACTAAGCCATGGAACCCGGAAATCGCTCCACATGCGATGGTAATAAAAAGAAGCGGCAGGAAACTTTTATCCGGACTTTCATTTATTGCGGGAGCTGTCATATTCGGAGATGTAAAAAGTAACCCCAAATACAATATTGCCAGTCCAACAACTAATTGATGCGAATTAATAAAATCTCTTGGCTGCAGTAACTTCCATACCGGCAGTGTCGATGCAATATATACATATACCATTAAAATAACAATCCATATCAGGAACGCTGTGGAGACCGTACCCAGGCCAAATAAACCTGTTCCACCTTCTCCACCCATATACCCGACTAAATCAATCTGCAGAAAACCGACTCTGCTTGCCATAACGGCTGCTAAATACATGATGACTAAGGCAATAACCGAGGGCAACAGCATTTTTATATTCCGCTTATACGCTGCATAGCCAATCCAAATAGCTAATGGAATTTGAATAAAAACAGGAACTACGCTGGCAGGATAACTAATAAATAAATTCGAAATAACCCATGCAAAAACAGCGTTTACCATTAATACAAGAATGAGAATAATAAATAAAAATAATAACTTTGCTCTTCTACCTACTAAACGGTCTGCAATTGTCCCGATTGAATATCCCTTATTACGGACAGATAAAGCTAATGTTCCAAAATCATGGACACCAGCTGCAAAAATAGTGCCTAATACCACCCATAAAAACGCTGGAAGCCATCCCCAATAAATAGCTATTGCCGGTCCTAAAATAGGTGCAGCGCCAGCTACGGATGTAAAATGATGCCCCCACAAAACAAATTTATTGGTTGGAACATAGTCCACGCCATCTTTGAATCGATGTGCCGGAGTAACATAATTTGGGTCTAAGCGAAATATTTTTTCTGCAATAAACTTGGAATAATAACGATAACCGAATATAAATACGATTATCCCTACAACCGCAATTAAAATCGAATTCATGTAAAACTCTCCCTCCTTCTTCTATTTTATTTTTATTTGTAAGCGCTTTACAAAATGACCTCCTTTTTCTCAATTTTTTATCAGTTTAACATATTTAAATATATATTCACTATATATTTAAAAAATTTCAAAAAATACTATGGATATATATAAATCGGTAGAATATTTCCTTATTACGCAACGCAACCATAAAAAAAGCATGCGTTAGAATCGATTTATCGAACAATCCTAACGCATACAATTTATTTTCTGATAATCAAAATAAAATGACCGCAGCAAGTGTTGCTGCCAAAAGCCCCAATATGACAGGGAAAAAGTTTTTTCTGACTAATTCCATAGCTGAAACACCACAAAATCCCGCTACAGCTATTAAAGATGACCAGGCAATTAGCGCACCTCCACCAGTCCAAATAGCTCCCAGCTGACCAATTGCAGCCAGTGTACTTGCATCAATAGAAGTTGTCTCCAGCGAAGCAGCCAAAGCACCTGCAATAGGTAAACCAGAAAAGCCGGATCCATCCAGACCCGTGATGATTCCGACAATTAATAAGCTGAAAGCAACAAATACCGTGCTATCCGGAAGAACAGACTGGATCGAAGTAATAATCTCAAATAAAAAAGATGGTGCTTCTTCTACCAATAAAATATCTTTAGAAAATTCGGCACTGCCTAGAAAGAAAAAGCCTGCAATCGGAATGACCGGGCCCATTGCTTTAAATGCAAACACAAACCCATTTGTAATATGATTGCCCACATAATCTAATGCATTACGTCTTCCAAACACACCTGTAGCAAATAACAATAAAATAACCGCTACGCCACCTACAAGTGCTGCTCCTTCTCCACCCACTAAATCACTGGAGCCGAAAAATTTATTATAAAGCATATATCCGACGACCGATATCAAAGCTATAGGTACAATCCAAGCAAAAATACGACTCCACGCGAATAAATGGTTGGAAGCAGGTTCATGCCCGGATGAATCATAGTCTTGAATATTTTCTGCTTCTGTCTGATTTCTCGGATCTTCTTTGGAACGGATTGATTTTCTGTAAAATAAATAGGCTAGTAAAGAAGCAATAACCCCGGTAATAACAGATAAAACAAAAGCTCTGTCCGCAACTGCTGCTGTTTCTACACCGGCTGCTTTTGCTGATAAAGCTGGTGCTACCTGAACAATATAATCCGAAGACAATGCCATTCCCTGACCTGCAATCGTAATAGCAACTGCTGCTGTAATGGCAGGGAGCCCAGACCTTACGGCAGCAGGAACAAGTAATGCACAAATAAGCGGAACAGCTGGAGTCGGCCAGAAAAACAAGGAAATAACATACGTAACGATCAATAAAACAAAATAAGATAGATGGCCGTTTACCATGACCTTCTGAATTGGCTGGATCATCAGCACATCCGCTTGTAAATCTTTTAACGCATTTAAAAGCGCAAGCATAAAAGTAATAATCAAAAAGATATTGAAAAGCTCTTGTGCAGCGACTAAATTGGCATAAAATATCGCCATAAATCCGCTGACGATACTTCCTTTATAAAAACTAGCAATTACAAACGTTCCTAGTAAACTCGGAAGAACAATCCCTCTTCGAAAAATCATTGTCACCAAAATAAGCAAAGTAAAAAATCCATACAATACATGCGGGATAGTTAAACTCATCTCATTCAGACCCTCTCCTTCACTATGTACAGTAGCCTATGCAATAAGGAAGAGAGAGGGTACAAAATAATAAGAAAGGAAAGCAAGACCTTCCTATTTTTTCTGGCCATGCAAAAGCGCAATGGCTTTTTTCAAAACCATTGCGCTGTCACTGATAATGTTATTTTAAAATGTCTATTACTTTTTTAACCGATTCTGCCGATTTATCTAATTGTTGTTTTTCTTCGTCTGTTAAATCCAGCTCGATAATTTTTTCGATTCCACCTCCGCCAAGAACAGTTAGCACGCCTAAATAAATGCCATCATACCCATATTCTCCTTCTAAATAAGCAATGGCCGGTAAAATTCTGCGCTGATCCTTCAGAATCGCTTCTGCCATCACAGTTAAAGAAGCAGCCGGGGCATAGTAAGCACTTCCATTTCCTAACAAATCTACAATTTCACCGCCACCCGTCCGTGTTCTTTGAATAATCTCTTCCAGACGTTCTTTCGAGATCAACTTTTCAAGCGGAATACCTCCTGCATAGGAATAACGAATAAGCGGCACCATATCGTCCCCATGGCCTCCGAGAACAAATCCGGTGATATCTTTTACAGAAATATTTAATTCTTCCGCTATAAAGGCTCGAAAACGGGCTGTATCCAAAACGCCTGATTGTCCGATAACACGTTCTTTTGGCAACCCGGAAGCTCTATAAACGCTGTAGGTCATCGCATCTACCGGATTGGTCAATACAATAATCGTTGTATCTGGTGAGTATTTAACAATTTCTTTTGAAACCGTATTCATTATTTTGGCATTTGTATTCACTAAGTCATCTCGGCTCATCCCCGGCTTCCGAGCAACACCTGCTGTAATAATGACCAGGTCCGAATCCTTTGTATCTGCATAATCAGATGTACCCGTAACTTTTGCATCAAAACCTTGAACTGGCGCCGCTTCTGCCATGTCCAATGCTTTTCCCTTGGTTGGATTCTCCATATCCGGAATATCGACAAGGACGACATCACCTAATTCTTTTTGAGCTACCATTAATGCCGCCGTTGCTCCTGTAAAACCAGAACCAATAACGGAAATCTTTTTTCGTGCAGAAACCATTTTACTTACCCCCTTCATGATTCTTTAAATGTTTATTTAAAGAAAATGTTTGCAACGACGGTTCTTTCCGCTGCTGCAAACATTTTCTCCCGTTCATCTTTTTACTTGATGCATCATGAATTTTACTACTTATGCATCCATATTTTTAATTAGTTCATCAGCGAATTCAGAGCATTTCACTTCTGTTGCCCCATCCATCAGGCGGGCAAAATCATAAGTGACCACTTTTGAACCGATTGTTTTATCCATGGATTTTGTAATTAAATCAGCCGCTTCTCTCCACTCTAAATGCTCAAGCATTAATACAGCAGAAAGAACAACAGAAGATGGATTCACTTTATCCATTCCTGCATATTTCGGTGCAGTTCCATGTGTTGCTTCAAAAATAGCATGTCCTGTGTCATAGTTGATGTTTGCCCCAGGAGCAATACCGATTCCACCAACTTGCGCAGCAAGAGCATCGGAAATATAGTCACCGTTTAAGTTCATGGTAGCAACAACATCAAACTCTTTTGGACGAGTAAGAATTTGCTGTAAGAAAATGTCTGCAATGGAATCTTTTACAATCAGTTTACCAGCAGCTACAGCATCGTCTTCCGCTTTATTCGCTGCATCTTTCCCTTCCGCTTCTACAATACGGTCGTACTCTGCCCATGTGAATACTTTGTCACCGAATTCCTGTTCAGCAACTTCATATCCCCAACTTTTAAATGCGCCTTCTGTAAATTTCATAATGTTTCCTTTATGCACTAACGTAACATTCTTACGGCCTTCATTTAAAGCATAATTAATTGCCGCCCGGACAATACGTTTTGTTCCTTCTTCAGATACCGGTTTCACGCCAATACCAGATGTTTCAGGGAAACGAATATTCTTTACATCCATTTCATTTTGTAAAAAGTTAAGCACTTTTTTCACATCGTCCGTGCCTTTTTGCCATTCAATTCCTGCGTAAATGTCCTCCGTATTTTCACGGAAAATAACCATATCTACCTCTTCAGGACGTTTTACCGGAGATGGTACACCGTCAAAATAACGGACTGGACGCAAACATGTGAATAAATCCAGTTCTTGGCGTAAAGCTACGTTAAGTGAACGGAATCCTCCGCCAATTGGAGTTGTTAGAGGCCCTTTAATAGCAATTTTATATTCATCGATTTTATCCAGCGTGTCTTGTGGTAACCATTCACCTGTTTTATCAAAAGCTTTTTGGCCAGCATATACTTCTAGCCAGTCTACAGATTTTTCACCATTATAAGCTTTTTCAACAGATGCCTCGATAACACGGCGGGCAGCAGCCCAAATGTCCGGGCCAGTTCCATCCCCTTCAATAAATGGGATAATTGGTTTGTTTGGTACATTCATTTCGCCATTTTCTACTACAATTTTTTCACCTTGTGTCATAGATAAAACCCTCCTAGTTATGATTCCTGTTACATTCTATCATATTTTAATGATATTAGCCTCTATCTTTCATAGAAACATATTCCCGTAAATCCGGACCGTTATACTCTGCACGCGGACGAATTAAACGGTTGTCAGCATACTGTTCCAGAATATGAGCTATCCAGCCGGAAGCTCTGCTTACAGCAAATATCGGCGTAAATAAATCTTCTTCAATTCCTAAGCTGTGGTATACAGACGCACTGTAAAAGTCAACGTTTGCAGGCAGTCCTTTATGCTCTTTCACATAGTCTTCAATTTTAATAGACATGTTATACCATTTTTCTTCTCCTGTACGTTTGGTCAACTGTCTGGACATTTCTTTTAAGAATTTAGCCCGCGGGTCACCATTGCGATAGACGCGGTGTCCCATTCCCATAATTTTTTCTTTATTATCCAGCTTCTCTTTAATATATGGAATAGCATTTTCTTCTTCGCCGATTTCATGAAGCATCTTCATTACATTTTCATTCGCGCCGCCGTGCAACGGTCCTTTTAAAGCACCAATCGCTGCTACTATTCCGGAATAAATATCAGAAAGTGTTGCAACACAAACTCTGGCTGTGAACGTAGATGCATTTAATTCATGATCAGCATGTAATACAAGTGCTTTATTAACCGCTTCCACTTCAATATCTTCCGGTTCTTTTCCATTCAGCATATATAAGAAATTAGCAGAATAACTCAAGCCTTCTTTCGGCTGTACCGGATCTTTCCCATCCCGTATTCTTGCAAATGCAGTTACGATAGAAGCAATTTTTGCCTGAATACGAACCGCTTTTCTTTTATTGGATGCTTCATCTGTCTCGTCTGCTTCTTCATCATAAATTCCCAGCAGAGAAACTGCTGTCCGTAAAGCAGCCATCGGATGTACGCTTTTCAAATCATAAGAACGCAAATGATTAATAATAGCATCGGAAATAACCATATTCTTTGCCAACTCAGACTTTAATTCATCTAATTCTGATTTTGTAGGAAGCTTTTGATTCCAGAGTAAATAAATAATTTCTTCAAAACTGGAATTTTCAGCTAAATCATCAATCTTATAACCAACATAGGATAATTGATCATCAATAATGGAACTAATTGCTGACTGCGTTGCGACAATATTTTCTAATCCTTTTGTTGAATTTGCCATATTACCTCTCCCTTTCCAGATAATCAAAATATTTCGTATTTATTCCCATTTAAATAAATAATAATTGGGTAACAAACAAATCTTGGATGTTTCAAGCTATGTAAGAATAAACTTGTACTAATTTATATTCGCATCGCATCGTTCAGGTGATGGAACGCGCATTTTGAAGGCAATAAAACGTGTACCAAAATCTTTTGAAAGTTACGAATCAATGCATGTATTATTCTCTCTTTTAAAACATATTCAAAAACATCTTCTCTTTATTTGTACCCTTCAGCCTGATAAAAAAACTAATCTTTTCAGCTGCCCATCTTCCATTATAAAGGATAATAAGCAGAATGTGAATTGAAACCGTTTAAATTGTGTTAAATACCTATAAGATTTCTTTTATTTAAGTTATTCCTCTGCAGATGAATCTCGATTCAAACACCTGATTACTTCTACTTTCATGGTTTGCAGCATAGATTATATCAGGTCTTTTTTTGGAGGAAATGTTGATGCCATCAAAAATTATCGGACAACTTACCCGCAGCCTTATTGTTATTATTATTTCAGGCAGCAGTGTGTTCTTGCTCTTTCTATTATTTCCTTACATCTACCCTATTTTGATAGCTTTTTTATTATCTTCTATTTTTCAGCCGTTTATCAGATTGTTTGTAAATAAGTTGAAAATGCCGCGATTACTGGCTTTAATATGCACTTTTTCACTTTTTCTCAGCGTATTCTTTATTGCTTTATTCTTTTTAGTAAGCGAAGTCTACCAGGGTATCCTTTATTTATCAGACAAGCTCCCTGCCTATTTTCACTATGTCATGGAGCAATTTCAACAGCTGCTGGACACTTACATTTTACCATTATATGATCAATTACTTTCGCTTTTAACAACGCTGCAGGTGGATTACAGGTTGGAGGTCTATGAGTATATACATTCTTTGACAGAATCGATTACGCAGGCTTTCTCCCATTTTTTTCACATACTGCTGCAGCAAACTGCGAGCTTTTTGATGGTTCTGCCAAACTCCTTTACTGTTTTTATTTTTATAGTCCTGGCTACCTTTATGATCAGTTATGATTACCACAATATCCAGTATAAATTCCGTAAGACTATACCGTCTGATTGGTATGTTCTCTACAAAAAAATAACCTCTCATTTGAAAGAGGCTGTGATAGGTTATTTCAGAGCACAGGTAATACTGGTTTGTCTTTCTGCGGTTATTTTGTGCGCCGGTCTTCTCGTCCTTCGAGTAGAACATGCATTTACGATTGTTTTATTTGCAGCAATTGCTGACTTTATGCCTTATCTGGGTGTTGGCATTATTCTTATACCATGGATTCTTATTAGTTTTTTAACCTTTAACTATCCATTAACGATTGGTTTATCCATACTTTATGCGCTGGTTATTATTATCAGACAGCTTTTAGAACCTAAAATTGTCGCAACATCTATCGGCATTTCTCCTTTAATGATGCTGATAAGTATGTTTTTAGGTGTACAATGGTTCGGCATTTTAGGCTTTATTTTTGCTCCTATTACGTTAGTTATGATGCTTGCGATTAAAAAATCCGGCGTGTTTCAGCAATTATTTCTCTATATCAAAGGATAACTTGTTACCAGCGGCGGTAAATGATGGTATTTCTTCCCATAAATTGCATGATTATTTTCTTTAACTGCTTATTAAACCATTTCCTTGTCCATGGGATTAATAATAATAAGCCAGCTGCATCCAGCACAAATCCTGGAATAATAAGTAAGAATGCTCCAACGAATGTTGCTATTCCATCAAGAAATTCTTCGGCAGGGGGCACCCCTCTTTGTAATTGCTGCTGCGAGCGTCTAAATACTTCCATGCCTTGATATCTGGCAAGAAAAATACCTAACATGGCTGTCGCAATAATTAATCCAACGACCCATAACACGCCGATAAGCCGGCTCAACCATAGAAAGACTCCGATTTCTATTGCCGGAATAATGATGAATGCTGGAAGAAGGTATTTCATTTTCATTTTTAACACCCTTTCTCTTTTGCAACTGAACCGTTTTTGTTCTCAGCGCCTGGAATTACTTCTTTTATAAGAAGCTATCCACATTATAAAATAGAACCTCCGAGTAGCTTTTTCGGAGGTTCTGTTCCTTTTTTAATCATCTATTATAGTAGATAGTAGACACTCATACTTACAATACGTCCGCATGACCTGCATATACTTGGCCGCGGCTGCTATCTACGGTAATATCCTGGCCATCTTCCAGTAATTCGAAGACGCTCTCCACACCTACAACAACTGGAATACCAAGGCTGACGCCAACTACCGCTGCATGCGATGTCAAACCGCCTTCTTCCGTAATCACAGCACCAGCTTTTTCAATCGCCGGCATCATTTCTTTTTCTGTCGCATGTGTTACCAGAATATCTCCTTCATTCATACGGGAAAGTGCTTCTTCATTATTTTGAGCAAAGACAACATGCCCATATGCTCTACTTCTGCCGACACCTTGTCCTTTGGCAATAACATCACCAATCACATGCACTTTCATCAGGTTGGTTGTCCCTTTTTCACCGGCAGGGATTCCTGCAACAACAAGAACGGTATCTCCGCGTTTGCATACGCCTGCTTCCAATCCTCGTTTCACAGATACTTCCAACATTTCATCAGTGGATTTCGTTGGCGTTCCCATCACTGCATGAACTCCCCATACAAGCGCCAATTGCCGATTGACAGATTCATCTACTGTAACTGCAATAATGGTTGCCTTTGGACGGTATTTTGACATCATGCGGGCTGTCGATCCGCTTTCTGTCGGAGCAACAATCGTACCGATATTTAAATTATATGCTGTATGGGATACAGATTGTGTAATGGCTTCTCTGATTTCCATATCTACATTTTTGGAACGTTCTTCTAAAATAACTTTATGGTTTAATCCCGATTCCGCTTTTAAAGCAATGTTACTCATTGTTTGCACGGATTCTACCGGATAAGCGCCTGCAGCTGTCTCACCGGAAAGCATGATAGCATCTGTACCATCAAAAATAGCATTAGCTACGTCAGAAGCTTCTGCACGGGTTGGACGAGGATTGCGCTGCATGGAATCCAACATTTGTGTTGCCGTAATAACCGGTTTCCCTGCTGTATTACACTGCTTAATAAGTTTTTTCTGTACGAGAGGAACATCTTCTGCAGGTATTTCTACACCAAGATCTCCACGTGCAACCATTAAACCATCACTTACTTCCAGGATGCTGTCAATATTATCCACACCCTCCTGGTTTTCAATTTTAGGGATGATTTTTATATGTTCTGCACCATGGTTCTCCAGTACCTCTTTAATTTCCAAAACATCAGAAGGCCGGCGAACAAAAGATGCCGCAATAAAATCGATGCCCTGTTCAATTCCAAAAATAATATCATTGGTATCTTTCTCTGTAATTCCGGGAAGGTTAACCGATACATTCGGCACGTTTACGCCTTTTTTATTTTTAATTTCTCCAGAGTTTAATGCCACAGTGGAAATTTCTCCACTGTCCGTATTAATTTCCTGTACCTCTAACTCAATAAGCCCATCATCCAGCAAAATTTTAGAACCTGCATGGACATCGTTGATTAACCCATCATAAGTAACACTGAACTTTTCAGCGGTACCTTCTACTTCATCCATGGAAACAATCACATTTTCACCTTGAACAATATCTGCTCTTCCTTCTTTAAAGCTTCCTGTACGGATTTCAGGACCTTTTGTATCCAGAAGAATCGCTACTGTTCTATTTTTATTCGCAGCTGCTTCGCGAATATTATTAATCCTTGCACCATGCTCATCATAATCTCCATGGGAGAAGTTTAATCTGGCTACATTCATTCCTGCATCGATTAACTGCTCTAATCTTTCTACTGATTCCGATGCTGGACCGATTGTACAAACTATTTTTGTGTTTCTCATTTTTATTTCCTCCTTCAATTCATAACCAAAACTTCATCAGGTACTTCATATGGGCTTTTAGCCTTCCTCATTAGATAGATAGTTCTTTAGATAACTGGAACATTTCATTATTAATATGATGCTTCCGTTTTAAAATCTCATCCATATCATTATCCACAATTTGGTTGTTTCGAATACCAACCATCCGTTTGCTTTTATTATTTAAAAGCAACTCCACTGCTGCAGCACCAAGGCGGCTTGCTAATACCCGGTCCTGACCGGTTGGTGAACCACCACGTTGAATGTGTCCCAACACCGTGACGCGTGTTTCTAAATCCGTGGTTTCTTCAATATATTTTCCAACTTCAAATCCACTGCCGACACCTTCAGCAAGCAGGATAATACTATGCTTTTTGCCACGCTTATGGCCCCGGTTTAACCGGTCAACAATCTCTGAGAATTCTTCCTTTTGTTCAGGGATCAGAATGCTTTCTGCACCAACAGACAATCCTGCCCATAATGCTAAATCTCCTGCATCGCGGCCCATTACTTCTATGATATACGTCCGTTCATGAGAAGTAGCGGTATCGCGAACTTTATCGACAGCTTCTATAATGGTATTCAGAGATGTATCAAATCCAATGGTAAAATCCGTTCCTGCGATATCATTATCAATTGTTCCTGGCACACCAATACAAGGAATCCCTTTTGCTGTCAGCTTTTGCGCGCCTTTAAAACTGCCATCACCACCGATAACAACTAAACCTTCTATGCCAGCTTTCTTCATTTGCTCGACTGCTTTTTCCTGGCCTTCATCGGTTTTAAATTCTTCACTTCTGGCTGAAAATAGGATGGTGCCGCCACGGTGAATAATATCACCGACAGAACCAAGGTGCATTCTTTCAAAATTCCCCTCCATCAAACCCTGGTAACCATTTTTGATGCCAAATACTTCCATGTCATGATAGATCGCCTTTCTAACAACTGCCCTGATGGCAGCATTCATACCCGGAGCGTCTCCACCACTTGTTAACACACCAATTCTTTTCATTTATTTACCCACCTTCATGTTAAAGTATTGCCATGCACCGTTTTTAGTACGTGTTCAAAAAGTCCGATAAATAGGACCAAGTCGGCTAAGGTCTCAGGTGTCCTGGAGCTGGGCTTACTCGCCCGATCGGAAACATTTGGGGCTGCGCTTACTTGCCCCATCGTAAAGAGCTGTGCGTCGAAAGTTTAAGGCAATGAGCTTTTACGTACAGACTTCCACAGGACGCAGACATTCTTAACAGAAGTCCCCTTTCCTGCCGTGTCATTTTTATTGGTTTTTGAACATCCTCTTTAAGTATATTCAAATGTTGATTCCATCCGGTATTCTTCTTCGGCTGAAAACCAGCTGCTATCATCAAATAACTTTCTATTTAACTGCATTCCCGGTACCGGACTTTCAAAACACGTGAAACCTTTTAAGTATACATACAAGATAAAGAAACTCGTTGGGAAGAGTTATTATAAATCAAAACAGATAAATCATTGATGATAGAATGTATCTTTCGTCTGCCACATCATCTATTTTACATGATTCTTTCATTATAATCCAAATTAAAATAAAGGCTGATATTCATTCTCAGCCTTTATAAACCATTATACCTTTTGAAATGAACCAATCTTTTTATATTTTTGCCATCTTTCTTCTACAATATCCTCAGATGACAATCCTTTCAATTCATTTATTGATTTTTCAAGTACTTGATCAATAAAGACAGCTTGCGCGTCAATATCCCGATGTGCTCCACCTTTTGGTTCCGGTATCACTTCATCAATAACATCCAATTTTTTTAAGTCCGGAGCTGTAATCTGCATGGTTTCAGCAGCCCGCTGTGCTTCCCCTGCATCTTTCCAAAGAATAGCAGCTGCACCTTCTGGAGATATCACGGAATATGTAGAATTCTCCAGCATATGGACACGATTTCCTACTCCGATTCCTAATGCACCGCCGCTTCCGCCTTCACCAATGACAATACATACAATAGGCACTGTTAATCCGGCCATTTCCATTAAGTTTTTAGCAATCGCTTCACTCTGCCCTCTTTCCTCGGCAGCTTTGCCCGGGTAAGCTCCTTTTGTATCAATAAAAGTAATGATAGGTCGATGAAACTTCTCTGCCTGTTTCATGTGGCGCAGCGCTTTTCGATAGCCTTCCGGATGCGGCATTCCAAAATTACGTTTAATATTTTCTTTCGTATCTTTTCCGCGCTGATGACCAATCACAGTGACCGGTTGTTTCTTATAATAAGCTATACCAGACACAATTGCTTCATCTTCACCAAATAGACGGTCTCCATGAAATTCAATAAAGTCTTCAAATAACCTATCCACATATTCAAGCGTGGTAGGTCGATCAGCATGTCTTGCCATCTGTACCCGATTCCATGGCTTCAGATTCCCATAGATATCATCTTCCAGTTTGGCTAAACGCTCTTCCAGCGTCTTGATTTCTTCTCGTAAATCAATATCACTGTTTTCTGTGAATGTTTTCAGCTCTTTAATCTTTTCTTTTAAATTTACGATCGGTTGTTCAAATTCTAATATCTGTGTCACGTTTGATTACCTCCCATCCGCATGCATGGATAGTATCTTTCCAAGCGTTTTTTTCATATCATGGCGGTGAATAACCTTGTCTAATTGACCATGCTGCAATTGAAACTCAGCAGTCTGGAAATCATTCGGCAGTTTTTCCCGAATGGTCTGCTCGATAATTCTGCGGCCTGCAAAACCAATGAGCGCTCCCGGTTCAGCAAAATTATAATCTCCAATCGAAGCGAAACTTGCGGATACACCACCAGTAGTTGGATGGGTCATAACAGAAATCATTAAATTACCGCTATCCCTGAATCGTTTCACAGCAAAAGATGTCTTTGCCATCTGCATTAAGCTTAAAAGGCCTTCTTGCATACGTGCCCCACCAGAGGCTGTAAATATAATAAAAGGAATGGATTCTTCTCTGGCATTCTCGATAGCTCTTGTAATCTTTTCTCCGATTGCAGAGCCCATACTTCCCATTCGGAAGTTGGAATCCATCACTGCAAAAGCAATCTGATTCCCCTCAACTGCTCCTGTTCCGGTAACTATTCCTTCATTAAGGCCTGTTTTTTGACGGTCTTTTTTAATCTTAGACTCATAGTCAGGAAAATCAAGCGGATTTGCTGATGTCAATCCCTGGTCCCATTCTTCAAATGTTTCTTCGTCAAATAAACTCTCAATTCTTGTCCAAGCTCTCAACGGATGGTGGTACCCGCAGTTTGGACAAACATATAAAGCGTTGGCTATTTCTTTTCGATAATAAATCTGTTTACAATTATCACACTTCTGCATTAATCCCTCTGGAACATCTACTTTTGCTTTCTCGCTCGGGATCGATGCATACTTTTTACGCTTGCCGAAAAAATCTTTAAGTGGCAAAGCTTATCCCCCCTTTTGCTACTGCTAGGTCATGTTTGTATAAAGTATATATTAAATAAATTGCAAATACTAACCAGCATTCTATTAGATGTCAAATAAGAACGTTTTTCTTATCTTACCATTGTAAACTATTTTACCGAGTTATAATAGTACATGTTCAAAAAGAATCTGGAAAAGGTTCTGTCGACTAAAAACTCCGAGTCTGCTTGGTTACAGCGCCTTAAACCGCTTCAGATTGTGATTGCTCATTCTGTTGCAAGAAGCCAGTTCTTTTTAAACAATCACTGTAAAATGAAATAGAAACCCAACCAATAGATTACCACCTGATGGCGAGTCGCGCAATCACGTTGTTTTCATTCATACTAATTTATATATCAATGTAATGGTAATAAAAGGTTTTTATTCGCTTATTCACACGTTTTTTAGTCGCTTCATCTAAAACGTAAAAAAGGAAAAATCTACATATGCCCGTAAGAATGACTTGAAAAATTTCCGCCAGCAAAAAATCCCCCTGAGACATTTTAAGATCAAAAATATCTCAGAGGAATCACAATCAAGTCAAATTATTTATTAATTTCTTTGGTAAGAACTCTCGTCTTTTCCGCTACTTCCTCAGGATCAACTTGAATACGGGCGACCCCCGTTTTCATCGCTGCATCAGCAACGTGTTTGGCTACAAGTGGTGCTACCCTGCTATCAAACGGAGAAGGGATGACATAATCTTCATTCAGTTCCGCCTCTTCAATCAAAGAAGCAATTCCTTCCGCAGCAGCAATTTTCATCTCTTCATTGATACGAGTTGCTCTCACATCTAAAGCTCCTCGAAAAATCCCTGGGAACGCAAGCACATTATTTACCTGGTTTGGGAAATCAGACCGGCCTGTGCCGATAACTTTTGCTCCAGCTTCTTTTGCTGGCTCCGGTAGAATTTCCGGATCCGGGTTCGCCATCGCAAAAATAATGGCATCATCATTCATCTTCTCAACCATCTCTTTTGTTAAAGCACCGCCTACGGAAACACCGATAAATACATCTGCACCTTCTAATACATCTTCCAGACTTCCTTCGATTTTTTGTGCATTCGTATATTTGGCAACCTTTTCTTTTACCTTATTCATTCCTCCGGTGCGCCCTTCATAAATTGCTCCTCTGGAGTCACACATAATCATATCATGAACGCCTAAACTTCTTAATAACCGGATAATGGCAATACCAGCAGCACCTGCTCCATTTGCCACCACTTTTATATTTGAAAAATCTTTACCCACTAATTTTAAAGCATTCATCAGACCTGCAATGGTGACAATTGCAGTACCATGCTGGTCATCATGAAAAATAGGAATATTCGTCTCTCTTTTCAATTGTTCTTCTATAATAAAGCAATTGGGCGCTGCGATATCTTCCAAATTAACTCCGCCAAAGGTCGGCTCCATTAATTTAACAGTCTCTACGATTTTATCGACGTCTTGGGTACCCAGACAGATTGGAAAAGCATCTACCCCTGCAAACCCTTTAAATAGTACTGCCTTCCCTTCCATAACCGGCAGGGAGGCCTCTGCACCAATATTGCCAAGACCCAAAACAGCAGAACCGTCACTTACTACTGCAACCATATTCCCCTTCATTGTATAATCATAGACCGTTTCTTTATGCTCGTAAATTTCTTTACAAGGCTCCGCTACTCCCGGAGAATATGCTAAACTTAAATCTTCCTTGTTTTTAACTGGTACCTTTGCTTTCACTTCCAATTTACCTTGTTTCTGTTCGTGTAAATGTAATGCCTCATCTCGTAGCTTTGCCATTGAATTCCGCTCCTTTGAATACTGTAAGTAATATGTAAAATGACTCACGCTTACATATTGGTTCAAGCCTTTTAAATCCCTTTCATTATAACAGATGAAGAGCTTGTGTAAAGTATCTGCAACTGTTAAATTATGATCTTTTCAATAACAGGATAGTGTGTGTATGTGCAGCAAAATGATAAAAGGATTCTCCGGTTAAACGATGCCGGACCATACACCATTGGAAGTGTATCGGCAGCCAGCTATATTGTTTTAACCGAAGATCCATTTATATTCTTTTGCTGATGTTATTTGCACGTTCTCTTAAAAGAGAACAGTCATCTTACAATCACATTATCATTTCCGAATTTATTTTTCAGCTGCCTCATTTCCTTTTCTGTTAACTGAAGCGAGTAACTGTTTGCAAGCCGGTAAGTTTCTTTATTGGCAGGATGATACACAATTATCGGCGTAATCCCCGGATGTTCCTCCGCCAGCTGCTGCAAATAGTTTAAAACATTCCTTTTATCTTGATTCGTCATTCGGATAAATAATTTACTTGTCTCTGGTATACTTACTTCAGAGAGGTCAAAAGCGGTTATTTCTTTTATAATAAACTGCAGCTTCCTGTTCCGTTCTTCTACAACTACACGCATCCAAACCATTTGTTCTTCCTCCAGACGGTTTGAAATGTGGCGAAATAAATCCGGAAAAATGACAGCGTCCATCTTTTTATCTTCATCCGATACAGTCAAAAAGGCCATTCTTTCTTTGTTTTTGGTGCGAATCACTTTTATTTCTTCCACAACGCCGGCCGTGAAAATTTCTTTTCTTTTCCCAACAAACTGCTCCGCCTGTTTGAAAGAAAGAATGCCGTTTGCTCTTAACACATTCCGGTAACTTTCAAATGGATGATCCGATAGATAGATCCCCATCAATTCTTTTTCAAAAGTGAGTTTCTGTATCATCGTATAATCTTCTGCCTCCGTATATTCCAATGCATTTTGGAATAAGGAAGCATCTTCAAACATCCCCTGAAAAAGCTCCTTTTGTTCGAGCGCCGGCTCAATAGTGGCGATTAGGCTTGCCCGGTTGGAATGAAATGTATCAAACGCACCAGCTAAAACAAGATTTCGAATCGAGGCACGATTTACTTTTTTTATATCAATCCGCATACAAAAATCAAAAAAATTGGCGAAAGGAGCTTCTTTACGGATCTCTAAAATATGAACCAATGCTTGATAGCTCATTCCTTTAATAGCAGCTAAACCCGTACGCACCTTCTTTTTTTCAACCGTGAATTGCTGGTAACTCCGATTAATATGCGGCGGAAGCATATCAATAGCAAGTTCTTTTAAGGACTCCTGATAAGCAGACATTTTTTCAGGCTGATTTTTCGCATCCGTTAACAGACATGAAAAGAATACTTCCGGATAATGTGCTTTTAAAAAGCTGAGCTGATAAGATATTTTACTATAAGCTACCGCATGACTTCTTGGAAATCCATAATTGGAAAAACGGACAATCCAGCTAAAAATTTCACCGGCTACAGCTTGAGAGTAACCATTCTTGAGGCACCCTTCGATAAAAGCTTCTTCCTGCTGCTGCATGACGCCTTTTTCCTTCTTGCTGACAGCCCTTCTTAAAATATCTGCCCCGCCAAGGCTGAATCCGGCAATGCGATGGGCAATCTGCATAATTTGTTCCTGATAAATCAGTACACCATATGTCGATTTTAAAATCGGCTCCAAATCTGGGTGCGGATAAGTGACTGGCTCCTGCTTAAATTTCCGTCGGATATAAACAGGAATGAAATCCATCGGACCTGGACGATACAATGCATTTACTGCCACAATATCCTCGAATGAGGATGGTTTCAATTCTTTAAGAACATTTTGCATCCCCGCGGACTCCAATTGAAAGACTCCGCTCGTTTTGCCGTTTCGTAACATAGCAAACGTCTTTTCATCCTGCTCAGGAATATCTGCTAATACCTCATCCTTCTTATAGGTAAAGGCCACTCCCTTTGCTACTCTTTCTATTAACGAAAGGTTTCTGAGTCCCAAAAAATCCATTTTCAGCAGTCCTGCTGCTTCCAATTCATTCATGGCGTATTGCGTCAGATAAGTTTCCCCTGTTCCATTTGTTAGAGGAACATCTGCAACTAAAGGCCGTTCACTGATAACAACGCCTGCAGCATGGGTAGATATATTTCTTGGTAATCCCTCTAATTTAATGGCTATTGTAAACAAAACCTTTAATTTTTCAGATGTTTTCACATACACAGCTAACTCGGTTGCATCCTGTAAGAATTGTTGAATATTTCCTGGAGACACCCGCTTCATCTCTTGTAAAATATAACGGGCATCCTGTTCATGAACATCCATTGTCTTCATCAGTTCACGAAGCACAGAACGTGCAGCAAACGTGCCAAACGTAATAATCTGCGCAACATGTTCCTCCCCGTATTTGTTTCTCACATAATCAATGACTTCATCACGCCGCATATCGGAAAAATCTACGTCTATGTCCGGCATGGTCAGTCTCTGGGGATTTAAAAACCGTTCAAATATCAGATTATATTTTAGTGGATCGACCTCTGTGATTCCTAAAATATAAGCAACGATGGAGCCCGCTGACGATCCCCTGCCCGGTCCGACCATAATATGATTCGCTTTGGCAAATTGAATAAAATCAGCAACAATTAAAAAATAATCACTATAATGCATGTTTGTAATTGTTTCCAGTTCATATTCCAACCGATTCCGATGTGCTTCTGTAATCGTTTTATAGCGTTCCTGCAATCCTTTTTCACAGCATTCACGCAAATAAGTATCTGCTGTGAATTGATCCGGTGTAGGAAAAGATGGCAGATGCTGTTCATCAAAATGTAAATACGTTGTACACTTATTCGTGATTTCTTCCGTTTTATCCAACAGTTCCGGCCAGGCACGAAACCATTCCTTCATTTCCTCTGGAGAAGCAAAATGATGACCTTGGGGTAAATCTTGCTTTTTTTTAGGGGCCCACTTTTCTCCCAAACGCATTGATTGCAAGCAATCATAAGCAAATACATCTTGTTCATCCAAATAAAAAACATCCAGCATAGCAACATAGTGGAAATCGAACGCTTTCCATATTGGCAGCTGATGCCATTCGGCATCCAGGCCAATATAAAAATTGCCATCCTGAAAGCAGGATTCGGCTTCTTTCAGCTGCTGAAAGAGCAGCGCTTCATCCATTTCTGCAAGATTATTATTTACTTGTAAAAATGATTTTCCAGGCAGTATGCCAATGACGCCATCTGTATATGCAGCAAGCTGCTTAACGGGTAGCTTATCGAGTTGGCTGGTTTGCAAATAGGTACTTAACTTTAACAACTGTTGATAGCCTGTCTTATTTTGGGCAAGAACAATAATCGGATGACCCTGCTCATTTTCTTCCATTTGTAACGTCACAGTCATCCCGATAATCGGTTTAATCCCTTGGCTTATACAAGCTTTATAGAATGAAACGGCACCATAAAGAACAGCCTCGTCTGTTAAACATAAGCTTTGATAATGATACTTTTTTGCTTTTTGAACAAGCTTTTGTATAGAGATGGTGCTCTTCATTAAACTATAACCGCTTTTCACTGATATATGTGTGTACGTCATTCTACCCGCCTTCTTTCTATACCTATTATAACAAGATAGTACATATGTGCCTATTGATTTTGTTTTTTAACGTTGGAAGCGGAATGTAGCTATTCAGATAAATCCTGAAATATGATACATTCTTATTTTTCATATCCCGGCTGCTTCCTTCATAAGATAGAATATAGCACCTCCAATTACTAGGGTGGCCAATTATAAGACAAGCAGTATCGTAAGGAGTGTCTGTATGGAGGAACGTTTTTTCGCTGCATTTATTCATTGTTTTTTCATTGCTTTAGGGGTTATTATCGGCGGTTCTATTATTGGAAGCATTGGCGATTTCGCTACCGGAGATGCTGCGCTGACCTCGATGAACCGCATCGCAGAACGCTTAAGAATTTGGGGGATAGTCGCTGCCATTGGAGGTACCTTTGATGCTATCGCCAACTTTGAAAGAGGGTTATTTGATGGTACGCCTATGGATTTAATCAAACAAATATTACTCATTCTATCCGCAATGGGCGGTGTAAAAGTCGGCCTGATTATTATTCAATGGTTTTCGCAAGGAGATGTTCCCTGATGCATATTCCTCCTTATCATAAAAAAACAAGCTGGCAGCTTATTTTTGTCGGATTCTTTTTTGGCAGCATCCTTTCCTATATCATCTTTATCTATATGTACGAAACCATGTACGAAGAATTATTACAAGAAAATATTGAATTATCCAATGAAGTAACCGAGTTAGAACAGACAAACGAAACGCTTTTAAAAGATAAAGAAGATTTAAGCGAGCAAAACAAACAGCCGCTCACCATTTCCAAAATCACCGTCGAAATCGAGGATCCGGAATCCATGCGAATTGATTTACTCATGCAGGATCAGCTGGATGCGTTAATCCGTGAAGAGATAAATCATGTTATCGGCGAGGAAGTAGAACTTGTATCGCGTTCTGATAAACTGCTAATCGCGGCGATTGAAAACAAATCCTTCACGCTCGATAGCATGAGCTATCAATTCACAGTCAAACAAATTGTCTTTGGACCAGATCTAAAAATCATTGTTTTACCAGATTCTGTGAGGTGATATAGATAGAGACGTTGCTTGTTACTACAACGATTCAAAGAACATTCTAAGGTGTTATGCCTTCCATCCTATTTTGCTCATAACACCCTTAGAAATGAGTAAACTGAATCTATTCTAACGGCCCCGGATACATGATTGCTTTACACATATTCCCTGCATACTTTTTCTAAGTCAGCTGCTAAATCATTTGCCTCTTCCCATGAATACACGGTTGCACCGGAAGCTAACGGATGTCCCCCGCCGTTATACATACCTGCTACCTGATTGATAGTAGCACCTTTGGAGCGGATACGTACACGGATTTGATTTGCTTCCTCAATAAAAAAGACCCAGGCCTTCATTCCTTTCACATCTGATACTACCTGCACTAATTGATTGGATTCTTCCACGCTGACATTATATTTTTTCAGTAATTCCGTTGTTAATTTAATGACACACAACCCATTCTCGGATAACTGAAAATGCTGTAAAATATAGCCGCTCAGCCGTAAAACCTTCTCTTCTGCCTGATATAACCCATCGTACAGCGCTGTCCGGTCAAAATCAAAACGAACCAGCTCTCCGGCATATTGAAACGTTTTAACAGTTGTGCTCGGAAATTTAAATCGGCCTGTATCTCCAACAATTCCTGCATATAACAACCGGGCTGCTTCCTTATTTAAAGCCCATCCTCGTGATTGTGCCTCTAAAGCAAGCTCAACAATCATTTCCGAGGTGGAACTGGCATCCGTAGATACCCATTCTGTATCCCCGTAAGAATCTGTAACCGGATGATGATCAATTTTTATCAGCTGATCACCTGTATGATAACGTTCATCATCAATTCGCGGCTGATTCGCCGTGTCACAGACAATCACCAGGCTTCCTCTGTAGACATCATCGGGCACGTCATCCATCTGTGCTAAAAAGGTTAACGAAGAAATATTCTCCCCTGTGGCATACACTTCTTTTTCAGGAAAAGAATGTTTGATTAATGCTTTTAAACCCATCTGTGAACCAATCGCATCCGGATCAGGTCTGACATGCCGGTGTATAATAATTTTTTTATTTTCTTCAATCGCTTTAATAATTTTTGTTTTTTCCATGACAATCTCCTTTTCAATATCTATTATAACCATGAATTCTCCTGGATTAATCCTTTAAAAAACGGTACAATGAACATAGAATTTCAGATTATGTAATTAGGAGCGTTTACATGGTTATTTTCCCAATAATAATTATCATTTCAGCTGTCTTTTATATCTATTATAAAGTAGCAATCCTGAAAGAGAAAAGTACATTAACACAAAAATATTTCAATGGCAGAGCCAGATCCTGCCTGGGAGCATTTTTGATAGCTTTTGCCATTAACCAATACGCACTCTATCTCACACAACTCAGTTTGTTTATCGGGCTTGTTATCTTTATTTTTGGAGTCATGCAGCTTATCCGAGGCTTTAAGGAAGCACATCATTATCAAAAAGAGTGGAGACGATTATACCCAGAATAAAGTCGTCTGTTGAAAAACAACTGGAATTTGATTGAATCCAGTTGTTTTTCATTTGATTTCGCCTGCGTTTTCACAATCTGTCAATATCCTCTTTTTTCTATCCCTCATTTTTTATAAATCCGTTAACGATTAATTAACTGAGCCATAATTAACGACCTGCCAACCGTTGTTTGTTCATGAATGACTTCTACATCTATTTTCGCATATAAACGGCCGACATCCAGCAGCGTCGGTTTAACCTGTAACATGCTGTCGATGGGTACAGGTTTATTGAAATAAACCGTAATGTTTTCAATCGAGATTTCCGCATCTTTTTCTATTTTCATCATTTTTTCGCATGCTTCGGCAATTAAAGCTGTAAATACACCATGCGATAACGTTCCTAAATGATTGGTCATTTGCGGTATAACATGCGCTTCAAATAAACCATCTTCATTTGGCATCTCTGACATATTCGTAGCAACAATATCCTCGATGGTTTCTCCAACTTGAGGCTGCCTCTGGATTTGCTGCATTGCCTTCAATACATCCTGCCTGGAAACAACACCTTTCAGTATTTGCGACTCGTCCACTACTGGAACAAGTTCAATTCCTTCCCATACCATCATGTGCGCCACAGAGGCTAAAGACGTTTTTTCCTGAACGACAATAGGTTTTCGACTCATGATACGATCAACAAATGTACCTTGCTCTTTTCCAACAATGTCACGTGAGGAAACCATGCCTACAACTTTCATGCGGTCATCTACTACTGGAAATCGTGTATGGGAAGAAACCTCATTATTAATATACCAATCTTTGACCTGTTGTTTGGTTGTTAAATAATAGGCCGATTCAAAAGGTGTAGCAATATCTCCAACAAAAACAATTTCTTTCTTTATTAATTGATCATAAATGGCACGATTAATCATTGCTGCAACTGTAAACGTATCATAACTTGTTGAAATAATGGGCAGTTGTTTTTCGTTGGCAAGCTGTTTTATAGAATCATCTGTATCAAACCCTCCAGTAATAAGCACTGCCGCTCCAGCTTCTAAAGCAAATCGATGCACTTCAAGGCGATTCCCGACAATTAATAACGAATCTGCCTGTGTATAACGCTTTATTGCGTTCAATTGCATGGCGCCAATGACAAATTTGCGGAGTGTTTTATGCAGACCGCCTCTACCGCCAAGTACTTGTCCATCTATAATATTGACAACTTCGGCAAAGGTCAGTTCTTCAAAGTTATCCTTCTTTTTCTTCTCAATCCGGATGGTTCCTACCCGTTCAATCGTACTGACAATCCCTTGATTTTCAGCTTCTTTGATTGCCCGATAAGCAGTTCCATCACTCACATTCAATTCCTTTGCAATTTGGCGGACAGATATCTTGCTGCCTACTTGCAAGGATAAAATATGTTGTAAAATTTGTTCATGCTTCGTTGCCATCTGCCATCACCTTCCAACTGTACTATATAAAACATATTAGTTTTATTATACAATTGGTACAGCTAAAACTCAATGGCTGCGCAGTTTCTTTTTATTTATTCCCTCCTGTTCCATAACTGGAGGGCGAGACATTTTTAATAGTGTTGCAAAATTGGCAGCTATAAAGACAAATGCAAATAACAACCAGCAACCCCAAAACAAAAATTCCAATGAGCTGGAAGATTGCGGAATTCTCGGCCAGGCAATGTAGATAAAAAAAGCAACTAATAACAATCTTAAAATAATATTGGTTTTCAAAACGGCATCCTCCTTTTTATAAGTGTATGAGAGATGCTTGTTTCTATGCAAAATAAAACCGCAGAGCTGTATGACACACTGCGGTTTTATTCTGCATCAATCTATTTCAGTTGTTAGTAATGTGCTTTTAAGAGGATAACGTAATTGTTTCCCCGATTTGCATTACATGTGCATTACCAGCCTTCACTTTAGACGCCCAGGCTTCCGCATCCTGCACAATTGGCGGGAATGTATTATAATGCACAGGAACAACTTTCTTGGCATTTACCCATTCAGCTGCAAGCAATGCATCAGTTGGTCCCATTGTAAAATTATCACCGATTGGAATAAAGGCAATATCAATGTCATTTAATTCACCATACATTTTTAAATCGCTAAATAACGCTGTATCGCCTAAGTGATAAATCGTTTTGTCATTTACAGTAAGAAGTATTCCTGCGGGCATACCGCCGTAAACGACTGATCCATCCTCTTCATTATAGGCTGATCCGTGAAATGCCTGAGTCAATTGTACTTTGCCAAATTCAAATTCACGGGAACCGCCAATATGCAAAGGATGTGTGTTTAGTCCTTTTGACGCAAGGTGATTAGCAAGTTCTGTCGGTGCTACAACGAGAGCGTCATTATTTTTAGCTATTTCCTCTGTATCTCCGACATGATCATTATGGGCATGAGTCAGCAGAATCACATCTGCTTTTTCTGTACTAGGATTTAAATCACATGCCTCATTTCCATTGATATACGGGTCAATAATGATACGATGGTTTCCGGTGTCTACTTTTACTACAGAATGTCCATGAAAAGATACTTTCACTTCAAATCTCTCCTTTTACATAACTTGAATGATTATTAGGTTTTGTATTGTGTCTTCCCGTTATCAGCTAATTTCATGCATCTTTTTTTAAAAGTTATTTTTTCAATTTCTTTTTCAATTCAGCCAGTTCATCATCCACACCATTATTATTTTCCAATGCTTCAAATTCATCGTCCAGTGTGCGCGCACTTTCATTTAAATCTTCTGACGTTTCGGCTTCCGCTTCATATTGAAGTACTTTTTCTTCCATTCTTTCAAATCCTTGGCGAGATTGATCGCTGCCGATAGAAGACATCGTACGATTCATTTTTGTTTTTGTTTTTGCAGATTCTGCACGTGCCTGCAAGGAATCTTTCTTCAATTTCATTTCTTGGTATTCTTTTTTCATTTCCGATAATTTTTCTTTTAAAACTTGCACGTCCCCATCTGCACGCTCCCAGGAAGATTGCAGAGATGCATACGATTTTTCCTGATTTCTTTTATCTTCCAATGCCTTTGTTGCCAGCTCGTCATTATCTGCTTCTACTGCTTTTTCAGCTTGTTCCTGCCGCTTTTCCACCATTGCCTTTGCATCATTTGCTTTACGCTTCAGCATTTTTTCATTGGCCATCTGTTTCGCTACAGCAGCTTCGACATCTTCAATATCCTTGCCCATATCCCGCAAGTACTGGTCTAACATCTTGACAGGATCTTCCGCCTTATCAATCATTGCGTTCAGTTCGGAACTGACAATGGTTTTCATTCGGTTAAAAAATTGAAACATACAAATCCTCCTCTTGGAATAAGTAATAGTATTGTACGGTTCCTGTACAATAAGAAATACGATTGATTTCGCAAAAAGTTTCATTTTTATCGGATTTTTTCTTAATATCTGCTATAATTTTTTAGAGAATACAGTTGTGAAAATCCGTCATGTTGGCAGATTAGTTATACAAATAGATTAGGAGGCAAGAAAATAATGACAGATAGAATGAATCATTTATTTGCTGAGCTTAAAAACAAACAAGCAGACAGTTGTTTTATCAGCTCCAAAGCAAATGTATATTATTTAAGCGGGTATTACACAGATCCGCATGAAAGGGTTATTGGGATTATACTTATCGATGGCATCGATCCGATTTTCTTACTGCCTAAAATGGAAGAAGAAGATGCCAGAAATGCCGGCTGGGAGCATCTAATCGTGAGTTATTATGACCACGAAGACCCTTGGCAGACACTGCAGGCTTACTTGAAAAAGCAGGAAAAAAACCCGTCTGTGTTGGCTGTGGAAAAAGATCATTTAACAATCCGCCGCTTCAACCAGCTTCAAGAAATCTTCCCAAATGCAACATATATTGATGCGACAGATACCATTCAAAATCTGCGGCTGATTAAATCCAAAAAAGAACATGAGTATTTAAGAACTGCTGCAGAGTTAGCTGATTTAGGTATTAAAACCGGCGTGGAAGCATTAAAAGAAGGTGTCTCCGAATTAGAGGTTGTTGCTACGATTGAGCACACTTTAAAAAAACAAGGAATACGTGAAATGTCATTCCAGACAATGGCATTATTTGGTGCGAAAACAGCTTCTCCACATGGAAATCCGGATAAAACAGCCTTAGAGCAAAACAGTCTTGTTCTTTTTGATTTAGGTGTGATTTATCAGGGATATTGCTCTGACATTACACGGACAGTTGCTTTTGGAGATATTAATGAGGAACAGAAACATATATATAATACAGTACTACAAGCAAATGAGAAAGCAATTGAAGCAAGCAAAACGGGGACTGCTGTCGGCGAACTTGATAAAATCGCAAGAAATTACATTACCGAACAAGGATACGGAGAGTATTTCACACACAGGCTTGGACATGGGTTAGGAATCGAAACACATGAATTTCCTTCCATGCACAGCGAAAATACACTTCCTATTGAGCCGGGAATGTGTTTTACCATTGAACCGGGCATTTATGTACCAAATGTGGGCGGCGTAAGAATTGAAGATATGCTGTTCACAACAAACTATATGCCTTTAGAACTGACAAAATATCCAAAAACATTACAAGTGATTTCTTAATGCATCTTTCTAATAACATCATTTCCAAGCCCTGGTTCGACAACCAGGGCTTTTCTTCATTCCGTGAATGCCACTCACATCGTTGTCAAGGTTTTTCGTATAAAAATCAGCTATTCATTTTATTTTTTGACTATTTTCCGAATGTTAATGTAATTGCAAGGAATTTGTTTGTAACGCTTTCAAAATAGGTATATAATAATAATAGAAAGGGGAGATGAATCATGGAATATACAAATATTGTTGTTGCAGTAGACGGATCTAAAGCTGCTGAAAAGGCATTCAGCCATTCACTCGATATCGCTAAAAGAAACAATGCCCGCCTCGTTCTTGCACATGTGGTGGATTCCCGTACTTTTTCCACAGCTGAAGCATACGACCGTTCTTTATCAGAAAGAGCAGAAACCTATGCAAAAGAATTACTAGATGATTATGTGGAACAAGCTGAAGCAGCCGGGATAACAGATATTGTCCGCTGCATTGAGTACGGATCTCCTAAAGTAAAGATTGCTAAAGAAATAGCTGGTAATTTTGAAGCTGATTTAATTATTTGTGGTGCAACCGGAATGAATGCTGTCGAGCGTTTCCTGATTGGAAGTGTCTCTGAAAGCATTACAAGATATGCAAGCTGTGATGTGCTTGTTGTCCGCTAAAACGGAAGCACCGCTCGAGAAAACGCTGGTTTCCTTTATTAAAAAATGTATCAAAAAACCTTTTCCCTAAAATTTTTACGGGAAAAGGTTTTTTTAATCAATACTTAGGAATATCTTCTATTTTTTAGTCTCCAGTAAGGAATGATATATCAAAACCAACTACAAACGTTATTATAGCAAAAGTTTATTGACTTAAACGAACCGTATCCCGGGCAATCATTACTTCCTCATTTGTCGGGATTACAATAACTTTTACCGGAGAATGCGGATAGTTGACGAACTGTTCTTTTCCGCGCACGTCATTCAGTCTTGGATCCCAGTAGATACCCATGAATTCCAATCCCTTAAGAATTTTTTCACGGATGTTAACGCTATTCTCTCCAATACCAGCAGTGAAAATAATAGCATCCACACCGTTCATTTTCGCTGCATATGATCCAATATATTTATGAATTCTTCCTGCAAATACATCCAGCGCTAATTCTGCACGGTGGTTTGTGTCCGCCTGGCTTTCAATATCCCGCAAATCACTGGAGAATCCAGATAAAGCCAGCATCCCGCTTTCTTTATTTAGTACATGCAGGACTTCATCCACTGTTTTACCAGTACGTTCCATAATATAAGGAATCAAGGCCGGGTCGATATTGCCGGATCTTGTCCCCATGGTTACTCCGGCAAGTGGTGTGAAGCCCATGGAAGTATCAATGGATTCGCCATCTTTAATCGCCGTCACACTAGCTCCGTTACCAATATGGCAAGAAATTAAACGAAGACTTTCCAGCGGTCTGCCGATGAGCTCCGCTGCACGCTCAGATACATACTTATGGGAAGTCCCGTGGAAACCATATTTACGAATGCCGTAGTCTTCATAATAGTTTCTTGGCAAACTGTACAGGTAAGATGATTCCGGCATTGTTTGATGGAAAGCTGTATCGAACACCGCTACCATCGGAACATCTGGTAAAATTTCTTTAAAAGCATTGATTCCGGTTAAGTTTGCCGGGTTATGCAACGGAGCCAGTTCAGACACTTCTTCAATTTTTTGAATCACTTCATCATTTAATAGGACAGAATCAGAGAAGAATTCTCCTCCATGGACAACACGATGCCCCACCGCATCGATTTCTTCAAATGATTGAATAATATCTTGTGAAATCAAAGCATCCAATAGCATTTTTACTGCTACACTGTGATCAGGGATGTCTGTAACGGTCTTGTCCTCCTTTCCCTCTGCCTCTATTTTGAAAATAGATTCCGGCATACCGATTCGTTCTACAATACCGATTGCAGCTACTTCTTCTTCCGGCATTTTAATTAACTGGAATTTTAAAGATGAACTGCCGGCATTAATTGCTAATATATTACTCATTGTTATTCCACTCCTATATTCTCAATTCATCCTGTTTGGATAAGATGTAAACCATTGGTTGATTTGTTTAATAATATCTGCCATCGCCTGGGCATTCTTAAACGAAGGTAATTGAACAAGCAGTGGTTGCTTCGGTTCCTTTGTACCCTCTCCTTTTTTCTGAAGGATTAATATACTTTTCGCTTGGTTTTTTGACTTAAAAGAAGTTTCCGGCAAGCGGATAACACCGACAATATGTGCGGTTTCCTGTAAAAAGACATGCAGCTTGTCCGACTGGTCACTATCAAATAAAAATTCGGGGATAACAGCCAGAAAGTATCCGCCATCTTTTAAATATTTCAAGCTCTGCTCAATAAACAAATGATGCGAATACGAATGTCCTTCCTCCGCCTTCAGTTGATATTCTTCTGCTGTCACATCATCCGGATAATACCCTACTGGCAAGTCGGTAACAACCATATCTACAGGCTCAATCAAAAAAGGCCGTAAACTGTCCTGTTGATAAAAACTGATTTCTCTTTTCTGTAAATTGGCATTTAATACAGCCAGTTCAATTAAAGTCGAATCGACCTCCGAAGCATATGCTTTGAAAGGATTTTCCAATTGATTCAGCACAATGGTTAGTAAATTGGCTGTTCCTCCGGCCGGGTCAAAAATACTGACCTGCCCTTTTTTATCAATCAATTTATTTGCTAAATAACTGATTAAGAAACCAACGGTATCAGGTGTCATTAAATGCTGCTGTTGTGCCGCACCCTTCGTTCCTTTTAAAACAGCAAGGCTGAGTGCTTTTCGATACGTTTCTGCATCATATTCTTCTTCATTGAACGTTTGAACCGGTTTGGTTATCTTCTGTTTCGTTACATCGTCCAACGCTTCCTGCGCGCTATCATCTATCATGATATTTAAAGCTATAATCAAACTTTCCAAATAGATTTCATTCTTTGTATTTTGTATTATTTCAGTTACTTCATCCATACATTTAAATAACTTCTCTACATTTGATTGCTCCATGGCATGTCCTCCAATCCAATCTAACAACTTACTATTTTAACAATACTTATACCAGATGTAAAAGGAAGTTCACTGGCTTGTGTTTTTAAGTTAACGGGTCATCCGGAAAACACGAACATTATCCGTCATTTCTCTTTCAACGTTCATTTTTATATTGAATTTTTAATCGTTGTCTGCTATAGTAGTTGAAGTGTTTTTAACTCGTATATTCTCAGTAATATGGTCTGAGCGTTTCTACCTGGTTCCCATGAAAGAACCGGACTACGAAGTTAAAGTCTATGATAACATTTTCTATTTCCTTTTGATTTACATCAATACATTTCTGTTATACATAACTTTAGCTGTTAAAGTCCGGAAAGGTAAGTTTATCTTATTTTCCGGACTTTTTTCATTTTAAGATGTTCATTCAACTACTATTCAGAAGGGAAGTTCTATCCATGAAGTTTACAAATAAACTCAATCAATTTTTTCATTTATCCGAGCATAAAACAGATACACGAACAGAGCTGACAGCAGGATTAACCGTATTTATGACCATGCTTTATGTGTTGATCATTGTTCCTGGTATGCTAGAAGAAGCAGGAATGCCTATAGGCCCTATTACGGTATCTGTTATTCTAATGACAGGAGTCATCACCATTCTTATGGGTCTATTCAGCAACCGTCCTTTTGCGCTTGCTCCTGGACTCGGATCTGTTGCATTTTTATCTGTTACACTGGTTCTGGCAGAAGGAATACCTTGGCAAACAGCAATGGGTATGGTTTTTATCTCAGGTATATTATTTGTACTTTTTACCATTTTTGGTTTAAGACAAATGATTGTTCGTCTTATTCCGCCGGCCATCAAATTATCTATCGGTGCAGGTGTCGGTTTATTTATTGCCCTTATCGGTTTCCGTAATGCTGGACTCGTTGTCGCAGATGAAAGTGCGAACTCTCTGCAATTGGGAGATGTCAGTTCCCCTAACGCAATCTTGGCACTTATCGGTTTTCTTATTATGAGTGTCCTGCTTGCCCGTAATGTTCGAGGGCATTTATTAATCGGTATTGTACTTGTGACCATTATTGGTATTCCAATGGGCGTCACACAATTGCCAGACTCTATCTTTTCGTTACCGGAAAGTCCTGGGCCGGTATTATTTCAATTAGATATCATGGATGCATTAAAGGTTGCTTATTTCCCATTTATGCTTGCCTTTTTTGTTCCCGACTTTTTCTCCACCCTTGGGACAATGCTGGGTGTGGCAGGTAAAGGGAATATGTTGGACAAGAACGGCAACTTGCCTAATATAGACAGACCTTTTATGGTAGATGCAGGCGGGACTACTTTAGGTTCTTTCTTTTCCGTCCCTGTCATGACAACCTATGTGGAATCTGCAGCTGGTGTAGAAGCAGGCGGACGCACCGGATTAACTGCTGTTTCTACAGGTATCCTATTTTTAGCAACTTTATTTGTTACACCGATTATTATGATTATTCCTACAGAAGCAACCGCACCGGCATTGATTTTAGTCGGATTAACGATGCTTTCTTCTGTAAAAAATATTGATTTCACCGATATTACCGAATCACTCCCGGCATTTATAACCATCGTTATTACCATATTTACTTTTAATTTCGGAAATGGTATCTCAGCTGGTATTATTATGTATGTTGTTGTCAAAGCTTTCTCAGGAAAAATAAAAGAAGTACATCCCGGACTGTTTATTTTAATTATTCCATTGGTTATTTATTTTATAACCTTAGCGGAATAAAGAAACACAATAGGAAATTCACAAGGAGGAAAAGAATAATGAAATATAGTCGCAACCAAATTGTAGCTGCAGCACGTGGAGATATAAAAATGGATTTAGTTATCCGGAATGCACAATTAGTGAATGTCTTTACCGCAGAAATATATACAGCGGACATCGGTATCAAAGAAAATCGATTCAGCGCCATTGCCGCTTATGAAAATGACAAACCTTCTTTTCCTATCGAAGGAGAAAAAGAACTAGATGCAAAAGGAAAATACGCTATCCCAGGATTGATTGACTGTCATGTGCATATTGAGAGCACAATGGTTACGCCGGATATGTTCGCCCGTGAAGTTTTGCGTAATGGAACTACTACGGCAGTCATTGATCCTCATGAAATTGGCAATGTACTTGGCAAAGAAGGCGTTGAATATATGGCAGCTGCCAGCAGAAACCTGCCGGTGCAAATCTTGCTTACCATCCCATCCTGTGTACCCGCTGTACCAGGTGTGGAAACAGCCGGCGCTTCGTTTGGGCCGGAAGATATTGACGAACTGTTAGATTTGCCAGAAGCAGTCGGTATTGCGGAAGTCATGGATTATGTCGGAGTCATTAATCAAGATGACCGCATGGCTGGCATTGTCGAAGCTGGCTTGAAAAAAAATATGTTAAATGAAGGACACTTGCCGAGAGTGTACGGAAAAGAATTACATGCCTATCTGGCTGCCGGCGTAAACACAGATCACGAAAGCCGTAAATCGGATGAAATTATTGAGAAATTAAGAGCTGGTATGCTTGTTTATATCCGCGAATCCAGTGTCAGCCAATTTGCTGATATTGCAGCGGAAGCATGGAAAACAGTTCCTTACGCTTCGAATATTGCGATGTGTACAGATGATGTGGAACCGAGTGATATGCTGAAAAACGGACAAATGAGCCGTGTCGTGCGCCGCTGTATCGAAGAAGGAATTCCTGCACCACTCGCTGTTCGTTATGCGAGTTTAAACGGAGCTGCCCGTTTTGGATTAAGAGATCAGGGTGCGATTGCTCCTGGATATATCGCCAGCTTCTCCCTTGTCAATTCCATTGACGATATGGATATCAATGATGTGTTTGTAGAGGGAAAACAGATGGTAAAAGAAAAGCAAGTAACAGAAACAATTTCAAGTGAAGTGCCGCCATTATCCAAAAATACCGTGTCCATTCCGGCATTAACAGAAGCAGATTTTCAAATCACTGCTCCTGTACAAAACGGAAAAGTAACGGTGAATACAATGGAGATGCTTCCCATCGGAACAACACAAAAAAGCACAGCAGAACTGGAAGCTGTTAATGGTGTTATTTCTTCCCTGCCGGATGATTATTTGTATGTTTCCGTAACAGGAAGACATGGGCAGGGCAGAAAACCATTTGTAGGCATATTGAAAAACGCCGGATTAAAAGAAGGGGCCTACGCGACAACCGTTGCCCACGATAGCCACAACTTGGTCATTGCAGGAAAAAACACAAAAGATATGCTTTTAGCAGCAAAGCAATTAGAAGCTTCCGGCGGTGGACTTTGCCTTGTATCTAACCAAGAAGTTAAAGCACAAGTAAACCTGCCGATAGCCGGATTAATGGCAGCAGAACCTGTAGAAGAACTTGCACCAAAAATTGATGCTTTTAATCAAGTAGCAAGCTCGATGGGTGTAAAGGTTGGCAGACGTTCACCTTCTATGGCCTTATCCTCTTTAACCTTGTCAGTCATCCCTGAAGTACGAATAACAGATATAGGCTTACTGGATGTTGCGTCTCAAGAATTCATTCCATTATTTAAAACGGAAAAATAAACTGAAAAAAGCATGGCTCCTGCGCAAGGGCCATGCTTTTGTTATCTTCTTTATTTTGATTTCAGATGTTCCAGTACTGCATCATAATCGGGATGATCTGAGACTTCGGGAACATATTGCACATAAGTAATTTGATTATTTTCGTCCACAACAAAAACAGAACGGGCTAATAATCGAAGCTCTTTAATAAGCACACCGTATTTTTCCCCAAAATCTGCAGAACGATGATCAGATAACGTTTCAACGTTTTCTATTCCATTTGCCCCGCACCAGCGTTTTTGAGCAAATGGTAAATCCATACTAATGGTAAGTACAGACACATTGTCCAGACTAGCTGCTTCTTCATTAAAACGGCGGGTCTGTTCAGAACATACGCCAGTATCTAAGGAAGGCACCACACTGATTAATTTCACCTTTCCATCATAATCAGCCAGCGACTTCTCCGATAAATCATTTGCAAGTACGGTAAAGTCAGGAGCGTTATTTCCTACTTTTTGTTCATCTCCTAATAGTGTAACAGGTTCTTGTTTAAATGTAGCTTGTCTTGTCATGATATTTCTCCTCCCCTTCTTTACAATTCTGATTCCATTTCTATTATGGGGATTGGGCGATGAACTGTCCAATTATAGCTACTATACAACCTGACTAAATTTCAAAACGGGTAAGAATAGACTCCAGGTCTTCTTTCTCTTTGTCTTTCTTCTGATCTGTCTCTTTCTCTTTTTCTTCCTTCGCTTCATTTTCAGGCGCTTTTTCCTGCTCTTTTTCCTCTTTTTTATGCGTTAGCGGTTTTTGTTCTATCTTACTTTCATCATGCTTTTCTTTTTCTGACTTACCCGGACGCTGCAGCAATTCCGGAATTAAATCAATGATTTTTTCATATAGATGTGCGTGCTGGTCCATATGCACCAGCTCCATATTCCCTTCTTTCAGCACCAGAAAAGCAACGGGCGTGATAGACACACCACCGCCACTACCTCCTCCAAATGGAATTTCATGTTCTTCTACTTCGTTTGACTGCAATTCAGCCGGCATAAATTCACTTCCACCAGCTGCAAATCCAAAGCCTACTTTTGATACCGGAATAATAACTGTTCCATCGGGGGCTTTTAAAGGGTCACCAATAATTGTATTTACTTCCACCATTTTTTGTATACTCTTCATTGCGCTGGACATTAAGCCTTCTATCGGATGTTCTGTCATTTTCTAACCTCCTTCATTTTTAAAGCACGTATGATTCCGAGAATAGTTTTTCCTAAGCGGAAGGAAATCATACATGAAAAACGGGTCTCTAAACTGCTGTTTTTAAAATCAGGCTGCACTTGGATTTGTGGATTTTTGCTGAACTCCAAATGTTGTCCGAGATAACCAATTAACCAGCCTTTCAGGGCCCAGATTGTTCCACTGAAAACAGATGTGGTAAAAGCGTTCCCTGTCCCCCCGCGGGTCAGCCATTTGAACTCGAGCACTTTAAATTCTTTTAATAGAGCTGGAAGCCGTAATTCCTTTAACAAATGGAGTTTGCCCTTGCGCAGAAGTTTATAATAATCCATATATCCCTTTCCCATTTCTATCTGGTCAGCTTCCGGCAAATGCAAATGCTTTTTCTTTATGACACACCATTTATAAAAAAAGACGGAAATCTGCAGCTCTTGCTTGTCTGGAAATTGATAATGCATTTGAATTGCCCATTTACTTTGCAGTAAAAAGGCAAAGATGAATATAATCCCTGCAATAAGAATCAAAATAAGGTATACACTATTCATTAATCAGCTCTCCTCTGCAGTCTTTCACTATCTGTTCAAATATCTTTAGAGATATACTGCTTAAAAAATGTTAAGATAAAAGAAAGGCTCTTCACCAAAAGAAAATAAGATTTTATTTCTAAAAGCTACCATCTCTAAGAAAAACAACCGGAATATTCCAGCTAGCTGCCATCAAGAAACAGAGCTTAACAGAAACTGATATCGTCATCCTATTTATTGGAGGTTATCCTATGCAAAATCGGAATAATATTTTCTTTTATTATCATCCCCGACAAGAAGGGAAAAAAACAGATTATTTAAAATCACTTGCCGAACAAAATGGGCTGCATGTTGTTCACGACTCTGAAAATGCATCGATTATTGTCAGTCTAGGCGGAGATGGCACCTTTCTTCAGGCAGTCCGCAAAACAGGTTTTCGTCAAGACTGTATCTATACCGGTATTACTGCCGATGACCAAATTGGATTATACTGTGACTTTAGTATAACCAGATTTGAAGAAATGATTGATGCAGTGAAAAATAATAAAATTGAAGTTCGTCGGTTTCCAACTATAAAAGGGAGTATCAATGGCGAGAAGACTTTCTATTGTTTGAATGAGGTATCTTTACGCTCCAGTATTATTAAGACAATCGTTATCGATGTCAGAATAGATGAGGATCATTTTGAAACATTCCGTGGTGATGGCATGGTTGTATCCACTCCAACAGGAAGCACCGGTTATTCCAAATCCGCACGCGGCGCAGTCATTGATCCATTGCTTTCCGGATTCCAGGTTTCTGAAGTTGCTTCTCTAAATAATAATAGTTATCGGACCCTCGGTTCTTCTTTTATTCTTAGTCAACACAGAAAACTGCAATTGAAAGTCATTCAAGATGGAAATGATTATCCTATTATTAGTTTGGATAATGAAGCGTGGCCTGTTCAGCGGATTCACAAGGTGGATATTGAAATGGATGATACCGTAATAAAAACCGTAAAAATGACAAACAACACCTTCTGGAACCGCGTGCAACGTACTTTCTTATAAAGAATGTTTCAACACAATTAAAAGCTGCCTCCGCATCAGCAGAGGCAGCCAGCCAATTATTTTTATTATTTTGTTCCGCCAAATTGTTGCTCAGCCATTGTTACCAATCTTTTCGTAATTTCTCCACCTACAGATCCGTTAGAACGGGATGTCGAGTCAGGACCAAGTTGAACACCAAATTCCTGAGCAATTTCATATTTCATTTGATCAAGTGCTTGTTGCACTCCTGGAACAACTAATTGATTTGAGTTATTGTTTGCCATGTTGTTCACCTCCTTGGTACTTATAGAATGTGCCGAGAGAGGTGAAAACATACCATAATGTTAATGGTAATTTTTTCTGTTTTCTGTTCCTATAAAAGATCTAAAAAATCTTCATTAAATAGTGTTTTCTCAGTTACTTTAATCGTTTCGATTCCTTCAATTGCCTCTTGGATAGAAGGCGTAAAATCATGCTTGGATTCATAAAAATTCACTTTATCCCGCTTCGGTTTTGTCTTCGGAGACTTCGGTACAAAGATTGTACAGCAATCTTCATATGGCAAAATCGATGTCTCATATGTGCCGATATCCTGTGCAATCTGAATCACCTCATCCTTATCCATCGCAACTAACGGACGAATAATCGGGTAATTCGTTACTTCATTGATGGTATGCATACTTTGCATTGTTTGGCTTGCAACTTGCCCCAGGTTTTCTCCTGTAGCTAATGACAGGATACCTTCTCTTTGACAAAGCTGTTCACTGACACGGAACATAACACGACGCATAATGGTCATCGCGTAATCATTCGGCATTTCCCTAAAAATCTCCTGCTGCAGTTTGGTAAATGGCACAATATGCACGTTGATAGATTTTCCATATTTCGTCAACTGCTTTGCTAAATCCAGCACCTTCTGCTTGGCGCGTTCACTCGTAAACGGCGGAGAATGAAAATGAATCGCCTCTAAATGAACCCCTCTTTTCATCGCTAAAAAGCCAGCTACTGGACTGTCGATACCGCCTGAAAGCAAGAGCAGCGATTTCCCGGATGTTCCCACTGGCAGTCCGCCGCGGCATCTAATCGATCCGCTGGTAATATAAGTCGCTTCTTTCCTGATCTCTACTTTTATCTCCAAATCAGGATCATGTACATCCACCGTAATGCCTTCTGTATTTGTTAATAAATGACTGCCCAAAATATGATTCATTTCTCCGGAACGTTTATAAAAATCTTTTTTGGTACGGCGGACACTCATTTTAAATGTTTTGGTATCCGGTTCTTGCTGCAATGCAAAAAGAGCAGCTTCTTTTATTTCTTCTACATCATTTTCAACACGGATTGCCAGGCTTAAACTGTGAATGCCAAACACATTTCGCAGTTTCTCGATGATTGGTTCAGGTGCATTGCCATTCAGTAAGACAAACATCCTCCCCTGCGTTCTTACCACCTTCACTCCCTCAAATTCTTTTACTTTTTGATGGATGTTATCGTGAAGTGTCAATATAAATTGTTTTGCATTTTTTCCTTTTAGAGCTAATTCTCCATAACGAATTAATATATGATCATATTGCATATTATCTACCTCAATACTTGTTTAAATTGTTGAATTGCTTGTTGCAATTCTTTCACAAAAAATTCCACTTCTGCTTCTGTATTTTCATAAGAAAAGCTGACCCGCAAACCGGAAGAAGCAACATCATTTGTTTTTCCGCAAGCAACCAGCACATGACTCTCTGACTGATCACGAGAGGAACAAGCGGACTTTGTAGAAATATATATATCCTTTTGACTTAAACTGTGAATAATAACTTCTGGCTTCACGCCCGGAACAGAAAAGTGAACAATATGACTGGCACCTTGTGATGGACTATTGATTTCAATGTCTTCCATTTGAGAAAGTGCATGCATCAATTTATCATGAAGTCTTTTTAAAATAGGGTTTTGCTGCTTTTCTTTGATTAAACGCAATGCTTTCACAAAGGAAACAGCTCCAGCTACATTCTCCGTTCCAGAACGGATACCTGATTCCTGGCTGCCGCCGTGAAGAAGCGGATATAATTTCGCTGTATGATTGACGTATAGGAGACCTGTTCCTTTCAACCCATGAATCTTATGACCAGAAAACGTACACAGGTCAATTCCTGAATCTGCGAGTTTTAACGGAACTTTTCCCAATCCTTGTACAGCGTCCACATGAAATAATACTTTCGGATGCTTTTTCAAAACATCTCCAATTTCTTCAACTGGTTGAATAGAGCCAATTTCATTATTTACTTGCATCATTGTTACCAGAATAGTATCCTTCCGAATCGCTTTTTCCACATCTGCTGCTGTAACCGTACCATCTGCTTCTACAGGTAAATAAGTGATTTCAAAGCCCAGTCTTTCTAAGCTTTGGCATGTATCATGAATCGACGGATGCTCTGCTTCGGTTGTAATAACATGCTTCCCGCGTGATTGGTGCTCAAAAGCCACACCTTTAATGGCTGTATTATTTCCTTCCGTCCCTCCTGAAGTAAAGACGACCGCTTCTTTGGAAATACCGATTAAATCAGCTGCCTGCTGTCTGGCTGTTTCCAATAATTTTTCTGCTTGTCCACCTAAAGGATGGATGGATGAAGGGTTAGCAAAATAATGCGTTGATACTTTTGTAAAACTGTCAATCACATCTGGATGCGGTTTTGTGGTCGCGCTGTTGTCCAAATATATCATGATTTCACCTTCTTCTTTCTAAAGAAAACTTGACAAATCAAACTGTTAATTGATTCTTTTTAAAATAAAACTTCACTCCGCGAGCTTTTCAATAAGCTCGCGTAATAACGTGTAAACAAAAATGTAAGGCTGGCCTAAGTAATGAATATATCATGCTTAGCGGCAGCCTTTTTCTTTTATTTCTTATATTGTCATAACCAGAAGCCCTCGGGACTACGTTTACGCGCCCCGCCAAAACTTCTACTTAGAGACATAACGTGCTTCCGGCTTTTATTTTACGTTTCTTTGCTTCTTTTCTCCTGATACGATTCGATTTTCTTCAACGAGCCAGGTTCCACTTCTTCTACTGCATTTGCAGCATGTTCTAATGAAAGCTCATATTCATAGTTACGAAATAATCGCTCTGCTTCTTTCAATTTCTGATTCAGATCAGGACTTTTACTCCGGTAGCGGTTGGCATATTGAATGACCTGCTCTGTCAAAAAGGCCTGATCCAACATCATATCTACTTGTTCATAAGCCTGATCAATTGCCTGTTTTGCTTCATTTAATGCAAATTGAACATTACTCATTTCTAATGGATATGTTTCTAACACTTCGATTACTTGACTATTTTTTTGTACTGCTGTCTCAAATCGAGTCCAAATGTAACTCGGCACTCCCGGTATATTACTCTTTTTTAGTTTCCGATGCAATTCTGTAAGCAGATCACGCATTTCATCCAGTTTATCTCGTGCTTCCAGCTCGTCTTTTCGTAAGTTTGCAATCGATTTTTGAAAGGCTTCATGGTCTTCTTCCAGCTCTTTAATCCTTTTAAAACCTGCTTCCATTTCTTTTTTCAATTCTAAATGGGATTGTTTATCGTCTTCCATACTATTTGCTAATGTTTCTGCATGGTGTTTCAAGTCTTTGATCGCTTTCCCCATGGTTTGAAAACGTTCCATATCATCATCTTCTACATAATAAGCTTTTTGGATTTCTTCTACTTCTTCCCTTGCCGCTTCAAATGTAGCACTGATTTGTTTGACAGAATCCTCATACTCCTGGCTTTTTTGCTCTACATAATTTTTAGCCACTGCTTCCTCTTCCAGCGCTTCATACATTTCTAAAATACGCGCTTCAATCTGTTGCAGCTGCTCTTCCACATCGGTTATGTCTGCTGTTTCAAGCTGAGTTTCCAAGTCTTTTAACTGTTCCTGATATGTAACCAGTTCTCTTTCAAAACCTAAATGTTTAATACGGTAACCATCTTCCCGCATTTCTTTCATACCAGCGGAAAGATTTGATAATTGAGATGGCAATTCTTGTTTTACTTTTTTAAACAGGTCGGGAAATATTTCTAATTTGTCTTCCACTTTCTTTGTACTATCCTTCAGCTCCTGAATGTTTTCATTTGCTTTTAAATAATCACCATCATTCACAAAAGCATAGTACTGATCTAACATCAATTCCAATGCGTCAATGTCTTTATCGAATTCTTTCTCCGCCTTGCCGTATTGGTATCTGGATTGGGAAAGCATGCTTCTTAAACCTTTCATCCTCGGTTTTAATTCCTCCGCGCCGCCACGTCCGGCTTCCTCTGCACGGAGTAATTCCTCCAGCTCTTCCATGATTTCTTTGATCTCTTCTTCGTTCTTCTCCAGATGATTCTCTGCTTCTTTTAAAATTTTCTTTGCTTTCGGCACGAGAAAACGATCCGCTGCTTCTTCCGCACGCATTAAATACTTTTCCACGTCAGGCAAAGAGTTTGTTATGATTTTCTCCCATTCTTCTTTCCACGTTTCAAATTTCTCCAATGTCTCACCAGAAAGATTTAATGCTTTTATCTGCGCAATCTGCTTAGCGACATCCCTGTCTGTAATATCCAATTTCCAGTTTTCTAAATAATCTACCTGATCGTAAACACGCTTTCTAATAATTAAAGCAACGGTCAAACATACAATAACCGCTAAAATAATCCCTACAACGACAGCCATAGTTTGCCTCCCAACCAATAAACATCTATCATCAATATATCAATAACAATAAAAATCACAATTATATATCCTTTATAATACCATGTATTACGCTCTTTTGGCTAAAAAAATTACATTTTTCTTGCTCATTCTACAATTTTTCTTCATTATACGCAAAAAAACATCTATTTTAAATCATTACTGTCTCATAGTAGCATTAAATTGAATCCATTTCTGTATACTTTTGGTATATTTTTTCACAAATTGTTCATGTGCAAATTCCCCTACTATCTGGCCTTTCCAATCCGAATGTAAAATATAAGGCGTTATCAGCATCCCCTTCAACTGCATAAATAGATACATTTTTTCTTCATGACCGACACTTTTTCCAATGGTTTCTTGAAATAATTCTTTTAAATAATAATTTTCTTTAGCTAAATATGTAACTGTCATTTCTCTAACGAAAACAGAATCAAGAGATAACTCGCGTTGAATAAAACATGTCAATTGATGATGCATTTGCTTATAATGTATAATAGTAAAAATTAATTCATTTAATCGATACATTGCAGATTCATCGCTTGTTTTTTCAAGTGACGCTTCTATTTTCTCCAAATATGCTTCATAATAATTTGTGACAGCATATTCCAACAGGCCTTGTTTACCTTTAAAATAATAACTGATAAGGGAGACATTCACAGAGGCCCGGTCGGCAATATCACGTACAGAAGTACCGTGAAATCCTTTTTGAAAGAATAGGGAGGAAGCAGCGTTAACTACTTTTTGTTTTGTTACGTTATTTTTCATTCTTCATTCAACTCCTTACTCTTATTCATACGACAAAGAAGGGGAAAAATCCTTTAATCGATTCTCGACAAAAAATATCCAAATGTCGTTATTTGTCATGTTCTCATTGAACATCTTTTTTACAAACATTTACTATTTTACTTTCAGGAGGCAATACAATATGTTTCAACAAATTGATTATTCCGGAGAAAAAGCAAAAGACTATGCATTTCTCAGCAAACAGCTGGATGCTTTATCCACCGGTGAAACAAACCAAACCGCACTATTAGCTAATGCATCCTCTCTTCTCAATCATTTTTTAGATGAAGTAAACTGGGTTGGATTCTATTTAGCCGACAATAACGAATTGGTGCTTGGACCTTTCCAAGGGCTCCCGGCTTGTATCCGTATCCCTTTTGGAAAAGGCGTTTGCGGAACTGCTTTTTCCGAAAATAAAACACAGCGGATAGCTGATGTCCATCAGTTCCCTGGTCATATTGCCTGTGATGCAGCTTCAAACTCTGAAATTGTCATCCCGATTACACGCAATCATGAAGTCATTGGTGTTTTAGATATTGATAGTCCAGTTCATGACAGATTTGATGCTGCAGACCAGAATGGGTTGGAACAATTCGTTGCACAGTTGGAAAAACATTTATAGAGGATGTTCAAAAAGTCCAATAAAAATGACACGGCGAATTTCTGCGTTGACGAGCTATTTCCAATACTCACGTATTATAAAGCATACGCTCCGTTTGGAAATAGCTCGTCGCCTTGAACTTCCGACGCACAGGACGTGCTAGTGTCGGTGTTGCGACAGGACGTCGCGTTCTTAACCGACTTGATCCTATTTATCGGACTTTTTGAACACGCACTTATAAATTATTTTCATATATTCATTATAACGGATAGAACCGCATGATGAATCATTTTTGTTTTTAGAAACAAGCTTCTTTTCATCAAATGATTACCGCACGCTTGTTTTTCTTCAACTTACTGTTGACAAGCGTGCATACAAATTATATACTAGTCTTTGTGTAAAATAATAAAGTGGCCTAAGTGAGTCGACGCTTGCACTCATTTTGTTCCTTTATAAGATAATTCTTAAAAGGTGTATCGTGTAACTCTCTGCTACTGGAGTGATGGTACATGAAAACAAAATGAACAACGGAACGATCACGCGCGTTTTATTTTATACAAATAAAACATAAAGGAGGAAATGTCCTATGTCACGTTTTACTGGATCAGTATGGAAGAAATCACGTCGTCTTGGCATTTCATTAACTGGAACTGGTAAGGAATTAGATAAACGCCCTTACGCTCCTGGTCAACACGGACCGAACCAACGCAAAAAACTATCAGAATATGGCTTGCAAATGCAAGAGAAGCAAAAATTACGCTTCATGTATGGATTGAATGAACGTCAATTCCGTAACCTGTTCGATAAAGCTGGTAATATGTCAGGTATTCACGGTGAGAATTTCATGATTCTTCTTGAATCTCGTCTTGATAACCTTGTTTACCGTTTTGGCCTTGCCCGTACACGTAAACAAGCTCGTCAGCTTGTTAACCACGGTCATGTTACAGTTGATGGTACTCGCGTAGATATCCCATCTTACACTGCAAAACCTGGTCAAACAATCGGTCTTCGTGAAAAATCTCAAAAAATGGATATCATCGATGAAGCGATTGAAGTAAATAACTTTGTACCAGAATATGCTACTTTTGATGCGGAGAAAAAGGAAGGAACATATTCTCGTTACCCTGAACGTTCTGAACTTCCAGCTGAAATTAACGAACAACTTATCGTTGAGTTCTACTCTCGTTAATAAAGACAAGCTTTATTTAAAATACAAAAAAGCCTTAGACATGTTGTTAAATCAATGTTCTAAGGCTTTTTTGTGTACTGTTGGCTTTTGTAAGGTACTGCAAGAAAATGAATCGATTCAGGACTTTTTTAAGGTCACTATAGGTACTTAAAACAATAAGTGAGTAAACAAAGTGAGTAAACAGACTTTTGAAATCATTATACGCTGTTTGTTTCAACATACTAGACATTAACCAACTGTAAAAATAGGCAGATTCGTTCTATTTATTTTTTTATCCACCTCATCATGTCCCCGCACTTCCTTTAACTGGCCAAAAGATAAAATGTTTTCTAACTTAAAACTGCGAACTTGTTTTCGATAGTAACAGTAACCTAATATTTTCTTATCATCTATGCCCACTACTCTGATAATACGCTGTGTGACATTATAATCCTGGTCCATATAATAAATCATTACTTTATTTTTTTGTTCTATAGCATTTGTTAAAAACCCAATCATTCTAACCTCTCCAAGCATCACTTTTTACGAATGTTTGTTCTTACAATATAATAATATCACAAAAAAAGAACAAGTGTACTGTTAATTTATAGCAGTTATTTTTAATGCCCTTTACAGTGTTCCACAAATTATAGTGATATAAAAAAGGTGCTGCCTCTCAAATTTACTTGAGACACAGCACCTTCTATCATTCTCTTATCTGAAGTCCTAAGTTCTAGCAGCATCTGCTTTCTCCATCCAGTCTTTTCCTTCCATATGTCTGGAAACCAACATACTGGAAACCGTATCACCGGTTGCGTTAACCATTGTAGCAGGCGGATCGACAACCACTCCGATAGCTGTAATGATCGGCAAGGCTTCAATCGGAAAGCCGTATAATGTGATAATCATTAACTCTCCTGTAAAACCGCCTCCTGGAATGCCGCTCATCACGATACCGGATAATAAACAAATTCCAATAGCAGTTAAAAATGTATCTATCCCGATAAAGTCCTGATTAAACACACCAAAAATAAAGGCAATCTTTAACATAGCTGATAAACAGGAACCATCCATATGAATCGAAGCGCCAAGTGGCATAATCGTTTCACGGATATCTTTAGGAACCCCGATACGTTCTGCAGCCTGCAAGTTAACAGGAATCGTTGCTACACTGCTCCCTGTTCCTAACGAAGTAGCAGCGGACCCAAGTATATTTTTCCAAAATCGGCTTACTCCTGCTTTTCCTCCAGCAAGGAATGCATATAAAGTAAAACCAATCACAAAATACAATACAGCAACTGGGTAATAGACAATTACTGCTTTTGCATAATCACCAATCAACTCTGTGCCAAATTCCCCTACTAAAGATGCAAAATACGCGCCTAATCCAATCGGAGCATAATACATAATAATCTTAATTAACCTCATGAACACTTCAGAAGCACTTGTCAGGAATCTGCCAAACGTTCTTCCCTTCTCTCCTGATAAACCAGTTGCAACACCAATCAATATCGACATCACAATAAGCGCCATCATGTTATCTCTTGAGAACAAATCAACAAAATCAGGAACCGTAAATGTATTGACCAATTGATCGCCCATACTTTGTTCTTCTATGTCTTCCGGAGCACTTAATGGAATATCAACACCTGCTCCAGGTTGGAAAATAACGGTAGCAACAAGCATAAAAACAGAAGCAATAATGCCTGTTACGATAAATACAGTCAGCATGGAGCCCATAATTTTCCCTAACCTTTTCATGCTGTCCATTCCAGCAATCGCAGAAGAAATGGAGAAAAATACAAGCGGGATAACAATCATAAATAGTAAATTTATAAATAAATCTCCAAGCGGTTGAATGATGGTTGCATCTTCCCCAAAAATTAATCCGATAAGCGCTCCAATGATTATAGAAGCTAAAAGAATTAACGGAAACCGGTATGCTTTTAATTTTTCTAACATCTTTTTTATGTCCTTTCCCTTTTCAATCTTATTATGATAGAACTTATTTTATTTTACAGGAATGATGAAATAAAGAAAAGTTATGAAATATTCATATAATTGTTTATTCTTGCTTGATCACCATGCTTTTTTGCCAAATTAAAAACCGCTATTCCTTCTTCGTGAATAGAATAGCGGTCATCTTTCAGCAGTTGTATTTTATTTTCAAGAATGCTAGAATAAATCAACTGGCATATTGGTCTGGAGACATGGTAGAGTGGAATCAATCCGTCTTATTCTAGGCCAATATGTCAGTTTTTCTTTATGTTACAGAAGCGCTGTCTGCTTTATTCTTCGATGCGTCACTGCTCAACTCCGGTTTCACTACAATTTTAATATGCTCCGGTTGTGGTCCTGCTACTAATATATCTCTCGCTTCTTCTAAATCGACGACTTTGGAAATCATAAAATCCGTTTCTATTCTTCCCGTTGATATTAAATCTGCAGCGATACTTAATTGTCTTGCAGTTGAATCAGAAGTTCCCGTAATGGTAATTTCATTATAGTGAATGGCATTTAAATCAAGTGTTGCTTCCGGCCTTTGTTTCGGCATTCCTCCAAATACATTGATTCTGCCTCTTCTTCTTACCCATTGCAATGCATCCCCGACAATTTCCGGAACCGGTACAGCAACAATAACGACATTGACTCCTAATCCGTCGGTGATTTCTTTTATCTTTTCCGTTGGATCCTCTTTCTGTGGCGAAAAAGTAATATCCGCTCCATGCTGTTTGGCGATTTCCAAACGGTTTGTATCAAAATCGCTGGCGATAATCTGCTTTGCGCCATTTAATTTAGCCAGTTGAATATGAAATAGTCCCATTGGACCGCACCCGACGACGAGTACATTATCTCCCAGTTTGACATCAGCTATTTCCTGACCGTTAATAGCACAGGATAAAGGCTCACTTAAAGCAACCTGCTGCAATTTATCACTGGAAACCTTTAAAACATTTCCAGACCGGATGGAACGTTCCGGCACTCTCATATACTCTGCAAAGCCTCCATCATAATTATATGCTGTTGCCTGTTTATTCAGACATTGATTTTCATAGCCCTCCAGACATAATTTACATTTACCACAGGGGCTTACTGCTGCAACAATAATATGCTCGCCTTCTTCATATTCATTTTTCCAATTTGCTCCAACTTTAACAACTGTCGACGCAATTTCGTGTCCCATAACCCGTGGTAATTCCATTCCATGTGCAGAGCCTCCTGCCGCAATATTCCGAAAATCACTGCCGCAAATCGTACAAGAATCTATTTTAATCAAAAGTTCATTCGCATCGATTTCCGGAACAGGAATGTCATCCACCTTCATTTGTTTTGGTCCATAGAGTCGTAATGCTTTCAACACGACATCCTCCTTACATATTGGGTTTAACGTAACATCCTTTTCGTACATCTTTGGTTTATTTATACCAATTATACAGATTGATTTACGGCCTTTTCGGCAACGATGCTATCCAGTTTGCTTGTAGCATGCATCCATTCTTTAAATTGTGGATAGGCCTTCTGGTATTGTTCACTGTACAATTTATAAATTTCATGATTTTCCGGATTTGGTTCAATACGCTTCTTATACCGCACCATGTTACTTACGGCTTCCTCCGCGTCTGCATAAGCTCCTGCTGTAACTGTTGCCATAATAGCCGATCCTAAACAAGCTACCTGATTCGACTCCGGCACATTAATTGGCAAATTGCTTACATCTGCGTGAATTTGCAAAAATAAATCACTATTCGTTGCGCCTCCTGCTAAATAGAGCTCCTCAACTGGAATGCCGTTCTCTTTAAAATTTTTAATATTTAATTCTGTACCATATGCAATCGCTTCCATAATAGCCCGATAAATATGCGCTCGTGTATGCTTTAATGTTAAACCGGAAATAAACCCGCGGACATTCGCATCCACATAAGGTGTTCGATTTCCTTGCCAATATTCCAGCACAAGAAGCCCTTCTGACCCTGGGGGAAGTGCTGCCGCTTCTTTATTTAATAAGTCATAAACACGAACGCCTTGCTGTTCAGCCTCTTTTTCAATATCTTTTCCAAAATGTGTTTTGAACCATTTAATAACGGATCCTGAAGAGGACTGACCGCCTTCAGCCAATTTCATTCCCGGGAAGACAACACCCGGATACGTTCCGAATACCCCTTCTTTATGAATGGATTTATCCGTAAATGCTAAATTACAATGAGAAGAACCAGTAATAAGTGCCATTTTCCCAGGTTTGGTTACACCAAGGCCAATCATTCCATTTAAACAATCTACTCCGCCCTGACCTACAGCTGTTCCTTCCGCTAATCCTAAATGCTCTGCTGCATACGGAGAAAGCCCCCCTATATATTCACCCAGATATTTAATTTCTTCCGGGAGCTTATCAAAAATATCCTCTAAGCCGATTGTTTTATAAAAATCTGCAGGAACGCCGCCTTTTTCTTCATCATAATACCATCTAAAAGTTGTCGTGCTTGCTGAACCTGTATTCTTGCCGGTCATCTTGAATGTAAACCAATCCACGTAATCCATAATTTTTTCTGTTTCATGGTAATTTACCGGTTCATGCTTTTTAACCCAGCGTACCTTACTCGGCATCCATTCAGCAGAAACATTTCCAAAACCGTTATATTTTAGCGCTTCATGTCCGGTTGCTGCCATTTCTTCCGCTTCTTCTGAAGAACGAATATCCATCCAGATGACCGCGTTTCTCACGGGTGTTCCATCATTTTTACAAAATACAACACTGGAACACGTCGTATCTAAACCGATACTTAGAATTTCATCTTTTGTAGCATTCGCATCCTGCATTGCTTTTTTAATACTCTCTGCTAACGATGCCCACCAATCATTCGGATTCTGTTCAGCCCATCCCGGCTTTGGATAATAGGTTTTATAAGAGGTTATCCCTTCCCCTACTTCGTTTCCCTTCAAATCAAAAATTCCTGCCCGAACACTTTCTGTCCCACCATCAACACCAATAACAAGCTCTCTTTTCAAAATGAATCTCTCCTCTGTATAAGCCTTTTAAAGCATATTTTTAAAACAGGTATCAACCAGGTTCAACCTTAGAGACATTTTTGATGATGGATACCAGAGATCATCTACACGCAGCTACTTCAACTCTATCTCTGGTTCAATATGTTGTTTTCCTTCTTCTTTTTGATTTCTCAACAAATACGCTGCTACATGTTCATCGGTAATTAATGTATCCACCCATTCCCCCGCAAGCGCAGAAGCAATTGCTTCTTTCTTATAACTGTTTCCGGATACCAATACGATTTTGGAATGCTTACTGATCTGTTCAATACTTGGTCCAATTACCCTGTTGTGGATATCAATATCCGGAATACTGCCCTCTGAGTCAAAGAACCAGAAAGCTACTTCGCCAACGACATTCGCTTCTTTGGATTGTTTCTTTTCTGCTTCCGTTAATAGATGAATATGAGCTTGAGAGGACGATTCTACCCCTACACTGATAAAAGTGATATCTGTCTCTAATGATTTTTTAAATACGTTTTGAACCGTTAAATCACTTAGAATAGACTCTTTTAATGTTTCATTGGAAACAATAGCCGGCGCATATAAAGGAAAACATTTGGCTCCTAATTTCTCGGCAACGCTCTGAGAAATCGTATTCGCATCAAGACCATACCCCATTTTTGGCCAATTTCCGCCCATAATCGGAACCACTTCACAGTCTATTTGCTGCTCATCCCCCAAATAAGAAGCAAGCCTCTTTAACGTTTCGCCCATAGAAAAACCAACAGTCATCCCTTCTTTCACATGGTTCACAAGATATTCTGCTCCTGCCTGCCCCAAAGAATTTAATATATTTTCCTCTTTGGTCGAATATACTGGAACAACAATTGCTTCACGAATTCCAAAAGTTTCTTCTAATTGCTGCTCTAAATCAAAACAACGTGTAACAGGAATTGTCACATTTATCTGAACAATCCCTTGTTCTCGTGCTTCTACTAACAGCCTTGATATTTTACTTCTTGAAACATTGATTTCCTGTGCAATATCATGCTGAGACATATTATCGTTATAATACATATATGCAATTTTTGATAATAACCTCAAATCCGCTTTAGACATAATGAAATACAGCCTCCTGCTTATATGAAATACTCATTTTTTCTTAATCATATCACTCCTTTGTTATTTTTTGAACGAGGTTATTATTACATACATTTTGAACAAATGTGCAAAAAAATAATCATTTGTTCACTTTTGACCAGTATAAAGGAACTCAACTTAAATGTCAACGCTTTCATTTGAATTTTTTGATAATCTTTTTCCTAATTAATTGAAAAACATGTACATATCAACATTATTTAAACATAACCAAATTCAAATTTGTTTTTGTGACTATTTTTTGAAAGATTACAAATAGACAATTGGAAAGTTATTTTACCTTTATTCCATCAGAAACCATTCGTATTTTCAGAAAAGGTTTGAATAACACTTGCAATATATATCACGTCCATTGTATAATATATTTATCTAATAACCTTGATATATCAAGGTCTATGCTACATATAATACCTCCATTTTAGTTGGCAAAGAATCGTTTGTCAGCAAACCATAATGTATACTTGAGCCGTTAGTTCAGCGGGAGAATACTTCCTTGACAGGGAAGGGGTCACAGGTTCAAATCCTGTACGGCTCATCACCACATAAGGCTTTTAAAAGACAACTAAGTTTTAAAAAATCATTATTGATGACGAATGAGTGACGAATGAGTCACTCATTCAATCATCGAGCTGCTTCGCTGTTTCTTGAGCTATTCTATCCGGACAAATGAACATATTTATTGTAATGCATACATCAGCATGTTCTAATCGTTTTGAATGGCTTAACACTCCAAAAAACAGTATTTCCACGTGTGTGACGCAGGTTATGAAAACATATCTGTTTTAGATTGTTTCTTACGTATATTCTTTTTTCTCAAAATCAATACCATCCCAATGCAAGGCTAGTATCTCACCTTTCTAAATAAAATTTTTGGTGGGAAAATCAACCTTGAAAGAACCCAAAAGTTATCGGTAGGCAAACATCTATCTTAACGGTCTGCCTACCGACAACTTTTGGGTTTTTAGAGTTTTCATTGGTTATACCAGAAGGAAATTATAATAAATATTAAGGTAATATGATTAATCATTTATAACTTTTAAACTTAAGAAACTGAATATATCCAAGTAGGTAGATCGCTACTCCTGTTATTAAAGGAATGTTAATCAAAAACGCTTTGCCTAAATTCAAGTTAGAATAATTCACAATAGAGTAAATCCATAGGATATTTATTATAAGTAATATCGCTAAAACAAAAGGATTATATAGCTTTTTGTTTTGCATAAATTTCAACTCCTAACAGAATGTAGCGCCTCCGGTTAAACTGCCTCCAATTGTGCCTCCAACTGTTCCTACGAATCCACCACCGACTGATCCAACTACAGGTAGAGTTACAGTTCCGACAGCAGCTCCACCAAGACCACCAGTTGTTCCATCCTCCTGCAATACCAGCGATACATTTCCCAGCGCACCTCTAGGTTAAATTTGATTTTCAGCATAGACAAAAAATTCGCCATTATCTTCTATATACTTCAAATTTACAGGCATTCCATTTTTATCGCTCTCCATATTCACCTATTAATTTGTTTATATGGGATAAAACGTAAATAAATTAGGATAGGTTTAGTTTCCTATTGGCTTTTTTAGCTGTATTGACACGAATGAAGTAGTTTTTTAAAAATCAATGCTTAACATTATACCCCTACTTTAAATTAAGTGTAAAACCATGTTCTCATATATGGATTTAATTATCAAATATTATAGAAATTTCTATAATATTGTCAAAACAGAATTATAATAAAAATAAAAAAATACTTTTTCATTTCTTTTTCCTTATTAAGTCTCTCAAAAACATTAAGAAGGGAAAATACTCTATTTTCTTTCCTTACTTACGAGCATCTTTATTGGACATACTATTTCTTTTTTTCGTCATCGCCCCAAAAAAAGATAAGCTCTAATCAAAATGATTGCCAATCTTTTTACTCCTATCGAGAGTAATCAGTATAACTAGACGCTCGAACAATTGCTGTGTCACCAAATTTATTTCTAATTTCAACCATAGTTTTTCCGATATCATTATCCTTAGTTCTGTCATAAAATAAATCAAATTGTAATCCAGTTTCATCACATAAATTAGTCAAACTAACATTTCCCCTTCTCTTAAAAGACAACCTCCTGCATAGAAAATTTCATCCAGCATCGAGTATTCACGTCACTTCATTCTCTAATCCTTTTTTCAAATTGACTTCTTCTTCAAGTGACAGTATAAACATACAATGATAGACTGTTTTTATATGACAAGAAAGACGGAGGTGGGAAATTTGCGCAGAAAAGGAAAAATGTTCGAAAAAGAAATACACAGCTCATTTTTAGAGGAAATGATGACCTTACAGATTTATCATCCGGAAACATTTTCTGATGCTTATCCATATGAAATTTGTATTATGCAAGACGGAAAAGATTACTTTCAGATGGGAAGAGTCGCTACATTAAGCGATAAGCTTCATGATGAAGAAGCATTGCATAACGTTGTTTTTGTGGGAATTCATTACAAAGATAAGTATGATCGCAGAAAAAAATATCATCCGTCAGGAGAACAGAATGAGGCATATATCCATTTTCTCGTACGTGAAGTTGTGCCATACTTAGATGAATTAATTCCGGCACATCAGGCAGGAAAAAAACGTTCTATTATCGGTGATTCTCTAGCAGGAACACTGGCATTGATGACAGCAATGAAATATCCGCATCTATTTGAAAAAGCAGGACTGCAATCTCCTTATGTTGACGATACCGTGTTAGCATATATAGAGCAAACATCCTCGTTGGCAGCACTGGATATTTATCATACAATTGGAACAAAAGAAACTGACGTACACATGAGTGACGGGAATACAGCTGATTTTGTAGAACCCAACCGTCAATTACATCAAGCACTGAAAAAATCAGGAGCCGCTTATACTTACTATGAGCTGGCAGATGGCATCCACACATGGAAATATTGGCAGAATGATATGCGCCGTTTGCTTACTACTTTATTTGATTAAAATTTCTATATTTTATTCTCTTTTGCTATACTAATTGAAGATACAGTTTATATCATTGATTATTAATCATATACTGGGAGGTTGTCTGAATGAAATACGGAATCGCTATTTTTCCTTCAAAAACGGTACAGGACCAAGCCAATGCATTAAGAAAGCGTTACGACCCAAGGTACTCTTTAATCCCTCCGCATATTACATTGAAGTACCCGTTTGAAACAGACCCGGAGCAAGTTGATGAAGTTGTTCAGGCATTACACCAAATCGCCGACAGTGTGGATCCTTTTTATATCCATATCAACAAAGTCAGCACCTTCGAACCGATAACCAATACGATTTATTTAAAAATTGAACCGAAAGAACAACTAAAAACACTAAATGAGAAGCTGCAGCAAGGCATATTTGAAAATAATCAGACGCATTCGTTTGTCCCGCATATTACCATTGCGCAGGATTTAGAGTATGATGAGTTCTCTGATATCGTAGGCAGATTAAAAATGGAAGGTTTTGCTATTAAAGACTATATTGATCGCTTCCAGCTGTTATATGAATTAGAAAATGGCTCATGGACAGTGTATGAAACATTTTTATTAGGAGAGGAATAAACATTCATGATCGTAAAGACCGCTACTACACCGCAAGAATTACAAGATGTATATCAAATTCGGAAGGAAGTATTTGTAGAAGAACAAAACGTACCTCCAGAATTAGAAATAGATGAATTTGATCAATCCGCAACGCACTTTATCGCCTATGATGGCGAAACGCCGGTTGCTGCCGCCCGACTGCGATTCACGGAGAACGGCGCAGGTAAATTAGAACGTATCTGCGTTGCGAAATCACATCGCGGAAAATCCATCGGCAAAAAGATCATGCAAAAAATGGAACAGGAAATTATCCAGCAGGGCTTTCATAAAGCAAAACTGAACGCACAAACACATGCACAGGATTTTTATCAAAAGCTGGGTTATGATGTGACATCCGGCGAATTTATGGATGCTGGTATCCCGCATGTAACTATGATAAAAAAGGTATAAATTCACGGATGAGAGCGCTTATCTCTTAAAGATAAGCGCTCTTTTTTACATCTTTCCGCTTCTTCTGTACACAATATAAGTTAGAGTGTAAATGAAAAAGGAGCGTATCTTATGTCCAGTTACTTAAGTATGTTTGTAGAGCTTATTTTTGGCTTATTTGCTTTATTCGTCATCACCAAGATATTAGGGAAAACACAAATATCACAAATCACGCCATTTGATTTTATTTCTGCACTGCTGTTAGGAGAATTAGTAGGAAATGCGTTATTTGACCCGAATGCCGGGATACCGGAAATAGCATTTGTTGTCGTTCTTTACGGCCTTCTATTGTATGTGATTGAAATTGTTTCGCAAAAATATAAACGGACCCGTCATATGCTCGAAGGAAGTCCAACCATTGTTATTCATCGCGGAAAGCTCATCCGGGATATGATGAAAAAAACCAAGCTGGATATTAATCAGCTGCAGCATCTGTTGAGAGAAAAGGATGTCTTCTCCATCAGTGAAGTAGAATTTGCCGTCCTGGAAGCAAATGGAACCGTCTCTGTTCTTAAAAAAACAGATTATCAAACACCTACACGTAAAGATTTAAAATTATCTCCTAAAGATGTCACGTTACCAATCACACTTATCAATGATGGAGAAATCATTAAAGATAATCTGGAGGAGAAAAATCTCCCTGTTTCCTGGTTGGAAGAATCTATTCGTGAGCAGGGATACCAAGATATTTCGGAAATTTTTTATGCGGAATATTCGAAAGGAGAGCCTTTATTTATTATTCCTTTCTATAATCGAAATCACCAAAAATATGATGATCTTGACTAAGTCTGATTTTCTGCTTCAATCAAAGAAGCATTCCTCTGTGATAAAAAGGAATGCTTCTATACATATTGATTGACATATTTTCCTTTACCAGTGATTAACGAAGCATCTAATGGTAAAGATAACGGTTTCTGAGGTTCAGGTCTATTGCGGTAATAACGGTCATAAGTTGCATTTAATTCCTGATGTCTCCGTTCAAATAGAACTTTGAAAGGAGCTTCTACATGATCAGCTTTTTTCTGCGCCGGCTGTATTCTTTGATGATAATCAACATACTGTGAAGTCTGGACCGGAAGAATATATCCCATCCTCTCCACCTCCTTCGTGTACTCACCTATATATACCCTTTCTCAGAAAATTGAAACCGTTTTTATTTATTATATACACTTTTTTTCCGTTTGTATAGTCAGAATTTTATTTTATTAATTAGTTATTCACCTTGGCTACACACGCCCACACCAACATAGTAAAGACACATATCCTGTAAGGAAAGTAAATTCAAATTGTGAAAGGAGCAATTTCTCATGGGTTGTGGAAAAAATTACGATACCGGAAGTTGTGTTGCAGATATTTTAAAAGACATTGTTGATGCTCAAAATGACATTGTAGAAAATTGCTGTGATACGAGCTGCGAACAATCAATTAACGACCTTTTATGTACCAATGAGGTAACGAATGATTTAGACACCGTACCTGTTATTTTATACTGCAATGATTGCAAACCTTTTAAAGGTTTCGGCACAACAAAAAACCATCACAACAAAATGAATCCCATCTTATCCAGCTTTATTTTCAGAGTAAAGAAAGTAGATAAAGATAACTGTGCTATTCTTGAGTTGTTACTCAGTGATGGAGAAAGCTGCGGTTTTGACCATATGAAGGATCCGACAGACCAGAACACAGAAGATATGGAAGCAACAGGTATTTGTATCACTGTCGATTTAAACTGTTTCTGCCATGTTACCTGCTTACCAGCAATCAGAGCATTTCATTAAACACAAGGAAACTCACATGTAACAGGCAGCATGATAAAAGACACCATCCAGGTCACAGAAGCCTGGACGGTGTCTTTTAAAAACCTAATAATTGAATGTTTTCAATATCTTCCACCGGTATTTTGATGCTGCTTTTTCGATTACTTAACTGTAAAAACAAGATATCCTCTTCTTTTTCGCGGATAATCCCCCGATATTTCTTATTGCCATTTACAATGACTTCACACCTTACAGGCGGAGCAAATTCAGAACGGTTTGTTAAATAATCTATTTTTTCGTTAATGGACATTTCCATAAATTTTTTCTTGCTTGATTGCTGTTCTTCTTTCTGAACAGTACTATCAACATGTTTTTTATGATGTTTTAAAGGGGGTTTTTTCACGGGTGGTGCTTGGTTTACATCTGCTTTCTTCTGTATTCCGGAATTACCAAAATAATTATCCTGCATTGGTGCCGCAGATTCTTTCAATTGAGGCTGGCTGATGTAAAGTAAAGGAGATTTCGCTTTATTTTTATCCGTCATCGGTCATTACACCCTTTCTCGGCTAATCTTGTATAGTGTATGAACCTATAATTTGTTTTGTGTCAAACGCATGATGGCTCTTTTTCCCGAAATAAAAGGATTGCCTCTGGTATGGAGACAACCCTTTCTACTTGGATAATTAAATTAAATAGCTCATAAATGCTGTTGCCATTCCAAAGTAAATCAGCGTCGAGATAAGATCATTAATCGTGGTAATAAAAGGCCCTGATGCTACCGCTGGGTCAATATGCAAACGATTCATTATCATCGGAATGAGTGCTCCTGCTAATGTTGCTACAAGAAGGGAACCCATAATAGATAAACCTAATAGAATGCCTAAATAAATACTGCCTTGCCAAATAAAAATAATAGCAGCAAGAATAATTCCACAGAAGACCCCGTTAATTAATCCTGTTAATGCTTCTCTTCCTAGAAGCTTCCATTTCCCAGTATGTTCGAATTCACCTGTTGCCATTCCACGTACGGATACAGCAAGTGCCTGTGTTCCTGAATTACCAGCTGTTCCTCCAATCAAGGGAATAAAAGCAGCTAAAATAGCTACTTGTTCTAAGGTTTCTTCAAAACTGGCAATCAAAGTAGCCGTTAACATACCTAAAAATAACAGGATAACCAGCCAAGGCAATCTTTTTCTTGCAGAACGAATGGCTGTATCATCTTTAATATCCGTGTTGGACATCGCCGCTAATTTGGAGTAGTCCTCACTGGCTTCTTCTTCCATAACATCTAAAATATCATCTACAGTGATAATACCGAGAAGATGATCTTGAAAATCAACTACTGGAAGTGCAAGAAAATCATAGTCTCTAAACATTTGTGCAACGTCTTCCTGGTCTTTAGCAACCGATACAGCAACCACTTTGGTACTCATGATTTCTTTAATTTGTGTATCATGATCTGCAATAATCAAATCCCGGATAGACAAGACACCAACTAAATGTTTTACATCATCGAGGACAAACAAGTAATAAATCGTCTCTGCATCTGGAGCTTCTTTTTTCAGCTGATTCATCGTCTCTGCAACGGTTTGATTTTCAAACAGCACAACATATTCTGTTGTCATGATACTACCAGCCGTTTTTTCTTCGTAATGAAGGAGCTGTTTTATATCATCAGCAGATTCTTTATCCATGATGGTTAAATAGCTGACTACTTTTTCTTTATCCAGCTCATTTAAAATATCAACCGCATCATCGACAGGCATCTCGGAAAAAATCATCGCAGCATATCTCGGATCCATCTCCTCAAAAAACTCAACGACATCATCTAAATCAATATTGATTAATATCTCTGACATTTCTTCAGGAGATAAATACGTGTATATCTGCGCTCTATTTTCTGCTTCCTGCTGCTGGAAAAACACAGCCTGATCATATGGATGAATTTCCAGAAATTCTGTTCGAAACTCCTCCAAATTTTCTGTTTCCAATGCTTCTTGAACTTTATCAATATGTTCTTGAAATTGCTCTTGATATTGAACATCGTATTGATCGGCTTTCATCGCAATTCCTCCTTTCTTTCAGCGGTTTGTTTATTCTTACACATCCTTCCCTATTTTACAAGATGCGAAACAAATAGCAAGCTTTATCCACCATAATAAGCACCTTTCCTCCTTTTCTTTGCTATTCATTTACAGAATGACACTTCTTCCTCCTTCCTCGTTATTTTTTCCTTAGGGCAACTTTATTACCCATAGCTTACTTTAAATACATATTTTCTCACTGTCAATCCTTTTGTCATTTGGCTATTATTTTTCTTAACAGCTTTTTTGTATCACTAATTCGGTTGCGTGTTTTTTATTATAAACTCAACTTCCACAACAAAGAAGAAGCATATAAAACTAGCTGTTCCAGGATGACCAGGATATGGTGTATAGCTCCGCTCCAGCCAACCACTCCGCTTTCCGAAGTACAAATGTTTTCGATGGGACGAGTAAGCGCAGTCCCAGCCCCAGTGGGAAGACCCCGCAGAAAAAAAGCGAACTTCTTTTTTTACCCGCGGGGCATAAGAGCGACTTTAGCTCTGTCTGCGCCTTTTGGCTTGCCAATCGCTAAGTCTCCTTTATCGAGGAGGAGTGAGCTCGGGGCCCGCGGAAAGCGTAGTGTTTTTCCGTAGCGGTCACCTTTCACTTTACCTTCTAACCTTTGTCAACAGATGTATGCAAGAAACAATCAACCCCCTGTTCCTATGGAAAGGAAGTTACTTTTTAAAAGACGAAAGCCGGGTTATAAAGAAGGAAATTCAAACTTATTCATTCAATAAATACCTTAAAATAAGCTTTTCTACTTTATGTAATCGAGATGAATGAAATATTTCATTTATTATCACATGCTTCAAAGAAAATAAGTTATACTAGGGAAAGAATCTTTATTCAATCCATTGCTAAGAGGAGGTTATAAGTTGCAATTCGATATTATTGGAGATGTGCACGGATGTTTGGATGAACTTTTGGAACTGCTCGACAAGCTGAAATATCGACAGGAAAACAATATGTATACGCATCCGGATGATCATAAATTAATTTTTGTTGGAGATCTTACTGATCGTGGACCAAACTCTATCGCAGTTATCCAACTTGTCTATCAGTTAGTTATTGAACAAAAAATAGCATATTATGTACCGGGAAATCACTGTAATAAGCTATACCGCTATTTCTTAGGAAATCACGTCCAGGAAAAACATGGTTTGGAAACAACGGTAGCTGAGTGGAAGGAATTGGATGAATCTCAAAAACAAAACATCCAGGAAAAGTTTATGACACTTTATGAAAAAGCACCTTTATATTTATATTGTAAAGAGACGAATCTTATTGTTGCTCACGCAGGGATAAAAGAAGACCTCATTGGACTGAAAAATTCCCGCACAAAGTCATTTGTTCTCTACGGAGATGTTACCGGTCGGACAGACCATCAAGGAAGGCCAATCCGGCGAGACTGGGCAAAACATTACAAAGGAGAACTCTGGATTGTATATGGCCATACCCCGGTTTTAGAACCGCGCCAAATCAATCGGACCATTAATATAGATACGGGCTGTGTCTTTGGAAATAAACTGACCGCTTTTCAATTTCCAAAACAAAGCATTGTTTCCGTACCTTCCCATCAACCGTTTCAACCAGATCGTTTTACTGATTTTTCAAAGAAGTGATGGCTAAGTTTTTCTCACAATTCATCATATCTAACGGAAGTGCACAATCAAACCGCATGCTTTTTTTCTCAAATGGATGCATCCATTCCAATGTTGAACAATGGAGCGCTTGCCGCTGCATGTCATCTGTTCTGCCACCATACAAATCATCACCAAGGAGCGGATGACCAAGATGGCTGAAATGAACACGAATTTGATGCGTCCTGCCCGTTTCCAATTGAATTCGTACGGAGGAAGCCCTTACAAGGGAAGAAATGGTCTGATAGTGGGTGATGGCCTCTTTGCCTTCCTCCTTGTTTACTTCCCGTTCAATAATGGACGTTTTCTTACGGGCAATCGGCGCTTGTATTGTTCCGGCAGAAGGATTTATTTTTCCTGTTATGATTGCTTCATAGGTACGATGAATCTGGTTCTTTTTTTGTGCTTCTGATAATAAAGCATGGGTATAGCGATTTTTCGCAATTAAAACAAGACCGGACGTATTCTTGTCCAATCTTGTTACGATATGCACGGTGGCTGGATGACCAATAGCATTGTAATAGCTTTGGATACCGTTTGCTAAAGAAGAATAACGGTCGTTCATGCCTGGCATACAAGCCTGATCAGTCGGTTTATTGATGACTAAATGATCATCATCTTCATAAACGATTGCCAAATCCATTTTGGTTGCTTCAATACTGCCTGGAGTTTCATCTGGAAAAATGACCATTAATTGGTCATGCAAATGAAGGCTTTCTGTAATATGAGCCTCCTTTTCATTGATAAAACATTTCCCGTCCTCTTTTTTCATAGCAGTCAATAACCTTCTTGAAAACTTTAGCTTCTTTTGCAGAAAATCTTTTATCGTCATTTGGGCGCCTGCATCATCAATCACCCAGCTTTTTTGAATGCTTGCAGTCATTTATTCTACCTCGGTCACAAAGGAGTCTCTCACACGATGCCAGAAAGGAAACTGTCTAAAACGTGCAAAACGGATTTTTTCATCTGCTACGCGGCATTGTATGGATTTTACTTCATGATAATTTTTCGTGAAATGATCAATTTGAATTAAAAAGGAATTATCCACCATCGGCTTCAGGAAACAAGTATGATGCTTCGGCAAAACTAATGGCGAACCAATCGTACGGAAAACCCGATTATTAATGGATGCGTTCTCCGTTATTTGAATCGCCTCCAGCGACGGGTGAATAATGGCTCCGCCAAGCGCTTTATTATAAGCGGTACTTCCGGAAGGCGTAGATATACATATGCCATCTCCACGGAACGTTTCAAAATGTTCTCCCTTCAACTCTACATCTAAGACCACAGAAGAGCCATCTGCCGTTTTAATCATGGCTTCATTTAATGCAAGATGCCTGTCCTCTTTTTTTCCTAAATCATCACGGATAATGACTTCCATTAATGGATATTCCACTGTTTGAAATGGAGTGTTTGCAACTTCAACCAGGAGCTTCTCCACTTCTTCCTGTGTCCAATCCGTATAAAATCCTAAATGACCGGTGTGCACACCGATAAAAGCCGTTTCCTGCAAACGGTGAACATAACGGTGAAAAGCCTCTAAAAAGGTGCCGTCACCGCCCACGGAGATAACCAAATCAGGCTCTTCTTTATGATATTCCAGCCCGAAAGACTCCAAATATCGCCGCATCATATCTTTTAATTTATTGGATCGCTTGTCCCCTCTGGCAACAATTTTAAACTTCATTATATTTTCCCGTCCTTTACCTATGATTTCCGATGAAAAACACGTTGCGCTTCATGGATTTCGCTTCTGATTTTTGACATTTCTTCATCCAGTTTAAATGCGGCCTCAGCAGCTTTTTGCAGCCGCAGCTTGACCTCTGAAGGTAAATTCCCTTCATATTTATAATTTAATGAATGTTCATTGGTTGCCCAAAAATTCATCGCGAGTGTACGTATTTGAATTTCTGCCAACACAATGATTCTTCCTGTCACCGTTTCTACCGGATACTCAATAATCATATGATAAGACCTGTAACCACTATCCTTTTTATGAAAAACATAATCTTTCTCTTCAATAATTTGAAAGTCGTTGCGCTTCCTGAGCATTTCGGCGATGGGATAAATATCATCAACAAATTGACAAACGACTCTTATCCCTGTTATATCCTGTAATGTATCTAAATTCTCAAGAGGAATTTGCCGTTCACGCGCTTTTTCGATAATGCTCGGTATCGGTTTTACTCTTCCTGTAACAAATTCAATTGGCGAATTACTGGATTCTCTTTCATACTCGGAACGAATTCCTTTTAACTTTACTTTTAATTCCTCCACCGCCTGTTTATATGGCGCTAACGTTTTTCCCCAGTCCATCGAACATCACCCTATATGTAAACTAATATCGTTTTCTTTATTTTATCACAGAGTAGCATTAGTACAAAGGAAATAGGGACGCTGAAAGAAAACAGTCCCAAATATGCTTCACATATATAGTGGGCAACTGTGCTCGCTGTTCTTATCCTATCGTTTTGAAAATCACTTTCATCCATAACAAAAGAAGCTTTTCTATTCATAAGTTTTATTTTTTGCAAAGCTTCTCTATACACGCCATAATAAAGATAATCTAAATTTAGAACTGGAGATTTATAAATGAGCCAAGAGATAGAAATCGAATTTAAAAATCTATTAACCGTTCAGGAATATAACCAATTAGCAGGAGATTTATTTTCCCAGGCTGAGACCATTGAACAGACAAATTATTATTTTGAAACGCCCTCTTTTGATTTAAAAGAAAACGGTTCTGCATTACGAATACGAAAAAAGAATGGGACATATACTTTAACATTAAAAGAACCGCATCCGGATGGACTATTAGAGACACATGATAAACTGACAGAAAAAGAATTTCTATCCTGGACTGCCGGCACACCATCGGAAGCCCCGAATGTCATAGCACAGCTGAAAAAAATGTCTATGGATGTAGCTGCACTGGAATATTTGGGGAGTATGGTTACGTTTCGAAAAGAAATCCCTTATCAAAATACATTACTGGTTTTAGATAAAAGTATTTATTTAGATACGGAGGATGCTGAATTAGAGCTGGAAGCAACTTCAAAAAATCATGGAGAAAAGATTTTTAACAGCCTGCTTGAAAACTATCAGATTCCTTTGCGGGATACACCTCCGAAGATCGCTCGTTTTTTTAATCAAAAACGTTCGTTGTAAGACCACTTTTCTGATAATAAACGGATTGTCGGTGTCTGTTACGGTACAGATTATTTGATGAAGTGAATCTATATTGCTACAATACTAGTACAAGGGGCAGATGATATGAAGCAAAATGAAGTAGAAACGGTTTACAGCGGAATTGGCGGTTACGAAAAAATAGAAAGCATTGTTGAAACTTTTTATGGATACGTCAAAGAAAACCCCGTTTTAATACCGATATTTCCAGATGATTTAACAGAAACAATGCGTAAACAAAAGTTGTTTCTGACACAGTTTTTTGGTGGCCCCAGGCTCTATGAAGCTGAACGAGGACATCCTATGTTAAGAAGAAGACATCTTCCTTTCCCGATAACGCCAAGCGCCAAAGATGAATGGCTAGCTTGTATGAATCGGGCATTAATAGAAAACCAAGTAGAAGAACCTTATTATACAGAAATGATTGAGCGTTTAACATTAACTGCTAATCATATGATGAACACCCCCTAAATCTTAGAAAGGAGCATTCGAAATGAATGGGAATCAACAAGAACTGTCATCTTCTAATCCGATAGATTCTTCTTTTAACTATATGAACTACGTCCAAAAGCCGATTGAAATGTATGTTTTTATTGATCCATTATGTTCTGAATGCTGGGCATTAGATCCTTATCTAAAAAAGTTAAATGTTGAATACGGCCGTTTTTTCACAATAAAACATGTCATCAGCGGACAACTGGCAGCATTAAACTCAAATGGTTTAAATAAAAAGAAACAAAAGAAACAACCCGATTTAACCGGGATTACGGGCAACCGTGAGAACCTTGACTACCCTTGGGTTCCAGCTCTGGCCATTAAAGCTGCTGAATTACAAGGGAAAAAAGCCTCCAAACAATTTATCCGTAAAATACAGGAGACATTATTTTTTGATAAACAGAACATCTGTAATGAAGATATTTTATTAAAGTGTGCAGATGAAGCGGCTTTAGATATAGAAGAATTTCATACAGATTTATTCTCCGATACTTCCAAGCGCGCACTGCAATGTGATTTGAGACTGGCGAATGAGATGGATGTAGATTATACACCTACTATTGTTTTATTTAACCAGGAAATTGAAGACGACGGTATAAAAATTTCCGGGCTTCATCCATACGATATCTATGAATTTGTTTTAAAAGAAATCCTGCAACGTACTCCGATTCCATCTGTCAAACCATCTTTAATTGATTATTTACAGTTACAACAGATCGTAGGAACAAAAGAATTGTCTGTTATCTATGACTGGTCCATTGATAAAACAGAAAAAGAACTTAAAAAACTGCAATTTCAGCAGATTGTAGAAAGAGTACGTGAAAAAAATGAATCTTATTGGAGATACCTCGGCACCATTTAGAAAAATACATCAACCGATTTTCTAGAGATACAGCATACTTCGCTACTCCCTTTTCTAGATAACAGAACTTTACTCCGTACGATTTTCCGTAATAACATTTTGAAAGCAAAAGAACCCCTGATTTTCATCTCAAATCAGGGGTTCTTCTCTTAATAAAAAAGATACACGGGGCAGCGTGTATCTTTTTTCCGTCTTTGTATAACTACAAAGGGGGGATGGGAGAAAGTTTCATGATCAAACAAAAGGGGTATTTGTTTGTAATCAACTTACAATTATATTCTAGCAAGTTCTTTTCAAGTTTTCAATAATTATGTTCAATATTTCACAAAAAATTCACTTCTTATTTTTTTAAACACATGATGTCATGTACATCGAAATAGAACATCCTCTTCTATAAAAAATAACTCGGACATATAATGCAGTAATACCAAAAACCACTAAGGAGGCATTCCCATGCGGCGTAATTTTTTTCCTCTTTTATTCATACTATTCGTTGTTATTGCCTTTTTCTTTAATTTATTAGGCTTTATGAACTTGGTGCCTGTCTATATTACGCTTCCTTTATTACTTGCATCTATTTACTGTATGCTGGCGTCTATCGCTCACCAGAAAACAAAAGGATACCGGCGCTAAAACAGGATGCATTATATCTAAAACGAAAAACAAGCCGGGCAACATGTCTACCCGGCTGTTTTCGTTTTATTTATCCAATAATGCTTCCATCTCTGTTAATTTTTCCTCAAAGACATCCAGAGCATCTAAAATGGTTTGTTTCTGCGTCATATCGACACCAGCTTTTTTCAACACATCAATAGGGTCTTCGCTGCTGCCCGATTTCAAGAATCCTAAATAACGATCCACCGCTCCTTCTTCTCCATCTAAAATCTGTTTGGATAATGCTGTTGCGGCAGAATATCCTGTAGCATACTGGTATACGTAATAATTCATGTAAAAGTGTGGAATCCGTGCCCACTCTAATCCAATTCGTTCATCACTGACAACGTCTTCCCCATAATATTTTTTGTTTAGATCATAGTAAACTTCTGTCAGTTTGTCTGCCGTTAAAGCTTCCCCATTTTGAGCCAATACATGAATGTCATGCTCAAATTCTGCAAACATCGTTTGACGGAATAGAGTTCCACGGAAACCTTCTAAAAAGTGATTTAAAATATAAAGTTTTTCTTTTTCATCGTCCAGATGCTCTAATAAATAGTCATTTAATAACGCTTCATTCGTTGTCGAAGCAACCTCTGCCACAAAGATAGAATAATTTCCATAACGGAAAGGCTGATATTTTCTGGAATAGTAACTGTGTGCAGAGTGCCCGAGTTCATGAGCCAATGTAAATGTATTATTTATATCATCTTGCCAATTCAAAAGGACGTAAGGGTTTGTACCATAAACTCCGGAAGAATAGGCTCCACTTCTTTTTCCTTTGTTTTCTTCCACATCAATCCAGCGCTCATGGAACGCTTTTTCTAAAATGCCGGCATAATCCTCACCCAGCGGTTTTAGCCCTTCTAAAACATATTTTTTTGCTTCTTCATACGTAACAGGCATTTTCACATCTTTTACAAGCGGCGTATATATATCATACATATGCAGCTCATCTACACCCAAAATTTTCTTTCTTAATTTGGCATAGCGATGTAATAAAGGTAATTTTTCATTCACTGCCTCCACTAAATTATCATATACTTCTTCAGGAATATGATTATTATCCAGAGCTGCCTGACGTGCACTCTCATAATTCCGGACTTTTGCATTAAAATTATGTGATTTCACTTCTCCGCTCAACGTGGCAGCAAATGTATTTTTAAATGAACCATACGTGTCATACATCGCGTTAAAAGCTTGTTCACGTACATTTCGGTCCGGCGATTCCATAAAAGTGGAATATCTGCCGTGTGTCAGCTCCACTTCTTCCCCATCTGCATTTGTGATATGAGGAAAAGTTAAATCGGCGTTATTCAGCATACCAAAGGTTTGTGAGATAGCTCCAATCGGTTCATCCGCCTCTGCCAGCAATATCTCTTCCTTCTCGCTTAACACATGCGGACGACTGTGATTAATATCATCCAAGACTTTTTTATAAACCTGCAGATCTTTATTTTCATCAATAAACTGCTTCAGCTTTTCTTCCGGTATTTCCAGGATTTCAGGTACCAGAAAGCTGAATTGACTGGACGCAGTAGTCAACAGATTTTCTGCTTGTGCATTCAAACCCTGATAAAAGGAATTCGTTGTATCCTGATCACTACGCAAATGCCCGTACACATACAACTTGCCAAGACGTTCTGACAACGCATCCTGCACTTGCAGTGCTTCTAATAATGTTTCAGAGGAATCCCCTAATTTCCCTTTATATGCGGTAAGTTTTGAAATATCCTTTTTCAAGCTTTGAAATTCTTCTTTCCATTTCTCATCCGATTCAAAAATGTCTTCTAAACGCCAAGTAAACTCTTCAGGAATCTCATCTCGCTTTGGTAATTGTTTGCTTGCTTTTGACATATGATGATTGCCTCCTTTTGTTAAATCAACAGTATTTTCAGTTTTTCACAATACTTCCGATGTAAATGTATTAAAGCCATACTGTTTTTATGCTTCTTATTTAGTATAACGAAGCAAAGGGTAATCATGCTCGTATTTTGCTTTTTTTTCCGAGAAAAATGAATGAAAAAAAGATTGGTCTCCTTGAAATGCTTTTTCTTGCGAAGAATAGGAAGTAATTTTTTGATTGGTCCGAAGAATAGTGGACGAGCGTATTTCAATATATCCGGATTGGTGAAGTAACTGAAGATAGTGTTGTAATGCGTCCGAAAAATCGATCATGTCTTTGCTATAAAAGGAATAAAGCAGATTTTCCAGCTCAGCAATCTCTACCCTGTCACCCGTTTTCAAATGCGCTAAACAAGAAACGTATAGTTCGGTCTGCCATTTATAAAAAGGAGCCGGCACAGAAGTATGATAAGGTATTGGCATAAAGCAGATGCTCGGTAGGCATTGAAATAAATAACCCTTGTTATACAGCCATCTCCGTAATTGATAAATGGTTCCGTATGATTTTTCTATTTTTGTACGAAGATAACGTACTTCTTTTACCCAATAAGCAGTAAAAGAGCCAGGAATTTTTTCTTTTTGAAAAAGATGTTTGAAATGTAATTGATGAAGCGGATATACAAGCTGTTTAGCAAAAATCTTTGAGGTTTGAAGCGGATATAAATGATGAAGAACGGCCATCTCTGATATAAATGGATCGTAGAAGAATAACTGTGGATAATGCTTGTTAGGGGAGGAACGAATAAATGTATCCAGAAAGTGATTAGCTTGAAAAGTATAGGCTCCTTTCTGCTTCAAATATTTTGCTCCTAAAATCCAGATGGATTCTATGCCTATTGTTTTATAACCCTCCATCCGATTTATTATTTCTTCCTGTGCGATTCTGGCACATTGAAATTCGACGGCAATTTTCTTTTGATCAACTTGAATAAAAATATCAGCCCTTTGTGAGATTTCCGGAAAATATACTTCTAATTCGACTTGCATGTCAAAACGTGATAACCACTTGAATAATTGCAGCTTTCCTCTTTCATGATAAGCTCCTTCTCCACCGCCTCCAAGCAGACACTCTCTATATGGCAAATGCGCAAAATGCGGTATCACTTTTTCCCCTGACCGGATAATCACTTTTTTCTGGCAAGCCGGACAATAAAAACGGCCCTTGTCCTGTTTCCATTCTGCAATTGTCTTCTGCGATTGACGAAACAACAGAATGGACTCTCCCTGTTTATTGACTGCGCGCTGCAATATGTACCACCTCCATTACTATATACAATTCGACACGATTCCCCTTTCTCCTGCTAAAATTTTTCACAAAAAAAGACCTACAACAAATCATATCAGAAGATTTCTTGTAGGCCTTCTATTACACATCTTTTGGAAAATAGTTGCGAACTTGTTCAAATGTGTCATTTTCCATAATCTTTTTCCCGTATTCTTCTAATAAGTGAATAGAAATCGAAGAATCGGAGGCATATTCCAATACTTGACTGATAACATCTTCCTGACGATGTTCATCCAATACATCATAAGAGAATTCCATATATAAATAGTAGTTCCCCTTATAGGTGTATAACGTTTCTTCTCCAAAATCAGATAAATCATGGAGCTGATGGCTTAGCTGAATCAGATTCTCAAATTCATCAAATTCAACGATAATCCATAAATTTTCTTCTGCCATCTCATCGTCCTTTTCAGTTTCTGTATCTTGTTTGCTCTCTCCAAATTTCTCATCCAAAATATTTTCCAACTGATTATCTACCGGTAAATCAATATTGCCATCTTCTGTTTCCAATTCCAGATGTTCGCCGTTTTTAGAGACTTTTGCTTTCGTCACAACAATTTCAAGTCCTTTTTCCATTGCTTGAACTTGAATCCATAACGGTCCTTCCGGATTGAAGTCTTCACGATAATTGACTTCATCCATCATCTGCCAAAACAATTGCTCGCTTCTTTCCCGGTTGTACCAGATTTCTTCTTTTTCGAAACCCAGCTCTTCTATATCAACATAAGAAATATAAAATTTGATTGTATTTTCATTAATTCTTTCTATCTCCACAATAAGCTCCCCCTTCTCATTAAGATAGAACCATTTCCTACATATTCTCCTGCATAACAGAGCCGACAGTATAAACGTGTTTATATTATAGATGTACCCGAATCAGTGTCATCCTAATCATGAATCATATTTATCACATTGTATGCAAAAATGCAATCCACAAGAAATGAAAATGCCCAATTCCTGTTTATTTTATGAAAAACAGACGGGGGTCATCTGATTACTGCCTGCTCTATATGGATATACATATAGAAGGCGCACTTATATCTTTCATGTTAGTTAGTTATTCTAACGTATTTCAAGTATTTTGTCATTTATCAAAGCTTATTTTGTTTTTCCATATCTTGCCATAAAGAAAGGTGCAGAAGATTCTGCACCCCTTCTTATTTATTTTATTATTAATTAACCATTCGTTGAGCTTCACGCAATTGAAATGTCCGGACTGTTCTTGGTAAGAAACGGCGAATTTCATCCTCGTTATAGCCTACTTGCAACCGTTTTTCATCTAAAATAATCGGACGGCGTAATAAGCCGGGGTTCTCCTGAATTAGATTGAATAAATCTTTCATCGGCAGTTGATCAAAGTTTACATTCAGTTTTTGAAAAACCTTTGACCTTGTAGAAATAATTTCATCTGTTCCGTCTTCCGTCATACGCAAAATTTCTTTAATCTCATCAAGAGATAAAGGTTCAGAAAAGATATTACGCTCCGTAAATGGGATATTATGCTCTTCCAGCCATGCTTTTGCTTTTCTACATGAAGTACAGCTTGGTGAGGTATAAAGTGTTACCATAAAACTTCACTCCTCAATCTATTTTGTATTTTCAACATTGACCTAACTTTATTAAATAATAATAAGTATAATCTACCTGTATGTACTTATTATACACCAAATATCTAATAAAAGGTAGGGGTTGCGATAAAATCATTTATTTAATTTATCTTACCGCCTCTTACATATTTTTAAGTTTCCCTTCTCTAATTGATAATAAACCTGAAAAATAAAATTTATCGCAAAGAATTTCTCTTTAAATACTGGTTCTTCATCAAAATACTGTATTTATTTATATTTACCATCATTCATGCCTATTTAAACATATTTTTTGAAAACGTTTTATTCAAAATAATCTTACAAAAACCTTGCAATTAAAAAAAGATACCATTATGATATATAACATAACTCATTGTGTTAGGTTTTCTAACATAATCAAAGGAGGAGATCTTTATTGAAAAAGGTGGAAGCAATTATACAACCGGAGAAATTTCAGGATTTACGGGAAAAACTGTCCGCAGTTGGTTTTGACGGACTGACAGTAACAGAAGTTGCCGGAACAGGAAAGCAAAAAGGCAAGGTAGGTGTATATCGTTCTACAGAATTTGAAGTTACCTTACTTTCCAAGCTAAAAGTAGAATTAATTGTATCGGAAGACCGAACAGATGAGATTGTCGGCCATATTATGGATGCTTGTAAAACAGAACAAATAGGAGATGGGAAAATTTTTATATCGCCTATGGAGCAAGTTATTCGAATAAGAACCGGAGAAAGTGGAACAAAAGCCATTTATTAAAAATGAGGAGGAAACCATATGTGCAAAAAAGTATTTTCATTCGCAGTCCTATTATTTTTATTCACTACGCCAGCATACGCTCAAACACCGACAACCGAGTCTTTGGAATTATCCATTAATCTTGTTTGGGTCATGCTGGGAGCCATTTTAGTTTTCTTTATGCATGCGGGTTTCGCCATGGTCGAATCCGGTTTTACCCGTTCTAAAAACACATTAAATATTTTAATGAAAAACTTTTTAACCATTTGTACTGCTGCTATACTCTTTTTCTTAGCCGGATATGGCATTATGTTCGGTTCTTCCTTAGGATCTATGATTGGAACAGATGGTTTTTTCTTAAATGGTGTAGAAGATGTTGGATTCTTTGTATTCCAGGCTATGTTTGTTGCAACTTGTGCAACCATTATCTCTGGAGCTGTTGCAGAACGGATAAAATTGGGAAGCTATGTACTTATTGTTATAGCAATGACCGTGTTTATCTACCCAGTAGCAGGCCACTGGATTTGGCAAGACGACGGCTGGTTAACTGCCCTTGGATTCAGTGATTTTGCCGGTTCTACGGTTGTTCACTTGACCGGTGCAACCGGGGCACTGATGGTTGCACTGATTCTTGGGCCAAGAATCGGGAAATACAGCGGAGAGAAAGTAAATGTTATTCCTGGACATAATTTACCCTTAGGAGCGCTCGGCATATTCATACTCTGGTTAGGCTGGTTCGGATTCAATGGCGGAAGTACGCTGGCAGCCGACCCTTCCCTGGTTCCATATGTTATCGGTACAACGCTATTATCTACATCTGCTGCACTAATCTCTTCTTCATTCTATACAAAGCTGCGTTTTAAAAAAGTGGATGCATCGTTATCCATGAATGGTGTGTTAGGAGGTCTAGTCGGCATTACTGCAGGAGCAGCAGAAATTTCATTAGGCGGTTCCATTCTCGTCGGTCTGGTATCCGGCATTTTATTAGTAGAAACCATCCGCTTTATCGATACAAAATTACGTATTGATGATCCCGCCGGAGCTATTGCAGTACATGGAGCCTGTGGAATTTGGGGAACACTGGCTATCGGTTTTTTCTCGATAGATACAGGATTATTTTACGGCAACGGATTTTCTCAGCTGGGTGTTCAAGCAACTGGTGTTTTGGCAGTCATGTTATGGGTTTCTATAACAGCAGGCGGATTTACTTATGTATTAAATAAAATTTCGCCAATCCGTGTATCTGCTGAAGAAGAAAAAGCTGGGCTGGACTTTACCGAACATGGTTCCAGTGCGTATAATTTTAAAGACAGTTTACTGGAAGGAAGTTCAAGTCCTAAAGCACCAACTGGACTGGCGGATCGTTTGAATCAAAGTACATCTGCACAACCTTCAACAAAATCTTCTTAAAACGAAAGACTGCAGAGACAAAATCCTCTGCAGTCTTTTTTATTTTACCTATTATCTTTTTCTTTCCGTTTCTGGATACCAGCTAACAGATTATCTGCTTTTTCATTTTCGTTATAATGCAGTACCTCATCAGAAGGCTGATATTTTTTTCCGTAGATTTCCTTATCTTTATATGTATGAATGTCTTCATACATTTTTTTCATTTGGCTGTAAATGACTTCCTCTGAATCATCCTCTGGCGACCAGTATAAAATCTCCATCGGGGTTTCTTCATCTGTTGCCAGCGATTTACGGTTATAACCGATTGCCCTGGCATGATGAAAGCCTTCACGGGAATAAAATTTTAATCTTTTCTTTGAATCTGTATCTTCATATTTAACTGGCTCTACTTCCAGTATAATCGCCTTGCCTTTTTCTTTCAGCTTGTCCATCAGCTGATGACCAATCCCCTGTCCCCGTGTATTTGCAGAAACCCAGAGGTAATCAATAAAAATAAACGTATCAAATTCAGCATACATCAATACATGCTTCGGACTCTCATCTTTGAAATAGACATCGCCTTTTTCCGCCAGCAAAATCTCCATATGTTGCTTGGATTTCATTTCTTCTACCGGAAAATAATCGTTCAGCTTTTCATACCAATTCATACAAGTTGCTCCTTTATCGATTATTGTTTTTTATTATAACTGATTACATTTCCATTGTGAAATATAAGCTGGGATTATTTTAACAGATATATCGCATACAAAAATGGCATAACGAAAAGCCGCGGAACCCATCCGCGGCTTTTCATTACTCCTCTTCTTCTTTCCCTTTTAGATAATCTACACCTTCCGTATAAGTGTTATTGGCGTTCCAAAGTAAAAATTCATCGATTCCATTTTCATATAATGCTTTAATTTGTGCTTCTACCTCTTCTTGGCCGTATTCAAATGTCGGTCCGCTATACAGCCATGGAGCACTGAAATCTTGCAGCCATGGTCGTGACATTGGTGGTTCATCCAAATCACTTAATACATCATTTTCTACTTGGGAATATTCGTCAACAAGAGCATATGGTTCTTCATCCGGGTTGGAAAGTCCAAAGTAAGAGCCCCAATGACTTGGATAAATCATAGATGAAATAATATCCACGTTCTCTGAGATTTTCGAGAAGTTCTGGCCAATTCCAGGTGTTTCCTCAATCGTTGCTGCGTATCCGAAAATATCCGCGGATACATCCACATCATAATTACTCAATTCTTCTTGGGCATAACCAACAAAATCAGTTACTGCTTCGACACGCTTTTGCGTATTATTCATATCCAAATCCGCATAATCTCCCATGGAGTATTCCAAATCTTCATCTCTTGTTTCAAAGCCTTCCGGGAAACGGACATAGTCGAATTGAATTTCTTTAAAGCCCATTTCCGCTGCCATTTTAGCAATTTCTACATTATATTCCCAGACTTCTTTTTCGAATGGATTAACAAAAGCATCTCCTCCGCCATTTTTCCAAACTTCCCCGTTCTCTTTAAAAGATAAATCTGGTCGTTCTTCTGCTAAAATACTATCTTTGAAAACAACAATGCGTGCTATTGGATAAATTTCTTCTTCTTCTAATCGTTCCATCATGGCATCCGGGTCAGAAATATATGTTGTTCCGATATCTTCGTATACCGATTCTTCTTCCGGAGCAAAAGTGATATGTCCGTAATCCTCTTTCACATCAATAACCATTGAATTTAAATCTGTTGAAGACACAAAGTCTATTAAATCATTCATTTTTTCTCCACCGGCCGTGTTCCCCGTTACATAGATTCCTCTTACTGCATCCGGATATGTAAAATTATAATCAGATGTAATGACAAAACGACTGAACTGCTGGGATGTATCTATTTCTTTTAAACTGGTGGTTCGCTCTTTATGTGATTGCGCTGTTACGTCTGCCCCATCCTCTGCACGAACTTCCTCTGCTTGCCCCATACCGACAAATGCTGCACCAGCAACAGCACAAGTCATCACCAGGCTCTTCCATTTCCTCATCCAATCAATCTCCCATATGTATATATTTTCTTACTATTATAAAGGAATTTTGAGCGTTTTTAAAAGAAAAAATCGAAAAAAGCGGAAAAAAGTTTTCATTTGTATGATAAAAGGTTGCTAAAATAATCCCCCAAAAAAAGATTTAGATACTTCTTCGCTTTCTCATGTATAAGTTCACTTGCAATTTGGCAAAAATAAACTTATAATAAACTTAATTAAATATGAAGAGCACAGAAGAAGATAAAGTACATCTTTCCCGCTGATTTTAGAGAGCTTGTGGTGCTGCAAACAAGTATCAAGGGAAGATGGAATTGGACTTTGGAGCTTTTTTAATAATGAAGTGATTCTATTTTATAGAATAAGCAGGGTGGCAACACGGTTCATTCGTCCCTAATCGAGGGATGAGTGGGCTTTTTTATTGCCTGGGAAATAATGCAACATTACTCCAAGGCAGCTAAGCCTTTCCCAGGCAGACATTATTTCTGCTTCAAAATAATAAATGAGGTGAAAACATTGCAAACCATTTTTTCAGGAATTCAGCCCAGTGGTACTTTGACTCTGGGAAATTATTTAGGTGCCCTACAACAATTTGTCGAATTGCAGGATGAATATGATTGTTACTTCTGTATCGTTGATGAGCATGCCATAACTGTTCCGCAAGACAGATTAGCATTAAGAAAAAATATTAAATCATTAGCTGCACTTTATTTGGCGTCGGGAATCGATTCAAATAAAGTTACTCTTTTTGTCCAATCCGAAGTCCCGGAGCATGTTCAACTAGCTTGGATTCTTCAATCTATCAGCTATGTTGGTGAATTAGAGCGGATGACACAATACAAGGATAAATCACAAGGGCAAGAAGCTGTTTCTTCCGCTTTGTTAACTTATCCTTCTCTTATGGCAGCTGACATATTATTATATAATACCAATGTCGTTCCAGTCGGAGATGACCAAAAGCAACATTTGGAGCTGACGCGTAATTTAGCACAGCGTTTTAATCACCGCTTCAACGATATATTTACCATCCCGGAAATTCGCATCCCTAAAGTTGGTGCACGTATTATGTCTTTACAGGATCCAACGAAAAAAATGAGTAAATCAGATACGAACCAAAAGGGATATATCTCAATGCTTGATGAACCAAAGCAAATTGAGAAGAAAATCAAAAGTGCTGTAACAGATTCAGAAGGTATTGTTAAATTTGACAAAGAAAACAAACCGGGAATTTCTAATTTATTAACGATTTATTCCGTTTGTACCGGTGAATCCATTGAAAGTATCGAGGAAAAATATGCCGATAAAGGATACGGAGATTTTAAACAAGATACAGCCAACGCTGTCGTCCGTGTTTTAGAACCGATTCAAGAGAGATATAAAGCATTAATTGACTCCGAAGAATTAGACCTTATCCTGGACAAAGGAGCAGAAAAAGCCTCCTTTACTGCCGGTAAGACATTAAAAAAAGCAAAAAAAGCTGTCGGATTAGGAAGAGTCAGGAAATAAATAAATCCCGGGAAACGTACGTCATTGTACTTCCCGGGATTTTATTGATTAATTTTGTTTTGAAGTATTTTCTTCCGATTCTATTTCAGCTTCCCACATTCTTTCCAGGAAAGCCTGTCCGCGGATTAATTTCCTGCAAAGCTCTTCATGCGACTGGCTCCAGCCATTTTTTAATCCATTATACAGCGCCTCCCAAACTTCTTCTTCATTCATGTATTTGATAGACGGGTATTTTTTTGGATTCCATTCGGTAAGCCAGTATCGTAATTCTTGTTTATCATTTGTTGTCTTTAACTGATCCAAACCAATCATTAAAAGCTGTTTCAGTTGGCGTTCTCTTCTTGTAAGTCCATAAATAAAGGAAGGCGGCATAGAAAGCATATGATATTCTTTTTGATAGTTCTCATATTGACAATCGTATGTTTTTTGTTCTGCTTTTTCAATCATGCTATATACTAACTGTTCCTGTCTGGGAATTAATCTGCTTTTTCTAACCGGGATATAGTATCCTGCCGTATCAAAAGCGAGAATTTCCATTCCATCTGTCACGACAGCCGCATATTCCAAGACTGTTCTTTTTTGCCCCTTACGTATTGTTGCTCTTTTGTAGATCGAATCGAGTAAGTCTTTCGGGAGTTCAAGAATATCATTTTCAATATATTCAAAAAGCTCACTCGATATGTACAATAACGGTACTTGATCCAGCAATTCAATCGAATCCGATTTCCTCCATTCATGAAAGGGGCATACATTATATCCGTTCTCTTCCCCTTCAAACCAATTTACCCAAGCATCATGTAAATATAACATTTCCTAACCCCACCTTATCTGCCATTTTAAATCTCTTAGTCCTCAGAGAATCATTTCCCGCTTTAACATATCAAAGACATTTATTCTCCTTGAACTTGAAGGTTAAAATACATTATGACCATCTCACATTTTTTTATGCGAAAACACTTATTTTTCTACGTTAAAATGGCGGAGTGAAATCAATAAAAGGAAGACGCCTAAAGGAAGAAAATAACATTCTAATCGTCCTGCTATAAACACAAAATAATCAACCCATGTTAACCCAGCGGGGAGAAAATTAAAATAAGCTATCACGGTAACACTTCCTGTAACAGTCATCCCGAATCCGACTAAAAATAAAAAGAAAGAACCCATCGCCTCGCCTCGCTTGCTTGTCCAGTTAATATCATTCTATGTGCTTGTCCTCAGGAAAATACAAATTTTCATAAAAAAACTTACCTCTTTAAAAAAGAGATAAGTCTTTATCATCTATGCTTCATATTTTTTAAATACGAGCGCTACATTATGCCCGCCAAAACCTAACGAATTACTTATTACTGCATTGACTTCTTGTTCTCTTGCTTCATTTGGTACATAATCCAGGTCACATTCCGGGTCAGGTGTTTCATAGTTTATCGTTGGAGGTACAACGCCATCAACGATTGCTTTAATAGAAATAATTGATTCCACTGCTCCCCCAGCACCTAACAAATGACCAGTCATTGATTTGGTGGAGGAAATAGCCAAGCTGGATGCTTTTTCACCAAAGACCGTTTTGATAGCTTGTGTCTCATATTTATCATTCAAGTCGGTACTTGTACCATGCGCATTCACATAATCAATCTCATCGGAAGTCAGATGTGCATCAGCAATGGCTTGTTGCATTGCACGTGCTGCACCTTCTCCGCTTTCTGCTGGCGCGGTAATATGATACGCATCACCTGTTGCTCCATAACCAACAATTTCTGCATAAATTTCTGCACCGCGCTCCTTAGCAGATTCAAGCGATTCTATAATCAGAATGCCTGACCCTTCTCCCATCACAAAACCATTTCGATCTTTATCAAATGGGCGGCATGCTTTCTTTGGATCGTCTGTAGTCGATAATGCTTTCGCTGAAGAGAACCCAGCAAATGCCATATCACTGATTGGCGCTTCGGTGCCGCCTGTAATCATCACATCAGCATCGCCACGCTGAACGGCTTTGAATGCATCTCCAATAGAGTTCGCACCAGAAGAGCAGGCAGTCACCGTACAAGAGTTGATCCCTTTTGCTCCTAACTGAATAGATACTTGTCCAGCAGCCATATCCGGAATCATCATCGGCACGAAGAAAGGACTAACGCGCTTCGGACCTTTCTCTAAAAATTTGGAGTGCTGCTCCTCCCAAGTTTTCATTCCGCCAATGCCAGATCCAATCCAAACACCGATACGATTTGCATTTTCCTCTGTAATTTCTAATTTAGCATCTTCCACGGCCATTTTGGCAGCAGCCACTGCAAATTGCGTAAATGGATCCATTTTACGTGCATCTTTTTTGTCCATATATGCATTTGGATCAAAATCCTTCACCTCTGCAGCTGCTTTAGCTGTAAATAATTCTTTATCTACTTTTGTTACAAAGTCAATACCCGATTTCCCATTACGAATGCTTTCCCACATGGTAGCTACATCATTACCAACGGGAGTTACAGCTCCTAGTCCTGTTATTACAACTCTTTTTTCCACGATTGTTATCCTCCTTTAACTAGATAAGACTTACCTGCCCCAGCGCATCGCAACAGCACCCCAGGTTAGGCCTCCTCCGAATCCGACTAATACGATTAAATCATTATCTTTTATTTTACCTTCTTTTACTGCTTCAGACAAAGCCATAGGGATCGAAGCAGAAGAATTATTTCCAAAACGCTCAATCGATTTTGCCATTTTATCCTCAGAAATACCTAAACGTTCTCTCGCAGCTTCCATAATCCGGATATTTGCCTGATGCGGAACAAGATAATCCACATCTTCACGGGACAATCCGACTTTTTCAACCACATTGATGGTGGATTCCGGCATTTGTCTTACAGCGAATTTAAAAACTTCTCTTCCATTCATGATAATATGGTCTTCTTTATTTAAGTAAAGTTCCTTCCCGCCAGCGCCATTTGCGCCAAGTTCAAAGGACAGGATTCCTTTCCCTTCAGATACTTCTCCAATCACAGCTGCTCCAGCACCATCGCCAAATAAAACGCATGTAGAACGGTCTGTCCAATCGGTTATTTTCGACAGCTTCTCTGTTCCGACTACAAGTACATTTTTGTATGTTCCAGTAGCAACAAATTGATTTGCTGTAATAACACCATACATAAAACCGGCACAAGCTGCACCTACATCCATTGCCGCAGCATTTACAGCGCCTAACCTTTCTTGAATCCGACAGGCAATAGACGGAAAAGCTGTATCCGGTGTTACCGTCGCTACTAAAATTAAATCAATATTTTCCGCCTTAACATCCGCTTCATTTAATGCATCTACAGATGCTTCATAGGCCATATCTGAAGTATCAATATCGTCTGTAGCTAACCTTCTTTCATGGATTCCTGTTCTGGTCCGAATCCACTCATCATTGGTATCCACAATTTTCTCCATATCATGGTTAGTAACTACATTTGTAGGTAAATAATGGCCGGTTCCTAAAATACCGATACTCATTTAAACGCGCTCCTCTTCTATATAACATTAATATCAATCATTATGACTTGGTACTAATTTTAAGATAAAATGAATTGGATAGCAAGTTACAATTTACATGGAGCATGCAGACGCTTTTACCACGTTTTATGATGCTTTTATTCTCACCGATATATGAATACAAACAGCATAGCATGCTGTATTAATATTCATTCGGTAATAAGCCTGTTTCAATATAGGCTTCAATATCGTTTTCCACCTGCATTTTCACATCATCCGGAACGGAAGGATGAAATGCACCTAAAGAAATAAATTCATCATGGAAATCATAGGTATAGATTTTTCCTTCTAAATCCTGTTTGTTAAAATCGTCTGCTACCAATTGATACAGGTCACCGATGTTCTGAATAGTACTGGTTAAAACAGCATCCGGAGCGATTTCCCTCTGATCCGTCAAATAACCGATAGCATACAGGCCATCTTTTTCGGCCGCTTTCAAAATACTCTCACTAAAAGCATCTCCGGTCGGATAAAAAACATCTACATTTTGCTCTTTCATTTTTGTATAATTATCCATTGCAAGTTCTGTATTATTCCAATCATTTAAGTAATCCAACTTTATCTCTGCTTCTTGATTAACATGATTCACGCCTTCGAAGAACCCTTCTACTTCCGGTTGCCAGTAATAAGCAGAAATAACTCCGATCTCATTGCTTTCTGTCATATTTCCTGCAACCATACCGGCAAAGAATCCCATTGCATGTGCATTAAAATTTAAAGAAGTCACATTTTCACCGGATTCACCGCCATTGACATAAACAAAATGAACGTCAGGGTAACTTTCAGCAAGTGACATAAAATATTCGCCATAGATATTACTGTGGCCGTAAATCAAGTTAACACCGTTGTTTACAAATTCATCCACCGTTTCTTGTACTTGGTGCATGGTTTCTATATTTTCCTCATAATAAACATCCGTATCGTACGTATCACCTATTTCTTGCATTGCGTTATATCCTTGTTCTGTCCAAGGATTATTATCTATTTCAGCATCCGTTATAAACCCGACATTTTGTATTTGACCTGTCTCAAAATAAGAACAAGCAGACAATGTGCAAATCAACGAGAAGAGAATCATTGGATAGTAGATATATTTCACTTTAGCACACCCATTCCATTACCGCAGTTGCTTATTAAATGTTTGTATTGTTTTTATGACTGCATTTATATCTCTATTTTCCAGTAGAACCTGCTTTTTTTCAACTTTTGTGTTTGTTAAGTTATCGTTAACAGAAATAATCTCTATTAATGTAGGCAAATAGCTCATTTTTATCCATTGCATCAATACTTTTAAGAAATCTTTGATATATATCGCTTTTTTTTGCCAATCATTGTCTGTATCGGGCATTGTTCTGCCATCACCATCCAAAATCAACCCGTTCTCCCCCATTTCCATCCCCTCGCCGATAAGATAAGGTGCATAAATGACGGTCGTACGTGGAGTATCTGATTCTATATTTAAATTGGCATCGGTTTGAATGTGCATCACTCTCTCCGCATGCCGGTGCACATTCTTTACCTCAGTATGATTGATAACAACTGCCAGGTCATAATCTTTTGTTATTTGATCCACTTCTTGAAAGTGACTATTTCTTCCAAAAAAATCTTCTAAACCTGAATCAATTTGCGTATTGCGAATGCCATCAACGTAACACCCATCCTCCAAGAATTTTGTTACAATATGATATCCTGCCCAATGGTTATGGGAAATAACTAATATACGCAAACAAAACACTCCTCTCTCCTCTAATTATTAATAATGATTGTGTTCTCAACTTTCGCACCTAAGAGTAAGCATATAACCCTTGCTGTTCCAGGATGAATATGATCTCTATTATTCTGCTTGTTTTTCGTTCAATCATTCTTCTATTTTTGAACGGGATATGGTGTGTAGCTCCGCTCTGGCCAACCACTCCGCTTTTCAAGTGGACCTTCAGCTCGCCCTGCGATGCACAAATGTTTTCGATAGGGCGAGTAACCGTAGCAATGTTGTCAGGTTAGTATGACCGCTACGGAAAAACACTACGCTTTCCGCGGGCCCCGAGCTCACTCCTCCTCGGAAAAAAGAAGTTCGCTTTTTTCCTGCGGGGTCTTCCCACTGGGACTGCGCTTACTCGCCCCACCGAAGACATTTGCGCTTTCCCGCAGGAGTCTCCGTGTTTTTCCTCCGCTGGTTAGCTTTATTGCTCTATGCTTATAGCAACTATTATTTTTTGAAAATTTATTAACCTGACAACATTGGTAACCGTAGTCCCAGGACGTGCAAGTGCATGCGTTGTGACTGGAGTCACGATTTCAGCCTGTAAACCACTAGTTCTACGTGGTTGGCCTGCGCTCTAATAGGATTCTACAGCACATGGAAGAAATGACATCCTGATGAAGTGAGATGAAATAATCGCTTTTTAGCCTAAATAAACCATCATTTTGATGTTTCCAATGGTTGATTTAGCAGTTCAAATCATGACATCGTGGATCATTCATATCAAGAATAGCTTTCATTCATAGAAAGGACTGATTCATGCATCACGAAAAATTTGTTCTTTCTGATTTAACTTTTATTAAGTTTGCTGTCTCAAACAGCATCGAATCCCTTGCTAGCGGAGGCGGACCGTTTTGACTCCTGAGGGATCAGCACCATCTGAAGATGCCCTTTTGCCAAGTGCTCTTCTTGGCAAAAGTTAGCTGAAGAGCGTGCCCCTAGGCAGACTAAGAACGCAACGTCCTGTTGCAACGTCTGCACTAGTACATCCTGTACGTCGGAAAGCAAAACGGTCCGCCGTAGCGGTCGCCTTACACTGTACCTTCAAATCTTTGTCAATAGCTGTACGGAAGAAACAATCAACCCCTGTTTCTATAGAGTGGAAGTCACTTTTTTTAGTGCCAAAGTTGAGTTATGTTTTACTCAAAAAATGATTGCCATCTTCCAGTTGATTTTTATTCATGATTTTTTTATTATCTTTCAAGCAAGCGAAGATGTTTCGTGTTAAAATGTTAATATATGAAAAGAATAATTTTTAAACAAGTTAGTAAAGCGAGGTGGACATATGCGTTTTATAGGAACTATTTTTTGGGCTGTTGCTATTGCTTTAGCAGTTTCTTATGTATTGACAAGTATGGGAGGACAGCCGTTTGTTATTCGCGATGCACTCATTGTAGCAGGCATCTTTGTTGTATTCATTTTTGTTTTAACCAATTTCGTTTTGAAAGAAGACACCAAATAAGAAAAACCCCTTGTCTTAGTATATGCGGCAAGGGGTTTCAATATTTCAGATGAATCTGTAAAGATTTTTTATCTCCAGGTAAAAGTTCTATGTCTGTATTTTTCAGCATATTTACATATAAGAGACAGGCTCGGAAATGAAAAGAAAAAAATAAAGGAAGGTATTTAAAATGGATGCTTTAAGTAATTTATGGACATTGATCCAGTATTTTATTCTTGGTATCGTTCAAGGTGTTACCGAACCAATTCCGGTATCCTCCAGCGGACACTTAATCATTGTCAGGGAGTTATTTAACATCGAAGCCAGAGGGCTCTCCTTTGAAATTTTTGTTAACTTCGCTTCTCTGCTGGCAGTTATGCTGATTTACCGCAAAGATATTGTACGTTTAATCGTTAATACGTGGAATTTCTTATTCAAAGGGGATAAAACCGTCAAAAGTGATTTTATGTTTGTTGTTTATCTCGTTATTGCAACCATTCCTGTAGGGGTTATTGGTTTGCTGTTTGGAGATGTGCTTGGCGAAACATTAAGCGGTACAAATGTAGTTGGAATTACTTTACTTATTACTGCGCTTTTTCTTTGGATTATCCGCAACCTCAGAGGCCGTAAACAGGATGGAGATTTATCCACCAAGGATGCTGTGATTGTGGGGCTTGTTCAATCTATAGCTGTCACACCGGGAATAAGCAGATCCGGTGCTACAATTGTCGCTTCTATGCTTGTCGGAATGAAGAAAGAAACAGCTTTACGATTCTCTTTCCTGCTTTATATCCCGGTAAGTCTCGGGACAGGTATTCTTGAAATTCCGGAAATCGCTCAAGATCCAGCAATAAGTTATCTATGGGCACCCTATCTGGTAGCATTTATGACAGCATTTATCGCCAGCTATTTTGCCCTTAAATGGTTTATGAATATCATGCGCCACGGAAAATTGGAGTATTTTGCATACTACTGTGTGGCCGTTGGACTTCTTGTATTGCTTTTCCTATAAGCATTCGTAATAAAAGAAAGCATCTACAAAACAGCAGATGCTTTCTTTATTATTATCAATCCGGAATACCTAAGGCAATTTTCGCATAGCGTGACATATTTTCTTTACCCCAAGGTGGATCCCAGACAATATTTACATTGGCTTCTTTTACTTCTGGAATATCTGATAAAGCATGTTTGATATCAGCTTCAATATGCGCAGACAGTGGACATCCCATTGCAGTTAATGTCATGGTAACTTCACATATACCTTCTTCATCCAGATCAACACCATATATTAAACCAAGATTGACAATATCAATACCCAATTCTGGATCAATTACATTTTCCAATGCTCCCATAAGATATTCTTTCATCGATTCATCCATGTGCGTTATCCTCCTTTCCCTTACTTCTATTAAACCATACTTTAACATGTTATAAAATCATTTTACAACAGATGCCGCTCAAACCAATCTGTTGCATGATGCATTGCCGGTACACTTACTTTATGTTCCCTGCCTTTTTCTCCAATAAATTGCAGGTTCTCTTCCTTTTTATAAAATGATTGCACCGTTTGATAAAAAGTGTATGACTGCTCAAAAGGTACGACTTTATCATTTTCACCATGCCAGAACATTAACGGACGTTCTTTAAGCGACTCCATATGGGTAGACAAATCGATATCCGCCAGTTTTTCGAATAAAAGATCCAAATCCGCTCGCGTAAATGGAGACTGACCATTCTTTTCAACATAATGCAATAATTGTTTGGCGTACATTTCCAGTTTTGGCGTCCCCATCATAACAGCTGCAGCGTTCACCCAAGGATATTTGACCAGCGCAGCACTCGTTGTTATCCCGCCCATACTGGTTCCGGCTACACCGAATGCCCCTTCTTTTAAAAGGGTATGATCCAATAAATATTGATGAAAGATCTCCAGTTCACTTATGTTTTTTAACACAATTTCAAAAAAAGCCAGCTGACGCTTTTCATCTGATAGGCCGCCATTTCTTTCCCCATGATGCAGCGAGTCCGGCAAAAAAACACGAAACCCTTTTTCGGCAAGCATATAAGCAATTGGCAAATTTTGTTCCTTGGCGCTTGTAAAACCATGGAAATAGATAACAGCCGGCCGTGCTTTCCCCTCATACTTTTGATCAACAACATGTAAACAAGGTATCCCTTTAATTGGTTCCTGATAAATCCCTATCATCTTTGACACGCTTCCTTTCGCTTATCAACATACTATCTTTATTGTAAAGTTTTTGTAATATCTTTCGCAAATAAAGCAGCTTTTATTTAACTTTTCTTTACTTTACATATTTTCAAATCATGGTAGGATAAAGTTAGATGAGAGGTGAAGGAATGGAAAACAAAAACAGGCATTTAATTGCACTTGATTTGGATGGTACCTTATTAAGTGATGACAAGAAAATAAGCAACCGGAACAAGCAAGTGATATCCCAGGCAATGGAAGACGGTCATGTTGTGGTCATCGCTACCGGCAGACCTGGCCGTGCCAGTATACAATACTACCAGGAACTTCAATTAAAAACGCCCATGGTAAATTTTAATGGAGCATTTGTGCATCATCCTCTGGATACCAGCTGGAAAGGTATTCACACCCCGATGCCTTTAAATACCGCCCATCGGATTATTGATGTTTCCAACGAAGTGAAAGTAAATAATATATTAGCTGAGGTACAGGATCAGGTTTATTTAGATCAATATAACGAAGATTTAATGACTATCTTTCAAGGGTTCCCCGAGGAATCGCCATACATTATCGGCGATATTAAGTCAAAATTAAAATATGATCCGACTTCCGTTCTAATTTATCCAGATGCCTCGCAAGTGCAAGCCTTACGAACGCATTTAAATGATTACCATGCTGAGGTTATCGAACACCGTAAATGGGGAGCGCCATGGAATATTATTGAAATCATAAAAAAAGGCATGAATAAAGCAGTCGGTCTGAAGCGTATAGCAGATGAATACCATATAGCCAGAGAAAATATTATCGCTTTTGGCGATGAAGATAATGATTTAGAGATGATTGATTATGCCGGCGTCGGCGTTTCAATGGGGAATGCCATTGATGAACTTATCTCTGTATCGAAACATCAGACCTTATCCAATGAAGAAGATGGTATTGGCATATTTTTAGAAGAATATTTAAATCTTAATAAAAAGGATATTATTATTTAATTTCAGGAAAGCTGCCATTCGCAACTTTCCTTTCTTTATCTCTTTTTGATTTTCTGTTAATATGAACTTATGGTTAATTATATGAGGAGGTATGCACATGGCAATACATATTTCGCCGACACCGAATCCAAACGCGATGAAATATACAGCTGACAGCATCATTTTCTCCGGGACGAACAGTATATCTGTTATGCCTGGTGATGTAAGCGAACATGAAATTTTAAATGAATTAATGAAATTGGAAGACGTTGATAATGTATTTGGCTACCAAAATTTTATTACCGTCAACAAACATTTTGATGCGGATTGGGAAAATATCAATCCAAAAGTAGAAGAAATATTTGTGAAGTTTGGTTATTAAAAAGAGGCCGGGGTTTCCCGCCTCTTTTTTACTGTCTGAATAAGTATAACTTATTAAAGTACCGGACAGAAGAAAATACGCTATTCTTCTGTATCTATCGGTACATAATTGGGATTAATTTCATTATTATCCGCATCTTTTCCATACATCACGACAATGGGAGGCTCCTCCTGTTCCAGTGTTTCTTCCGAGAAAGTCTCCATGATTTCAAATTGTTGAAAAGCGTCTGGATCTGATTCTTCCAAGTCAACCATTTCTTCCTCTTGCACGGTTTCTTCATCCTGTTCCACTCGATAGAAGAAAGCATCTCCATCTGTCTTCGCCTGGCCAACGATATAGAACTGTTCGCCATCTGCTGTAATATCAATTTCCTGGAACATCACTGTGCTTGCCGCTTCATCGTTCTCACCAGGAGCAGCCGGCTCAATGACTTCTTCTCCTCTATTTCCACAACCTGCTAACAAGACTATCACAGCAACAATAACATACCAACGTTTCATCCTATCCACACCTTTTTAATCTTTTCTAAAGAAACCATAAACGCCGGCGGTTTCCACAATATTTGTAAATGCCTCTGGATCCACTTCATTAATAATTCTTTCCAAATCATATAATTCATACCTTGTGACAACCAGATACATCAGACTCTTATCTGTTTTTGTATAAGCTCCCTTTGCAGGTAAAATGGTTATCCCGCGCACCATTGTCTCATGAATAGCTTGTTGCAGTTCATCTGTTTTCTTGGTAACAATAAACGCAGTTACTTTTTCATAACGGGTATGAATAGCATCAATTACCCGGGTCGTTACATACAATGTCAGCATCGTGTATAAAGCATTTTCAGGTTCATACAAAACACCGGCAATAACAATAATCAAGGAATTCATAATTAAAAAATAATTCCCAATCGGTTTATCTTTCAGACGTGATAAAATCATGGCAACAATATCCATCCCGCCTGTAGAAGCCCCGGCCTTTAATGTCATCCCGACAGCGACACCAGCAATAACACCGCCAAATACCGCATTTAAAATAATATCCTCTGAGATCGAAATGAGCGGTAATACTTCTAAAAATAAAGTAGAGAAAAAGACAGATATAATACTATAAATCGTAAATCCCTTTCCTACTTTTATCCAACCTAATATCAAGACAGGAATATTTAAAAGAGCTAAGAGAATACCTGTGGATAAACCAATCCCCAAGAAATCGTTAAAAATACTGGATAACAGCTGAGCTGCCCCTGTAAAACCACTGGCATATACATTGGCACCTATCAGAAAGAAATTTAAAGCAGCTGCATTTAATAAAGCTCCTATTATAACAATGCTTATCCTTTTTGCTTCAACATAAAACACATCACAGCCTCCTTGATTAAATTTTTGACTAACTATTTTATTAAACGTAAACTTAGTATACAATCTTACTCTTAAAGAAATGGATGTGATTATAATGTCCGTCACCATTCTGGCAGACAGTGCATGTGATTTATCCGAACATTATTATAACGAATATCATATTGAAATGATACCATTAACTGTTCACCTGGAATCCAAAGACTATCAAGACAGTATCGATATTACCCCGAAAACGATCTATGATGCCATGCGGGAAGGCGGAGCTCCAAAAACGTCACAAGCATCAGCCAATCAGTTTAAAGAAATCTTCACTTCCTACGCAGAAGCAGGAAAACCTTTGATCTATATTGCATTCTCCTCCGAATTATCAGGAACCTGCCAAGCTGCAAAAATGGTGGAGCAGGAACTTAAAGAAAATAATCCAGAAGCACCGCTGCATATCATTGATTCCAAATGCGCTTCCCTGGGGCTTGGTTTGGTAGTATTAGAAGCCGCTAAAATGGCGCAGAATGATTTTTCCTTTAACGATATTATTGAACAAACTGAAAAAAATGCTGCAAAGATGGAACATATATTTACAGTAGACAATTTGGAATATCTGTATCGTGGAGGCCGCGTCAGTAAAACAGCAGCTTTTGTCGGCGGCTTATTAAACATTAAACCCCTTTTGCATGTGGATGGCGGAAAGCTGATTCCTCTGGAAAAAATCCGAGGTACAAAGAAAGTGCTCAAACGTATGGTTGATGTCATGGACAAGCGCAGCAACGATTTACAAAATCAAACTATTGGTATCAGTCACGGGGATGATTTACCCCGAGCACAGGAACTATCAAAAATGATACAGGACAGATTTGGAGTAAAAGAAGAAAACATTATTATTGAAATGGTCGGCTCCGTCATTGGTGCACATTCCGGTCCCGGAACACTGGCCCTATTTTTTAGTAATGAATAAAACATGGAACTTCATACTCCGATGTATAAAAATAGATTTGACGCTTCCTTTTACGTCAAATCTATTTTTTTGACTGTCTTTTCTTTATTGAAAACGAATTAAGAAGTATTTTTTCTTCCCTCTGCGGATTACCGTGAAAGCATCACCTAACCGGTCCGATTCATCCACCGTATATTCTATATCTTGAACACGTTCTCCATTGATATAGACAGCTCCATTTTTCACATCTTCTCTTGCTTGGCGTTTGGATGAAGAGATAGAAGCATTCACCAGTAAGTCAATCAGTCCGATTGGTTCTTTTACCGTATCATAGTTTGGGACATCTTTAAATGCCTGCTCCACTTCATCTAGCTTTAATTGTTTGATATCCCCGCTGAATAATGCTGCAGAAATTCTCTGCGCCTGTTCTAGAGCAGCTTCATCATGAATACTGCGAGTCATTTCTTCTGCCAGACGGCGTTGTGCAACTCGTTTTTCCGGCTGTGTTTCTACTTCTTTTTCTAACACAGCGATTTCTTCGTCAGAAAGAAAAGTAAAGTATTTGATAAAACGGATAACATCACGGTCATCCGCATTAATCCAAAACTGATAAAATTCATATGGGGATGTTTTTTTAGCATCTAACCAAATAGCATTACCGGCCGTTTTTCCAAATTTGGTTCCATCTGCCGTTGTAATCAATGGTACAGTTAAACCGTAAACTTCCGCTGTTTCCCCTTGATTTTCCCTGGAACGACGAATAAGTTCCATGCCGGCTGTAATATTTCCCCACTGATCACTACCGCCAATCTGTAATGTACAATTCTCTTCTTCATATAATCGTAAAAAGTCTAAAGATTGTAGAATCATGTAGCTGAACTCCGTAAAGGTAATCCCTTGTGCCAGCCTTGCAGCAACTGAATCCTTGGACAACATATAATTGATTCCAAAATGTTTTCCTGCACCACGGAGAAAATCAATGATGGTCATATGCCCCAGCCAGTCATGATTGTTACGGGATACAACCTGATTATCACTGGAGGAATCATCCATATCTACAATTTTGGCGATTTGCTTTTGAATACTTTCTGTAAAGCCAAAAACAACTTCTTCGGTATTTAAACTGCGTTCACTTGAACGCCCGCTTGGGTCGCCAATCATGCCGGTGCCCCCGCCGACTAATGCAATCGGCTTATGGCCTGCCCGTTGAAATCTGCGCAGCATCGTTAAAGGAACCAAATGCCCGATGTGCAAGCTGTCCGCTGTCGGATCAAATCCACAGTATAAGGTTACTTGATTATTTTCGAGATGTTTTTCTAATCCATCCCGATCTGTTACTTGATTCACTAGTCCTCTGTCTTCTAAGTCCTGTAAAATATTCATACTCTTTCCTCCATTAATAGATAGTTTCGTTTTACTGACAATCCCGGCTACTTCTCCGCTTTGAAAGGAGAAAATAAAAAACCCGCCTCCTCTCTGGTAAGAAAGGGACGAGTTGGATTCGCGGTACCACCCTTGTTGCTATCATAATATAGCCACTTAAGGTTTGTTAACGATGTTTTTCACCGTTCTTTTGATGAACAAATGCTATTCCTGCTCATCAAAAGAAAAACTCCAGACTGTAATTCGCATGGGAATATATACTGACTTACACCACCCGTCAGCTCTCTATGATAGGGATTCACCAATGCTACTTCGATCCTTCCATGTTTATAAAAGATAAATGGATATGATAATACTATTCATAGCATAAATGGACTTCTTACGCAAGCTATTTATCATCTCACTACCAAACTATATTTTCTCTATGTTATAATAATTGTTGAATTAGGAGGTCTAATGTCAATTATGAAAGAAAAACTACAACGTTTTTTTAATACTGTTAAAAGTTGGTGGAAAGAAGGTGTTATCCAACAAGTATCAAGAATTACGTATGACGTTGTTTGGAATTTGGTATTATTTGCTATCGTGGTAGGTGTCATCGGCGGCATTTTTGCTGGTGGTATCGGGCTTGGATACTTTGCATCTCTCGTTCATGAGGAGCCTTTAAGAAGTGAAGCCTCGATGGCAGATGATATTTATAATTATTCAGAAACGTCCAGTATTTATTTTGCAGATGAAGTTTATTTAGGGGATATCCGGAGCGATTTATATCGGGAGGAAGTTGGTCTTGAGAATATCTCCTCTACATTAACGGATGCGGTTATTGCGACAGAGGATGAATACTTCCCGGAGCATAATGGCGTTGTGCCCAAAGCCATTTTAAGAGCGACAGCACAGGAATTTCTGAATTCTTCTGTCCAGACCGGAGGAAGTACACTGACACAGCAGCTTATCAAGAATCAGGTCCTGACCGACGAAGTATCCTTTGACCGGAAGGCGAAAGAAATACTGTTAGCAATGCGACTGGAAAATTATTTTACGAAAGATGAAATTATGGAAGCTTATTTAAATATTATCCCTTATGGCAGAAATTCATCCGGTCGTAATATTGCAGGTATACAAACAGCCTCCAAAGGTATTTTTGGTGTGGAAGCTTCTGAATTAACGATTCCACAAGCTGCGTATCTGGCAGGACTCCCGCAAGGTCCATCTTCCTATACACCGTTTACAGCTGCAGGGGAATTAAAATCAGAAGAAGAATTACAGCCTGGTATTAATCGTATGAAAACAGTGTTGAATCGCATGCATGATATGGAATTTATCACAGATGAAGAACTGGAGGAAGCTGCTAATTATGATATTGCCAGTGACTTTATTGATGCAGTCCCTTCTTCTACAGACGAATATCCTTATGTCACGTATGAAGTACAAAAACGCACAAAAGACATCATTCAAGAGATATTAATGGAAGAAGATGACGTTACCGAAGAAGATTTGGAAGAAGATGACGATTTGCGCGCAGAATATATAGAGCGTACAGAGAAAGAATTGCGTGACGGCGGTTATCAAATTCATACAACAATTAACAAAGATATCTATGACGCCATGCAAGAAGCTGCAGAAAATTACTCTGACTATGGTTATTCCAGAACCTTTACAGCAACCAACAGCGAAGGGGAAGAATATGAAGTAACGCAGGAAATTCAGACAGGTGCTATTATGGTCGAGAATAATACCGGAAAAATTATTTCTTTTATCGGCGGACGCGGATTTGATGAAGACCATCAGGTGAATTTCGCTACAGATACAAAACGTTCTATCGGCAGTACAATTAAACCATTACTGGACTATGCTCCAGCAATGGAAGAAGGTATTATCCAGCCGGGAACTCCTATTGCGGACTATCCGCGTTCATTTGCCGGAGGGTCGTTTTCTCCAGGAAACTATGGAGGCGGTAATTATGGGCTTGTTTCTGCCCGCACTGCACTTACCAATTCATACAATATTCCGGCAGCAGCCATATATATGGAAATGATTGATGATGACCCTGCTTCCTATTTAGAGAAGATGGGCGTCACTTCTTTAACAGAAAGCGACCATTCCATTCCATCGCTGTCTATCGGTGCAATGGATCACGGGATATCTGTAGAAGAAAATGTGAATGCTTTTTCTACATTCGGCAATGATGGCAAATTTGCAGATGCTTATATGATTGATAAAATTACGAACGCTGAAGGGGATGTTATTTACGAACATGAAACAGACCCTGTCGAAGTATTTTCTCCGCAGACCTCGTACTTAACAGTAGATATGATGCGGGATGTTATTGATAACGGAACAGCTGGTTATGTGAATTCACAGCTCCAAAATACAAATGTTGACTGGGCAGGAAAGACAGGAACATCCCAAGATTATCATGATGCTTGGTTTGTTGCGTCCAATCCGAATATTACATTTGGTACTTGGATTGGGTATGAAACCCCTGCATCCATTAACCACCCTTATCATCTTTCCTACAGTGAGCGGAATATGAAATTGTGGGCAGAGGTTATTAATGCATCTGCAGAGGTGGATCCGGCCTTAGTTACTCCAGAAAAACCGTTTGAACGTCCGGACGGCATTGTAGAGGAAAGTTATTGCGCTGTTTCAGGCATGGAGCCATCTGATTTATGTGAGGATGTAGGACTTGTTAAAACGGATTTATTTGATTCGGAACATGTACCGACCGAAGAAGATAATAGTTTAACAAGAGGCAGCAGACGCGTTTTAGAATCTGACGATGATGGAAATTCATTCAGCAGAAACAACGGAATTATGTTTAATCCGGATTGGCTGAGAGAAGAAGGATACGACGACATGGATGACTTTTCCATGCTCTATCCAAGAACAGAACGAGATAAATGGCTGCAAATTGGAATTCCGGCCAGTATGTCATCCAGTTCAGATGACGACGACGATTAATTAAATCACGCAGTTTCATAAAACTTCACGCTATAGGGGTATATTGCTTATAGCGTGAAGTTTTTTATTATCTACCATAAGCTTTTTTACAATTCTCAAAAAAACACTAAAAAAATGCAGCTATTTTCTGTATAATAGACGGTAAGCATATGTTGTATCTCATAAAGGTGGTGGATGAATGAAACATACAAAGGAATTTGATTCAATCCTTTTGGAAACAGCGGCAGGTGCACTGACTGTCGAAGGTCCTGTTTCACGCTCCCAATTAGAACAATATCATTTTCACAACGAACTGACTGCATTCAGGCCTGCAGACAAACAATTTGAAGCACTCTTAGAGATTGCTGATTTAAAAGAAGCAAGAATTATTATTGCCCGTACAACAGATACCATTATCGGCTATGTTACTTACTTGCATCCTGATCCATTAGAAAGATGGTCCAAATATAACATGGAGGATTTAATTGAATTAGGCGCGATTGAAATTATTCGGAAGTATCGGGGCAGCGGAGTTGGTTCTGCATTACTGCGGCAATCGATGAAAGACCCTTATATGGAAAACTATATTGTCATTTCCACAGAATATTATTGGCATTGGGATTTGGATTATAGTCAATTAAGTATTTGGGATTATCGTAAAGTGATGGAAAAAATGATGGCAGCAGGCGGCCTTCTTCCAGCTCCAACAGATGAGCCTGAGATCAACTCTCATCCGGCTAACTGTTTAATGGTGCGAATCGGAAGTAACGTGCCGCAAAAATCCATCGAGTTATTTGATAAATTACGTTTTTTAGGCCCAAATCATTATTAACAGAGATATAACTAAAGGGGGATTCTATTATGTTAGTCGAAGAATTAATGAACAGAAATATGATAACGCTTCCACCAACTGCAACAATTAATGAAGCGTTACAACTATTGGAAAAACATAAAATCAGGCATATTACGATTGTTGATAAAGACATGTACGTTCTTGGTATTGTTTCCGACCGCGACGTGAGAGATGCAAGTCCATCCACTTTTCTGGATACGAGTGATTTTTATATTCTTAATAAAGAAATCCAAACCATTATGACAAGCCCTGTTATCACCATTCATCCCATGGACTTTGTAGAAGAGATTGCTTATATTTTCTATGATAAAGAGATTGCCTGCTTGCCAGTTGTCAGCAGGGACAAACTGGTTGGAGTCGTAACAGAAAAAGATATGCTTTATAAATTAATTCAATTAACCGGGACACATGAACAAAGCTCCCTTATTGAAGTGAAAGTTCCTGACCAGCCGGGCGAGCTGCCCAGAGTTGCAGGTGTTTTCGGCAATCATAACGTCAACATTGTATCTGTGTTGCTGTATCCTTACAAAGACCCGGACTATAAAGTACTCGTATTTCGTGTCAAAACATTAAATCCGATGCCCATTATTAACGATCTTCGCAATGCCGGCTATACGCTGCTCTGGCCAAATAATATTATGGAGCCAAAAAGATGACGAAGCAAGCTGGTTTTATTTATACTCCTGCGTTTTTAAATTATCAATTCTCAGAAGACCACCCTTTTAACCATAAGCGGGTGCAACTTACGAAAGAATTGTTGGAGGGGCAATCCACATTAACACAATCGGATCTCATTACGCCGCGAATGGCTGTAGATGAAGAGATTGCCCTGTTTCATGATACAACCTATATTGAAGCAGTCAAAAGAGCCGGCAACGGGGCTTTAAAAGAAGATCGGGCACAGGAATATGGCATAGGAACAGAAGATACACCTATTTTTCCAAATATGCATCAAGCTTCTTCCAGTTTGGTTGGAGGAAGTCTGACAGCTGTTGAAAAAATATTAAATGGAGATTATAAAAAAATAACAAATATCGGCGGCGGGTTGCATCACGGATTTCAGCGTAAAGCTTCCGGTTTCTGTATTTATAATGATTGTGCAATAGCTATTAAGTATCTACGGGAACAAGAAGATTTGAAAGTGCTTTATGTCGATACAGATGCACACCATGGCGACGGCGTACAAGCAGGATTTTATGATGATCCCAATGTGTGCACCTTTTCCATTCATGAAACGGGCCGTTATCTTTTTCCAGGTACGGGAAATGTGAATGAAAGAGGAATAAAAAGTGGACATGGCTATAGTTTTAATTTGCCAGTCGATGCTTTTACAGAAGATGACTCTTTTTTGGAGCTATATGAAACAGCTCTACGAAAAATTGCCGCATTCTTCAAGCCGGACATCATCGTGTCGCAAAATGGAGCGGACAGCCACTGTCTGGATCCTCTGACACATCTGTGCGGAACCATGAAGATATATGAAAGAATACCCCTGCTTGCTGCAGAAATTGCGGATGAATATTGTGACGGCAGGTGGCTGGCTGTCGGCGGCGGCGGCTATGATATGTGGCGTGTCGTTCCACGCGCTTGGGGGCAGGTATGGAATGTGATGAAAACAGGTACATTCTGCGAAGGCCCATTACCTGCAAACTGGCTGAAAAAGTGGCAAAAAGAAGCTCCAGTCACTCTTCCTTCAAGCTGGCAGGACACTGCAGACTTACAGCCAGTTATCCCGAGAAAAGCAGAGATTACAGAAAGAAACAAATTACTATTAAAAGATATGCTTAAATATACTGCGATGATTCAATAATCTGTTCCTTTTTCTAACCGGGTTTTATCATAAAAAAACCAAAGACAAGATTGTATTTCATCTTGTCTTTGGTTTTCATCACATTCCTATTTATTTTGTGGACTCTCTGTACTCCATACGATGTGGTAAGACAACATTCTTTTCGTCTACTTCTTCATCGTTCATATATTTTGTCAGAAGTCGCATACCTACTGCTCCGATATCATACGTCGGTTGAACAACCGTTGTCAATTTCGGACGTATCATACTTGCCAGACGAATATTATCAAATCCGAATACCTCGATATCATCTGGTACATTTAAACCGTTATCTTGTGCGCCATGGATAACACCTAAGGCAATTTCATCATACATGACAAATACAGAAGCCGGACGGTTTTCTAATTTCAAAAAGTATTCCATCGCTTCTATACCGGTTGAATAAGCATAAGCATCTTTGTAGATATATTCTTCGTCAGGCTCTATTCCAGCCTCTTTCAAAGCACGCATATAACCATTGGTTTTCAATGCATTAACACTGGTATCTGATTCACTTCCTACTAATGCAGGCTGTTTGTTCGTTTTATCAATTAACGACTTGGTAGCTTCATATGCAGCCAGCTCATAGTCGATATTAACAGAAGGAATGGTATCTGTCGGATCATACGTAGAAGCAAGAACAACCGGAACAGAGCTTGTCTGAAATTGATGAATATGTTCTTCTGATATGTTCCCGCCCATGAAAAGAATGCCATCCACTTGCTTTTCCAGCATGGTATTAATTAATTCCAATTCCTTGTCTTTATTTTGGTCGGAACTGCTCAAAATAATATTATACTTGTACATCGTAGCAATATCTTCAATTCCCCGGGCAAGTTCGGAGAAGAAAATATTGGAGATGTCCGGGATAATAGCGCCGATGGTCGTTGTTTTCTTACTTGCCAGCCCGCGCGCAACAGCGTTAGGACGATACCCTAATTGTTCAATCGTTGCTAATACTTTCTTTCTTGTTGTTGGTTTTACATTCGGGTTTCCGTTAACAACACGCGATACGGTTGCCATAGAAACATTTGCTTCTCTTGCTACATCATAAATTGTCACAGTCATGTTTTATATACCTCCTAAAATTCACTTTATACAAGAACTAATGCTGCATCTATTTATATATCATACGCTACCATGAAAAAAATTACAAAGTTTTCATGAAAACAAAATGAAAATTTTCATACATACACTATAAGTATAATATACCTTTATATCATTATATCCAAACTTGAAACTTTGAAAACATTTTCAAGGATTGATTTTTTGCGCTCATCCTGTATATTTCTAAAACTAAAAAACTGCCCCAAAAATTATACCACTAATTTTTGAGACAGTCTTTATTATTTTCCTAAACGATTTTCCACATCTTTAATTTCTTTGAAGAACTGATCGAATGTTGGAATATCCATTTGCTGCGCGGAGTCGGATAGAGCAACTGCAGGATCTGGATGAACCTCAGCCATCACACCGTCTGCTCCAACTGCGATTGCTGCTTTAGCTGTTGGCAGTAGTAAATCTCTTCTGCCTGTCGAATGCGTTACATCCACAAAAACAGGTAAATGGGTTTCTTGTTTTAAAATAGGTACAGCAGAAATATCCAAGGTATTACGCGTTGCTTTTTCGTATGTACGAATTCCGCGTTCACATAGCATGATATTTTTGTTTCCCCGGGACATAATGTACTCTGCTGCATTGATGAATTCCTGAATCGTTGCTGATAGACCCCGTTTTAACAATACCGGTTTTCCAGCATCCCCTGCAGCTTTTAATAGTTCAAAGTTCTGCATATTTCGGGCGCCAATCTGAACAACATCGATGTAGTCAACTGCCTGTTCTAAATCGGCAGGATTTACAATCTCACTGATTACAGCCAAATCGTATTCATCTGCTACCTTTTTCAAAATTTCTAAACCTTCAATTCCAAGTCCTTGGAAATCATATGGTGACGTTCTTGGTTTAAATGCACCACCGCGAAGTAATTTTAACCCTTTTTCTTTTACAGAAGCCGCTACTGCAGCAACTTGCTCATATCCTTCAACAGAACAAGGGCCAAATACATAGCTGATATCGCCATTGCCGACTGCTTCTCCTTTAAGGTCAACCACTGTATTTTCAGGCTGTTTTTTTCTTGATACCAAGAGCGCTTTACTATTATCTTCTTCTTGAAGCTCAAGACTTGCTTTAAAGATTTCTTTAAAAATATGTTCAAGTGTTGAATCCTGAAAAGGTCCACTATTATTATTTTTAATTTTATCCAGCATTTCACGTTCCCGGACCGGATCAAAACGTTTAATGCTTTGTTTGGTTTTTAAATCACCAATCTCTTGATTAATACTTGCTCTCTTGTTAATCAGTTCCAATATTTCCAGATTAACCTTGTCCATCTGTTCTCTTAACTGCTCCATTTCGTTACTCATTTTGCACGCTCCTCAAATCGCTTAATTATTATAAATCTTTTAGAATAATTAGAGACCATTATAGCTAAGATTTTTCTATTTGTCACCACTTAATTAATGTAAAATTATAATTCTTAATGAAAATCGGATAATAATGGGAATTTCATTTCAGTAGAGGGCTTTTCATCCCTCACAGTATGAAAATATGATTGCGCTTACTTCCGCCGCGAAAACCGTTAATCATTGAACCATTCGTACCATCCCAGCCAGTTGCACTGCGAAAAAAAACATTGATGAGTATGGTACTCATCAATGTTTTTAAGTATTATGATTTCTTGTTTGCTTCTTTTTTCACTTCATTAGCTGCTTTTTTAGTTTCTTTTTTTACTTCGGCAGCTTTTTTAGTAGCAGTTTCTTCTGCTTCCGCTTTTTTATCGCCAGCTTCTTTTTTGACGTCTTCTATTTTATCCGAGACGTTATCTTTTACATCAGATGCTTTATCTTTTACATCATCCAGCTTATCTTCAGCGGTATCTTTCAAATCTTCTGCTTTATCCTGAGCATTATTCAGTTTGTCATCTACGGTGTCTTTTAAATCCGCTGTTTTCTGCTTTACGTTTTCTGTAAGTTCTTGTGATTTATCAGCAACTGTTTTGGAAAAATCAGAAGTCGCGTCTACAGCTTTCTTCGTTAAATCAGAAGTTGCTGAGTATGCTTTATCTTTTAGTTCTTCCCCTTTTTCCTGAGCAGCTCCTGCTAATTCTGATGCGCGATTTCTCACTTGAACAGCTCCATCATTAAGATCACCGCGAAGTTCTTTACCAGATTTAGGTGCAAGCAATAACGCTGTTGCAGCTCCTACAAAACTGCCTACAAGTGTTCCAATAATAAAATCCTTCGTGTTAATTTGATTGTCTGCCATACTTATAACCTCCTGAGATTTAATTAGACTCCTGTTTTCGCTTATTCCAATACTCAAAGAATGAAGCACCCCATTTTACTGCTTGGGCGGCTTTCTCCTGATCCTCTTTTGAGTGCTTTGAAATAATATTAGATAATTGCTGTAATGACTTATTAAAGTCCTCTACTGTATCACCTATCCCTCTTGCTCCCTGGATTATACCATCGAGCTGGTTTGATTTTTGTGTTAAATCATCTACCAGGCCTTTTGATTTCTGAACAACCTCCGTTGCTTCTCCAGTGACATCCTTCACTTGATGATCAATCTTACCTAATGTTTGCAGGACCTCATCCATGGTTTTCTTGGTGTTAAACAATAAAATAACCATATAAATAATTAATATGAGCAAGGCTGCTATAGCAATTCCCAGCGCACTATAGAGGATAACTTCCATAATCTTATATCACTCCTTTGTATCCATATTCGAGAGAAAGGTTAAATGCTTTTTAAGGGAGAGTATGTACTTTTAAACAGAGGGTTGTCCAAACATCCTGACATAACATGCTACCAAAATAAAATGTATTGCCTGAGAGCCTAAACACATCTTCATCCTATTTGCATGCGTTTATAAACCCTGCCTGTTCGTATTACCCTAAGTTCACCCTGTTTCATAAGCTGAGCACGAACTATAATTTATTCTTACCCTTCCTTTTCTAAGAATAAACCACAATTCCCTTAAAAAATTTAATCCGTATTCCTATTGTATCTTATTTTTCTGTTAAAATACAACATCAATCTAAATAAAGGGGAGAAACAAAGAAAGCTCCTATCATCATTACAGCAATTTTTAGCAATGAAATAATAGCAGCCCCGTGAAACACAACGTTCTTAAACTGTTCGCATTTGATTATTCGTCAAACAGAGAGCAGCGTTTATGAAGCTTACTGCCCCATCTCCGCTGACCTGCCTGGCAATTTTGAATGAAAAAAAGCAGTGAACCACTTTTTCACTGCTTTTTTTCCTGCTCAGACAAGCGTTTCTTCATAGGATTTCTGGAACTTTTGAATATCTCCTGCACCCATAAAAATTAGCACACTGTCTTTATACGCTTGTAATACATCTGTATGTTCCAAATCTAAAATTTCACTTTCAGGAATCAGTTTTTGTAAATCTTCAATTGTTAATTGACCGGATTGTTCACGAGCTGATCCAAAAATATCACATAAATACACTTTATCAGCCTGATTTAAACTATCAGCAAATTCCTGTAAAAATGTTTTGGTGCGCGTAAAAGTGTGTGGTTGAAAAATAGCAACCACTTCCTTATCCGGGTATTTTTTTCGAGCTGATTCCACTGTCACAGCAATTTCTTTAGGATGATGGGCATAATCATCCACCACTACTTGCGAACCGATGGTTTTCTCCGTAAAGCGGCGTTTCACTCCTTTAAAAGAGCTTAATTCCTTCATACATTCAACCGGGATACCTTCATAGTGACAAATTGCAATCACAGCAAGTGCATTTAAAATGGTATGATCTCCAAATGTAGGGATAAAGAAATGCTCATAATACGTGCTTCGGACATATACATCGAATTCCGTCCCCTGCTCTGTCTCTGCGACATTTTTTGCTTGAAAATCATTCGTTTCATTAAACCCGTAATAAATAATCGGAACTTTAGTGTGTATACCTTGCAGCTGCTCATCATCGCCACATGCAACAATTCCTTTTTTCACACGGTCAGACATAGATTGAAAAGCATCTACTACGTCATCCAGGCTGGTAAAATAATCCGGATGATCAAAATCAATATTTGTCATAATCGCATAATCCGGCTCATAACTTAGAAAGTGCCGGCGGTATTCACATGCTTCAAACACAAAATATTTACTGTCAACATGTCCACGCCCTGTCCCGTCTCCAATTAAATAAGAGATTGGATAAGCACTTTCCAAAACATGCGACAATAAACCAGTCGTTGTTGTTTTTCCATGTGCGCCTGTAACAGCAATACTTGTATATTGTTTTAACCATTCACCTAAAAATTCATGATACCAGTAAAACTTACAGCCCAGTTCTTTTGCTTGTTTTATTTCTTCATGGTCTTCTGAAAAAGCATTTCCTGCTATAATTGTGTAATTTGATTGAATATTCTCTTTTGAGAAAGATAGAATAGGAATATTTTTTTCTTCTAATGCAATTTGTGTGAAGATACGGTTATCAATATCTGAACCCTGCACCCTCTCACCGGAATCATAAAGAATTTGTGCCAGTGCACTCATTCCTGTTCCTTTAATACCTATAAAATGGTAAGTTGTCATAAAACGAACCTCCAACGTTTTTTCATCTATTCATTTTTACGTTATTTTATCTGTCATCAGCGTCATTGCATTCCAAATAATTGGTGCAAAGCCGTTCAGTGGATTATAACAAATAAATAACTTATTTTAAAGCAAAATTTATAATTTCAACGTTTTTGTAAGTAAATTCAAGTTTAATTGAATATATTTAAAAAAATGTCCATTTCTGTACAGTTAAAGCGCCTATACCCCATTCTATACAGAATATGTATCATATGTGCTTTTGCCTTAAATTTTCTTTCCTTCTTTGGAAAGCTCCTTTTATATTTTAGTAACTTTCAGGAATTATAGCAACTCTTTTAGCTTCATATATGTTTAAAAAGTTGCCTGTCCCCTATTATTCCACACCATAAAACGAGAGACAGCTTACATACTGTCTCTCTGCGCTTTTGTAATTAATACTTCCCGCGCCCGGCTGCCATTCTGCCCCGAGATAATCCCCCTTTGTTCCAGAGAGTCAATTAATCTCGCTGCTCGATTATAGCCTATCTTAAAATGTCTTTGTAAAGAAGATGTACTTGCACTATTTTGATCCAGTACAAATTCGATAGCATCTTCCAAGAGATTGTCTTCCTCTTCATCTACTTGTATCTGTTCTAATAAGTCCTCCTGTTCAAACAGATATTGCGGCTCGGCCATTGACTTCGCATAATTTGCAACACGCTCTATTTCTTCATCAGAAACAAACGGTCCCTGCAGACGGACACTTTTCCCGGCCCCATTTTCGATAAGGAGCATATCTCCCCTGCCGAGTAATTTTTCTGCACCGCTGGAATCAATAATGGTACGCGAATCAACTTGAGAAGACACACTGAACGCAATTCTTGTAGGAATGTTCGCTTTAATCAAACCAGTGATGACATCCACAGATGGACGCTGTGTTGCCAGCAGAAGATGAATACCACATGCTCTGGCTTTTTGGGCAATTCTGCTGATAGCATCTTCCACATCTTGCGGAGACATCATCATCAAATCTGCTAACTCGTCAATGACAATCACGATATATGGCATTTTTTTATCTTTCCTGCCTTCTCGCAGCATTTTCTGATTGTATTTCCCTATGTCTCTGACACCTTCATTGACAAAACGGTCATAACGGTCTTCCATTTCTGCTACAGCCCATTTTAGACTTTGCGTAGCAGCTTTCACGTCTGTGATTACAGGTGAAACAAGGTGCGGGATACCGTTATATGGAGCGAGTTCAACCATTTTAGGATCAATTAAAAGAATCCTGACATCTTCGTGACTGGCATTGTAAATTAAGCTCACTAAAATCGTATTAATACAGACACTCTTTCCAGATCCGGTAGCCCCAGCGATTAAACCATGCGGCATTTTATTAATATCGATTACTTTTGGCATTCCTTCGATAGTGAGTCCGAGAGCTACATTTAAAGAAGAGCTGCTGTCTTTAAAATCATCCGATTCAATAATGCGCTGAAGCCCTACCATTTCCGGATGGCGATTGGGAACCTCGATGCCTACCGTGTTTTTCCCTGGAATCGGCGCCTCAATGCGGATATCCTCCGCTGACATATTCAGTTTAAGATCATCAGCTAAGTTTTTAATTTTACTGACTTTCACTCCCATTTCCGGATGTACTTCAAAGCGCGTTACAGATGGCCCTTGTGTTGCTTTTACCACTTTTGCTTTTACCTGGAAATGCTTTAATGTCTCCTCCAGTAAATCTTGCTGTTCTTGCAGCCACTCTTCATCCTCTTCTGTTGACTTAGTGACCGGGTCGTTTAATAAGTGCAGAGGAACCTCTTTGGATTGCGGTTCATCCACCGTAGCTGCCGTTTCCAAAGAAGTGATTTCTGCTGCTTGTTTTTCGGCATATTTTTCGTTTATTCTTTCCTCAGCTTTACGCTGCTCGTCTTCACGTTTTTCATGTGCTTGCTGCAATCGTTGGAGTGTTGTTTCTCTTTTTTGCTGCTCTTGTAAATTTTTCTTATCACGTGGCGTCATCATGACATTAAAAGCTGTCGTCTTGTTGTTTTTTTTAGTATTATCTTGATTTTGTCTTCCAGTTGTAGTGTGAATGGGATTTCTTTTTTCCGTTATATTCTCTTTTTCCTGTTCTTCCGGTTCCTGTTTTTCCGGCTCTGAAGGTGTTTCTTGTGCCGGGACTTCCTCTCTTCCTGGTGCTTCTGTTGTACGATCGTTATCCTGTTGTATTTCTTCGGGCTGTTCGAATATCGTTTCTTCCTGTAATAATCTCTCTTCTGAAGAAGCATCCTTCTGATTATCTGATGTATCTTCCGATTCGGATACATCTGTTTCATCCTCTTCAGAACAATCATTTTCGGTATCATCCGGTGTCAGCCTGGATACCTCTTCCTTCTCCCTTAACAGGGATGCAGATGAAATCATCGTATCTTCCAGACTGCTTGCAGCTTCTTTATCTTTTGAATCGGTTGTTTCTTTTCTTTGATATGCTGGTACATCATCTATTATTTTTGACTTTCTCGGCTGAAAACCGTAAATCGGAGAAGGTACCTCCGTAGGTTGGAAAGGAACATCCGGATTTTTCTTGTATACCTTTCTGCCCTCGTTATTGACTTCGTGTGATGTACTTCGGTTATGATTCGTTTGACGATATGACGTTGTTTTTCTTTTTTGATTTGGTAATGGGTGATGTGTTTCCGGCTTTTTATCAGCCGCTGTTTCTCTTCTGTCGTTAGTTTCTCTATTCGTTCGTCTGTTTCTGCGTTCACTTACCGTGTCTTGGTTTCTTCTTTTATAGCTTGGCTGGTTATCGATTGTGGTTTCTTTCTTTTGATCAGCAGTATCTGGAATTACCGGAAACTTAAATGATCGTCCGGAAGGATAATGGTATGTCACTTTCGCCTGTATATTCGATTGTTTTTCATCGTTTTCCTTTTCAAACGTAACAGGTTCTTCCTCTACCTCTATTTCTACTTCTTTTGTAAATATGTTTTTGAGCCGTTCTTTCCATTGCTCCCACCACATATGCATTCACTCATTTCCTTAATTGTTCATACTGTTCATTTTAGCAGTTTTTTACGGGGATTTACATGATTACTGCAATAAATTTTCTTGCTTCTTTTTCTGTTAAAAAATCCCCTGCTCTCACAAGGGATTTGAAAAGTTAAAATGTAAATTCTTCACCAATTTGGTACGTGTCCTCTAATACATAAATGCCTTTTTCTTTCGGGGCATCAGGCAAACCAAGCTCTTTTTGAGAACAAACCATTCCATTGGAAGGCACACCTCTTAGTTCAGATGCTTTGATTTTCATTCCAGACGGCATGGTTGCCCCTACTTTTGCTACAACGACCTTTTGGCCTTCATCAATATTTGGAGCGCCACAAACAATTTGTAAGGTTTCTTCTCCAACATCGATTTGACATACACTTAATTTATCTGCATTTTCATGAGGCTGTTTTGACTTTACAAATCCTACTACAAATTTCGGACGTAAATCAAATTCAAGGGGGTCATCTATTCCATTTTTATGAAACAGCGTACGAATTTCTGCTAAGAAGGCTTCTGTTAAAGGAATCGCGCCATTTTTTCCATCTAAATGAAAATATTGAGAAGCATGAAAAATATTATAACCAAGCACTTCTCCATCCGTTGACATTATTTTTGTAATATCATGATGGTTTTCTTCCTTCAGCTCATAACGATTTCCTTCTTTAATTGGGAGAACCAATACATCCCCAATACCTTGACGGTTATAAAAAACATCCATCTCTTTCACTCCTATTTTTTCTCAGGTCTGTTTTTTGCCAATATAAATACCGGCTCTAATTTTTTATTTTCATAAACAAAAGGCAATGAAGTAATCGGGATTCTTCCATCCGCAAAAAATTTCATCGTCATTTGTGCTAAAATATCATATCCTGCTTTATTTTGGATATCCCCTAAAATAAGGACGTCCTGATGCGGCACTGCAACGGTTAATTCCCCTTTTGCATTGGCAAGCTTTTCTTCTAAAAAGGCTTCGTTAAGAATACGACTTGCATCATAACCATCCTGTGTTGCTAAGAAATAGAAATCGTTACCGGCAACCTGGTCCATTTTCGGTTCGTAAGTCAAGGAGCGGATATTAAATGTTGCTATTTCATCCAATCTTTCCTTAGACCAATCCTCTTCCTCCAACAATTCCTCATCGATTAAGCGATAGGATTTTCCTAAATCAAGCGCATAGAAAACGCGGGTTTCTGCAGTATGATCTTTATAAATTAATTGTTTTCCAGCTTTGGTTTCTGTCGGAAAAGAAGGGGAGCGCAGTACAGGAAAGATTTGTTTCTCCATTCCCTTTAAATGCTGCGTTTGGTTCATAATTTTCAAAGCTTCATTCACATGCTCCACAATTTCATCGACAGCTTCTTTGCCCCGCTCATTATATTTTGCAATTAAATTGGGCAAAGAAATTGTCATTCCTTTTTTCGTATCTTTCCATTCAATCCGTACAGCGTCATCGTCCCGCTTGTACACGACACGATAATCAGGATTGTTTAATTCGTCCTCCAGCAGGCGCTTCATCTGGATGCTCGTCATTTTTGCCATACAGGTGCCTCCTTACTTATTTCGCAAGCCCGTCTAAAAAGGATTCGATTTCTTCTTGTGTTTTTCTATCTTTGCTCACAAATCTGCCGAGTTCTTCGCCGTTTTCAAACGCCAGAAAGCTTGGTATACCAAAGATATCATATTCCTGGCATAGTTCGATAAAGTTGTCCCGATTTACTTCAACAAAATCAAATTGCGTATATTTCGCTTCAATGTCAGGCAGTACCGGCTCAATTACACGACAATCCGGGCACCATCCAGCGGTAAATAAAAAGACAACAGGCCCTTCTTGCATATACGTATTAAATGCTTCTGTATTTTGTAATTCTTTCATTTTCATACACCCTTTCTCTTCCTCTATCATAGCGTGTTGCGCATTTTCTTTCAATCCTGCCACCTTGGTTGAAGCATTTTAAGCACCAGTTTACATGATTCCTCAAAGTAAGTCTTTATTATCATAACTCAACTTTCGCATCCAAAAATAAGCATATAACCCTTGCTGTTCCAGGATGAACATGCTTGCTTTTCGTTAAATCATCCTTCGTTTTTTGAACAGGATATGGTGTGTAGCTTCTGCTCCGGCCAACCACTACGCTTTCCGACGTAGCGGTTGCCTTACACTTTACCTTCTATTCTTTGTCAACAGCTGTATGGAAGAAATAATCAACCCCTGTTTCGATGGAATGGAAGTTACTTTTAAGGTGCGAAAGTTGAGTCATAACCAAACGTCTGTCATCCAAAAACAATCATGGATACAACAATCAAATGACTTAACAAGATGAAGAAAAACATTTATATTAAAAATAACATTGATTGGGAGGGATTGGAATGAATTTAACTGTTTATTTAGCTGGACAAATTCATGATAATTGGAGGGACGAAGTAAAAAAGCTTGCTGAAGAAAAAAAGCTGCCCCTGACATTTGTTTCTCCGCAAACAAATCATGATCGTTCCGATGATATTGGCGAGGCGATTTTAGGAAAACAACCTGGAAATTTTTATCGTGATGATGCTGCTTCCAGTGTCAATAACTTTCGAACACAGGTATTGATGCAAAAATCCGATATTGTGATTGCTCTATTTGGAGAAGAATATAAACAATGGAATACAGCGATGGATGCAAGCACAGCCATTGCTTTAGGAAAACCAACAATTATTATTCGTCCGGAAAAATTAATTCATCCGTTAAAAGAACTTTCCAACAAAGCAAATATTACCGTGGAATCTGTAGAACAGGCATTGGATGTTATCGGATATATTTATGAATGATGATTTCAAAACAAAAAACAGGCATAGAAGCCTGTTTTTTGTTTCGTTACTTAATAATTAAAATTCGCAAAGTCGTATTGCCCTTTCAAAAGCTGCACAACATGTGTAAACATATTTTCTCTGGATACAAGGTTATTGGTAAAGATACCAATCGCACCTTCCTGACTGCGAACATTTTCTTTTTTTGTATATTCATCCATCACAACGCTTAACTCTCCAGCTGTTTGAAGTCCATCTTCAATTTCTTTAGGAAGGGCTATTCTTGCTCCGCTGGCTGTGTACAGTTTACCATCTTCCGTTGCCAGTGCGCCCCAGTTACAGAGAAATAATGTATCGCCGACATACATTACCCCTCCTTCCAAACCAATCCCGATTCCGTCAGCACTGCTTGCGGCACAGGCCTTTGCACGATTCATCGCACCAAGCTGTGTTTCTTCATCCGAAAAAGGCTGCGCAGAAACACCCGAAGGCACCTGAAGTGACCTCACTTCAAAATCATGATAGATATTTTTTACAGCTGCTATTTTGGTCGGGTTTTCCGAGCCGATTGTAATCCGTTTTTCCATCCTGTTACCCTTGATGCAGCTTGGAAACAACCGTTTCATCTGTTGATTTGACAAGCTTCGTAATCATTTCTTTCGCTGCTGCATAATCATCTATATGAATAATCGATGCCGACGTATGAATATATCTGGAACAAATACCAACAACGGTAGATGGAACGCCGTCACCGGATAGATGGACACGCCCGGCATCCGTACCGCCTGGTGAGACAAAGTATTGATAAGGAATATCGTTTGATTCTGCTGTATCCAGAACAAATTCACGTAAGCCTTTATGTGTAATCATTGTGCCATCAAAAATACGCAATAAAGCACCCTTTCCTAGTTGGCCGAATGCTTTTTTATCACCCGATGCATCATTTGCCGGCGAAGCATCCAACGCATAAAAAATATCCGGTTTAATCATATTAGCCGCTACCTGTGCCCCGCGCAAACCAACCTCTTCCTGAACCGTTGCACCAGAATAAAGCTGGTTGGGCAGTGTTTCCCCTTGGAGTTCCTTTAATAGTTCAATGGCCAATCCGCATCCGTAACGATTATCCCAAGCCTTTGCCAGAATTTTTTTCTCATTTGCCATTGGTTCAAACGGGGTAACTGGAACAATGGTATCCCCTGGACGAACGCCAATATTTTTTACATCTTCTTGATCATCTGCTCCAATATCAATTAACATATTTTTTATTTCCATTGGCTTGCCACGTTGTGCTTCCGTTAATAAATGCGGCGGAATCGAAGCAATCACACCTGTTACCGGTCCATTTTTTGTCATCACCTGAACACGTTGTGCGAGCATTACCTGGCTCCACCAGCCTCCCAAGGTCTGAAAACGAATCATTCCATTATCTGTAATTTGTGTCACCATAAAGCCGACTTCATCCATGTGTCCTGCTACCATCACAGTCGGCCCTTTGCCATGCTTCACTCCAAATGTACCGCCCAGATTATCCTGGACGATTTCATCGGAATATTTATTTAGTTCCTGTTTCATGAAATTCCGGACGGCATGTTCATTTCCCGGAGCTCCTTGCAATTCCGTTAAATGCTTAAATAACGCAAGTGTTTCTTTGTTCATAAAAAAAGCCTCCTATTCAATTCATACATCCTCAGTATATATATCACTACTGCAAGTATACTTGAAAAAGTCCAACACTTTCCAGCCACAATGTTCAATTATTTGTATTTCCCAATCACTATACGATATACTACACATATAGCAGACATTGAATCTTACTAAACAGAGGTGAATAAATTGAGCAAAAAGAAAGTATTACTTGCTGCAGCGTTCGGTATTGCAATCGGTTATATTGCACGTGAACAAGTAAACAATCAAACCAAAGTCACTCCAGAAAAAGCATTAAATCATGCTAAAGAAATGTTTAAACGTAAAGGGCCTATCAGTGGTTCCTGGATTTATATGAAACCGGAAGAATTAGAAAGAAACGGTCTGCTTTACGATGTATATCGTGGAGGAGTAACCAGAAACATTGATGGAACGAATAAGCAATACGATTTCTATGTAGACACAGCAACTGGTGCCGTTATAGATACAGAAGCAGCAGTTTAATATGTTTTTTTCAGAAGGCAGCATCCTCATTTCAGAGACATGCTGCCTTCTTTGGTTTTTTAAACAATCCGATCGACAGGATTTGTACATGTTTTGCTTTGATTGTTCATCATAATATCAATTGTTTCATCTTAAAAAAGATACAATGCCAAGCTGTAAACTCCTTCTCGCACCTTCCCTATGCTTCACGAACCTATTACATTGTTGGCGTCACTCCCAAAAACAGGTTATTATTCACAACTTAAATAATGTGGCAAATTGATGAACATTCTGCTATGATTGTTAGCGAATTCACATAATTTTTATTGTGAATAATATCACATTGTAATTTGGAGGTAGATGTATGAAGGAAAAAAACGCAGCAATCATTATCAGCATCATCATTCTATGCGCTTTTATTGTCCCTTTTACACTTCTTAACAATATTGAAAAATGGTATGGAAGCTTTCTTTTCTGGTTGATATTAACTTTTATTGTTATCGTTTTCAACGCAATATTGACAAAAGATTGGAGCGATGAAGAATGAATGTTTCGCTTATATGGTGGGGTTTGGGAATATATATCGTTATAGCCCTTGTCGTCGCATTTTTATCACGAACCGGCAAACAGACAAATATGGGCGCCTATTTTCTTGGAGACCGTAAACTTGGCGGTTTTGTTTCTGCATTAAGCTATAGCGCTACAACATATAGCGCATTTATGCTGGTGGGATTAGCGGGTCTTACCTATCAGGGCGGGATTGGTGCTCTTGGCTTTGAACTTATTTATTTAATGGGCGTTTCACTGATTGCTTTTTTTGGTCCCCGTTTTTGGATTGCCGGAAAAAAATACGGTTATATTACACCATCTGAAATGATTGGGGACCGCTATCAAAGTAAAGCAGCTGCGATTGCCATCGCTGTTAGCAACTGTCTGTTTTTAATTCCATATAGTGCTGTACAGCTGGCGGGTGTCGGGTATCTGTTACAAGGTGTCTCCAACCAGCAAATTTCTTTTAGCACCGGGGTTATCATCGCTGTCGTCTTAGCCATCTTTTTTGCATACATAGCCGGAATACGTTCCGTTGCCTGGACAGATTCCTTGCAGTCCCTGTTTATGATTATCGGGTCTATCTTCGTCGTCCTCTTTTTAATCCGTGAAATTGGCGGTTTGACAGGTTTTTTCCAGCAGTTGGAAAATCACCATCCGGAGATGTTGACGGTACCAGGTAATGGATATTTCAGCTTTCTATCTTTTATCGGATTAACCATACCGTGGTTTTTCTTTAGCATTTCCAATCCGCAAGTCAGTCAACGACTGTTTATGCCAGCTTCATTAAAAAGCATGCGGCATATGTTGTTAGGTTTTATGATTTTTGGTTTTGTCTATACACTCGTGTCTATATTCTGGGGTTACTCCGCATTCTTATTAGAACCCGGTTTAGATAATCCCGATTTAGCGACGCCGGTCGTACTGACATCAACGGGAGTACCCCCTGTTTTAGCGGTTATTGTGATGATAGGTATTATTGCAGCTGCTGTATCCACCATCGATTCTATTCTGCTGACTGTATCATCTATGTTTGCAAAAGATGTCTATGGAAATATCCGCCAAAGTGCAACAGATCAGGTTCAGCTTCAGATTGGTAAATGGATTATTCCTGTTATTGCCCTGTTGGCTTATTTATTTGCAGAATTACAATTGGATTTAATAGCGGTCTTATCCGTTGCTTCTTCTGCCGGTTTGATTGTTGTTGTCCCGACAATTATCGGAACTTTCTTTTGGAAAAGAGGAACAGCAGCTGCTGTATTAGCAAGCACCATCATTCCCGGTGCTGTTGTCTTACTCCTGGAGCTGCTCCAAGCAAAGCCGCTTGGTCTGGCTTCCGGTTTATGGGGTCTGATACTTTCTGCATTCTTATTTATCACTGTCAGTTTGTTTACGAAACCTCCTGCAGAGAAAGCAAATGAATTTATTGGATATATTAATGCAAATCTTCATCTTAAAAAATAATATTAAAAAACAGCGTGCAGGCCATTCAACTGCACGCTGTTTTATGTTAAAGAAGCTAGTATTTGACGCTGTTGTTTCTTAACCATTTCCATTTGTTCTTCCAATTGTCTTTGTGTTTCTTCCCTTACATGGTCTTCTTTTCTTTCCAGCAGCGTTTGATAGGCGTCCTCATACTTTCCGTATATATAATATAGGTTTTCTAATTCATGATGCGACAAAAAACGAACCAATTCCATCCTCTCCTTTTCGTTACATAGTATTACTACTATATGCAAAGGAAGGGCATGTTATACCTGTTTTTTCAATTATAGGCACAATGAAAATCAATGCTGCACCATGAAAAATTCTTGCCAATGTTTTCATATGGCTTTGCCTTTTCTGTTATTCTTCTTCTCTTTTTTCTTTGTTTCGCACATACTTCTCCAGTTTATCCAATTCATAAAAGAGCTCTACAATACTGTTGGCAACTGGAAAGACATAATGCCATTTTTCATAATCTGTACCTTGCAATGCTTCAATTAGATTATTGATTGTTACACTCATTGCTTGCTTTGTCTCTTTTTGCAAGTCTCTATCCAGGACAATGCGATCTTCATACATCAGAAAGACATTTTCACTATAGTTATTAATTTCACTCACCAGCTTTTTAATTAAGAACGACTTGCCGGCAGCCATTTGTTCAATTTCTTTTAAATTCTTTTCCAGCTCAACAATCAGCGTATGTTTTTTCCGCAATACTTGTATCATTTGCTTGTAAATCACGATATTCCGGAAAAAAGAACGGCGTTTTCGAATAAAAAGCCTATTTTTCTCATCCGTAATAATATCAAAATAGTCCCTTATCTTATTGATTTGTTTTTCTACATTTCTTTCTTCATCACGGATTTGCGGAACACTCATCGTATTGCTCGGAATAACACGCAGTAGAAAATGAGAACTTTCACTGGCTTCCTTAATCATCTGAAATAAAATCTTTTGATGGTTGGGCGGATTAACGAATACATTCACAATAAATGCAGAAACAACCCCTATTGCGACAAGCGATACACGCGATAAAATATATACGAAATTAATATGATCGCCTTGGCTCGCCACCATCATACTGACAATGGTTAAGACCGTTAAATTGGTTGTCTTGGTTAACCCCAGCCTGATATTAATCGCAATTGATAAAATAACGACTGCCCCGACCGATATCGGATGACTGCCAAGTAAAAATACGCCTAAAATGGCTAGTGTTCCTCCTATCGAGTTACCAATAACGACTTCTTTTATATAATTAAAAGACCGCATGATAGAAGGCTGCATCGCTATAACAGACGCAATCGCTGCAATAACTGCATATTGCATATCAAAGATACTGGTAATTAATAACGTCAACGTTACTGCCAGCCCTGTTTTTAACATCCTGGGACCGATATTAAATTCCATTTATCTGCACCTCTCTAGAAGTAGTATACAGCTTTCCTGCAAACATGTCATCAGAAAACGCAAGCAGTTGATGCGCCCCGGCTCTTACCTTATATCGATAAGCTGCACATGTTTTCGTGGGTGGGACAAGCAGTCCCAATGTCATCAGGTTAATGAATTTTATAAAAATTATATTCGATACGGATAGTTAGCAATAAAACTATCTAGCGAAGGAAAAACACGGAGACTCCTGTGGGAATGCGCAGTGTGAAGACCCCGCAGAAAAAAGTGAACTTCTTTTTTCGAGGAGGCTGAGGACAAGCCCACGGAAAGCGTAGTGTTTTTCCGTAGCGATCATATTAACCTGACGACATTGCAAGCAGTCCCAGCTCTGCCCCAGGATATTTTTAATATCACGTATACATATTGCCAGTTAAAAGCTTCTTGAGCAATTCTCTCCTCTGAAACCTTTACAGTTGAATCGACAAGTATTGTATCTCCACATACTCATCGATGCCATGATGACCGCCTTCCCGGCCAAGACCACTTTCTTTAAATCCTCCGAATGGGGCTTGTGCTGTTGTTGGCGCTCCATCATTAATACCGACAATGCCATACTCTAATTGTTCACTGACTTCTATTGCTGTCGTCAGATTTTCTGTAAATAAATAGGATGCCAATCCATAAGGAGAATGATTCGCACGTGCTATCGCCTCTTCCTTGGTTTGAAAAGTTGCAATAGGAGCTAATGGTCCAAAGGTTTCTTCCTGCATACATATCATATCGTCATTCACATGCGTTAAAATCGTTGGACTAAAAAATAAATCTTCATTTGCTGTTTCGTCTCCTAACAGTTTCTCCGCCCCTTTGTCAAGCGCATCCTCGATATGATATTGTACTTTTTCAACGGCAGATTGGTCGATTAAAGGACCAATATCTACGCCTTCTTCCAAACCGTCTCCCACCTTAAGCTGTGCAACTTTTTCCTTAAAAGCCTTTGCGAATTCCTGTTCAATGGATTCATGTACATAAATCCGATTAGCGCATACACAGGTTTGGCCCGCATTACGATATTTGGAAGCAATCGCTCCTTTGACGGCTTTTTCAATATCTGCATCTTCCATAACAATCAACGGGGCATGACCGCCTAGTTCCAATGAGAGTTTCTTTACTGTATCTGCCGATTTTTGCATGAGTAATTTTCCGACTTCTGTAGAACCTGTAAATGAAATTTTTCGGACACGTTCGTCTTCCATCCATGCATCACTAATCTCCCCGGAGCTTCCTGTAACGATTTGCAGCACACCTTCGGGAATACCTGCTTCTACGGCAAGTTCCCTAAGCCGGATAGCTGTTAAAGGGGTAGCGCTGGCGGGTTTTACAACAGCTGTACATCCCGCTGCCAGTGCTGGCGCAACTTTCCGGGTAATCATAGCCGCCGGAAAATTCCATGGCGTAATCGCTGCAATGACGCCAACCGGCTGCCGATTAACAACAATACGCTTATCACTGGCAGTGGCTGGAATCGTTTCACCATAAAGTCTTTTTCCCTCTTCTGCATACCAGGAAATAAAACTGTTGGCATACCGAATTTCACCCGTTGCTTCTTTCAACGGTTTTCCCTGCTCAATGGTCATGATTCTGGCTAATTCTGCTTCATGCTTTTCTACAAGCGCAAACCATTTGTTTAACAAAGCACTTCTTTCATAGACAGATTGTTTAGACCATTCCTGAAAAGCTTGGTAGGCTTTATCAACGGCCTGCGCTGCTTCTTCCTTCCCTCCTTTTAAAACTGTATCCACGATGTCACCTGTTGCTGGATTTGTTACTTCAATAACTTCTTTCCTTTTTGTCATTCGAACACCCTCCAACTTTTATGATATGTTTGACTATACCCCGATTATACATCTTAAAATCATTTATATCACGAAAATAACGGCTCTTCATCAAAATCTACAGGTGACAAATGGCTATATTTTGGATAGTAGCAACTGCTACGGAAAAAACACTGCGCCAGCCAGTGTCATTAACGTATTTATGACATAATATCAACCATAGATTCCGGTGTCGAATCAAAATAACATGTAAAAAACTCCTGGACGGTACACATTGTCCAGGAGTTTTTCAAATTATTTCACCGTATAGCTGCGGATATGGTCTTTTACACCCGCTAAACAAATTTTTGCCGGGTCTTCGTTTGTATTCAGCTGTTTTTCACTGCCATCTGTCGGCAATGTTTCCTCAAATACTTCTTCGTATGTTGCTACAGAGATACGTTCTCTGTTTTCAAACATAGACTGGTGCTCTGCGGTTAGCAGGTGTGCTTTGAAGCCGGTCTGAAGTTTTCCGGATAAGAATTCACCGACAGCTCCAGATCCATAACTATACAAGCCGATTGTATCGCCCTCTTTTAAATCATCCTGATTTTCTAATAAGGAAATCAGACTGAGGTAAAGCGAACCTGTATAGATATTTCCAACATGACGGTTGTATTTTGTACTGATTTGATAATTATTTTTTAACCGTTCCTGTTCTTCTTCAGGGGCATCTTCAATCACGGTACGTAATGCTTTCCAGCCCATTTTCGTGTATGGGAGATGGAAAGCAATCGCAGCAAAATCTGCTAAATTTCTTCCTGTCTGCTCCTGATAGTCTTTCCATACTTTTTGGAAGAAAGCAATATATTGTTCATTGGAGTACTTGCCATCTACAAAAGCCGTTGAAGAATAGACCGGCCTCCAGAAGTCCATGATATCGTCTGTATAATACGTGCTTTCCTTTTCCAATTCAAGTAATCTTGGAGAGGCACTGACTAAAATAGCAACCGCACCAGCACCTTGTGTTGATTCACCGGGCGTATTTAAACCATAGCGTGCAATATCAGATGCCAATATAAGTACTTTTTTATCCGGATGAAGCGCGATATGTCCTTTGGCCATTTGTATGCCTGCAGTCGCGCCATAGCAAGCCTGTTTTATTTCTACAGAACGTGCTTTAGGATTCAGTCCTAATAATTGATGGACATATACAGCAGCCGATTTGGAATGATCCACACCAGATTCTGTTCCAAACAGTACTAAATCAATCGCATTTTTATCTTCTTCGTCTAAGATTTGTTCTGCTGCATTGGCTGCCAATGAAACAGGATCCTGCGTAATCGGCGGAACAGCCATTTCGTCCTGCCCCAGACCAATCGTGAATTTGCCCGGGTCAATTCCACGTTCTTTCGCTAAATCGTTCATATCTACATATAGATGCGGTGCATAAAATCCCAGCTTATCAATACCAATCTTCACAATGATTCCTACCCTTCTCCTGACTATAATAAAGACTTCTAAGCGTCTTGATTACACATTAAAATATCTGTCGAAAAATACAATAATTAAATGATAATACACGGGCTATTTAAATAGCAAACAATATAACGAATTTTTAGGGAATGCACCATTAGTGAAAAGCTTCTTTCTTATTTCACGACAATTTCTGTTTTACTATAACCTTCTTTTGTTTTATGCACCTCAATAGCTGCCGGAAAGACGTCTTTGAGTTCTTGAACATGGGAAATAACACCAATCATTCGTCCGGATTGCTGTAGTTGTATCAACGCATCAATAGCTTTACGGAGGGATTCTTCATCCAATGAGCCGAATCCTTCATCAATAAACATGGTTTGAATCACAATATTTCCTTGAAAGCTTTGGATAACATCACTCATTCCCAGAGCAAGGCAAAGGGAGGCATGGAATTTCTCTCCTCCAGATAAGGTTTTTACATCCCGTGTCTGGCCTGTATATTGGTCATATACGTCCAATCCTAAACCGCTCTGTTTTCCGCGTGCTTCCTGACGGTCACTTCTTATCAAGTAGAATTGGCCATTCGAAAGATCATGTAAACGTAAATTGGCAGCCTCAATAATCTGATCCAAATATTCCATTTGCAAATACCTTTCAAAAGATACCTTCTTCGGATTCTGACCCCGCAGTGTGTCATATAATTCTGTAACAAGCCCGCTTTTCTTTTCCAAATCCGCTGCCTGAAGATGGAACTCTTGCAGCTGATTGATATAGAATGTCATATCTTTTTTATCCTGCTGCAGCTGCTGTAATTTTTCAAGACTGGATGTTGTTTCTTGCTTCCATTTCGCTAAAACAGCTTCTATCTCGGATTCATCCTGCTTGGGTTGGCCTTCTAATTTTTTCTCCAGCTCTGAAATTTGCTTTTCCAATTGATAACCCTGTTTCTCATAATCCGCGATTTTTTGTTTCACTGATTGATAGGTTGCTTCATCCCATTTCGCTTCCTGATAAGCCTGTTCCGTAAAATCTGCCTGTTCCAATTTCTCTTGCAACGTTTTTTCCAGCGCTTCTGTTTTCTGCTTCATTTTCGTTTTATTTTCTTTGAGATGATAGACGTCCGCTGTCCATTTTGTAAAAGCTTCATGAACGTTTTTATAATTTTCCTGAACTTCTTTCCAGCGCTGTTCAAGCTGCTGTTTTTCCGCTTTTAACTTATTGATTTCCGTTTCCAATTCAGAAAGAACACGTAAAGTTTCAGGAATCTGTGTTAATTGCTGCTGATAGACCGCTTCTTTACTTTGATAATCCGATTGCAGCTGATTGACCTGATTACTTTTTTCAGTCCATTCCCTCTCCCTTTTCTTCTGATCCTGCCGCTCGCTAGCCAATTCTTTTTTGCATTCAGCTAAACGGACTTTGGAGCGGTTTAAACGGTCCTCTTCCGCTTTTTGCTGTTTCCCTTTTTCAACGATTTCCTGATAACGTTGTTCCGGGGCGGCATAATCTAACTGATGATGGTCGAGTTCTTCTTCCATTTCTTTTCTTTCAGCTTGAAGCGACTTTAAATTCGCATGCTGTTCCCGCCAGACCGACTCATTTTGCTCCATCTGCTTTTTCGCCTGTTCCAGCTCTTCTTTACTGACTTCTGCCTCTTGTGTTGCTGCTAGAGACGGGTGTTCCAAACTGCCGCAAACCGGGCATGCTTCCCCTTCATGTAAATGGGTCGCCAATACATGCGCCTGATTGGCAAACCAAGCCTGTTCCAACCGGGTATAATGTTCTTTTTTTTGCAGATAAACAGCTTCTTTCTCCTTTTGGTCCGTTTCTCCTTTTTGTATTTGCGCTAATTTATCTCGATATTTTTTCATCAGCATAGCTTGTTCACGCAGAACAGTTAATGCTTCTTTGACTGTATTCAGCTGTTCTGCCTCGTTGTCTAATTCCTGCTCTTCTTTTTCTAAGTGTTCGATTTTTTTATTTTGTTCTTCCCGGAAACTTTTTAATTTTTCAAGCTGTTCTTTTTCTTGTTTGACGTCTTCTCCCAGCTTTTTGATTGCTTGTTTCTTTACTTCCAGTTCTTTAACAACAGGTAAAAACCCTTCGAGCCGATTTACTTCTATGGAAATGTTGTCTCGTTTTTCTGTATTTTCCTGTTCCTTTTTCCAATCAGCTTCCGCCTGCAATTTTTGTTTTTCCATCGTATCTTGCTGCGCTTCCAGCTGTTGCAGCCGCTTGCTTGCTTCTTGAAACTCTTTACTTGCTTCGTTACGCTGCTGTTCATACGGAAAGATTAATTTTGCCTGTTCAGCTGAAAACAACCCTTTTTTGAGGGTATCCATTTCTTTTGCTTGTTCTTTCCAAGCTGTCAGGTTCTTTTGATACATCTCCAGTTCCGAAAAACGTTCATTTATCTGTTTCACTTGAAATAATCGATTTTGCGTACGTTCTTGTTGTTTGGACGCCTCTTTATATTGGGTATCCACTTTTGTGATGATGTCTTCATGCTGTTTCAATTCCGTTTGCAAAGCTTCCATTATTTGACTCGTGTTGACATGGTCCCGATCTGCCAGTTCACGTATGGGAGAATCTTCCGCGAGTTCCAGAGCAAAAACTTGTGTCCGCAGCTGTTCCATCCGGTTAAGAATACGCTGATTTTCTGTCTCTATGGCTGCTTTTCTTTGCCGGAGTAATTCATTGAGATATTTATAATGTTCCGTTTTGAACAAGCGTCTCAAAATTTCTTCCTTATTTTCTGTACCGGAAGTAAGCAGTTTTCGAAATTCACCTTGGGGAAGCATCACAATTTGTTTAAATTGATCCGGTGTCAGCCCAATAATATCTTCTACCTTCTGATCAATTTCACTGACCATTTGTCTGTCCACACAAGGGACTTCGCCGTCTGCACGCACTTCATAAAATTCACATTTATCTCCTGTTTTACTTTTATTCCCTTTTTTAATATGACCAAGCTGCCGGAAAATACGATACGTTTTATCCTGGATTTGAAAAATCAGTTCTGCTGAAGTATGTATTTCTTCATCTGCAAAGTCACTGCGCAGCATACGCTGATCTTCCCTGTCAGATCCGCTCGCTCTGCCATATAACGCAAAGGCAATTCCGTCAAATAAAGTCGTTTTTCCTGCTCCTGTTTTCCCGGAGATAACAAACAATGTATTTCCTTGAAGCTCGGAAAAATCAATCGTCTCTTTTTCTTTATAAGGTCCAAAAGCATTTAATGTTAAACGTAATGGCTGCATTCTCTTCTCACCTGCTTTTTTATCTGGATGCTTTTCGTTTACTGTTTGGCATCCTGGATTTCCTGAAATAGTTCTTTCATCAACGTATTCATTTCTTCAGACGCTTCTTTATCTGCCACTTCCTGATAAAAAGCATCAAATAATTCCATATCACTCAACCCTGTTTTAGAAGGCTGCTTTTCATCATGATGATTCCTTTCTACCGTTGTTCTTACTCTTTCCACATGCATGGCATTAGGAAAAATGGATCGTACTTTTTCCATTGGTGATAAAACCGGCAGTTCATCAAGTAATTGCACAAATACATAGTCTTCGCTCCGAGGCTGTTTATAGATTTCTTCCATTTCCATTTTGACAGAACGGATATCACGTTTCGGAATAAGCCTTTTTTTCTCAACTTGCATCTCGCCTTTTCCATCCATTTCCACAACGATAAACCCTTTTTGATGATGTTCTTCAGATAAAGAATACTTCAAAATAGAACCGGAATAGCGTATTTTTTCATCCAGTACATGATGAGCCTGATGAAGATGTCCCAGCGCTGTATAATGAAAGTCTTCAAATAAGTGGGCATCTACATGCTCCGCACCGCCAATAGATAATGGACGTTCCGAATCACTTGTATTTTCTTCTGTTCCGCCGGAAGGAGTCACAAAAGCATGGCCAACATAAACATGTCGTGCGTCTTTATCCATCTTCTCTTTTATCCGCCCAACTAAAAAAGCTATCGCCTCCTGATGCGTACGAATATCCTCTTCTTGAAACAATGTTTTTACTACACTTGGATCAGCATAGGGAATCAGATGAAAATGAACCTCTCCAAATGCATCTGCAAGGACAACAGGTTTTATATCTTCTGACAGCTGGCCAATAATATGGTACCCTTTTTCCTTCATCAGCCTGCTGCCAAAATGCAGTCTGCCCGGGCTGTCGTGGTTACCGGCGATTGCTAATACCGGAATACCTAACTCGTTGACAATTCGATCCAATGTTTTATCTAACAAATCAACTGCTTCTACCGGCGGAACAGCGCGATCATATAAATCTCCGGCAATAATAACAGCGTCCGGTTTTTCCTGCTCCACCGCTTCAACAAATTGATTCAGAATATAAGCCTGATCTTCTGTCATATAGAGGCCCTGAACCAGCTTACCTAAATGCCAATCTGCTGTATGAATAAATTTCATTAAAAAAACCACCTTATTCTGAAAGTTGCTGTAATATATGCGTACCTATTACAGCAACCCCTCTTTTTCTATTAAATAACTATAAGGAATATCAAAAAATATATAGCGTTCTTGGGACAATGGATAAGCATATGTTCTAATCAGCTCTGAACGAGCAATATCTGTGTACAAATCGGATATAATGCCTTTTTTCTCCATGTTCATCCGCATGATATTCTCAAAAAAGTATGGTCGCCAGCTCCAGTTCTTATGCATTCCTTCCTCCATCAATATCCAATTTCCTTCTTCATCTTTCTCCACGTTTGCAGATACCTGCAATCCAACACTATTACAGATATAAATGCGGAAGACAAAGTTTTCACATCCCTCTCCAAGTCTTAACAACCATGTATCATCATTCGTCCGTTTCGTACGGGAAAGCAACTCATCAATTTTCCCATAAACGGTATCCAATAATTCATACTGCGCTTTTGCTTTCTGTTGTTCATAAGTCACAAATTCTCTAAAATACTCGGTTAAATCATTTTTACAGAAATCTTCTTCTATAAAATCCTGTTGCGGGTTCGTCAGATAACTTCCCTGATAATATTCCCCGCCGCTTTGCCAGGCAAAATTCAATTGTTTATAAGAACGTATTCCTTTGAATAATAAGGATGCGCCAATTTTTCTGGATAACATGGATACACCAAAGTAAACGTCTTTGTATAAATGCGGCAGCAAATCATCTTTCAAAAAGGATGTATCTACCTTAATAAAAGAAGGATGCAGAACAGCCAGCTGATTTAAACTGCCACTGGGATTTGCCATTTCAATACTTATTTTAACACCAATTGTTTTTAAATATTTTATGATATGGTTCAATTGGCCTGTGTTTTCCGGTAAGCAGGTATCCTTGATTTCAAGAATAATGTTATTTAAGTCTAACCCTTGTTCCTGATAGCTGTGTAATAAATGAATGAATGCTTCCCCGTTATCACGAACGAATAATGCTGCATCATAATATAAAGTAAGATGTCCTGAAAAACCGTCTTGTAATTTCTTCTCAATCGCTTTCTGATGAATATATTGATTTACTTCCAACCGAAATTCATCCGGAATAGAAGGGTCATCGAAAAGCCAGTCTAAACGCTGCTCTTTGTTATTTTCATCTAAGAAATAAGCAATTACTTCATAGCCGCTCACAAGTTGTTTGTCTGCACGGATAATCGGTTTATAATAAGGAAGTAATTGTTCTAAATCTATCAAAATATCTAATGGATCCATGGTGACTCCCCCTTCCTTTCATTATAGCATATTCTCATTTGGACTTGATTGTATTTCATTTTCTTTACACAGCAACATATTTTTTAAATTTTTCCTAATACTACTATTTGAAATCATTGTCAAGCTTTTTTTGGCATGTTTCGACATTTTTCAAAAATATGTAGAAGTTTTCATGAACATTTTGTGAAGTGTTTTTCAATCTCTTGTAATTTGTCTACATGCGTATTAATATTATTCCTGCCATAAAGCAATACTAAATTAATTGTGTGTTCATTCAAAATTTGGACAACCTCTTAATAAACGGGGATGTTCAAAAAGTTGTTACATGTTTTTAACAGGATGAACAATCGCAATAAAGGCGATTTTGACAAAAAAGTCATTATCTCGCCGTTTATCGTTTATTACCTTTTTGAACACCCTCTAAAAGATATCAAACGAAATACAACATCAAAGGAAGGGGTATCAACATGAAATTAAAGTGGACCTATTTAGCATTTTTAACAGCTATTACCGCTTTTCTTGCAGGCTGTGAACCGTTACTCGTACTTGATCCAAAGGGTCCTCAAGCAGATACAACTGCAACAGTGATTTGGATATCAATCATTACAATGTCTTTCATTGTGATTGTTGTTTTAGTAATGCTTGCAGTTATTTTATTTAAATACAGAGCATCAAAACAAGATCCTGACTATGAGCCGCCCCATATTGAAGGAAATAAATATGTGGAAGGAATCATTGTTACGGTTCCAATTCTTATTGTTGCTTTCTTATCCATTGTTTCCGCCATGTCCATCTATTCGGTGGAAAGCGCACCAGAAGGATATGAAGAAGATGAACCTCTTGTTATTTATGCGTCGTCTTCCAATTGGAAGTGGCATTTCAGTTATCCGGAACAGGATATTGAAACAGTAAACTATGCTTACATTCCTACGGATCAAAATGTTGAGTTTCGCTTATATTCACACGGTACTATTTCAAGCTTTTGGGTGCCGCAGCTGGCAGGACAGAAATACGCTATGGCTGATATGACAAACTACTTAAACGTTGTGGCAGAAGAGCCGGGAGAATATATTGGAAGAAACTCCAACTTTAATGGAGAAGGTTTTGCAGAAAATGAATTTTTAGTAACAGCCATGTCTCCAAGTGATTTTGATTCATGGGTAGAAGATGTTCATAATACTGCTGACCCGTTAACGGAAGAAACATTTGAAGAATTATTAGAGCCTGGACATTTAGGTCAACAGACGTTTACTGGTACACACCAAGAATTCAAACCTGCACCTGAAGGAGAAAACAGTCCTCACGATCATGGTGATGGTGGTCACGGCGGCCACGGAGGTCATGACCACTAAGGACGTCACTAGCACGAAGAATGACTCCGATAATGAAAAAAGCAAATTTGCTAAGGAATTAGCGGATACAGCTTTTTCTTTAGGTGTTTCAAATATCTATGCTCTAGAAAGGAGTTACGAATACAATGGATTTTTTAGATAGATTTTCTATTCCACCCAGCGATGACCCGATGATTTATGCATCCATGGTTGCCATTGCACTCGTCAGTATTGCAATTGTAGCAGGAGTTACCTATTTCAAAAAATGGGGTTATCTATGGAATGAGTGGTTAACAACTGTCGACCACAAACGCATCGGGATGATGTATATTATTTCAGCGTTACTGATGCTTTTCAGAGGTGGCGCGGACGCCGTTATGATGCGTCTACAAACGGCTGTTCCAGATAATTCATTCTTAGATGCACAGCATTATAACGAAATCTTTACCACCCATGGTGTTGTTATGATTTTCTTCATGGCAATGGCCTTTATTATTGGTATGATGAACTTTGTTGTTCCGTTGCAAATCGGAGCTAGAGATGTTGCCTTTCCGCGCTTAAACGCACTCAGCTTCTGGTTATATTTTGCCGGAGCAATGCTGTTTAACCTGTCCTTCGTCGTCGGAGGTTCTCCGGATGCCGGATGGACAAACTATTACCCATTAGCAGGTACAGAATTTAGTGAACATGTTGGGGTAAACTACTACAACTGGGCACTGCAAATTTCCGGTATCGGAACGCTAATGACAGGTATTAACTTTATTGCTACGATTATGAAAATGCGTGCACCGGGTATGACACTAATGAAAATGCCAATGTTTACTTGGTCTGCATTAATCACAAACCTGATTATTGTATTTGCTTTCCCGGTACTAACCATTGCTTTATTAATGGGAACGCTGGACCGTCAATTCTTTACGAACTTCTTCACAACCGGAGATGGCGGTATGGATATGATGTGGGCGAACCTGTTCTGGGTTTGGGGACACCCTGAAGTGTATATTTTAATACTCCCTGCATTCGGGATTTACTCACAAATTATCTCTACGTTCTCACAGCGTAATTTATATGGGTATAAATCGATGGTGGCATCGATGGTTATTATTTCCTTGCTGTCCTTCGTTGTATGGGTTCACCACTTCTTTACAATGGGACAAGGCGCAATGGCAAACAGTATCTTCTCGATTACGACGATGGCAATTGCTGTGCCGACGGGGATTAAGATATTCAACTGGCTGTTGACGATGTGGCGAGGTAAGATCAGATTCACCACCCCAATGATGTATTCTGTGGCATTTATTCCACTGTTTACCATTGGCGGGGTTACTGGTGTTATGCTCGCAATGGCAAGCGCCGATTATCAATATCACAATACCATGTTCCTAGTAGCGCACTTCCACAACGTGATTATTCCTGGTGTGGTATTTGCAATGATTGCCGGATTCATTTACTACTTCCCGAAAATGTTCGGTTTCATGTTAAATGAACGAATCGGTAAATGGGCATTCTGGAATATCGTTATTGGTTTCTGTCTTGCCTTCTTCCCGATGTATATTACCGGGTTAAACGGACAAGCACGGAGAATGTATACGTACTCTGAATCAGCAGGTTTCGGACCATTAAGCATGTTATCCTTCTTCGGAGCATTACTAATGGCAATTGGATTCATCATACTCGTATATAACGTGTATTACAGTTTCCGTCATGCGCCAAGAAATGTTGGCGATGATCCTTGGAACGCTCGTTCACTTGAATGGGCTACGCATAACCCTGTTCCAGAATACAACTTTGCGATTACACCAAATGTTAACTCAAGCGAAGCATTCTGGGATTATAAGAAAAACGGACATGACCTGTTTAAAGGCGGTATTAAGGACATTCACATGCCGAATAACAGCGGCTGGTCCATTATTCTGGCCGGTATCTTCTTTGTCTTTGGCTTTTTCTTTGTATTCCATGTATGGGTCGGGGTCATTATCTCCTTCTTAGGAATCATTGCCTGTCTGATTTTCCGTTCATTCGAAAAAGATGACGGACATCACATTCATAAAGAAGAAATCGAGGAAACTGAAAATAAATTTGGAGGTGCTAAATAATGAAACAAGATTCTCAAAATCTGCCTCTTGAATATAGCACCGAAACGAATAAAATGAATATCCTGGGATTCTGGATTTTCCTAAGTGCGGAAATCATGCTGTTTGCGACACTGTTTACCACTTACTTTGTTTATGTAGACCGTGGCGTTGGCAGCGGTCCTGCCGGGTCAGAGATTTTCGAATTGCCACCGGTATTGATCGAGACATTTGTTCTCTTAACAAGTAGTTTTACGATTGGATTAGCCGTCCATGCGATGCGTATTAAACGTGTAAAAGCAATGATCGTGTTCATGGTAATTACGCTTCTATTAGGTGCAGGATTCCTAAGCGTAGAAATATATGAATTTATTCATTATTACCATGTTGGCGCAACATTACAGACCAGCGGCTTTACCGCAACACTATTAACAACGCTTGGAACACACGGAGCGCACGTAACTTTCGGACTGTTCTGGGGGCTTATGATTATTATTCAAATCCTGCGTGGCGGTTTAAATGCGCAGACAGCGAATAAATCATTTATATTCTCTCTTTACTGGCACTTCCTAGACGTTGTATGGATCTTCATTTTCAGCTTTATTTACTTGAAGGGAATGATGTAACATGAAAGAACTTTTTCCACTAAAGCAGATTAATGGATATATCTTTTCACTGCTCCTGACTGTTATTGCATTGAGTGTCTATTTCTTTGACATGTCTTTTGCAATGGGATTAACCATTCTTATTGTTACAGCATTTATTCAAGCAGGGGTGCAGCTCGTAGTATTTATGCATGCCGGAGAAAGTGAAGATAAAGCCGGTATTTATCTCCATACAATTTATGGCGTCGTGATTGCCATTTTAACTATTCTTGGTTCGATGCTTGCAATGATATGGGGATATATGATTTAAAAGATAAAAAAAGCTCAAGCAGCCATTTTGCTGCTTGAGCTTTTTTTATTTTATTATTTACCTGCCTGCCTTGAATCGGCTATGACTGCTTTTGTTTCTTACTACCAGTATTATCCTCTACTGCAACCAGGAACAGTCCCATAATAAAAATCAATGTTGCTCCCCTTGCTAAGCCGATACCCACTGCTGTCACAATAGGTACAGCGCTTACAAAATAACCGTATATAAACATCAATGCGCCAATCGTAATTAATGTCCCACATAATAGAGACAAGCCTTTTAATAATTTTTGATTTGTTTTCATTTATCTCATCTCCTTTTAATTATAGTATGCATCTTGTTCAATAATTTGTCAATAAATTTGTGTCAATTTGTTGAACATGAGATTTCAGCCTTGACTTGTCATTTACCGTTTATTTTCCCGTCTATTTTATATTCATGGAATTTTATAAGAAAAACCTATATACTAAATGCATACTATAATTGGAGAATGGGGGATGAGGGATGAAAAAGAAATTATTATCTATTTGTTTTGCACTGATACTTACGGTCGGCTTTTTACCTTCTCATGCTTTTGCTCTTGAAGCAGATGACCCGGAAGTAGAAGCATTTTTAGAATCGATTGATTGGGAAGTAGACGATTATGAAGATCACTTGGAAGAATACGATTACAGCTTAGCTGATTTTGATGACGTCACAGAACTTGGGACACCAACGACCGAAGAAGCGTTAGATGAACTCCTTGATGAACATGATTTAACATATGACGAATTAGATGAACAATTTCGTGAAGAAGAACTGCTTTTAGAAGATGAAGAAATTATGGATAGTATGGTATTTATGTTCATTGAAAATGTCGAGATTTTCATCGATCTTATTTCAACAGATGATTCAGGCGGTCCTGAAGCAGGATCAGAGGATGCTTTCGGTTCCATGGAGGAAGAAATTACAGATGAAAATTTAGAAGCACTTGCTCAAGACTATGGTTTTGAGTCCATCGAAGAATTAGAGGAAGTTTTCGCTGCTTATGAAGATAGTATTAATAATTATACAACCCTGTTTGAAGTAGAAAATGCAGCGGAATATTATGTATCGACGGATGAAAGTTCCGATTCAGAGATTGATCTCGAGGAGGAAGCAGATTCCGGACAGGAAGAGGATATCTGGAATACGAATACCGATATCACTGCAGACATGTTTGATACGTCTTTTTTAACAGATGATCCGGTTATTGATATTTATACGATGATTTCGATTGTCATAACAGAAGCATTAATGGATTTATAAAGTATTTTTAAGAAATATGGAGGAGGAAAACAGATTGTTTATCTACGTTTTCCTCCTCCATGTTTCTTTTGGTTCAATGACATTGCTGATTCGATTCATCTGTTTATTAACTAGAAAGGATGCACCGTTTTTTTCCCCAATAATTCTCTTATCTCCAGCAAATCATATTCTTCTTCTATTTTTTCTTTTATAAATGTCAAAACTTCAACTGCTTCAATTTCAAAATAGGTTATTTGATCCATTGTTTTTGTTGGTATATACCCATTAAAGATGTCTAGCCATTCCCAAATTTTATATATAGGTGCTTGGATCACTTTACTCATTCCTAAAAGACTAATGACGTACATTTTAACTCACCAACCTTATCGTTCTTTCATTTTCTAAACCCTATTATACCTTCTAAATGCATGTAAGGTGTGGAATAATTAAGTAAAACGAATAACAAAGAGAAAACACCTATTACATGCAGCTTTTCACCTAAAATTCATAACGGATTCTATATATCCCCTTACTCAACTATCGCACCTAAGAAGAAGCATATAACCCTTGCCTTGTTGTTCCAGGATGAACAGGATAGCTGAACATTTTTACGATGTACCACGAAAAATGTTTTCTGTCTGATCGACCTTTTATTTGTTCAGCTATTTCAACCGCATAGAACGTTCTTCTAGCGGAGGCGGACCGTTTTGACTCCTGTGAGGAAAGCGGAAAGCGTCGTTTAAAAACGTAATAACTGGACCGAAGCAACTGAGATAAAGGAATCACCGTGAGTTTACGAACGGATGATGACTTTCACCCGCGGGGCATAAGCGCGACTTTAGCTCTGTCTGCGCCTGTCGGCTTGCCAATCGCTAAGTCTTCTGTATCGTAGGGCGCTTTCGGGAAGTTGTCTAGTTTTTGACGCTTGTAGCTGGACAAAGGATCAGCGGTCGCCTTACACCTTACCTTCTATTCTTTACCCACATCTGTACAGAAGAAACAATCAACCACCTGTTTCGATGGAAAGGAAGTTACTGAAAATTGAGTTCCTTACAAATGTATATTGTTGAAATTTTTCACCTTTTAATGATAAAGTAATGAAGTTAGCATACGATAGATAATAATAGATTGAAAGAGAAGGTATATACATTATGTTAGAGTTTTTTCAGAACCTAAGTCCTGTCATGCAGGCATTGATAGCAACACTTTTCACATGGGGAATGACTGCATTAGGAGCTGCGATTGTATTTGCTACGAAAACGGTACATCAAAAGCTGTTAGACAGCATGTTGGGTTTTGCAGGCGGTGTAATGATAGCTGCCAGCTACTGGTCGTTGCTCGGACCATCCATTGAAGCATCTACAGATAACGCAATTGGTCCCTGGTTTCCAGCGTTGATTGGTTTCTTAGCAGGAGGCGGATTTTTATGGGCTATTGATAAAATTCTCCCCCACCTTCATCCGAATACAGAAAAGAAACATGCAGAAGGCCTCGCACCAACGAAAAGAAAACGCAGTACCTTACTGGTGCTTGCGATCACCATTCATAATATTCCAGAAGGACTGGCTGTCGGTATCGCCTTTGGCGCATTGGCGAATCACAGTACAGAAGCTGCTTTAGCCGGTGCCATCACGCTTGCTCTCGGGATTGGGATTCAAAACTTCCCAGAAGGTGTTGCTGTTGCGATGCCATTACGCGGAGAAGGAATGTCCCGCGCAAGAAGCTTTATGTATGGCCAGTTTTCAGGATTAGTAGAACCTATTGCTGCTGTTATCGGCGCATTAGCAGTCGCTCATATCGAACCACTGCTCCCCTATGCACTAAGCTTTGCAGCAGGTGCTATGATCTTTGTGGTTGCAGAAGAAGTCATACCAAGCTCCCAGGAAAATAACAATAGAGATTTAGCAACCATCAGCTTGATGATTGGTTTTGCCCTTATGATGGTGCTTGATGTTGCTTTGGGATAATTCCCGTAAACAAAATGGTATGGATAAAAAAGGATGCCGATGGTTTAAAATTTATAACCATCGGCATTCTTTGTATCTTCCCTATTTAAAATAATCTTCTATTACTGTTTTCGCTATTCCCTGATCCAATTCCTCAAATTCTTCATATTGAATGGTTTCATAGAGTTCTTTTCGTGTTTGCATATCTGCTAGAGCATTTTTTTGTGTACCTTCATCCCGAATCAGACCAAAAACACGCTCATAAGCTTTTGCAGCGGCACGTAAAGAAGTCACCGGATAAATAACCATTCTATATCCTAAGTCTTCAAATTCCTTTGCTGTATAATAAGGCGTCTTTCCGAACTCTGTCATATTCGCTAATAACGGGACATCAATTGCTTTTGCCACGGTCTGGAATTCTTCATTGTTTTGCAATGCTTCCGGGAAAATGGCATCTGCTCCGGCTTCCACATAACCTTTGGCGCGTTCGACAGCGCTGTCCAAACTTTCCACTGCCCTGGCATCGGTCCTCGCTACCACATAAAGTGTCGGTGCTGCCTTTTTGATAGCAGCGATTTTCTGCATCATTTCTTCCTTGCTGACAACATTTTTCCCATTTAAATGTCCGCATTTTTTAGGAAGCTGCTGGTCTTCCAGCTGAACGGCAGCCACATTGGCTTCCATCATCTCTCTCGCTGTCCGGGCAACATTTAAAACACCGCCAAAGCCTGTATCAATATCTACAAGTAATGGTAAATTGGTTGCTCTGGTAATTTCCTTCGCCCGGTCTGCCACTTCATCAGAGTTAATAATTCCTAAATCAGGTAACCCCCTGCTCGCGGTAAAAGCAGCTCCTGATAGATATAACGACTGAAACCCAGCCTGTTTTGCTACTAATCCGGCCATCGCATCATGTGCCCCGGGAATTTGCAAAATCCCCTCTTCTGCTGCCATTTCCCGGAATTTCTCAGCTAGTTCATGCTGCGGTACCGGCGTGTCTACAATCCAAGCCATTTTTCTTTCACTCCTCTAACCTAAAAATAATTCGATAAAATCCGTAATCGGCATTTCCTTTATCTTATCATAATCCACACTTTGTTTCTTGATATGAGCAGATTGTTTTACTGTAAATTGCGTTGCCAAATTGGCTTCATACTTTTTTATTATTTGCGGAAATGCTTCCTCTCTGCGGAACCGGTGTCCTAAAGGATATTCGCAGTCTACCCAATCGGTTGCTGTGCCATCATTAAAATGGACCTGCACAGCATTCGCAATAGAACGTTTTTCAGGATCTAAATAATCCTCCGTGTAACGCTTGTTTTCCGTTACAATCATTTTATCACGGAGTTGATCAATTCGCGGGTCTGTTGCCACATCATCTTCATAATCCTCCGCAACAATATTTCCTTTTAATAGGCCAATCGCTGTAATATACTGCAGGCAATGATCTCTATCTGCCGGGTTATACAACGGCCCTTTTTTATCAATAATACGAATAGCCGATTCGTGTGTAGATATTGTCACTTCTTTTATTTCATCGATACGGTCAACCACCTCTGGATGTAATTGAACAGCTGCTTCTGCTGCCGTCTGCGCATGAAATTCTGCCGGATAAGAAACTTTGAATAAGACATTTTCCATCACATAGCTATCAAGCGGCCGGCTTAATTCTAATTTTTTCCCATTGAATAGAACATCCTGGAATCCCCATCCTTCTGCACTTAAAGCAGTAGCATAGCCCATCTCTCCCTTGATGGCCATGAGTGCCAGACGAACGGCCCGGCTTGTGGCATCTCCTGCTGCCCAGGACTTTCTGGACCCGGTATTCGGGAAATGACGGTACGTCCGCAAACTGGAATTATCAATCCAGGCATTAGACAGCGCATTGATAATCTCTTCTTTGCCGCCGCCCAGCATTTTAGTAACGACAGCCGTCGTTGCCACTTTTACATATAATACATGGTCCAGACCGACACGGTTCATGCTATTTTCTAAAGCAAGAATACCTTGAATTTCATGTGCTTTAATCGACATTTCTAACATTTCTTCCACGGTTAAAGGAGCTTCTCCTTTTTGCTGACGTAACTGACTTACATAATCAGCAACAGCTAAAATACCGCCCAGATTATCAGAAGGATGTCCCCATTCCGCCGCAAGCCATGTATCATTATAATCCAGCCAGCGTATCATCGTACCGATATTAAACGCCCCTTGTACCGGATCTAAGACATGGGATGTTCCCGGTACTCTCACTCCATTCGGAACAACTGTACCAGGCACAATAGGCCCTAATAGTTTCGTACACTCTGGATAATTTAACGCTAGAATACCGCAGCCAATCGTATCAATTAATACATGATGTGCTGTTTGGTAAGCTTCTTCATTCGTTATTTTTTTATTTAATACATAATCAGCAATATCTTCTAAAAGTTGGTCTGTTTGATTTGTTTTTACAGATTCCATTTATCCTCTTCCTCCCTATGAATAACTTTTCCCTGTATAAGCCACTCTTGGTCTAAAAATGCGATTATTATCATGCTGCTCCATAATATGTGCCGCAAGTCCTGCCGTTCTGGCACTAAAGAAAATGGGTGTATAAAGTGGTATTGGAATACCAAGCTTCCAATAAACGGGTGCAGCATAATAATCCAGATTCGGATATAGACCTTTTTCCTCGCGCATGATTTCTTCTCCTGCTTCACACATTTCCAAAAGCGTATAGTCCTTATCTCTTTCACATAGTTTCCGCAATGCTTCTTTCATAATCGTTGCCCGGGGGTCCATCTTCTTCATATATACCCGATGTCCAAATCCCATGATTTTTTCTTTATTTTGGAGCTTATGACGAATCAATGCTTCAAAGCCGTCCACGGTATCTACTTCACGAAGCATATGCATCACCGCTTCATTGGCTCCGCCGTGCAAGTTTCCTTTTAAGGAAGAAATAGCACCTGACAAAGCGCCATACATATCTGCATTGGTAGAAGCAATCACACGACCAGCAAAAGTTGAATTAGGCATCTCATGCTCAATATAGAGTAATAATAATTGATCAAATATAGCCACTTCCAATTCAGATGGCTTTTTCCCTGTAATCATATACAAAAAATTTGCACTATAACCGAGGTTTTCATCCGGACGGGCAATCGCTTTGCCTTCTGTCGCAAAATAGCTGTTCACCGTAATAAAAGGCAACTGTCCCAGCAGTTGGTAAGCACGCTGCTTATTCTTCTGCATGGAACGGTTTTCTATATCCTTGTCGTACCCGGCTAATAAAGAAATGACCGTACGCATCCCATCCATTGGATGCATTCCTTTTGGCAACAGTTGAAATAAAGGCAAAATATCGTCAGGCAAGCGATAAAAATGTTTAATATAATCCTCCAGGCTGCTTCTTTCTTCTTCGCTTGGAATCCGCTCTTCCAGTAATAAATGAACAACATCAAAGTACGTTCTATCTTTCGCTAATGCTATTAAATTCTCTCCACGGATAACGATTTTTTCTTTTTCAACATCCAAAAACGATATTTCTGTCTCAGCCGCAATCACACCATCCAAGCCAGGAACAAAATTTTTACTTGTATGCATGCTATCTCCCCCTTTAAAATGAAAGCGCAATCATTTAATCTCCGAAAATAAAAGTGATTTTCCTCCGTGATGTATTCCCCAAAATAAGATTGTGGTGGGATGTTTTCCTATATTCAGTATAACCTTGCATCGAAAATTAGAAAAATATATAATTTTAATAAATAACAATAGATTTTTTCTATATCTAACATACAGGAGGAAAAGCCTTGAATCTACAGGATTGGAAAATGCTTTCAACACTTTATGAAACCGAAAATATTACATTGGCTGCCCATCGCCTTTTTTTATCACAGCCTACCTTAACGGCAAGAATTCAAAAACTCGAAAATCATTATGGCGTTTCCATTATTTTAAGAAAACAGCGGGGAATTACATTTACTCCAGAAGGGGAAGAATTGGCCAAACATGCAAAAAGAATGCTACAGGAACAGCGTCATATGGAAGAAAAACTCAGCAATATGCGCGATGAAGTAAGAGGAACACTACGGGTAGGCGTTTCAAACTTCTTTGCTGCTAATAAAATGCCGAAGTTGTTGCAGCGTTTTAAGGAAAAATATCCAGATGTAGAATGTCAAGTTGTGACGGGATGGAGCAGCGACATGCATCGTCTGTTGTTAAATCATGACGTGCATATCAGTTTTATTAAAGGAAATTATGCCTGGAAAGAAAAGAAAGCGCTGTTATACGAAGAAGAAATCTGCGTTGCCTCCCCTTGGGATTTTACATGGGATCAACTTCCTCATCTTCCCAGAGTGGACTACTTCACAGATGAACATATGCGGATATTATTAGATGACTGGTGGCACCAAAATTATATCGAGCAGCCGAATATTACCATCCATGTCAATCAGGTAGAGACCTGCAAAGAGATGGTTATTCACGGGCTCGGTTACGCCATTGTTGCTAATCTGGTTGTCCGCCCCTACCCTGCGTTATTTATCAAGCCGATTACAGATTCAGATGGGAAACCTTTAAAAAGACAAACCTGGATGTATTATCAGGAAGATACCTTACAGATGAATGTCGTCCGCGCATTTGTTGATTTTGTGCAGACATTGGATGTCAAAGCGCTATAATACCCTAATGATACGCCACGAAACTGGCCAGCACCCATATCAAAATGAAACTGATAATAATGGTGATATTGACAATCGTCCCAACGATTTGCGTTTGATACTTGTATCGGATAGCATATACCACTGCTGTTGTGGAAGACGGCAGAATAAAACCAATTAACGCCGTATTAGCAAGCATCGGATAATCCGAAAACAGCCAAAAAAGCGTGAATCCGAGTATTAAGCCTGCTCCATATTTGACCATCAGATACTTTCCTATAAATGGAAGCCATGATGTTTCCAACGAAAAATTCAAATACAGACCAAGCAGCAGCAAGGCCATGGGCATATTTGCTACGGATATAATCTCTGCTGTATCCAATACGAATCCCGGCAAGTGCAGATCAAATATATTTAATGCGACAACGAACATATACGTTAAAAACGGAACGGAACGGAATAACGGCCCAATTGCTTCACGCAGATAAAATGTTGACGTTCCTTTGGCGAAATAACCGGCGAGAAAATAACATAATCCAAACACGATAACCGCATTACCGACATCGAACATGCCAAAATGCTGTATCCCTTCGCTTCCCCAGATTGCTTCCACCAGCGGGAAGGCGAATAAACCGACATTGACACCGGGAACCAGCATGATGGCCATTCCCTTCACGCCCGGTTCGGCATTTCGAAATGAAAAATAACCGATGACAGCGAAAGCAACCCCGAATAAAATAGCAATAAAAATCAGAGATACCAGTGATAAGGTCATTTCCATCTGATCAAAGGTGACAATCACCAAGGCCGGCAAAGTGATATTAAAGACAATTCTTGCGATCGTTTGTCCATCCGATTCCTTTAAAATCTTTATTCTTTTGAGACAATAACCAAGTAAAATAATACATATCGAAATAATAAACTGCTGTTGAAATCCTTCCAAAATGTTTCTACCCTTTCAGTACGTTCAAAATACACAATGATAATCATATCATACACGTACCGCAGATTATACAGAAAGGACTTGTGATTGCTTTTGAGGTTGAAGGTAAACGCATAACTTGTTCTCCAAAAAATGAGGTTGTATGATGGTGTTAAAGGATTCTTTTTGAGGTGATTACCATGAAGATGATTTTATTTGACGGTGAATGTAACGTATGCGATAGTTTCGTGCAGTTTATCCTGAATAAAGATCAAGAAAACCAATTTCTTTTTACTTCCCTGCAAAGCGAAGCCGGGGAATTTATCAGAGAGAAGTACCGTGTTCCGGATGATCTCGACAGTGTGCTGTTTATTGACGGCGAAAAAATTTGCATGAAGTCAGATGCAGCTTTAAACGTACTGCAAAAGCTGCCGCTACCTTGGAAATTACTGACTGCCGGCAAAATGCTGCCTTATTCTATCCGGGACGCAGTGTATGATTTTATAGCACGCAACAGGCATAAATGGTTTGGCAAAAAGCAAAGCTGTCGTCTCCCTACGCCTCAGGAACGCAAACAATTTGTGGAGACCAAAGCAGATTTAGAGCATATAACAGTTTAAATAAAGTGAAACGGCATTCCTTGGGGTTCTCCTTTCCCCATTGTGAAAAAACGGCATTTCTAAGGAGTCTTCCCCTCCTCCACAGAAATGCCGTTTGTATTTTCCAGGTACCAGCTGTTTTATTTAAACCCTGGCAGGCAGAAAATGACATCCTTGTTTGCTTTTACGATCTATCTTCAATTTCCTCTTCAATTCCATGTTCCTCACTAAATTCTGTCTGGAAGCCTGGTCGTAAATTATCCGTATCCTCCACAGGGTCTCCCATTCCGGAAAATAACGTAGTAAGATAATAAATCGCACTAATCCCAACAAGCCCATAAATAATTCGAGAAAGGACTGCGGTCTGCCCACCAAAAATAGCTGACACCAGATCAAATTGAAAAAAGCCAATTAATCCCCAGTTAATAGCGCCGATAATCAATAAAGTAACTGCAATCGCGTGTAGTGTTTTCATTGCTTCTCACCTCCTCACACCTTATCTTTTGCTCCATCCCTGCTTATCATACTGGCACTGTCTGGGAATTCATGAGGTATAGTGAAAAAGGAGTTTTTCAACATAGATAAAAGCTCCAATGAATACTCATTGGAGCTCCGAATTGTTAATTTTCTCGTATTACTTTTCTAATTTTATCCAATGCCCAGTCCAGTTCTGCTTTAGTAATAACTAATGGCGGCGCAAAACGGATGGTGGTTTCATGTGTTTCTTTGCAAAGGATACCATTTTCTTTCAATGCTTCACATATTGCCCGGACAGGTTTATGAAACGCCATACCGATAAACAATCCCCTGGACCGGACTTCCTTTAAATCAGGGTGTTTGATGGCAGCTAATTCGATTGCAAAGTACTCGCCTAATTCAAGGGATTTATCAGTAAGTTCTTCTTCTTCAATCACATCTAAAGCAGCCATGGAAACAGCACAAGCCAGTGGGTTTCCTCCAAATGTCGATCCATGGGAACCTGGTGTGAATACATCCATAATCTCTTTATTCGCTGCAATGGCAGAGATCGGCATGACGCCTCCGCCTAACGCTTTTCCCATGACGTATATATCAGGTTCCACATTTTCCCAATCACATGCAAACATCTTCCCGGTGCGACCCAATCCAGTCTGCACTTCATCAGCAATAAATAATATGTTTTCTTCATCACACAATTTCCGCACTTCCTGCAAATAACCATCCGGCGGAATCAGAATCCCCGCTTCCCCTTGGATAGGTTCGATGATAATTGCTGCTGTATTGGGTGTGATTGTTTCTTTTAATACCTGAATATCTCCATAATCGATTTTATAAATGCCAGGAACAAACGGACCATAATTGGTTGTTGCACCAGGATCATCCGATAATGAAATCGCATTCATTGTTCTGCCATGAAAATTCCCTTTGCAAGCAATAATCTCTGCTTGGTTATCATCAACATCTTTTTTCTCATAAGCCCATCTGCGGGCAGCTTTTATCGCGGTTTCGACTGCTTCTACTCCCGTATTAATCGGTAATACTTTATCTTTTTTTGTTAATTTGGCAAGGCGCTCTGTCCAAGGCCCTAATTGTTCATTATGAAAAGCTCTTGAAGTAAGTGTGACTTTATCTGCCTGATCTTTCAGCGCCTGAATGATTTTGGGATGCCTATGTCCCTGATTAACAGCGGAGTAAGCACTTAGCATATCCATGTATTTATTTCCTTCAGGATCTTTCACCCAAACGCCCTCTGCTTCTGAAACAACAACCGGTAATGGATAATAGTTATCTGCGCCATAAGCAGAGGTGAGTTCTATTATTTCTTTAGATGTCACCATTAAAAGCAGCCTCCCTTGTATGCAAAATGTAATCTTTCTTCTTAAACATAATCATGTATTCAGCAAAACGTCAAGCTTGTAATACACAAAAGGAGAAGATGGCGTATCTCCTTTTATGCAGGAAAAGCCTTAATCCAGCGCCCCCTGTAATAAATGCACGACATCTTCATCTGTGAGCTGATTATTCCACAAATCTTTGGTTTGTATCATTTCCCCAATCAGTTGTCTCTTTTTCTGCTGCAGCTCATACATTTTGTCTTCAATGGTTCCCTCTGCCAGCATACGGATGACAGTAACATCCTCAGTCTGACCAATCCGGTGTGCCCGGTCAATCGCCTGGTCCTCTACGGCCGGATTCCACCATGTATCATATAAAACAACCGTATCCGCACCTACTAAATTTAGTCCAGTTCCGCCTGCTTTCAGGGATATAAGACAAATATCATTTTTCCCCTGATTAAATGAGCGGCAGATTTGTAACCGTTCCTCTGCCGGAGTTTGTCCATCCAAATAGAAATAGGAAATGTCTTCTATTCTTAATTCCTCACCAATACGCTGCAGCATTTGCGTAAACTGGGAAAAAATCAACATGCGTTTCCCGGAGCGTTTAGCGTCCTTCACAATGTCCATTAATCGTTTGCGTTTGGCTGATTCGCCTTGATAATCGCGGACAAATAGTCCCGGATCGCAACAAATTTGCCTTAATCTTGTCAATCCGGCCAGTATCCGGATCCGGTTTTTACGAATGGTCTCTTGATCCAGGTGTTTCCATTTCGGATGCTTTAATTTAGACAAATAGGAGATATAAAGTTGTTTTTGCTCTTCCGTTAACGGCACTCGTTCAATATATTCTGTTTTTGCCGGCATATCTTGCAGCACATCTTTTTTCTCTCTCCGCAGCATAAATGGGTGCACTCTTCGTAACACCTGCTGATTAGTAAGCTCTGCAAAATCCTTTAAGCCGCCAAGTAATTCCGGAAAGACAACATGAAAAACGGACCATAAATCCTCTATTTTATTTTCTAATGGCGTTCCTGTTAATGCAAACTGATAATCGGCAGTTAATTTCTTTACTGTACGAAATACCTGCGTTGCCGGATTTTTAAAGGTTTGCGCCTCATCAAAAATAATCGTTTGAAAAGCAACCTTCTTCTTCAACCAATCGATTTCATTTTTCAACACCCCATAAGAAATAATCCATACATCGCATGCTTGCCATATTTTCTTTTTCTGGTTTCTTTCCTTGACTGTCCCTTCCATAATCCCAACAGAAAAAGACGGGGCAAACCATTCCCATTCTTGCTTCCATTGGTGACATAACGACGTCGGACAGACGATAAGAATTGGTGTTTTTCCCTCTGTCTGCTGCCGATGTTTTGTTATACAAAAAGCAATAGCCTGCACGGTTTTCCCTAGTCCCATTTCATCTGCTAATACACCGCCCAGACCAGCTTCAGCTACCGCCAACATCCAGCAGACACCATCCTGTTGATATGGTTTTAACACAGACTCCATCTCCGCTGCGATTGGATATTTCTCCTTGGCCGGCATTTGAATCTCATGAATCATTTTCTTTGCGGCCGTTCCATCTGCTATATAACCGTTATCTTCCATTCGGTTGGCAAAAGACAACCCATCCTTCAGCGATAATTCAATTTCCTCCAGCATTTCAGAGGGCGTCATAGACACAGAGAGCAGATCCTTTTCCAATTCTTTGATTTCCTCTGTTTCTAACGTGAGAAAAGAGCCGTCCTTCAAACGATAATACGGTCGTTTTTCTTCCATCGCTTCCAAAATCTGCCGAACTTCTTCTTCCCAAAACCCTTTTATCTGAAAGGAAAAAGAAAGCCAATTTGTTCTGTCCCGTTTATGTTTGACACGGATCGTCGGCTGAAAACGCTTCTTGCTGATTTGGTTACGCACCGCATTGGTAACAAAAACATCCGCCATCTGATACAATGCAGGTAACTGATGGTATAAAAAATCATATTCCAGCTGCTCATTTTGCAGGATAAAACTGCCCTCAGCATTCACAAAACCGCTTTTTTCCAAAAAAGCAACGATTTCTGCTTCCTGCTCTCTGTCCCTGCGGACCATCGTTGTTTTTTCAAATGGGGTTATCTTTTTATCTCCATATTGAAATTCCACCCCGGCTAAAAGCCGATTATGAACACGATCGATATAAATACTTGCTTTGAGCGGCTGGTGTAAGTCTTTTAGCATGCCAGTGGTATCTTCTACTTCCCCAACACGTTCTAAAAGTGCTGAAATAGAAACCATCTGTTCTCTGCTGATATCAATGGTTTGCGCTTGGCCTTTCCATAATTGTTCACATAATGTTATCAGCTTTTTTTCTTCTTCCGTCAATAAATACAACGATCCATTCTGATAAATCAACTGATAGGGCATTAAGAAAATCGTCTCACTTCTTTCTTGAAAGGTAATCGAATAAGAAGCTCCGGATTGATCGATTCGAAACGAAAATGGCGGCAATGCATCATAAAAGTATAATGGCTGCTTATGATACGCAGATGTTTCCATATAGAGAGAAACAAATGCGCTTGTAGACAGCCACTTTTCCATGCGTTCCCAAGCTGTTGCCGGTACAGGAAGCCAGCTTGTATATTCTGTAAAATCCGCTCCAATCATTTGCTGATCCTTATAAATATGAATCAGCTGTTCTAACACTTGATTACTGTCATCTTCAAAATAAAAGGCACCTGCATCGTATATATCATCCTTAACCGAAAAACGTGTACCATCCTTCAATGCTTCCAAAAACACAGTGATGTCATCCATCCATGTCCCGTTTATTTCCACAGCCATTTGCATTGCTTTCCGCCCTTGTTCCGCTGGTATGTGCAGATAAAATTGCACCGGAATGGCCTGCCTTGTTTCAAAGTAGCCGCGATGCCGATATTCTCTATCTGCTTTTCCTGTTAACGCCTGGTTATTAGTTTCCGGTTCTCCCGTTTCATGGATACTGATTAAAACCGCAGCAATATGTTGACAGTCCAAATGATAAGAACCAAGTTTCGGACAGCTGCATGCAGCACTCTCTATTTTATTATTCCGATATGTCAGCGTAATATGAAAATCATCTGTTGATCTTACTGTTCCAATTATCTGCTGGTCCAAAAAAGTGATTTGCACGTTTCCTTTTTCCCACAGACGTTCTCCATATTTATACGATAATTCGCCGCATCGTTCTTTGATTTCCTGTCTGGATATCCATCCCATTTTTTCGCACGACCTTTTCTTTCATTTCTCATACTGCCATTGTTTTATTTCAGCTTATACACCATTTTCATTTCACGAAAGAGGTGCATTTGTAGTATGATATAACTGTTGTCTATTATAATGCAAGAACGCATGAACATCTAATAAACAAATGCGGATTTTAAACATAGTTCCTGATTCCATAATAAACTTACTGGATCGTTTATTCATCGTGAATCAGTCTATTATAGAAAGGATTTCACCATGTCAATTCAAGAAGAAGTACAGACAAGAAAAACATTTGCGATTATCTCGCACCCCGATGCCGGGAAAACAACCATGACGGAGAAGTTACTATTATATGGTAATCTTATTCGTTCTGCCGGAACCGTAAAAGGAAAAAAATCTGGCAAATTCGCTACATCTGACTGGATGGAAATCGAGAAGCAGCGCGGGATTTCCGTGACATCCAGCGTGATGAACTTTCAATATGAAGGGTTTCATATCAATATTTTAGACACGCCAGGGCACGAAGATTTCAGTGAGGATACGTATCGGACCCTGACCGCTGTAGACAGTGTGGTAATGATTATTGATTCAACGAAAGGGATTGAAGCACAAACAATCAAGCTATTCAAAGTTTGTCGTATGCGCGGTATTCCTATCTTTACGTTTATGAATAAATTGGACCGTGAAGGAAAAGAGCCGCTTGCTTTATTGGAAGAACTGGAAGAAGTATTGGAGATTGATACGTACCCAATGAACTGGCCTGCTGGTATGGGCAAAGGCTTCCTCGGCATTTTTGACCGGGAGAATGAGCAATTTGTACAGCACCATCCAGGTGAAGAAGAAAGTTATATCCCTTATACGGATTTAGAAAATCATCCGGAATTAACGGAAAGCGCAACGTACCAAGATGCGATGAATGAACTCGAATTAGTAGCAGAAGCTGGAAATACGTATTCTGAAGAGGCTATCTTAAACGGTGAATTAACCCCCGTTTTCTTCGGAAGCGCCCTTTCGCCTTTCGGTGTGCAAACCTTTTTTGATTCTTTTATCCGCTTAGCGCCAAGTCCGACACCACGTAAGTCGACGAAAGGTGCCGTGAAACCGGAAGAAGAAGATTTTTCGGGCTTTATCTTTAAAATTCAGGCTAATATGAACCCTGCTCACCGAGACCGGATTGCCTTTTTACGTGTTTGTTCGGGAAAATTCACCCGCGGCATGAGTGTCACACTGGCCCGGACCGGAAAAGAATTAAAGCTGGCGCAATCACAGCAGATGATTGCCTCTTCCAGGGAAACACTCGAAGAAGCCTATGCCGGCGATATTATTGGTATTTATGATCCAAATGCTTATCAAATTGGAGATACCCTGCTTACCGGCAAAGAAAAATATGAATTTGATGAATTGCCGCAGTTCCCGCCAGAAATCTTCAAAAAAGTAATGGCGAAAAATGCCCTGAAGTCGAAACAATTTCGTAAAGGGATTGAACAGCTTGTTCAGGAAGGCGCTATTCAGTTGTTCCGGGATTATTTAACAGATTCCTTTATTTTAGGCGCTGTCGGAGAACTCCAATATCAGGTGTTCACGTATCGCATGGAGAATGAGTACAACGCCGAGGTAACCATGGAACCTATCGGAGAACGTATACCCAGATGGCTGAAGCCGGAACAGGCAGACCCTTCCCTATTTGATTCCGGGAACTTACTGGCCCGCGACCGTTATGATCAGCCGCTTGTACTGTTCCGAAATGAATTTGCATTAAACTGGTTTAAGGACAAAAATCCGGATGTTGAGTTGATTGACCTTTTTGAAACGAATGATTTTCAATAAAAGCAGAGACTGTTTCACAATCAGGTGATTCATTGTGAAACAGTCTCTTTTCTTTAAAATGAAAACTACAAATACAAAACCGTTTTTGATAAAATAACAGCAAACATTCATTACAAGAATCTCAGTATAATGATATATTTCCCAAATGGATAGAATCACCTTTATTAGGTTGTTAATTTTTTGAGAAATTACCAAAAATATAATCGGAATATTCCGATTATATAGACAAAATGCTATTTAATGATTATATTTTTATTAATGTATACGTGAAATAGTAATTACTGCATCTAATATCACACCTTTTATTAGCATTAAAACAAAGTTATTTAAAACAAAAGGTAAGGGATTGTATATAATGATCTTCATTAGAAGTGAAAGTTTTAAAGAATTTTTATCAAAGTATCCAATAACCTCATTTATTGTCTTATTAAATACGCTTGCATTCATATACACATCCCTTATCGGTGGTTTATTAGATGGGGAAGTATCCAATAGATTAGGTGGAATATCACTGGAATATATACATCAAAACGAATATTACCGTATGTTAAGCTATGCATTTTTACATGTTTCATTTGCGCATTTCGCTTTTAATATGGTAGCAATTATTATTCTAAACCCGCCTATTGAGAAAAGTGTAGGGAAACTCAAATATGTCATATTATTCTTTTTTACTATTATTGGCAGTGCAATAGCAATTATAATAATGAGTAGCGGCCCTGTTGTTGGCGCTTCAGGATTTGGTTATGGTATTTTTGGGCTATACCTGTCTATTATCTGTTTCAAGAAAAAGCTGATAGATAAACAATCAAGGTCTGCTTTATTAGTTTTTATTACTATTGGCTTTTTACTAACTTTTTTTGCTAAAGGTGTTAGTGTAGCTTCACACTTTGGTGGTTTTATTTCCGGTATCATTATCGGTATCGTTTTTATCTTGACAAATAGCATTAAAAAAATGTAAAAAATAGTTTCAATGCTGAATAAAATACTAAAAATCGTACTGTTAAAATATCTGAAGTAGCTTTAATTGTCATGGGGTAATTAGTACATCTATGCTGTATAGACTTCAGTAAAAGTCATTGAAATTGATAAAAATTAAACTGAATATTAATAATAGCAAAAAGAAGAAGATATAAATTCCATATCCTCTTCTTTCTGCTGTTCATCTTTTCCATTTCGTTCTTTGATCAGGAAGATAATAATTACACATTTACTTCCTTCCACTCACCGTTCCACAATCGTCGCATACCTATATTTCTCTTTAGGAACATCGCTCAGGAACGGCGACATCTCTGCTGTATAAAACACGGTTAAATCATGCATCGCACGGGTGCATGCTGTATAAAGCAAATATTTATCTGCTGGATGCGAGTACACTTCACTGGAAGCATCCGCAAGAATCACCGCATCAAATTCAATTCCTTTCGCCAAATAAATCGGAACGATGACAACACCTTTTTGATATGTTTTGGTGTTTTCATTAATCTGTTTAACATCTATTTCTTTGTTCAGCTGCTGATATATCTTACGACAGGCATCGGCTGTTTTCGCTATAATAGCAATCGTTTCATGCCCTGCCTGCTGCTTCTCCTCTATTTTATGAAGCAAGGCATCTTTTTCAGAAATAGACTTTGTCAGACGGATAACCTCTGGAAGCGGACCACTGCGTTCAAAGGCTTCTATCGGTTGATCACTTGGCGAAAAATAAGCTGTGAAATCGGCAATTGGCTTTGTAGAACGATAGCTTTTCGTTAATACAATCCGCTCAACACTTTCTTCCAACGAGACATTTTCTTGAATAGGGTTCTCCTTGGACGCATAGGAATAAATGGCCTGGTTTACATCCCCAAGCAATGTAAAGCTGGCAAAAGGATAAAGATGCCGTAAATAAGCAAATTGAAAAGGCGTATAATCCTGCGCTTCATCTATGACAATTAAATGAACAGGACGGGTGACTTCATGCCCTATTATTTCCCCTTTGAAAAAGTTATAAGCCGTAGCCAGTTCCCATGGAAGCTGTTTTTTCCGGAGCAATTTAATAGCGTTCAGTTTATACTCCTGAACAGCACCACTGCCATTCAATTCCGCTATCAGATCCATATACATTTTAAACGTATTGACGAAACGGTTTTGACGTATCATGTTTTGCAAAGGGGCAAATGCTTTTCGGATAATTTTCTCTCTCAATACCTTTTCTTCATCCTGTATACTGCTTTCTCCCTGTTCTTGTTCTGCTTCATGATAAGCTTTCGCATAATCATCTTTACTTAACAGCTGCATCTGATCGAGAACCCAGTCTTTTTCCATTTCTTCTTTCTGAAATGCACGGACACGCTGCAAGAGCCATTTTCTGACCTGTTCCATTTTATTGGGAAGCCGCATGTCTTTTTCTAAAGACGCAAAATAAGCTTCAATCTCTGTCTTATCGATAAGCAATTCATTCCGAAAACGGATGGAACGGAAAGTAAGATTGGATTGATTTATTTTCTCTAAATGCCACTTTATTTCATCCATAAAAGTAACACTGGAGAAATGCTGAATTGCTTCCATCTGTGCTTGCTGCTCATTCTCCTCGAGACGCATCAGTTTTTCGATTTGTTCAAAAGGTGTATCTACATGCAATGCATTGTCCATACCATTTACCACAAATTGATGGAACGTCTGCTGGTTCACAGGCTCCTCTCCCAATTCAGGCAGAACATTGGATACATAACTTGTAAACAAATCATTCGGTGATAATAATAATACCTGGTTCGCGGTTAGATTAGTCCGGTGATGATATAGTAAATACGCAATCCGCTGCAATGCTGCTGATGTTTTTCCGCTTCCAGCCGCTCCTTGTACAACAAGTATTTTACTGCCGCGGTGACGGATCACTGCATTTTGTTCCTGCTGAATCGTCGAAACGATCGATTTCATTTGCGTATCAGCTGCCTCGCTTAGACTTTCCTGAAGCATCTCATCAATAATGGTAACCGATGTATCAAAAATGCCTTTCATCTTCCCATTACGAATCATATATTGACGTTTTAACCGCATGTCACCTTGAACGGTTTCTTCCTCTGTCCGATATTCCACCGGACCAGGAGCATAATCATAATAGATACTCGAAATCGGAGCACGCCAATCATAAATCAAAAAGTCTCTATCTTCTTCATCCATTAAAGAGGAAGTTCCAATATAAATTTTTTCGATATCTTCACTGCCCTCTTCCTGGAAATCAACTCTTCCGAAATAAGGCTGATTTTTTAACCGCTCCAACTGTTTCATTCGCTGATAATTCTTTCCATAATGGCGTTCTTTTTGCGCAAGAATATTGGATTGCTGCTTAATACTTTCTTGCGTCTCAATAATGTCGTCCATTTCATCCATATTGACCGTAATATCATCCCAGAATGTTTTACGTAATTCAACGACATCTTCTTTCACCTTGGAGGATTGTTCCTTCAAAGCATTTTGTTTCTCATCAATTATATTTAAAACCTTCTCCAGTCGCTGATATTCAAATTCATGACTATTACTTTGCTTATCCATCAACTTCCTCCTTAACCCCAAAAAAATATATTGACAACCTCATTATTAAAGTGTATAATTATACTGCATATATTTATATTGTTAATCATCTCTTTAACTTTTATATTTTACCATTATTGACCCAATTAATCAATACATACATTAATGTAAAAAGCTTGCTAAACATCTTTAGCAAGCTCTTTTATTCGTTAAAAATCTTCCTAAGATTGAAGAATGAAGAAAGTACACTCAAAGATTCCTTTCCTTATACCTTGCTGTTAAAATTGATCATTTCAATAAGGAAAATGTTTCCTATTAATTAATAAATAACTTTCGTTCCACATTCGCGAGCACCTCTACCCCGTTTTCAGTAACACGAAATGTTTCACTTATTTCTATCCCGTAAGTATCCATCCAAATTCCAGGAATCATATGAAAAACCATGTTTGGTTGTAACACCGTTTGATCTCCAGATCGCAGACTTGCTGTGTGCTCTCCCCAATCCGGCGGATAATTTAGTCCGGTCGAATAACCCAGCCGTGACTCTTTTTCAAAGCCTCTTTTTTCAATCGACCTTTTCCATGCCAGTTCTACTTCTTCACATGTAACGCCAGGTTTAATAACATCAAGCGCCGCTTCTATCCCTTCTATCGTTACATCTGCTAATTCTTCCATTTCAGAAGTCGGTTTACCTATTACTAGAGTTCTTGCAAGCGGAGAATGGTAACGTTTATGGCACCCGGCCAGTTCTAAAACAACAGGATCGCCCTCTTTATAAACTTCATCTGTCCACGTTAAGTGGCATGCAGATGTTTTTTCGCCTGAAGGTAATAACGGAACAATCGACGTATAATCACCGCCAAATTCTTCTGTTCCTGAAATTTGTTTATGGAAAATGTCTGCCACGACGTCACATTCTCTCACGCCGGCTTTAATTCGCTCAATTCCTTTGTACATTGTTTCTGTCACAATTGTCGCAGCTCGTTTAATATACTCTATTTCTTGTTTAGACTTAATAATCCGAATCCAATTTACAAGTGTTGTTCCATCTACAAAAGTAGCGTCAGGAAGCTGCTGCGTAAGTTGGAGATAATTTCTCGCAGTAAAATAGTATGCATCAAATTCGGCTGCAATCGTCTTATTGGATTGGCCCTTTTCTTTTAAAATGCCGGCTACAAAGTCCATTGGATGTTTTTCTGTGGATTGAACATGATCATCTGAATAAGGAAGAATATTATCCGCACTTAACCACGTAGTGATTTTGGCTGCACTGGCGTCAATTCCCCGCCCTGCCCAAATGGGTTCTGTTTCTTGATCTATAATGATTAGCAATTGATGTACATAAAATGACCATGCATTAAACCCAGTCAAATAACTGATATTTGCCGGATCTGTGATTAACAAAACATTTATTCCCTGCTTTTCCATGCTTTGCTTTGTTTTTTTCAATCTTGTTTGATATTCTGTTTTCGCAAAGTTTAACATATTATCAGTCCCTTCTAAAATTCCAATGAAGATTTTTATCATTTTCTATTTCACAGAAGTACTAAAAACAAAATCAAATCACGAAAAAAGAAGCCCAATTCAAATGGTGCAGTCAATGAGATTAGACTCCTTATCAAAGTGTGAAAAAAATATAATTTTCAATTATTTTTCAATATAGATTTATTCTGCCAACTCCGTTTCAGCTTCTTTTATTTCTTTTTCAAGCAATTCAATCATTTCTTTTGCGTCATCACTTTCTTCCTTATATGCCTCACGAATCGGTAATGATACCTCTTTGAATGCTTCTCTTTGCTCAGATGTCAGCTCCATAATTTCGATATCATCTTCCTCCGCTACTTCAAGTGCTTTTTCTGCTTCCTCATCCTGCATATCAAAAGACCAATCGTTCACTTCATGGATAGCTTCCTGAATAACCTGTTGGTCTTCTTCCGGTAAGCCTTCAAAAAATGCTTGATTCGAAACGGTTGCCGTTGTATAAATATGATGTTTCGTATCCATTAAATAATCTTGCACTTCCAGGAAATTACCGTTGACAATATAAAACAGCGGATTTTCTTGTCCGTCGATGCCATTTGTTTGCAGCATTGTATATATCTCACCAGAATCCGTTGTTGTCGGAGTAGCTCCCATCAGTTCATATGACTTTATAATTAAGTTTGTTGGCATGGTTCTCATCTTAACTCCATTCATATCATCAGGAGCAGTAATTGCTTGATTAGCAGACCAATACATAAATCCTTCCAGCCAGAAATGAAAAGGGATGATACCGATTTCTTCATATTTATTTGCGAGTAAACCATTTAATGCTTCACTTTCCTTTAATACTTTTTTATTGACCTCTAAGTTATCAGAAAATAAAAAGGGAATAGACATAATTTGAGATTCAGGTATCACATCTCCAGAGAAACCAGGGGATGTAATTGCTAGATCGATGGCACCAGTTTGTAAGGAATGTAAGATGTCAATACTTGTTCCAAGTGTACCTCCTGTATACACATCCACTTTTATTCTTCCATTTGTTTTTTCCTCGATGACTTCTTTAAACTTATTGGCATATAAGTCCTGCACGTCTCCCTGGCCTTCTTCATGGGCAAATTTTAATGTCATTTCTTCACCGCCCGAACTTGCTTCACTACGCATTCCGTCCTTGTTGCATGCCGCTAAAATACTAAACGTTATAACGATGAAAAAAAGCAAATAGAATCTCTTTTTCCTACCCAAATTACTTCCCCTCCCTTTGACGTATTCCTTTTATCATCAAAACTGAGATACCTCTCAAAAAAAACATCACCATATGTAAATAAGGTAATCATGAACCTCCTTCCGATAAGCCTAAAATATTTTGGTAAATCATAATAATTTCCGGAAAACAAATCAGTAATAGGTTGGTCACCATAAAGATAATAATATACGGAATGACGCCTTTAACTACTTCTAAATAAGGTTTTTTAAATATAGCACAAGCGGTAAATATATTAACCCCGAATGGAGGCGTTACTGTACCAAGTGTTGCTTGCATCGTAATTAAGATTCCAATGGCTACAGGGTGAATCCCTGCCGTCACAGCAATTGGAAAAAAGATAGGTGTCAATATTGCTATGGCTACCAATGAATCGACAAACATACAAGATACTAAGAAAAACAACGACATAATGAGTAGTATTTCCAGTTGAGAAGGGTTGGAACTCAATACGGTTTCTGTTAACATTTGCGGAACTCTTAAATAAGAAATAATCCAAGAAAAAACGCCGCCAACTGCTAGTAAAATAAATACAATACTCGTTACAATTCCAGTTGATACAGCAATTCGGTACATATCTTTCCATTGAATAGATCGGTAAATAACGCGTTCTAAAAGAGCTGCATAAAGCACGGAAAACGCAGCCGCTTCTGTCGGACTAAACATCCCGGTATAAATGCCTCCCAAAATTAATATCGGGAACCCAAATGTTAAAATGGCGCTTTTGAAAGAAGACCAGCGCTGTCTCCAAGATGCTTTAGGCTCAACCGGGATGTCCTTTTTGATGGCAATAAAGAACTCCCATAAAGAAAAACTCAAAAAGATGATGAAACCCGGAATAATTCCGGCGATGAACAAATCACCTACCGATGTTCCTGTGAGCATGCCATAATAAATCATGACGATACTTGGCGGTATTAAAATGGCAATGCCTGCGGAGTTAATAATTAAGCCCGTGATATGCGAGTCTTTATATCCATATTCTAAAGCTCTTTTTCGCATTGGCTTTCCAATGGCAGCAATCGTGGCCTGTGAAGAACCAGATACGGATCCGAACATCGTACTTGTTGCTGCTGCAACAATGCCCGTTCCTCCACGGATATGCCCGAACATATCCTTAACAAAATCTAATAACCGATTCGCTGTTTTCCCTTCAACAAGGATATCTGCTGCAAATATAAACATTGGTATAGCCAGTAATACATACGATTCAATACTGCTTGTCATCACCTGGCCAAACATAGCCATATCGATATTCGGCGTAAAAAACAGCATCAATAATAAAGTAGGCACGAGCAGAACAATCATAATGGGGAAATTTAAAAATAACATAATAAATAATAAGATGATAATAAGCCACATGGTTCTCTATACCCCCGTTCTCCGTTATTGTTCCTTTTCAAAAGTATTTCAGCATCTCTTCGTTATACACTATCTTGAACGTTTTCTTTCATCCGTTTCCCAAAATTAACAAAATAACGGATACTCGCTAAGAAGAAACCGATTGGAACAAACATCATGGTGAGATACAAGGGTATTCTTAAAATAGTCGATACTTGACCTAATGTATATAAATGTTGAATATACTTCATACCTAAATACGTGCAAAAAACCAATACAAGAGCAGATATCAAATTAATGAATATTCCCAAAATTCTTTGTGCCTTTTCAGACATTAAATCATAAAACCCGGACATCTCGATATGCATCCCTTTCCGCGCAGCATAACCGAGCCCCATGAATGTAAGTATAATAATTCCCACCTTCCCCAATTCTTCCGTGAATGGCCAACTTTTGCTAAAAAAATAACGACTTATGGTATTACCTACTAACATCAAACTAATGGAGATGATTGTAATACTTAATATTCCCGCCTCTATCTTCTCCCAAATCTCATCAATCCTGCGTAAAATACGCATCATCATGCCTCCTTCCCTTGTATACGCTTTCAAAAATATATTCCTTATTAGCTTTCAAACAGCTGTCCAAAGTTTTTTATCTTGGCATTTACTTTACTCAATTTTAATGCATACCAAAAGGTCGCTTGATTAGAAGTAATGACCGGTTTTTGAAGGTCTTCTTCTAACATATGAATGATATTGGCTGCCGAAAGACCCGTACAGGAAAGGAATACTGCTTCTGCATCCTCTGTATTCACCTTCATAGCCATCTGATATATTGCATTGGTATCTAATGTTGAGATTTGGTAATCATTCGTTATACCTAAGCCTGTCATGTTGGTGATCTGCAAGTTACCATCCGTAAAATACTGATATGCCAAGTCATTGACATCTTTTTCATAAGGTGTCGCAATGGCTACTTTTTTGATATGAAGCGATTGAAGTGCTTCTAGAGCTGCATTCGCTGTCGTTGTACACGGAATATTAGCAACTGCTTCCATCTGATGAATAAATGCTTTGTCATACGCAAAACCATTTATAAAGCTTCCACTCGTACATCCAAAAGCAATGGAGCTTAACGGAGCTTGTGCAAGCAGTTTCGTTGCTGCTAGGGCGTCTTTGCCAAGCTTTGACAAATCGCTGACAGTAAATTGCTCTGGCTGCTCGCATAAAGCTATTCTTGTCGTGTGGGTTGTTACTCCTGGCGGCGCCATCTGGTTAAACTCTACTTCCATAGCGTAAGCGGAAGCAATGTAAATTAATCCTATTTTCGCTCTCCAGCCATAAGGGGCGGCTTCCAATGATATACGCTCTCCCATCTTTTATTTTAGAATTACAACACCTCACATCACGTATAAAGAAAAATATGATTGAGGAAAATTATACCTTACATTATAAAAATAGTCACCTATGAAAATAGTTCATTAGAAAATGTTATTCTATATGAGAAAAAACAGGGGAGCATAAAGGAACTCCACCTGTGTTTTTCATTCTAATTCACGGCCCGAATAGATTCATCAACAATGGTAATCATCTCATCCATTTGTTTTTTATTGATGACAAATGGTGGAGCAAATGCCAACGTATCTTGCCCATCATATACGACCGAACGGCAAATTAAACCTCTTTTTAATGCTTCGGCAACGATTTTAGGTCCAATTGGAGCCACATCCGCTGATTTTCTATCGATACTAATGGCACCTAATAAACCAATCCCTCTAACATCAATCACTTGCTTATTTTGTTCCTGGATCCATTTGAATCCTTTTAACATTTCATCTCCCATTCTATTTACGTTATCAATTAAGTTTTCATTTTTTATAGTCTCTAAGTTTTTTAATGCTACTGCAGCAGCTGTTGGATGACCACTGTACGTGTACCCATGCCAAAAGTTCCCCTCTGCCTTTTCATAAATTTCTTGATGCAGTTTCTCGGAAATAATCATTCCGCCAAGCGGAGCATAGCCACTTGTTACTCCTTTAGCCATTGTAATAATATCCGGTATAATTCCGAAATTCTCCATCCCGAAATGGGTTCCTGTTCTGCCAAACCCACAAATTACTTCATCAGAAATAAGCAAAATATGATGTTCATCACAGATTTTACGAACTTCTTCAAAATATCCGTCACTTGGTAAATTGACCCCGCCTGATCCCTGAACTGGTTCGGAGATAAACGCAGCAATGGAATCTGCCCCTTCTTTTTCAATAAGCTCTGTTAATGATTCGATTGTACTGTCTACATAATAAAAATCAGGAGCAATCGATTCTGTAAATGTATGGAACTCCGGGATTCCAGTAGCACTTGTAGAACCCATCGCCACTCCATGATAGGAGTTTTTTCTAGAAATAATTTTTTTCTTTTCAGGATGCCCTTTTATTTTCCAATAATGACGTACTGTTTTAAAGGCTGTGTCATTTGCTTCCGATCCACCAGAAGTAAAAAACGTTGCGTTTAAGTCACCTGGCGTCCATTTGGCAATCTCGGCTGCAAGCCGAATAGCCGGCTCGTGGCTCCAGTTGCTGAACGTCGATGTGAACGCCAGTTTTTCTATCTGTGCTTTCGCAGCCTCTCCAAGTTCCTTTCTGCCATGCCCGATGTTCACATTCCACAGGGATGATAAACTATCCATGAGTGTTCTGCCTTCAATATCTTTTAAATAAATGCCATCGCCTTCCGTAAAAATAAAGGACGGCCCTTCCTCCTGCAACTGTTTCATGTTAGACGTGGGATGGATAAAATGCTTTTTATCCAGTTCCGTCAATTCTTCTTGTAATGGATTCTTTTTTATCATTTGTTTCATTTTAAATTCCTCCTTGGAAACATGTTATTCTTACTCCTCAATCGATATAATAAGCAAAATATTTCTCAAAATAAGCAAGCACGTGTCACTTTAGTCCAGTTGATAATTGGTTATCCTGCAAATCACATTTTCAGTTCATGCAAACATTCATCCTAATTTAAAATGAACTACTTTGGGTTCTGTCATTTCTTGAATGGTGTATTTCACCCCTTCACGCCCTAAACCAGATCCTTTCACACCGCCAAAAGGCATGCTATCTATTCGATAATCACTGGTATCATTAACCATGACGCCTCCTACTTCCAATTGTTGAATGGCTTGAAAAGCGAGATGAATATCTTTTGTGAAAATGCCTGCTTGCAGCCCATAGTTTACTTGATTGGCTTTTTCAATGGCTTCCGTCAAATTTTCTACTTCAAAAAGAAGCACTACCGGACCAAAAATCTCTTCTGTTGCCATTTTTGCATCCGCCGCTACATTCATTAATACCGTTGGGGTATAAAATGCACCGTTCCTTTTTCCGCCAGTGAGTAAAATGGCATTTTCCTCCAGCTCCTCATGAACCCACTCCTCAACGCGAATCGCTTCTCTTTCTGAAATCAATGGTCCCATATCTGTCGTTTCATCTTTTTTATTACCTGTTTTATATTTCTTAGTCTCCTTCACAAATTTGCGAACAAATTCATCGAATACAGAAGTTTCAATAAATATACGTTGAACTCCGATGCAATTTTGACCAACTGCTCCAAAAGCCCCCGCC